>CBDDKW010000012.1:0-237324 GCA_965230425.1 Gammaproteobacteria bacterium | reverse complement strand
CGACGATGTAAGTAATGAATTCGAACATGCACAGCGTATTGCCAAGCGTTATCAAACTCATCATCACGAAGATAAAATCACCAGTGCGCAAGTATTAAATTTTTTACCTCAATTAGTTCAATATCAAGATGAGCCGATTGCCGATAACGTTTGTATCCCACTTTATTTTCTTGCAAAATTAGTCAAAGACAGTGGCACTACCGTTGTACAAGTGGGTGAAGGTGCAGATGAAAACTTTCTTGGTTATTGGTGGTGTGAACATTATCGTAATAAGTATCAATCAGTGTATCAACCGGCATTGCAGGGTAAACGTAGCTTAAACACTTGGTTGCGTGGTTTCACTAAAAAATTAGCCGGCGAAGATCACGCCATTCGTCAACGCGCCAGAAAAGGTCAACACTTATTTTGGGGTGGTGCTGTTTGTTGGTGGAATGATTTGCGAGAGCAGCTTACACCTGACCTGTCACCATTTCAGCAACCCATGGATTGTCCGATTGCAGGATTACTGCCACCTAGCTTTTCAGAATTAGATAGTCACGAGACTGTTAGTCATTATCTAGATCCTTTGCAAGGCCAATTAACTGATCCAGCGATACTGCAACAAATTCCTTATTTAGAACATAAGCTACGTTTGCCTGAGCATTTACTCATGCGCGTGGATAAAATGACCATGGCCCATTCCATCGAAGCGCGAGTGCCTTTTTTAGATCATGAGTTAGTTGAATTCGCCATGCGCTTACCGCCAAGCTATAAGTTAAGTAATGGTATTGGCAAACATATATTGAAGAAAATTGCCGAGCCATTTGTTGATGAAGATTTATTATATCGGCGTAAACAAGGCTTTGGTGCCCCCATGGAGCAATGGTTGCAAGATCCTAAATTCGGTCAACGTTGTTTGCATGCCTTTGAACAGTCAGAACTGGTAAAAGAAGGTTTCTTCGATCGCGAATATTTCACAAAAATGCTTAAATATCAGATGGTTAAAAGCACAGGCTATAGCTTTCATTTGTGGACTGTATTGAATGCCATTATTTGGTATGAGGTATGGGTGAATGGGCGTGAGGATTGGTAGGTGCTATGGTATACTTTGCGCACAAAATGGAACATCAAGCATAAAAAATGAACAAACAAGACATCATCATCAAAGCAGAAAATTTAAGTAAAATTTACCGCTTATACAATCGCAATCACTACCGTATTCTCGATATGTTAGGCTTGCTTGGCAATAAGCCTCACGCTTATCGCGAGCATAAAGCCTTAGATGGTATCGACTTACAGATAAAGCGAGGCGAGAAAATTGCAATCATTGGTCGTAACGGTGCGGGTAAAAGTACTTTGCTCAAACTGATTAGTGGTGTAATGAAACCCAGCGCAGGGAACTTAACAGTGAATGGCAGCGCTCGGGCATTACTACAAATAGGTACAGGGTTTCATAAAGAATTTAGCGGACGTGAAAATATCATCGCCTATTTCGCACAGCAAGGAATGATCGGCCGTGAAGTTGATGCCTATATGGATGATATTATCGAATTTGCTGAAATTGAAGAATATATTGATCAACCAATTAAATCTTACTCCACTGGCATGGCCGCACGTTTGATGTTTGCAACCTCAACAGCAATTTGCCCTGAATTATTGATATTAGATGAGGTGTTAAGTGTTGGCGATGCGTACTTTACACAAAAATGTATTGATAGAGTTAGCGAATTAAGCCAACAACAAAATAGCACCCTACTATTAGTTTCTCACAATGTTTATGATGCAGCGAAAATGTCAGATCGTATGATATGGATGGATAATGGCCAAATTGTCATAGACAGCACGCCTGAACAGGCATTAAAAGCATATGAGGACTCGGTGCGGCTGCAAGAGGAGTCAAGGTTACGTAAAAAGCGCACCAATACACTAAGTAAAGCCATAAAAAATAATAAACGTTATGTATGCTACTTAGTTGAAATCCAAACAGAAAATAATCTACCTGCAAAATCTATACTACATTTACGCAATATCAGTTTATATTCAGGGATGGACAAAATTACTGAGCTGCCATTACTGCAGCAAGATCACACTAATAATATGCTGACATCGCATTTAGAGTTTGAAAATACTTGTTGGGGTGATATAAGTGAGTGGCAAGGCCATCCAGTAAGAAACTTTAATAATTTCGGTTCACCTTACCATAAAGTAGCAGGATGGTTTGTCTGTGAACGAGAGCAATGCCCCACAGTAGACAAACTATCATTGCATATAGACTATGGTGCAGAAACTAAAGCTAAATTTCTAGTTCGAGTATATCAGGGGAACGATTTACTATTAGAAGAGAAGATTATCACCGAAGCCAAGCATTGGCATAAGATTAATAAATCTTTACAGCAAGGTACAATACAACAACCAGCTCATGACTACCATGCCATGGTGAATAATACAGGGCAATTTGGTTCAGGGCAGATTATTTTAGCTAATGTTAAGCTGCTTGACGTAAACTCGGAAGAGCAATATGTCATCCAGCATGGCGAAACTGTACATATGGAAATGCAGTACAAAATAGCAGATGAAAAAATTGCAGAAAAGCCCGAAATTGTCATTGCTATTTATAAGAATGGTGTACAGCCAGTTTGCCGATATATTTGTAACACAATAGCGTTGTCTTATCAGGATAATCCTAGTGGTACAATAAGATTAACTATACCACAGATTAAATTATCAGTAGGTTCGTACAGTCTGGCTGTGTTTATTGCTAAGGCGGGCTATTTTGCTTCTGGGCATAAGGGCTTTTATTCCGTGAATCCAGATGTGTATTTCTCTCATAGTAATGTAATGGACTTTGCTATAACGGGGCAAGGGCCTCATTTAGATGGTACTATCTATGTGGAGCAGGGTGACTGGTCTTTACTTGAGAGTTGTTCTGCCCAATGAAATGTTTAATTGATTTCCCTAAATCAGAGCAAACCTTGCCTACCGCCGATATGCTTGATTACGTAGTCAATTTACCACTGGTACAAATTGTTGTGACTTCTCGTAGTGGCAGTTATTTATTTCAAAGTTATTTTGATGACCACCAGCAAATATTACAAATGCCCTACTTGTTTAAATTTTATGATTTCGTAGCAGAGTACCCAGATCTTCTGAGTATGGATGTGCAGAGCATTGTTGAAGCTTTTGTTACTTATGAAGCGCATCAACCATTATTTAATACACAAAAGTCGGTTATAACTGGTGGAGGATTAGGTGAAGATAAAAATGTATTCATTAAAGTAAATCTGCAGTCATTTAAATCAGCGTGTTTGGCAATGTTAACGGAGTCAAAAAAACTATAAAACGTTGTTTTGCGCATTTATAGCCGCGTATTCTTGGTGCTTAGGATATTCTATCGAAAATGCAAAAGTTGTATTGCAACAGTTACATCATGGTGACTGGATATTTCCTGAATATTTGGTCGATAAAACAAATTGTCAGAAAATACTTCCAGAAGCTACAGCCAATATTTTAAAGGCGGATCTCTATATTGTTACTATTAGACATCCGATCGACTGCGTGAGTTCGATGAAGAAATTTATTGCTCAGCTAGATATAACAAAAGAGCTACGTCAAATTAATTATGAAGCTTACCTCAGACTTTTGGTTCAAGACTGGTATCGATTATCAAATTATATTACTAAGAAAACTAATTTTTGCTTATTGGAATTTCAAGATCTGCGTCATAATAAACAAGCGATTATAGAAAAGATATGCGAAAAATTTAACTTAGATAAACCATCTAGTGCCTCTATTAATACCACCTTCTATGGATATCATTGGCATGGTGATATTTATACTGCGCCTAATAAGCAAGAGACTATAAAGCCGATTAATTTTCAGGATAAGGCATATATTACTTATTTGATATTACCGTTGATGACCCAACTTGGTTACTCCGTCGATAAACTATATAAAGTAGCAAGCATACCCAGCGTGATTTTTTATATATCATTATTGTTACCTTCAATGGCGTTATTTAATATTGAAGGCAGATGGGTCAAGAAAATTTATTTCGCTTATAAAATGTCGATTCAGCGTTGGAAATTTACTCGTAAGATTAAACAGCAATATAGAGATATTGCCCAACCAAATAATTTGCAAGATTATTTGTTCCTTCCACCACAACAAGGTAATCAATGATGAATATGGGCACAGTGTATTGGATTACAGGTTATCCAGGTGCAGGTAAGACGACGATTAGTGAGTTGTTTTATCAACGCCTTAAATTAAAAAATTCAGCGACTGTTATACTAGATGGTGATGACCTGAGACAAGTATATGGTGAATCAACAGGATATTCTGTATCTGAACGCAAAGCGATTGCTCTACGCAATGCTCGCCTATGTCGTTATTTAGCAGCACAGGGTATTGATGTCATCTGTGCAACAGTGTCTTTATTCAAAGAGTGCCATGAATGGAACCGCCAACATATTCCTCATTATTGCGAAGTGTATTTGAAGGTGCCTCATGAGGTTTTAATCCAAAGAGATCAAAAAGGCTTGTATAGCACCGCACTTAGTGGTGAAATGGACAATGTTATAGGTATTAATTTAGTCGTAGATGAACCTGAGAACCCTGACATTTTGTTGATCAATGATGGCAAAAAAAGTCCTGGAGAGATAGTAACTGAGCTTGAAATGAAGCTCAACCAACCTAGTTTTTTAAGTAAAAGTGAGAAAAAAATATGACAACACAAACTGCACAAAAAGTTGAATGGGATTACACAGTACTAGCTGATGCTTACCTAAAACGTCCAGATTATGCTGATAAAGCGATCGATGAAATGTTACAAATCGCGGGCATTCAAGCCGACAACAAGGTATGTGACGTGGGCGCTGGTGTTGCGCACTTAACAATTAAGTTAGCTGAGCGAGACCTTCAAGTAAATGCCGTGGAGCCGAATGATGCGATGCGTGCGAATGGTATTAGTCGAACACAACAATTTGCTAAAGTCGCCTGGTCAACGGGTACTGGTGAAGTGACAGGTCAACCAAGCGATAGCTTTGATTTGGTGACCTTCGGATCTTCTTTTAATGTGACAGATCGAGCTAAGGCTTTGAGTGAAACCGCGCGTATTTTGCGGCCAGGCGGTTGGTTTGCCTGCATGTGGAATCACCGTCACTTAGATGATCCTATCCAAGCAAATATTGAAGCAATTATTAAATCGCATATTGCCGGTTATGGTTATGGCAAGCGTCGTGAAGATCAAACCGAAGTCATTAATGAAAGTGGGTTATTTCATGAAGTCAGTAAAATAGAACACCAAGTGTTGCATCAACAATCTATCAATGATTGTGTTGAAGCATGGCGTTCCCATGCTACATTACAACGTCAAGCTGGTGATGCTTTTCATCCTATAATCAATGCAATTTCAGAATATTTAGATAGTTTAGATACTGCAACCATTACAGTGCCTTATACAACGCGGGTGTGGGTTGCACAATTACGAGATTAAAAAATGGTTATGTCATTTCTATCAAAGGCTGATACGTTAGCACAGTTAGAGTCACAGTTAACTCATGCTACCGTATTGCCTCAGGTTAGCTTCACTGTCTCATCTTGGCGAGCTGAGGAACATGACATACTGGGTAACGTTGATGCTAAGGGCTGGATGAATGAAGCATTAATTGTGCGTAGTAGCGCCAGTGCTGAAGATAATAATAACGCATCATTGGCCGGTCATTTCCAGTCAGTACTCAATGTGATGGGGCTTGATGCCATCCGTGAAGCAATACAAACTGTAATAAAAAGCTTTGGGCAAGTTGATTGTGAAAATGAACAAATTTTTATTCAGCCAATGTTAGAGGATGTCGCCATCAGTGGTGTCGCATTTAGCAAAGATCCTAATACCGGCTCGGATTACTATGTTATCAATTTCGATGATACATCAGGAGATACGGATTCTATTACATCAGGCAGTTCTAATATTGCAAAAACGCACTATTGCTATAAGCATCAAAAATTACATGATGAGTTCACACAAAAAATTATAAATTTATTACGCGAACTAGAGCTGCATTTTCAGCATGATGCGTTGGACATAGAGTTTGCCATCGACAGTCAATCGCAACTGCACTTACTTCAAGTGCGCCGCTTAATTATGGATGTAGATGATAATATAGTTGACCAAAACACAGTTACTTCTGCACTGCAATCCATACATAAGAAAATCAAAGCATTTAATAAACCGCATCCTTATCTGCACGGTGAACGAACAATTTTTGGTTCAATGCCTGATTGGAATCCTGCGGAGATTATTGGTGTACGCCCAAGACCGTTGGCCCTATCACTGTATAAAGAGTTGATCACGGATAATATCTGGGCTTATCAGCGAGATAACTATGGATATAAAAATTTGCGTAGTTTTCCGCTATTAGTTGATTTTCATGGCTTACCTTATATTGATGTGCGGGTAAGTTTTAATTCATTTATTCCTGCGGAAATTGATAGCGATCTTTCTGAAAAACTAGTGAACTACTATATTAATAAGTTGATTGCCTCACCATGTCGTCACGACAAAGTTGAGTTTGATATTATTTTCTCGTGTTATACTTTGGACTTACCAGAGCGTGTGACAGTCTTAAAGGAATACGGTTTTACGGATGCTGAGTGTGATAATCTAACTAATAGTCTACGTAATCTGACGAATAGAATTATTCATGGTGAGAAAGGCTTATGGCTTACTGATATTAAAAAGATTGATGAGTTAAAAGCACGCAGGCTTAAAATATTAAATAGTGATCTAGCCAAGATTGAAAAAATTTATTGGTTATTAGAAGACTGTAAACGTTATGGTACTTTGCCCTTTGCTGGGCTTGCGAGAGCTGGGTTCATTGCAGTGCAAATTCTACATTCAATGATCAATGTGGATATTATTAATCAGCAAGAATATAATAGTTTTCTAGCAGAGTTAACTACTGTCAGTTCTAAATTGACAGAAGATTTCCAAAATCTAAGCCAGCAGGGTTTTTTACAAGAGTATGGGCATCTACGACCAGGTACTTATGATATTACCTCAAAGCGATACGATGAAGCTGCTGATACTTATTTCAATTGGGAGCAGCAAACAAAGCCAAAAAATGATGAGCAAAATCGCGGGTTTAAGTTGTCTTTAACACAAATGAAGAAAACAGAAAATCTCTTGAAAACCCACCAGTTAGATCACGATGTTATTGGGTTGTTCGATTTTTTCAAGTCTGTGATTGAGGGACGTGAATATGCTAAATTTGAGTTCACCCGTAGTTTAAGTGATGCAATGTCATTGTTTAAAGAGATAGCAGGAGAATATGGTTATACAGCAGAACAAGCATCATACGCTAATATTGACCTAATTAAACATTGCTATGCTTCTTGCGATGAGTTTAAGGCGTTATTCGCAGATGCCGTTACTCACGGCAAAGAAAAATTCCAACTGACTAAAGCAATTTGTTTACCGCCGTTGATTGATCATGCTGATCAAGTCTATAGTTTCCGCATCCCAACTTCTTCGCCCAATTTTATTACTCAAAACAAAATAGCGGCAGAAGTTAAGTTCGTTGACAATAGTCATAATATCAGTGGTTGTATTGTGATGATACCTGCGGCTGATCCGGGTTACGATTGGATATTTTCCCATGATATTGCTGGCTTAGTGACAATGTATGGCGGTGTTAATTCACATATGGCAATCAGAGCGGGTGAACTAAATATACCAGCGGTTATTGGTGCTGGCGAGACGCTTTATGAACAGTGGGCAAAAGCACGGATATTAGAAATTAATTGTGAAAATAAACAAGTGATAATTTTACAATGAAAAAAATCTTGGTCAGTTTGCGGGTAACAGAAGCTCAGACTTACAAAGAGCGGCGTGATGCACTGGATCAACGTTGGTTTGATTTTTTACTTGCTTGTAACTTATTGCCTGTTTTATTACCTAATCATTTACCAACAGTGCAAGCGATAGTCGCAGAAAATGATTTTTCTGGCATTTTGCTCACAGGGGGTAATAGTTTGGCCAAGTATGGCGGTGATGCTCCTGAGCGCGATGAAATAGAGTCATATCTTACTCATTTTGCAGTTACTCATGCCATACCGCTGTTGGGTGTGTGTCGCGGTATGCAGGTTATACAAGATTACTTTGACGAAGAATTATTTCCTATCTCTGGGCATGTACAGAAAGAACAAACTATCATGATTTATGACTGCCCTATGACTGTCAATAGTTACCATAATCAAGGTACAACGCAAATGACAGAAATATTTAATGTTTGGGCTAAAGCTGAGGATAATATCGTAAAAGCCATTAGTCACAAAGAGTATCCATTAACTGGGATCATGTGGCACCCTGAACGTCTATCTCCTTTTCGTGATGATGATGTAAGATTATTTAAGGAGTTTTTTACAGCATGAAGGCAATTATTTTAGCGGCTGGGCGTGGTTCACGAATGCAACAGCATACAGAAATACAGCCTAAATGCATGACACAATTAATTGATAAACCATTGCTTGATTGGCAGCTAGGTGCATTACGCGATGCCGGCATTAATGATATTGCTGTGGTGACCGGATATCAAAACCAGTATTTAAAACAGTATGTTCCGCAACTCACTTATTTTACCAATGAACGTTGGCAAGAAACTAATATGGTTGCTTCTTTATGCTGTGCAGAAGCCTGGCTCGTAGAGTCTCCTTGTATCATTAGTTATTCTGATATTGTGTATGATGCAGAGCCAATTAAACAATTATTAGCTTGCGATGATGATATGGCCATTACTTATGATCCATGGTGGCATGAGTTATGGTCATTGCGGTTTAATGATCCATTAGATGATGCGGAAACCTTCGCAGTGAATGCTAATAGTATGCTGACTGAAATTGGTCATCGCCCACAAACATTGAAGCAAATACAAGGACAATATATGGGTTTACTGATGATTAAGCCCAATGCTTGGCAAAGGATATCCGCCTACATAGATAGCTTATCAGATCAAGCACGTGATCCATTAGATATGACCAGTCTATTGCAAGGCTTGCTAGATAAGCAAATGCCTATAAAGGCTTTGCCTATCCAATCTCGTTGGTATGAAGTTGATAATCCTAATGATTTACAGGTTTATAAATCACTACATGCTCAACTCCCGCAAGGTTTGCTTTCGCCACGGGCGGATAATAGCCCATAAAAATCTATACTTTTTATACAATTAATTGCTATATTCCGCGGCTTGGCCGCAGGATCCAGTAATTTTATTATTTTCAGAGAGTCTTATTTTTTTGACGCTCTTGCCTGTATGGGACTATCTATTGACACAGGGTGACTTCTGTGTATAATATACTCAGAATTATCAGAGGTAATGAGAAAAGCAACATGAAGTCATATATATGCTTTGCTGTGGCATAGCTTCGCAGCGACATACTCCATAAATATAACAAAGATATTGACTCGTGTGTTCAGGGAATATGCTATTTTCATTATGCAGCACAGCATAGTAACAGATATATTACTCCCCTGCTCATTAACTCTCTGAGTAATAACAATAAATACATCCATATGTCGAGGAACAAATTATGTCAGGTCCCGGTGAAACAGGTAGTAAACGCAAGCGCGAAAAAGATGCACCAGTAGCGTCTGATGCAAAGCGGGTTAAAATAGATGTTCATGCACAATTAGTCAAAGCGATAGCAGAAGATAACTGCACAACATTCGAAGATCTCTGTAAGCAGCACCCTGACATTGATATAAATCGACTATTTGAATATAAAACAGAAGGTAGTTATTGTTTTTCTCGTACTTACTTATTATTAGCGATAGAGAAAAAAGCAGAAGAGGTACTGGATTTTTTATTAGGGCACCCCAACATTGATGTCGAAACAGTTCATAAAACTAGACATGCTTTATCAAGTGATAGTGCAAGTTCTTCAGAAAGTCCACGTGTTGTTGCGGAATATAGCAATCCTATACTGATAGCTATTGGAGTCGGCAACGAAACAGCAATTAAACAACTTATAAAAAGAATAGACATATCAAATAGTATTAAGGCTGTTGAATACACAAATAACTTCGAAGGCCATACGCATCCATTGTTATATGCGATTTGGCTTAAAAATCAAGACGCAGTGAATGTGTTAATTGCAGCTTTGCATGAGGCAGGCGTTTCCTTAAATGATGCTGTTAGGACGCGAAGAGATAGCAATGGCACTGAACACTACGTTACTCCATTGCTATCTGCGATTGCGTATAAAAATCAAGACGCAGTGAATGTGTTAATTGCAGCTTTGCATGAGGCAGGCGTTTCCTTAAATGATGCTGTTAGGACGCGAAGAGATAGCAATGGCACTGAACACTACGTTATTCCATTGTTATATGCGATTCGGGCTCAAAATCAAGACGCAGTGAATATGTTAATTCCAGCTTTGCGTGAGGCAGGTATTTCGTTAAATGATGCTGTTAGAGTGGGAAGAGAGAGCAATGGTACTGAACACTACGTTACTCCATTGCTATCTGCGATTGCGTATAAAAATCAAGACGCAGTGAATGTGTTAATTGCAGCTTTGCATGAGGTAGGCGTTTCCTTAAATGATGCTGTTAGGACGCGAAGAGATAGCAATGGCACTGAACACTACGTTACTCCATTGTTATCTGCGATTGCGGAGAAAAATCAAGACGCAGTGAATGTGTTAATTGCAGCTTTGCGTGAGGCAGGCATTTCGTTAAATGATGCTGTTAGAGTGGGAAGAGAGAGCAATGGTACTGAACACTACGTTACTCCATTGCTATATGCGATTCAGCGTAAAAATCAAGATGCAGTGAATGTGTTAATTGCAGCTTTGCATGAGGTAGGCGTTTCCTTAAATGATGCTGTTAGGACGCGAAGAGATAGCAATGGCACTGAACACTACTTTACTCCATTGTTATCTGCGATTGCGGAGAAAAATCAAGACGCAGTGAATGTGTTAATTGCAGCTTTGCGTGAGGCAAGCATTTCGTTAAATGATGCTGGTAGGCTGCGAAGAGATAGCAATGGCTATACACGCTCTCTTACACCACTGCAATACGCCATTACGTGTAAGAACCTAGTGGCAATGGCTGCATTGCTTAAAGCCGGTGTTGCTTTGCTAGGTCAACGTATAGTGCACGAAGGCAGCAATGGTGATAAGTACGACCATACACTACTTCAATATGCTGCTTTTAACGTGGTGAGTAAAAAAAGAGGTGTTGTTAAAGACACCCTCATCTTAGAAATGCTCATTAATGCATTCCGATCGCGTATTTGGTGCCCTCCAACATTACACATTAATGATGCGTATAGAAGAGTCGGTTATACAGTGAATAAATTGTTTACAGGCACTGGTTCACCTTACTATAGTGACTATAAACTTGGGGGTGCTCCTAATTTTACTGCTTCAGAGATTTTGCTACTGCCTTCAATAAAGTATGTGTTTTTTGTTGGTGCTTTTTATCATAGATTGAATAGTGAGTATATTTTAGAGTTTGAGAACGTCAAGTTGATGCTGGATTTTGCTAAGATTCTAGAAGTTTTAGTAGACAGTATTCATTGGTTAAGTTGGTATGCAAACAGCGCAGCACCTCCTAAGGAAGTAGTAGCATACATGTACGAAAAGTATATATTTACTCGATCGAAGTTTAAATATGGGTTTGGGACTCAAGGCATTCAAGGTTCAGAAGGTACAAATGCAAAACCAGACTTTCATATAAAAAACACAACGGAGTTTTGGAATTATATTTTTACAGCAAATGACCGTTATAGGCATTTATTGCTGTGTAATGTTCTAGTAACTGGCATACTGAGGGAATGGACTGGCGAATTAACTCCAGAGAACAATGTTTATGTCTCCTTGGTAGAGGTTGGTGGTGGGACAAGAGCTGAAATGCGCCAACGTTTATTTAAGATTATTAGCTATGGTCTAAGGAATAATTTAATAGAAAAGACAGCGGTTGATACAGCTAAAAAGCGTGAAGATTTTTGTAGAGCAATAGTTAAGCGAATCATAGATGCTGAAAGTACGAATACCAGCTTAGATGATTTAATCAGGCTATGTTTAGGTGAGACCGTAACACATGAACAGCACCGAGCCATTGCTACTATGCAGGTAATTACTCAGCCTTATGGTCAGCGTTTTGTAAGTGTTGAACGAGATGTTTGGTATGATAATGCTACTGGTAATAACATACAAAATTCTGATACTAGCACGAATCAGCAAACTCAATTTTTAAATAACAGGATGAAAGATTGGGCGGCAACAGTAGTAGCGGCGAATGCGCAAACTTACCCTATTACCTCAGCAGCCTATTGTAACTTCTTTGGCCAGAAGCAAGGTAGCGTAGAAGCAGAGCGAGAGCGTCAGGCTATGGTGTGTCGTACTACTAGGCGTGTATTACAGGAGGGAGGCTTGAAATGGGAGTTGGTTCCAATTCCACAGAGGCTTACGTTATTCCATGAACTGCGTAAAGCCGAAAAGCTCAATGCAAGTGCCGTACGAGCGCTCTTGGAAGAGCGTGTTGATGAAATCCGCAGTAGTGTGGTGCCAGCAGCTTAGTTTTCCTAGGGATTATAGACCACAGTAAGCTGTGGGAATAACACGCTAAATAATCAATTTTTTCAATAGCTTATAAATGAAAAAAAGATTCCGCCGCTTATCTTTGGAGTTTAAACGGCGGAATCTTTGATTTTTTATAGACATTCCGCCGCTTATGTTTATAGGATGCTAGTACTCCTGTGACAAAGAATATAAAATGCCCAGGTTCTTACAAATTGAAATTCAGTGTGGTTTTAATTTGTACACATCATGGTTTTTAAAATATACAGGATTAACATGCCCAAAGACATCATCGGCAAATTAAAACGCGGGATCCGCAAGCCACCTAGAATCATCTTATTTTATATTCGCCGTGAAATACGTGCCGAGATGGAGCGCTTTTTTGTGCCTCGACGCGCACGTAAATTTACCGTTAAAGATTTATTATCTGCTTGTAGTATGAAGAGCTTTGCAAGCTTATGGCAGCACTTGGTTGCACAACCCTATCCCGGTTTTACTGATGCAGAGGGTTTCAGCAATTTTGATGCGCTTTGTCCTGGTGATAGAGAGATCATTTTACAGAAGGCTGAGCAAGCCTTGGCACATAAAATAGATTTATTAGGTTCAGGTTTAATTGAGTTAGGTGAAGACATTGACTGGACTAAAGATTATAAAACCGGCTACAGTTGGCCGAATCGTTATTTTCGCGATATCAATTATAATAATCCTGAGCGGCCTAGTGATGTTAAAGTACCTTGGGAAATTTCACGTTTGCAATGGTTGATGCCAGCAGGACAAGCTTATTTGCTCACAGGTGATGAGCGTTATGCAGACGCGGTCAAGGATGTTTTAAGTCATTGGATATTACATAATCCAGTAGCGCGTTCTGTGAATTGGTCATGTACTATGGAGGCGGCCTTAAGAATTTTCACCTTAACGTGGTTCTTCCATGTATTTAAGCACAGTAAAGCATGGCAAGATCAAAGCTTTCGTGAGCAATTGCTAATATGTATTTATCTGCACGGTGATTTTACAGAGCGGTATATAGAACAAGCTGAAATTAATGGTAATCACTTTACTGCGGATGCTGCGGCCATGGTCATTGCCGGTTTGTTCTTTAATCAAGGTGAAGCGCCTAGTCGCTGGCATAAGCAAGGTTGGGAATTACTCAATAAAGAAATTAAGCTGCAAGTATTTCCTGATGGCGTGGATTATGAAGCATCCGTACCCTACCATCGTCTAGTGCTTGAATTATTTTTCTTCCCAGCATTACATCGTAAATTAATAGGATTGAGTATCGATCTAGATTACCATACTTACCTAGTTAATATGACTGAATTTGCTATTGCTTATTCCCGTGCGGATGGAACCGTGCCACTATGGGGTGATGCCGATGACGCGCGTACCTTGCCCTTTGGCACACAAGTAGTTAATGATCATCGTTATTTAGCCGCCATGGTGGGGGTTGGTTTAGATGAGCAGAAACTCACGCAATGGCATCGTGGTGCTATTGGCGAGCATGTTTGGTTATATGGCCCGGATGTTGCTGATAAGATCCAAGCGCAAGTGCAACCAGAATTAATACCCGAATCAACTGCCTTTGCTGACGGTGGATTTTTTGTTATGCAAAATGAGCAGGATCATATCTTTATTGATTGTGGCCCAGTGGGATTAGCTGACCGAGGTGGTCATGGTCATAATGATTGCTTATCGTTTACTGCGGTACTAGCAGGAGAGGAATTAATTACCGATAGTGGTGCTTATCTTTACACGGCCTCTTATGAAGATCGTAATTTATTTCGCTCCACTGCTTATCATAATACGCCACAAGTAGATGGCGAAGAGATTAATCGTTTTATTGCTTGGGATTATTTATGGAATTTGCACTATGATGCTAAGCCAGAAGTAAAGCATTGGCATAGTGATAATCAGCAGGCGATCTTTATAGGTAGTCATCAGGGCTATGAGAAATTAGCAGAGCCTGTGGTACCGATACGTACAATCACACTGGAACATGCAGCACATCGTTTGACGATTAAAGATGAGTTTTCTGGTACAGGGGAACATGACTTCAGTATACCCCTGCATCTTGCTGCCCACGTAAAAATTGTCGAGCAACAACTGGATAGGATTATTGTGCAGTCACATGAGAAGCAATTTTCCATTAGCTGGTCAGAAGGAGAGTTATGGCAATTAACCATACAAGCAAGCCGCATATCACCGAGTTATGGCGTGGTTATGGAGAGCCAAAAGCTAGTTTGGCAATGCCGAGGAAAAACGGACGTTCAGTTAAACGTTGTGATTGAGCCAGTTGTAGTTTAGTACAATCGCAGCAATGTTGTCATACCGAGCAGCGCGATCGATAGAATTGCTGTCATCCCGACTAGTGGCGATAGCCTCTAGGAAGGATCTCCTGATGGTTTAGTTAACATGAACAGAGGTTTATTCTAAGTAGTCAAATCATCGGGAGATTTCTCACTGCAGCTTACAGCCACAGTTCGAAATGACAAGATTTTTTCAGTAATAACACCGTTGATGGCAACTTTTTTTCTAGTAGCAACAGAGTTGATGACAGCGCTATTTGACTAAATGCCATAGTTGATAGTCATATGTTTGCTAGAAATCTATGTCATTGATAATAGCCAATAATCCTGCATTCAAAGAAATTTTTTAGAGTTAAGATTTTCTTAATATTTCTTCTGTATTATAGCCATCGTTCGTTAGCAAAAACATAATAATAATAGCGAACAACTTAATGTGTACACAGGCATTAAGGTAAAAGAAATAGGCAACGGAAAATAAACAAAAGAAGAACTGCCAATTGCTGCATAAGTAGCAACTAAAAGGGGGCATTATGCCCTCTTTTTTCTTAGTAACTTTTCATGTCGTTCTGACATGCGAATCTCACCGTATTAGTCTTGGGTATAGTCACTGGGCTTAAGCAAGCCATTGCTATTTTACTGTATTTACTGCAAAAATTTCCGTAATTGCTTGCGGGTCAGACCTCATCAGCCGTTTGTTTCTCAGCAATCATTGCATCATGTTGATAGATATCTTCCGCATCCCAAGGATAGCAAATCCACTGATCGGGCACTTCTTCACCAATAAAATAGTGTTGGATAGTTGTTGGGATTTTGCCTTTCTTAGGCTTATCTTTGTAGTGCAAAATGTATACGGCCATCTCTGCTGGATTATGCTTGGCAAGCTCAGTGAGGCAGAACTCAATGGTGGCACGGGTATCATCCACTTCATCGACAATGAGTAATTTTTTGCCGGTTAAGTCAATATGTGAGGGGTCAAGCCATTGGCACTTAACAGGCACAGGTGATGGCTGGTTATTTTCATCATAAGAGCTCAATACCACCGTGAGGATGGGGATATCCAGATAGCTGCGCAAAATACGCGCGGGAATAAACCCGCCAGCACCAATAGCGAGTATATAGTCAGCCTTAAATTCAGAGGCTTTAATTTCTGCTGCACTTTTAGCAATAGTCGTATGAATATGATTATAGGAGTAGTAGATTTTTTCCATTGTATTTCAACCAGTTATGAGAGATTTATCGACCCCTGTGGGGGCTAGGAAGTGGGCTATTATATAGTATTTTTAGGGAAAGGGTAAAATGCTTGCTTTTTTAAGGGGTAAATTCTAATAAGAATTTGCAAAAATAAGGGGTAAATTTTCACGGTTTTCTGCAATTTTATGGGGTAAATCTAAAATTTGCATGATTTTCTTCCATATAAGCTATGAAGTTTTCATTGATATGTTCGAGGATATGCGCTTGATTAGCGATACATCACACAGTTGGTATCACACCAATGGTGTGATACCAACTGTGTGATGAAATATGAAACAGGTAGATGTTTTCCAAAAACCGTGCAGTTAGAGGTGGGTTTTTTATTACTTCATACCTACATATTGAAATCCCTGACTGGAGTGACCATTCATTGTTTTAACCTCAATATTTTCATAGTGCTTTTTTGCAAATGGAGCTAGTAAGTTATTGATATGATCATAGTCGTGATGCCTCATAGCTATAGACGGGGCAATTTCAAAGACACCATATCTACCATATAAAGTTTTAAATGCATTATATCTTTCAATATTTCTACTGTCAGTTTGTAAAACATAGTCACTAATGTAGATAATCCCACCTGGTTTTAATATTCGGTATATTTCAGAAATAATTTTCTTTTGGTCTTCATTACAAGGATTACATGTTAATACAGCAAAAAGTAAAACCAAGTCAAAATGACTATTGGGAAAATGAGTTTCTATCAAGCTATTATGGCGTAGCTCAAGAGCAGGATAATCATTCGAGCCACGTTCAATCATTTTTCTAGAATAGTCGATACCATGTAAATTTGAATACCCGGCCTCATATAAAGCATTTAAGCTTCTCCCATAGCCACAGCCATAATCGAGAATTATAGAGCTTTGATCAATATAACTGGTGATATTTTCTAATACTAGTGGATGGGTGAATGTTTTTTCAGCTGCATTTTCATCCCAGTATTTTTTATAGTGATTAATATTAAACATATTATTTTATTTGCTTATTTCTATGATACTACCGTGTTCTGAAAGCTATATTTTTTGCTTCATTAGTCCTAGGATCATTTGGTCCAACCATGGGTACCGTACTAGCTAAACCACCTTTGATGTAGTGAAAGTAAAACTTATTCAGACCATGGTCATACTCGTGTTGTAGCAAACGAGCTGGAAAATCTGAAAAGATTCGTTCACTTACTTCTATCACTTTAATATCTGAAATAACATCATCAGAGATGATAGGAACTATTTGCCAACCAGATATTTTGATCTGCTTAGCTCGTGGTACGTCCAGTGCACAGCATCCTGCTACTGAAAAGCATCCCTCTAATCCTTTAACTGAATCTATTTCATCACTATCATTTGTTACAGACTCTAATTTTTTTACAACCCAAAATGATAATGGTAGCTCTTCACAAGTTTCGCGTTCAGCTCTACTGGGGGAAATGACCGTTAGAAATACATTTTTATTTACACCAATTTGTTTGGCGTGTAATCCTACGCCAATTTTTTCTTTATTTTGAAAGTGAGTATCGTAAAGATCTTGTAGTAAGCTCAGTAGGTTGGTTGATTTACTAGTGATTTCATCATCAGGGATAGCTTCAGTGGTTAATGTGAAAACTGCATGGTCATGCTGGGCATATGGTTTTATAGGCATTGTTTACTCGCTTATCTATTATGTTATTTATAGTGGTTGCTGCAGATGTAAAAGTTTCGAGTGTTGTTATTGTAGAGTTTACTTTCATTGTCAGCAATTATTATTGCATATGAGACGCTATGGGTATAATGAGCACTATTGCTTCTTAGTATGATTTTGCTGCGTGGGTAATTCACGTTAAGGTTGGCCTAGAAAGAGTCTTGCCTCCCCTTCTTGAGAAATCCTAGCATCTTGGGTCACTCACAAGCGGGTAAAATTTGTTTAAAACTTGCACCAAATATAACAAGTAAGAAATAAAAAAAATAATAAAAAATGAATTTTTCATCTGGACAGTCATATTTTTATGCGCTAGCATGGCTAATAAATAATAACTCAAATACATAAAGGGGCTGAAATGACATTATATACACGTGTGGACAAATCTTCGCCAGATCTCTACCACTATCACTGGCCGCCAGTGAATCAATATTCACAATTAACCAAAGAAATTCACGAGTTTATTCAGGCCGATACGCCAATACAAAGACAGCTACTTAATGCAAAGGTCAGTGATACCACCTACCGCGATAGATTTATACACGAAGCCCTTGCCACCCTATACGCATATATTTTTGGCTATGAAGATAGCCCTGTGTATTTAAAGACAAATGATATACTTGAAACGCAACTCAATCGCACAAAGATATATTTGGAAGCAGAGCTATTTGCTAGCTTAATTGATACTGTCCCATCTTTTCCTACCGACCTTGATCAAGAACAAGCAGGTGATTATTTATATAAATTATCAAAATATAATCAGGCAGTTGAGCATGAGTTATTTGATTATATTGAAAAAACAGCATCTGCCGAGGCGCTTTCTCTTTTTTTATTAACCGAAGTTGTGCGTAATGAAGTGGTTGATGATGAAGTAGCCCTCTTATCTGTAGGCTTACAAGGCATGATGAAGAATGTTATTGTAGCAAATCTATGGGATGAGTGTGGCCACGGTTGTTTAACTAATTTTCATACCTATTGGTTGCGACGACTCTTGCAGCGGCAGGAAGCATGGCAGCATTTAAGAGAATATCGCAAGAGTCAGCCCTGGTTTACAAAAATTATTGCTAACTCCCTCAATATGCTATTGACTCGCTCACCGTATAAATATGAAGCATATGGGACTTTTCTTATTAATGAAGGCTTTGTTGCACCGCACTTTAGGCCTATATTGAAAGGACTACAAAGAACGCAGTTGGATCATGAGGATATTGGTATATACTTTAAAGCGCATGTGATTGTTGATCCTAATCACACCATGGAGTTAGTTAAAGCAGTAAAACAACAACAACCTAAATTAACGCAAAATAAAATCAATAAAATAATCATGGGTAGCCATCTCGCTATTGCTGCTGCAAGTAAACAATATCAGTATATGTTGGAATATTTACAGGGACTATCATAATGGAATTATTATTTTCACTATTACCTTTGATTTTTATTTTTTTTGTTATATTAATATTAAGACGAGGTGTCATTATTGCTGCTGTATGTGGTGTAGTAGCTGCATTATTAATTGCTGGAATAAATAATAGTTTTCATTTGAGTGGACATATCATCAATGAGTGTTTGAACGCCACCTTGGTATTAGTTACAAGCGTTGTGATTGTAATTATCCCAGGTTTATACCTAAATGATATTTTAACAAAGCAAGGTGTTATTAAGAACATTACTCTATGGATTGAGCAATTACACTTTAATACTCAGGATAAAGTGTTAATTTTATTACTAGGTTTGATTCCTGCGGTAGAAGCATTCACAGGTTTTGGTATTTCTTTATTTTTATCATTACCTATATTTTTAGCCCTACTACCTGAAGATAAAGCATTGAGAGTGTCACTTTTAGGTATGAATATCATGCCATGGGGCACACTAGCACTAGCAACCATTGTGGGTGCTGCCATAATCCAGCAGCCTCTTGCATTATTAGCAAGTTTTACCAGTATCACTAGTTTTTTGGTCTTCCCCTATCTCGCGATGGTAGCCATGCTAATAATGGATTATCCGCATACTCAATGGCGCTATCTTAGTAAAGCACTTATCTTGGGATTAGTTTTTGCCACTTTATTAGCTATAAATAGCCATTGGTTGTCACCTGAAATTGCTGGTATTATTGCTGGGTTGATCACTTGCTTGGTAGGTATTGGTCTCAGTACTAAGCAAGAGAAACATATCTCAAACACTTTAAGCCATCCGGTGAAACTATTCTTACCGTATATTCTAATTTTGCTGTTTATTATGATAACCAAGTTTATACCTTTTATTGCGAACATCTTAAATGATTATGGGAACATTCAAGGTGGTGGTGTTAAAATTAACATACTTACGAGTCCAGGCATCATTCTGGCTAGTGTTGCGCTTATTTTCCAGCTATATAAACCTACAAAAATATCTGTAAAAAACATATTAAGCAGAGCTAAAACTCCTTGCCTTAGTATATTTGGTTTTCTATTTTTATCTGAGTTAATGCAACGCTCGGGTATGTTAAATGCACTAGCTAATAGCATAGCAGCAGTCAGCAATCATGTGTTGCTTATTATGCTTAGTCCAATTATCGGAATACTCAGTGGCTTTCTTACTGCATCGAATACCGGTGGCAATGCTTTAATGATGAAAATGCAATACTTGTTAGGCTTACAAATTGGGCATGGTAACCTATTTGCTGCGATGCAGAACAGCGCTGCAGGACACACTGTATTTAGTTCTTTGCCGATTATAGCGCTTGTGTTAGCAATAGCTAAAAATAATCAACAAAACGATGGCCATACCTGTGACAATGAAGCAAGCTTATTGCGTTTTACTCTCAAGGTATTATGCGGAATTTATTTTGCAATTTTACTTGGTGCCGGTGTATTAATAGTAGCATTCTCACAATGAGCCAGCGTAACTGAGACGATTATTAAAATAAGCTAATGGATCATTGGGGTATTTTTTCTCCGGTCTAAAATAATGTACGTTTTCTTGTTTGACAATGAATTTTAATAGAGGGGGATACTAGTAATTTTGTATGAATTAATAATTCTAATTATAACCATATAAAGAGGCGACCATGATAATAAATCAAATAAGCAGTATCTCCAGCCAATCATTAATGTATCATTTGAAAAATTTCATTAAAGATGCAAATTGTTATCTCAAACTGGAGGGTTTAAATATTGCTGGCTCTATAAAATTTAGAACAGCTCGGTTTCTGTTAGATAATCTAGAGGAAAAGTATAATTCACGATTAGCTAATCGCACTATCATTGAATCATCATCAGGTAATTTAGGTGTTGCATTAAGTATACTTTGTAAAGAACGGAGTATTCCTTTTATCTGTGTGACAGATCCGAATATTACTGTAGAGAATGAATCCATCATGAAACTGTACGGAGCCACGGTTATAAAAGTCAAAGATAAGGATCCAAATGGGGGATATTTACGTAGAAGAATTGATTTGATTAATGCACTGTTAATCGATAACCCAAATTATATTTGGACAAATCAGTATGCAAGCTCCAGCAATAGTAATGCTCATTATTATGAAACAGCCCCACAAATACTTGCAGACGTCCCTGATGTTGATTATTTATTTGTTGGTGCTGGTACTACAGGTACACTCATGGGATGCGCGCGTTATTTCCAAGAACATTCACCACAGACAAGGATTATTGCAGTAGATGTAATAGGTTCGGTGACATTCGGGCAGCCTGCCGCACCACGTTATATTCCTGGGCTAGGCACAAGTAGACGCCCTGAAATACTAGAAGAGAAATATATCGATGATTTAATTATGGTCTCTGAAGAGGATACAGTAGCCATGTGCCGTAGCCTATTGCAACACTATAATGTGTGCGTTGGTGGTTCAAGTGGAAGTGTGCTTTCTGCAATAACAGCATATAAAAAGAAATTAAAACCAAATAGTACACTCGTAGCTATTAGTCCTGATTATGGTCATAAGTATATGCGTACGATTTATAATAATGACTGGGTTAATGAGAAGTTTTATAAGGAGTATGTATAAATGCAGAATACAACGTTTTCAATAATTACAGCAAAGATAATTCAGCAATATATTGAAAAAAATATTAATAAAATATATTCGCTTATAAAAAAGACCTATCTAACACATGAGGTAGGTCAAACGATTAATCCTAATAGTTACTTTATGACATTTCCGGATAAACCCAAAGCAAGAATTATTGCCTTACCTGCGGCAATTACTGATGAAAACCCTATTTCTGGATTAAAGTGGATCGCAAGCAACCCTGAAAATTGTCGCTATCAATTGCCACGAGCATCGGCAGTGATTATCTTGAATGATTACGACACTGGCTTTCCTATAGCTTGTCTTGAAGGTGCAGCCATCAGCGCAACACGCACAGCTTACTCAGCAGTTTTAGCAGCAGAATATATGTGTCGGACCAAAGTAATAGATTCAATAGGTTTGATTGGTAATAGTTATATAGCTATGAATGTTTATAAAGCGTTTAACCACCTAGGGTGGAAAATTAATCAATTAAATCTATATGATATATCTGAAAAAAAATCAAAAGAATTTTTATCCATGATCCCCAATAATAGCTATAGTCAAGCAGAGATTTACGGTAGTGCCGAAACGTTGATATCGAGTAGTGAACTTGTGGTTTTAGCAACCACGGCTGCAGTGCCGTACATAGATGATGAAAAGTCATTCTCCCATAATCCCACTGTGCTAAATATATCACTTAGAGATTTGTCACCGGAGATATTGTTACATTCGCATAATATTGTTGATGATATAGCCCACGTGTTGAATGCTAATACTAGTCCAGACCTTGCATACAAGCGGTATGGACATCATAAATTCATTGATGGAACTTTAGCGCAGTTGATGCAGAATGAATGCTTAATAAGCAACAACAAGCCACGTATCTTTTCACCAATGGGGCTAGGTGTTTTAGACGTTGCGATTGCTCATGATGTGTTACAGAATGCTACTGAGTCAACGCCAATAAAGGATTTCTTCGCTAGTTCAGCATGTGAGTTGCCATAGTTACGGTAAAAAATAAGGTAAACTATCGGTTTAATTTACCTGCAAAATGACTGTTAAAAACCAAATCTCTTCGGCTCACAAAATAATGGTTTAGTAAGACTTTCTTTTGCGCATGTGGCATTCATACAAAGATAACCACCTATAATTATGAATACAAATGTTGCACATATGACATAGCAAAAAGTGGAGCTTGCATTTGCGAGCATACGAAAATTTCTGTATAGCCATCCCTGCATATGGGCAACAGTAATTTCATCGTCAGTAGGTCTTTGGAAAAAAGTGCCATGTTGATTTCTCTGGTTTTCGCTTGAGTTGAGCGGAGTTGATGAGTTTGCTGTGTTAAGGCCAGCTTCAAGGGTCTCAACGAGCCGTGTGTCATTATCGGGTGCGCTATCACTGGTTGGATTCGTCATATCTGGCATGGTCTATACCTTTTTATTATAATTATTGTGTAATTGTGGAGCGAGACTATACAGTTTTTTCTATGTCTTTTCAATCCATTGGCCCGTTCGATAAAAATGCTCAAACTGTTGCGAATATGGCGCTAAATCATAATGATTTTCTTGCAGCCATTTATCATTGTAATAAGTATCTTGATAGAGTTTACCATCGTCGCAGATTAAGGTGACGATAGAGCCGGATTGCTGCTTTTTAATCATGTCAGCCGCTAATTGGCAGGCACCATAAAAATTAGTTCCCGTGGAGCCGCCACAACGCTTACCCAATACTTTTTCTAAAAAGTGAATCGCAGCATAAGAAGCGGCATTAGGTACTTGGATCATATGATCAATAATACTCGGTAAAAACGAAGCAGAGACATTAGGTCGGCCGATGCCTTCTACCCCAGAGCCACCATGAATAGAAATAGCTGGGTCTTTTTTTTGGTAGTACTGATAGTAAACCGAGTGCGTGGGATCCACCACACATAATTGCGTAGGATGTCCACAGTAATGGTTGTAACGCCCAAAGGTTGCAGATGTACCCCCAGTGCCAGCACCACAAACAATCCAGCTTGGGATCGGATTAGCTTCTAATTCTAATTGTTTAAATACAGATTGGGCAATATTATTATTGCCGCGCCAATCTGTTGCGCGTTCAGCATAAGTAAATTGATCCATAAAATGGCCATTCAACTCTGTTGCTAAACGTTTTGCTGTTGCACAATCTTGTTCTGGTGAATCTACAAAAACACATTCACCGCCAAAGTGTTCAATGCGTTTAATTTTTGCTGGCGAAGTACACTTTGCCATCACTGCAATAAAACGCACGCCGATTAAACGTGCAAAATAAGCCTCAGATACTGCAGTACTGCCTGAAGATGCTTCAATGACTGGAGTATCTTCTTTTATCCACCCATTACACAGGCCATATAAGAATAAGGATCGTGCTAAACGATGTTTAAGACTGCCGGTAATGTGTGTAGATTCATCTTTAAAATAAATTTGCACCTGCTCACTACAAGGTAGCGGCAAGTGCAGTAAATGCGTATCAGAGGAACGGGCCATGTCAGCATGGATAGTTGCAATTGCTTGTAAATTCCATGGAGCTTGCATAGCCTACCTCTTTAAGTATATGGTCGCACAATCACTTGTGTGCCATGACGGAAATGATTGTTATCTAGCCATTGTGCATCACTAGGATAAAGGCGAATACAACCATGGCTGGCATTGTGCCAAGGTACATACGGTGAACCATGGATAGCATAACCCCCATGGAAGAAGTTACAGTGTGGCATAGGTGCACCGCCTTTTCCAAGTGGATATTTGCTGGATTTACAATTTGGGCCACCTTTACGATAAATGGCAAAATTACCCACCGGTGTTCTACAGGGTCGTTTGGTATCTAAACAGTAATTACCGCCACCGGATGCGCGGCCTTGTTTTACTAAGCGGCCATTGGCATCGTAGGCCCCGTACATCATGTACTTAGGATCGTAGATGAAGACACTGCGTCCGGTTGCCTGCCGGTAACTTGGATAGGAGTAAGAAGGCGGTCTGTGCTCTCTGACCTTCTGGAAGCGAATTAATTCAGCCTGTGTATATGGCCCACCATGCGTGGGAGTATATGAGGCAGAATTCCAGTTAGAACAAGCAGTTAAGAACGGTATACAGAGTAATAAGCTAACCCCAGCTATACGTGAAAAAAGAGTTTTCATTGTCGCCACCTTGTGATTGCACTACTTCCCTATAGAAAGCCAGACAAATCCTTCTGTGGCTTAAACCCGATCTAGGTGAGAGATCCTTGTTTTCTCTACCTCTCTACCCCCAGATGTCCCCATTTTTGAACATTCTTAATTCACTATAGCAGTTAGTTCAGTTTTTGCTCATATTTGCGAGAAATATTTTTGAATAGGTAAAAACTATGAATATAAAGAAATTGATTATCATAAGTTATGACTTGCAATGCGGGTCACCCTCAACTACTTTTTATTGTGTGAGGTGAGAGCGCAGGAATCAGTTATTTTTAATATTAAAGATAATAGTATTTATATGATCTTCCCTCATGACAAAGTTATACGTTAACAACGAACAGTTGGTTAGCGGGCTATAACCATAATAACTAACTATCCATGTAGCAAAGAAGGAAATCATCATGACAGGGGACGCACAAAGTCAAGCAACAGCAAGTGTTGATATAAAAAATTTCGAAGACCTATTAACTTTTATAAAAACAAATTATCAGGGAACAATAGCGCAAAATAATAATCCTTTACGCCCATTGAGAGCGCAATTAACGAAATTGATCCAAGCAAAAAAGCAAGGCAATGATTATGCTGCTGCCGTCGCTGCAAATCCTGATAACCCTGCCATCATTGACCAAGATAAAACTAATAAAAACTTAGTAAATCTGTTACACGCTATGCCTGCAGAAAATTGGCGTGCTTTCTTTCAAGTATTAGGTGTATCAATTAGTAAGGAGTTAATACCTAACAGTGATAGTCTGGCTGTGATAGTTAATGGTTTAAATAAAGACGAATACAAACCTTTTGTAAGTGCACTAGAAAATAGTTTTTTAAACTATTTATTTACTATCAGTAGTGCAGAAGCCACAAGTGCTGATATGAAGCGCCAGAATTCAATACGAGCAGGATTTCCCAGACCTAATACTACCCCCGAAAACAAACTGTATGAATGCGTAAAAGGAATTGAAACCGAGAAGCGTCTTGCTTTTCTGCAAGCACTTGGACGTCAACGGGTGACAGCTTTCTTTACCGATGGTGATGTATTCACTAACTTCGTGTCACTGTTACCATCTACTCAGCGCTGGGAGTTTATCGATTTTATCGATAAACAGTACATAAATGAATGTATAGGCAATAACTATCATCAAAGTATCCGTTTGATGGCATTGTTGCCCGAACGAACAGATCAAGAAAAATATAAATATGATTTGCCAGATGAATTGTACCGCAATGTGACGAGTAACTTATTTAGTATTGTTGAGAATCATGAACACCAATTAATAGCGGCCATTGTCAAAGGCTTTGTTCCTGTTAATTCAGTTGACCAAAAAGAACGGCCATTATTGCATATCGCTGTTCACCAGGACGGTAAGAGAATTGAAGAGACTACTAAGTATGTGAATAAAAAAGAATTAATTTTTAGTTTGGTATTGTTAGGTGCTAATCTTTCGGCCAAAGACAAGCAGAAAAAGACCGCGCATGAGCTCTTTGCAGAGCTGGAAAAAGAACCTATTACTAAACGACAACAAAAATCAGGCGCACAGAAATTAATTATAAAGCCCCTGGGTGTTGGTAAAACAATAGGACCGGATGCGAAAAAGATAATAAAAGATGCTGAGAAAAAACTCTTTGAT
The DNA here is from genome assembly GCA_965230425.1 of Gammaproteobacteria bacterium. Classification (GTDB taxonomy): domain Bacteria; phylum Pseudomonadota; class Gammaproteobacteria; order UBA1113; family UBA1113; genus CBDDKW01. The sequence continues at coordinate 210,723 of CBDDKW010000012.1, read as the reverse complement.
TTATATCAAACAAAAACTAATGATATAGCTTTATATAAGAATTTTGATTCCGCACTCGAGGAAGCTGAAAATGCAATAGCGGTTTTGTCAGCTAAACATCCGGCAGAAAAATATAAAGACGATATTCGAAAAGTAAGAAAATATATTGTAAGTCTATTCAACTACTTTGCTATTCTTCGACGCGGTGAAGAAAAAGCAAGTAAAGATACAGATGATCCATATCATGTATGGCGAGCTTATCAAATTACACTTTCTGATAAGTTAGAAGTATTAAGACAGGCAAAAGCCAAAGATACTAAAGCCGGTCGGTTAGTTGCTGGCGCCGCCGGAAAGGTAGCAGAAGCATCAAGTATTTTCGTATCGCCCGCTTATGATCCCAAGCAGTTACAACAAATAGTACCAAGTAGCCATGGCAGAGGTATTCCTGGTAGTAGCCGGCAGCAGCCACCAAGAGATCCTAGAGCACAGTTACCAATGGCTCCTACATCGCCACGAGCGGGTGGCCGTGGTTCGCCATAAATAGCGTTAATTTGATGCCCTGCAGGCACTTCAGGGTAAGCGCATATAAACAATAAGTTATTGAATAATGAGAAGTTCTGTTATGCCGCGGCTTGACCCTGTATCTTCTACACATTTATGGTAAGAAGTAGTACACTTTCTCGCTATAAATGAGCACTAGGAGGCAGTAAAGATGAAGAATGCAACAGATTGGGCCTATGAAACATTCAAAGATAGCGATTTAGGAGATACGCGAAGAACAGAACGTTTAATCAAGCTAGCGTCATCGCATGCGCAGAAAATGGGAGCGAGTACCGTCTCGTGTTGTGATGGAGACGATGCGCAAATAGAAGGCGCGTACCGTTTTATAAGGAATGACCATATAAAGGCATCGTCGATAAGAGAAGGGGGTTATGAAGCGACCTTACGGGCAGTAAAGAATGAGTCGATAGTATTGGCGCTAGAGGACACAACGACCCTATCTTACAAGCACAAAGTGTTAGATGAATTGGGTTATACAAGTAATAGTGAGACAGCGCGTTCGAAAGGCTTTCAAGTGCATAGCGTACTCCTATTGTCAGAGGAAACGGAACGCACAGTTGGATTAATTGAACAAAGCTGGTATTGCCGAGACAAGGAGAGTTATGGTAAACGCGGATTACGAATGAGTCGAGCTTATGAGGAGAAAGAAAGTTACAAATGGGAACATGCCTCTAGGCAGATGACAGCAAGATTAGGTGATTTACAAAACAGAGTCATCTCAGTATGTGATAGGGAAGCAGATATATATGATTATTTATACTATAAACAGTTAAATGAGCAGCGTTTTATCGTAAGAGCTTCACAAAACCGCAAGACAAGTGATTCAGAAGAGAAGTTATTTACAAAGATATTTAGCAACTCACGGCTAGGGACGTATGAAGTAGAAGTACAGCAAAAAGGAGGCCGGAAGAAGCGGACGGCAAAGTTAGAGTACTTTAGTGATAAATTAGAGATAGAATTACCGAAGCATCAAAGAGGAAAAGGTTATCCAGATAAGTTAGCAGTGAATGTTGTCGCTGCGCGGGAGAAAGTATCTCAGCCAGAAAATGATTTAAGTTGGATATTATTAACGACTGAGCCAGTAGATACGGCAGAATCGGCACAACGCATCTTACATTACTATGCATTAAGGTGGCGAATAGAGGATTACCACAAAGCCTGGAAAAGTGGAATAGGAGTAGAGACGCTGCGCTTACAAAGCAAAGATAATTTAGAGCGAGCAGGGAGTGTGCTTGCCTTTGTTGCGGTTAGATTGTTACAAATGCGAGAAATAGCAGTGACAAAGCCAACTGAGTTAAAAGAACAGGTTGCAGTGACTACCCTGTTGACTGAAGATGAGTGGCATGTACTTTGGATTGCGACCCAGAAAAAGAAACCGCCCAAAAAGATACCTACTATAGAGTGGGCCTATAAAAGTCTTGGGAAACTAGGTGGGTGGTATGATAGCAAACGTACAGGCATTATTGGGTGGAAAGCACTGTGGGAAGGATGGTTTAGGCTTATGGATAAAGTAGATACCTACCAAGAAGCGAAAATGTTCTTATGACAGGCAGAGATCTGATCAAGAGACAGGGCTTGACCGCGGTATCCAGTTAGTTTTTTGATTTTTTCATAGCCATTTACGCAAACTGTAGTATAATTGCCCATCAATCTGTTACTAGCGGTATAAGTCCATGAATTTAAATAAAACATATGATGTCATCGTCATTGGCGGCGGCCATGCTGGCACCGAAGCGGCCTTAGCGGCTGCGCGCATGGGCGCTGAGACTCTATTACTGACTCATAATATAGATACCCTCGGGCAGATGTCCTGTAACCCAGCTATTGGAGGTATTGGTAAAGGTCATCTTGTCAAAGAAATCGATGCCCTGGGCGGTATTATGGCTCGTGCCATTGATCAAGCGGGGATCCAATTTCGCCGTTTGAATGCAAGTAAAGGCCCTGCAGTGAGAGCCACACGCGCACAAGCGGATCGCGTTCTCTACAAACAAGCTATTCGCCATGCCATTGAGAGCCAAGCAAATCTGAGTGTTTTTCAACAAGCGGTAGTGGATTTATTAGTTGAAGATAATCATGTGGCGGGTGTGATGACCCAAATGGGGATCAGTTTCCGCGCTCGTGCAGTGGTGCTTACCGTCGGTACATTCTTAGGTGGTAAAATCCATATTGGTCACAGCAATTTTAAAGGTGGTCGGGCAGGTGATCCGCCAGCAATTGCCCTGGCTGAACGTTTACGAGACATGCCCTTTCGTGTTGATCGCCTAAAGACTGGAACACCCCCCGCGTATTGATGGTCGTACAATTGATTACAGTCAATGTGAACCACAGCCTGGGGATACTCCTGTACCTGTGTTTTCATTCTTAGGTGATGTACAGCAGCATCCCGAACAGGTGCCCTGCCATATTACTTATACTACTGAAAAAACCCATGACATTATTCGCGCCAATTTAAGTGAATCACCCATGTACAGTGGAGTGATTGATAGTAATGGGCCTCGCTACTGTCCTTCTATTGAAGATAAAGTGGTACGTTTTGCTGATAAAAATGCGCATCAGATCTTTATTGAACCCGAAGGTCTAACTACTCATGAAATTTATCCTAATGGTATTTCCACTAGTTTATCCTTTGAAACTCAAGTCGCCTTTGTCAGAGCTATTAAGGGCTTTGAAAATGCACATATCACTCGACCTGGATATGCTATTGAATATGACTTTTTTGACCCAAGAGAATTATTACCTTCATTAGAGACCAAGCATATGCCCGGTTTATTTTTCGCTGGACAAATCAATGGTACAACTGGTTATGAAGAAGCTGCGGCGCAAGGTTTGATTGCTGGTATGAATGCGGTACACCATGTGCGTGAGCAAGATCCGTGGACGCCACGTCGGGACGAAGCGTATATGGGGGTGTTGATTGATGACTTGACGACCTTAGGTACATTAGAGCCTTACCGTATGTTTACCAGTCGTGCGGAATACCGCTTACTCTTACGCGAAGATAATGCTGATTTGCGCTTAACAGAACAAGGCCATAAATTAGGTTTGGTGGATGAACAACGTTGGCAACACTTTAATAAAAAACGTGAAGCCATAGAGACAGAAACTCAACGCTTACATAGCATCATTATTCGTCCCGATACAGAACAAGCTGCTAGTGCAACAACGGTGCTAGGAAAAGCCCTCACAAAAGAAGCACGACTGACTGATTTAATTAAACGCCCAGAAGTTAATTATACAGATTTAATGAGTATTGAGGGTGTGGGGCCAGGCGTGGATGATGCACAAGTTGCAGAACAAATTGATATCCAAGCCAAGTATGCCGGCTATATTGATCGCCAACAGGTAGAGATCGAACGCTTACGCCGTTATGAAAATACCAGTTTATCTCAAGAGTTTAATTACGATAATGTGGTTGGTCTATCTGCCGAAGTCAAAGAAAAATTACAATTAATTAAACCTACAACCGTGGGTAAAGCAGCACGCATACCTGGCGTTACCCCTGCTGCAATTTCACTGTTATTGGTGCACTTGAAGAAGCGTGCTGGGTAAAAATTATTATTTAGATTATGGTAATTCAGGCACAATATTATTTAAAATAATTTGATAAGCTTGCTGAATATCGTAGGATTCTCTGTATTTTGCCGCAAGTAGAGGTAGAATATCGTTGTTAAAGCTATTGTCATTTTGTTTTTTTATAATGTTCTGTTTGAATTCTGAGTAAGTTATTTTTTGGTTTGAGTATTCCATGTATTTCAGAAAAATTTTCCTTATTTTGGCATAGTCTACATGTTGCTCGGTATAGTTATCAACAAACCATAAATCATATAAGTCTCGGCCTTTTTTGCGTTGATATAGGGCACGTAATTTTGTCCCTAATAATTCTTCAAGTGAATATGTTAGTACTAAGGATGAGCCAGAATACCAAGAATTTTTCATTGCGAATGGTTTCTCAATTAACGGTGAAATACTAAAGTGTTCACGCGTATTAATTTCAATTTTTACTTTACGTTTTACAATAGGGGGGATTTCAGTTTCGAATTTGTAGTTCAGTGTAAATCTGCCTTGATTCTGCTTCCAACTAGGTTCACCTAACCAGTGATCTAAGCAATCACGTATTGCATGTACAGTATCGCCGATAGGGCCAGCGCTTTTTTGCACAAAATCTAAGTCTTCACTGAATCGTCCGGCATGGGAAAAAAATAATTTGTGGAGTGCTGTACCCCCCCTGAAAATTAGATTTTCTTGGATGTGTTTATTTTTATATAGTTCACAAATTGCTCTCGACAAAATTAAATCATGTTCGACAAGATGCTCATTTGGCCATGGAGCTGTTGTGGATTGCCATCCTATAATATTTGCTTTTGAAATCATAAGTCCGTTTCTATTTGTTCATTAACAAGAATATGCCAGTCTTTATTTTTTTCGGTGATATTTTTAAAATTACCCGTAGTTAATAGTTGGTATTCTAGCTTTTTCCCACTGAGCCATTTGCGTAAAGGTTTTGTGTCTATTTCTAGTTGTAAGTGATCCAGTAAATAACCTAATCTTTGTATATAGACGGGGCTAACTGGGTATGATGTTATGTAGCATATGAGTTGTTCTATCGATACACTTTCTACAAGTTCACACAATACTGTTGCAACATTATGAAGTTGTCCAGCCGCATTTATATATTTAAACAAATCATACATTATTAATTCAGGACTTGCAACATATATCTTGCCTGTTTGTGTTTTGTGAAGTTCCAAAAAATTTTGAGGGATATATTTTTGGTAATGGAAATCAATCTTAACTTCCTCAATGTTAATAGGACGTATTTTTTTATTAGTAATAATTTGAGTTACCATAACTTGTTGATGTGATGCCCCATAGTAAGAAGCAGCACTAAGTAAGCCTAAATAATAATCAGCTTGCAAAAATCTCATAAGAGGTTCAATAAACCAAGTAGCGGGTAAACAGCCAATTGCTCTATATTCGAGAGGAAGAATGATATAAAAATTACTACGGACGGCTTTCACTCTATTTTTTTTCCGAAGTCTTTGAAGGGCTGAATTAATGGCGCTAGTGCTTTTGTGGCCTAATGCTGAAATTAGTTGATCTTTTTCAAACCAATAATGCCCCTGGCTTTGGAGAAGGTCTATGTATTCATTTAGAGAGAGTCTTTTTTCGGATTTCATCTACAAAAAATGGCATATTATGCTATTTTTTGCAACCAGAATCGGAAATTAATTCAATAAATATACCGCGATTTCACTGCTACTGGTGCACTTGAAGAAGCGTGTTGGGTAATAATGCTAGTCACCGTGGTCAAATACTGAATAAATATAAACGTTATTTATGGGGCTTAAACATTTGATTACATTTGACAAAATCCATTCAATTGAATGAATTTTGTCAATTGAATGAAAATTATCAAGTGTATTCAAGTATTATTTGTATTTGTTATTTAGTAGCTTACTCAATATATATTATTGAATATAAACGAAATTTAAATAAATCAACATACGGTAACACAGAATATATCTTTTTTGTATTTATAATTTAAGTATTTTAATACTTGAGTAGAATTATTCAATTGAATAAAAGTTATCAAGTGTACTCAAGTGTTATGAGATTTAAGGGAACCACTCTTTACTACTATGGCCGTAGATTTTTTGTAGTAATAGTAAAATTAAAATCGAAGTAGGTAATAAAATATCCATCCAGAAAATCAAACCCGCATTCCCAGGGGCAAAATTATTAGCAACCAGCATTTGATGCACATGGCCAATGGCTGCGCCGTAAGCAAAAATGGCATAGTAAGTAGCTACTGCCAAACGAAATCCCCGTGAGCTGAAACCAGCGATACAAGCAGCAACACCGGTGCCGATATCGCCCATGCCCACTTCAAATTGGAAAGGACTAGTTTGCCAGCCAATAAAAGAGGCCGCTACTTGTGGTGCAAAGACGTGAAAACATCCTCCCCAAAGCATACCTAAGCCAATAGCAATGAAAATATGGCTGAGCAATATATTAATCACTCGCTCGCTGTGTCGATTAGCTGGTTTTTTGCTAATACGCCAAATAGCCAGAATAATAGCGATGAAAAATAATACACTAGGGATATGGCTAAAAATGAAGGTCATGATGGTATTGAGCATGATAACGTTTCCTTACGTTGTAACATGACTGCTATGGATCAGATTATTGCTTAAGCTTAGCAGGTTTACAATCGCAAGGTAATTATAGATAGACGATAAGTCTGTGAAGAATATGATGTTTCTTCATCCCGGCTTATAAGTTTGCCATCCCGTAGCTTATAAGCTTGCTATCCCGTAGCTTATAAGTTTGCCATCCCGCGGATTATAAGCTTCGTTACCTCGTGGTTTATAAGTTCCGTCATCCCGCGGCTTGACCGCGGGATCCAGCAACTCTATGATTTTTAGCTAGTTTTATTTTCTTCAGCACACTTATTGTTAGGTGGAAAAGTACGTACTAATGAGACTTTTGAGTACGCTCAAGCGTTTCTTTAATTGTATTTTTTACCTCATTTACTAGCTTATTGCGAGAGCGTAAGGTGTAATCTTTCGCATCGACCGGTTCGCCAATATGAATATCAACGCGCTGATTAAGATTGAAGCGTAATGTATCAGGGGGTAAGACTGCGCCACTGCCGCAGATAGTAATAGGTACGATAATCGCGTCAGTTTGTAAGGCAATCATAAAGCCGCCCTTTTTGAACATACCCAATTCCCCAGTACGAGAGCGTGTTCCCTCAGGCGCAACCCATAATTGAATACCGCTGAGCATTTTTTGTTTAGCGGCATGTAAATCTTTCACTGCCTGCTCTCTGTCATCACGATCAATAAAAATAAATTCCGCAGCTTTCATGGCACGGCCCCAAATAGGTACGCTAAAGAGCTCTTTTTTCGCTAACATCCGCGTACTGCCTGGAAATGTTGCGAAAATGAGGGGAATGTCGTAATGACTGGCATGGTTGCTCATCAATATATAAGAACGGTTTTGATCCAGTCTGACATTGTGGGGGTTGTGGATCACATAAGAAAGCTTGACGAGATTGAGCAATTTATGGGCCCAAGCATGGCAGTACTTATCCACAAGCGGGCGTGGGCAAGGGCTCACTAAAACCCGGAAAATTACCGCAAAGGAATAACGCAAAGTCACACAAATAGTGCGAAAAATAATCCAAGTTGATTTAAATTTACTTATTTGCATAATATGTATACATTAGTGTTCTTGATGGCTGGCTATTGTCGCTTACTCTCATCCGTAGGGTCAAGCTGAAACTGTCAATGCCAACGACTAAGGATCAAGCGTGGATAACAATACACAACTAGCACAACAATTAACTTACGGGCTGAAGCAATTAGCATTGTCTATTGATGAAGATACCCAAGCAAAACTACTGGCATTTATGGCCTTAATCCTAAAATGGAATAAAGTCTACAACCTCACTGCCATTACCGTCGCCGAAGATATGCTAAAAAAACATATATTGGATAGCTTGGCAGTCTTACCCTATCTCAACACCGGTCGTATTATCGATGTGGGTACCGGTGCTGGTTTACCAGGGATCCCCTTAGCATTATGCCGGCCACAACAACCTTTCTTTTTATTAGATAGTAGCGAAAAGCGGCAGCGCTTCTTAATGCAAGTTATCACTGAGCTTAAAATAGACAATGTCACCTTAATCAATGAGCGCGTTGAGCAATACCAGCCGGATCAGGGCTATGATGTGGTTTTAACTCGGGCATTTAGTTCAGTCACTGAGATGTTGGAAAAATGTCGTCATTTATGTTGTACTGACGGAGAATTTTTGGCGATGAAGGGTAAATGCCCCGAAGAGGAATTACAGACATTGCCAGAGGGAATTATCCTACGGGAAATTATTGAGTTGCAGGTTCCGGGACTCCAATCAGAACGACATCTCATCAGTATGACATCAGGCTAAAAATTATGCAGACAAAAATCATTGCTATCGCCAACCAAAAAGGTGGTGTGGGTAAAACCACCACCTGTATCAACCTTGCTGCGTCTTTAGTGGCGACAAAACGGCGGGTGTTAGTCATTGATTTAGATGCTCAAGGCAATACCACTATGGGGAGTGGCATTGATAAGAATGCGCTAGAAGGTTCCGTCATGGATGTCTTGCTAGGGGAAATGGATATCCAATCCACCGTTGTGGCCACGGATCCAGCGGGTTATCAACTCTTACCTGCCAATAGCGATCTGACTGGTGCAGATATTGCGCTATTACCCTTAGAGGACCGTGAACAGCGTTTACGTATCGCCTTGGAAAATTATCAAGACAGTTTTGACTTTATCATTATTGATTGTCCGCCAGCAGTGAGTTTATTGACCCTTAATGGCTTAGTAGCGGCGGACTCTATTTTGATCCCGATGCAATGTGAGTACTACGCCTTGGAAGGCTTAACAGGCTTGTTAGAAACCATTGAGCATTTAAAAAACACAGCGAACCCGAAGCTTAAAATAGAAGGCATCTTGCGTACCATGTACGATGGCCGTAATCGTTTGGCAGTGGATGTATCCGAGCAACTACATGCGCATTTCGGTGATAAAGTTTACCGTACCGTGATCCCGCGTAATATTCGTTTAGCGGAAGCGCCTAGCTATGGTTTACCCGCTTTCCATTATGATAAAAAGTCCTTGGGTGCTGCGGCTTACTTGACGCTTGCCGGTGAAATTATACGTCGCTTTGAGCATGAACAGCTTATGAACAAGCAAGCCCAAGCTGAGTCCATTGCTTGAGTATATATTTCCAGTGAAAAGTAGTCTAAAATACCCCTCGTTTGGTAGCTTTAATGCCAGCTTATGGTAGCGTCTAAGCTTGGTCAGAGGCGGCAATCGTATCAAGATTTCTCCTTGGAATTGATAACTGTTTATACGGAAGCTACATTACATTTATGAATCAGGAATAAACAATGGCGGTAAAACGAAAAGCCTTGGGCCGAGGTCTCGGTGACTTATTACAGGCACCTGCGGTAGCAGTCACAGCAACAGCAGAGGCAGAACCTGCTGCGCAGCAAGCCACAGCACTAGAAGGTTTAAAAATGCTGCCCTTAGATGTGATCCAAAGTGGTAAGTACCAGCCTCGAAAGGATATCGATGTGGGTGCTTTGGAAGAATTAGCGAGCTCAATTCGTACCCAAGGGGTATTACAGCCTATTGTTGTGAGACCTATTTCAAAAGATCGTTATGAAATTATTGCTGGAGAACGTCGCTGGCGTGCTGCGCAATTAGCTAATCTTGAACAAATCCCCACCATGATCCGCGAAGTCTCTGATGAGACAACCATGGCTTTGGCTTTGATCGAGAATATCCAACGTGAAAATCTCAATCCCATGGAAGAAGCTGCTGCCTTGCAGCGTTTAATGGATGAATTCAATATGACTCACCAACAGATTGCCGAGTCAGTGGGCAAACCCCGTAGTAGCGTGACTAATTTGCTGCGTTTAAACGGTTTGAATGCAGATGTGAAAACCCTAGTGGAACATGGTGATTTAGAGTTAGGCCATGCTAAGGTACTCCTGACCTTGGAAGGTACCGCACAGTCTCAAGCCGCACGTATGGTGGTGGCTAAAGGTCTATCCGTACGTGAAACTGAAAGTTTAGCTAAACGTCTACAGTCACCAGCAAAACAACTGTATAAACAAAAGGTTATCGATCCTGATGTGCTCAACTTACAGCAGCGCTTGGCGGAAAAAGTGGGTGCCATGGTGCAAATTCAGCACAATGCTAAGGGTAAAGGCAAGCTGGTTATTCATTACCACAGCTTGGATGAGCTGGATGGTATTTTGGAGCATATTAATTAGGCGGTAATTTTGCGCTCTTGAACATATGTAGAGCTAAGTTATAGTTGTCATATTCGGTAAAGCACGCAATCCATTTGCTGATGGTTTAGCTAACGACAGCAACTTTTCGACTATAAACAACATAATTGATGACAATATCAAGAAATTGATGATAGCTATTAATACAAAAATCCCCATTGTGTTGTATGACATTATCTGTACATTCTGGCGTCAAAGTGCTCCAGTACAAAAAAACGCCTAACTTTTGTTCTTTATGTTAAATAATTGTTTGCACAGAAGCTGATTTAACCTTATACTCTGCGCAGCCAATAAGGGGGCTATTATTTGAGCGTTTCTTTCGTTAATTGTTGATGATTTGGTCAATATTGGTGGCTAAATATGGACTGAAAGAACACTTGATGATTTGTATGATGTTTTTCTATTTTGTAATAGGAAATCTAAACAAGCGGTCATACTGCGCTAGTAATCCTCCGGCTATTCAGCATGTATTCGCAATTTGTTATGCTAGGCATCGCTGAATTACACAGCAAAAATATTGAATATTCAAGAAGATAAGTTGACAGGATTACTCGTGGTAAGAGGACCATTGCACAATATGCGCAGGCAAGCGCGACATATACTTTATATACAGGCCGTCGCTATTACTATCGCGACGATGTTGGCGTTATTTGTATCCACACAGGTTGCTTATTCCTTAGCTATAGGTGGTGCGATATGTGCACTTGGTAGTGTATTGCTAGCAACTCTTTGTTTCCGAACTTCAGGTGCTAGTGCCGCAGGTAAAATACTCGTGCATTTTTATAGCGGTGAAATAGTTAAAATCCTCTTTACAGTCATCAGCTTTTTCTTAGTGATTAAATACAGCCATGTGGTATTACCCCCACTCGTGATTGGATATATGATTGCGCAGGTGAGTATTATCTTCACACAATGGAAAGCTAGGCCTACGACAGTTATGGAGCAAAGCATATGAGTGTTCCAGATCCTACCCGTTATATACAACATCACTTACAAAATCTGTCCATTAATGTAAAAACAGGTCAGTTCCACGCCACTGGTTTTTGGAGCCTACATTTAGATACCCTGTTTTTCTCCGTGGTACTCGGATTGTTCTTTTTGTATTTTTTCCGTCGTGCGGCGAAAAAGGCAACTGCCGGTGTACCCGGACGCTTGCAAAACTTTGTTGAAGTCATGGTGGAGTTTGCCGATAAACAAGTTAAAGAAACCTATCATGGCAAGAGTAATTTAATTGCACCTTTAGCCCTGACCATTTTTGTCTGGGTGTTCTTAATGAACCTCATGGATTTATTGCCTGTTGATTTACTGCCATTAGTAGCACATCAAATGGGTATCCATTACTTGCGTGTGGTGCCCACTACAGACATTAATTTAACTTTTGCATTGTCTATTACTGTCTTTATATTAGTGATTTTTTATAATATTAAAATTAAAGGTGCTGGTGGCTTCCTAAAGGAATGTCTCACTAAGCCTTTTGGCCCCTGGTTATTTTTTGTGAATTTACCGCTACGGTTTGTAGATGAAATTGCGAAGCCAATTTCACTGTCATTACGACTATACGGTAACTTATATGCAGGCGAATTGATTTTTATTCTAATCGCTGCACTCATTCCCTGGTATTTGCAGTGGATCCCTGGTGGTATTTGGGCTGTGTTTCACATTCTGATTATCACCTTACAAGCGTTTATCTTTATGATGTTAACCATCGTATATTTAAGCATGGCCAGTGAAAGCCATTAATTATTATTGAATATAAGCAGGAGGAATAATGGACAATACAACAATTCAGATAGCAAGGTTGATTGCAGACGTACAAAGCATGACATCTATTGCCGTAGCATTGTTGATCGGATTAGGTGCGTTAGGTACCGCCATCGGTTTTGGTTTATTAGGTGGTAAATTCTTAGAAGGTGCTGCTAGACAACCAGAAATGGTGCCAATGTTACAAATGAAAATGTTCGTTGTTGCCGGTTTGCTTGATGCGGTAACCATGATCGGTGTGGCTATTGCCCTTTACTTTACCTTTGCGAACCCATTTGCCGGTGCTGTTGCTAAGTACTTAATGCAATTTGGTGCTAAGTTCGCCAGCTAAAGCGCATACAGTGGTAGCCAAGAATTTTTTTAAATTGAAAGTTAGTGAGTAAAGCATCATGGAGTTTAACATAACCTTACTAGGTCAAATGTTTACATTCGCCATCTTTGTTTGGGTGACAATGAAATATGTATGGCCATTTATCATGAAAGCGCTCACTGAGCGTGAAGAAACTATTGCTGAAGGTTTAGCTGCGGCAGAGCGTGGTAAGCATGAGTTGGAATTAGCCAAGCATAAATCCACGGAAATGCTGCGTGATGCTAAGATTCAGGCAGCAGAAATGCTTGAGCAAGCGAATAAGCGCGCTGCACAAGTGATTGAGCAAGCAAAAGAAGACGCACGCACTGAAGGTGCCCGTCTGCTAGCCATCGCTAAAGAAGAAATCGAGCATGAACGCAATAGCGCGCGCGATAATCTGCGACGTGAAACTGCATTAATTGCCATTGCTGGCGCAGAAAAAATTCTTGGTCGCAATATTGATGAGTCTGCCAATAATGGCATGATCGATCAGTTAATTGCCGAGGTAGCCAGTGAGTGAAGCGAATATTATAGCCCGGCCTTATGCAAAGGCCGTGTTTGAGGTTGCAATTGAGCAACAAGCACTTGATGCGTGGTCAACCAATATCTTGGCATTGGCCGCAGTTATTGCTGATAAGGACATTGCTAATCTTTTGCATCATCCCCAAGTCAGTGATCAGCAAGTCGTTGAGATTATACTTGAGGCCACAGGATCGCAGCTAGATACGCTACAGCAAAACTTCCTCAAACTACTCGCAGCGAATAAGCGCCTTAGCTATTTACCCGCTATCGCTCAGCTATTTGAAGAATACAAAGCAGAGTATGCAAAAACGCTTAATGTAGATGTTAGTTCTGCTATTGAGCTCAGTCAAAATCAACGTGAAAAACTTATCCATTCACTGCAGCAGCGATTTAAACGTGATATCGCTCTGCAATGTGAAATTGATACAAGCCTCATCGGCGGTGCACTCATTAGAGCGGGTGATATCGTTATCGATGGCACAGTACAAGGTAAGTTAGCTCGTTTAATTCAGCATGTAACTATGAAGGAAAGTCTATGTCAGCAGTCATAAGCCCCTCAGAAATTAGTGACGTTATTAAAAAACGCATTGAATCATTTGAATCAGTCTCACAAACACGTACAGAAGGTACTATTGTCAGCGTTAAGGACGGTATTTTACGTATCCATGGTTTGGAAGATGCCTGTCAGCATGAAATGTTGGAGTTACCTGGTGGCGCATTTGGTGTAGTACTCAACCTTGAGCAAGATTCTGTTGGTGCAGCCGTACTTGGTGACTATAAACACTTGAAAGAAGGTGAAAAAGCCCGTTGTACAGGCAAAATGCTAGAAACGCCTGTGGGTGAATCCTTGCTAGGACGAGTAGTGAATGCATTGGGTGAGCCTATTGATGGTAAAGGTGCAATCACACCAGAAGCTTATTCTGATATTGAAAAAGTAGCGCCTGGGGTAATTACTCGTCAACCTGTTAACGTACCATTGCAAACAGGGATTAAATCTATTGATGCGCTTACACCTGTAGGTCGAGGTCAGCGTGAATTAATTATTGGTGACCGACAAACAGGTAAAACTGCGGTAGCAATTGATGCCATCATCAACCAAAAAGGCACAGGCGTAAAATGTATCTATGTCGCTATTGGTCAAAAAGCATCTTCTGTTGCTTCTGTTGTGCGTAAATTAGAAGAGCATGGCGCTTTAGAACACACGATCATCGTTGCGGCGAATGCATCAGAATCAGCCATGTTACAGTTCATTGCACCTTATGTGGGTTGCTCCATGGGTGAATATTTCCGTGATAAAGGTGAAGATGCCCTCATCGTCTATGATGACTTGACAAAACAAGCCTGGGCTTATCGTCAAGTATCATTATTACTCCGTCGTCCACCTGGCCGTGAAGCATATCCAGGTGACGTATTCTATTTACATTCACGCTTATTGGAGCGTGCATCCTGCGTAAATGCTGCATATGTAGAAGAGCAAACCCAGGGTAAAGTGAAAGGTAAAACTGGTTCATTAACCGCATTACCAATTATTGAAACGCAAGCGGGTGACGTATCAGCTTTCGTACCAACTAACGTTATCTCCATCACCGATGGTCAGATTTATTTAGAAACGGATTTATTTAATGCGGGTATGCGCCCAGCGATTAACGCCGGTTTATCAGTCTCTCGTGTGGGTGGTGCCGCACAGACTAAAATTATTAAAAAGCTCGGGGGTGGTATTCGTATTGCTCAAGCACAATATCGTGAATTAGAAGCCTTTGCGCAATTTGCCTCTGACTTAGATGAACCTACACGTAAGCAATTAGAACGTGGTCAACGAGTGACAGAATCACTCAAACAGAAACAATATAGTCCACTCAGCGTCGCAGAAATGTCTGCAGTACTTTATGCTGCTGAACATGGTTATCTCGATGATGTGGAATTAGATAAAGTTGTGAGTTTCGAGCAAGAATTACTAGGCTATATGAACGCGAATCATCAAGATTTAATCACCAGTATCAATGCGAAACCGGTATTAGATGATGACGTGCAACAAGCCTTAAAATCAATGATTGAGAAATTCAAAGAAACACAAACTTGGTAGTAAGCTAATGTCGTCATCAAAGGAAATTCGCACAAAAATTGATAGCGTCAAAAAAACGCAGAAAATTACTCGGGCCATGGAACTTGTGGCTGCGAGTAAAATGCGTAAGGCGCAAGAGCGTATGTTGACATCTCGACCTTATGCGCAAAAAGTGTTGCAAGTTATCGGTCATTTAGCCAATTGCCATCCAGAATATCAACATCCGTACATGCAAGTACGTGAGTTGAAGCGAGTAGGTGTTATTGTTGTTACGACCGACCGTGGTTTATGCGGCGGTTTAAATAATAGTTTATTAAAAAAGACCTTATTATTTATCCGCGATTTGCAAGAAAAAGGCGTGGAAGTTGATTTATGTTTAATCGGTAATAAGGCCGCGCACTTTTTCAAACGCTTTGGCGGTAATGTCATAGCTCATGCTGATCATTTAGGTGATGCACCTGCCCTACAAGATTTAATCGGTGTGGTGAATGTCATGTTGAAACAATATGACGATGGCAATTTAGATGCCTTACATATCGCTTCAAATGAATTCGTTAATACCATGAAACAATCAGCACAGATTCAGCAATTATTACCTTTAGTAGCCGCTGAAGACGAAAGTGCAGGTAAGTATTGGGATTATATTTATGAACCTGATGCAAAAGAATTATTAGACTTAGTGTTACGACGTTATGTTGAATCACAAGTGTATCAAGCTGTTGTTGAGAATATTGCAAGTGAGCAAGCTGCTCGTATGGTCGCAATGAAGGCAGCAACAGATAATGCAGGCGATATTATCGAGGACTTACGCCTTGCATACAATAAAGCGCGACAAGCAGTGATCACTCGAGAGATTTCTGAAATTGTTGCGGGGGCAGATGCTGTTTAAAGAAATCAATCTCTTTCATTAATGAAAGAGTAGTTAAACTAACAAGAGGTTTTATCCATGAGTGTGGGACAAATTAATCAAGTCATTGGCGCGGTAGTAGATATTCAATTTCCACGAGATGCAGTGCCAGAAGTGTATGATGCAGTTGTAATCCCGGAAACAGGCTTAACATTAGAAGTACAACAACAAATCGGTGATGGTGTGGTTCGAGCTATTGCTATGGGACGTTCCGAAGGCTTGAAACGTGGACTCAGTGTAGAAAATACTGGTGCACCTATCTCAGTCCCTGTGGGTAAAAAGACCTTGGGTCGTATTATGGATGTTTTGGGTACGCCCATTGATGATGCCGGTGAAATTGGCGAAGAAATTCGTATGCCTATCCACCGTGCAGCGCCAACCTTTGAAGAACTTGCTTCAAATGAAGAAGTCTTAGAAACAGGGATTAAAGTCATTGATTTGATTTGTCCTTTTGCTAAGGGTGGTAAAGTGGGTTTATTCGGTGGTGCCGGTGTAGGTAAAACTGTGAACATGATGGAATTAATCCGCAATATTGCTATTGAGCACAGTGGTTATTCTGTATTTGCTGGTGTGGGTGAGCGTACTCGTGAAGGTAACGATTTCTACTTAGAAATGAGTGAATCCAATGTCTTGGATAAAGTGGCTCTCGTTTATGGACAAATGAATGAACCACCAGGTAACCGTTTACGTGTTGCCTTAACAGGCTTGACCATGGCTGAAGCTTTCCGTGATGAAGGCCGTGACGTATTACTATTTATTGATAATATTTATCGTTATACCCTAGCCGGTACTGAGGTATCCGCGTTGCTAGGTCGTATGCCTTCAGCGGTAGGTTACCAGCCTACCTTGGCAGAAGAAATGGGTGTATTACAAGAGCGGATTACTTCAACTAAGACCGGTTCTATTACCTCTATCCAAGCGGTATACGTACCTGCAGATGACTTAACTGATCCATCACCTGCAACAACCTTTGCTCACTTGGATGCGACGGTTGTACTCTCACGACAAATTGCTGAGTTAGGTATTTACCCTGCGATTGACCCATTGGACTCAACCAGCCGCCAATTAGATCCTTTAATGGTTGGTCAAGACCATTATGATGTTGCACGCTCCGTACAGCGTACCTTACAACGTTATAAAGAATTAAAAGATATTATTGCGATTCTCGGTATGGATGAATTATCAGAAGATGATAAATTAACCGTAACCCGTGCACGTAAAATCCAACGCTTCTTATCGCAGCCTTTCTTCGTGGCAGAAGTATTTACTGGTGCGCCAGGTAAATATGTACCACTACAAGAAACTTTGCGTGGATTTAAAGCGATTTTAAGTGGGGAAATGGATCACTTACCAGAACAAGCATTCTATATGGTAGGCACCATTGATGAAGCAGTAGCAAAAGCGAAGGCATTATAATTATGGCATTTACAGTACATGTTGATATCGTCAGTGCAGAGAAGCAAATCTACTCCGGCTTAGCCGAGCAAGTATTTGCTACAGGTGCGCTGGGTGAATTAGGTATTAAACCAGGTCATTCACAATTATTAACAAGTCTGAAACCAGGTCAAGTACGCTTACAACTGCCCGATAATAAAGAAGAAGTCTTCTATATTTCCGGTGGTATGCTAGAAGTTCAGCCACATTTAGTGACAATCTTGGCAGATTCAGCCGAACGCGCAGCCGACTTGGATGAAGCCGAAGCGCAACAAGCTATGGAAAAAGCTAAAGCTTTACTACAAGACCAGCAGGCAGATATTGATTATGCTCGTGCATTGGCTGATGTAGCTGAAGCCAGTGCTCAACTCGCTGCCATCCGTAAGATCCGTGATAAGAAATAAATAATAGTACTAGGTTGTATGTAAAAACAGCCTAGTACTAAGAAAAACCTTGTTATTGCTAACAACCGGAGAAATTTCCTGCCGATTTGATTACTTAGTAACAGCATACTATGCCCAAACCATTAGCCTATTTTTCGCTATGCCTGAAATGACACCAGCTAGCCCTTTTCAGAGGAGAAAGTAAAGCTTCTAGCCCTTGCACTTCCCCCTCTCTGCCCTTAAAATGGACACTAAAATCCATAGAATCAACAAGCTATAGCCTATGACAATCGAAATCATTATTTTAGCGGCAGGTGCCGGTACCCGTATGCAGTCAGCTAAACCCAAGGTATTGCATACCTTAGCAGGTACCACACTGCTAGAGCATGTAGTCAATACGGCTAGCCAATTAAATCCCCACGCTATTCATGTGGTCTATGGCCATGGTGGCGAATTAGTTCCCCAGACCCTTAGCCATTTACCGGTTAATTGGGTTGAACAAAAACAGCAAAATGGTACGGGCCATGCGGTGCAACAAGCATTACCGCAGGTCGATATAGCGCACTCAGTCTTAGTACTTTATGGAGATGGCCCATTAATTTCTCGGCATACCCTAACGCAACTAATAGAGGCAACTCCCAATGATAGCTTAGGTTTATTAACCTGCCATGTGCCCGATCCTCATGGTTTAGGGCGCATCATGCGCGATCAACAAGGCCAAGCTAGAGCCATTGTTGAAGAAGTTGATGCTACAGATGAGCAACGAGCCATTGATGAAATCTGGACCGGGATCATGACCTGTGCTGCAAAAAATTTAAATCAATGGTTACAGCAAGTCAATAATGATAATGCCCAGGGTGAATATTATCTTGCTGATGTACCCAAGCTAGCCATTCAGGATAACGCTGCAATCATCACGACCGATGCAAAGTGCCCGATTCAAATTCAAGGCGTTAATGATAAAAAACAATTAGCTACTTTGGAGCGCCATTATCAACGACGCCAGGCAAATCAATTACTGGCAAAAGGCGTGATGGTCATGGATCCAGAACGTTTAGATATCCGCGGACAATTAGAAACGGGTAACGACGTTATTTTAGATATCAATGTGATTATCGAAGGTCATGTGCAATTAGGTAATAATACTAAAGTCGGCGCCAACACCGTCTTACGCAATGTCAAAGTTGGTGATAATGTAGAAATTAAAGAAAACTGCGTCATCGAAGATAGCGTCATCGAAAATAATTGTACTGTGGGTCCCTTCGCCCGCCTGCGTCCAGAAACCCATTTGCAAGATAATGCCCGTGTTGGTAATTTCGTTGAAGTGAAGAAAACAACCATTGGTTATGGCAGTAAAGTGAATCATCTTACCTACCTCGGTGATACAAATGTGGGTAAGCATGTGAATGTAGGGGCAGGTACCATCACATGTAACTACGATGGCATTAATAAGTTTAAAACAGATATTAAAGATTATGCTTTTATTGGCTCGAATACAGAGCTGGTTGCGCCGGTTACCATAGGTTATAAAGCAACAGTTGGTGCGGGTTCAACAATTACTAAAGATATTCCTGATAATCAGCTAGCGATTAGTCGCGCTAAGCAAACAACAATCTCTGGTTGGCAACGACCAGAAAAAAAACAGGAGCAAAAATAATGTGTGGAATAGTAGGTGCTGTAGCGCAGCGTGATGTTGCTCCTATCTTAATTGAAGGTTTAAAACGTTTAGAATATCGCGGTTATGATTCAGCCGGTGTTGCAACTATCAACGATAAAGAGCAGTTACAACGACTACGCACGCCAGGTAAAGTACATGAATTAGTTGCAGCATTAGACAAGTCCCCATTAGCAGATAATACTGGGATTGCGCATACCCGCTGGGCAACCCACGGTATACCTAATGAAGGTAATGCCCATCCCCACTTTTCCTGCGATGAGGTAGCTCTGGTACACAATGGCATCATTGAAAACCATGAAGCACTGCGTGAAACAATTTGTGGCAATGGTTATCAAATTGCTTCAGAAACAGATACCGAAGTCATTGCACATCTAATTCATCAAGAAATCGAAGCGGGTCATGACTTAAGAATCGCCATCCAGAACACTATTAAGCAATTAGATGGTGCTTATGCACTTGCTATTATTAATCGCCTACAGCCTGGACGTTTAGTGGCGGTACGCCTAGGTAGCCCTTTAGTGGTAGGCTTAGGTATCGGCGAAAACTTTATTGCCTCAGATTGTTTAGCTTTATTGCCAGTGACCCAACGCTTTATTTATTTAGAAGAAGGCGATGTGGTTGATTTAAACCGAGATAGTTACCAAATCTATGATAGCACTGGTAATCCTGTAGAACGTCCAATCAAAACGTTAGAAATCCAACAAGATAGTGCCGAACGTGGTGAATACCGGCATTACATGCAAAAAGAAATATTTGAACAGCCACAGGCCATCAATGAAACCCTAGAAGCCCGCTTAGGTAAGGCTCAAGTCCTCGAGCAAATTTTTGGTGAAAAGGCTAAAGAAATTTTTGATGAAGTTAAACATGTACAGATCATTGCCTGTGGTACCAGTTATCATGCCGGTTTAGTGGCACGCTATTGGTTAGAAAGTATCGCTAAAATACCCTGCCAAGTAGAAGTAGCTAGTGAATTTCGTTATCGAGATAAAGTGGTGCAGCCAGGCACACTCTTAGTGACAATTTCACAGTCAGGCGAGACCGCTGATACCCTTGCAGCTTTACGCATTGCCAAGCGTGATGATTATTTAGCAAGTATGACTATTTGTAATGTGCCTGAAAGCTCCTTAATCCGTGAATCAGATTTAGTGTTCATGACCCGTGCCGGTGTTGAGATAGGTGTTGCATCTACCAAAGCTTTCACCACCCAGTTAACCGCATTACTATTAATGACCATCGTATTAGGCCGACGTCATGGGATGGATAGCCGCATTGAAGAGCGTGCGGTTAAAAGCTTAAAAAATCTCCCGCAAACTATCTTAACCGTTCTAGAACTAGATAAAGCTATTCAAGCATTAGCACAACAGTTTGCAGATAAACATCATGCCTTATTTCTCGGGCGAGGCGATGAATACCCCATTGCTATGGAAGGTGCACTCAAATTAAAAGAAATTTCCTACATCCATGCTGAAGCTTATCCCGCAGGTGAATTAAAACACGGTCCACTTGCACTAGTCGACAAGGATATGCCAGTAATCGTTGTTGCCCCTAAAGATGATTTATTAGAAAAATTAAAATCAAATTTACAGGAAGTACGCGCACGCGGCGGTCAATTGATCGTCTTTGCCGATGAACAAGCCAATATAAAAACAGAACCCGGCTTACAAGTTATCCATATGCCACATATAGATAATATCGTCGCCCCCATCGTGTATACCCTACCCTTACAATTACTCGCATACCATGTTGCAGTAATCAAAGGAACTGACGTAGACCAACCCCGCAATTTAGCCAAGTCAGTAACAGTAGAATAATAACTAATTTTTAAAAATTAGCTTTATAATATTTTATGCTATAAAAATAGAGAGCGGCTTGATCATAAGAAAATAAAAGGACACTTGTAAAGGAGTATATTATGCCGACTCAGCCACCTATTATTCCAGGATTTGATTTCAAAAAGATGCCTGGTGATGGCCATTGTTTTTACAATGCAGTATGTCAACATATTGAAGGATCATCTCAAGAACGCTTAAGACAATTAGTTGCGACTCATATAAGGAATAATTTCAATAGGTTTTCACACACTATAACGTATTTTATGAAGGAAGATGAATATCTTGATGTGATTAAATATATTGATGCAATTGAGAAAGAAACTATATGGGCAGATCAGATAGTTATACAAGCCTTAATGGAAATTTTAGATCGTCCAATTTTAATATATGGTCCGTATGGTGAACTAAGATATGAACTTGACGTGTTAAATCATTTTAACGGTTCCCCTATTCCTGTTTATTATAACGGGTACAACCATTATGATGCACTACTTTATCGTGATCGTGATTTGAGTGAAAATCAAATGCGTAAGCTTTTCCAGCCTGATTTTAAAAAAAGAAAACACTTTGATGAAATTGCGAGTTATTTAAAAGCTCATATAGACAACAAAAATATAAAATCAATTATTGAATGGATACGAGAAAATAGAAAAGAAAATGACAGGAAGAAATATTTAAGTGGATTACGTGAGTTGTTTCATCAGCTTTTTAAAGGTGATGATTCTAACGATAAAGTATTAAAGACTATTTTTAGAATTATTTTCGATATTCCAGATGGCTTTGATACTCATAATGCTAGTAATTTTTTAGAAATAAATTTCAATCTATTTGCAGAAGACGCAGAAGACGAAAAAGAAAATCAACGAGAAGAAAAAAAGAGAATTGATTTTCTACAAATAAGAAATGGACTTAATAAAGTTTTAAATCCTAAAAATAACCATGATGAAATATATAAAAGCTTTATAAGAAGCGGTAAAGATACCTTGTTTTATAAATTTTGTGAATTTAAAATAAAACAGATTAAAAAAATAAAAAAGACCTAAGTGATGACAATAAAGAGAGAATAAATACACTTTTGACAAAGCTGAAAGAAATAATACCTTTTATTACCAATTTTATTGAAGATGAAAAAAGCCAGCATGGTGAGTCAAGTAACGATAGCGCACCAGCTAACGATAGCGCACCAGCTAACGATAGCGCACCAGCTAACGATAGCGCACCAGCTAACGATAGCGAACCAGCTAACGATAGCGAACCAGCTAACGATAGCGAACCAGCTAAGAAAAGTACACAAAGTGAGAGGACAGTGAATGATAGAGATGCTAGTAAAGTTAAGAAACGAGATTATTGCTTCAATCAGATGATTTCAAAGTTAGATGAAATATTTTCAAACACAAACCTTGGCAAGGAAGTAGACAATAAATTTATGGGGTCGAAAAATGAATTTGAGTTTGATACTTTTATTACCAGGGCAATTGAGATTAGTGAAGAAAATAAGGATAGAAATCTCAGGGTATGCATTGAAGATATAAAACATATTTTTTGGCGCTATCTGTGGAAAAAACGAAAGTTTTGGCCCCAACTAGATAGAGTAGCGTTTGGGGCTTTATACTATGTGGCATTACTCATCGATATGGCTTCAAAATCGATGATCTTGCATGTTGTTCAGCACAAAGAAGAAGGTATTTACGTAGAGATAGCGTTAGTCAAAATTTTCAAGGCATATATTTCAGGTTATCGTATATATCGGCTTCCAAGCCTAATTGAAAGCAACCATGCTTATCTTAGCCGTATTTTATTATATAGATTTAAGGATAGCGATCCCGAGTCAACATTTTTTCATTACATAGCAAAGAACTTTAAGTCACCAAATGTTATAATACGGTCAAAAACATTTTTTGTCTGAACGTAAGTGGTATGAAAAAATTCTTTTTTTAAAAAGACGTATTTGGCCCATATGAAGACAAATTTTTACACACGCTGATTAAGGCTTTAGTAGATGAAGGTAAAAGCGAAGACAAACAAGAAAACAATGGGAAAAATAAAAACGAAAATTTCTATATTGATTTGATTGAATTTTTACTTAATCATCGTGATAGCAAAGGCCGAACCCCATTATATCTTGCTACTGAAAGAGGAAATATCCATGCAGTCAACGAATTTTTAGAATTAAAATATCATGACTTAGCTCCAGACTCAGCTTTATATTCTAATGCTAATAACCTTTTGGTCGATGTTAATAAGGCAACCCTATTCGGTGATACGCCACTACATTGTGCAGTGCGTAAGGGGAATTTAAATTTAGTGAAAAAATTGGTTGAGAAAGGTGCCGATCCTACTTTACTTAATATTATGGGACAATCCCCTCTTCATATAGCTGTAGAAGATCGACGTCGCCAATTAGTAGAAATTATGTTAGACAATAATAGTAATAAAGGCGCCCTGTTAACGGAATTATTTGATCTTAAGCATCGCACTCCTAAATTTATTGCTGAGATGAGTGGCTATAATGATATTTATAAAAAACTGAAAGATGCTGAGGAAGGCAAGAAAGATGCTGGGGAAGGCAAGAAAGATGCTGGGGAAAACAAAAATAATGTTGAAAAACTTGAAGAATCCGATAGTACTGAAGGTAGCTTAAAAGATAGATTTTTTAATTATCTGACTTGTAACTTTTTTTCCAAAAATATTAAAAATAGAAATCAAGATGATTCTGACAGAGCTATTGCAGATGATATGAAAGACCATGCTTATAATGAATATGGAATTTCTGAAGAATTAACTGCCGATGAGAGAAGAGATAAAATTACAGAATATCGAGGTGATTTAATCACAAATACCACATATAGAACAGCCTGCTCAGCCGGGATGATCTTTAACACTTTGATGGGTGTTATTGCTATTACAATGGCGATTCTTGACGCAGTCATTTGTACGGATGCAGAATCCTCTGATAAAACAGAAATGTCATCGAATCAAAGTGAAATGTCTTCTCCAGAAGGCAGTGGTGAAAGTAAAGGTTGTGAGGCACTTATGGCAATACATATCACTATTTTTGCTACTATGTTATTAGTCAGTGCTATCCGCACAATTGCGAGTTATACGAAAGCCTTTGGGGTAGGTTCACCTCGTTGTGTGGGTGCATTTGAGGCGTTAGATGCAGGTATAGCTGATGCGTGTCCCTGTTGTTGTGAACAAGCTACATTAGAGTGTTGTTATACAACAGACTTTCTCTTGTGTGAATCTATTAGCCTATCTTCGTTAAGCAAGTATTTCTATAATGATGAAGATAATTACCATAGAGAGCATCCATTCAAAAAAAGACATTATTTTGGAGGATTCCCCTACTGGGCCTTTTTAGCAATTATAGCTGCTATTGTCATGAGAATAGTTGCGGAAACGTTATCTACTACTCATCATCCTGCTACAAAAGCAACACTGGTTGCGGCTTCTGATGCGGTGGCTGCTTGGGGTACAGATGGGAGTCAGCGTATCGCTGATAATGTCCGAGATCGTTTTTTTCGTGAAGGTCAAAGTAGGCGAATGAACCAGGGCTATTTTAGATTGCACAATGCACAGCAACGTATTGAGGCATTAGAAGTAAATGAGTATCAGGAAGATGATATTGTTCGATTAGAAGAAGGTAGGCAGGGTTTACCTCGTAGCCCAGCCGCGACTAATTCTAGATAGAGTACTTATAATGCTAAGTGTACCGCCGTTAACAACGTCTCAATAGCGGTATGCTTCTTAATTAATAATGTTTGTTTTGAAATTCGTATAATATTTGTACTGCCGTATGTATTTTGTAAAAATTCATTCAATGAGTTGAAAGCATTGATTAGATTATATTTGGTTTGTTATCCTTGGTACGGGAAATCGACAATTGTCGATTTGCCGTGTCAGGTTGCTAAGTTCGCTTACAATGAAAACCATTTTGTTTAATTATTTATCACACAGATAATAACTCGTTGCCTTCCCTACACCTTCCTTACCAATGATTTTGAGAACAATCAGTGCATTTAATTCCCGTAAAGCGGTATCATCACTGACATTCAATGCAGTTGCTATATCTTTTTTACTAACACTGCTTCGTTGCTGCATGAGTTGGTAAATCTCAATTTGTCGCCGAGTAAGATTTGCAACAGGCGTTCCATCTTTCAGGCGTTTTAAAAACCTTATATTAAAAAAATTTGTTGCACTTACTTGATAGTCGGGATTATTGTTTTCACTTAATGCCTGTTGCATACGGCTGAAACCACTACCTACCCGCTCAATATAGTTAGCACGGTGTAATACATCTGCAATTAAACGATTTCTACGTACACTGCGTTTACCTAGGTCTTCGATAGTCAAGCCTCGATATAGACCACCTGGATTTTCGATTTCAATATAATCAGGGAATATATGAATATAAATATGTGAACCATCGTAAGCATAATCTCGATGAGTCACTGCATTAATGATTGCTTCACGTAAGGCTGTGGGTGGATATGCGTAGATATTTTTTCGAGTTGCAGAAAAATCGGGGGTAATTTCAAAGCTTACATCAATATGTCTTGCTATGAATATTAACGATTCATCAATTTGCTTGATTAATGAGCCATGAAAATCTTTTTTGTCAATAATAGAGAAGCGATCATTGGTTTTATACGCAACAGCAGTAATATAAGCTTCAGGGAAAAATTGTTGAGGATCTTCTGCGAAGCATAGCACGCCTGCGTTATTTAATAACAGTTTATCCTTATCTTTTACGGCTAAGTTTAGGCTTTGCAATATATCTTCGGTTTCTAGTGATGAGCTAATACCGCATAGCGTTAAATAATCAGTGAAAGCTTGTTTGGAGAAATCATTTGGGTATTGAAAATGCTTATTGATTGCTTCATCAAAGTGGATCTTGCCGCCGTGATTAATCAGTGTGACAATCTCATCACGCTTTAGTTTTTGTGAGCTTGGACCAATACGCAGAAAAAAACCATCTTTACAACGATATGGTTTATCATGACCTTCGGCAACATGCACTTCTAGTACAGATAAGTCATTATGGCAGTGGCTGATTAATTCTATCTTGATGGACGGGTCGCAATTACGAGCAATATCGATAACTTGGCTTTTGAGTTTGTTATCTATGTTAACACCGATGACTTGATTCTTGTCATCAACGCCAATAAAGATAGAGCCGCCTGCGGCATTTGCAAGTGCGACAATTTCGCGATCTAAGTTAGCGACTCTTTCTTTAAATTCCAGTTTGTAGCCTTCGCCCTCTTGTAAGGCAAGGGTGAGTTTATCTGTTTCTTGCATAGTCTATAGTATAGGATTAGCAAGAAAAAACGTCAATATTTGCGGCGCATTTGCGGTGTATTTGCGGCGCAAATGTTATAAAAATATAAAAAGCTATATTAATCAATGAATTAAAAATGACAATGTTGGTTTAAAATGTGGGCACACGCATCGTTTTTAGATGATTTTTGCGGCGCATTTATAAATTACATAACTTGTGTTACATATAAATATTACATATAATATGTAATATTCGTATGCAGCATAAAGTATGTAATAAATCATGTCAGATTATTTTCCTACAAAATTAGCACAAGGTTCCCAATTCTGTAATAGACTGCAGGAAAAAGCCGATCTGCACGACAATATTAGTAAGTGTCGTCATACCGTGCTGATTGCACCAAGGCGTTATGGTAAATCAAGCTTAGTTTTTAAAGTAGTAGATGAAGCTGCGATACCTTTAGCGTCTATTGATTTATTTTTAGCTCATGATGATCGGGCGGTAACAAAAAGAATTCTAGATAGCATTGGTCATGTTATTTCACAATTAATGCCTCCAGAGCAAAAAGTATTAACTAAGTTACAGAAAATTTTTAGCCATTTTAGAATATCATTAACTGCGGCTGGTTTTATGCTTGATGTAGCTGTAGAGTCTGCTGGTTTTGACCCTGTTGACCTGGTTTTTAATGCTTTGAAAGGATTAGACGAATTAGCCCAACAACAGAAACACAGATGCATCATTTTCTTTGATGAATTTCAGGATATTAGTGAAGCGAGTAGTTCACGATCAATACAAGGCGCAATTAGACATATAGCTCAAGAGACTAGCAATATTTCCTTTATCTTTTCTGGTAGTAATCGTCGCTTACTGATGCAGTTATTTGACGATAAATCAAAACCTCTATATATGCTATGTGATATGTTGAAATTAGAGCGTATATCAACATCCGCTTATTTACCTCATCTGCAGAAATTGGCTAAAAAACGTTGGAATAATGAACTATCACTCATAGTATTTGAGAAGATTATGCAGTTGACGGAATTACATCCCTATTATGTGAATGTATTATGTAATGAACTTTGGAAGCAAGAAGCTATACCAGCAATCGAAGATGTATTTAGTTGTTGGCAACAGTGTTATGAAATACATGAAGATAGACTAATTGCTGAGCTAGAAAAACTTTCTACTAAGCAGCAAAATATACTAAAAGCTTTGGCGCTAAATCCCGTGGTACAGCCCACAGGCCAAAGTTTCACACAAGTGGCACAAGCACCGATCTCGACAATTACGCAAACGATTAAATCGCTCATAGATAAAGATATGGTATATAGAGTTAAACAAGTAGATGAACTTATACCACAGTTGATCGAGAATCAATTGCGCGTATTAGATCCTCTGCTTGCTTATGCCCTCAAAAAATATAGTTAGATTACTATTACTAAGTAAACAAAAAGGATAACCAATGTATAAGGAAAAATTCGCTACTTTGATACTATCAATCGGCATCATGGCGAGCACACTCTTACTACCTGCCTGTACACCTGAACCACCTAAGCATGTAGATAATGTCTGTAACATATTCAAGCAGTATCCTAAGTGGTATTGGTATACCCAAGATACTGAAAAAAAGTGGGGTGTGCCTATTAGTGTGCAAATGGCGATTATACATCAGGAATCACGTTTTAATGGTAAAGCCAAACCTGAACGTGAAAAGCTACTGTGGGTGATCCCCTGGAAACGTCCATCCTCATCTTATGGTTATTCGCAAGCATTGAAACAAACCTGGGATCATTATCAAAAGAGCAATGGCACCAAGCATAAGAGCCGTAATAATTTTGCCGATGCCTCAGATTTTATTGGCTGGTATGGTTATCAAGCCTATCGCAAAGTAGGTATCCCGCGTAATAATGCCTATGAACTTTATTTAGCATACCATGAGGGCTTAGGCGGCTATAAACGTGGTACCTATAAAAGTAAAACCTGGTTAATCCACGTGGCGCAGAAAGTTCAACGCCGTGCTAACTTATATCAGCAGCAACTTAATATCTGCCAAAGCAAATTAAAAACCAGACCTTGGTGGCATTGGTAATAACTCGCAATGACGGCAAGGTATTGTTATGGTTAGGAATGCTCGTCTTACCAGAAAGTAGGAAAAGTTGTTTGGAGAAATGTTATATAGGATGTTTGAAAACCGTGATAGTTTCTATATCAATAAAGCTATCCTCGATAACTTCCTTATCTTTCTGCAAAAACAATAACTTCAAATTAGGTCCTGCATCTTGCGTGAAGTAAACCTCGATACCTTCTTGGCGTAATTGCCATACTTTATTCATCGCAGCTATGGTTTGTTCGCTAGAATACATAATGGGGGGCCAAGCCGCTTGCATGGTGGCGTGCATAGCAAGCGCATTGGTTTCTGCAGCGTAGCCTAATTGTTGAAAATCTTTTGCATGAATAGCTTGCTTGATGTTAGCGAAGTCGCGTACTACTGTATCTGGCCAAGCTTGATAAAGCTTTGAGGTTTCGATGGTTTGTTGCATGGCTTGGCGTGAGCTGATTGGCTTTTGTTGTGCTGAGAAAATTAATAAGCCAATGCGTAATTCAGGCCAGGTGTTGTCTAAAGGTATCGCATAACTATCCATGCCATCTTCTGTTGTACCACACTGCCATTCGACAAAACCTTGGTACACTGAGCGGCAGGCACTACCACTACCTAGGCGCGCTAAAATAGATAACTCTTGCTGGGTACACTGCCATTGGAATAAATCATTAAGCGCCATAATAATCGATGCAAAGCCACTTGCAGAAGAGGCTAAGCCTGCCGCAATGGGGATATTACTATGGGTGTCTACATGAAAATGATGATTTTGTTCCGTACGGAATAAATCTAAGTACGCAATTAATTTTTTTGCAAAGTTATGTTCATTGGAGATCTGTTTGTCATTAAGGTAAATATCATCTTGGTCTTTATCTAATATCGTAATCGTTGCTTTGCTACCTTTTTCACCAAGTGAGATCGACAAACTTGAGGTCATGGGGAGATTTAGTGTTTGATTGCGTTTACCCCAGTATTTACATAGGGCAATATTACTGGGCGCAAAGGCGTGACCGCTGTCTTGTGGTTGCCAGGGTTTGTTTTGGAGGATGTTGTAAACAATATCTTGTTTTGTTATCAAAGTGATTCCACCCTCACCCCCTCAGCACAAACCGCCATGGGGATCTCGCGTACACCTTGCGCCTGTTGTTTTTCCGTTTGTGGAAAACTGCCCGCAGGAATTTCACCTAGGCCAATCACACTGTCACCTAGACCAGAGCCAGAAATTTTAGCGCCGAAAATACTGTCAAAGGCGATTAAGTTATCACAAATTTCTTGTAGCCGTGATGTATTTACCCCCAGGAGGCTTTGTAATTTTTGATGTAGATTCATCAGTAGCCCTAAACAATTGTAGTCCTGATGTTGAATACACTGCACGCTGTCTGTGACAACTTGGCCTATATATTTATAGAGGTGTTCATACAATTCTGGGTTTTGTTTAGATTTAGCCGCTAATAAGGCCAAGACCTCTGTTGTGGGTACTTTATTACCCGAGTACACCAGAGTAATGGGTAATTGCTGAGCGATGACTTCCACCTGATTTGTCTGCATGTGATATAAGCAGATGCCGCCATAGATGCTAGCAGCAACATCAGCACCGGAGCCACGGCCTTGGATTTGCTGAATAATGTCGTGTGCAGTGACTAATAACGTGTGTTGGTCCATGGGTTGTTGTAAATATTCACTGAAGAGCTTTAAAGCCGCCACAGTGACTGCTGCAGAGGATCCAAGTCCCACTTTATGAGAAAATTCACTGTGAATTTCTAATTCAAATCCCACTTTAAGATGTTTTTGCCAATGTTGTAGTGCTGCGATGACAAATTCAAAAGGTTGTTCTAACTCAAGTTTGTCAATGGAACCATGATAACTGCCCAAACTGGCTGAGTTAATAACAATCGTATTATCAGTACGTGATGTGAGCTGGATAGATAAACGTTTATCCACAGTTGCCACCAGTGCGGGGTAACCCTGCAGTACTGCATGTTCGCCCATGAGCATTATATTCCCTGGTGCTGATACCTTAAGCGGCGCGTAAACCATGATGTTCTCCAATAATTTTTGATACGCTGTAATCAAATTCTTGGCAGAGTGCTGTGGGTTCTCGCTCAGCAAACACTACCACTATGCCGCCGTTATCGCCCTTAATATTGCCTGCGCCGCAGATTTTTGCAGCGTCACCTTGTGCTTCAATTTTACTGATAAATTGCTGAACTTTGCAAGGAACTACGTCAATATTGCAGAGAAGTTGGTGATTTTCTCGAAGCAGACGTTGGCTTTCAGAGAAGTTTCTATCTTGTAGTGCTTGATCTAGAGCATGGGTAATAGCCGCAAAATCATCGCCGATGCAGCTTTGCTGAAAATATTGAGCAGCGTGACTAACACATTCACCCGTATTAGCCAGGGGTTTGCCTGTATTTACCAAATACATGGGTATATCAGGTATATTGCGCTGTGCATATTCACCCTCTTGGTACAGCATACAACCACCCTTAAGGGAAATGTGTAAATCCAGGCCACTAGAATTGCCATGTTGTAAGTTTTCAACTTCCAAGCCAATACTTAAATACTGCTCATGAGTGAGTTCATGGCCAGAATGACAATTCATAGCGTGCATGACACAGAGGATCATCGCTGCAGATGAGCCCATGCCACAGCCAATGGGGATGGTGCTATGGGTACGTAACTTGATACCCTGTTTACCATTGAAATTTAGCTTTTCCGCCAATGTGGTCAAGGCCATTTGTGATAATTCAAAGGGTGTTTTCAGTACATCTTTAATGCTGTGTTCGCCCTTTAAGAATTTCTCGTAATCGCCCTTCAAGCGTCGCTTTAATGACTTAAGTGCTTGAATAGTATGAGATTTATGATAACTCAAATTGAGCAGGTCAAAGGAAACCAATGGATTAAGCTGAGGGGTAACAATTGCTTCTGCATAACGATCAACGGCCATGGCTAAGGCTGGATGGCCATAGACAACGGCATGTTCACCGGAGAGAATCAATTTACCAGGTGCAATTGCTTTCATCAGTTATGTAACACTGCTGGTATCATTGGCCTGGCGACGTTCCATGGAGACATGACTACGCATTAATTCACCTGGATTTGTTTGTGCGGCTAGTAAGGATAATTCACCACACATCACTGTTGCGCCTGCAACCATAGCTAGGCGGCGAGCGTTCATACCCGGATCGCGGTCTTCCAAGCAACCGATTAATTTTAAATTTTCTTTAACAAAATCAAGGTCTTTACCATTACCGATGGCACCAACAATGATATTCGGAATAGTAGCGGAAAAATACAAATCCTCGCCGCGTAACTCGGTGTGTACAAAGCCCTGTGAGCCTTCAACAATATTAGCTACGTCTTGGCCGGTAGCCAGATAAAAGCCTAATAGCATATTGGCAAAGTGAGCGTTTGCAGTGCGAATGCCGCCAGCGATCATGCTGCCAATGAGGTTTTTCTTGATATTTAATTGAACAATTTTATCCGGTGTGGTTTTTAAAGTTTCAATGCAAACGTCACGAGGAATCAGCATTTCACAGATAACGTTCTTACCGCGGCCAAGGATCCCATTCACGGCAGAGACTTTTTTATCCACACAAAAATTACCTGATACGGAGACATGGCGTAATTGTGGATAGGTTTGTAGTATCCAAGCCATTAAATGATCGGCAGCTTGAGTGACCATATTATGCCCAGATGCATCCGCAGTGAAGAATTCAAAGCGTATATACAGTAGGTTACCAACAATTTGCTGATGAATATCCACCAAACGGGCAAAACGACTGGTTTCTGCGACGATGTCACGTAATGTTTCCATGCGATTGCGCAGACTCAGTACTGCTTCGTGGCAATCGACTACGCTGTCCGCTTCAAGGACGATAGAGCGCGTCATTTTCTCATCGACGATGACGGTTTTAATACCACCGCTTTGGCGTGATACCTTGGCGCCACGGTTAGTGGATGGCCATAGGGGTGACTCAAAGGTAGCTAAGGGCACCATCACTTCATCATTCACTTCAGGCCCGACAATCTTCACGGGGCCAATGGTTTTCATGGGGATATGGGCTAGAGTTTCCATGTTGTTATAACCTATTTGTAAAAAAATGGCCCACATTGTATCATTGTCCGCTTCTTTTCGATAGCAATGGTGGCCTATGGAGCACGTAATTTTAGTAGATAATGATAATCAGCCTATTGGCTATGCAGAAAAGCTTGATGCACATCGGCAGGCTTTGCTGCATAGGGCATTTTCTGTGTTTATCTTCCGTAATACAAGTGCTGGGATAGAGTTGCTATTACAGCAGCGCCAACAGGATAAATACCATTCCGGTGGCCAATGGACGAACACCTGTTGTAGTCACCCACGCCCAGAAGAAACCATCTTAGCCGCAGGCCAGCGCCGTTTACGTGAGGAAATGGGTATTGAAGCTGAACTCAGTGAAGCTGGTGTGTTTCACTATGTAGCGGAATTTGCCAATGGATTGACGGAGAATGAGATGGATCATGTATTAGTGGGTTGGTTAAAGCATGATGAATTCACGATTAATCCGCAAGAAGCCGCTGCTGCAAGATGGATCAACGCCGATGATCTCGCGCAGGAGCTACAAAAGCACGCTGATCATTTTACCCCGTGGTTTCCTCAAGCATTAGCAATTGCATCAGCATCAATCAATTTTTGATAACGTTCACCTAAACGGTAACAACGGGCTTTATTTGAGGGATCGCTGATTTCCAACAGACCGCGGTTCACCCATTGCTGACACCAATCACGTGCTGTGCGCGGTTTAACATTGAAGAGGTTAGCAACTTGAGGTGCAGTGATATAGAGATTATCTTGAAATAAGGCAAGGGTGCGGCGTTGTTTTTCATTAAGGGCGCGATACAGTTCGGCAGGATCTTTGTTTGCCGCTTGGCTGCGTAAATTTTGCTCCGCCTTGGAAATGGCCAGTGCCAGCTTGTTACAAAAATATTCAACGAAGTCCGTGATGTCAGCATTGGCACGACCCAAGTCATAATTGTTAGATTCTCCCACATCCAATGCACTGTAGTAACCTTGCTTATCTTGCGCGAAGTACTCATCTAAGCAATAAAGATTATGTGCAAAATAACCGCCCTGATTAAGAATAATTAAGCTCAACAGTCGTGCTAAGCGGCCATTACCCTGGTAGTAGGGATGGATGGTGGTTAATTGATAATGGGCAATACAAGCGCGCAAGGGGCAAACCAGATTATCGCTGCGGCTTTGGGCCAGCCAAGCAATAAGATCGGACATAAGCTTAGTAACAATCTTCGCTTTAGGTGGTAGATAAATTGTTTTTTCAGAATCGCGCGCCATTAAAATATTTTGCCCACCTCGGTATGCGCCAATTTTCAAGGTGGATTGTTCATCCCCGCAGAGACGGTGATGCAAGTCGGCAATCAAAGATTCAGTGAGTGTTGTGTGATGTTTGGCAATGGATTCAGCAAAGTTAATCGCTTCATACAATGAAACTACATCTTGGCGTTCGCGTTTTGTGCCTGGCGTGGTTTCACCATGGAAAATCACTTGACTGGTTTCTTGGTAACTTAACTGATTACCACCAATACGGCTGGAGTAATGAGCATAAGCAAGTTTCATTCTATCTGAGTCGATAATAAGTTCGGGGTGTTGTGTGATCAGGTTATTAATGGATTGTTTTGCCGTTTCAATTTGTAGTAAAGCGGCAATAATTTTACCGGTAATGGTATAAATAGGTTTATACACAATCACTCCTTGATATTCCGATCGTCAGTTAGGAATATGCCGAGAATTGCCGGTAATTGCAAGTAGATTCTTTAATTTATCTACTGCACAAGCATGTATGCGTTCCATAGTCTCTGAATTATGAAATATATTTTTCCCGGCGGACTTGTTGCGCCGTAAAGCCTATATTTTTTGCGTGCTCGAAGGCATCGTCGATCATTACCGGATTACCACATAGATAAATGAGATCACCGGTTGGATCGAGGATTAATTCGTCAAAGCTAGACTGTACATAACCCTTGAATTCAAAGGGCGTTAAGTCTGTCAAATCATCTTCACGGCTGTATTGAATACGAAAAGTAAATTGAGGTTGCTTTTCTGCAAGCGCAATAAAATCCTCTGCATAAATTGCATCTTCGCGGTGCTGCACCCCGAGTAGCACAACGACCTGTAAATCAGAAGTGATCATTTGATGTTCTAATGTGGGTAACATTGCCCGGTAAGGCGTCACGCCAGTTCCAGTAGCTACCAGTACGTAACGTTTAGGAGCTTCATCTCTGAGAATTAAGCGGCCAAAGGGGCCGGTAGCATTTAAAGTGTCACCTGGTTCTAGTTTGAATAAGGTTTCAGAGGCAAAGCCGCCCTCAACATAGGAAATTGCGATTTCAATCTCATCCGTTTGGCCCGGAATGCTGGCAATACTATAGCTACGGCGCACGGGCTTATCATCTACTGCCCAGTGAAAGGTAATAAATTGACCAGGGACAAAGGGGAATTCAGCACCATCCACGGGTTTAAAGGCCAGATGGCGAACACCGGGGGCAATTGTTTTCGCCCGCTGTAATTCTAGCGGGAAGGTTTGTATTGGCATGCAATAATCCTTACAATGCGAGTCATGAGTGACCAATGTGACAAAAAGCCTTTCTACCGAAGTCAGGCAGCAGGGTCAAGTAAATAAGATAATAATGTTAGAAATTTAGCCAACAAACTCTAATTAATGATTGTCATTTTAGCGATTAATGCTGATATGAGTAAGAGGAGGCAAGTGCCGTGCAAAATCAATCAGGAATGCTCTATACCGTTTGGCTATCACCTTGTCAGCATGATCATGAGTACTTACAAGCAAAGATATATGACTTAAGTAAGGCACATGCAACGCCTGTCTTTGCACCACATATGACCTTGTATACAGGTCGTTGCCTTGACTTGTCCCGATTAAAGCACGATGTTGCGCATATTTTTGAAAATAGCTCAACCTTGGCCCTGCCTACTGCAGGGATAGGTTGTGAAGCTGAGTATTTTAGAACCTTATATGTACAATTTGCTGAAGATGCTCGCTTAGCAGAGTTGCATCAGGCACTTAAAGCCAGTAGTGATCAAGATGTTGGCTATGTATTAAATCCCCATGTGAGTTTGATGTATCAAGATACTAGTCTTGAACAGAAACAGCGTATTGCGAAGCAACTGCATTTTAATATGCGACAAGTGAGCTTCAATACAGCCAAAATTATTATTCCAGGTGATGAGCAAGCGGGCTGGCGTGATACCCATGCATGGCAAGAAGTATTCTCAGTGAAATTTACCGAGGTTGGCGAGTTAGACACGGTGACTCATTGTTGATCTATCTATAAGCCAGGTAAGAACGGACAAAAATTAGTGAAAAAAATCAGCCAACAAGCACTAAATGAGCTCATCGCAGGGGGTACAGTGTTACTCGCCAGTGAGAACAAACCACGTATTGTCAGAACACCCAATAATCAAATTATAAAAATATTTCGTTCTAAACGTCGTAAGCGTCATGCACAAAAATTCCGAAAGAATGTTCACCGTTTACAACGTCGAGGTTTTTCAAGCGTTGAGCAATGCCAGGCAGCACAATGTAAGCAAGATCATAGTGCATTGGTTATTTATCCGTATCAATCCGGAGACTCTGCCTATCAATTAATTTGTCAACAACAGAAAAATGTTCTCAACGATGTCGCTGATTTTATGCGTCGATTACATTGTGCCGGGGTATATTTCCGCGATTGTCATGCCGGCAACTTATTGCGCGAAGGACCAAGCAATTTTCGTATGATTGATGTGCATAATACCCGCTTTCGTTTGGGTAAGTTAGGTACGCGACAGCGAGCAAAAAATTTAGCAAGTTTTATCTATCGACGTAATCTGCTTGAGCATATTGATGAAACAGACATAAATCAGTTTATCCAACATTATATAGAGTGCGAAGCTTTCCCGCCTCAGCGACAACGACGTTTCATGCGCCATTGGGATAAGTACGCTAGTCAACGACGACGGAAATATTTCGCCTGAACGAACTAAGTTTATGCTGCGGCGACTTAAGCGGAGTCTGAGCCTATGCTGGCTCCACTTAAGAATTTTCAAGTGTAAAGCATATGCAGCGAGCAGCAGGAAATCAAGTTAGATATACCCATAGGGTCTCATATTTAGGGTTTTATAGGGCAGGAATTTTTTGTTAGATAAAGACTTTAAATTGCAGGTAATAGCTAGCTATTGGCAAAATTTAAAGTCTTTAGCTGGCGGAAAATAACATGCTAGAAAACCCTAAATATGAGACCCTATGGGTATATTACATTGCATTATTTTTGTGTTGATAATACTAAGCGTTCTAACTGGTGGATCATATACAAAGGTATAGAGAGAATATTATCAATTTTCTCAAGTTTATCCGCCGAGATTTTGATGCCTACTGGTAAATTATTTTCTTGCATAAGCAAATGCAAGGATTTTAAACGTCCTGTTTTACCAGATTTCACTTCAATAGGGATGATTTGTGAGCCGATATGAGTGAGGTAATCTACCTCAGCCATACTACTCTTTTTATCACGCGCCCAGTAATATAATTCTGGTGTGTCATAGGGATCTTGATAGGCTAATAATTCTTGGCCAACAAATTGCTCTGTCATTGCGCCACGATTTAATAGTAATAAATCATTGGCCATGAGGATATCCACGTCGAGCTTAGTCGCACGTTTTAATAAACCAATATCCAAAAATAATAATTTAAATTTCTTCTCTTGTTTATAAGCCGTGAACGGCAGTCCCGCAGCAGAGGTTGCATGGATAGCTGTAATAACACCAGCACTACCTAAATCATCAATCGCATCACGTAAGTAACGTGAATCCATATTAGGCGATATACTGACATATTTTATTTGTTGGCCCACAAGGCCGGGAGTACGGTCATAGACTTGTTGTAAGTATTTATGGCGTGCGCTTACCGCGTATTTAGCAAAGTCATCACTGTAAGTGCGTAATAGTAATGTTTGATATTCTTGGCAAGAGCGTGTGGATTGATCGGTAATATAGCGATGCGTTACCATAGGCATGCCACCAATGGCCATATACTCGCGTACTAATGTGAGTGCTTTGGTATGGATCACATCGGGTATGTCAGTAGCAAAAGTTGCCTCATTAAGAAATTCTAATAGTTTGTCATTACCTGATACTTGTAAGTATTCACAAAAAGACAAAGGCTTTAAATATAAATACTGCACGCGCCCTACTGGCATACTGATCCCCTGCTCGCGTAAGGCAAATTCAAGTAAAGACCCCGCACCAATCACGTGTAATTCAGGGCATTGTTCTCTGAAATAGCGTAATGCGACAATCGCCTCTGGACAATCTTGAATTTCATCAATAAACAGCAAAGTTTCACCGGGGGTGATGGTTTGTTGGCTGAGAATTTCAATTTTGCTGATAATATCTGTGGGTTTTAAGGTTTCGAAGCAGGGAATGTATTCCGGTGATTCTTCTAAGTTAATCGAGACCATATTGGCAAAGCAAGTACGCCCAAAGTGCTCGATAAGATAAGTTTTACCTACTTGTCTAGCACCTCTTAATAGCAGAGGAAAGTGTACAGGGCGCTGTTGCCACTCTTGTAATGCTTCTAAAAGCATTCTTTGCATAAAATTTTCCTTTTATTCAATAAGTTAGGTGTTTTTGAATCATCGCGCAAATGAATGATATAGTCATTATGGCCAATAGACTCGGGAAATACAAGGTTATTTTCAGGGCGAGGCTCGGGAAATACAAGGTTATTTTCAGGGCGAGGCTCGGGAAATACAGGGGTATTTTTAAAGAGGAATAGAAGTAAGAGTTAAAATTGCATAAAAATCAATAAGTTGCTGGATCCCGCGGTCAAGCCGCGGGATGACGGTATTTAGAGCCGTGAAATAATAATAAGAGTATGC
Source organism: Gammaproteobacteria bacterium (assembly GCA_965230425.1). Classification (GTDB taxonomy): domain Bacteria; phylum Pseudomonadota; class Gammaproteobacteria; order UBA1113; family UBA1113; genus CBDDKW01. The sequence goes on along the minus strand of CBDDKW010000012.1, from coordinate 172,092 downwards.
TGTCATATCGAGCGCAGCGAGATATCCCCTAATGGTTTAGTTAACTTGAACAATGCTGTCACTAGGTAGTCAAATCGGTGGGAGATCTCTCGCACTTCGTGCTCGAGATGACAGCATTTTTTCAACATAATCTGCCAAGTCTTCATAGACCTGAATTTCGTCATTAGGCTCCAGTTGCTGCAGCGTTTTTAAACCATTGCCGGTTTTAACTAAGATTGGTTGGCAGCCAGCTCGCTGTGCAGCTTGTATGTCTTTCAAAGAGTCACCAACAAAAGCGATATGGTCTAATGAGCACTCATAGTGTTTACTGATTTCCTGTAATAATCCTGGTTGAGGTTTACGGCAAGTACATCTTGCATCTGGGGTGTGAGGACATAGTGTAATTTTATCAATATGACCGCCTGCGGCTTTGACGGTATTGAGCATTTTCTGGTGGATAGCAGTTAAGATCTCATGACTAAAGTAGCCGCGACCAACACCGGATTGATTGGTGGCAACGGCAACGGTATAACCTGCTTGATGTAAGCGTGCGATAGCATGAATACTACTGTTGATAGGTAACCATTCTTCGGCAGATTTAATATAGTCTGGCGAGTCATAATTGATGACGCCATCGCGATCAAGGATGATCAATTTCATAATAATGAAATATCCGCTACTTCTAAGAATAAATCGCGTAAGTTAGCTAACAGTGCTAAGCGATTACGGCGTACTTTTTCATCGTCAACCATGACCATAACTTCTTCAAAGAATTTATCTACCGGTTGTTGTAAACTGGCGAGTTCTTGCAGCGCAGTATTGTAGTCAGCTTTCGCAAAAATCGGTGCTAATTGTTGACGCTTGTTAATAATGGTATGGGCTAATTCTTTTTCGGCTGGTAATTCAAATAAATCATCTTGTAGTGCACGGTCAATATGTTGTTGTTGCTCTTTGATTAATAGTTTACTCACGCGTTTATTCGCTGCTGCAAGGGCTTGGGCCTGCGGCAAGTGCATAAATTCATTCACCGCAGCCACACGGTGTTGGAAATCTAAAGGATGACTGGGGCGCTTAGCGAGCACTGACGCGAAGACAACAGCATTAATATTTTGTTCTTGGTACCAGGCTTTTAAACGCTCGATGATAAAATCATAACATTGATCAACAACGTCATTATTACTTAACTTATCAGCATATAGCTGTGTGGCATAGCGCAAGAGTGCTTGTAAATCTAAATCTAAGGGGGTTTCGATGATAATGCGTAGTACACCTAATGCGGCGCGACGTAAGGCAAAGGGATCTTTCTCACCACTGGGTTGTTGGTTAATACCAAAAATACCCACTAAGGTATCGATACGATCTGCAATAGCTAGAATACTACCGCTATGAGTTTGCGGTAATGTATCACCGGCATAACGAGGTAAGTAATGTTCTTGAATGGCTTGCGCAACTTCATCGGCTTCGCCCTGATGTTGAGCATAGTAAGTGCCCATAATACCCTGTAGTTCAGGAAATTCACCCACCATATCGCTCATGAGATCGGCTTTACACAGATAAGCCGCGCGTTCTACTAATTCACTATTAGCATTACATTGTTCAGCCATGTATTTAGCTAAGGCTTGAATGCGCTGGGTTTTTTCCGCCAGTGTGCCTAATTGCTTTTGGAATAAGACGTGACTTAATTGCTGGGCTTGATCAGTTAGCGGATGTTTTAAATCGGTTTCATAGAAAAATTTCGCATCAGCTAGACGTGCTCGCATGACGCGCTCATTGCCCATGATGACCATTTGTTTATCTTGGCTTTCAATATTACTGATGGTAATAAAATAAGGCAGTAATGCGCCATTGTCATCCTGAATATGGAAGCATTTTTGATGACCATGCATAGCAGAGATCAGGGCTTCGGCGGGCACTGATAAAAACTCTTTATCAAAGTGTGCTACCAATGCTACGGGCCATTCTACTAAGGCGGTCACTTCGTCTAGTAAACCAGCGTCCACAGGTGCTGTGCCATTGACTGTTTTAGCAGCGTCGGCAATTTGTTGACGAATGAGTGCTTGACGTTTTGCGAAATCAGCGATGACAAAGTGCTGTTCGAGTAATGCCTCATAGTCATCAGCGTGGGGGATGCTAATAGGTTGAGAGGCATGAAAGCGATGACCATGGCTGATCCGGTCAGCGTCTTTACCTAATATATTAGCAGGAACTACCGTGTCATCGAATAACATCACTAGCCAATGGACTGGACGTACGAATTCCGTATCAAAATCGCCCCAGCGCATGCGTTTAGGAATGGGCAATTGTTTAATTGCTTGTTGTAAGATGTCTGGCATGAGTTCGCTGGTTTGTTTACCCTGCTGAGCCATGCTGTAAGCTAACCATGTGCCTTTATCTGTAGTCTGTTGCTGTAAGTCATCAATACTGACCCCGCAGGATTTTGCGAAACCTTGGCAAGCTGGCGTAGGATTACCATCGGCATCAAAGGCTGCGGTGAGTGCGGGACCGCGGCGTTCCACAGTACGATCTGCTTGCTTAGCTTCTAGATTTTTAATGCTCACTGCTAAACGTCGTGGTGTAGCGTAAGCCTTAATTGAGTCGTAACTAAGCTCATGTTTAGCTAATGATTGGGTAATTGAATGCTCTAATGCCTGCGCTAGCTTTTGTAATGCTTTGGGTGGCAATTCTTCTGTGCCAATTTCAACGAGGAAATGACCGTGCTGTTTCATGTGATTAACCTTGTGCTAATAGTGGAAAGCCGAGTGCTTCACGGGCTTGATAATAATTTTCTGCCACGGCGCGTGCTAAGGTGCGGACTTTAAGAATATAGCGCTGGCGTTCAGTGACAGAGATAGCGTGTCGAGCATCTAATAAGTTAAATAAATGCGACGCTTTTAACACCATTTCATAGGCAGGTAAGGGTAAGTTTAAACTAATCAGCCGTTGGCACTCTTCTTCCATATCATTAAAGTGGCGAAATAATTTGTCTACATCAGCATGTTCGAAATTATAAGCCGACATTTCAATTTCATTTTGCTTATAAATATCGCCATAGGTTACCGGACCAAAGGGACCTTCTGCCCAGATCAAATCATACATGCTTTCTTTATTTTGTAAGTACATGGCTAGCCGCTCTACCCCATAGGCAAGTTCACCGGTGACGGGTTTGCAATCTAATCCCCCTGCCTGTTGGAAGTAAGTAAATTGGGTAATCTCCATACTGTTTAGCCAAACTTCCCAGCCCAAGCCCCAAGCGCCAAGAGTGGGTGATTCCCAATTATCTTCCACAAAACGCACGTCGTGGACGAGAGGGTCAATACCCATGGCGCGTAATGAGTCTAGATATAAGTCTTGAATATTCTCTGGCGAAGGCTTTAATACTACCTGAAATTGATAAAAACGTTGGGTGCGATTGGGATTTTCACCATAACGACCATCTGTGGGGCGGCGTGAGGATTGCACAAAGGCGGCATTCCACGGTTCAGGTCCCAGCGAGCGTAAGAAGGTATCGGGGTGGAAGGTTCCGGCCCCGACTTCTAAATCATAAGGTTGGAGAATGGCACATCCTTGCTCAGCCCAGTAATGCTCTAAGCAGTGGATTAACCCTTGTAGTGTTTGTACATTCTTTGCCGTTGCTTGCATAGGTATCTTATATAAATAGTTAGCTAGCCCGTGAAGGTACAATAACTGCGCGGAACTGACAAGGGTTATATTGGGTTATTTTTTATCTTCCCCCTTCTAATCTTGCTTCATTTACATCTGTTCCAGCATAGGATTCCCATGCTGGTGGTTGATAGCGGCGGCTGATTTTCAAATTATCTAGCTTCCCTGCGACATGTTGTGAGACGGCCATGGATTTATCATCTTTAGTCTCTTTCTTTTGTCCTGCATCAATATGTAACTGATACAAATACTGTTTAAAGCTACGCAGCAGATGTTGAGGGGATAGTTCTGCGATACGCTGCAATTTGGCCTTATATTGTTTATCATTTTCTGCAGAGGACTCAGGCAATTGACTAATTATCTCATTAAGTTTGGCCTGTACAGCCGCGCTACCTGTACTATCTGTATCGTCTGTTCCATGAAGCCAAGCGATGCGTAAGTCTTTAACTAATTCAGCAAAGTGTTGAATGAGAGCATTATTATCAATTTGTTCACTTGTTTTGAATTGGTCTAAGAATTTACCTTGACGAGCTTGTGAGAAAAAATCACCTGAAGTAAGTTGATTGGTCACACTCAGTTGGCCCACTAACCAATCATGCAAATCATGAAAACAGCATACAGTATCCATGGCTTGCTGATATTGAGATTCATTAACACCTGCGTTGGCTTTTGCCATAATGGCTTTAAAGGGTCCCACCGTCAGTGTATTCGAGCTAGTTATTCTTGCCATACCACTAAGTTCTTGTTGAGTATCAGCATTGATGACGAATGATTCGGCGTAATGTTTTTTATTAATATTACGTAGCTGTTTGACACCTATGTAATAAAACCATTCTAACAACAATTCTTTATTCCCAGACTCAAGAATACGGTGCGTTGTTGTAGAAGCTGTTGTTTTATCAAAATGATTTGCTCTATAGCCATGAACAAGCTTAGTACGTCTGCTCGTATGCTTACCACCAATAGCTTTTGCAATGCTTGTTCCAGCAGCATCTACTAACAATCCTATATCACTCTGTATAGCTTTTAAGATTAAACTGACTAAAGAGACATCGACCTTATGAGTCATGCAAAAGTCCATAATATTGGAGACGTTGCCTGCGGGTAACAATGTTTTACTTATGTCAGAGGTTTTTCGTAAATACAGAGTACTTGCTGCAGTGTTATTGAGTTTTAAAGCTGCATGCAGTGGATAGCCATAGTGTGGGTTTTCAGCATCTTTATGGTTAAGTTGGCGTTGTGTTTCTGCTTCGCCTAGGCAATCTATCACTCGGTCTAAGGTGTCGGCATCAGCACAAAATTCAACAATACGGTGTAGAAGCGTACGGGTTAATCGCTCAGGCTTTCCTTGTATATTTGTACGTTCATAAATTCTAGCAACGTCTTCATTTATAATAGTAGCCTGCTGTGGTAATACAGGGGCTGCATCGGCAGATGCGCTGGCCGATAATGCTAAGGTCATGTTCAGCAATAAGTTTACACTAGCGTGACTTCGCACATCCATGGCATAGTCTAAGGGCATATAACCAAACTGATCGGCAGATAAGAATGTATATTCTGTTTGCGTTTCCAGTGTTAGTTTCTTTGTATTTTCGTCATACAAATAGTCGATGGCGGTCTTTAGATTTTCTGTGGCATGTGAATGAGCCGCTATATGAATAGGTGTTCTGCCAAGCTGATCAGTACGCTGCAATAATTCTGTGATTTCTCCGTCAGCTAATTGCGTTAGAATGCTATTAAATATAGTAGGCGTATTTTGAATAGCCGCATGAAGTATATTGCTACCATCTTTTGTAGTTTGCAATTTGCAAGTAGCAATATTTAGCTCACAATGTTTCATAAATAATTTGATGGCTGTGGGGCTGGCGCAGCTAAAAAGTGCGCACAGGCCTGCGAACAGATCAGCAGGTTTTTCTTTGAACTTGGTTAAATAATTTGATTCTGTTAAGAAATAGTGGAGAACTTCCTCATCAGGATGACGCGTTAATTCTTCTAACAAATCAGCATACTTGTAACGAGGGAATAAGGTAGGATTCTTGCCTAAAAATGCTTTAATCTTAGGTAATGAACGTGCGCGTAGTAGAGAATCAAATTCGCGACTGCACTTATTCATTTCATCAACACTGAAGCTGGGCTTGGATGATAAGGAACCAGAACTACTTGTAGGAAAAATACCGCTAGGTGCTGTGGTAAGCACGCTGTTAGTAATGTCACCAGTGCTGCCAGCAGCTTGATCACCTGTTGAGGGATCTGATAACTGTCTAATAGCCCGCCTTTTCAATTGTGCTAATGCTTGATCAAAATTTCGAGCTTTCCATTTCTCACAGAGGAAAATGTGTACATTAGCATGGGATGTTTGATGTGGCGGCTCAACAACATTAATTTGTTCTGGTGTGAGTTTAGAAAATAATATTTCAAGTTCTGCATCACTACTAAAAACAAGGGCATACTGCAGTGGTGAATAGGGGCTATATTTAGGATGAATTGGTGCGACCAGTTGTTCTGGTGTTAGATAATCACATAATATTGCGAAATAACGGCCAACCCAATCATCGTTGAAAGGATTTTCTTCATCAGTGATAGGGTTTGTATCAAAGGTACTAGAGCCCGATGTAGGATGCCGGACTTCTATACACTCGGTTATTATGGCAGTGAATACAGCATCAGTGAGCAGGCGAGTTGTGATAGTTTGCTTAGGTTCTTCAGATGTTTCAGTTTTATCGGAATATAGTTGAATAACTTCACGTAAAATGTCGGCATTACGTGTACCTATTGCAATTATTATAATGGTTTGAAAAAGAGCCTTATTATTATATTTTTCCAAACGTCCTGTAGTAGTGCGAAACAGATTCATATTGCCAAATATCAGTGGTAAAAGAATGCGAGCCACCATCAAGTTGCGGTTATTATGTTGACTCTCGACTAATTGCAGCAGAAAATTTTTCATTGCATCAGTGGGGGCTTCGGGATTGTCTGCATTTCGTGTGTATGCAAATTCAGGTATAAGATTTAGGATTTTTAAACCTGGATCATCATGGAATATGTCAATGAAGTCAGAGGGTAATAACCTGAGGTCATTTGCTGCAGCAAAAGCGTGACGATTTTCATAACCACTAAGTTGCTCTTCTACAAGTGTAGAATTGTCGATATAGGGTGAGACGCAATATTCCTCAGTATCGGGTCGTTTGTAAACAAATGCTTTAATAGGCCGACTAGGTTGCTTGACGCGAAGCACAGGAACAATGGTCCTGATAGCAGCTTCAGAACAATTCTTGATAATAAAGTGTAATAGGTTCCACTTGTGTCCAAACGTTGCAATATTAAAACGCTGACTGCGCAGTGGGTTATTCCACCTTGGCGTTATTTGATTAAGTATTTGGGTAGGATCAAGCCATGCTGCTGGGATTGAGTTTTCGCTTATAGGAGCAAGGCTATCGCTGGGAAATTCTCCCAATGCTTTTGCCATTTGTTTCGTTGCTTTTTTTGCTGCTGGTGAAATAGTTAAGTTATCTATATACGTGGCGGACGTTGTTTCTGCTTCACCTTGTACTTGAGCATTGGCCGCTTTCATTGCTGCTAGTTCATCTTCTTCTGTTAGTGAGGCGCTCTCTGTTGAATCTGAGCCTTCTTCACTATCTTGAGCATTGGCCGCTTTCTCTGCTGCTAGCTTATCTTCTTCAGTTAGTGAGGCGCTCTCTGTTGAATCTGAGCCTTCTTCACTAGCTTGAGCATTGGCCGTTTTCTCTGCTGCTAGCTTATTTTCTTCTGTTAGTGAGGCGCTCTCTGTTGAATCTGAGCCTTCTTCACTAGCTCGAGCTGCCAGCTTTGTTTTCATTTTTGTTAATGTGTCTTGGTAAATTTGCTGGCACTTTGTTCTGCCTTGAGATCCTACATTAATCAGTACCTTATCGAATATCTGTTGATAAGATTGTTGGCTAAGATCGGCGATAATATAGCAGCCAATTAAGTGGGTAAAAAATAAGACAACCTCATCATTACCCTCTGCAGCCGCAGCCATAAAGGGTGTTAAACCATAATCCGTGTGAAACGTATTTTTAGCGTAGGTATTAATTGATTCTTCTCGATGTGATTGGCGGTAAATTTCATCGAAGAAGTCTTCTCCTAGCCAATAGCATAATATGGCAACGCTATTAACACCGCGTTGTTGTGCAGCACGATACAGAGGCGTTTCTTTTTTTTCGTTGACTGTACGCACTGCTTGCTCTCTCATGGTGTCGCTGGACAGTTCCTTTAATAAATAAGCTAATACAGAGGCTGGACAATGTGCGGCGGCGCTATGAATGGTATTTGCACCATTATGATCTGTATGAGTAATGAGTTTATCGATAATAGTGGGTTCAAATTCTTGTTGATTAGATGAACGAACGTTCTCTGCCGAAGCTTCTGCTAGTTTTGCTTGTAATTTTTTTGCTGCTCCGAGGATTAACTTAATAGTATGCTCATCACCTTTATCACAAGCAAGTTGCAGTACATTCTTACCTTGCGCACTTTTTGTTTCCAATAACAACGTACGTAAAGTGCGAGAATTGTCTATATTTTCTGCTAATATTGTTCGAATAGCATGATAGTCAGGTGCTGAATCTTTGGTGAGAGCAGAAAGTAGTTGTTGTTGTAGCGTAGCTATAGGTGTCGCAGAGTTTGGCATTGTTTATTCCTCAAAGGTCATTGTTATAGTAGTAATATTGGCCAATACTAGCAGATATATTTTCACCTTGCTATGGAAAAATAAGGATTGCTTTTGTTAGGGCTGGTTTCTTGATCACTCATTGCACGTAGCTCGCATTCAGGGATCGGCGATATGAGAGACTAAGCATATATATCCCGTGGTTGCGCAGTTTACCAGCGCACTGCCTGTACTAATCTCTCACGTGCAGGTTTTCCACTTGCTTGAGTAGAGTGTGCGAGAGGTGTACCGCAGGCAGAGGCATGGCCCTGTTGGCTGCGTTTTTGCGGCGTATCGGGTGGTTGATAATGTTTATCGGGTAAGTCTGGTGTGCCTAGACGTTGCCACAGTTTGTTGGCGAGTTTTGCTGAGTGTGTATCAGCGCTGCTATAGGCTTCAGTTTTTAACAAATGTAAATATTGTTTAAAGGAACGCAGTAAATAACTGGGGTTAACTGTTTGTAAGCGTTCAATGGATTGTATATAGCCTGTATCGAGTACTTTGGGGTCTGCGGCTTTTTCTGCATTTGTGCTGAGTTCTTGAAGCTTTTGGATAATTGCCTTAGTTTGTTGTGTCGCTAATGGGCTGATGCTACCATTTTTGTAGATTTTTTCTTCTGCGCCATCAATAGCTTGTTTAAATTCAATTAAGAGATTAGCAAAATGTTCAATCTCTTGAGATTTAAATGATGCAAACAAGCTCTTAGGTAATAAATATAAATGTATTTTATGGAAACAATTGATACTTTGCAGTATTTGCAGATATTTTTTTCTGTTTAGATTAGGATTTTTTGTGATTAAATCCTCAAAACTACGGCAGAATTTCCCTAGAGTATTCTTTCTAAGTACCGTATCAGCAAAATCAGCTTCTCGGCTGCGATCATCACAGAGGTTCAATTGCTGCGTATCATACCGATTAATCAGTTCCCTAATGTCGATTGGTCCGATGAAATATAAAAATTCTATTAGGGTAGTCTCATCAGCAAAATGAATCATCCTATGAAAACTGGTAAAACATTCTTTTTCATCAGGCTGCGCGCTACGAAATTCAGTGAATAAGCGTTGCCGCGCTGTGGGATTATCTAATTGTTTTAAAATAATTCGTAATGCATCAACAGCACCTACTTGGGCGCAGAGGTCCACGGCATTGCTTCCATGAAATGTGCTAAACAACATTGTTTCAGTGGCTTTAAAATAAGGTATGAAAGCTTCAACAGCCGCCGCATTATTGTGTCGGATAGCATTAAATAAAGCGCGACTTGGGTAGCCTGAGCGGTTACCTACAATAATTGGAGTATGTAATTGGTGTTTTATGATATTAATAGCCTGCTTATTTTCAGTTAGTGCTGATACAGTCATGGCAAATCCTTCCGCGCTAACTCCTCGTTTGGCGAGTAAGGCTAATAGTGGTGTTTGTACTCCGGGATTTTTGCACTCTTGCATTAACAGAGGTTCAGTGGTGGTAACAATATCATTTGAGAACAGTGAGCTAGTACTGTTACTGCGACTATTTGCGGCTGAAGATGTAGCTATGCTAGCGGATATGCCTTTCTGTGGGAAGCATAAGGCATTGGAATTTTCATCTGAACTTGTACGACCAAGATTTTGCGTAGCTATTGAATCGGCATTCTCAGGTGATGAGTCTAATGCAAGGTCATCTTCAGCAGTGCTTGTCTCGCTCGTTTGTTCTGCAGTTAAAGTTGCATATTTCCTAATATGGCAGGCACATGCTAATAGTAATTCTACTGACTCAATAGGACCATGCAGCAATGCCAAGCGCAGTGGTGTGAAGCCTTTAGTATTCGTTAAAAGAAATCGGTATGAGACAGTTTTGCCTTTTTCGATTGCAGTATCTGAGTCCGAAGTACCACCATGATCAGTTTCGGAATCTGAAGTCATTCTGTATTGCTTTAAATGGTGATGTTCACTATCGTATAAATGACTTAGCGCGAGCGCTAAATTATTTGCTGTTGCTTGTCGTGAAGCATAATGTATGGGCGTGTTACCATCCCGGTCTGGCAACTGCAATAATTCTATATGGCGTCCGCAGTAAGTGAGAATGTATACAAATACATCGTGGGTATTAAGTATTGCGTAGTGCAGGATATTGCGCCCGTATTCATTAGTACATTTTCTAAAGTCATTAATGGTTACTTTGAATACATCTAAAAAGCATTGAATTATCTCTAATGTGGCATCTGCGGCTAACTGACATAATCCTGGAAATAATATATCTATGGGTTTTTCTCGTGATAGTTGTTCGTTTTGCTGTGATGATTGTACATCCTGTTGTAATTGATATTGAATAAAATCCCAGCCTAGGCGCAGTATGTCATTGTCAGGGTATGTGCATAAATCCGTTAATAAGTCTTTGAGGGTGTAATGTTGTAAGATCAGAATAGCCTTCGTGCTGAGTAGAAAATCTACTTGTGTGTAATTGCGACCTTTCAACGCTAGGCTTAGCTGCTTAACTATCGGGTGATTTGTATTCGTTTTAGTGAGTTTAGATGCTGTTTCAGCTATTGCTGGCGCAGTGATATTGTGGCGAATTTTTCCGGTAATTAGTTGATTGAACCAGTCAGCCAAGTTTCTTTGTAACCAAATGGAGCGCGCTAGCTCATAAGTGCTGGTGCCGAATTCAGTGGGGAAACAGTTTGCATTTTGGATTTTACTAATATTACCATGTTGTTGATTATATTGATGCAAATAGTGATAAATTTGATCTTTGCTTGCACTCATTAATAGATATTCAAAATAGCGTAGAGCTGTTTTTCCTGGATTACGATGCTTGCTATCATCATCTGCTTCGTAACGTAATATACAATCTGGCTCTATTGCTAGGGTAATAGAACTGATGCAATGCATGATCCAAGATTGCTTACTTTGGTATTTGGGGTCATTATACAACTCCAATAGCCTAGCTAATATAAGCTCTTCATCTAAAAGCCCTATCAAATAAGTGTCAGATGCTTCACCTGAGTGGTCTCTGATATCAGTTTTAGAATATGTGCTTATAACTGTCTGCAGCATCGATTCACTTTCAGTGATGAGCAGTGCAATAATTTGTGGCCATAATTGTAGGCTAAAGAAGTAGCGTGGTTGCCACGTTCTCATGCCTTGATAGCCAGTAGCATTGCCATAAATGATCGCTAAGTTGTGGCGTTTAATTTTAGCTGGTCCAGTGTTGTGAGGATTGATTACCTCTGTGCACATGAATTCAGTAAAAGTCAAGGCAGAGATTCGATGACGACCATTTTGCCCAGCTCTTGGATGTACTCTTTTTACTGGGCTGGGATTACCAGCCAGCATATTATCTGTGGAAGGTGTTACTGGAAGTTTCTTGTTAGCTTCTTTTTGTTGCAGTGCTTTGATAGGTGCAAGCAGCGTTGGTAATTTTGGATCTGCTTGATAAGCCAAGGCCAGATCGAAAGGCAATAATCCTTGAGCTGGAATACTAGGTACGTTAATAGCACAATCCAAAAATGCGGGTACAACTTTCAATAGTCCATGCACTATATCCTGGATAATGTCGATAGTGTTATAGATCAGCATAAAGTGTAATAAGGTAAAGCCGTAAGTAGCGCGTTGTAACCAATGCTCAATCAGTACTACAGTCTCATCACCATTTTCTGGTTCATCAGGCTGGCCCTCAATATGTGCGTTAATGTAATTAATGAGCGTTGATAGGTTTGTAGATGAACGGCCTATACTGGCTAACATGAGAACATTTAAGTCGCTGAGACCTTGAGTTTGTAAGAATCGCACAGCAGGATCGAGGATTTCCTCTGTGGTTTGGGTAAAGATAATATCGATTAGATTAGAGCCAAATTGTTCACTGAGGAATTGTTCACAGATAAACGCAACACTCTGAGAACTGCGGTGTCGCGCAGCTAAGTGTAAGGGCGTACGTTGTAAATGATCACTCATCATGAGAATATCAATACGGTCTGGGAGAGTGTTATTGCTTGTTATCTGTGAACCTTCAGCCACTTCTGAGTGAGGTAGATCTGCAGATTGATCGCCGCTGGGGTTGTCTTGATCATGATTAACGGGCAAGGCCAATACTAATTGTTCTAAATCAGCAAAACAACAATATTGAGCTGCATCATGAATGGGTGTTTTATCTTGAGTGTCTTTATGGCTGGCAAGCTGCTGGTATATACCCTGTGTGATTGCAAGCTGCAGGACATAACGTACAACTCGACTGTCTTGACTACGGCAGGCTAGATGTAAGGCATTACAACCTTTTCCAAGGTCTTCACTGAGTAAGCCAGGATCCTGATCTAAGAGTGCAGAAATTTTATGAAAATCGGCCCTAGGCTCGAAAGCCTTTAATAATTGTTGTTTTGACATCGACGACCTCTGGAAAAAATGCTATTTTCTATATTCTTTCTTTTCTTATAGTGTTTTTATATACTATTAAGCTTATGTAAATAGTCACTATGGGTATCTACATTGGCAGCCAACGACGGTCAGTTAGGGGCTTGAGTTGCTGGACTACCTTTGAGGCATGATTATACAGATTATGTAGTGTTGTTAATAGGGAAGATATTCCCAGGAATGAGAAAGTAAATACTTATGGATTGGATAAAATGCATTAAAACATTTCATTATGTAGTAGAAGAGAATAGTTTCGTAGGTGCTGCAGGTAAGCTGGGTTCTACCCCGCCAGTAGTCACGAAGCGTATTGCTTGGTTAGAACGAGAGCTACAAGCCCAATTATTGCGTCGTAATACACGTCGTGTTTCTACTACAGAAGCTGGTAAATTATTGTATGCTCGCAGTAAGCCCGTGGTGAATCTTTTTGAAGACATCCGGCTTGAAGTTTCTTCTACCAATGATGAGCCGCAAGGGACGGTTCGTCTAGGTGCACCTATAGGGTTTGGTACAACCATTATTATGCATATCCTGTGTGAGTTTTTATTGGAATATCCGAAAATAGATGTAGATTTAGTTTGGTCACAAGATAAGACTGATATGCTACAAAATCAGATTGATATTGTGATCACCCATGATGCCCCATTGTACAAGACTAAGGCCATCACCCTCGAACCCTTGGGTTCAATGTCTCGTGAAATTTATGCAGCACCCACTTATCTTGAGAAATTTGGTACCCCAAAGAAGCCGGAAGATTTAAAGGACCACAATTGTCTTTACAACCGTATGTTGCCTAGTGCTTCACAATGGCAGTTGAATGAAAAGTCAGTGAATATAACGGGTAATTTCACATGCACTGAACAGACTTCTTTAAAATCAGCCGCAGTGAGTGGTATTGGTTTAATTCTCATGTCTAGCAAGGCGATACCTGAGGAACTGAAATCTGGTGCTTTAGTGCGGGTATTAAAATCTTATAAAAGCCCCGCGATTGATGTGCACCTTGGTTATTTGAATACGTCCTTTTTGCCTAAAAGTCATCGAGCTTTATTAGAGTTTATTAAAGGTCGGGGATTGGAAATAATTCGTAGCATGCCGTAGCTATGTGTATAGCTGTGCTAGCGAAAACATTGGCAGTTTGATTCCTCACTCTTTATTATCAGAACATGAATACTGCGGCCAAGCCGCGGTATGATGGTATGTCTAGTAATAACTGTATGAGGAAATTTGCAATAGCCGTAGTAAACGAAGCGGTATAACTTTTCTTACCACGGCTTGCAGAAAATGCTTTATGTACGAGGAGTTTATGGTAACCGGTCTAACTTCCCCTGACCTGTTGAATTAATCGCTGCATGATTGCTTCGTTGGTAACTCCAGGTAAGAAGCGTGATTGTTCCTGAGTTGGATTATTTGAATTAGCTATCACAAATGCAGGCGTGCCGATCACACCTAATTGTTGTGCTAGTTTCACATTCTCTTTGAGTTGTTTTTTAATTGCAGGGTTTTGCATATCTTTTTGTAGTTGTTGTGTGTTAATACCCACCGAACTAGCAATGCTTAAAATTTTCTCTTTAGATAAAGGGTTATCTGCGTGCATCAATGCATCATGAAAGGCTTGGTATTTACCCTGTTGTGCTGAGGCAAGTGCTGCTTCGGCAGCAAATTTTGAAGCATCATTAAAAATAGGGAATTGCTTATATACTACCCGCACATTACCATCTTTAGCTACTAAATCATCCACTATGGCAGTCATATCTTTACAATGGGGGCATTGATAGTCAAAGAACTCGACAATGGTCACATCACCATTGGGATTACCTGCTACAGGGCTTTCCTTATCATGGAGTAAAGGCTGAGCAATGCTGGGGATTACTTTTTGTGCTTTATGTTGCAACTGTTTAATTTGTTCTTCCTGTTGTTGCTGTAATTTTTGTGACACTTCAATAAGAATTTTGGGATTATTGACAAGGTAGTCGTGAACTATTTGTTCAATCTGTTCTTTTTGCTTGGCGCTAAAGTCTGAACTTGAGGTATTATTTTGATAAGAGCAAGCAGTGCTCATTGCCAGTGTTGCTGCCAAGCCTGTGGTTAACAAGAAACGGTTTATTTTTTTCACAGTGATGCCCTTTTTGGTAGTTCATGAAATTAGCGTAACCGTAAAAGAGCTAAGTAGAGAAGTCAAGAGCTATGCGCAGACAATCACATAAGCTTGTTGCAGGCATTCCAAACAGCAACTACCGTGGGTATAAACAACCACGGGTAAACCCGTAGTGTTTCCTGTTTGGAATGCCTGCGCGAACCAAGTTCGCGCCACGGCACTCAAGGGGGAAAATCGCGATTCTCCCCCTTGAGGATCCCCCATCGCGCAAGGTAACCCCGGCAAATGCCGGGGTCTTCGCTTCGCTTATAAATAGATATTTAAGACGGTCTTTAAGTATACAGTGAGATAAGAGCTCCCCCGCGAGTGGGGGGAGTCAGGGCAAGAGGCATATATTGCTGTAAGCATCAGCCATTGGTTTGCAGGGTTAGTTGCCTTAGAAAAATCTTACCTGCATGGCTGATTAAATTGTCGGCTTGCTCCTGGTTCAGTACGGTCTGTGCCTGATAGGCTAGTCACTGAACTTTCTGAGTGAGATTGTCGTAGTGTAGAAGGTTGTCTTACTAACTGTGGGTTTGGACCTAAGCCGTCTAATGCAAAGGGGATCACACCCCGATGACTGGTATCAAGCTCAGCTCTCTTAAACAAAAGGCAATCAGGTGCCGATGTTGCCCGCACCAAAGGTGGGGTTGTGTCACGCGTCCTGATACCTTGTTGTTGACGTCGTAATTGTGCTGATGCACGGCTAACAATAGGCGAACTACGATGGCATGTGGCTTGAGGTATGTGGGCTTGAGAAGCACTAACTTGCTGTTGCAGGCCGTTGTCTTGTTTAACCAGAGGATGTTGCGCTAGGCGTTCTAAGTATAATGTACTGTTAGTCACAGTAATGTTTCTGTTTACTCCTGTGTTTGTATCAGGTATTGTTTTGTTTAATTGCCTAGCTGCGCTTGCAAAATGCTTTCTTGCAGCTTCTTGATAGCTAACGTGTTGGTCTGTTGCCTTACTCTCTTCTTCGGTAGATCTCTGATAGTTATCTATACCAAGGTAGTAGCTAGCAATACCATTATGTGTGCTTGCTGCCAATTCTTCTAATTCTGCACGACAAAGCGAAATATATAAGGACGTTTCGGTCGTTTTCACTTGTTGGCTTTGCCATTGTTCTAGTGCGCGACCCAAGCAAGTTGCAGCAAAATTGGCGCGAGTTGCTTGTATTGTTGCTTTACTAGCCCCCTTCACATTATCTGGTTGAAAGGAACGTGTGCTTACGGGATTATTGATTTGTCCTAAGCGTAAACGCGCTAAATTAAGATATGGATTATCTGCTGCTGTGTGCTGTAATACGGATTGGTAGTAATTTTCAGCATTCTTTACCCAGTTTTCTCGCTGTTCATTGCTCGCATTTTTATTGAGTTGAGCATGGTAGAAGCATTCACCACTAAAAAATTGACAGGCTAAATTTAGCTTAGGCGCTTGTTCAGCGAATTCAAAATAAGAGCTTGCAACCTGTAAGTAGGACGCTTGTACAACAGATTCATCAAGTTTTGCTAATTCAAAATAAAGCCGACCCAATTGAAATTGGATCTGTTGAGTCATATAGCGATGATCTTCATGGCTTCTTTCTGGTGTGAGTGCATTGGGTTCTATATTTTCTAAGCATTTTGCAAAATAGCGTTCTGCTAATTGCTGGCGGGATTGTCCCATGGTGTGAGTAAAATAATGATCGGGTATACGCGGGTTAAGGCAAATCAAGCCAGAATAATAATTCTTAGCCGCCGATGTGGATTCAGTAGTTAAGCGCTCAGTCAATGTTGCAAGATTACGGTCTACAGCCGCAAATTGTTCCCACTGCTGTTTTGCATTACCGTGGTAACGATTAAGCTGTTTGATGAAAGCATGATATGCTTCACTATCACTCTGGGTTATAGGTAATAAAGGGATGCCTTCCGTACTATTATAAAGGCTACCATCACCTTTGCTATTCAAAGTTGTGTCAGTGCCTAGCCAGTCAATGCTGGGTAAGGCTACATAGGTATCATTTGGCGGTGCCATAGGGTTTTCCTCGCACATAGTTATTATTTTAGTTAGTCATTTTTAAGAGTCTTAGCTTAATATCCCTATTGACCGTTTGCTAATAGCTAGCATTGTGTTTTTCCCGTGCACAAATGCTACATTTGGGTAATTATAGACCACTATCGCAGAATGATACGGTGGAATTGTAAAAAAATGTTTCATAATGTGAGTGATGCCTTATCCTACCGGTTTATAGCTGTGGCGGTTTTGGGAAGATTTTTGCGAAGAAGTATGTAATACTTCCTGCTTAGTCAGTATCAACATATATTGGAAGGTGGAGATAAGGATATGCAAACCGCGCAACCGCAAAGTATCGCAGAGGTATTTGCTAGGGCCTGGCGACTTTACAAAAAAGCCTTATGGCGGGTCTTACCTATTTCGTTACTGGGTGCCTTTGGGGCGAGTATCCCCCATGTTGCTCAGGCACATTTTGTTGGCGGTATTGATTTCTCAGATCCATTGACATTTGCCAGAATGGTATGGCAACTACATTTAGTCTTAATATTATTTAGTGGCGCTGTTTATGCCGCAATATTTTACCGTTTACAAGCGGTAATCGATGGTAAGTCAATGAGCTATTTGCACGCTCTTTGGCATGGCGTTAAGCGATTACCATGGGTGTTTATTGGTTTATTAAGTTATTTAATCATTGTCGGTCTGGGGTGTATAGCGCTTGTTGTACCAGCATTGATTTTATTAGTTTCCTGTTTCTTTTTCTTACCGTTGACGGCAGTGGATAATATGAATGCATTTAGCGCTATTAAACGTAGTCATTTATTAGCATGGCCTGAATGGGGACGTGCAGCAATAGTTTTTTATTTGCCAATGATTATCATTATGTCTGTCAGTGCCATCTTACGTAATTATACCGTGGGCGTATTCACAGTGATGCATGCCAGCGGTGTGCAAATTCATATTCTAGGCAGTACCATCGGTACGATTATTGGAACGTTGTATACGCCATGGTTCTTTGCTTTGGTGTTAGTGCAGTTACGAGATCTGCAAGTGCGTGAGCGCATCAGAGTCAGTGTTTCAGGGACATTGCAGCAGGGGTAGAATGGAAAAAACTATGCTGGTTCTAATTTAGCATACGCGGCCACTAACCACTTCATACCATAGTCGCTGAATTGTACTTGGATCCGTGCGTGTTGTCCTTGTCCTTCAAAATTTGTTACCACGCCTTCACCGTATTTGCTATGGTGTACCCGTTGGCCTAGGCTTAAACCAGTGCCTTCAATTTGATGGCCTTGATGACTTTGTTTACTGGAATGTTTTAACTTCGCTGGACGTACTGAGCGACTACCCATCCGTACCTCTTGTATTAATTCTGTGGGTATTTCTTCCAAGAAGCGTGAGGGTCGGTGAAACTTTTCCGTGCCATGAATACGGCGTTTTTCAGCGTAGCATAAAAATAATTTTTGCATGGCCCGGGTCATACCTACATAACATAAGCGCCGTTCCTCTTCTAAACGACGTTGATCATGCTCAGATAAATAATGTGGGAATAGGCCCTCTTCGATACCTGCCATAAAGACTAAAGGAAATTCTAAACCCTTAGCCGAATGTAAAGTCATTAATTGAATACAATCTTCATAAGGATCGGCTTGACTCTCACCGGCCTCTAAGGCGGCATGCGCTAAGAAGGCAGCTAAAGGTGTCATTGTTTCGTCTGCTTCTGGTGCAAACTGATGAGTTGCATTACTCAATTCTTCTAAGTTATCAATGCGGCCTTGGGCTTTCTCGCCAGGCTCTTTACGGTAATGTTCAATTAAGCCACTGGCTTTAATGATATATTCTGTTTGTGGACCTAGATCATAATCCGCATAATCATCAGCCATAGTATCTATTAAGGTTAAAAAGTGATTAAGGGCATTACTCGCACGGCCACTTAATTGCTGCTCAGCAATAATATCTTTTGCTGCCGCCCATAAAGAAACACCTTCGGCACGTGCAGCATCACGTACATGTTGTACGGTTTTATCACCTATACCGCGGGTGGGAGTATTAACTACTCGTTCAAAGGCGGCATCATCATGACGATTAGACACTAAACGTAAATAAGCTAAGGCATCTTTAATTTCCGCACGTTCATAAAAGCGTAAACCCCCATACACTCGGTATGGAATATTGGCGTGCAGTAAAGATTCCTCAAGGATCCGTGATTGCGCATTAGAGCGATAAAGAATCGCGACTTCTTTGCGGGTATTGCCTTGATTAACCCAATCTTGAATGCGATTAACGATAAAGCGTGCTTCATCGGTTTCATTGAAGGCGGCATACAGTGAAATAGGCTCACCCTCAGCATCTTCCGTCCAGAGTTTTTTACCTAAGCGGTTACCATTGTGAGAAATTAATGCATTGGCAGCAGCCAGAATATTACCGCTGGAACGATAATTTTGTTCTAAGCGAGTCATAATGGCATCGGGGAAGTCGCGATTGAAGCGTTGAATATTTTCAATCTT
Organism: Gammaproteobacteria bacterium; assembly: GCA_965230425.1. Lineage (GTDB taxonomy): Bacteria > Pseudomonadota > Gammaproteobacteria > UBA1113 > UBA1113 > CBDDKW01. The sequence continues at coordinate 152,763 of CBDDKW010000012.1, read as the reverse complement.
GGCACCGCGCCAACCATAGATGGATTGGTCATCATCACCCACCACTGATAAATAACTTTGTGTACCGGCTAACAAGCGTAACCAAGCATACTGGATCGTATTCGTGTCTTGGAACTCATCCACTAAGATATATTGGAAACGTTGTTGATAGTGTTGCAAGATGGCTGGATGTTCCAGCCATAATTCGTGAGCGCGCAATAACAGTTCAGCAAAGTCAACTAAGCCACCTACTTGGCAGGCTTGTTCATAGGCTGTGTAAATTTTTAACATCACTTGCGTTGTATAATCTTCAGCCTCTATGTGATGAGGCCGCAAGCCTTCATCTTTTTTGCCATTAATGAACCACTGTACCTGTTTGGGGGCCCATTCCTTGTCATCGATATTGAGGGATTTCATGATACGACGGATCATGCGGTATTGATCATCGGAATCTAAAATTTGGAAATTCTCTGTGAGGCCAGCTTCTTGCCAATGAGCGCGTAGTAAGCGATGCGCTAAACCATGGAAGGTACCCACCCACATACCGCTGACATTAGTGTGCAATAAACTCTCAATTCGACTGCGCATTTCGCCCGCAGCTTTATTAGTAAAGGTCACTGCGAGGATGCTGTAAGGTGAAATATCATGTTCATGAATTAAATAAGCAATACGATGAACTAAGACGCGGGTTTTACCACTACCGGCACCCGCAAGGATTAATTGGTGCCCTGGTGATGCGGTAACCGCAGTATGTTGTGCTTTGTTAAGATGGCTATGTATATTTGTCATGGCGGCATTGTACCGGACTTTGCGCTGTTAACAAAAATTTTCGACTCAGAATTAGGTGAATCCTTAAGAAACAGTTAATATTAAAGCTATATAGTGCTTGCAGCAGTGGTGGCTGATGTCTTGAAGTCAGCGTATCAAAGCCAAAATAACAAATCCTACTAGGGATGGTAGTAGCAACAAAGAGGTAATATTATGAACACTTCGGTAGATAGTAGCAGTAATAATATTAAACAAAGTTTAAAGAAATATTTGAGTCGCGGTTTCTTTAGTGGCATTTCATTCTTGGGTGGTGGCGGTGTTGCTTTTAATGTGGGAAAACTGATTTGCCTAGGGTTGGCTATCGGATTTGGTATTACTTTACCCCATGTGACGGCGGTATTAATCATGATTGCTATTGTTACGGGTATCATGAATGCGAGGTCACAATGGAATCGTATGTGTGAGCGCGATGATTGTATGGAACGCAATCAAAAAGAAATTGATAAACTAAAGCCAGAGGTTGAAGCGTTAGAAGAACAATATCTAAAATTAGTGGCAGAGGCGCAAGCAACGGCGGAAAAAAAAGAATATTTAAAACAGCAAAAGTATTTTGCGCGTCGTGCTAGTGATTTATTTTCACAAAAAATAGAAGACCTCAAGAGATTCTTGCGTAGTAATCGGCGTAGTGATCAGGAATTGTCTGCTGCTGTGAACCAGCAATTAGGCAGTGTTATTGTAAGTTCAGGCTCTTCAGCTATTACGTATAATCAAAAAACATCACGTTTAGTCGATTTTATCGTTGCTGCGAAGAATTTTTTGTCACCTCAGGATGTTATTGATTATAAAGTGATTGTCACAGCACTTAATAGTCAGCGTTTAAAAAAGGTTAATAGTGAAGACGATTTACCTGATGTTTCAGCCACGCTACATGTACAAAAATATACAACGTCAATAGACGATGCAAATACAATGTCGCCTGTAGCGGAAAAACCTGGATTATGGGCACGGGCTAAAGCTGCTTGGCGCGAACGTGTTTGGCCGTCTGTGTCAGTAGGTATTGGTAGTGGCTGGGCTGTGTACATGGGGTTATTTGTCGCCAACAAAATTCGCTTAAACTATTTTATGGCAAAAACAGCCTTTGATACTACTGATGTGATTGCTCATGTCAGCAAAACCATGACGGCTATTATTAGTATTGCATTAATCGTTGGGATTGTTACAGCCGCTTTAAAAGGTGTGTATGAACACAGGAAAAATAAACAAGCTAAATCACTAGCAGAGAGTGCCTCTGGCCTAAATAGCAAGAAGGCCGAATTGACTAAAAAAATTAATGATTTATCTCATAAAATACGTAATCGAAAAGCGAGTATTAATGTACTAGAGGAAGAGTTAAATAGCCAATGGTTACATACCCATAGTGAAGCAAAGGCCTTTGCTGAAACGCTACAAGTACGCTGTGACAATAGACAAACCGAAGGCGGCCCTTTTTCAGATCAAGGATTTATAGTTCGTCAATCATCTCCACCGTTGAGTCCTCGTGAAGTCAGGGATGGGCATGTGAGTTTATCTGTTGCAGAATATCAAGCTCTGATGCAGCAGGCACAAGGAACTGCTCCAGCAGCGGCACATGAAATGTCCGCCGACGCTGAGGAAGCTAATGCAGAAGATGCTAACGTACATGATCTAAATGCAGTACGCGGGCCAGTGATGCCAGGACGGCAAGTGAATCTTGCACAGCAGCGAATAGGTAACAGGTTGACTCAGTGATCAGGTATAATCTACTGTTATGGTAGTCACAGCATCAGGAGATTTCTCACTGTGTTTGAAATGACAAAAGCTTCAGTGGTAGCTGCTCGAGATATCTTGTGATGATTTAACTTGATTCCCCGCAGCTAGCTGCGGGGACTTTACGCTTGGGGATTCTTAAGGGGAGTCAGCGTAGACTCCCCTTAAGTCGCCGTCGCGCGAACTTGGTTCGCGCAGGCGAAATATTACTAGGAAATAAAATACCCCGAGGCAAGCCTCGGGGATTTTTATTTTACCCCGGATAAAGTTAATCGTGTTTGCTATTCATGCCTGCAAGATATATAGCTAATGCGTGAATTTCTGCATCAGTTAATTTCGCCGCAATACTTCGCATCATATCATTGGGATCATTATGGCGCTCGCCACTACGGAACAATTGTAATTGTTTCACTGTGTAGTCAGCATGTTGTGCGCGTAAGTCTGGATAAGCCGCAGAATTAATACCCTGACCGTGAGGTCCATGACACGCAGTACAGGCAGGGATCGCTTTGGCAAAGTTACCGCCATAGTAAAGTGCTAAGCCTTGTTTAGATGTTGCTGTTGTATTAGCTTGTGCAGGTTGTTGCTTTGCATAGTAGGCAGCAAGATCAGCAATATCTTCATCACTTAATGCGCTTGCCATACTGATCATCACCGGATCAGGTCGACCACCTTTTGTGCCTAAGCGGTAATCAAGTAATTGTTTACGGGTATAGTGGCTTTGTTGGCCAGCAAGATTAGGGAATTCTGCGGTAGGACTAATACCGGTAGGGCCATGACAGGCGGCACAGCTTGCTGCCTTAGTTTTGCCACGTGCGGCATCACCCATCGCCCAAGTGGTGGTAATACCCAAATAGAGCATGAGGAGGATACATATGAATTTTTTTAATAAATGCATTACAATTCCCTTTTTTCATCGTCGGCTATTCCAAGTTAAAGGCCACGAGTGTTATTAATGAATGATTCCTGAAGGTTATGTGTATGTCAATCTATCGCCAAGCTAAGTTTTTAACCAGTGCTGCTAGGCTATCGCAGCTACCTGCTGATAGTGGCATTGAAGTTGCCTTTGCTGGCCGCTCCAATGCTGGAAAATCCAGTGCGATCAATACCTTAACACAGCAAAATAGTTTGGCAAAAACCAGTAAAACACCTGGCCGCACGCAGTTAATTAACTTATTCGAATTGGATCCAGAGCGTCGTTTAGTGGACCTGCCTGGCTATGGTTACGCTAAAGTACCACAGGCCGTTAAGCAACGTTGGCAGCAAACACTGAGTCAGTACTTGGAGCAGCGGCAATGCTTGCTAGGCTTGATTTTACTCATGGATATCCGCCATCCCCTCAAAGACTATGATGTGAACATGCTGGAATGGGCCAGCCATTGTGAGTTACCTGTACATATTCTGCTGACTAAAGCAGACAAGCTAAAACGCAGCCCGGCACTGAATGCGCTACAAGAAGTCCGCAAATACTTACGTGAATATTATAACGATAATATCTCCATTCAATTGTTTTCGTCCTTAAAGCGTCAGGGCTTGGACGAAGCTTACTCCGTATTGGATGAGTGGTATGGGGTGAGGTGAATTTTGGCTTGTTTGTCAGTCTAGAATAATATATTCTTTGATCAATTATATTAATATATTTCATTAAATTTCTTGTTGTAACATGCTGTAAAATCTGTTTAATATTATACAAATTTGTGTATAATATTAAACGAATGAGCTATACTGTAGTTAAGCTTAGTTAAAACAACTTAATAGGAAGATTGAAATGTCACAACCAGGATATATGTTCAGCGATGATGAGACTTATATTAGCGAAGATGGCCGAGAACGTTTAACAAAAATCGTCATGCGCTTACTTGATGAATGGCAGTTAACCACTGCGCAGCAGCTAACACTACTAGGTTTGCGTGAAACAAGCCGAAATATGCTCATTCGTTATCGTAAAGGAGAGAGTATTTTACCTTATGAGCAAGATAAGCTTAGCCGCGTGGGTATTTTGTTAGCGATCTATAAAAATTTGTATGATCTGTTTCCCGAAAATGAAGCCTTACGTAAGACATGGATTAAACGGAAAAACCGCGAGTTAAATGATGAAGTGCCGCTAGATATGATGATACAAGATGGATTATTTGGTTTAGCGCGAGTGATGAGGTATTTAGATTTACAAATGGTGCAATGATTATGGATGACAAATTATTAGAGCGTACGAAGAAAATTGACGAAAGCGTAAAAAGGAATATTGTCTTTGTGTCACCAGCGGAACACGCTTTTGCAAGTTTAATTGATGACCAAGGTGATATTAAGTTAATTTTTCGGGTCACTAAACAAGCAAGGTTAACAGTTGAAAAAGATAAAAGTTTAAGTGATTTTCACTATACGGCAGCAATCGAGTATCCTTTTAAAACAGAGCCATTTATGCAAACACGTTTTTCAGATGGTACCTACCCTGTGTGGTATGGCTCGAGGAAAGAGAGTACAACTATTTATGAAACCGTTTATCATATGGTCAAGCAGTTACGCGCTATTGAAAATCATACTGATGAGAAGATTATTGTGCGTAAACGTAGTATTTATAATGTGTATTGTGATGCTTTACTGATTAATTTACTTAATAAGAAAAAATGTATGGAAAATGATTTTCAATTTTCTAATAAGCTAGGCAAGCTGATAAAGCAAAGCGGCTATCCAGGAATATTATCTTCATCTGCCAGAGAAGACGGTGGTGAAAATATTAGTATTTTTAAACAAAGAGTGCTGAGTGAGGCGCAGTTAGCTAAGCATATTACATATCATTGTGATGTGGAAAAAAATGAAGTCTTAGTGTCTGGGCTAGATAATCAATTAATAGTTAATTTTCAATAAGTTATCCCACAAATTTATTTTTTTACCTTAATATTGAACTTCTAACAAATCCACTAGTCTAATACTATAAGCGCAATATGCGTATCCCGCTGACCCCTCTCTGGCGGGAACATTCTCGGTATTCCCCAAACCGAGATAAGCTTGCCCCGACTTGTCAATGAAGCCGGGGTTTCTTTTTTTATAGATCGAAATATTTATCTTCTGCCAAAATAGTTTTTATTGCGGGATTAAGAACTGTATAGAACCCATCTTTGTTCTTGTAGATTAAATCTTCTTTTAATAGTGATTCTATAGTTCTTTGTACGCTTGATGATGACATTTCTAGCTTGTTTACAAAGTCCTTTCCTCTTGGTTTTTTTTCCGGTGTTTTAGCGAGACCTGCTAATACATTGCGTTGGTTAACAGTCAGTTTACTAATCATGCTGGAAACCCAGTCTTGTTTTTGGGTTTCAACATAGTCATGCCATGTGTCTTTTATAGTTTCTAAATTTGGTGGAGACTTTAAGTCCCATAGAGTGCGGCATAGGCGATTAACATAATAAGGATGACAGTCTGCTAGAGATAAAATTTCATTGATATTTTTATCTGGTAACGTTTCTTGCCAGTTATATTTGGATGCTTTTCTTATGAATGGTATATAGTATTCTCTACTAATCCTATCAAGTTTCATTTCATCGCATAAATGGTATAAAGGCCTATCTTCGTTCCTAAACATTTCCTCAAGTAAAGTTCTATTACTCCCAGAGAAAGTATAAAATACATAGCGGCTCCGTTCTACTGCATGCCGAATACTCGCTTCTAATGAATGTGAATTTTCCAGCGTTGCTATTTGCTGAAATTCATCCATCACAAAAATAGCTCGTTGATTTAACTCTTTTAAAGCTGCATCAAGGTTTAATAGAAGCTTCATAATAGTTTCTTCATATGTTTTTTCTTCAGGATGGAGTTTGATTTTCTGGCCAAGTGCAGATAATTCAATGACTGGATTCATTCGCGAAAAATGGCTCATGAGTTTTTGTTTGGATTTTTTTAATCGCGGCATGACGGATGTGAGTAACTGAGTCACGCCATCAAGAATGGCATTTTTAACATATTTCCCAGATGTAGCCGGCAGTAAATCAACAGCAGCAAATGGAATTGTCTGATCAAGAGTAAATTGTGTAATTAAGCTGCTTTTCCCATAACGTCTTGGTGACATTAGCACAACATGTGCATTTTGATCTAAACGTTTTTTAAGGTATCTACGTTCATTTTCTCTATTACAAAAAGCATCTCCAGTAACAATACCTGTAGGAAAAAGTGTTTCTATTGGTTCCATTCACAATAACCTGTTCTAACTATTTAAGCGACAAAACATAATATATCAAATAACTTTTCGTGACGCAAGATGCGTCACGCATCATGCGTCACGCAGCTTGCGTCACAGAACAGAGTTGCTTGCATTAAATATACACAGACCCAAAGCATGTTCGTTGGTAACTATATGATTTATATCAAAAAATTATTTTTATGCGATTTAATGAAAGAATATAATCATTTCAATTTTGTAGAAAGTATAGAATTTTTTTGCGTATATATGGCCTGTAATATACTAAAATTTCGATAAAAACCACCTCAAAAATCTTGTTTGAGGAGAGAATTTTAGTGTTTTATGCAGAATATTGGCATGTCATAGCAAGGAGATAGTCTGAGTTTTGCCTTAAATCTCTATATCTACCCAATCAGTGGGCTTTAAAAATACTTCATATAACTCGGCTTCTCTGCTGCCTGGCTCAGGTTGCCAATTGTAACGCCAGTTTACTTGGGGAGGTAAGGACATAAGAATGGACTCAGTGCGGCCGCCGGATTGTAAGCCAAATAATGTGCCGCGGTCATAAATCAAATTAAATTCTACATAGCGGCCACGACGGTAAAGTTGGAAGTCTTTCTCTCTTTCTGTATAGGTGTGTTGTTTACGTTTCTGCATGATGGGGATATAGCCAGGTAAGAAGCTATCGCCTGTACTTTTAATAAAATTAAAACAATGCTCAAAGCCATGTGCATTTAAGTCATCAAAAAACAAACCACCAATACCTCGAGGTTCTTGACGATGCTTTAAATAAAAATATTCATCGCACCATTGTTTATACTGTGGGTATACCTCACTGCCAAAGGGATCACAGGCTGCTTTGGCATTTTGATGCCAGTGAATACAATCTTCTTTAAAACCATAGTAGGGCGTTAAATCATAGCCACCGCCGAACCACCAGATAGACTCAGTATTGCCTGCATGCGCGGCAAAGAAACGAAAATTAGCATGTACCGTGGGTACAAAGGGATTACGTGGGTGGATGACAAGTGAAATACCTAATGCTTCAAAATGTCGACCGGCTAATTCTGGGCGAAGGGCAGTGGCTGAGGCAGGCATTTTATCGCCAAATACATGAGAAAAATTAACCCCGCCTTGTTCGATAACTTCGCCACCTGCTAATACCCGGGTTAAACCACCCCCACCTGCCTCACGCTGCCATGCATCCTCATGGAAATTATATCCAGGATCTTCAGCAGCAAGTGTATCGCAGATATGATTCTGTAATTGTAGTAAATAGTTTTTTATTTGTTGGATTTTCTGTTGCATGTTGTCAAGGTCCTTATGGTACCCGTCGAATTATAGTAAATCTTCCAATCGGTTACGGGCTATATAGCCAGCAAGCAAGTATTTTCCTATGACCGAAAAATCTTGCCAGTCATAATGTCACGGATTTTAGTTGGTTTGTCTAGGTCGCCGACTCGTCCAGGTAGGATATAATCAATGTGATCACCAAATAGTTGATATACATCAATATTGTTTTTTACCGGAGCTTCACCTTGCAGATTGGCACTAGTAGAAACAAGAGGCCCTGCAAATTGTTCACATAATGCTCGTGCCTGAATATGACCAGTAATACGTAGAGCCACACTATCATAATCGCCATGGATTAATTGTGGTACTTTTTTGCTTTTAGGAAACACCCATGTTGCCGGTCCAGGCCAGGTTTTGAAGGCTTTTTTTAAGTGTTCCTCTGTGATACCTGTCACTAAATCTTCAACATGTTGCCACTCGGCAGCAATCAGAATCAAACCTTTCTTTGGGTCGCGCTGTTTCAATTCAAGTAATTTCTTTACTGCCGCTTGATTGAAGGGGTCGCAGCCAATGCCATATACAGCTTCAGTAGGATAAGCAACTAAACCGCCCTCTTGCAGTGTCATTACTGCGCGACGATAAGCTTCTGTACTAACATTCAATGACATGTGGTTTCCTTGATTATTGGCTAGTCTGCAGATTCATCTGGCGATTCCATAGGTTCGCTAAATTTACAACTCTTTTGCGGACAAACTTTTTCAGTACCTCTGGACTTCGTGGTTTTGATACTTAAGATAGGCCAGTTACATTCGGGGCATGGCTCATCAACAGGCTCATTCCAAATGGCGTACTCACAATCAGGGTAACGAGCACAAGAATAAAATATTTTGCCGCGTCTGGATTTACGTTGCAAAATGGTGCCTTGTTTACAGCTAGGGCATGTGACTCCCGTGTCTACGGGCTTTTCTAATGGTTCCATATGCTTACAATTTGGATAGTTACTGCAGCCAATGAATTTACCGTAACGGCCTACTTTGATATGTAAGTCATGATCACATTCAGGGCATTTACGGTCTTCAACGATTTCAGGTCCTGCAGAAGCTTCATTGCTATCAGCATCAAGACTGCGAGTATAGTCACAATCAGGAAACGCAGTACAACCGATAAAGCGACCACGTTTGCCGAGGCAAATAGCCAGTGGTTTCTCACATTGCGGACACTTCTCATCAATAATTTCTTGCGTAACATCTTTACGCTGTACGGTATCATCAATCACTTTAATTTGTGATTTAAAGGGTTTCCAGAATTCATCGAGCAATGGTATCCATTGTTTTTCTCCGCGAGATACGGCATCTAAATTATCTTCTAATAAGGCGGTAAAATTAAAATCAACGTATTGAGTAAAATGTTGAGTTAAGAAGCGATTGACAATGCGGCCTACATCAGTAGGCTGAAAGCGTTTCTTTTCTAAGGTGACATATTCACGTTGTTGTAGGGTAGAAATAATTGTTGCATAAGTGGAAGGTCTACCAATACCAAATTCTTCTAAAGCTTTGACAAGGGTTGCCTCATTAAAACGTGGTGGTGGCTCAGTGAAATGTTGTTCGCCTTTAATGCTGAGTAAATCAACCATATCGCCTTCAGTTAATGGCGGTAATAATTTTTCATCGGTATCCGATTTTTTCTCATCATCCTGGCCTTCAAGATAGACTTTCATGAAGCCTGGATGCTTGATGGTAGAACCATTGGCACGGAATAAATGATCGGTGTTGCCGCAACTGAGTTGAACAGTCACTGTATCAATGGTGGCATGAATCATTTGTGATGCAATTGTACGTTTCCAAATCAAGCGGTAAAGTTTATGTTGTTCGTCGTTTAAATAGCGCTTGAGATCGTTCGGATGACGTAAGATAGAGCTCGGACGTATAGCTTCATGGGCCTCTTGGGCATTTTTAGCTTTGGTGCGATACACAGGCGGTTCTTTGGGTAAATGATCGGCACCAAACTGTTGCTGTACATAGTCGCGAATTTCTGTCACTGCTTCTTCAGCTAAGTTCACTGAGTCAGTACGCATATAAGTAATTAAACCGACTGTGCTATCACCAATATCAATCCCTTCATAGAGTTGTTGGGCAATACGCATGGTACGTTGTGCTGTGAAGCCAAGCTTACGGATTGCCTCTTGTTGTAAAGTAGAAGTAATGAATGGTGCGGTTGGATTACGTTTACGCTGTCTCTTTTCGACTTTCTCTACGCGTAGCTTACCATTTGCTGCTGCTAATAGTGCTTGTTCAATAGCAAGGCTTTGTTCTTCATTGGTAATAGTAAATTGTTCGACCTTCTTACCTTCATACTGCACTAAGCGCGCATTAAAAGCTTGGCCTTCCGTTTGTGCCTCAGCACCCATGGTCCAGTATTCTTGCGAAATGAATTTTTCAATCTCTTCTTCGCGCTCGACAATTAAACGTAATGCTGGGCTTTGTACGCGACCAGCCGATAAACCGCGGCGAATTTTTTTCCATAGCAGCGGTGATAAATTGAAACCCACCAGATAATCTAAGGCACGGCGAGCCTGTTGGGCATTGACTAAATCCATGGCGATTGTGCGTGGATGATCCATCGCATCTTTAATGGCTGTTTTGGTAATTTCATTAAAGACAACACGGTGGACAGGTTTATCGCCTAGAGATTTATTGTCTTGCATTAATTCTAACACTGACCAAGCAATGGCTTCGCCCTCGCGGTCCGGGTCAGTGGCGAGAATGAGAGAGTTACATGCTTTTAATTGTTTCGCTATGTCGGATACATGTTTTGCGTTACGCTCAATAATTTGGTATCTCATAGCAAAATCATTGCTAGGATCAACGGCGCCTTCCTTGGGGATTAAATCTCTTACGTGGCCATAGGAAGCGAGTACACGGTATTCTTTGCCCAAATATTTCTCAATCGTCTTGGCCTTTGCGGGTGATTCCACAATAACTAAGTGTTTATCCATTAACTGTTTGTACCTCTAGGTTTATTTAATGCAAAGATTCTGCATCCGCTTCAGCAAAGACTAAATTTTCCATCCACGATAGGTCGGTTTCCTGTTCAACCATATTGAAGATAACGAATAATGCGACCCATTTTAATTCATCAAGGCAGAGTGTCCGAGTATCGATGGCCATGGCACGGTCAATAATCAGCTCACGTCCTGTAGGTCTCAAAATACCATTTTGCTCCAAATACAGTAAAAAGCCTCGACAACTGATATCCAGTTTTTCTTGTTCTTCTGGTGTGTAAACACGTAATGCTGAAGAGTTGTAACTATTTTGCTGGGTATATTGTGCATTATCATCAGCTAGACCTTCTAGCCACTCAAATGCTTGATAAATCTCGTGTTTTGCAAAACCTTCTTGCTCCAACTCCGTGGTGAGTAACGCAGGATCAGGCGCTGTGGTGTCAGCCTTATGCATATAGTGTTCAAAAAGATAAATTAAAACGGCAAACATAGTTTTCTCTTAGTTTTATAAGCGCACATAGCCCCCTGCCATGCGCTGAATATATCCATGCAACTCTAATATAGGTACCATGGATGAGACTAACTCAGGGGTTAATCTACTACGCTGAATCAAGGTGTCAATAGACGTTGGTTCAAAACCGATGTATTGTAACATTTTTTGTTCAGCTTTGCTTAATTCGGGCCTATCGATCGTTAGAGCCTTGGTAGCTTGTTGTTTACTGAGATCGATGAATGCCGAAAACTCAGCCACAATGTCATCTACTGTTTCGACTAATTTAGCGCCTTGCTTAATCAGGGTATGGCAGCCTTTGGCCATAGCATTATGAATAGAACCTGGAATAGCAAAGACTTCACGGCCCTGCTCTGTGGCTAAACGTGCGGTAATTAATGAGCCGCTACGTAGTGCAGCTTCTACGACCAAGACGCCCATACTTAAACCACTAATAATACGGTTACGTTGGGGGAAATGAGCTGCCTGTGCTGCTGTTTGTGGAGGAAATTCAGATAATAATAAGCCCTGCTCACTGATTTGCTGCGCGAGGTCATGATGTTGTTTAGGGTAGACGCGTTCTAAGCCTGTTCCTGTGACGGCAATAGTATGACCATTGACAGCTAATGCGCCTTGATGGCTGGCACCATCGACTCCAAGCGCCATACCACTGGTAATGGTAAAGCCACTTTGCGCTAAATGTTTGGCGAAATTCAAGGCTGTTTCTTTGCCCATGGGGGTGGGTTTACGTGAGCCCACTAAGGCAATCTGTGGCAGTGATAATAAATCTGTATTACCTTTAGCGAACAAAACACAGGGTGGATCGGCAATTTCTTTTAATAGTTGTGGATAGCGAGGGTCCGTGATGGGGATCACTGAATTATTAGCGGAGTTAGCCCATTGTAAATCGGCCTCTACTTCTGTCCAAGGGGGAGCTAGGCATGCCTCACGTAAATAATCACTGAGGCCTAATTGTTGTAGTTGCCCTGATGATAATTGAAATATTGTCTGCGGATCAGGATATTGCTCAAGCAAGGCAGTTGCTGCATTTGGGCAACGCTGAAAAATATGGCTGAGTGCCAACCAGGGTGCTAACGGATCATTTAAAATCATGCAGCATCGGTGCCTGTTGCACAGTTTCATCGCCATCAAGCTGGCTTTGGTTAATGTATTTACCTTTATTAGGATTAGTGACTACGTCGAGAATATGGATAGGCATAGTCGCATGCATGATTAATCCATAGCTGACGCGTCTGAAGGTACGAAATATGAGGATTTCGCCGGCTTTAACATTGGGTAAGCGGATCCCACGATTAGATTTACCTACCGGATCACGGATAGTCGCGCCTAACTGATAGACAGCAAGTAAGTCACCAATTTGCAAGCTATTAGCCGTACCACGATCAATGACAACAACATTATATTGACCAATTTGAGTCACGCCGCCGAGGACGGAAATAATTTGGCCTTTGATAGGATCGGTAGGTATACGGGGATTAAAGTCAGCAATAATTTGAGAATCTGCAAAGGGCAATAAGCGATCGCCATTGAGTACTTCTTTAGGTGCACGGGTAATCAATAAGGCGGCAGGATTACCGCGATGAGCTAAACGTGCTTCACCAATATCGGTAGCTTGATAACCTAATAATTCTTTAGTTTGTGGATCTACATAGGGAGGGCCAGGTCTAAAAATCGAAAAATCAGTAGCAGTTTTATCAGTGATCCCCACGGCAAAGATACTATCCCCTGCACCGGCTACAGCATGTTCGCCCTCATGTGCGACAATATAGGGAGCGTACAATAATTCTTCGCGGTTGACTACGCGGGTACCGGTAAGAAAAGGTTTCACATACTCTATGGGTATAGTTGGGATAGCATTGTCTATTTTTTCTTCACGGATTTTCGGGGAGAGTACCACGGTACCGCCACCTTCGATAAATAACTCAGGGCGTCCATTCACACTGTGTAACACCAATACTTCGCCAGGATAGAGATGGTAAGGTTTTTTCAATTGAGGGTTACTCTTTAGTAAGAGTGGCCATTCCACGGGATTATCGAGAAACTTACCCGCAATGCCCCAGAGGGTATCACCAGGCTTAACGGTGTAGCGTACAGGGTGGCCCTTTTTCAAATGCACGCCATTAGCAAAAGCGGTGTTTAACATGAAAAGACATAATAGGGTGATGATGATCCGTTTCATGGGGCTAATTCCATTATTTAAGTGTAATTGATGGATATATTAAACTATAAAAGAATAAAAATCTTCTCCCGCAATGATTTTATTGTTATTTAGAGGGTTAAATCTTGGTATTAAGTCTGATTATCATGGAAATACTTGTATTTTCATTTATCTATTCTATAGCTGACCAGACGAACAAATGGTAGGCATGAAACATAGTATACGCTTACAGCATCAATTGATGTGCAGTATTACTGTGAAATGTTCAGTATTTGTATCAATTGTAAACGAAAAGTTACATAAGAATTACATTAAATAACATGGAAGTAATACTCTAGCAATGTTGCCCCTGTAACATACCTCTCAACTTTTGCACAAATGGCGAATAATAATAATAAATATCACGGGGTATCCTGAATGTTGAGAGCACAATCATCACCAACAGAATCACCTACTCATACAGTTTTACGACCTTATTGACTGGTGTGCTAGATCAGTTAGGTCTGTTGTCTAGCCTTGATGAAGATCAACAAGAGCTTGCAAGTATCCAATTTAATAACTTGGCAACACACATCTACAGTTGTCTTGCTCGCCTTGGGTGCACTTTATCTTTTGAGCCAGAACAAGCTAAGCATCGTTGCATTAGCTTAGCTCTATTAGTGTCCTGGTATAATCAGCAAGTGTCAGTGAACGGTGCTACAGCTACACTACAATGGCAAGTAGGTCTATTGATCCGTGAATTATTTAATCCAAGTAATCTGCAAATTCCCATTGACCAAATTATCCGCCAGACAGTGCCTGAATTATATGCCGTTAAGGTACAGGACAGGACTGCGGAACAAACACAGTTTGTGCATTGTCTACGGAATTTACTGCATGAAGAGCAACTAGAACTAGCACAGTATCCAGATGCTGCTACATTGCAACAATCAAAGCGTTCGCCCAGTGAGTTATTAGCGGCGTTTTATTCTTTAAAGCAATTAAGACCTTTTGTACATTTAGTGGCAGGTGAAAAAGAGCGTCTTAATTTATTTGCATTGGCAAGACATCGGCAAATCAATTGCTCTATTAAAATTGGCGATAAGCCAAGGGATTACTCTGCCGGGCCGAAAAACCGTGCTTGGTCATATTTGCAAGTAGTGTCAGCTAAAATTAATAGTAACCAAGAACAGAAAGAAGAATACTTAGCAGATATACAACATTTAGCTAAAGTGTTGATGCCCTTATTAGGTGCAGAGAAAACAGTCGTATTTAAAGCTTTGTTGACTGAGTTATACAGTCTAGCAAAGCTATCTGCAGAACAGCGGAAAGCAAAGGCTAGTCCTGAACCAATCTGGTACGCTAATATTAATAAAATTTTAGTATTAAGTGATTGTCTGGAAAAGTTGTTACTCTCACCGAAGAAGTCAGCGCAGGACATATTGGATGTTTATTTATATCCTGATCTTGCTAGAGCTGTTGGTTTAGAGCAATGGGGGCAACGTTTAATTGAAAATATTAATTCGATAGAAGTGATAGCAACACCACAGAGTATTAGTAAAGCAACCATTTTACCTCTATTAACAAAAAGCTCTCTCAATGAATTAATACCATCATTGCAACCTCTGTTAACGGCTGTGATCCGTCAAGGTGAACGTCATTATTGGGGTTATCTGCATACACAAACGCAAGCGAAAATGGTACGTCAAGAGGTAGTAAAATCGGCACAACAGTATCAGCAACGAGTATCGCAGCGACAGCATCAGCAAATGTTTGCGCCTGTACGTGAAGACATGATGAAAGTTGCGCAGCAATTTGCAAGTCGCTCGCAGCAACGAGCAGAACAACGAACTTTGTTCACACTTGTGTTAGCAGAGTTAATTAAACCACAAGCTTTGCCTAATGGGGTAAAGCCTCTCAGTGCTGCCGAAGCTTCATTTTCAAGAAATGTTGCTGAGGTAGCTGATGAGCCAGTTGCTGCTGCGCAAGTTGCAGCGTCGAATCCTATATTTTCAAGTGAATCTACTGAATCTACGGCGACTGATGCAAATAGAGAGAAGATGGCGCCATCTGAACTAGCTCAAGTTGATGTACCGCAAACCGGCTGTGAAGAAGTAGCCGCTGCAACGCTATCTCTATCACATCTATGTACTAGTACTCATGTACCAGCCGTGCCTTTACGAGTTTGTTAGTTTGTCAAGCACAAAGGCAGTTCATTATTAAGTTGATTAAGCCGGTATTAGTACTGTAGAGATAGTTTGTATATGAGCATTGATACGTATATATCTCTGTCATTCATCCCGCTGCATACTCATCCTAGATCAGAAAAATAAAACATGACTTGATATTCAGCGTAAATCTTTTAAGATCAGCGTTTCTATTCATAACTTAAGCATGTAATAAATGACAACCCAGAAACCCCTAAAGATTGTTTTTGCTGGTACACCCGCCCTCTCAGCAACCATTTTACAAGCGTTACTTGATTCTGAGCATGAGGTTGTGGCTATTTATACCCAGCCAGATCGTCCTGCAGGACGTGGACGCCGTTTAATGCCAAGCCCGGTGAAGCAATTGGCCGAGCAGGCCAATATACCTGTTTATCAACCAAGGAATCTCAGTGATAGCACGGATCAGCAGGTTTTACAGTCTTTAGATGCTGATCTCATGGTTGTTGCTGCCTATGGTGTGTTATTACCCCAGACAGTATTAGATATGCCAGCTAACGGTTGTTGGAATGTGCATGTTTCATTATTGCCGCGTTGGCGTGGTGCCGCGCCAATACAACATGCGATTTTAGCGGGTGATGCAGAAACGGGGGTCACCATTATGCAAATGGATGCCGGTTTGGATACGGGTGCCATATTGAAACAAGCTAAGTATTCTATCGCTAAACATGATACCAGTGCTATTGTCCATGACCGTTTAGCCGAATTAGGTGCGCAAACATTATTAACTAGCTTGGATGATTTAGTTCTGGGTCAGCTAAAAGCAGTGATACAAGATGATAGGCAAGCAAGTTACGCCGCAAAATTACAAAAAATCGATGCTAAAATTAATTGGCATGAAAGTGCAGTGACTATTGATAGGCAGATCCGTGCCTTTAATTCTTGGCCAATGGCGTATTGTGAATTAGCAGAACAAACGCTGCGACTTTGGTTAAGTGAAGTGACCTCCATGGAGACAAGCGCTTTACCCGGAACAATTATTGCGGTGGACAAACAGGGTATTGATGTTGCCACGAGTGCAGGCGTGTTACGTTTGTTACAAGTGCAATTGCCTGGGAAAAAAGCCATGACTGTAGCAGAAATTCTGAATGGACGTAGTGATTTATTCCAAGTGGGAGCGCGGTTCCAGTGAAAATATTTTCTAGCCGTGCCACTGCATTAGAGGTGTTGAGTGAAGTATTCTCTAAACAGCAATCATTAACCCATTGTTTAGCACACCATGTGCAGCAAGTAGATGTAAAAGATAAGCGTTTTATTCAGCAATTATGCTATGGTGTACTGCGTTACTATCCGTGTTTAGATGCAATGCTCAGCCAACTCATGGCTAAGCCATTAAAAGCCAAAGATCTTGATATCAGAATTATTTTGTATTTAGGTTTATATCAATTACAGTATCTAGCCACGCCAGAACATGCAGCGGTCGCTGAAACAACAAAGTTATGTTCGGTGATTAAAAAGAAGTGGGCAACTAAATTAGTCAATGGCGTTTTGCGTCAATTCATTCGCCAACAACAGACCATCCTTGATAATATACAAGATAATGATGTTGCCTATTACGCCCATCCTCAGTGGTTAATCGAAAGTATTAAGGCTGCCTGGCCTGGACATTGGCAAGCGATCCTGAATGCTAATAACCAGCAAGCGCCCATGACCTTACGTGTTAATAGGCAACAGCAGTTAAGCGCCGATTATTTGTCGCAATTGCAGGAAGCCAATATTACAGCACATCAATGTCAATACAGCCACATGGGTATTGAGTTAGCGAAAGCAGTACCGGTGGCACAATTACCTGATTTTGCAGCAGGTGCCGCTTCAGTACAAGATCAAGCATCGCAGTTAGTGACACCCTTAATGGAACTTGATACGCATATGCGCGTGTTGGATGCCTGCGCTGCACCAGGTGGCAAGGCTTGTCATATGTTGGAGTCTGAGCAAGATCTAGTATTACATGCTTTAGATCATGATGCGCAACGCTTGGAGAAAGTCGCTGAGAATTTACAACGATTAAATGTATCTGCACAGTTATTACAGGGAGATGCTGGCGAGCCTGAAACTTGGTGGGATAGTGAACCATATGATCGTATCTTACTTGATGCACCCTGCTCTGCTACGGGCGTTATTCGTCGCCACCCAGATATTAAATATCTACGTCAGTCTGAGGACATAGCCACATTAGCAAGTACACAATTACAATTGTTAACCCAGCTATGGCCACTGTTAAAACCAGGCGGCTTATTGATGTATACTACCTGCTCTATTTTCCCCGAGGAAAATCAGCAAATTATCGCAGCATTCCTCGCCGAGTATACTGATGCTCAGGAACAAATCATTGAAGCTGCATGGGGACATTCACAGACGCATGGTCGGCAAATCTTACCGGGTGAAGAGAATATGGATGGTTTTTATTTTGCGAAGTTGGTGAAGGCTAATTAACCTAATACAGTATTAATCCACTGACTAATTTGTGCAATTTCCTCTGCACACAAGCCGTGTTCCACAGGGTAAGTGTGCCATGCTACGGAATAAGCGGCTAGGGTTAATTGCTGTTTGCTTAATTCGGCGAAATGCAAAGGAATGACAGGATCATGAGTTCCGTGAGCAAGCATGATGGGGGTGTGCTGATTATTTTCATGACGTTCTTTTGCTGCTGTGTAAGCAATGGGTAAGTAAGTCGATAGCCCTAAAATCCCCGCTAGCTTTTCTGGGAAACGTAAGCCGGTATGTAGGGCGATGGCACCACCTTGGGAAAATCCTGCGATGATTATACGATCACTAGTTATACCTGATTGTAATTGCTGTTGAATTAAGCTTTCAATCTGTTTCTGTGATTCACGGATCCCTGTTTCATCCTCTTGACTACCTAGGCGTATTTCAGCGATATCGTACCAAGCGCGCATAGGCATACCCATATTAATGGTCACAGGCCTTATAGGGGCGTGTGGAAATATAAAACGTGCGGCTATATCTGAGTTGAGCGTTAATTCATTAACAATCGGTTCAAAGTCATGGCCGTCCGCA
The DNA here is from genome assembly GCA_965230425.1 of Gammaproteobacteria bacterium. Lineage (GTDB taxonomy): Bacteria > Pseudomonadota > Gammaproteobacteria > UBA1113 > UBA1113 > CBDDKW01. The sequence goes on along the minus strand of CBDDKW010000012.1, from coordinate 133,872 downwards.
CCTAAGCCGTGTAGCCAAATAATAGCCGTGTTCGCTGGGTTCTTAGGTTCGATGACGATGGTATCTAAGGCTGAAGTCATGATGTTTCTACTTGCGTTGTGTATTACTCTCAGTACAATCTAATGTAATCTAACATTGATTAACTGAGGAATCTCTATGTCAAAAAGAATCGTCATTATAACCCTCTGCACTGCATTGTCCATATTCTTAGTGGGTTGTGGTCAAAAGGGTGATTTGTATCTACCCAAGCCTGGTCAGCAGGATGATGTCAGGGTCAAGACAGCTTAAGGTAACCCCGGCAAATGCCGAGGTCTTCGCTGATAAAATGATTCTGATATCTGTCAGCGTATGCTAAATACAGTTACCAAGCTATGAAAAATAAGCATAATGGGCGGCCCCATGATTTTGCCAAGTATGCCTGTCACTAATAAGCCTAACAGAATAAAAAAGCCATAGGGTTCTAGCTTACTGTATTGCCAGGCGGCTTTAGCGGGCAAAAAGCTCGCGAGCACTCGACTACCATCGAGGGGGGGTAAGGGGATCAAATTTAAGACTAATAAAACAATATTGATGAACATACCCGCAGTGCCCATATATGCTAAAGCTTTGCCTGCCGGTATATTCAAACTAATACCTATTTTTGTCATGATTGCCCAGAATATTGCCATTAATAAATTAGCACCCGGCCCTGCTACGGCGACCAAAGCAATGTCTCGCTTAGGTTTACGTAAATTGCGCCAATCTACGGGTACAGGCTTGGCCCAACCAAAGATAAAACCGGCACTCAACGCTAATAAGAGCCCGGGGACAATAATAGTGCCTAACAAATCAATATGTTTAATTGGATTCAGCGTAAGACGGCCGGCCAATTTGGCAGTTTGGTCGCCTAATTTGCTAGCTATCCAGCCATGCGCAACTTCATGCACGGTAATGGCAAAGATGACAGGTACCGCCCAGACGATTATTTTTTGAACAAGTGATAGGTGTTCCATGTAATGTTTCCAATGTTATTGCGCTATTAAAGCCAATATGGTCAATGCTATGATTTTACTGCTGTTGTCCCTCATCTGTATCTTGGCAAGTAAGCTCATTCTATAACGCGTGTTGCAGATGTTTCATTAGGATAACAAAAAAGTATGCAATTAATACAGCAAAAGTTGGAGACTGTGTAATACTCGAAGCAATGGTGTATCAGCATAACCAACCTGAGAGTTCTCATAAGGGACTGCTGTAGTTTGGTCTTAGCTAAACAGACAGAGCCACTTTATTAATTGTTGATACCATCGCAATGGAATTATAACAAGAATAAGGAAGTATGATCATGAGTATGCCAGAACTCAAACGCAATTTAACGCAATCTACTTGGCCATTTGAGGTTGTAGACTATTTGCTAAAGTTGCTGAGTGATAGTTATATCATCAGTAAAATGTATATTCATACGACCACACAGCAACAAAAGTCAGTCATCGATCTATCAAGTTTATTCCAAGCCCAACTGACACAGCGTCAACAAAATGATGAATTGCCACTTTCGGCTGATGTGACTGAATTCATTCAAAGTGAAACTGAAAAATTTTCAGATTTTATAGCGCAATTAGAGAAACAATTAGCTCACATGCAGGTTGCCTCTAGCGAAATTCCACAGATAGATGCAGTAGGTACATTAGTTACTATTGAAGATGCCGTATCTATAGAAGGTGGTGCGGCTATCTCGGCACCAGAAGACGGCAATGAATATCTACAATTACTGACAGGCACGCACTCTGCTTATGCACATATCCAGGTAGGTGATATGTCAATCAATAGTACCCGTATTGAAGAGGAGACAGCTAGCGAAGCTGAAGATGATGATAGCCAAGAAGATTCTATATGCTGCGATAACGTAGCTGATGTTATTGAAGAGAGTGCTAATAGTGCAAAAGAGCAAGGGCTTAAAGAATCCTATGAGGCGGCTGGAGCTGAATTAATGCGGCGAATGCGTCCTTATGTTTTGGAATTAAAAGTGTTGGGTTGTCAACAGCACAGCTTAAACGATATCGTTGTTAAGCTTACTGATGCAGATATATTATCAGCCTGGTATGGACAGCGCGCCAGTAGTAATCGTACAGTATTTGGTTGCTTAGCTAATGAATTACTCACCCACTTCTGTAGTAAGCCGACAAAGCCGGTGGTGGATTCATTAGCAACAGATACGCATGCGAGTATAGCCGAAGATAGTGATATTATTGATGTGGTTGATACCGAGGCGGCGGATGTAAGCTCTGATACCGAAGATGATGCGACCATAGAGTTAGCTGACTCTTCTGCAGATGCAACAGATATAAATATATCTATTTTTAATGAAATGCTCATGTTGTTCGAAAATGTCAATATAATCATTGCTAGGCGCCAAGCCGTCATAGAATTTTGTGAAGATGCGGAACATGGCATGGAAGAATTTATGTTGCATGTGCAAACGTACATAAATGCTATGAAACAGGTATATCAGGACTGTGATAAGTTACTTAAATTACTGTGGCAGTCTGATTTAGACTATCGTAAGAAAGTTAGACCATTAGTGCACTTAAAGTCTGCCATTGCTCGTGAGCAGGGATATTTTAATAGCTATGATTTGGATTCCAATGTGGGCAATACATCATTATCCTGTTCAGCACCAGCAAGACTAGAGCAAATAACACCTGATGAAGTAGCCTACAAACAATGGCGTATGCAGGTAGAAGCACAAAGAAAACTTATTGAAACTTATCCCTTGCTAAGCCAAGCCGTATTGTGGTGGCAAGGTGAGGCGGCAGATTTAACCACAAGCCCTGCCATACCTATAGAGCTTGAAATACATTATGAGGGCCAAAGCCAACGACGTGCTAGCTGCGGGTGATACCATTGGTTGATTGCGGTAAATTTGATACCCCATAGCGTGCTATAGGTATATTTGCTACTATTATCTGATACTGGCATGGCTAAGCAGCCAGAACTCAGAAAAACGTAGATACTGCCGCCATTGCGGTCGGTCGTTGCAGAAGGGAAATGAATGGATCACTTCAATTATAAAGAAAACAATTATTATGCTGAAGATGTGGCTATTGCAGATATTGCTAAGCAGTATGGCACACCTTGTTATGTGTATTCTCGGGCTACATTTGAGCGTCATTGGCATGCCTTTGACCGCGCACTAGAGAACCATCCACATAAAATTTGCTATGCCGTGAAAGCGAATTCTAATTTGGCCGTATTAAATATCTTAGCCCGTTTAGGTTCAGGGTTTGATATCGTCTCTGGTGGAGAATTAGAGCGTGTTTTAGCCGCAGGTGGTGATCCTAAGGGCGTTGTTTTTTCCGGGGTGGGTAAACAGCCGGCAGAAATGCGTCGCGCATTAGAGGTGGGCATTGCCTGCTTTAATATTGAATCGGAACCAGGATTACTAGCCTTGCAGGCAGTAGCTGCTGAATTAAATGTGGTTGCACCCATTGCCATTCGGATTAATCCCGATGTGGATGCAAAAACACATCCCTATATTTCCACAGGTTTAAAAGAAAATAAATTTGGTGTAGATACACAAACTGCTTTATCGCTGTATGAAAAAGCTCAGGGAATGTCACATATTGCTATCAAGGGAATCGCCTGCCACATTGGTTCGCAATTAACGGAATTAGCACCCTTTCTTGATGCTTTAGATGAGTTATTAGCGGTAGTTGAACAACTAGAATCACGAGCCATTACTATTGAGCATATTGATTTAGGTGGTGGTTTAGGTGTGCCCTATGATACTGAGACCCCACCGGAGCCTTACGAGTATGCTGCGGCCATCATGCAGAAAATTAAAAATAAACCTTATGCTATACATTTAGAGCCAGGCCGCGCTATTGCGGCTAATGCAGGTGTTTTAATCACGGAAGTTGAGTACATTAAACAAACGCAAGATAAAGATTTTGCGATTGTTGATGCAGCGATGAATGATCTTTTGCGTCCCTCTTTATATCAAGCATGGCAACGTATCATTCCAGCCACATTAAATGATGACTTAACTGAGCGCGAGTATGATGTGGTAGGCCCTGTCTGCGAAACCGGTGATTTCCTGGGGAAAGCGCGTCAATTAAAAATTAAACATAATGATTTATTAGTCGTGCGATCGGCGGGTGCTTATGGGTTTGTGATGAGTTCAAATTATAATTCAAGACCGCGCCCTGCTGAAGTGATGGTAGACGGTGAGCAGCATTATTTAATCCGGCCGCGAGAAGCTATTACTGATTTATTTGCGAGTGAAAAGGTATTGCCAAATGACTAATACAGTACATTTTACGAAAATGCATGGTTTAGGTAATGACTTTATGGTGGTTAATGCTATGGAGAATGATTTACACCTAACCTCTAAATTAATTCGCCGCTGGTCAAACCGTAGGCGAGGAGTTGGGTTTGATCAATTACTATTAGTTGAGAAGGCTAAGACATCTCAAGCAGATTTCCATTATCGAATATTTAATGCCGACGGTGGCGAAGTGGAGCAATGTGGCAATGGGGCACGTTGTTTTGCACGTTATGTTGTAGAGAAAGGTTTAACGGATAAAACGACGCTGCGAGTAACCACAAAAGCCAGTGAATTGACCTTAACGCTTAAGGAGCAAGGACAAGTTTTGGTCGATATGGGGCCGCCTATTTTTACTCCTGCGCAGATCCCTTTCTCTATGGATAGCCAAGCCAAGACTTATACACTTGCTTTGCCTCTCGGTCCAAAAGATGTAGGCGTCGTATCTATGGGTAATCCCCACTGTGTGTTATGGGTCGATGATGTAGAGGATTACGAGATAAATGTTATGGCAGCAGAAATTGCTTGTACTGATTACTTTCCGCAAGGTGTGAATGTAGGCTTTGTTGAAGTAATTAATGACCAGCATATACGCCTGCGAGTGTATGAGCGAGGTGCCGGTGAAACAGCCGCCTGTGGCAGTGGTGCTTGTGCTGCTGTGGTTGTTGGTTGTTTACAAGGTCGTTTGCAAGATACGGTGACGGTTTCTTTACGCGGTGGTGATTTGCAGGTGACTTGGCAAGGGAATGGACAGCATGTATTCATGTTAGGTCCTGCGATGACAGTGTATGATGGGGTTTTAACCTATTAAGTAAGTATATTATTTGTGCATTATTTCGCTGAAAATTGACTAATCACAGCGATACGCAGAAATTACGGTGGCTAATCTGTGATAAGGTTTTTATTTTACCTAAACTACAGCTAAACTAATGATCATAAACAACTTTTATTTGAATAATTAATGAACATAATCATCTTAGGTGCTGGCCAAGTAGGCGGCACATTAGCAGAAAATTTAGCCCGGGAAGAGAACGATGTAACATTGGTAGATTCTGATGTTCACCAATTACGTGAGTGGCAAGCGCGCCTAGATATACGTACAGTCAATGGTCCAGGCGCATATCCCAATGTATTACGTCAGGCTGGCGCAGATAACGCTGATATGTTGATCGCCGTTACCAACAGCGATGAAACCAATTTAGTTGCATGCCAAGTAGCAGCGAAAATATTTCATACACCAACCAAAATTGCCAGGATCCGCTCACCCCGCTATCTAGCTCATAAAGAAGAATTATTTACAGAGTCAGGTTTTGCTGTGGATGTTTTTATTAGTCCAGAGCAGTTAGTGACTGATTATATTTCGCGTTTGATTGAGTATCCAGGTGCGCTTCAGGTATTAGATTTTGCTGGTGGACAAGTACGCTTAGTAGCGATTCGTCCTTATTTTGGCGGTCCTCTGGTTGGTAAGAGTTTATCAAGTTTAAAGGAACACATGCCTCATTATAAGGCGCGCGTTGCGGCTATCTATCGAGGTAATCGCTCAATCCCACTCACAGGTTCTACCGTTATTGAAATTGGTGATGAAGTATTTTTTGTGGCAGAGTCTAGCCATATTCGTGATGTCATGGCGACATTGCGACGTTTAGATAATAATTACAAGCGGGTGATGATTGCTGGTGGCGGTAATATTGGTGTGCGTTTAGCCTTGCAATTAGAAGAAAAGTATCAAGTAAAAATTATTGACCATAATGCTGAACGTACTCAGCAATTAGCGAACCTATTAACATCTGCCACGGTGCTTCGAGGTGATGCTTCTGATCGTGAATTACTATTAGAAGAAAATATAGAATATACCGATGTGTTCTGCGCTCTCACCAATGATGATGAAGTTAATATTATGTCCTGTATGCAAGCTAAGCGTATGGGGGTGCGACAGGTGATGGCATTGATCACACGTACTGCTTATGTGGATCTGATTGAAGGGAGCGATATTGACATTGCAATCTCTCCACAGCAAGCAACCATTGGTAGTATTTTAACGCATATTCGTCGTGGTGATATTGTCAATGTGCATTCTCTGCGTCGTGGTGCTGCTGAAGCAATGGAAGTTGTTGCCCATGGTGATAGGAAAACTTCAAAAGTCATCGGCCGCAAGATAGCCGATATTAAATTGCCAAAAGGTGCAAATTTAGGTGCAATTGTCCGCGATAATAAGGTCGTTATGCCAGAGAAAGATACAGTGATTGAACCCGAAGATCATGTGATTTTATTTTTGGCGGATAATAAGCATATAGATGAAGTAGAACGTCTTTTCCAAGTTAGCGTGACGTTCTTTTAGCAATAAAGCGGATAGGGATATGGGGCTTAGCACAATTTTTCGCGTCTTGGGTATTTTACTCATGATTTTCAGCTTGAGTATGCTGGCGCCCGCAGGTATTGCCTTGTATTACAATGACGATACCTGGACTCCCTTTGCTGTTAGTTTCTGTATGACATTTTCTACGGGTTTAATCTGTTGGATGCCAACGCGTAAATTAGTCGCAGAATTAAAGATCCGCGATGGTTTTGTTGTGGTGGTTATGTTCTGGACGGTATTAAGTCTATTCGGTGCTATTCCCTTATTGGTATCACATTTCCCGCAAGTGTCTTTTACAGATGCTGTGTTTGAATCATTCTCTGGCTTAACTACCACCGGTGCTACGGTCTTAACCGGCATTGATTATTTACCCCATGCTATTCGCTTTTATCGCCAAGAGTTACAATTTTTAGGGGGTATGGGTATCGTCGTCTTGGCGGTTGCGATTTTACCTATGCTAGGTATTGGTGGTTTACAATTGTATCGAGCAGAAATTCCAGGCCCAGCAAAAGATAGTAAATTAACTCCGCGTATTACCCAAACAGCACAGGCACTTTGGTATATTTATGTTGGCTTAACAGCATTGTGTGCATTGGCCTATTGGGCGGCAGGTATGTCATTATTTGATGCCATCGGTGAAAGTTTTGCGACCATATCCACTGGCGGCTTCAGTACGCACGATGCGAGCTTTGCTTTTTATAACAGCCCCTTCGTGAATATGGTCGCTGTGGTGTTCATGATTTTGGGCAGTACAAACTTTTCGCTACACTTCTTAGCCATTCGTAATCGCAGTTTACAGGCATACAGCCAAGACCAAGAATTCCGTGTCTATATGGGGTTGTTGATCTTTTCCGTAGTGATTTGTGCGGCAATGCTGATTTACTACCATGTCTATACTCATCCCAGTATTGCCATTAATAAGGCAATTTTTAATGCGGTATCTTTGGGTACCAATACTGGGTTTACCTCTGCACCTTTTCAAGGTTGGCCAACCTTCCTACCCTTTTGGCTCATGTATGCGACCATGATTGGTGGTTGTGCGGCCTCAACCAGTGGTGGCTTGAAGGTTGTGCGAGTATTACTTTTGTATAAACAGGGTATGCGAGAAATTAAACGCTTAATCCACCCCAGTGCCGTATTGACTTTAAAGTTTGGGCGGCAGATTTTAAATGAAGATTTACTACATGCCATTTGGGGATTCATCGCTGCATTCATCGTTTTATTTATTATATTGCTGTTAGTCTTGTTAGCAGACGGCTTAAATTTTGAAACTAGCTTTGGTGCTTTAGTGGCTTGTCTCGCTAACGCTGGCGTTGGTGTGGGTGATGTGTCGGGTAATTTTGAAGGCATTAATGATTTTTCTAAATGGGTCTTAATCTTCGCCATGTTAGCAGGGCGATTAGAGATTTTTACTTTGATGGTATTGTTTACGCCGGCATTTTGGAAGCGATGATAGGTAGAATAGAGGTTGTCGTGTTACTGCGAACCTAAGAAGTACTAATTGCTCTCATCGTAACACCGCCTTGTTCAGATGCTGTGGTGGCTCTGTTTAATAGCTCAAGTGCACGTTGTTGTTCTTGATCGGAAACAAGTTCTCGCTCACAGCAATTTTCTAAATAGCGAAGAAATGAGGTAAAGCTTTTATAGAGTAAAGACTTCGGTACATCTTGAAGCTGTCTAATTGAGTTGATAAAATTAGCATCTAATTCACTATCAATATCTTGCTCTAGCTTGTCTACAAACTGTTTTAGAGCTTCCGTAATAACTTCTTCACGATGCGATATTTCTATTTTTGCAGTTTGACAGTTCCGATAGGCCTTGTATAAATTATCATATAATTGTTTAAACGCTAAAAAATTATTTGGATCTAGGTGCTTATATAAGTGATATATAGACTGTAATTGCGTAAAACCGGTCTTGAATTCATCGATGGATATTACATCCGCATGCATACAGCACTGAAAGCATAGTGAGCTGACATTCAAGGTTATTTTTCCGGTCATTAAATTACGCGCTAAACTCTCGACTATATTAGTGGTGTAATGTGTAGCACCATCTTTTTCCCAGGCCAACATAGCACCATGAGAATATTTATCATAGAATGCTTGAGCTTGACCGGCGCCTAGTAACGTAAAGAACTCGATGATATAGTCCAAATTAGCTTTATTTAGCAATGCAAAATGCATCGACAAACGCGCATTACTATTTAAAAATAACTTGATAAACAGCGTGTAACCGAGAAATTTGAATGTCGATCGTAATAGACGACTATCAGGTATGACGTTAATTGCGGTTAAAAGATTCATTGTAGTACAGCCAGGAATGCTATAAAAAGTTGTCCAAAGTGTACTTTTTTTAATATCTTTTGCAGCAAATTCTCTGGAAAATAAGCGATGTTTCTCTTCTGGATTCATATGTTTAGCGCAAAGCTGCAAATACCAGCAGTAAAGTAGGATATTATCGTTTGCTAGACAAAAGTGTAAAGGAGTAAGGGTTGCCTCTTCACGCTTTGCAGATGATAGGAAATCTGCAGAACTGGATGCAGGTGATGTGGCGAAATGCCGCTTAGCAAGGAATAAACTAATCATCGGACTCTGTGAGTGTTCATTATATAGATCATTTCGTTCAGAGTTTTCATCGATACCATACCAAGTCAGTAAACGTGCATTGACAGTAATATCACAAGAAGCGGCGTTATTCATCAGAGAATAAATACTTTGCGCTTTCTGAACCATTGCGTTTTGTACTTGATAGTGCTCAATATAATCGATGATTAACCCTGCTGATTGACTAGCTCCTTTTTCTAAGGCCGTGGTGAGTAAAGTAAATAATATATTATTATTCATAACTTGAATGCTGTTATCTTTATAACTGAGTATAGGTAGTTTGAATAGATATATAAATGTTGTTTCATTTGAGAGTGCAAGTTGCAAAGGGACTTTACCAGATGAGTTCTTCTGTAGTAATAGTTCAGCACTATAATGCGGTGAAAAATGCATAACCACATCGGAAGTATTGAGCATTAATCTGTGTAAAAAAGTTGTATCTTTATTTTTATACCTTTCAATAGAGAGTATATTCGAACGACAATGAGCGGGCATCAAGCGTTCAAGCAGCGCAATGGATGCCCAAGAGGCAGCATAAAAGGCAGGTGGCATATGGTGAATAGTTCCCTCAAATAACGTATGATTTGCTATTTTTAATTGTTCGATAGTCTCATAGATAGTCATCACTGCCCTAGGATTTGAGTATTTACAGGCGCGGAAGATGACTAGTAGATGCTTGTCGACATTTTCCACCGTATACTGCTGGCTGACCTTGTTATAAATGCGTATTCCTATCCGTATTCCAATGAGTAGGTTTGGATTTATTAATAAGCTAGCTTCGAGGGCTTGTATGTCTTGCTGTTGTATAGATTTATCCAATGTTGCCCTGTCGCAGCGCCTATCCATGCGTTCAGCATAACGTTGCGGATCCGTAATAGGTATGCGCTGGGGATTTGCCCTTAATGCATCGTAACCATCTCTAGAGTCTCCATATTCTCGTGCATATTGATTTTGTAGTTCTTGAAGCTCTGCGTGCTTGCGTCTGAGCTGCGCTTGCATAGTAAGATTGTCAGATTCAACTTTTTCAGCCATTTCTTGGACTTGTGTGGATGAAGATAATAATTGACTGCGTTGAGTCGTATCTACTGATTCTACTATTTCAGCTTTACTATTTTCTTTTTGCATTCCAAGCTTAGCTGCTGACACACTGGTTTTGGTGCTATCTGGATCTGATGGTGGCGAATTGTTTTCTGATTGTTTTTTTAATGCTATATAATCACTTAATGCTTGTTGGATTTGCTTGGCTTTTTCTTGTTTTTTAGCATCATATTTCTCCAGATATTTTCGTAAACCTGTGATTACAGTTTCAGTTCTATCCTTGGCATTACTTAAATCAAACTCCTTGATATATACAATGAGTTGCTTTGCAGTTTCTATTAATATCTCGGGTTCGATGTTAACGATATCCAACATGAAAGGACGGCCAAATCGAGTTATTTCTTCACCCTTCATAGATGCTAGTTCACCATCCAGTTTTTCGGGAGCTACTTCTGCCTTAATGATTGTTTGCAATATCTTCGCAAATTTTATTATTTCATCTTGTAGTCTAGCGTTGTATGTTTTGCTACAGAGGTCTTCTAAACATCCTTGTAAAAATAGAATATTATCGACTAGCTTCTTAAATTGAGTTACGCGTGCATTACCCTTTAACTCATTATGACCATCATAGTGTTTGAGATGACCGACTAGATTCATACCGAAGAATATATCACTCGGTAATTTAACAGATATTTTCTGGACTGATTTGATAGTTTCTTTCAGATCCTCTGCGCCCAGTTTCAGTAATATAATCTGAATGGTTGCCATATCAAAATAACGAGCGGCATAGTTGAGCGCATAGCTATAATCGGTATTTTTACTGTATTGTGCAGATAGCCAAATGGAAATTAATATAGAAATAGACTTTCTGTGATGGTCTTGAGTTGAGTTTCTTCTGAGTGTATGTTGATGAAAGTATTCGATGAGATTTAAATTGGCTTTTTCTCCGTATTTTCTTGCGCTAATTTCTGCTTTGGCCTGTTCTGTTCCCAATAAGTTAATGACGGCTTGTAATGTCTCTGGACTTTTCCCTGTAGCGAGGCTTAATAAGTTATTGTTATGTTTAGTACATAATGTGCGTGTTATTTCATCCGTGATATCATAGTTAACCCACTGGTGAGACAGTATTTTTATAGCATCAGGATTATCATATTGAATGCAATAACGTAGTAAATCTCTGTGGATAGTGCCCCGTTGTATATCATCGCATTTAGGATCAGCATCACAACCTGGCAAGAATGGTGTTTGTCCATAGACATCGTGCCGTAATTGTTCCTTTGCAGCGTCGCTGACATTAGTATTAGTGAATTTAAGGGCAGAAGGTATTAAACGAGAGAGGATCCCTTTGCTTCTATATTGTATGGCAATGTGTAAGGGAAGTTCATTTTTGTCATTGTGTATGCGAAGTACGTCACTTTCAATACCGCAACCGCGGGCTAGGTATACTAATTGACAGCTTGCCTCGGGTGCTGCATGACGTACAGCAATATGCATAAGCGTATTACCATTTTCATCAGTGCGTGTGAGTATATTCTTCACGACTTCTAAATCTGTAGAGTCTTTTAATATTCTACAATTTTGACCATTAACTTTGGTAACTTCACTGAATTGATCCAAAAGTAATACAAGTGTGGCTTCATTATATTGCTTGCATGCTGCAAATAATGGTGAATAGTGAGTGCTATTTTCCTGTGTGATATGAAGTGATAATATGGCATATTTAGTAACAACAGGATTTTGTAAATCTATAATTGCTTGAGTTACCGCTGCATGATTATATTCAATAGATAATTGCATGGCTGATTTTTTAACGTTACCATAATAACCCTCTCCAAACGTGTTTATCAACGGGCTTAGTTGATCAGGAGTGAAATAGTTTGCAAAAATTCCAATGGTTTCTGCATCACCCGATCTGGCGGCAAAGTGTAAGGGTGCAGTTGGATAGCGCTCAGTTAAAGTAGTGGCGAGTTGCCATCTAACTCCCTCATCATTGGCAGCAGAAAAGATAATATTAACAAGTGAACTGGCCCCTAAGGCGCAGGCTGCCTGTAAAGGCGTAAAATTTATATGAGAGTAATCATCATAGATATTATGGATACACAGTGTCTCATTGCATAAGTCTGGCTGTGAGCGAATGATGTTTTCGCAGACAGCATATTGTCGATGTTCAAATGCCTTGGCTAAATCACCCTGCGTGAATTTCATGCCATTACCTACCTTTCGTTATATTGATAATGTTTTATTAGGTAGAGAGATGTCACTAGAGAAACGTTTTTACTGATCCGTATCAGCAAAACTGAAGCGCTTAATAGCCACTAAGATGACCCTATGTAGTGTATGGCCATAAATGGAAAAAATAATGGTTTCCCTTCTCCTAAGAGGGGGCTATGGCTCTACAAAGTCTCGGCTACTGTATTTGGACCTTAGCTGATAGAACTGTGCTCTCTAGTTTATTAACTCTCTTCGGTACGTACTTTAACATAAATATTACGCAGTTTGTATACTTAGTGGCCGGAATTGGGTGCTGGTCTGTTGATATTATCGCTGCTGTCATTTGCCAATGCCGCTGAGATTTCAGGTGGCAGTGGCTGCATTATTAGAGTGCCGTCTATAACTCCCATTTCCAGCTCAGAGCTGGTTGTTGCTGTAGGTATGGGTTTATCCAACAATTCGCAGGCTAGTCCTGTTTGATCCAGACATGCAGATTTTAGACTGCATTGTTCTAAATACTCATGGAAGCCAAGTAAGCTGCGTCGTAGTACTTCATCAGGAATGTCCTGTAGAGCTGATATTTCAGTAACAAAATTAGTTTCAACTGCCGAGAAGAATTTTGCTTGCTGTGTGGATACGAATGCTTTTAATGCTAATTTTATTCCTTGCTCCTGAAACCGGTGTATAGCTTCAGTACTGAGGCTTGTTTCTAAAGGTTCACTGCGTGCAGCCGTATGCAGTTGCTCAAAACATTCTTTGAATATAAGAATAAAACTACCACGAGATGATGATTTGTTATTTATTATGTGCTTTTTGTAAAGATGGTAGACAGCCTGTGCTTGATTAAATGCTTGTATAAAATCAGCCAAACTCAACAGTTCATTGCCCTGTAATAACGTCTTCCAACTGGGTGTTTCGGTTATTAACGAAGGTGTGTTTTTATCCTCTTCATCATAGTTATCGGAATGACTGTCATCGCTTTCAGGAAAAAACATAAGCTGGACGAATTTCGCAGAAAGGTGTTCGGGAAGCTCTACAATGGTTTTTGCGGTTTTGCGAGCCATGTGGCTAATGACTTGCTTAGCTGCATCTGTGTCCCAATGTTTGCTGGATTTATCCATGAATTTATTATAGAGTTCCTGGGATAGTTCAGGGCCAATGAATAGGAATATATCCGACATTATTTTTTTAAATATATCATTGTTGTGAGATGATTTGATAACATCATGTATGAGGTTACAGCCGGCCTTATCTGCCAGGCAAACTAGGGTGCGAAAATTTTCTTTGTCCATGGATTGAAATAATAGCGTTACAGCTTCGCGATTAGCGTATATAACCATTGAACATAAGAGATAATATAGGTTATTAACTAATTTATTCTCGGCACTTTTTTCAGAGAAAGCTGCATTAATATGCTGTCGTAGTGCAAAGTGTTGTAGGCCATATTGGAGATAATATCGGGTGAGCGACATGTTACCTTTAATAATGCTAACACATAATGCATAGCAGTAGTGATTAAGAAATGGGTCAAGCTGATTAGGTTCATTTGAGTGATTGTCATATTGACTTTTATACCACGGTAGCAAGCGTTGATTAATCTGCAAAGATCGGCCTGCGGCACAGCCTAGTAGGCTATGGCGCGGGTCATGGGCATCGAGTATGTGTTGCGGCGTATTGCCGCTCTCAATAAAATCAATAATTCTATTCACAACAGTATCAGAGCCTTTGACAAGAGCCGTGATTAATAGTGACATTAAAGTCTGGCTTTTGCTGGAGATAGTAGAGTCATTTTCTGTTGATGCTAAGATATCAAACAGCGCGTTAAACTTATTATCATCTGTTACAGCATAATGTAACGGTGTTTTTTGCTTCTCATCTTCCATAAGTAGCTGTTCTGCAGTTATCCAACCTGTAAAGTGCAGCAAAGTTTGTGTAGTGTTTCTCACAAGTTCGTGCAATATAGTGGATTTCCTTATGCGATGTTGTGCTACAAAGAGTTGTTGTCTTTTACCTTCGGGCATGAGTTGTTCGAGTACTGCTATAGAGCTATGTGCTGCTGCGTGAAATGCCGGATGTACGCCCTCCTTATCTTGGGTCATTACTAGCTGGTCTTTTAAGGCAGAATTATAAGCAGTATTTAAAATGGTAGAAATAATCCGCTCATCACCTTTACGGCAAGCGGCGAATAATGCTTTAGCATTAGCCTGCATAATCAATGCAGGGTTAATACGTAAAATAGTTTCTACTGCATGAATATTACTATGTTTAATTTTTCCAAGTAAGCTAGCTAAATCACAGCGTAATCTCATACGTGCGGCATAACGTTTTGGCTGTTTGATAGGTTCATACGTGGGATTGGCTAAAACTTCGTTATAGCCATTACTATCATTAGTTTCGCCGTATTCTTTTATTAAGCTGCTACGTGCTGTCTTGATTTTTGCATCAATAGTCAATAGTGCGTTTTCTAGTTCCAGCTTTATGACTATATTTTCTAGTGATCTTAAGTTTTCCTGCTCAGTGGTTTCAGTGGTTTCAGTGGTTTCAGTGGTTTCTTGCTTTCCTGCTGTACTGGTCGAGGGGCTTTCCTGTTGTTCTATCCCATTTTCTGTTGGGCCCAGAGATGATGGTGGTGTGGCTCTAGTGCTTGCCTGTTTGTCTGTGGTATTAGTCGCGGCGCTTAGTTGAGGAGATGTGTCGAGGGCTTCACTTGTATTAAGCCGTTTCAGTATATCAATACGTTCTGTTACTGCTGTGGATAATTCAGTTTCTAATGCTTGTCTCTTTTTGCTCCATGAGTCAAAAGTCTTACGAATGCTGTTGATAATATCGACTTGCAAGGGACGATAGCTAGTCTTTTGGCTATCTGTACTATCTGTGTAGCCAGTGACATTTTTTTTAGTTAAATCCAGTGATTGGATAAAATCAAGCATTTGTCTTGCACTGGCAATTAATATTTTGGGTTCAATGTTGGCTGCATGAGGGAACAATTTAATCAGGGAGTTTTTACGAGGGTTCCTGTTTAATTCATCAGCGAGTAGTTCTGGCGTTTCACTATGCTTAATGATTATTTTGATTAAGTCACAGAACTCTTTCCAGTTATTGGGTACATTTAGAACTTTTGATTCTTTTAATTCACTAAGGAAAAATCTATGTAAAAATAAGATGCCTTGGGTAATTTGCTGGAATATCTTTAGGCGTTCTTCAGCAGTGTTGCCTAAATTAGTATTTTTTTGAATGTGTTCACTTAAACTGAGGCTCCAGCGCCAAAATGGATCCTCAGATAATTTAATGTCATTCTCTTTGGCAACCGTTAAGACAGATCCCAGATGCTCAGCGCCGATACGTAGAAAGACTTCAGTCAGCGTTGCCTTATTAAAATAGCGACCAGCATGATGTATGGCATAGGTATAATCTTCACTGGAATTTACTTCGCCTGAGAGCCAGGTATCTATTAAAATTAACTGGTTTGCTACGATATGCTCTGGTTGCATATTGTGTACTAAATACTGGTGGAAATATTCGATAAGATTTAAGTTCTGTTTCTCACCATATTTCTTTGCCATGATGTTTTGTTTAGCCTGTTGACTGCCTAGTAATTTAATTACGGCTCGCAGTGTTTCAGGGCTTTTGCTGGCGGCAAGTGTGAGTAAGCTATTATGATGTGCTGAACATCGGTCTTTAGTAATTTCATCTATAATATTTAAGCGTTGCCATTCATGAGTTAAACGTGTGATGGCTGTGGCGCTATCTACTTCAATACAGTACCTAAGTAAATGATTTGTATTCTCCCATGTTACAAGTCGAGTACATGATTTTTCGGCATCACAAGTAGGACCGTTTGGCACATCATTATAAAAATTTATAATGCTATTAACCATCTCTTCAGTACGCTGCGTTTCTTGTGTTTCTAGCTTAAAGTTTGTGGGTATGAAACGGGCAATAGTACCAAATTCACGATATTGGATGACAATGTGTAAGGGGGCTTCATTGGCGTTGTTTCTTGCAGTGAGAACTTCGGTCTCAATATCACAGTCACGAGCAAGATAAATTAATTGTTGGCAGCCATCAGCGGACATATAACGCGCTGCTCGGTGTAATAAGGTATTGCCCAGACTATCTTTTGCTAACAGTATCTCTTTTACTCGCTGCTTGTCTGCAGGGTTTTTGAGTATTCTGACATTGCTACGTGGTTCTAGGTTCGATGTGCTATCATTAAGGCACGTCTGCAAACATAATGCTTTTTTTACTTTTTCTTTTTCTTCAGCCCTAGCCTCAGTTAATTTTCTAGCGTTTTCACGAGAGAGATTTATGCTAATTTGGTTTAACAATAAGATGAGACTAGCTTCATTAAAGCGTGCTATAGTTTTGCATAGCAGTGGCTCTGTCTTACTCTTTCCTGCTCCTGCTCCTGCTCCTGCTCCTGCTCCTGCTCCTGCTCCTGCTCCTGCTCCTGCTCCTGCTCCTGCTCCTGCTCCTGCTCCTGCTCCTGCTCCTGCTCCTGCTCCTGCTCCTGCTCCTGCTCCTGCTCCTGCTCCTGCTCCTGCTCCTGCTTCGTATGGAATACCCAACACCTGTGATCGGGTTAAGTCTGCTGGTTGTGCTTCAATCAGTGCTCGGATCACCGGCATATGATTGTGACTGACGCATAACTCAAAGGCTGTGTTGCCTGAACCATCTGCATTTCTGCTTTCTTGTTTTAATTGACAAAGCCTAGAAAATTCATCCGTGCTAAGCTCTGCGTTAAATAACGCAATAATTGCGGCGTTACCAGAAATTGCAGCCGTGTGTAGAGGAGTGCTGCCATAATTGTTAGTACTGCTGGCAAGTTGGTATTTTTGTTCTTTAGCGAGGGAAAAGACCAAGGCGACAATGGGCGTCAAACCAAGTTCACAGGCTTTATCTAACAGGCTGCATGGATTGGCGTAGGGTAGCGCTTTATCGAGTAATGTTGGCGATGTAATTAAGATGTGTTCAATACGGCCAAATTGTTGATTATCGAGTGCTTCTTGCAGATCTGAGGATGTATATGTTGTCATTATTATGCCTTTTCACCATTACCCTGCTCTCAGGGCCAGATAATATATCTTAAATCTTAAGATTATATTAACAGGCCTTTATAAAGTGCGTAATTGCTCGACAATCTGTTGAAATTCAAAGGGATCTTTACAGAGAATGAGTTCACCTTCGGGAGGAAAATGATAATCATAGAGGCGGGAAAGCCAGAAACGTAATGCAGCGCGACGCCGCATGGCTGGCCAGAGGTCTTTTTCTACTTTGGTGAGTGGGCGTTCTTGCTCATAGGCGGCGAGTAAATCAGCAATAGCGGTTTCATTGTAACGGCCATCTTCATGGCGACAACTATCATTGACACAAATTGCCAAGTCAAAGAGTAAAGGTCCATTACAGGCATAGAATAAATCGATCATGCCTGTAACATGATTACCTGTGAATAGTAAATTATCTAAAAATAAATCTGCATGAATGATCCCCTGGGGCAATTGACTGAAATCTTGGCCCCATACAAAGTCGAATTCATCTTTTAGTAGTTGTGCATCTTCGGGTTGCAAAACTTCGAGTAATTTTTCTAGCCGTGTTTGATGCCAAGATAAACTACAGCTATCTTCACGCTGCTCAGGGAAATATTCGCAGAGGTTATGGAAACGTCCAAGCACATGGCCAATGGCTTGAAGTTGTTCATTATTTACACTAAGTAAGGTTTTGCCAGGTAGAAATCCAGAAATAACCAGCGGTTTATTATTGAACATGTAGATAAATTCATCATTTTGGTCAGAAAAAACTGGAGCAGTCGGGATATGACCGCCAGAACTGAAGTTCATAAGATAGATAAAGAAAGGCAATTCAGCCGCGGTTAAATGTTCAAATATTGTGACAATGAATGTGCCTTGAGTGGTTTGTAACCAATAGTTTGTGTTGGTAACGCCTGCTTCTATGCCACCGTAGTCTAAAAAGTCACCAATGGTGTATTGCTGCAATAATAATTCTAACTGGGAGCGGGTAATTTGTGTAAAAACAGACATAGTAGTGTGATATCCTTCTCAATTGCCAAGCCATACAGCCCAAAAATAGCTGACTTATGTCTATTAAAGTATAGCGGTAACTACCAAATTGAAAAAGTGAAGAAAAATTACCATGGAAACAACAAACAAACCTTTGATTCTCGTGGATGGCTCCTCTTATCTTTATCGAGCCTTTCATGCCTTACCTCCCTTGAATAATTCCAAGGGGCAGCCCACGGGTGCCATTTATGGGGTTGCCAATATGTTACGTAAAATGATCAAAGATTATCAGCCAGAACATATGGCGGTTGTTTTTGATCCGAAGGGAAAAACCTTTCGTGATGATTTATATCCAGACTATAAGGCAAACCGTCCGCCCATGCCTGATGATTTGCGTAGTCAGGTACAACCTTTATTTGCTTTGATCAAAGCGATGGGCTTACCTTTGATCATTGTAGATAATGTGGAAGCTGATGATGTGATTGGCACCTTAGCGCAGCAGGCGACTCAGCACGGTATGTCGACCTTAATTTCGACAGGCGATAAAGATATGGCGCAATTGGTCAATGAACATGTGACCTTAGTTAACACGATGACAGATAAAATGATGGATAGTGATGGCGTGGCAGAGAAGTTCGGTATTCCGCCAGGTTTGATCATTGATTATCTCACCTTGATTGGTGATACGGTGGATAATGTGCCAGGAGTACCTAAGGTAGGTCCGAAAACTGCAGTGAAATGGTTGGGTGAGTATGGTTCATTACAGGGGATCATGGATAATGCAGATCAAATCAAAGGTAAGGTGGGTGAAAATTTACGGGCTAGTTTAGCCGATTTACCTTTATCGAAACAATTAGTGACGATTAAATTAGATGTTGTTCTTGATCAAGCGCCGCAGGAATTATTATTAGCAGAGGCAGATAGTGCGGCCTTAACAGAGTTGCTGAAGGAATATGAATTCAAATCATGGTTAGCTGAAGTGCTAGGTGATAGTGATGTAGATGTTCAAAGTGACCATTATTATGAAACCGTGTTAGATAAAAAATCATTTCAAAATTGGTTGGCTCAGTTAGAACAAGCAAAATTAATTGCCTTTGATACGGAAACCACTAGTTTAAATTACATGCAGGCAGAGTTAGTGGGTGTTTCTTTCGCCGTTAAAGCCAATGAAGCTGCTTATGTACCCTTCGGCCATGACTATTTAGATGCTCCTACACAACTAACACGTGATTATGTATTACAAGCATTAAAGCCGCTATTGGAAAATCCTAAACTGATAAAAGTAGGTCATAATTTAAAATATGATATGACGGTCTTAGCTAATCATGATATTCAATTGCAAGGGGTTGGCTACGATACCATGTTAGAATCCTTTGTCTTAGCCAGTGGTGGTCGGAATGATATGGATACCCTAGCGCTAAAATATTTGGGTAGGAATACTATTCATTATGAAGATGTGGCGGGTAAAGGTGCAAAACAATTAACCTTTAATCAAGTGCCTCTTGAAGATGCTGGACCCTATGCAGCAGAGGATGCTGATATTACTTTACAACTACATGAAAAATTATGGCCACAGTTACAACAAGAGAAAAGCTTAGAGAGTGTTTTCTTGGATATAGAAATGCCCTTGTTACCGATTTTGTCAGAAGTGCAACGTCATGGGGTGCTTGTGGATGGTGATTTACTTCGCCAGCAAAGTAAAGAATTAGCCGAGCGCTTAATTAGTTTAGAAGAGCAAGCCTATGATTTAGCAGGGACAAGTTTTAATCTTGGTTCGCCTAAACAATTACAAGAAATCCTATATGAACACATGAAGCTACCTGTACTGCAGAAGACACCAAAGGGACAGCCCTCAACTGCAGAGCCTGTACTACAAGAATTGGCCCATGATTATCCCCTACCAAAATTAATTTTAGAGTACCGTAGTTTAAGTAAGTTAAAATCAACATACACAGATAAACTACCAGAACAGATTGACCCAAAGACAGGGAGAGTACATACGTCCTATCATCAAGCTGGCGCTGCCACAGGCCGTTTTTCCTCTAGCGATCCTAATTTACAGAATATTCCTGCACGTACGCAGGAAGGCCGGCGGATCCGACAAGCCTTTATAGCCCCCAAAGATAAGAAAATTGTTGCCTTAGATTATTCGCAAATTGAATTACGCATTATGGCGCATTTATCCAAAGATAAGGGCTTACAACAAGCCTTTGCTAATGGTTATGATATTCATCGCGCCACAGCAGCAGAGGTATTCGGTGTGCAGTTAGAGGCTGTTAGTGCTGACCAACGGCGTAGTGCTAAAGCCATTAACTTTGGTTTGATTTATGGCATGTCTGCCTTTGGCTTAGCTAAGCAACTAGAAACTAGTCGTCAAGATGCGCAGGCATATATTGATTTATACTTTGCACGTTATCCCGGCGTACATGATTATATGGAGAATATACGTGAGTTAGCGAAGCAGCAAGGCTATGTGGAAACTCTATTCGGACGACGTTTATATTTACCCGAGATTAATTCTAAGAATATGCAGCGGGTTAAAGCCGCGGAGCGTACAGCCATTAACGCACCTATGCAGGGTACTGCAGCGGATATTATCAAACGTGCTATGGTCATGGTAGCTAAATTTATCGACAGTGAAAAATTAGCTGCGACTATGATTATGCAAGTACACGATGAGCTAGTATTTGAGATTGCTGCAGACCAAGCACAAATTATTGGTGAACAATTACGTGCAGTGATGTGTCAAGCCGCTGAGCTATCTGTTCCCTTAGTTGCTGATATGGGGATGGGTGATAATTGGGATGAGGCGCATTAATGTTATAGCTATGGTTAGTGAGAGTTATAGGGGCTAGTAGGTGTTCCACTCTTGGTGTTTTTACTCGCCTGTGCAAAAACACCAAGAGTAGAACTGCCAAATTAGCAGCTCGTTTCTTAGTTCTTTTCATAAGCTAAGCTATTTTACCATGGATTATGACTTTCATGTGTGCCATCAACATTAATAGCTTCTTGGGCGGTCTGTTGCACTTTCTGAGTTTCTTCTAAGTATGCCTCATACACTTTCTGACAAGCTGCAAATTTTTCCTTAGACATACAGGTATATTCTTTTAATAAATATTCGACAACATCTTTTAACGATGCTGATGCATTATTACTGTTGTTACCACGTACTTTACTTGTAACTTTTTTGATACTTTTACCTACAGCGCGAGTTGGTGAAAAGGTATTTGCTTGGCTTTCCTGTGGTCTATTATGTATTTCCCAGAGGAAGCCACAGATTGCTTGGTAAGCAACCAGAGGCTTGCTAGTTGTAACATCATCTGTCACTAGTGCTGTATAGATATTATTTAGTGTTGGCCATATCTCCTTATTAGCTCTAGGATTTCCCAGTTTATCAAGGGTCTTTAGCATAGTATCTAATAGTTTTTTTGCTAATTTAGATGTACGTGATGACAGCATGCGGATAATGTATTCGAGCCTGTTTCTCTCATTAGTATTAGCATTTGGTATACTCTGTAATTGTTTTTTAGCCATGCGCAAGGATTGAGTTAAAAAATGTAATGCCATAGCATGGTAGATCATCACACCGCTTATGCCTGTTTCATAATATTTTGATAATTCTGCATAGAGTAAATAGTTTTTAGGATGGCAAGACCCGACATTACCATTGCAGAGAAAAATACATATAGCCTCTATAAAAGACTTAATGCTTTCCTTTAATAGGATTTTCGCCTTGTCTTCATTTTTCATTTGAGCAAGAAATGGTACTTGTGCGGGTGGGAAATAACCTTGTTGCTGTAATTGATCATGATTTAAAGGAGTAATATTCTCAATGAGCGTTAGGTAGTTTTTTCGTTCAAAGATAGTGAGACACAAGGATTCAAATAAATTGACATCATAGGTAGCAATTGTTGAAAGTCTATGCACGATATCTTCATTACTCAAGTTACTAGGATAAAATAATTCAAAAAACATATGGATCGCAAGCAGTGTTCTCATATACTCAGGTGAGTCATCAAGCAACTGAGGTTGTCTAAAGCTTGCGGGCACCACACCTTCTTTGAGTAATAAATAGGTTATTTGTCTGATTGATACTATATCAGCGATTGCAGGGTTTTTTTCATTGTTACAATCTGTACTGCTACCATCATCTTTATTTTCTGACTCTTGAGAGCGGTTGGCAGATTCAACAGCTTCTTGCTTTTCAGTTTTAGTACTATTAACTTCGTTAGTAGCATCATTACTATTTAAAAGGATATCACGTGCACATACTAACTCTAATAAGCCAAGATGTTGGGTATCAGGTAAATGTTGCTCTATTGTTAATTTTTCATAATTTTTTATTATAGTGTTACGATGTAAATCCATAGTAATGTGCTTATTACCAATATCATTTCGTAAGCACCACTCAACATTGCTGGGAATACCAGTGGCCACTGCAAGTGCAAGTGGGTCTATGGAGAATAGTGTACTGCCATTAATCCATTGCCTGTTTTCATCACGTTCATAAATAAATTTAAAAATCTCCCATTGCTTTGGATTAACCGTTAGACTTGTGTTAAATGTCTCACACATATGTCGTAGTAAACAGTTTTCAACATATTCAGTGATATTGGCTCCATCTAGCATGGCCATAAGATGTGGGATTAATTTTATTAATGCTTGTGGGGCCTTGTCAGTCCAAATGTTTAATATATGCCTAGCTAGATCTGTGAAGGAATCTATATGTAGAACTTGAGTAGGGATATTGGCGATTTTACGTTGCTTACCAATCGCTGGTGTGGTTGGAGGTAAAGTTTGCTGATGTAAAATTGCACCGCACTCATTAGGTAAGCATGTATATAGCAATATGATATCTTCAGGTGTCAGTGAACGGCTATCTAAGAGAGCATTTAAATCAAACTGGGCATCTTTAACATATCGAGCGAGTGTAATAGTACCACTCGTGTCTAATATAGTTGTTAATATATTAACAAGAGCATGATCTTTTTCAGGATCAAGTACACGAATTAAGTTCTGGACCCAAATCGAAGTAGGTATATTATCGCAGAGCTTGAGAATACGTGGTAATATACTCGCATAAGTAAATTCACTCAGTAACATCCTAAATATATTATTTAATATAGAGCTAATTTCCCCAGAGTCACTTGATGATATTTTTACTAAATTAGTTCTTAAATGAGTGAGCAGTGTATCTAATAATGTAGTATCCTGCTCATTAATTTCCCAGAGGTTTCTATAGCAATAAGGTCCAGCGGCTTTAATTAGTGCAAATAATTTTGTACTGGCACCCAGGACATTATGCCTAGCTGCCGCAGCAACAAAGTTGATGGCTATACGTAATTGAGCCGATTCTTCTACTGTAATACTACTCCTTTTAGATAATTCAGTGATCGCGGCAGTATCATTAAGGTCAATTGTACGGTTATCTGTGGTCGTAGTAAGCGCTTTGACTGCTACATCGGGTGAAGGTCTCTCATCTTTATCAATAGCAAACCAGTATGTGACTAATTTTTCATATAAATCGTCGAAGTCACGTTTACGTAAATTTTTTGTTGTATAAGGGTGAATTAACTTTGTAATAAGTGACCAGCGTGAGAGGGAGACTTCCTCACATAAGGGTTGAAAATATTTTTCAAGATTATTCACTAATCCAGCAATATGACCATCATCGATCTGTGCTCCATTTTTGAGTGCACGACAGAATAATTTTTCTGCAAGATCGGTAATATACGCCTTATTATCAGTATCTACGGAGAGGTGAGTGGTAACTGAGGGGAGTATTTGGCTAAGAATATAATCCAGGTTGGAGCTTACTGTGGAGAATTCAACACCCAAATGTGCCAGTATAATCATAAGTTGACTATTACAATTCATCACGGTTTCATTATCCGCAACTTCCGCTGCTATTTCATTTTCGCGGATAATGGTGAGAATCAATAATAATGTACCTAGTGAGCGTAGACGTTGCGTCGCTGCTGAGGGTGTGACGTGCAATTTATCTGCGAGTGTTAGTAGAGGTAGTCTGGCAATATAATTAACTGCTTGTTCACTGGAATAGCTCGGACTTTGTGGACCTAGAGTCACTTCTTGTGTTGCAGAATTATCTGCGGTTGCGTCAGGATCATTTGCCTTAGAGTATGTCAGTGTTTCGCAGAATGCTAATATTGCTGAGAGGTTCAATGATGATTTAACATCAGCTAAGCATAGCTTTAATAATGGCCAATCCCTATATTTCGACACAACCTCTTTAACTTCATTAAAGAATTTATTATTCAGAATAGCTGAGTTTATTCCCACATGAGCATTGAAAGTCAAAATATAGTAGAGCAACGATGTCATTTTTGTCTTATCAACTAATGCAATTTTTTCAAGCACTGCGATAGCGTGTATAGATTTGTATAGACTGAGTTCATATAATTCTTCATCACTGGCTTCGTATTCATGTTCTATGATGCAGTGTTGTAGTAACTCATAATAATTTTGATTAGCTCTTTGATCTACAGTGTGGGTAAACTGATGAATGAATGCCATATAGTCATTAACAGATTCTTTGTTTCCTTTAGACGATAGCACAATGTGCTTTAATCTGGTTATATTTTCCTTATATGGTTTTACAGAAGAAAAAATTTCCATCAGCTTAGCAAATATCCCTGCGTCTAATTGTAATAATGGTGCTACACAGAATAAGTCATTAAATAAGGCCGTATAGTCAATAGTATTTGTATCGTTCCAGCTAGGTTGTATGTTACTGATATTGTCCAGTGTGTCTTGGATAAGTTTACAGGTCTTCTGGATATCAGCCGTTTGATTATGTGTGCTTAAATTCCCATAGTATTGATTAAGTTGTTCGCGGAGTTTTGCAAAAGTCGTTTGTTCAATACCTTTTTTGTGACTATCGTTGACTTTCAATTGAGGCATAGCAAGGCCATTAATAGCTTCGATTTGTGCAGCGTCACAGTATATGCTGAATTGTCTCACTAGGCTCTCTAGAATTGTGCTAGGAAAACTGAGGGATAATAATGTTAGCGTGGGATTGGGTATCTGTTGTAGGATATCTATTAGTGGCCCGATGGCTCGTTTATCATCATAAAAACAAATACGAAAGATATAGAAAAACAGTCGGCTATTTTCATCCTGTAGGGTGTCAGCATATTTTGCAGGAGTGATACAAGAATCTGAGAATGCTTTTGCTTCGTTTAATGCTCGTAAGTATTTTTGTTGGTGAGGATTTTTGCTTGTTTCATGCAATAGTTTAATATAAAGGTTAGCTTTATCTGACGAATCATTTTGACTAATGAAGTGATCTAACAATTCGTATCGTTCATCAGTAAGAAAGTCTCGGCGATTCAGGTTAATATCAGTATAACATAGAACTTGAATAAGGCTTTGACATAGACAATAAGCATCGATAAGAATTGGTTCTTGATTAAGACTATTCTTTTTGACTTGAGCAATAGTACTTCTATTGGCCACTTGTCCTTGTTGATCTTTATGTTGCCAAACAGTGTGTGAAAGCCTAATAGCTAAACGAATGATATCTATGATATCAACAGGAAGCTCTTGTAATTTCCCTAATACAGTATTGTATTGTACCGTTACTTGATTAATATAGTTCTGTCTTGCGGGGGTACTTGTTTTGGGCATCTCAGTAAGAATTAAGTAACTAGCTAATTGTTTCCTTAGTTGTTTAACAATGTGATCTGTAGTTGCTAATGGCATGGTCGCTCTCCTATGTATAGTACTATTTCTTAGATATTTTTTGCTGGGCTTATTGAAACAAGCGCCAGAAATTTTTATTCATTATTAGCTAAGTGTTGTCTTTCAAAAACTTTTACTTATTATTCTATTATTTTGTCAGAGGAGAGCTGCATGGAGTCAATTTTACTGTAGAAATAGGTGTAAGACCTTTCATGCAAGTATGTTATTTTCAGCATATGAGATCAAGATATAGTGCTTCTTTCCCTAGATAGCATGACGCTAGGTCGAGGACAGTCTTCACACCGGTGTGATCCCAGTCATTGAAAAATGATAATAAAGCCGCTTCTCTGATTTATTATTAAGTGATGCATTGTACAAGAATACGACGAAAAGTCAAGCTAGTACGGATTGTTGCTTGGAGGTTTGTATGGCTTATCAGTGGGCTGTTTTAAACTATACCCATAGCGTCTCATATTTAGAGCTTTCTAGCATGTTATTTTCCGTTAGCTAAAGACTTTAAATTTTGCCAATAGCTAGCTATTACCTGCAATTTAAAGTCTTTAGCTAACGAAAAATTCCTGTCCTATAAAACTCTAAATATGAGACGCTATGGGTATAATTAGCAAGTATGTTGTACATGGCAATCGCCCTCACCTTTTTCTACCTGAATGGTGGAGTGATGAATATTGAACTGTTGCTTCAATTCGTCGGTAATCGCATGTAACTCTTGGTCGCTTATCGTTCGTTCAGGGACGATAATATGGGCTGTTAGGGCAATTTCTTTCGTACTTAAGCCCCAGATATGTAAGTCATGCACCTTAGTCACACCATCGATTTGAAGGAAATAATGATAGACATCTTCTCGATTTAAGCTATGAGGTACGGCATCCATAATTAAGTTGACCGAGTCACGCAGTAATCCCCAAGTGCCAAATAAAATCGCAACCACAATAAGTAAGCCCACAATAGGATCAATAATCGTCCAGCCAGAATACAATATAATGACTCCAGCGATGACGACACCAATGGAAATTAAAGCATCTGCAGCTAAATGTAAAAATGCACCTTTAATATTGAGATCGCCCTTACTGCCTTTAACAAAGAGTAAAGCTGTACCGCCATTAATAATAATGCCGATTAAGGCAACACAAATGACGATAATTTCAGTCACTGGTTCAGGATGCATGAGTTTAATAATGGATTCATAGGCAATTAACGCGGATGTTGCTACTAGAATCAGGGCGTTAACCAAAGCTGCCAAAATTGTTGTGCGCTTGTAACCATAACTATATCGTTGAGTTGCTGGGCGTGTGAGTAACCAAGCCGCCCCCCAAGAGAGTAATAAACCAAATACATCACCAAAATTATGAGCCGCATCTGCTAATAAACTCATGGAATTAGCATAGAGTGCATAGAATGCTTCAATAATCGTAAAGGCTAAATTCAATCCTACTGCCAAGCCAAAGGCAAGATTAAAGTTTTCCGGTGCAGCATGGTTATGGCCATGATGGTCATGAGACATGTGGGGTTTCCTATACAATGTTCTGTGTTTGAGCTATCAATCATCTCAGAATCATCATTAATGTCAACTTGGATATTTAATGTGGTTCTGCGCAGCTTGCCGGCAGGCACTTTATTCTTGGGGACTCTTTAGAGGAGTTCGCGTAGATAGCCCTTAAGTTGCTGTCGTGGGAATTTGTTCGCGCAGACAAAATATGGCAAGGAGATAAAGTACGCTGATGCTCGCATTAGGGTATTTTACCACAATTAATATTTATATTATTTTTATTTGCATATTTGTGCGTGAATGTTAAAATGGATAAATAAATTATAAACAAGGATGAGTAAATGATAACGGATGAACAGGCGCAGATAGTGGATGAATCCCCTAGTAAAGAGGAGGCGGATAATGATGATGAAAGCTATGATATGCGTAGGCATCATGATGAATTCTTTAAAATTTCCATGAAGGATTTGCGCATTGCCAGAACATTCCTGACTCATCACTTGCCCAAACATATATTACAGCAAACCAATTTGCAGGAATTGCATATTGAATCAACCAACTTCATAAAGACAACGTTAGACCAATGTAATGCGGATATGTTGTATCGCTCTGAAATAGATGGTCGTACCGGATATTTTTATTTGCTCATAGAGCACCAATCAAGTGGTGACCAATTAATGGCGTTGCGTATTTATGAGTATATGTTAGCTATTATGTACCAGCATGCCAGAACTCACCGTACCAATGTATTACCTGTTGTCTACCCAGTGGTCTTTTATACGGGTAAGTGGCGCTATACAGCCTGTAGTCGGTTTTTCGATTTATTTGACCCTCAAGACCAGCAACTTGCCCAGGAAGTGTTTAATGGAATGATTCAACTGGTGGATGTCAATCAATTTTCAGAAGAAACTGTGAATAATCATGAACATGCAGGTGTTATGGAGTGGGTCATGCGGCAGATACATCGAGCTGAGTTCAGGGAAATTTGTCTCGAAGTCGGCCAGCTCTTCCAAAAATTCTTTGATATGGATGACATTTATTGGCGTGATATTATAAACTATGTACTCGGAGGAAAAACTAACGTGAATAGTGAGGTTATTGCAATGACAGCGCAGGAATTACCAAAGCCTTTAAATCTAGCGGCGATGACAGCAGCGCAACGATTACATTATGAAGGCCATAAAGAAGGTCGCCAGGAAGGTCGGCAGGAAGAGCGGATCATTTTGGCAAAGAATCTATTGGTAGAAGGCATGAGTGCAGAAAATATTGCAAGATTAACTGGGCTAACAATAGAAGAAATAAGCAATATATAATATGTTAGCATAAAGGATAAAGAGGTCATTGCAATGACAGTGCAGGAATTACCAAAGCCTTTAAAGCTAGCGGCGATGACAGCAGCGCAGCGATTGCGCTATGAAGGTCGCCAGGAAGGTCGCCAGGAAGGTCGCCAAGAAGGTAGGCAAGAGGAGCGGATTATTTTGGCAAAGAATCTATTAGCAGAAGGCATGAGTGCAGAAAATATTGCAAGATTAACTGGGCTAACAATAGAAGAAATAAGCAAGATATAAAAATTAAGAGTAAATTACTCTTGAAAGAGGTTCATTATTAAAGCCTGATCTGAATTAGTTTACAGCTTTAATTCTTCCCAATATTTTTCATAAAGTGCTAGTGTCTCATCACTGACATCTCGCTGTACCTGCCCGCGTGCTAATACTTCATTATTTGGGTAAATTATAGGATTATTACGTATGTCATCTGGCATTAAGGCTCGAGCAGCTTGGTTGGCTGTGGCATAGCCAACAGTGATACTTGCTTCTGCAGCAATATCAGGTCGTAACATGAAATTAATGAATTTATAAGCGTTATTTTTGTGTAAGGCATTCGTAGGAATAGCAAAGGTGTCCACCCATATCACAAAGCCTTCTTGCGGGTAAATAAAACTTAATTGTGAGTTGACCTGTTGGCTTTTGAGTAAATCACCATTCCAGATCATACCTGCAGTGGCATCTTCATCACTAGCAATGGAAATGACCGCATCACTGTTAAATACTTTAATATTTGGCCATAATCTTTTGAGTGCCTTATAGGCTTTTTTGATATGTTGAGGATTTTCGTCATTGGCAGGATAACCTAGATCCAATAAGGTCATCGAAAACACTTCACGTGGATCATCAAGTAATAATAATTGATTTTTGAAACGATGGTTGTAGAGCTGCGACCAGCTTTGCGCTTGGCTTATTTTAAAATAATTGCGATTAACAAAGATTCCAGTGATACCCCATACATAGGGTACGCTAAAGTGGTTACCTGTGTCATAAGCACTATGGGTAAATTTCGGTTCGATATACTGCTGATTTGGCAGCTTATGTTTATCAAGTGGTGTGAGTAATCCTTGTCTTGCCATTCGTTCTACATAATAACCTGAGGGTTGGATCACATCATAATGAGCCTGCGGCGTGGCGCGTAACTTTGCATACATGGCTTCATTGGTCTCATAGGTTGAAAGATTGACTTTGATGCCTGTTTCATGAGTGAATTTCTGGATTACTGCATCAGGGATTTCACCACCCCAAATAAATACATTCACGCTATTATCATTAGCCCATGCAAAAGTAGGCAATAAAAAAAATAAGCAGATGAGTATAGTTCTTATCATGGCTTTCGCCTCAGACTGAGTTGAGAGAGTGCGACTAATAGAAACGTTAATAACACAATCAATGTACATAATGCATTTAATTCTGGTTTAACGCCTAATCTCGCCATAGAGAAAATTTTCAATGGCAGGATTTCAAATCCTGGACCAGAAACAAAATAACTAACAATCACATCATCAAAAGACAGGGTGAAACTCAGTAGAGCACTGGCAATCAATGCCGGTGTTAATAATGGCAAAAGAATGTGATAGAAAATGGTGCTCTCTTTGGCTCCCAAGTCTTTAGCTGCTTCATATAAGTTTTTATCTAAAGTTTTTAAACGACTATAAACAGTGATAATTACAAAAGGCATACAAAGACTGATATGTGCCAATAATAAGCTAAAAAATCCTAAACTGAGATGAAATAAGTTGAATAGCAGTAATAGTGCGATACCCAAAACAATATCGGGTATAACAATTAGAATAAATACCAAACCATTGAGAAATTGCCTACCCAAGAAATTATACTTATATAGTGACAGTGCTGCTAAGCTACCAATGCAAGTGGCTATTGCTGCAGATAGTATGCCCAAAAACAAAGAATGGTAAGTAGCTACCCATAAATTATAGTCATGGAATAATTCTGTGTACCACTGCAAAGTAAATCCATGCCAGACCAGTGAAAAGCTTGTATTATTAAATGAATAGATGGCCAAAGTCACAATTGGGATGTAGAAAAAAGCATAGACAAGTAATAAATAACTATGACGTAGTATATTATTGCGATGAGACATTATAATAGCTCCCGATGTTGCTTAGCACGGGTAACTATAATGAATAGGCACATGATGCAAGTAAGTACAATACTCAGCGCAGAGCCAAAGGGCCAATTATGCGATGTTAAAAATTGCTGTTGGATCAAGTTGCCGAGTAATAGTGATTTAGCGCCACCTAACAGATCCGGAATATAAAATAAGGTCATAGCTGGAAAAAATACCAAGATACATCCAGCGATTAAGCCAGGTTTGGAGAGTGGCAGAATAATTTTAAAAAATATCGTACTAGGCGTAGCACCTAAGTCTTCAGCCGCTTGAATATGATTTTTATCTAAGCGCTGTAAATTTGTGTAAAGAGGCAAGATCATAAATGGGAGTAAGTTGTATACTAGGCCAATGATGACTGCCCAGTTAGTAAATAGCAGATTTAGAGGAGTATGAATAATACCCATGGCTAATAACAAGGTATTTAATAGCCCTTTGGCTTTTAAGATAGCGATCATGGCATAACTACGGATCAGTGAACTAGTCCAGAAGGGAATAATAACCAACAGAAAGAGAAAATGCTTATAAGTACTCTTTAGTTGAGATAAGAAATAGGCAAAGGGATAACCTACTAATAAACACAATAACGTACATACGCCTGCGAGATAAAATGAACGTAGAAAAACTCTCAAATATAAAGGATTAAACACTTGTAGATAGTTTTGTATGGTTAAGGTGTAAACAAGTAGATGTTGATCGTTATGTGAGAGTACACTACTGGCTAATACCAAAGCAAAGGCTAAGAGTGCGAAGAGACCCAGCCAAAGCCAAGTAATTGAAATAGCTCCTGTACGGAAATGATTTTTATTGTTCATGAGGCAAAATCACCTCCCAATTTGGGATCCAATTTACTAAGACTTTTTCACCCATATTATAAATCAAGTACTCATCATCTTCGTCAAAAAATTCAGTGGCGTGAAGAATTTTTCCACTATCTAAACGCACCATTAAATCAACAGTCTTGCCCTTATAAATGATTTCTTCCACAGTGCCTGGAAACATATCTTCGGTGCGAGGTTTTTCATTGATACTCCACACACGTAAGTCTTCAGGCCTAATCAATAAATGTATCTTATCACCTTGAACAAAATCTCTGGTATTTTTATAGCGGTGATGTTCACCTTCAATGACTACATCAATATGGCCATCTGAGACATTATCTACAGCCGTGTCAAAAATATTTACTTCACCTATGAATTTAGCCACTGTTAAATTAGTGGGTTCTTCATATAGACGTCGTGGTGTATCCACTTGCTCAATAGTACCATTATTAAGTAGCACAATGCGGTCTGACATGGACAATGCCTCTTCTTGATCATGGGTTACTAAGATAAACGTGATACCCAACTCACGTTGTAACTGCTTTAATTCAATCTGCATGTTCTTACGTAAGCGATAATCTAAGGCACTCATTGGTTCATCAAGCAAAAGGACTAAAGGTCGATTAACTGCTGCTCGCGCAATAGCAACCCGCTGTTGTTGGCCACCACTGAGTTGTTCTGGCTTACGTTGAGCTAGCTCACTTAAATGCACGGTTTCCAGCATTGTCATGACTCGTTCATATATTTCAACCACAGGCAAATTCTGGCAACGCAGGCCAAAGGCTACATTGTCAAAAACAGTCATATGTGGGAATAAAGCATAATTTTGAAAAACTGTGTTCACATGCCGTTGTTGTGGGGTTAAGCCTTGAGTATCATAGCCATCAATTAATATCTTGCCACTGCTAGGTTGCTCAAAACCAGAAATTAGGCGCAATAGAGTCGTCTTACCACAGCCAGAGGGACCTAATAAGGTCAAAAATTCGCCATTTCGTACAGATAAATTGATCGAGTGCAATACCAGATGATCTTGGTAAAACTTACTAAGCTCTTGAATTTCAATAATATTATCCGTCATGGCCATTCTCAAATTTGTATTTAAGGCGCTGCAAGGTATTGGATTTTTTCTAATCAGTCAAGTTAATATTTTGTTAATTCTACTGACGTATAATAGCAAGCCAACTCATAGTATGGGTACACAAGAGAGTATAAAGTTGGCATCTCGCCATCACATATTACATGAGAAACAATCTCTGTCGCTTGCGGCCGAATTTTTGAAACTAGAGAGCAAAACAATGACAGCACCAGAGAGTACAAGTGCCAAGCAATTGCGCACGTATGCTAAAGCTTTACAAAATAATATTAATGTTTTTCAAAATTATCTAAGGCAGTTCGAGGATGTGGAGCCTACAGCATTAATTGACAAATTTCGTACTACACCGATTGAGATAGGCGAGCGTAGAATAACTTTAACGCTTGATGATGCGCCCGTCTTTTTATCTCCTCTCATCGATTCTACAGATAAGAATATGCCTGACATCTGTCGACTAAAGTTCGCCTTAATTCGTGCCTATGCACGTTATTATATGCCAAAAATACAGCAGAGAGAATTTGTTGATATAAAGCATATTACTAATGCAGATGAACTTGCTTATTGCTTGCAATTCTTCAATTGGGCTTCCTCAGCAGAGAATAAATTAACTTGGCATACTTATAATGCTGGAGACAATATCAATGCAGATCTAGCAAAACACCAAGCTTTAGAGTTTTCTGGTATACGATTTAAAGAAGCAGAGGCACTGACAGAGGAAAATAGCCAGATATTTTGGGGTAAACAAGGTCCAAGCTTAATCAAGTTTAACCGTTGTAGCTTTGCTGAAAACATAAATGGCAATAACCAAATAGTTGATGTATGGCTAAGTGGCTTAAAGAATAGAGACAAACCTTCAGAGAATAAAAAAATACTATTCTTTTCTGATATAAAAGTAAATCAGGGTTTTATCGATATGTTAACGGCACTTATGCCTGCAGCCCAGCGCTGTCATTTGCATTTTGCCAAGCTTGATTTCCAAGGTAAGCGTATTTGGCAAGAAAAATTTGCTGCCGTCTTTTCCAAGCGAAACTGTCCTAATTTAGCTAGTGTCACTTTTTATGACAGCCTAGTTGCAGAACACGTTACTATATATGGAGTAGGTCCTAGCTTAACAGAAAAGAGGCATTACTCCGATTCACAACTTTATTTGATGTTAAATGGATTGATGCTGAAAAATCCAACCATTTCCCAGTTAAATATTAGTAACGTGCACGTTGCTAATAAAGAGCAGCGCATAGCAGATGAAAATCTATGGATGACACTATGTGAGAATAAACAGATATACGCTCCTTGCATAATAGAGCTAACACATACGCAATATGAGACTCCACAATCTAAATATTATGCTGATCCAGTCCGTCATAATAGTTTTGATACCTTTCAGGAAATCATAAATGGCCCTTTGATGACTTATGGCATAAAAGTTTCACCACTTAAAAAAATGACATTAGCGCAGCTTAACCAACAGTTTATGAGAGACCTTATTAAATTTTACTCTTCACAACACATTAGCGCGGCAGATATGAACTGCGTATATAATAGTCTTTTATTAAGATTAAGTAATGTACTGAATGCTTATGAATATTCTAGTATTGAAACAGTTGAACAATTAATTGCAGCACTATTTGTCTCACTGTGTAAGTTTATTTTTCTTCTCGTCTACCCTGGGGACAATATACAAGAGTTAGTCACGATGACACCTACGCAAAGTACAATGAGAACGGCTGAATATAAGTTACTTCAACGCATAATGGAGGCAGACTCATATAATTTAAAACAATTAGATAACATAATAACGGCATATGGTAAGGACTTAGGGCAGGAAAAACCACCCGGCTTCTTCTCAATGCTCTCAGATCGGCGGAGACCAAAATCTGAAATAATTTTGCAAAAAAAGATTTTTGAACTTAAAGAGAAAATCCAAAATTATATTAAAATGATTGCTCTCAATAAAGCAAAGCATGTAAGAGAAATTCTAGCTATAAATGATGCATTAGCTGATTTCAGCAGTGTTTTAGAAAATAATATAGAGGTTTTTAAACGTAGGGGTGAAGATGAAAATTCTCAGAACATCCAATCGAATAGACAACTAATTCAAGATATTAAAAATTTAGCTGAGTATCATCAAGCTAAAATGAAGCTGATACCATGTCATTTAAAAATGAAAAGTTTTCAATTTAATAGTGAGAGCTTAATTATTAAAGGCTATCATGATAAGCAGCAAATTATTTATTTTCGCGACCTAAGTGAAGTTATGCAAACGCTTGTTGCCATTGCTCCCAATAAAATGCAACAGATACAGACTTTATTGCAACAGGTGCTTAAAAAACTTGGCCAGGACGATATAGCAGAGACGATACAAAGTAATTCAACAGAAAAACAAGAAACTACATCCTCGAAAGCCGAGACAACAGAAGGTTCGCTACAACGAAGGGAGATAGCTGAGCCAGTATATACAGATTTGGCTAGCCATAATTTGTATGCAGATCCTCAGGGTACGATATCTACTACTGCAGTCGTTGTAGCAGAACCACCACCTCCATTTAATCCTGCGGTTGCAGATACTTTGGAGGGAGAAAAGAAAAAAGAATTTGAGGCATGGCGTAGGAAAAAAGAATCAAATCAATCAGCAACGCCTCTTACTTTTTCAAGTGCTTTATTCCCTGCAGCAGAAAGTGGAAAAAATACAGGTGTGCCATTACGGAATAAAGATGGTGAAGTTGATGTTCATGTTTTTCCTACTGCACCTAGATTCTGATGGTATGTCTAGTCAAACTGATAGCTCAAGTAAGCGAAGCAATGCAGTTGCTACTCTTGCTGTTTAATTAAGATTTTATGCTAGTCAAATCGACAGGTGCAATTTAGTTACTCAGGCAAATTCTTCTGTTAATAACAATGCAATCTTATCTAATAGTGTTGTTAATGCAGAAGATTTTCGCCATAGCATAGCGATTTCGCGAACGGGTTGGGGATTGCTGAAGGGTTTGACGCAAATCTGTTCACTATTAGCAATTTTGGTATGTACCGCTAAGGCGGGTAATAAAGTAATCCCTGCACCTGCGGCAACCATTTGTCGTAGTGTTTCTAAACTCGTGGCGCTAAAAGGTGCCTGTTGCTGCATACCAATATGAGTGCAAACTTCCAAAGCTTGGTCTCTTAAACAATGCCCTTCTGCTAATAATAATAAATTTTCATCATTTAATTCATCACTGCAGACTTCCTCATGCTCACGCAGTGGGTGGTCATTGGGCATGGCCACAAAGAAAGGCTCAGAAAATAACTTACGTATATTTAAACCCTCATGGGGTACGGGTAATGCTAAAATAATAGCATCTAATTCCCCTTGACTTAGCTTTTCCAGCAAGTGTGCAGTTTTATCTTCATAAAAATATAAAGCTAATTGCGGGTAATGTTCTTTTAAAATAGGCACAACATGCGGTAAGAGATAGGGGGCCAGCGTAGGAATAACCCCTAGCGTCAGACTCCCTGTTTCCGGATTAATCGATTGTTTAGCCATTATTTTAATTTGCTCAGCATCACTAATAATAACCCGCGCTCTAGCAACAATATCTTCCCCTACAGGGGTGAGCATCACTTGTTTACTATTACGCTCAATGAGTTGCACGCCTAGATAGTCTTCAAGCTTTTTAATTTGTGCACTTAAGGTGGGTTGACTCACATGACAGGATTCAGCAGCTTTACCGAAATGCTTTAAATCAGCCACTGCAACTAAATAGTGTAAGTCTCTTAAATTCATAATATTACTACAATGCAACCATCTGTTGTTTGACAATTTCACGAAATTCTTCAGTAATCCGCTGCCAATCTACAAGATCTACAATAAAAGGTAAATCGCTTTCAGCAAAGGCATCAGTAACAAGAAACAAATCCTGTAAGGGTATTTTCTCTTGGCTTAATATCACAATATCTAAATCGGAGAATTCTTTAGCATGGCCTTTTGCGCGAGAACCAAATATTTTAAATTCAATATTTGGCAAATATTGCTGCATCGTGTTTACAACAATTTTCTTCTCTTCAGTCGTCAGTTGAACGGCCACATTGTTTCTCCAACTGTTCAAGTAAATAGTCTACATCATGAATAAACTGTTTCGCGTGTTCGTAAGTTTCATCTGCAGTTTCTTCATCATAGGTATGGCAGGTTAGGTTTCTTGCTTTATGATAGTTAAACCAATGTTCCAGGTTATTAATTAAACCAACACGTGCACTTTGACGAAAGATACTTTTGATTTGATGTTCTTCGATTTCCATCTGTGTGCTTAGATAGCGCTTGAGAATTTTCCATGATAATTCATAAGTATATTCAAAGCGCTTAATTGTCGCATCCCGAGTAAACTCATTGAGTGGTTGGGTCAGCGCAGTCCGCAATGAGGCAACTGCATTTTGTAAGGGGGTTAAGCTTATTTTTTGTTCAGACATATTGATTATCCCTGTATCTGCGTCCGGTTTCCCCGTTACTTACTGTGGGGGTATAGCCATCTTCATACCAGGTTTCAATATATCATATATAAGCAAATAATAAACTATGGGTCTATTTATGGTTTGTAGCCGCGTTGTCGATAGCACAGTGCTTCGGCTAAGTGCGGTTGTTCTACTTGCTTACTGGCAGCTAAGTCAGCAATGGTTCTTGCCACACGCAATAGCCGATGGACGCTACGACCGGACAATTTCATGCGTGTCATAGCTTGGCCGAGAAATTGCTTATTGGCTTTACTTAATAAGCAGGCATTTTTCAGTATATCGCCCTGCAGTTGATAATTTA
The DNA here is from genome assembly GCA_965230425.1 of Gammaproteobacteria bacterium. Taxonomy (GTDB): domain Bacteria; phylum Pseudomonadota; class Gammaproteobacteria; order UBA1113; family UBA1113; genus CBDDKW01. Next base: position 95,986 of record CBDDKW010000012.1, on the reverse strand, counting down.
ATAGTTGGCGTTTTTTAAATTGCTGTTGTTGGCATTGAATAACACGTTGCCTCACTGTTGCGCTGGTTTCAGCATCACTGTTTGTTTCTAGTAATAGTGCTTGTTTAATCGGTGATAATTCTACCTGTAAATCAATCCGATCTAATAATGGCCCAGAGATTTTACTTTGATAGCGTTGGATTTGCTCTGGTGAGCATAAACATAATTCATGGGTACTGCCATAATGACCGCAGGGACACGGATTCATCGCTGCAATTAGCTGAAATTGCGCAGGGAAAGTAATTTGATTGGTAGCGCGAGAAATCGTGATCATACCTGTTTCCAATGGTTCTCGTAGTGCTTCTAGCACTTGACGATTAAATTCCGGCAATTCATCTAAAAATAAAATACCATGATGGGACAAGGAAATTTCCCCTGGCTTTGGGTTACCTCCACCACCCACTAAGGCTACGCTTGATGCGGAATGATGAGGTGCGCGAAAGGGGCGTTGTTGCCAATGTTCAATATCCATATTTTTACTGATGGAACGAATCGCGGCGACCTCTAAGGCTTGGGCTTCGGTTAATGCGGGCATGATCCCGGGTAAGCGATGTGCCAGCATAGTTTTGCCAGTGCCGGGCGGACCAGAAAATAATAAACTATGCCCTCCTGCTGCAGCAATTTCTAAGGCGCGTTTGCCCTGCTGTTGACCGTGAATATCTTTCAAGTCAGGGTATTCATGTGGTTTTGATGCTGGCTTAGATTCAGTAAACGTAGTAAGTGTTTTGCCATCTTTGAGATGCTTACAGACATCGAGTAAATGCTTTGCTGGTAGGATTTCAGCGCGACTGGGTAAACTCGCTTCACTGGCATTATCAACGGGTACAATCAATTGTCGAGTTGTGGCTGTACTGGCAATAGAAACAGGTAATACACCGTGAATTGCGCGTAACTCACCTGATAAGGCAAGCTCTCCTACTAACTCGTAGCGCAAGACATCGGTATTCGGTAACTGTCCTGAGGCCAGTAAAATGCTAATCGCAATGGGTAAATCAAAACGCCCACCCTGCTTAGGTAAATCTGCTGGTGCTAAATTGACGGTGATGCGTCGCGAAGGAAATTGGAACAAAGAGGTGATAATGGCACTGCGCACTCGGTCCTTGCTTTCTTTGACTGCAGCTTCGGGTAAACCGACGATGGAAAATTTTGGTAAACCATTGGAGAGGTGGGTTTCTACCGTGACTAATGGAGCATGTACCCCTGTTTGGGCGCGAGAATAGACAATCGCGACAATACTCATAAGGTTGCATCCTTGTATTTAAGGTTATTTTTATTATGCAACTATACAGTGATTATGTGTGGAAAGCTACTTTTCTTTATCTTTCGGTGGCTTCTTCTTGGCAGGTTTGGGTTTGTGGGCGGCTTCTAATTGTTCCACATGCTTTTCTAGTGCTTCTAGCTTTTCACGGGTACGGGCTAAGACTGCAGCTTGGGCATCAAACTCTTCGCGAGACACTAGATCTAGCTTCCCAAAGGTACTTTGTAGTATGCTACGAAAATTCTGTTCAACATCGTGTTTAACATCTTTCATCATGGGGGGAACAGCGTCACTTAGGCGTTTAGCCATTTGGTCAAATAGTTTAGGATCGATCATGATAGCCTCTCATTATGTCGCAATTGTAGGTGCAAAATGAATCAATTAAATGGAACGTGGAAACTTGCAACAGTGATCTACATGAAACATGTCTTTCGCGCGTTTCGCATAACGTCATACATCTCACTATCAATTTATGCAATAAGTATGTTGATCGTCAAGTGTTTAGGCTATCCAATAGATATTTTATTAAACCCTGAGTATCGACTATGGGTATTATTAGGATTAATGGTGTTTCATTTTTTCCCAGTCAACATCTACGTGCTTAAAAGAACATTAAATGGACACTCACAGGGGTATACTTTAGTAGCTCTGCCACAAAATGAAGAAGAGGAAGTGAATGCATGAAATTTATTACAGCCATCATTAAACCGTTTAAAATGGACGATGTCCACGAAGCTTTAGCCGAGGTGGGTATTAACGGTATGACTGTGACCGAAGTGAAAGGATTTGGGCGCCAAAAAGGCCATACGGAATTGTACCGTGGCGCTGAGTATGTGGTAGATTTTTTACCAAAGCTTAAAGTAGAACTAGCAGTGAGTGATGACCGCGTTGAAGCGGTGCTTGAAGCTTTGAGTAAAGCTTGTTGTACGGGCAAAATTGGCGACGGTAAAGTGTTTGTTTATGACTTAGAGCAAGTATTACGTATCCGTACTGGCGAAACAGGAGATGACGCGCTGTAGTAAATGTCTTGAGTGAGCTTGTGCTATTGCAAATGACAAGTGCTTGGATATGGCGTAGAGTTTTGATGCTGCAGAGCTGAGTGATAAAAATTTCAAGGAAGAACCATCATGGCAAAAATACAGTTTGCGCTGGATACATTTTATATCCTTGCTGCGGGGATCTTGGTGATATGGATGGTTGCCGGTTTGAGTATGTTCAATGCAGGCTTAGTACGTGCACGTAATACCACGGATATTTTAGCTAAAGATATTGCAGCTTTTGCCGTGGGTATTTTAGTCTATTTACTCGTGTCCTATCATATTGTGTTTGGCAATCAAGGTGCAATCAATGCCTATATTCCTGATTTTCATTTTATTGCTGCCGACGATATGTTCCCCACCTTTCTGCGTACAACGGCTTACACTCACCTAGCCGGTGCATTTTTTCATGCAGTTTTGGCAGTGATACCGTTGCTGATTATTGCCGGGGCGACGGCTGAGCGCTTAAAGTTTTGGTCTTATTTATTCTTTGCCATCGTCATGGTGGGATTTATCTTTCCAGTAGAAGCCTATTGGGGTTGGGGAGGCGGTTTTCTCAAACAATTAGGTTTCATTGATGCGGCAGGTGCGGGTATTGTGCATTTAGCTGGCGCCACTGCAGCATTAACCGGGGTGTGTTTACTGGGGCCACGCCAGGGTCGGTATGATACATTAGGTAAAACTCGACCATTACCCGGTGCCAATATTCCCTTGGCAGGCTTAGGGATCTTCATGATTTGGATCGGTTGCTTTGGTTTTAATGGTGGATCAATATTCATTGCTACCAATAATCATTTTGCCGAAAACATGGCGGGTATTTTTATCAATACTACTGCAGCAGGTGCAGGCGGTATGTTAGCTGCGATGCTAGTGGCGAGAATTCTAAATGGCGCCGTAGATTTAACCTTTATGATCAATGGGGCGTTGGCGGGCTTAGTAGCAATATCAGCATCACCTATCAGCCCGAGCATGGGTGCTGCCATGATTTATGGCGTTGTTGCCGGTGTATTAGTGGTATTGGCTATTTTACTTTTAGACAAATGGCATATTGATGATCCTGTCGGTGCCATTGCATCCCATGGTATTGGTGGGATCTTAGGTTTGGTGTCTATTACTTTTTCCCAGAATTATAAAGCTTTGGCACAAATCAGTGGTTTAAAGCACGGTTGGTTACATCAAGTATGGATCCAATGTTTAGGAATTGTTGTGATTATTGCCTGGTGTTTGCTTACGAGTTTAATCTTTTGGCATGTGATCAAACTATTGATCGGTTTACGAGTGAAACCTGAAGATGAATATAAGGGTATGGATGTGATGAGTTGTGGTATGGTGGCGTATCCTGAGTTTACTCAGTCTGGCTGGGAGAAGTAACAATAGTCTACTGTAGTCATTTGTTATGTCATTATTCTCTGTACCACATACTTCAAAATATGAGATAATACCCGCATAAATACAATAAATGAGAAAACCTTATGTCCGCTACTCCCCAACATATATTAAAACATGAAACACTTCAGATCATTTCAACGGTAGCCCAGGAAAAATTGGCAGCTAATTTTAGAGCAGTTGCACTAGATGAAGCTACATTAAAAGAAAAAGTGATGAATGGTGAATTACCACCTAATTATGCTTTTTTTGTTGTTGGAAACGTACCCTATAAACCTGTCAAGGGTAATCAGTATTTAAACTGTGCACGAAAAGCAAAGCAACAAACGAAACAACCAGAAGAAATTGATGAGTCACAAGGGCAATGGCGGTATTTTAGTAAACCCGGTTTTGGTTACTATATGCCAGGATATCTTGAACTATATGATACATATAGACAGAATCGTGATAAGTCTGATGTAACACAACGTAATCATTACGCTTGTCGTTATCCCGATTATCCTCGCTATATAGAGCCTTTTTTCCCAGAGTACAATGCAAATACTGCCCCTAACAAAACAACTCATATCATGGAAGGTCCACAAGACGCTAATGCTGTGGGGCGCTTGTTTGAAGCTACTGTATTCAATGAACAGCGATCCATCTCAATGCTGATGGCTTTAGGTTCAGCAAAAAATGGTACAAAATATTATGATTATTTTAGTTATTCACAGGAGTGCCAGCAACGTTTTCCCACACAGTGTAATGCAATTAGCTATCCACAGCCGCATAGCGACTTTTCAATTCGTACGAGTATTATGCCTGATGAATGGAAAGGAACGGAATACGATTTACTAAGTACTGATAATTTCGAAGTACGGTATTTAAAGATTACTCGGTCAACAAAAGTTCAAATGTCCAAGGCTGAAAGCCGAAGTTCTTATGATGATTTACGCACTAGCATAGGATTTACTGATGTCAGTATTTCATCCGATGAAGCCTCAGAGGATGCTTTATCTATACTGGATGATGAAGTTGATTCACCGTGCAACATAGAAACGCGAGAAGAAGTTAAATATGCTGTATTAATACATGTACCCAATTGGGAAGATCATAAGGCGATTGCATCATTAACGGCAGCAGATTATCGTTTTATACATGCCCTCTTTAATAGTAACATATTACGTGCGCAGCATTGTTCAGCAGGACTTGGTCGAGCAGGCACCTTGGGTTTTGCTGAGTACTTATATGAGCATTATGATGAAATTTTTACGGGTAGTGATGAGCAGATAGGCGTAAATATTGCGAATGCGTTACATGATTTTCGTACTCAAACTCAACGTCCAGGTATGATCCAAACACCAGAACAATTAACCTGTGCCATTCAGATTGCCGCTGAAGTGATGAAAATTCAGTTGCAACAACAGCAGTTACAGACTGCTAGTGAGCAAGTTGCTCATGAGAACACAGCACAAGTGGTGCCGGAGCAAGTGCCTTCCCAAGCTCCACAAAGACAAGCGGGCGAACATATGCACACTGCTGTGGTGGGTAGTTCAGTGAAGTGTCTTCAGCAGTTATTGCTTGATGCAGGTGGTCAGAGTGGAAAAGCAGGATCTTCAAAAGTGCCAACTCGACGCCGTGCAGCCACTGCGGTGCCAGCAATGGTGCCACAATGTTATTCTGCAACACCTGAACGAGGATTAAGTGATAGTAATGATTGTTCATCGATGACAATGTTTGGAGCACGAGGAGCAAGAGAAGCTGCTTATGGCTTACATGTAGGTGAAGCAGGAAGTACGCAGAATTCTGCTGGTAGTGAGCAAGGCAGGCAGTCACCACGACCTTATGATACTGCTGCTTTGTTTAGAGCCGCAAACGCTGTTATTACTACAGGACAACAGCATTCTCAATCATCGTCTGCTAGCCAATTCTCAAGCCAAAGTCTGCCAGCTTCACCACGTCGTTCTACTGGAAGTCGTAAAGGGTCAATACCATCATCACCGTTGCGCAGTAGTGCTGGTAGTGATTGTGCTGCTGAAGAAAGGCTGAATCGTCCTGGATCACCTGTAATACCAGGGAAAGTATTGTCATAATAATGCTTTACAAAATGCGGTATAGCATTATCACCCTACCACGTTCGGTATTACAACAATAAGACTTACGACGATGTAGCGATCTCATGCCACACATGTTCTTGATAGTGCTGGTAACTGGTGATCCGCTCTGGATTCACTAAGTCAATGTGATGCCCATCTACATGGGCATAGTAATAACGACGTTGGCCTTCAAGGCGATGTGCTGGATATAGATTTTCTTCCCAGTCGCTGGCGGATGCCTTGTGATACAAATCAGGTTGAGTGAAATATGCAATAGCCTCGCCGGTTTTAATTTGTAAAACAGCTCTGGCGGCGGCATGATTATTTTCCGCCATTTCGTAATGCATTTCTAAGTCATCATCATTTTTGACAATTAAATAGCTGATCTGATTATCTTGATCCACCAGCAAAAAACTACCGCTGTTTTCAATGAGATAATATTCAGTAATATGTTGTTCTTTACAGTAGCGATAAAAGAAGTCGATAAATAATGGATCATTTAAACAGCTATTCATTTCAGAGGTCAGCGTACGAATAATCGGAATAGAGCGTTCAGCAAAATAACGCTGTTGTAATTCTGCAATAGCTGTATTAATGGTATAACCTAAATTAGGATCATCTTTCATGATAAATTTATCAATGATACCTGCATTAAAGGCCTCTACTGCTACAGTTTGATCCGCTTGACCGGTGAGCATGATTTTTTTGATGGGTGAATCTTTCAAAGCTTCACATAAGGCTAGGCCTGAGAGTCTTGGCATGGCATAGTCAATGATGATCACAGACACTTCTTTGAAACGCTCTGGGTTATATAATTCAATGAGGATTTCATCGATGTTAACATCGACCGTATGTTGATTTGAAAAGCCATAACCACCAATATCAGCGTTCGTACTTAAGCTACGTTGAAAGACGCAACTTGCTTGATAATCATTTGTTAAGTAGTCCAGTGCCGCACTCGGATCATCATGCAGTTCATAGACTAACTTGGGGTCCAATTCAAAACTAAGATTCGTTAGAAAGCTTTGGCTATCATCAACTAACATCACAGTACTTGGAAAATAGCAGCAGGCGAATAATTGTTGTGGCATTGTGTTACCTTATTGACTCAAACTTTTGGAAAAATTAATACAAATTCCGTAAACTCGCTCTCCACTGAATCACAGTGAATTGATCCTCCGATGCCTTCCATGATCATACGACAAAACGCTAGGCCAACACCAGTCCCATTGGGGGTGGTTGTGTAAAAGCGTTCAAATAATTTAGGTAATGCATCATTGGCAATGCCTGCGCCCGTATCTTTAAAGTGTAACTGATTGAATTTTCTAGTTTTTGTAATAAAGATGGTGACTTCACCCTTGCCTGCTTCGGCGATATAGTACAGCGCATTTTTCATTAAATTAAATAATACATGGATAGTCAGTAACTCATTACCTTTAAAAATAAAATCTTGTTTAGGATCCCAATGGATCAATTGTGCTTGTTCACTGGGGTGAAAGGGATAACGGCGGATAGCTTCGTCTATACAGGTAGCAATGGAACAGGATTGCATTTCACTTTCACTGATGGCGGTACGGTTCACTTTAATTAATAGCATATTGATCATGGTATTGGAGAAATGAGTTTCCGCTTCGATATCATCCAGTAAAGTGAGTAAAGCTTCATAATGATGTGGACGAATTGTCGGAATATCTAAGTGAGCTTGGCGGGCTTTTTCATAGGCGGCAATTAATGTGGGTAAATAGAGTTTGCTGCCTTTTATTCCTGAGCGAATGCTGGCAAGTGGTGTTCTTAATTCATGAGCGATACTGGATGCTACCGTGGTCATGCCTTGTAAATGTTTTTTGAGTTTCGAGTTTTCGCGAATGTGTAAGCGACTGCGAGAGAATAATGCCCCAATAACAATGGCAAAGATATAAGTACAGATTGCAGCAGGGATATTTTTACCGATGACGATAATAGTACCATCTGTAATACTGTAGATAGCCCAGGCAATCAGCGTTCCAATGAGCAAGATGATAGCAAAGCTAAGCCAATCTACCACCAAGATCAGCATATATAGGACTAGCATGATATGCAGTTGCCACATGGGTGAACCATGGTTTTTAAATAATAAATAGGTATGGAAGAAGGGTAAGCAATAAATTAGTGTCAGGTACCAATAGGCAGGTAATGCGAGTTTTAGCTTATCTGGCCAAGCATCTTTCAATAAAAGTGCGAGGCAGAGTACACCTGCGATCAAGCGCATGGTCAGATTAGTGTAATCTTGGCGGTTGATATGGTAGGCAAAAATATAGAAAAGTGGATAATTGATGATTCCAAACAAGGCAAATGTTTTATAAGGTGGGGAAAAATTCTCAATATGCTGACAAAATCGTGCATAAGTGTTACTACACCATTGATTCAATGAAGATCGGCGTTGCACCTGAGTAGTCATGCGTTATTATTTTCCATGTGACAAATTTAAGCCATTTTAGCGCATTTTTTTGACGAGTGTCCATTTTTGCGTGTGTAGATTTGGTTCGTGTAGGTATTCAAAGAAGCAAACAACCACGGGTAGCCCCGTGGTTGTTGATAGAAAGGGCTTTATGCAGCAGCAACTGCAGGATTTGTCGTTTCATCCTGTGCTGGTTCTTCTGCTGGCATGTCAGCGACGACTGCTGCCGGAGCTGGTGCAGCCACTGATTTTACTTTGGCTTTAGCAACTTTGCGGGTTTTCTTCTTCGCTGTTGTTTTTTTCTTAGCCTTAGCTGCAACTTTTTTAGCCGCATCTTTGGTGGCTTTAGCAATGGCTTTGCTCATGGCTTCGTGGCGTGCTTGACCATCTTTAGCAGTTTGTAAGTCAGCTTTGGTGCTTACTAATTCTGCTTTCAATGTGCTTGCAACTGCTTTAATTTCAGCAACGGCTTCTTTCGCTTTAGCCACTTGTGCTTTAGTCGCTGCAGTTTTCTTAGCGGCTGCCCGTGCTTTTTTATCTGCAAGCGTGGCTTGGGCTTTTTTAAGTTTAGCGGTAGTTTTTTCAACTTTTGCTTTTAATTGATCATGGGCTTTTTGTAGTGAAGCAACAGCTTTGTCATGTGCTTTGACTAATGATTGTTGTGCTTTTTCCATAGCAGTTTCGGCTGCTTTCACATCAGCTAAAAAGCTCATTTTGACGACTTTTTTAGCGGTTGTTTTCTTGGCCGTAGCTTTTCTTGCCGTTGTTTTTTTAGCAACTGTACGCTTAGTACTTGCTTTTTTGGCGGTTACTTTCTTCGCAGCAGGTTTTCTACCTCTTACTGTGGTTTTTTTCGCTGCTGTACGTTTAGCAGTGGTTTTCTTCGCTGCAGGTTTTTTTGCAGCAGATGTTTTTTTCTTTGGCCTTGCCATGTCAAGATCTCCCTTGATTACTCTAGTGTCTAAGATAAACTATACGAAGTGAATTTTTGTAAGTTCGTTTCGTATACATGAAAATCAGCGGACTATTGTGAACCACTTGACGTATTTCTGCAAATTATTTTTATGTTTTTTTCGAAATATTCAATTGTTAGCAACTGAGTATACTCCATAGTGTGTAGTTTATTTCAACTTGATTCCCTGCAACTTGCTGCGAGTACTTTATGCTTGGGGATTCTGAAGTGAAGTCAGCCTAGACTCTCCTGAAGTTGCCGTAGCGAGAACTTGGTTCGCTCATGTGAAGTTTAGTTGTTATTTGTACTCACTTATTGTACCTTCACAACGGTTTTAATTTGTTTAATCACACAAGGTATCTTTCATGATCCGGATTGCAACACGACAAAGCGCTATGGCTTTGTGGCAAGCGCATTGGATTGAAGCGCAATTAGCACAGCATTATCCCAATGAGACTATTGAAGTTATTGGTATGACCACTCAAGGTGATGAAACCTTAGATGTGTCGCTCACCAAGGTTGGCGGAAAAGGTCTATTTATTAAAGAGTTAGAGCATGCACTATTAAACAATAAGGCGGATATCGCAGTACATTGTGTGAAAGATTTAACGGTGCATTTACCTGCAGATTTATCTCTTACAGCGATTTGTAAACGCGATGATCCACGCGATGCTTTGGTCTCAAATCAATATGCCAGTTTCAGTGAATTACCTCATGGTGCCATCATTGGCACATCAAGTTTACGGCGCCAGTGCCAATTACGTGCATTACGGCCGGATCTAACCATGCGGTTATTACGTGGGAATGTGAACACACGTTTAAAAAAATTAGATAATGGTGATTATGATGCTATTTTGCTTGCACAGGCTGGTTTAGAGCGTCTAGATTTCCATGAGCGTATCAAAGAATCTTTATCTATCGAGCATTTCTTACCAGCCGTTGGTCAAGGTGCATTAGCGATTGAATGTCGACGCAATGATCAACATATCCAAGAGATGATGCAAGTATTACATCATCAGCCTACTGCTGTATGTATCGAGGCAGAAAGAGCCATGAATCGCAGACTCAATGGTAGTTGCCAAGTGCCAATTGGTGGTTATGCTGAGTTGCATGAAGGTGTCTTACACTTAAAAGGCATGGTAGGCCAGCCTGATGGTAGCGTAATGTTGCAAGCAGAGCAGCAAGGCACACCCGAAACAGCAGTTGCCATCGGTATACAGGTTGCCGAAGCACTATTGGCCCAGGGAGCAGATAAAATATTGGCAGAATTAAGCCTTGAGTAGCGCTAGCCTCGCAAATACAAGTATTGTCGTGACGCGGCCTGCGGCGCAAGCACAGGGTTTATGTGCTCAGTTAACTGCATTAGGCGCAAGAGTAACCGCCTTCCCTACCTTGGAAATAGTCGCTATCGAAGACGATACGGTATTAAAACAGCAAATCCAACAATTACACTCCGTAGACTATGCTATTTTTATCAGTGCCAATGCGGTTAAATTTTCCGTTGATTATCTGCATCAATATTGGCCTGAATTGCCAGGTCAGCTCTACTGCTTAGCCATTGGGCCTGCCACTGCTGACTGTATGCAGCAGCATGGGATCCCTGTTTCACAGCAACCGCAATCACCCTATAGCAGCGAAGGCTTACTTAATTTATCACTTTTGCATAATATAGCGCATAAGCATTGTATGATTTTCTGCGGGCTTGGTGGGCGCAAAGTGCTGCAAGAGACTTTACTGCAGCGTGGTGCGATAGTGACTGAGGCAGTGAGTTATCAGCGCATTTGCCCGAGTACAGATGTGCGGGTGCTGCAACAGATATGGCAAAAGGATAAAATAGATATCGTCCTAGCTACCAGTGGTGAAAGTTTAAAAAATTTACAAAAACTACTGGGTGAGGCAAATAAACACTTATTGGTACAATCAACATTACTCGTAGTTAGCCAACGTATGCTAAAGTTAGCTAGAGAATTAGGCTACGGGCAACCTATCATTGTGGCGGAGAATGCCACCGATGAAGCTATCATAAGTGCACTATGCAAAGGAATAGAATAGATGAGTAAAAAAAGTTCAGATAATCAAGTCAGTGATGCAAAAGAACAAGATCAGCAAACTGCCGCTACTACGCCTCCAGCTTCAGGGCCTGCACCTCAGCCTCGTGCAGGTGGTCGTGGAATTGCTTATTTTAGTTTATTGCTCGCCTTGCTTGCGCTAGCAGCAGCAGGTTATCTGTGGACGCAGAATAAAGCGGTGGTGGTTAAAGAATCTACAGATTCACAGCATGTGAGTGCAACTGTCGCTGATATCCAACAAGCAGTACAAAAACAACAAAATATTCTCCAGCAGCAACAAGCCTTTATCCAAAAAGCCCAACAACAAGAAGGACAAAAGAAGCGATCCTGGATTTTAGCCGAGGTCGAATATTTAGTGCGATTAGCTAATTTTAATTTAGTGTTTGCAGGTAGTCCGCAAGTGGCAGAGAAATTACTGATAACTGCAGATAAGCGTGTGGCGAATTTGCATGATCCTTCGCTAGTCTCAGTGCGCCAAGGCTTAGCACAAGATTTGACGCAATTACGTGCTCTGCCAGATTTAGATTTAGAAGGCTTATTATTACAAATTGATGCCTTGAGTAATCAAATCCAAGCGTTGCCTATTGTGACGGCAACCTCTGAGCAACAACCAAAAGATAAGCAACACAGTAAAAAGAAACATCACCATCATCATCACATCGATAATTGGAAAAAAGGCTTAAAAGAAAGTTGGAATAAATTAAAAAATATCGTTGTTGTGCAATATCATAATAAACCTGTGGGACCCTTCTTATCACCACAGGGGCGTGCTTACTTAGACCAACATTTACAATTGTTACTCGCGCAAGCACAGTGGGCAGCATTACATAAAAAGAATGCCCTCTATCATGAAAGTCTAGAGCAAGCCATTAGCTGGGTGAATAATGCCTATGTGAGCACCTCTTCGAAAACTCAAGCTATGGTAAGCGCATTACAAAAAATGGCGCAGGTGAATGTAGATCCACCACTGCCAGATTTATCCAAAACCCTACAAGCAGTGCAAGTGGCGGAACAGCAAGCCATTGTTGAAGAGGAAGCGAATCAACCGGCAGAGACACAAGGAAGTAACTAGATATGAAACGTTTTATTTTCTATTTAATTATTTTAGTCTTCGCTGTTTGGTTAGGGATCAAAATAGCTGCTGATCCAGGTTATGCATTATTTGCCTACCAAAATTGGACTGTGGAAATGCCTCTATGGTTCGCAACCTTGGCCACGATTATTTTATTTTTAATTTTGCATAATATCATTTTACTTATTCGTGGCACTGGTGCTTTAGCAAAGCGCATGAAAATTTGGTCAGCAGGCCGCAAAGCACGCAAATCACAAGTGCGCACCAATCGTGGCTTGTTAGAGTTAGCTGAAGGTAAGTGGCAATCCGCAGAAAAATTATTAATGAGCAAGGTAAAATATAATTCAGCGCCATTAATTAATTACTTGGGCGCTGCTAGAGCAGCGCAAGAGCAAGGTGCCTACGAACGTCGTGATGATTACTTACGTATGGCTCATGAACGTACTCCCGGTTCAGAAATTGCAGTGGGACTCACTCAGGCTGAATTACAATACAGTCATCAACAATTAGAACAAAGTTTAGCGACGCTAAGGCATTTACAGAATATGGTGCCTAAGCATGCTTATGTTTTAAAATTGCTAAAGCATTTGTATGTGGAATTGGGTGATTGGGAATGTTTGTTAGAATTGATCCCAGAATTACGTAAGCGTAAAGTTCTCAGCAGCGAGGAATTGCAAGCCCTCGAACAGCAGGCTTATAAGGCACTATTAACCACAGCGGTTAAATCCAGGCAACCTAATGAATTACAGCATGTATGGGATCGTTTATCACGATCACTGCGTAGAGATAAAGCGATTGTCAAACTTTATGTAGAAGGTTTGGTTCAGCAACACAGCCATAATGATGCGGAATTAGTGCTGCGTGATCATTTAAAACATCAATGGGATGGTGAATTAGTTGCCTTATATGGCCAGATAGAAACAGAATATCCTGAGAAGCAATTAGATGTGGCTGAAGGCTGGCTCAAGAGTCATGGTAATAGTCCAGCGTTATTACTGAGTCTAGGCTATTTATGTATGCGTAATAAACTCTGGGGTAAGGCAAAAGATTACCTACAAACAAGTATCGATTTAGAACCAACCGCAGAGGCGTATCAGCAGTTTGGTGCTTTACTGGAGCATTTAGAAGAACCTGAGACGGCATTGCAGCAATACCGACAGGGATTAGCTGTGGCGTTGCAGTAGAGGCGTAGAAGTTATCTACGCCGCTCGTGCTGCCCGTGGTCGTTGTGACAGTGTCTTTTGCATCTCATCAACCACAGCGTGTCCTTCGGGTTTAAATGTACCAAAAAATACAGTCATACCTAGGGTGATAGCACCTGCGATAATCTCACCGACTGATTTAAGAAATGCAATCACACCTCGGTCACGATGCACTGAAAGCAACTTACGCTTATTTGCTAGTATATCGTTAAAACCTTGTAAACGTTCATGAGGCAATTGTTGCTTGTTTTCTAGTGCATAAAGCATTTTATTAACCGCATGTAATTTTAAGAGGGCAAAGTCAGCTTCTTCAGGATGGCTTTCGCTAATAGGTTTGTTAAATAGACAGATTCTGTCATAAACATTTGGAGCAGTCCAATTATCGATAATTTCCTGTTTGACTGCATACTCACTAGTTAATTTATCTAATAAATAATATTGATAGAGTCGGCATGACTTAATCAATCGCGGTAATTTTATTTGAGCTTCTTCATCCTCAAAATGATAGCTGGCACGTTCCATATAGGGTTGAAAAAATGTGTAATCACCGTTTGGCATAGTGCACTTTTGCTTAGGCAGTATTTTTTCTCCTTGAGAAAACTGTCCATTTCGTCTTGTAGTATCGCGTGTGAATTCTAGCGTTTGCTTAAATAATAATTTATTAACCTCATCATCTAATATGAATGAAGCTTTTAGTATGCTAGTAAGTCTCTGCATTTCTACAAAAGAGATTTTTTCCTGTGTTTTCTTGGTACAGTAGGATTTTATTCTTCGATTCATCACTTTCAGCGTGCTAATTTCATCAGCAGATAATTCACTGCATCCAATCATAAAGTATTGACGCAGATTATGTAAGATATCATCGACGCCACTAAAGTTCTTTATTTTTTTAAGATCAGTGCTTTTGTCCCGGGGGGAATTCAATTGACTGACTACATCATTGTAAATGGCTAATAAATATGTGAATAAAGTTTCTTGATTAAGTAGTGATTTTTTTAGTGTGTCCATGATAGTGACCTATAAATTAGTATGTTGTGGTCCTATCTCGCTTTACGAAATAGATGCTACTACAGTATTATTAAGATAGTCTTAGCAAATATAAAAATGATTGAATATTTTTTCGGTTTTTATTATCAAGATTTTTGTCAGTGTTGAAAATACAAAACACCATGGATAAACCCGTGGTGTTTCCTGTTTGGAATGCCAGCGCGAACCAAGTTCGTGCGACGGCACTCAAGGGGGAAAATCGCGATTCTTCCCCTTGAGAATCCCCCATCATGCAAGGTAACCTCGGCATTTGCCGAAGTCTTCGCTTCGCTTATAAAATTGTTGAGTACAGATGACCTGGTATCGTTAATTATGCAGCAGGGGTTGGGCCACTGGTGCGAGGTCTTTTGCTGTTTTCTGGATCAACATTTTCTTTGCCAGGTTCACGATGCGTTTTTGCAACTCGGACTTTTCTGGTTAAAGCATCGCCTACTCTAGATGCCACTTTCTTACCTTCAGGTGAATCAATACCAAATAACTTGGTTATTCCTAAGGAAAAAATATTCATTATCGCACGTACAAAGCTCTTTGTACCCTGGTCTCGATGGGATGCGAGGAAATCTTGCTCTTTAACAAAAGTTTCTTGTAGTCCTTTTACTTGTTCACTAGCTGTTTGACCTTCTGCATTTAATGCAGCCAGCATCTCTCTAACAATTTGTAGTTTTCTAAATGCATTTACATGTGTTATTTCATCACTAGGACTTGCTAATTTCATCGATGATTTTTGGAGATATATATTTATACCGGGTTTGGTGATAGAGTCTATTGTTCTTTCAACATACTTATACTTTTTCAGTTCACTACGCAAATGCTGCTCATATTGGGCGCAAATTTTCTGTAATTTAGGCCTTCTTTGTTCAGCAATTGCATTCTTATTGCGTTCGTCTCTTTCCTGTCTCGCTCGGTTGATATTTGCTTGTGATCCATCAAGGCGCTTATGTAGAGGTTTATATTGCTCTTGAATAATTTTTTCTTTTAATCGACTTTCCAATTGGAAAGAGACTAATTGAATATTTGCTATTCTTAATTTTTCGGCATCAGCAACTTCTTCAATTTCTTGAACAAGTTTTGGATTATCACTCTGGTTAACTTCATCAATCGCTTCTCTTTGCTTATTAAATTGTTCATCTAGCTTTTTGTTAAGCTGAACTGTAAGCTCTGATAATTGTTTTAACATATCTTTATCACATTGATTGAGTAGTTCAGAAAATATAAAAAATAACTTTTCTTGTAATAAATCGTTATTGAAACCACCACTATTGGCAGCATTATATATTTTTTCAAGAGTCGTTTCTAATGAGGAGGCATCATTAGATTTAGTTAAAAATGCAGTGGATATTTCACTCATGATTTTTGAGAAGTCATCAGTATACATTGCTTGCTTTTTCTTTAGTAAGAAACGTATTACGTCAATACCAGTAGCAATCTTGATATTTTGTTGGTGTTGTTCAATAGTAGAATCTTCTGAAATTGAGTCAACATATAAGTCTTCAAATATGTTTAAGTTTTCTAGTGCCGTGCTGCATTCAGAAAAAGCAACGACAGAAACTGGCTCAAGCAATTGTTTTTCTAGCTGTTGTTTAATGTCATGGTCTGTGATGAAATGATCTCGACCTTCTTGTCTTTTAATGTCCCCTACAGCAATCTTAACTACTGTAAGTATGTAGTTTTTAATTGAATTTTGATCGTTGTCGTTTAATAATGTATTTGTTAAATCTTTCATAGTATCTGCTCTTCATAACGTGATCTTTTCTAAGATTATTTGCTGTTATGAGAGCTAATATACCGAACAATTATTAAGCCAATATTAGCAAAGGTGAAAAAGTCAATATTTTTTTCTGAGATATCATAAAAATTTAGACTGTGGTTGGGTGGTGGTGTTCTAATCTTGGGAGAATTATCCCCCAAGATTAGAAGGACCTACTCACTATAATGCGAGGCACTAAAAGTCTTAACCTTCAAGGTCAAAACTATCGGAAAACATCCATTCACGACGTAAGCCTTTGTTTTCAAAGGCTTGTAGAGCGCTGTAAACCATGGCGCTGGGGCCACTGGCGTAGACTTGAACGCTGGATAAATCATCGAAGTCAGCAAGTGCTGCTGCGTGGACTAAGCCCGTGCGGCCAGTCCAATTATCTGTGTCTGTGCCTGAAAGCACAGGTATAAAATGAAAATTATCATGTTTTTCAACCCATTGCTGGGCAAGTGGCTGTAGATATAGGTCTGTTTGTGTTTGTGCACCCCAATAAAGGTAAATAGGTCGTTGTGCATTAATCTCGAGGGCATGCTCAATAATACTTTTACTATGGGTAAAGCCAGTGCCGCCAGCGAGTACCAGCAAGGGTTTTTCCGCAATATCTCGATAAATACAGCGACCATAGGGGCCTTCAATAGCAATAGCATCATTATTACGAATATCACTTAGCAGTGTGTTGACATAGTCATTCTCTGCCTCATGACGGATATGTAATTCAATATGATGCTCACCTAAGGGGGCATTGGCAATGGAGTATGGTCGTTTTTCCCCGCGGCTATTAATTAAGAAAATATACTGTCCTGCGCAGTATTGTAGCTGACTCTCTGGAGAAGGATGCAGATATACTTGAGAAATATCATCAGTAAGTTGTTGATGCTTACCAACCGTATAGGGCACCGTAATAATCGGTAATTCCTCTGGGCTAATAATGCCTTCTACCTCGATAACTAAGTCAGACTTGGGGATCGCTTGGCAAAAGAAGGCATAGCCAGCATCGATTTCATCATCTTCTAGCCCAATGGGCTCTTCAAGATAATCAATTTCCCCTGCTAATAAGACACCTGCGCAAGTACCGCATACTCCAGCTTGGCAACTGTAGGGGAATTCAAAACCATGTCGAATCGCCGCATCAAGTACCGTCTCCCCTTCATTAACAAAGAGGAGATGATCTTTCGGCTTAATATGTACAAGATAAGTCATTATGCTTGATAGACTAGTCTCTACCCTTTCATCGCTTCGAAGAATTCTTCATTGGTCTTAGTTGAACGTAGACGATCAATGAGGAATTCAACAGCAGCAATTTCATCCATGGGGTGTAATAATTTACGTAGGATCCAAGCTTTTTGCATTTCAGCAGGTGCCATGAGTAATTCTTCACGACGGGTACCTGAACGATTAATATTAATCGCGGGATAAACGCGTTTTTCAGCCACGCGGCGATCAAGATGTAGCTCCATATTACCGGTACCTTTAAATTCCTCAAAGATGACTTCATCCATCTTCGAACCGGTGTCGACTAAGGCTGTAGCTAGAATAGTTAAACTACCACCTTCTTCAATATTTCGTGCTGCACCAAAGAAGCGTTTGGGGCGTTGTAATGCGTGCGCATCGACACCACCGGTTAATACCTTACCTGATGAAGGCACAACGGTATTATAAGCACGAGCAAGACGAGTAATTGAGTCTAATAAAATTACTACGTCATTTTTATGTTCTACTAGGCGTTTGGCTTTTTCAATCACCATTTCTGCTACTTGGACGTGACGACTGGCTGGTTCGTCAAAGGTACTGGCAATCACTTCGCCATGTACTGAGCGTTCCATTTCTGTGACTTCCTCAGGTCGCTCATCAATGAGTAAAACGATTAAATGACATTCTGGGTGGTTATTGGTAATGGATTGCGCGATGCTTTGTAGCATCATTGTCTTACCTGCTTTAGGTGGCGAAACGATAAGACCACGTTGACCTTTACCAAAGGGTGATACCAAATCAATAATACGTGTAACAATATCTTCAGTACTACCATTACCACGTTCCATACGTAAGCGCTCGGTAGCGAAGAGTGGAGTTAAGTTTTCAAATAAGACTTTAGTTCTAGCATTCTCAGGGGCATCAAAGTTGATTTGATCCACTTTGAGTAGAGCAAAATAACGTTCGCCTTCCTTGGGTGGGCGAATTTTCCCGGCGATGGTATCACCTGTACGTAAATTGAAACGACGTACTTGGCTAGGTGATACATAGATATCGTCTGGGCCATTTAAATAAGATTCGTCAGCAGAACGGAGAAAGCCAAAACCATCAGGTAAGATTTCTAGTACACCATCACCGAAGATATCTTCGCCATTTTGCGCTTTGGCTTTTAAAATGGAAAAAATCATGTCTTGCTTACGCGAGCGAGCTAAGTTCTCTATGCCATATTCTGTCGCTATTTCGATAAGCTCTGCGGCGGGTTTTTGCTTTAGTTCTGTTAAGTTCATTTATCACCTATTTGTATATTTGTAGTTGAAATTGCTCAAACATTTTCACAGCAAGCTGCGAGGAGTTTAAGCGGTTTGTCTTTTCATCTGGTAGTAATTTACGTGGATAAATAAGGATATTAGTCCTAAGCCGATTGATTTAAATAGCATCCAAATTGAAATCCGTAATTGATAATTTGCGTGATGGATCTGCAGGATGTGCTTAGGGAGTTATATCTCGTTGACTGTATTTATAGCATCAATCTAAACGTTAGTCCAGTAAATTAAATTTTTCTCAGCTAAACTTTATTTTCTCTTTGCAATTATCAATTCAGATCTTGTGTGATTGATAATTCCATAGCTGAAATTGCTGAGGTTTTCTAGGGCTAATGGGATCTACTTAGCCCTAGAATGCTAATTGATAATATTAAAGGTTTTCGTCAATGAATCCACTTAATTGAGATTTCGTTAATGCACCAACCTTGGTTGCTGCAACGGCGCCATCCTTAAAAATCATTAAGGTAGGAATACCACGGATACCGTACTTAGGTGGTGTATCAGGATTATCATCGATATTCAATTTAGCAATCACTAGCTTTTCGGCATAGTCAGGCGCTAATTCATCGAGTAGTGGGCTTATCATTTTGCAAGGGCCACACCATTCTGCCCAGAAGTCCACAAGTACAGGTTTACCGGCATTGATCACATCGGATTCAAATGACTCATCAGTGACCGCAAGAATATTTTCACTCATTACAATTTCCTAGTTCTTGGTAAAATGTAGGCAATATCACCTTATCTTGTTGTTTTAAAGGGATATTTTAACTGTTAAGTTCCCTCTAACCCAGCTTTGTTGAGTATTGCATATGACTTGAATGAAAGACAAATGACCTCAATGTTATGCTCAAAAATAGCGCATTTAGGTAATCATGTTTTCATTAGGGGCAATTTGATATCAATTAGCGACACATTTCAAGTAAAAAATATGATAAATAGGCAATTTGCCCAAAAATTACTCGATATTTGTTCTGAAAAAGCACATGCAAACTCATGTTTAGCACGATTAGTCGGCTAATTTTGTCAATAATGCTTTTTGTGCTGATAAGCTGTTTGCCTTTGTCTGTTTATTACGTCGGTAACTGCCATCCTTCTGCAATATCCAAGCGTCTAAATTATCATCGAGATACAGCGCTAGGAAATCTTCAATAATGGCTTTTTTGAGTTGCTTATCTTTAATAGGGAAGCATACTTCAACGCGGTGATATAAATTACGCTCCATCCAATCAGCACTGCCGCAATAGAGCATTTGTTTGCCCTCATGGTGAAAATAAAAGATGCGAGAATGCTCCAAGAAACGGCCGACAATAGAGCGCACATGAATATTCTCAGATACGCCAGGGATCCCCGGACGCAAACAGCAAATACCACGAATAATTAAATCGATTTGTACCCCAGCTTGTGAGGCACGATACAATGCTTGAATAATTTGTGGGTCAGTTAAAGCATTCATTTTGGCAATGATGCGAGCGGGTTTGCCAGTCTTAGCCAGTTTAATTTCATCTTCTATGAGACTTAATAAGGTTTTACTTAAGATAAAAGGTGAATGTAATAACTGTTTGGTTTTTAAAGCCTTGCCCATACTGGTTAACTGTTGGAAGAGCAATTGTACATCATTACCAATGTCTATATTACTCGTGAGTAAACCAATGTCCGTATACTCTCTAGCGGTGCGTGCATGATAATTGCCTGTACCTAAATGTACATAGCGCTGTAAAATATTTTTTTCGCGGCGAACAATTAAAGTCATTTTCGCATGCGTTTTATAACCGACAACGCCATAGACAACCAGTGCGCCTGCCTCTTGTAGGCGCGTTGCTAATTCGATATTAAACGCTTCATCAAAACGCGCACGTAATTCAATCACTGCAGTGACTTCCTTACCGGCACGTGCAGCATCGGCTAGCGCGAGTACCATTTTAGAGCCAGCACCCGTGCGGTATAAGGTTTGCTTGATAGCCAAGACATCGGGATCAACAGTGGCCTGACGAATTAAATCAATCACAGGTTCAAAGGATTGATAAGGATGATGCAGTAAAATATCATGCTCACGCATGACTTCAAATAAATTATTACGACGGCGCAATACTTCAGGTAAGCCTGGAGTGAAAGGAGTAAAACGCAGATCAGGGCGATCAACTAATTTTAAAAACATCATAAAGCGACTTAGATTGACTGGTCCATCGACACGGTATAACTCAGATTCATTTAAATTATGCTTCTGTAGTAGGTAGTCAGCCAATTCTTGCGGACATTCCGCGGCAATTTCCAAGCGTACGGCATTCCCATAGCGTCGTGTTAATAATCCGGTTTTCAATGCTAATGCTAAATCTTCAATTTCATCCTCATCTAACAGTAAGTCACTATTACGAGTTACACGGAATTGATAACAACCCGTGACTGTCATACCTGGAAATAAATCACCCACATGAGCTTTGATAATACTGGTTAAGAAAACAAAATCTTTTTGTTGTTCATCAGAGCCATTAGGTAATGGTGTGACTCGCGGAATAGAACGTGGGGCATGGACAATCGCGAGTCCACTGCTACGACCAAAATCATCTTTGCCTTCAACAGTGACAATAAAATTCAAACTCTTATTCACTAAGCGAGGAAACGGGTGGGCAATGTCTAAAGCGATAGGGCTAATGACGGGTAAAATTTCATTATGAAAATAATTTTTTACCCATTCACGTTGAGCATCTGTCCATTCCTCTTTCTGTAAAAAGCGTAAGCCTTGCTCACGTAATTTGGGACGTAAATCTTCATTTAATAATTTATATTGTTCTTCAACAAGTTCATGAGCACGGAGGCTGATTTCATTGAGGATGGCTTGAGGTGTTAAACCATCAGGGCCCATATGGGTAGAGTTAAATGCAATCTGTTGTTTCAAACCCGCAACACGTACTTCAAAGAACTCATCGAGGTTACCGCTACAGATAAACAAAAATTTTAAGCGTTCGAGTAAAGGCAAGGATTGATCTTGCGCCTGTGCAAGGACACGCCAATTAAAATTTAGCAAGCTTAATTCGCGGTTGATGTAATAATCTGTATTGTCTAAATTTGTTTCATTCATGGCGCATTAATTGATGATTGTGGCTACGGTTCTTGGAGACCTTATTAATTCATACTGCTTTGCAATACTACCCAAGAGGTTTACTATACTTGAAGTCTAGCTCATCTTATTAGGATGGTAACCTTTGGATAAACAAAAAGTTTTTAAACTCTGTCTTTTCGCTGTATTAGTCTGTTTAATAATTATCACTCTTTGGCTTTTTCGTGATCAGTTTAACTTAGAAGGCCTACGCGCAAGTATTGAGGCTGCGGGTATTTGGGCACCACTGGTATTTATCGCCATCTATATTTTAGCAACTGTATTATTTTTACCAGGCTTAGTCTTAACAGTTGTCGGTGGTTTATTATTTGGTCCCTGGTTAGGAACGCTGTATAACATCAGTGCAGCAGTCATAGGCGCAAGCATTGCATTTCTCATTGCTCGCTACCTTGCTGCAGATTGGGTGCGCCAGAAAGCCGGGCCACGACTGCAGAAATTATTAATAGGAGTTGATGAAGAAGGGTGGCGTTTCGTTGCGGTGATGCGTTTAGTGCCCCTATTTCCATTCAACTTATTGAACTATGCGCTCGGCCTGACCAAGATTAGATTGTCTGCGTATATCGTTGCGAGTGCCATATTCATGTTGCCAGGCACATTTGCCTATACTTATTTAGGTTCTTTGGGGGAAGTGTTTATTAATGGCGAAGCAAACGCTATTATCACTCAAGTGGCAATCGCTATTGGCTTATTGGTATTAGTTGCTTACCTACCCTTTTTAGTGAAAAAAATTCGACATAAGGATTAATACAAGATGAGAGGCAAATGCCATGGCGGTTAAACAAGATCTCATTGTCATTGGTGGTGGTGCCGCAGGTTTATCGGTGGCCAGTGGTGCTGCGCAACTGGGACGTAAAGTCACTCTCATCGAAACTGCAGACAAATTAGGGGGTGAGTGCCTACACTATGGTTGTGTACCCAGCAAGACCTTAATCCATACAGCAAAAGTGGCTCAATTAATTAAACAAGCTGGCGAAGTTGGCTTAAGCGCGCAGCATGATGCTATTGATATTAACGCTGTTAATGCACGCGTGCAGCAGGTGATTGAGCAAATCCAACCTCATGATGATCCTGAACGTTTTCGTAGTTATGGTTGTGAAGTTATCTTCGGTCAAGCCAAGTTTATAGATGCACATACTCTCAAAGTCGGTGAGCAAAAGATTCGCGGCAAACGTATTGTGATTGCTAGCGGTTCGAAACCTGCGGTACCGCCCATTAAGGGTTTAGCCGAGCTGGGTTATGTCACTAATGAAACCATTTTTACCATGCCGAAATTACCGCAGCGTTTATTGATCATGGGCGCGGGGATTGTTGGTTTGGAGATGGCACAAGCCTTTGTACGCTTAGGTGTGGAAGTGACTGTCATCGGTCGCCGAGATCGTATCGCGCCACAATTAGATGCAGAAGTAGCAGAGCAATTAAGACAAATACTTGAAGCGGAAGGCGTACAGTTTCATTTGTCTACGCAAGCAAAGTCAGTGCGCGCAGAGGCGGGTTATAAGTTAGTGGAATGCAATGCTGTTGATGGTGGCTTGATTACCTTTGAATGTGATGAAATTTTAGTAGCCATCGGTCGTCGTCCCAATGTGCCTGAATTACAATTAGAACAAGCTGGTGTTAAGTATTCACCAAAAGGGATCAAAGTGAATGCAAAAATGCAAACGTCACGGCGTCATATTTATGCGCTTGGTGATGTCGTTGACAGCCCTTATCGGTTTACTCATGTAGCAGAATATCAAGCAGGTATTGTCATTGCTAATGCAATATTTCGTGTGCCTAAAAAAGCAAACTACCAAGTCGTTCCTGCGGTAATGTTTACCGATCCTGAATTTGCTAGCGTGGGTTTAACCGAAGCCGAAGCTAAGCAACGTTATCGAAAGATTTCTGTATTGCGCTTTGATATGAAAGATATCGATCGAGCTTTAGCTGAAAACCAACCTCATGGTATGGCAAAACTCATCATTCACAAGAAAAAGATCATTGGCGCAACCATTCTGGGTCCTCACGCTGGCGAATATTTAGCAGAAATTGTTTTAGCGATGCAAACCAATGCTAGTATTGCGGATATCTCAGCTGCGATACACGCTTACCCAACTTTATCGCAAATTAACCGCCGGGTGGTGAATACTTATTACGCCGATAAATTATTTAACCGTAAAACACGAGCATTGATAAAATGGATCAACCGGCTATTGCCTTAAGCTATACCGATACTGAATTAAAATCAGCAGCCAATCAATTAGCAAAACAATTAAATCTCGATATAGCATCAGACGCTGTTTCTGACTATGATTTATTATTGCAATTGACGCCAGAGCATCTCGCATTATATACCCAAGGTGATAAGGCTTTAGGGCCTATTTCTGTAGATTTTAATAGTGCAAAATTAAATGCAAGATTACAGCAGGCCGATATTCGCAAACAACCGCTGATAAAAGCCATTGGTATAAAGCATCAAACGGTCTTACAAGTGTTAGATGCTACCGCAGGATTTGGTCGAGATGCATATTTATTAGCGCAATTAGGTTGCCAAGTGACGATGCTGGAACGTCACCCTATCATGGCCGCCTTATTAGCTGACGGTTTGCAACGCATGCAAGCAGATATTGCCTTACAACTTGTACCCAGTGACGCACGTGCTTATATGCAAACATTACCTGCAGCCCACGCACCTGATGTAGTATACCTCGATCCCATGTTCCCCAAGCGGCCTAAATCTGCTTTAGTCAAAAAAGATATGCAAGTGTTACAAAAATTATTAGGCGTGGATGAGGATTTAGCCGATCTATTAGCAGCCGCTAAAGCTTGTGCAAAACAACGAGTAGTTGTAAAACGCCCACAATGGGCTGAACCAATTGTTCAAGAAGTCCCAGATTTTTGTATTAAGAGTAAGAAGCATAGGTATGATGTGTTTCTGAAAACAGATCATTAGATCGAAGCTATTTGAATAAATCGGAGTGTGTACCTGTTCTTTCAAAAATAATTGCATCGGGTATAGGTTTGTAAATTAACAACCAGTCAGATTCAATATGGCATTCACGGTGATGAGCATAATTTCCAACAAGCGCATGGTCGCGGTACTTATGTGGCAACGGTGTATTATGCAAGAGTGTGGTGGCGATATGTTTGAGCTTATTCATATCTTTTCCACGTTTTTGCATGCGCTTCACGTCTTTTTCAAAACTTTTTCTATAGATAGGGTTTAACAATCCTAATTAGATCCCCATTTTATTAAACAAGTCATCAGCATTTTCGCATTCGATGAGACCTTCGCCGGCATCAGTTTCACTTAAAATCTGCTGGGTTTCAGCATTAGGTACTTTGGGCATAGTCACCTCAAAGGGTAATGCTTTTTGCATTATAACTTGAATTAACATTAAATTAATAGCTTCAGACATAGTTAATCCAAGTTTATTTAGAATTTGTTCGGCATTTGCTTTAGTCTCATGGCTGACCTTTGCTCTGACGGTATCGGATCTCATAATATTATCCTCAAAAAAATAGGTGATAGCCATATTATAGCTATAATAGGGCTTGTGTCAATGAATTGCACAGTTATAGTTAGGTATATTTGCTCAAAATGTATCACGGAAAAGTTCGTGACGGAAAAGTTCGTGACGGAATTGTTCGTCATGAGATTCTGATAAGTAAGCGATTTGACGAAGGTTATTCATTGAAAAACGTAAACCCCATAAGGTTCACTTAAGCTTTTAAGCGTATAGTGCCCGCTAGCTAAGAAAATCTCTTTATATAGAGTAAATCATTAGCACTCTTAGTTGTAGAGTGCTAAACTCCAGGATGGAAGGATAACAAGGGATTTAGCGTTTAAGACAAGAGAATATGTCATTAACGTAGTGAGTAAAGCCGACTAGCCAAGGAAGATAGATATAAGCTTGAAAATTACCTTTAAAATGAACATGTTAAGCAAGAGAGGTAGTAATGACTCAGGCCCTACAACCCATGAATTTTGCCTTACCTGTAGGCAGTTTAGATGCGTATATCACACGCACTAATGAAATGCCCATGCTCACTGCCGAGCAAGAATATGATTATGCCAACAAATTCCACACAGAGAATGACTTAGAAGCTGCCAGAGCCCTGGTTATGTCACATTTACGCTTTGTTGTGCGTATTGCCCGCGGCTATCTTGGCTATGGCCTCGCATTAGGCGACTTAATCCAAGAAGGCAATATAGGCCTTATGAAAGCGGTCAAGCGCTTTGATCCTGAGGTGGGGGTGCGTTTAGCCTCCTTTGCAGTGCATTGGATCAAGTCAGAAATCCACGAGTTCGTTATCCGCAATTGGCGTATTGTCAAAGTGGCTACCACAAAGGCCCAGCGTAAGCTATTCTTTAATCTACGTAATGCCAAAAAACGCTTAGGTTGGTTTACTAAAGAAGAAGTAGAAGGCGTTGCTAGTGATTTAGGTGTGAGCACTGCCGAAGTACTGCGTATGGAGCAACGTTTAAATGCCCATGATGCTGCATTTGATGCACACAGCAGTGATGAAGAAGACGCCTCAGCACCTGTACATTATTTAGAAGACAAACGTTATGACCCTGCGGGACAATCAGAAAATAGCGATTGGGAAGCCCAAGCCAAAGATCGGCTAGCCCAAGCATTACAAACATTAAATGAACGTAGTCGCGAGATTCTCATGGCACGTTGGCTCAGTGATGAAAAAGCCACATTACATGATTTAGCGGCTAAATACGGTGTTTCTGCCGAGCGGATCCGCCAATTAGAGCAAAATGCAATGAAAAAACTCAAAGAGGAAATGGCTGCATGAAAATAAGGACAATCTTGCTTAGTAGTAGTGCATTAGCCGCATTATTACTCAGTCAGAGCGCATGGGCATACTATTGCTCAGGCCCCCAAGGATCAGGGTATATCAATATCGGTGACAGCATGGCGCAAGTGCAACAAGCCTGCGGCGCACCCACAGCCCAACATAATGAAAAAGCCCCAGGTACCAGTAATGTGACGACCACACAAATCTGGACCTATATGAGCTATACCACCACAGAGCCGTTGACGACGTCTACGGGCTTAGGCCGACCCAATGTACAAGTAGATGAAGGTGATGGCCCTAACATGGTTGTGACCATTCAAGGTGGTAAAGTGACCAATATTGCAGAAAGTGGCCAAAATACCCAAAGTACCAACCAATGTGGCCGCCCAGTCTCTGTAGGTAGCAGTCAAGCTCAGGTATTACAAGCTTGTGGCCAACCTACCAATATGAATACACAGCAGCAAACCTCCCAAGGACCAGCAAGCGAAGTAACCGTATGGGAATATAATTACGGCCAATATCGTCAACCGCTAATTTTGGAATTTAATAGTAGAGGCCAATTAAGCAAAATTGGCAGCCAATAGCGCTACAAAGCTTCACAAAAGGCTTGACTTAGTATATACTTATCCACAGCCAGTAAAGCCCTGTATAGATAAAGGGCAAAATATTATAACGAAGAGGTGATATTATGAGAGTATTCACACAAGCAGCAAGATTACTTCTAAATGACGTAAAGTGTTCAGTACAAGGTGGCCATAGTCGATATAGCTCTATATCTGGTACCTCTATATCAGCACGCGGCAGCAATCTCGGTGGTTATTACAATAGTCATAACAATAGTCATAGTCGTAGTACAAGCCAGTTTCGACAACATCCAATAGTGGGTTTTCGTGGTACCCAGCCTAAAGGAACGGGCTATAGTCCAGAATTAGAAACGCGTATCAACGAAAATGCTGCAAGATTAACCAATACACCTTCACCAAAACCAGGTGCAGCACCTAAAGCTTCACCTTTCGGTTAGATTTAAACTTTCAATGATCATGTAAATCCCGCGCTTGTCGCGGGATTTTTATGTTAGTGTTTGTTAAAAATCTTATTCCCATCCACTCCCTTAATATCAACTTAATATTTCCCTGATACTATAACCTTCCATAACTTAATGAAACATTATAAAAATGGAACCAATGATACTATATGAGGGATACATTGCGCGGGGCTTCCAGAGCAAACAACCAACAAGTAATGCATACCTATTCACCAATAACACAAAAGCAGAGAAAAAATCGAGGTAACCCATGAGCTTACGTACAGAATTGGACGCTATTTTAAAACAACATCCTGTTACTGACGCCGATACTCCAAAGTTAAAAGAGTTTGTGGAAAGCTTTTCAGATTTAATCAAGCGACATGGTATTACTAATCAAGAGATCGTAAAGCAATTAACGGAGAAATTTCCAGAAAATACGCAAGCAGATACAAAATTTGACCGCCTAGCACAAGCCTTATCACAATTAATGCAAAAGCCTCAATGTAGTTCCGCAGTGTTAGTGTTAGAAGATGAAGTGCAGGAATTAATACAGCGTATTGCAAAGACAGCAACACAAATAGAGGAATTGACTGATCCGGAAAGATTAGCAAGATATAGCAAAAAAGAAATGGAAATTACAGATCCAGAAACGGGTGAAAAAAAGAAAACAACAGGTAGAGCTATGGCTGAAGCAAAAAAGCAGCGCTTAGAAAAAGAATTAGCAGAAATGACTGAAAAAGCTGCTCAACACAAAGCAGCGCTGAAAGCCCTTTTAAATCCAGAACGGTTGTCATCTAGTGGAACTCCAACGAACTCTCATAGCCCTGCAAGTTCTCATAGCCCCTCACCTGATCGTGTAAGCCATACTTCTAGTAACGACAGTATTGATGTAGAAAGCCAGAAAAAATTAGCTAAATTACAGCAACAATTTCAGCAATTAACATTAGCTGTACAAGACGCTCAAGGTGAAAGAAATACTGTGTTAGGTAATTTACGAGCAGTACACAAAGTAATGATAACTAATGCTAGGGGTTTAATTCGGATCCTTCAAGACAATGGCCTAACTGAAAAATATGCTCAGCTTATAGATAAACTTAATAAATATTTAAAAGTTGATGTTGAGCAAAATATCACAGCAGACCACTTCCAATCCTTGCAGCAATTACTAACCCAAATAAGCACTACCTTTGGTACAACGTTAGCTGTAGCAAACCAAGGTAATATAACAACTGTTAATTTTGCAGAGAGTGAGAGCACTAGTTTATACCAACATAGTCCCTTAACCGGCCCAATCGCATCACCTTCTAATAGTAGTAAAGAAGGTGCAGGTACAGGTATGAGTGATAATACCCACGACCAAGCTGCTGCAGAGGAAATACGTCGACTCAAAGCAGCTCTTGCTGCAGCACAATCAGAAAATATACAGTTGAAACAAGCTGCTACAATAGCCGCTAAACAAACTAGCTCTGAACCAGAAATAGCCGTGAGTGGTACTGAAGATAAATCTGTACTACAACAACAAGTAAGACAACAGGCGGAAGAAATTCAGGCATTACAAGAACGTAATACAGCTCTGGAAGCTCAGAATAAAGGCTTAATAGCAGCAATGAACGCCCCTAAAACTGCTGGCGGCCCACCACCACCTGCACCACCACCACCTCCTCCTCCAGGTAGGCGACAAGGCGGGTTTATAGAAAGAGGCAAAGCTGAAAAGGAAGCTGCAGAAAAAGCACGTCAAGAGGAAGAGCAAAAGAAACTTGAAAAAAAAGCAAGATCTATGGGGGTCACTGTGGAAAGCTTGCAAAATATGGGAAGCAATGTCCATGCCTTAAATCAGAAGATAAATGCAAGGCGAGCAAAAGCAGATTGCGGTAACATTCAGCAAGCGGTATTGCAATATAAAGAACGTCATGGCAGCTATCCTGATAATTTGAATCAGCTAGTGGTAAAGGCAGAAACACTTAAGCAAAACGCAGATGATTGGGAAGCTGCTTTTGAAAAATTACCTGCTGATCCATGGGATGAAGCTTATCAATTACGTATAGTTGATGGTGAAGCCGAAGTTTATTCATTTGGCCCTAAAGGCCAAGGAAAAGCTGAGGTTGAGGATTATATTGTCAGTAGCCAAGCGCAACCAGCTATCGTCGTCAGTAACGATAATAGTAGTCCACGAGGATCTGCAACTGCAGCACCGAGTACAGCACCTATGCCTAGACGAGATGGTAGTAAGATGCCAAAGCAGAAATCTGAGGCAGAATTGCGAGCATCGCAAGAGCAGGCTTTAGCCAGAGAAGAAGCAGCGTTATTAAAGAAACTTGCTGCATTAAAGGAAAAGCGCCAAGGTTTGCAGCAAAGTGATGGTAGTAAGCTTGTAGGTGTTAAACTAAAATCAGCTAAAAGCTCAGGAGATGTACGCCGTCAGTCTGATAAAAAAGGTGGTGCCACAATGCCTTCAGTAAAAAGTGACAGTCATGTTGCAGCTCACGGCTCGAAAGTTGGTGCTAGTCGTTTAGCTGTTCCAGGTGACTCGCCTCAGCATACAGGTGAGAACGGTGTTACTAGAAGGACTAAAGCTGGCCAAGCACAAACCGACAGAGTGCGACGACGTAAGCAAACAGACAGCCAAGAAGTAACTAAAGATCATGGTGCTACAAATACGAGTCAGGATACAGACCTTTTAGCAGGCATTGATTTACCGCCAGTAGAGCAGTTGTTGCAGCAGAGTACGGGTCAACGACGATAATATATTTTCGTCATCAACCATGTTAAAAAGCATTGTCATCAACTATGCTGTTACTAGAAAAAATGTTGTCATCCGCCCCTGTTCGGGATGACAACAGCTATACTATTGTCATCTCGAGTGCAAAACGCGAGAGATCTCTTGATGATTTAGTAAATAAGAACAGTGTGATGTTGCCAGTACCACTCAGACTCGCTATGATCAAAGATATAGATCTTATAACCATGAGTAAACACCATGTCCTTAGCTGATGATATTTTGTTTAGTACCTTCCCTCAAGTACAGCAAACCGTGTTGCGTGGTGTTGAAATTGACGAAATTGATGTCTATGGTTTTACCCCGCTCATTGAAACAGTGATTATCAAAAATATGATGATGGCTAAACTGCTGCTTGAGCATGGTGCGGGCATTAATTATGCTGATGTAGCCGGACGTACTCCCTTATTTTGGGCAGTGGATAGTGGTCAAATTGAATTCTGTAAGCTTTTTCTTGAGCATGGTGCAGATCCCAATACTTATACCATCGCTAGTGAGCCTATCTTAGTCAATCCCCTACTACGTCAGCAAAACGATATTAAGCAATTACTCTACCGTCATGGTGCGGATTTAAATTTTGCCTTAGATTTTATTAATGCCAAGTTAATTGGTCATCGCTTTGAATTAGCAGGTCAGGTGGATATTGTTAATGCAAAGGGTGATTTTATTGAATTAGACTATGAAGGTTTCTTTTTAGAATTTACTTTGGGTATCATTCGTGATTCTATTCGGCGTTTTATCTATCATTACTCAGCACGGCATTTAAAAGATCATTTTAAACGCTTACAAATAATTATGCAGAGTTTACAAGTAGCGGCTGAATTAATCAGTTATGAACATTATGCTATCGATTTAAAACAATATGATGACAGAATTAGTGAATTATTAAATAGTAATATATTAATTTTACCCATTGCTTCCGAGGGTCATGCCATATGTTTTATTCGCTTTGGTGATTTACTAGCGAAATGTGATCGTGGCGAAGAGAGCCATCGGGCAGGCAGCGTGGTCATTTATAAAATGAATCAACCACAGAATTTAACAAAACAATTATTAAAAGATTTAATTTACAAGCATCAAAGTAATCAATTTTTACATGAAGGCATTAATCCAATCTTAGGGTTGCAACCATTAACGCAATTACCCATTCCCTCGCAAACCATTGGCAATTGTTCCTGGGCAAATGTTGAGGCTACAGTGCCGACTTTACATTTCCTTTTATCTTTAAAAGAAAAAAATAGTAATGATGAAGTGATCCAATATAAGCAAGATACTTTTGATTTGTATCATGACTGGCAGATCTGGGACCGTGAACGTGCCTTAGATGAATGTCGTCAAAGTTTTTATCGCAGCAGCCCAGCCAGTAAGGCATCAAAGGCAGCGATTCTCGGCGCTGTCTTGTTTCAATCACTGGATTGCAATGATCCACGTGATGTAGAATTAGCACGCAAGTTATTTAAGGTTTTAACTATAGCGGATTATGAATATGTACTGCGTAGTTATGTCTCGGTGTACAGTCCGCATAAGGAAATTCCTGAGACACAGAATTTACTGAAGTTAATGGAACTGTGTAATGTCGTACTATATTAACTACCCGTAACAATGCTGAAAAGTTTTGTCATCCCGAGTGCGAAGCACGTGGGATCTCCTAATGATTTGACTACTTATTAACAACAGACTGCTCAGTTGATTAAGCCATTGAACCTAACTTTTTTTCAATACAATCTAACAGTGGCCCAGTAACATCAACTTTCGCATAGGCTTCAATTTCACGAATACAGGTGGGGCTAGTGACATTAATTTCTGTGAGATAATCACCAATCACATCCAAACCTACAAATAATAAACCCATGTCGCGCAGTGTGGGGCCTACTTGCTGACAAATCCAACGATCTCTTTCACTAAGCTTTTGCGTCACGCCAATGCCACCTGCAGCTAAATTCGCTCGCGTTTCACCATGGGTAGGGATGCGTGCTAAGGCGTAATCTATGGGTTCACCATCAATGAGTAAAATCCGTTTATCGCCATCTTTAATTTCAGGCAGATAACGTTGAGCGATCATGGTTTTTTTCCCAGTCTGGGTCAGTGTTTCTAAGATCACATTAATATTCGGATCGTCATCCTGGACTCGAAAGATGGATGCACCACCCATACCATCCAGTGGTTTGCAGATAATATCATGATGTTTCGCTAAGAAATCTTTAATACGCTGTTGATTTGCCGTTACGACAGACTCAGGACAACATTGGGGAAAACGTAAGCTAAAATGTTTTTCATTCACATCACGCAAACTTCTCGGCTTATTTACAATCAGAGTATCGCCTTGCTCTGCCAGTTCTAACAAATACGTGGTGTAAATATATTCCATATTAAAGGGTGGGTCGATACGCATTAAAATCGCATCTAAGTTATTCAATGCTTGTTCATGACTAGTACCCAATTGATACCAATTGTTTTCATCATCTTTAACATGAAGATATTGCATACGTGCCATAGGTACACTATTGTCAATATACAGATCTTGATGTTCCATATAATGTATTTGCCAACCGCGTTGTTGAGCTGTTTGTAGCATAGCTAAACTGCTATCTTTCTTCGGGTTAATATGCCCAATAGGATCCATAATAATCCCAAGTTTAATGGCCATGTTTTACCTCACGTAATTCACGTGCTGCGGCTAATAGTGCTAAACGTGCTACAACACCGTAAGCATAGAAACGATTAGGCACTTCATTAGGGGCTTTATTCATATCTGGATTTGTGCAGCTATCAACAAAAGCTAAGGGTTCAAAGTGCATGCCAGGTGCATTTAATACATCATTCATACTGCGATCACGATGCACCCGGTAAAAACCACCCACAACAAAATGGCCTAACATGTATACCACGGGTTCTGCGGCTGATTTCTCTTTGCCGATGGATTCAAAGGAATAAACCCCCTCTTGAATTAAGACGCGATTAACTTCCTGTTTACCTTTAGCGGCAGCCATTTTACTGCGCTGTTTGCGATTTAAATTACGAATGTCTTCTGCATTATAAACCGCCATGACGCCCATGCCATAGGTACCAGAGTCTGCCTTGATGATGACATAAGGTTTTTCTTGGATATTATATTCGTCGTATTTTTTTTGTATATCTTGTAGTAAGGCATCTACATGATGAATCACACATTCTTCACCTTCGCGGCGAATAAAATCCAAACCTTCACAATAACGAAATTTAGGATTAATCAACCATGGGTCGATTTCAATTAATTCAGCGAACTCATTTGCCACATGATTGTAATGTTCGAAGTGTTGGGTTTTAGTGCGTGAAGCCCAACCTAATGCAAGGGGCGGTCGAATATATTGCGTGATATCTTGCAGTTGCGGTGGAACGCCTTCGGATAAATCATTATTCAAGAAAATCAGACAGGGAATAAAATTATCCACATGAACTTTATCATCGCTGCGCTGTAATGGTTCTAAGGTGATTTCACGTTCGCTTGGCAGTGTGACTACTAAAGGATTCGTGAGTGTTTCTAGCATAGAGCCAATACGCACTTCAAAGCCGGCTTTTTGCAGAATGTCTTGTAAAGTGGCGATGCTTTCGAGATAACCAAGATTGCGTGTGTGATTTTCGGGGATCAATAAAATCCGCTCACAGCCTGGATGGTCATTACAAATGATGGCCTGTGCTGCTTGAATACACAGTGGCATAAAATCTTGATTGAGATTATTAAACCCCGCGGGGAATAAATTAGTATCTACGGGTGATAATTTAAAACCCGCATTACGTAGGTCCACAGAGCTATGAATAGGGGCTGGTGTCGCTTGCCATTGTTTGCGCAACCATGTTTCAATAGCGATCTGATGATCTAGCAAATGTTGTTCAAGTTCTTGCAATGGGCCATCAAGTGCCGTGGTCAAATGAGGAATGGGTATAGCAGATACATCACCCATGGCAAAAAAGTCTCCGTGTTTCGCAATGAGTGTGCTATGCTAACACGCATACGGAGTTAGGTCACTGGAGTTTATATGGCAATTGATAAAAAATATGAGAGTGAACTTGATAAGTTTTTAGCTAAAAAGCGTTCTGAAATCACTGAATCTGCCTCACAGCAGCAGGAACGGTTAAAACATGACCGCATTCAGCGTTTACGCGATAATCCAGATGCTGCGGACGAACAAGCGCTCTGGGATGAGTTTTAGGGTTGGCGCTGTAGCTCGAATTTCTCAAGTGCTTGTAAGTGCAGTAAAAAGTCCTTTTTATTCATTTCACCCACAATTCTATAACGGACAATTTCCTCGCCCTGAGGGTTGAAGAATATGATCGTCGGTGGTGCAATCACTGCCTGCTGC
The DNA here is from genome assembly GCA_965230425.1 of Gammaproteobacteria bacterium. Classification (GTDB taxonomy): domain Bacteria; phylum Pseudomonadota; class Gammaproteobacteria; order UBA1113; family UBA1113; genus CBDDKW01. The sequence continues at coordinate 61,097 of CBDDKW010000012.1, read as the reverse complement.
TTCTGTAGGGCTTTGTCTACCGCATCATTAGCGGTAATGTCTGCTTTGAGTAATTGGTACTGGCTTAAAGCCTGTTTTACCTCTGGGCGTGCAAAGACATTCTGCTCCATTTCTTTACAGGCGATACACCAGTCAGCATAAAAATCCACTAAGGTAGGTTGATTATTTTGCTTTGCCTTGGCTAAAGCTTGATCTAAATCGGCTTGAGATTTAATGATAGTAAATTGGGCACCCTGTTGTGTGCTTTTTTTCGCATGGCTAAGTTTTGCTAATGGCTGTAAAGGATCAGTATTGCCCGTGGCAGCACCCAACATTAAAATAATCCCATAGACGGCTAATAACAAGCCAATACCCTTCCAGAATTTACCCCAACTGTGGTGTTGATTAGGACCTAAGAAACCTAAATAAACAGAAGACATTATCAATAAACCTGCCCACAATAGCATGGTAATCTGGCCAGGAATGACACGTGCTAACATCCAAATAGCCACTGCAAGCATTAATACGCCGAAGAAGGATTTCACATGGTTCATCCATGGGCCAGCCTTAGGTAATAGCTTACCGCCAGAGGTACCAAGAATCAGTAAGGGAATGCCCATGCCTAAGCCCATGACAAACAAAGCACTGCCCCCCAATGCTGCATTACCTGTATTACCAATATAAGCTAATGCTCCTACTAAGGGTGCGCTTACGCAGGGTGAGACAATCAAGGTGGCTAAACAACCCATGATTGCAACGCCAAGATAAGAACCGCTCTTTTGTTTATTACTCAGTGCAGTAATTTTACTTTGGAAGCTTTGTGGTAAGCGTAACTCAAAGAAGCCAAACAAGGATAAAGCCAGTAAAACAAATACCAGACTAAAACTACCGATGACCCAAGGATTTTGTAGTGCCGCTTGAATAGTACTACCTGCAAAACCCGCAGCAATACCTGCGAGTGCGTAAGTCACTGACATGCTCAGTACATAAGTGAGAGATAACCAAAAGGCATGTGCCACACTGATTTTCTTTTCGTGACCGACAATCAGACCGGATAAAATTGGGATCATGGGTAAAATACATGGCGTAAATGCTAGTAATAACCCAAAGCCAAAGAAGCTTAATAAAATTAAAAATAAATTATCCTGTTGCAATAATGCTGCCACATGATCCTGCTGATTTAAATCGCCTGTAGAGTCATTCAACGTCGCTGCAGGTGCATTCATACCTTTTACCCAGGTGTATTCAGCCGCATGAGGGTCTAAGGTAACTTGTTTTAATTGTGGTGGATAACAAAAATTGTTATCAGAGCAACCTTGATAGCCAATGCGTAACACAATGGGTGTTTGTGTTGGAGAAATTGGCAAGGGAATATCTACACTATCATGATAAGCTTCATAGTCACCTAGAATTTCATCATGCATTTTTTTCCCAGGTGGTAGGGTTATTTCCCCGATAATGCTGTCTTTCGGTTCGCTAATAGCAAACTTAAAACGCTCTTTATATAAGTGATAACCTGGAGCAATATCCCAATGCACAAGCAGTGTTTCTGAATTTTGTATTTTTGCCGAAACTTGGAAGGCAGAATCTACCGGGTAAGGGTTGATCAGCTCGGCTTGCGCAGGCATAGCTTGAGCATAGTAGTAACAGTATAAAAAATAGTTTTTTCATCATATCAACGTTCTTTAGCCAGGTAATTATTCATATCTTCCAGGGTTCTTGCGCCAACGATTTTACGCGGTTTAAGGTGGGTTGCTTGGGTTTTGCCAAGAAAGAATGTGGGGGTGCCCTGCACATCCCAAAGTTTTGCTTGGTTTTGATTGTCATTAAGAGCGGCAAGTACTGCTTGGCTATCTATATCACGTTGAAATCTGGGTATATTCAGATCGGCGTTTTTAGCATATTCAAAAATGACGGTTTTGTTGAGCGGACGGCTTGAATTAATGAGGAGACTATTTAATGCTAAAAAACGTCCCTGCATTTTTGCGGCCAATGCTGCTTTTGCAGCCAAAGCTGAGTCAGGTCCTAAAATAGCGATGGGTTTTAAGACAATGCGCAGATCGTTATTGCTACGTGTGAGTTGTTCTAATATGGGAGCCATTTTCTTACAGCTACCACAGCGATAATCATAAAATTCTACCAGTGTGATATCACCAGCAGAGTTACCCTGGGTATTAATAGGTAAGGCTTTATAGAGTGCTGCAACTTTCGCACTATCAGCACTACAGGCAACAATAAGAGAAAAGCTTACAAGCAGGGTGCTTAATAAGCATTTTTTCAGGAATGAAATGGCTCGCATGTGGGTAACCTCGAGTTTTTTATGTTGTTTCACTGCAATTGAGGGTAGAATAAGCCTTGATCGCAGTCAAGTGAATAATCGCCCAGCTAATAAGCATTAGTTGCGGCAATAATAATGTTTCGAGGTAACCTATGCAGCAACATGCCATGTCGATGAAAGTCCCTACCCTATTGAAGTTGTTTTTTATTTGTTTACCGTTTTTGGAAATCGCGGTATTTATTCTCGTGGGCGAGGCTATTGGTGTGTTGCCAACTATTGGGTTAATCATACTGGGTATGGTGCTAGGGGTGGTCATTTTGCGTACCCAGGGTATGTTAGCCGTTTGGCGTATGCAGCAGCGTTTACAACAGCGCGCTGATCCAGAAGAAATATTTAATACCATGCTCATTGTTTTTGCTGGTATGTTATTGATTATTCCGGGATTTATTACCGATGCGATTGGTTTATTATGTTTGTTGCCTTTTGTGCGTCAGCCCTTAGTGAAATGGCAGCTACACAAAGCACGCCAAGCCATGGATGAGGCGCAAAAGGCGCAGCATGCCCAAGACAGTGGTAAGGTGATTGAAGGCGAGTATTGGCACAAAGACGATAAAGAATAAGCATTTAGTCATATTTGTGGTAAATGAGAACACAAAATTACCCTAAAATAACAATAAAGTGGTAAGAAAGCTCTATCTATCGCTTAACGCGTATAGTGCTATTCACTACATTTACATGCCTGCCGTGCCACAGTATCTATAGAAGTACCAAAGCGATAAGGTGTGCCCTCATCCCCTTGTACCGTATGGCAAACATAATTGCCCGGTTGCATGAGAGGATTGGTGCTTGTAGAACTGCCGCTGTCATCGGCCATTGGCTGTGCAACATTACCTTGTACGTGGTAACAGAGTAATGTGGAGGTATTTTCACAGGTTCCCCAGAACATCCGATAATGCGGTGCGTCATGCTTAGGTGTCACAGGTGTTGCGGTTTTGATCCATTTGCCCTGATAGCAGGTACCTGCAGCAGGCTGCTTTAGCACTTGTTGTTGTAGCTCTTTGGCCTGCTGTTTGGGCTGAATATAACGATAATAGGTAAATGCCAGGGCAATAACTGCTAAAATTGTGAACAATAGTAATGATCGTGAATTTTTCGTCATTCTGGTCTTCCATGCGCCCATGACAGTCTATCAATACAGTATAGCACTACTTACAAGAATATAGAGTGCATAAAAGCTACCATACTCTGAGGCAAGCCGCAGACAATCAAATTTAACCTGATTTCCCGCAGCTTGCTGCGGGCACCTTACGCTCGGGGATTTTTAATTGATTATTTTTTGATCTCCCCCTTGAAATTATTTTATTTGCCCATAAATAGAACGTGTCATTAAATGCAGGTAGCTCTTGACTCTACCGCTAACATGATTATCATTAGCACTCGCTCAAATAGAGTGCTAATTTGGCTGCATTTAGCAGCAAGAATAGGCTAGCTTAACGCTTAGTTATTAGCTAGCTCATAGCGAATTTAGTTTAGGAGAATATGTCACCATGAGTAACATTCGACCATTAAGAGATCGCATCGTTGTTCGTCGCCAGGATGAGCGCACAACAGCCGGCGGGATCGTTATCCCTGATACAGCTACAGAAAAACCAATGATTGGTGTTGTTGTTGCTGTAGGCCCAGGTAAAACTTTAGACAATGGATCAGTGATGGAGCCGGTTCTAAAAGCGGGTGAAAAAGTTTTATTTGGCAAGTACGCTGGTACAGAAGTTGAAATCGCAGGCGAAACCTTAGTCGTTATGCGTGAAGATGACATCATGGGTGTCGTCGAAGATTAATTGAAAAATACCGTATGTATCCATACGGTTTAGATAATGAGGATTAATAGAATGTCTGCAAAAGTATTAAGTTTTGGTCCAGAAGCCCGCGGTTTAATTCTGCAAGGTGTGGATGTACTCGCTGACGCTGTACAAGTTACATTAGGTCCTAAAGGCCGTAATGTTGTTTTAGATAAGAAATTTGGTGCGCCTACCATCACTAAAGATGGTGTTTCTGTCGCTAAGGAAATCGAGTTAGAAGATTCTTTCATGAATATGGGTGCGCAAATGGTAAAAGAAGTTGCTTCACAAACTTCTGATATAGCTGGTGATGGTACAACTACCGCTACCGTATTAGCACGTGCTATGTATCGCGAAGGTTTAAAAGCCGTTGCTGCTGGCCACAATCCTATGGATTTAAAACGTGGTATTGATTTATGTGTTAAGGCTGCAGTTGAAGCCATTCGTGGTTTATCTCAAGATTGCGGTTCTAAAGAGCAAATCAAAAACGTTGGTACCGTTTCTGCAAATGGCGATCCAGAAATTGGTGAAGCTATTGCTGAAGCGATGGAAAAAGTCGGTAAAGAAGGCGTGATCACTGTTGAAGATGGTCAATCCTTCCAAATGGAATTAGACGTTGTTGAAGGTATGCAATTCGATCGCGGTTACTTATCACCTTACTTTGTTAATAACCAACAAAGCATGACCGCTGAATTAGATGCACCATTCATCTTATTAGCCGATAAGAAAATCAGCAATATTCGTGATTTACTACCTGTGTTGGAAAATGTCGCCAAAGCTAGCAAGCCATTATTAATTATCGCTGAAGATATCGAAGGCGAAGCATTAGCTACTTTAGTTGTTAATAACATCCGCGGTATCGTTAAAGTCGCTGCTGTTAAAGCACCTGGTTTCGGTGACCGTCGCAAAGCAATGTTGCAAGATATTGCTACATTAACCGGTGCTACTGTTATCTCTGAAGAAACAGGTCGCACATTAGAGTCAGCCGCTATGGAAGACTTAGGTACAGCGAAAAAAGTTATCATCACTAAAGATGACACAACTGTTGTTGACGGTGCTGGTGAAGCAAAACACATTACTGAACGTGTTGAGCAAATCCGTACACAAATTCAAGAAGCTTCTTCAGACTATGATCGTGAAAAACTTCAAGAACGTGTTGCTAAACTTTCAGGCGGTGTTGCTGTTATCAAAGTAGGTGCAGCTACAGAAGTGGAAATGAAAGAAAAGAAAGCACGTGTTGAAGATGCATTACATGCAACACGCGCAGCAGTGGAAGAAGGTATCGTTCCTGGTGGTGGTATTGCATTAGTTCGTGCAATGCAAACCATGACTATGCCAAAAGGTGCGAATGCTGATCAAGACGTTGGTGTTAAAATCGCTTTACGCGCTATGGAAGCACCTTTACGCCAAATCGTTACCAATGCTGGTCACGAAGCATCTGTTATCTTGGATAAAGTTCAACAGGAAAAAGGTAACTATGGTTTTGATGCTGCTAGCAGTGAATACACCGATATGGTGAAAGCTGGTATCATCGACCCAACTAAAGTAACCCGTAGTGCATTACAACATGCTGCTTCAATTTCCAGCTTAATGCTGACAACTGAATGCATGGTAACCGATGCACCAAGCAAAGATGATGCTGCTGCACCAGCCGATATGGGTGGTATGGGCGGCATGGGTGGAATGGGAGGTATGGGCGGCATGATGTAAGCTGTCTTATTCTCTTTTTTCTTCTTATGCAAAAAGCCCCGCTTCGCGGGGCTTTTTTTTGCCTGTTTTTATACTTTCACAATAATATCCCTTTTAACAAAGACTAATTACCGGTTGGATTAGTTTAACCGTATTTATATTTTAACAGGTTCACTCTTGTGATCTGTAAATGCGTATAATAGACTAAATAAAATAATAACTCGTTAATTTTATATATGGAAATTGAATATTACTATGGCAATATATTTTTGCTTTGATAATTAAGGATAATAAAAAATGTTTTCCAACTTAGGCCGTACAACTTCTGCATTAGTCCGCTGTAGCTCAACATTGTTTGCTAATTTATCCAAAAGAAGAATGGCCATTGTAACTGCAAAACCACAGCAGCTTTGGCCTTTTGGTCATATTCCATATCACTTAGTTGGATTTAATCCAGAAGAACAGCGTGTTGTGGAAGCCGCAATAGCGAGATTTAATCGGCCTGATGTTAATGTAACTTTTGAGCGCTGTGGCAATATACCTGGATGCCACTATGTAAGTATTTGGAAAGCACGTGTAAGTGGTAGAGGGGATTTTAATAATGATGACATTGGTAGGAAGGTACCTCCGAAGACTCAAAAGCTGTATTGTAACGTAGAACGTCCTGATTTTGGAAAAGGTTACGTGATGCAAAGATTAATGAATCTATTGGGCTTCTATCCTGAGTATGTGCGTCCTGACCGTGATGAGCATATAAAAATATTAGGTAGTAGCGGTGATAGCTATCCTAAAGTAGTAACAGAAGGCACAATTGTACTGAGCCCTTATGATGAACATTCAATTATGCATGGTCCAGTGCTTAATTTAGGCCAGCATACAGTAGATGGTAAGCCGGTAAAAACTATGATTGTAGATCCAAATTACTTTCAGCGACGTCAAGATAATGATTTAAGTAAGTGGGATATTCGCGCTATTAATAGCCTCTATAGCCCTCTTCCGAATATTACTGCAGAGGAATCAGCACTGTTAGGCCGAGTTTGGTCGGTATCGGAAAAGGGTGTCAGTACTACGTGGGTGCGACGTGGAAATACATGCCTATTTGATATGAAAGATGCCGAGTATGATGGTAGTGGTAGAGAAGGTGTCTTGCTTATTCGTATAAACCCTCAAACGCGAGGCGTTGAAGTGAAGCGACGGACTAATGACTATCGTACGGAGCAAGTGAGCACTCCCGGGGTGCAGACTTCTGTTATTCGGGGTAAAAGACGAGTTAATTATACTCCTTCTTTTCGTGTTAGACGTATTGTACAAGGTGTTAAACAAGATATTTATCATGGCATTTTTGACCCACATGCCCAAACGGTTTCAGGAACGTTTCAGGGTAGTAGGGGAATTGTACCATGGGATGCAACAGTACAAACAACTCTTGAGCATGAGGCAAATAGTCAGCCTCGCATTAGATCTACAATGTCTCTAAGTAAGTAGCCCTGTTAAGATTGTTAAGTATGGCTGTGATAATGGATATGTGTTTTTAAGTTAAAATATTAGATTAAGGAAGATTAAAAATGTTCCCCAAAATTTATCATGCTACTTCAGCATTACGACATTGTCGCGCAACATTATTTGCTAAGACAACGAAAAGAAGCATGGCAGTTGCTATCTCCAATAGTCTAAGTCCTGAAGATTATCGTAGGCCTAAGCTTTGGCCCTTTGGTATTGTGCCCTATAACATCCAAGAGGGGGGCTTTGATCAAGAGCAACAAAGTTGTATTCGGCAAGCTATTGATAGATTCAACCAGCCTGATCTCAATGTTACACTTATCCCTCGTAGTCATGAATCACACTATATACAGTTTCAGGCAGGAGACGGAGATAAACCAGCCTTTGTTGGCAGAAGTGATGCTTCTATTATATATCCTCAAGCTGTATTTTGTGGTGCAGATAATCCAGATTTTGGGTATCCTAGTATGCTACGTCAAATCATGCATGTACTGGGTTTTCACCTTGAACATCGCCGTCCAGACCGTGATCGATTTATTCATATTGTAGGCGGATATGGATATTTTTATAGAAGAGATTATGCAAAAAAATTAACCCCAGGAGGCGTTACTCTACTTGGAGATTATGACATTAACTCGATTATGCACGATCCTACCAATGATTTTGGTTTCTGCACAAGAAATGGCGATAAAGTAAGAACAATGGTTTATGGTAATCATGGAGTTCAAGAGGGGCAGCAAGCTAGCGGTCTGAGTGAGTTGGATATTCAAGGTATTAATCAAGTGTATCCTGCAGTTTCAGAAATAACGCCACAGGAGTCAGCATTATTAGGCCGTGAATGGGACGTAATAGAGCGAGGTGAAAAATACACTTGGGTTCGTTGTGGAAATACACGTATTTTTGAAGCAAAAGGTTTAAGACATGGGAGTCGTATGAGAGGGATATTATGTATCAATATTGATCCAGAGACTTATAAAGTCAGTGCGATTCAAATGAGGACTGAACCTATGAATATGCAACAACAAAATTTTCCTCAACAGAACTATACAGGTATTTTAAGCCATAAAACTGGAGAAATCTTTGGTGAATGTCAAGGCGAAAATGGGCAAGATACTAAACCATGGCGCGTAATGCTACGACCAATACTTGCATATGAAGAAAATAACGCTCCTTCTGCTGTAGGTTGTGGTCACTAAATTTATTAAATACCATTAAACAAGCATTACTTCGTACCCAAAAAATACAGACTTAATTTGCCTGCTTTGGGTGCTCGTAAAGCGGATGTGTGAATGATAGTCAAAGAGGATTTTCCACTAAATAGAGCAATTACAAAAATTGTTGATATAGGATTAATATGAAAATTGCAGAAAATATTTTGGAAATTAACGGTTCCAGTTATTGTTTTTCATCACCTTATCGCAGTTATGCAAAAAAGTTAGCAGTATATTTGAGAAAAATATCACTCCTTATCCAAAAACCGTGGGTCTAATTGTACTTCTTCGGAGTCTTGTAGGGTCAGTCCTTCACCGGCTTGATCTTTAGTGCCTTCCTTGAGTGAGATTTTCAAACGTAAGTTATTGGCAGAGTCAGCATTGCGTAGTGCATCTTCGTAGGAAATTTGACCTTCATTGTAGAGTTTAAATAATGCCGAATCGAAGGTTTGCATACCTAAATTTTCAGATTTTTCCATCACATCTTTTAATTCAATAATTTCGCCACGATAAATTAAATCTTTTACTAAAGGCGTACCTAATAACACTTCGGAAGCAAGAATACGTTTGCTACCATCTTTAGCCGGAATTAAGCGTTGTGAAATAAAGCCTACGAGATTTAAAGACAGATCTAATAATAATTGTTGGCGACGATCTTCGGGGAAAAAGTTAATAATCCGGTCTAGTGCCTGGTTTGCATTAGTTGCGTGTAATGTTGATAAACACAGATGCCCCGTTTCTGAAAATGCAATAGCATATTCCATGGTTTCACGGCTGCGGATCTCACCCATGAGGATCACATCTGGTGCTTGACGTAGGGTGTTCTTTAATGCGATATCGTAGCTATGGGTATCAAGGCCAACCTCGCGTTGATTGACGATGGATTTTTTGTGCGTGTGTATATATTCAATGGGATCTTCAACCGTAATAATATGCCCGTCAGTGCGTTCGTTGCGGTAATCAATTAGAGAGGCTAGTGAAGTTGATTTACCCGTAGACGTAGCACCTACAAATAATACCAGGCCGCGCTTTTGCATAATCAGCTTTTTAGCGACTTCAGGCACCCCTAAGCTTTCTAATGAAGGTATTTCGGTTTTAATATTCCGAATTACTAACGCTAAATTGTTACGTTGTTGAAAGATATTTACACGAAAGCGACCAATACCATCCGGAGCCATTGCGAGATTCATTTCTAAGGATGATTCAAATTGTTGGATTTGGTCATCGTTCATGATTTCATAGGCGATTTGCTTAACCCATTCAGGTTTTGCTGGTGCGTCACCGATAGGTACGAGCTTGCCATGCACCTTAAGACTAGGTACAGCATCGGCGCTGAGATATAGATCAGACGCATCTTTCTTGATGATTAACTGTAAGTACTCATTCAATTCCATGACTTACCCCCTAGGATAAGCATAGCAGCTAGTTGGTGAATTGTAGGTCAGTTTGCCCAGGCGAAAGGTATTTATTACCAAAGAATTACATGCATTAATCTTGCCTTAAGAAAGATTGATTATAATTCATCAGATTGAGAACAATATAAATGTACTGACTTGAGCAGACTATATGCCAATTGGAATGAGCTACATGAGCAAATTAAAACGATTAATGTCCATAGCTAGTGAAATGAAAACAAATACTTATCAATTAAAGCCAGCGGTGCAAAGCGTATCTGAGGAATCTAATGAGCTAATTAGCTATATTGATGCCTATCTAATTGTGCCAAGGTTAACGCGCAGTGACCAAAAGTATGATTTTAAGCAGTTCTTTCTCAAAGGTTTAGAAAAAATCGACAAGAAAATTATCCATTCACATCTGTTTATTGATAAATGCCAAGCGATTCAATATGCTAAATGTGTCTCAAGCAAAGGCGGTATTCTACATGCCAGGATCCCAGAATCTGCGGTGATTGGTCATCATGATAAGCTATCCTTACGTCCGCAAGTGATCCATCGCGAGCATGTTCTGGGGCTGTATCTGAGTCATGGCAATAATGATGATTATGTCTTAAATCCATTACGGCAGAGCGTGTAAAACGCATTAATATTTTGCCTTACTTTGTAAAGTGCAATGTCTTAAGCTAACCAGTACTCTGCATACGTAAAACCGCATCCCATTGTGCCTTTGTCACTGGCATAATAGATAATCGATTACCCTTTCTTACTAAAGCCATATCATTGAGACGAGGATTTTGCTTTAGCTCATCTAAGCTAATCATTTGTTGAAATTTTTCTTTGAATTTTACATCAACCATGCACCAACGTGGGTTCTCAGGTGTGCTCTTAGGATCATAGTATTTACTGTCAGGGTCTTGAGCCGTGTGATCGGGATATGCCTCTTTCACAACCTCAGCAATGCCGACGATGCCAGGTGGCTTACAGTTTGAATGATAAAAGAAGACTAGATCGCCCTTTTTCATATCATCACGCATCATATTACGCGCTTGGTAATTACGAATGCCATCCCATGGTTCTGTTTTCTTGGGGGCTTTTATTAAATCATCAATGCTAAAGGCATCAGGTTCCGATTTCATTAACCAATATTTCATAGACTAACTCCCAAATTCGTAATAGTTATTTTCAGTGAAGACACCGCAGATGGGTACATCCCAATCAGCTACGGTTAAGGCTGCCTGCTTTTGAAATTCATAGGCAAAGCCTACCAGTAAAGGCTGTACTATAGAAGGATTAAATAAAAACGCAAAGCTGCGGTCATAATAACCAGCCCCCATGCCTAAACGATTGCCTGCTGGATCAAAGGCTACTAAGGGGGTGAGGACCAGATCTAACTCCCAAGGGGGAATGATATTGTCTGGGTGATACTCTGGCTCTGGGATCCCATACTTGTTTTTCACTAAGGGAGTATCAGAGGCATAGGCTACAAATAATAATTGATTCTCTTTGTCAGGGTGCAGAACCGGTAAATAGCATTGTTTGCCCTGTTGCCAAGCCGCATCGCATATGGCTTGAGGATTAAGTTCACCATCATGGGCGAGATAAGCGGCAATATGTTGATTTTTCTGGAAAAGTGGGTGGTTTAGTAGACGTGTACAAGCCTTTGTGGATGCGGCTTTTCGTTCAGTTTCAGGTAGACGCTGGCGTTTAGCGCGTACTTCGGCACGGATCAATTGGCGATCAAACTGTAACGAGTGGTTGTCAGGCATCAATAGTTTCTTTCAGCTCAGATTTTACCGCGGATTTTAAGCGATTGTTTAATTGACGCAACCGTTGCTGAGCTTTTGTGTGATTTTGTGACGTTTTATGGTTATTGAGGATTTCATTGGCTAAATTTAGGCCCGCCATAATGGCAATTGTGTCGTAACTGACTAATTTACCTGAAGTTTTTAAATCACGCATTTTGCTATCTAGGAGCAATGCAGCCCTACCTAGGGCATCTTTCTCGTGGGGTTTACATTTGATGGCGATTTCCCGTCCCATAATGGTGACGGTGACACTGTCTTTATCCTGCAACATGATCAACGTCCTTTTCTGAGAGTTGTTTGAGTTTTATCAGCATTTCTCTGACTTTAACCACAGCAGCCTGATTTTTATCCACATATTGCTGTTTTTCTTGTAATAGACCATGCTGTTGTTGGCGAAGTTGCTGATTTTCCTGCTTTAGGCGCTCACAGGTTTCAATGAGAATTTCTGCATGTAGCTCTAATTCCTCTAAAACGCTATCTTCCATGATAAGCACTCCATGCTAAATCTTGTTGGATAGCACCACTATAGAGGGCTGTTATTTGTGGGTCAAGCCTAATACATACTGAGAATGTCAAATAAATGTAAAGAAGAATATTTTGTGGAAAAATACACAAAAAAAGTGGCAATTAACGATAAATTCTGTGCATTTTCTGGTAGAATTGCGGACAATCTATCGATAACAGGTTATAGCGACTATGCAAGAACAATCATTACCTAATTACTTTGAAGTCAATGCCACCCTAGCCAGTACCAGTGATGTGGCGAGTACCTCTGAGGCCCATGGGTTACTATGCGGTCTAATTTCAACGGATAAGACCGCTAATATGCAAGGCGATATGTGGGCGCAAGCAGCCCTAGAAGCGGCTTCTGAGAATGACCCTGTCACCGACCAAAATGTAGCCATCCTCAAGCAATTATTTGATGTGACTAAGGCCAAATTAACCCAGCTTGAATTTGATTTTGCTCTGTTGCTGCCAGATGATGATAGTCCCCTGGGTAAACGCGCTGAAGAATTAGGCAATTGGTGTATGGGGTATTTGTCAGGTTTATCACTAGGCGGCGTTGATCTGGAAGCAATTCAACTGGCTGAAGATGCTCAGGACGTTTTAGAACGTATGCAAGATATTGCAGGTATTGATTATGTCAATTTAGATATTTCTGAGGAAGATGAAGAAGCCTATGTTGAAGTCATGGAATATGTGCGTATGGGAGTGTTAATGATCCATGCGGATTTAGCAAAGCTACGCGCAGATGCCAGTGATGAAGATGCTAAGGATGTTACGATTCACTAATAACAAGGATAGCCATGATAACCCAAGCAGAATACGCACAACGTCGACAACAGGTGATGGATCACATTGGCGAAGGCAGTATTTTCATTGTCCCTACCGCGCATGAATATATTCGCAATGGCGATAGCCACTTTCCCTTTAGACCGCATAGTGATTTTTATTATTTAACTGGCTTTACTGAGCCTGAAGCTATTCTCGTGTTAATGCCTGGCCGAGCAGCCGGCGAATATATTTTATTTAATCGTGAGCGCGATGCGAAAATGGAAATTTGGGATGGACGACGTGCAGGTCAGCAAGGCGCCTGTGCTGATTATGCCGCGGATGAAGCCTATTCAATTAACGAATTCGTCGACATTTTACCCACGTTGCTAGCTAGCGTAGATAATGTGTATTATGCCATTGGTCAAGATAGCATGCTTGATGAATTAGTGGATGATGCTCTAAACGAATTGCGTAGCCAAGTACGTTCAGGGATAAAGTTACCCACAACATTTCATAATGCTGAACCCATTTTGCATACCATGCGTTTACATAAAAGCCCTGCCGAAATTGCACTGATGCGCCAGAGTGCGCAGATTACTGTGGCAGCTCATCGTCAGGCCATGCAGCAATGCCAGCCGGGGATGGCTGAATATGAAATTGAAGCTATTGTTCAGCAACAGTTTGGTCAGCAAGGCGCGCGTTTTCCCGCTTATCCTTCTATTGTCGCTGGTGGTGAAAATAGCTGTATTTTGCATTATATTGAAAATAATGCGACCTTAAATGATGGTGAGTTACTACTGATAGATGCTGGTGCTGAATATCATTATTATAGTGCTGACGTAACCCGTACGTTTCCCATTAATGGGACATTCAACACGCAGCAAAAAGCGCTCTATGAATTAGTCTTAACCGCACAGTTGGCAGCTATCGATTTAGTTAAGCCAGGTACGCCTTTTAATGTACTACAAGAGACCGTGGTGAAAATTCTAACGACAGGTTTAGTCGATTTAGGTTTACTGCAAGGTGATGTGGATACTTTAATTGCTGAGCAAGCGTATCAAGCTTTTTATATGCATCGCGTCAGTCATTGGTTAGGACTAGATACCCACGATGTCGGCGCATACAAAGATAAAGATCAATGGCGCTGTTTAGAACCGGGGATGGTATTGACAATTGAGCCGGGTATTTATACTGGAGAAAATACTGCGATTGATACAGTCTGGCATAATATTGGGATCCGTATCGAAGATGATGTATTAGTCACAGAAACTGGCCATGAAGTATTATCTGACCAGCTAGAAAAGACAGTGGCTGATATTGAAACACTAATGAGTTAACAAGGTAATCGCGATGCAGCAAGACTATGATGTTCTGATTGTTGGGGGGGGCTTAACCGGAAATAGCTGTGCCTTAAGTCTTGCAGGACAGGGTTTACGTATTGCCGTGATTGAAGCGGCGATGCCACAACAATTAGCTGATAGCCATTTCGATAGTCGTGCTATTGCTTTAAATCATGCTTCATGTCAGTTATTTTCTCGTTTAGGTCTGTGGACAAAGATGCAAGCGCATGCCACAGCTATTGAACAAGTGCATGTTTCCGATCGTGGGCATTTTGGTATGGCGCGTATCCATGCCAAGCAACAAGGTGTTGCCGCCTTAGGTTATGTTATCGAAATGCAGCATTTGCTTGCTACCCTACAACATGCACTAACGACAACGGACGTAACCCATATATGTCCCGCAACCGTTGCAGATATTGTGCAAAGTGAGCAGGGTTGGCAAGTACATATCAACAAAGATGAACAAAGCCATGTGATCAATACACGCTTATTAGTCGCTGCAGATGGTAGCCGCTCAATGCTACGTGATAAATTAGAGCTTAAAAGTGAGCACACAGATTATGAGCAAACAGCTATCTTAACCAATGTACAATTAAGTCGTAGTCATAAGCATATTGCTTATGAGCGATTTTGTGGCCCAGAGACCATTGCCTTGTTACCCATGAGCCAAAATCGTTGTAAGATGGTGTGGACTGTAGCAAAAACAGATGCAAAGGCCTTACTTGAGCTAGAAGATGTGAAGTTCTTGGCGAAGCTACAACAACATTTTGGCTATCGCCTAGGTCGATTAGAAAAAATTGGTCAGCGTAGTAGCTATCCCTTACATAAATTAACTGCGGCACAACAAACAGCAGATAATTTTGTCTTATTGGGTAATGCTGCACATACTTTGCATCCGGTGGCAGCCCAAGGGTTTAATTTAAGTTTACAAGATATTAGCTTATTAACTGAGTTACTTATTTCCGCGAAAAGTAGTGGAGATTATGTCTGTGCACTGCAAACATATCAGCAACAAGCTGCGCAACATCAGGAACGTATTATTAAATTTACTGATAGCCTAATCCATGTCTTTGCCAGTGAGCACTTACGCATACCGCGCAATATAGCATTAATTGCTTTGGATAAGTTACCTGCGGCAAAACGACGCTTAGCGCAATTAAGCATGGGCAAACTTGCTAGAACACAGCGTTTAAAGAATGAGGTGACCTCATGAGTCGACGTCAGCAATATGATCTTATTATCGTAGGTGCTGGTGCCGTTGGCTTAAGTTGTGCTGCTGCGTTAGCCAATTCCTCTTTAAAAGTGGCAGTTGTAGATGCTAGAGAGCCACAATTACAATGGGATGAGCAATCTTATGATTTGCGTATGAGTGCCATCACCACAGCTTCTGAGAATTTCTTTAAGAATTTAGGTGTTTGGGCAGCAATTAAAGCACAGGGTGCAAGTGCTTATTCAGATATGCATGTGTGGGATGCTACCGGTAGTGGCGATATCCATTTTAATTGTGCTGATGTAGGTGCAACCCATTTAGGTCATATTATTGAAAATCGGGTGATCGTCAAAGCCTTGTATGAGAAAGTACAAAAAGCAGAGAATATTCATTGCTTTCATCCCGTGCAGTTAAACGCTGTTGAAAGGCAGGCAGATGATATGATTTTATCTAGTGATCAAGGTACATTTCGCTGTCAATTAGTGGTCGCAGCCGATGGTGCACGTTCTTGGGTGCGTGAGCAAGTAGGATTTGAGGTCAAGCAACGTCACTATGGTCATCATGCTTTGGTTGCTACGGTGAAAACCGAGCAATCTCATCAACAAACAGCCTGGCAACGTTTTTTACCCACAGGACCATTAGCATTTTTACCGCTACAGGACCCTCATTATTGTTCAATTGTATGGTCTACATCACCAGAACAGGCTAAGCATTTACAAACCATTGCCGAAGCAAGCTTTCTGCATGAACTAACAAATGCCTTCGAGCATAAGTTGGGGACGGTTTTAGAAACTTCCACACGCTTAAGTTTTCCATTACATATGCGTCATGCACAGCAATATGTGCAAACAGGTATTGCTTTAATTGGTGATGCAGCTCATACCATTCATCCCTTAGCTGGCCAAGGCATGAATTTAGGGTTATTAGATGCGGCAAGTTTAGCGGATATTGTATTAGCTGCCATGAATAAACAGCGCAGTATTAGTGCCCATGCAACTTTACGACGCTATGAACGTCGTCGTAAGGGCGATAATCTGAATATGATTATGTTAATGGAAGCATTTAAACAGCTATTTGCCAGTGAAGCTGAGACAGTGCGTTACGCACGCAATATCGGTTTGAAAATAACAAATAATATCCCCATGGTAAAAACCATGATTATGCGACATGCTATGGGGTTACGTGGAGAATTACCCACCCTGGTAGCTTCTCCCGTGATAGAGTCATTATAAAATAAGATAAGGATAGGCTTGCTAGCTTTTGTGGCAATGATGTAAGCGTACTAATGGAGAGTATTACAATGATATCTAGCTGTATTAGAAGGAAAGTATGATGAGTAAAATCGATACGCTTTTAATTGTAGATGATGATAAAGAAATCAGAGAGTTGCTTGCTGATTTATTAACGAAGTATGGTTATCAGGTGCAGTGCGCCAGTGATGGTGAGCAAATGTTCCAAGTGTTAGAACAGCATGACATTGATTTAATTATTCTTGATGTCATGATGCCTGGTGATGACGGCGTGGCTTTATGTCGCAAGTTACGTATTGATTCATCAATTCCTATTATCATGTTAACAGCGATTGGTGAAGAAACTGATCGAGTTGTGGGCCTTGAAGTGGGTGCTGATGATTATTTAGCAAAACCCTTTAATCCACGAGAGTTAGTTGCACGGATTAAAGCAATTTTACGCCGTACTCAAGATAATTTTACTAAACCAAGTGGTCAGACCGAGCCAGAAGAAGCTGAATCTAATACAGTGAGCTTTACTGGTTGGACATTAGATATGGATACACGCCGTTTATTTTCGCCAGACCATGTAGAGATTGTTCTCAGTGCCGGTGAATATAGTTTATTAGTAGCGTTTATAGAGCATCCACGTCGTGTTTTAAGCCGTGATCAATTATTAGAATTTACTCGTAATCGTAGTGCAGGTCCCTTCGACCGTAGTGTGGATATTCAAGTAAGCCGCTTGCGGCAAAAGCTTGAAGAAGATCCAAAGCAGCCGCAGATTATCAAAACTGTACGTGGCGGCGGTTATATGTTTACTAATGCGGTAGAAAAAGCAACAAAAGTGTCCTATGAAACATAAGCTAGCCCGTTTTTTACCAAGCTGGCTCACCGGCAAAGTCTTAATCGGTATGTTTTTGTTGATGCTGATAGTGCATCTTGTGATCTTCGTTTTATATTCTCAAAGGAACAGCAGTGCCGAGTTCCAAGTCAATCGCGATATTATCGCCAGACAAGTCATCAATTTTATTCAAACGGTAGAGAATACTCCGCCTGATAAACAACAACAAATGGTTAACGCATTGGATCTGCCCAATTTCAAAGTCACTATTGATAAAAAACCAAAGAATGAATTGACCTTCAATAATGCAAGTCTATGGGAAATCTTAGAAAAAATCAGTGAACAAAAACCTAATATTTCGCTTTCGTTTTGGTTAACCAATAATCGTTGGCTGAATATCAATGCAGCCATCGTGCAAACATCTTTGGCATATCAGGAGTTCCTACTAGTTTTAGAAATATTAGTCACAGGCATGTTTATTTTTGTATTATGGACGGTGAATCGTTTTACCGTTCCGTTAAAAGATTTTACCAGTGCAGCAGAACGCTTAGGGGTAGACTTGCACACTGATCCATTACCTATTTATGGACCTGCGGTAGTACGGACTACGGCGAATGCCATGAATAAAATGCAACAGCGGATCCGTGATTTAGTTCAAGCACGTACGCAAATGTTAGCGGCTATTTCTCATGATTTACGTACACCTATTACAAGGTTGAAGTTAAGAGCGCAATATATCGAAGATGAAACCCAAAGTCAGAAGTTTATCCATGATTTAGATCAAATGGAGGCAATGATTTCTGAGACTCTGGCTTTTGCGCGTGAAGATAGTCAGTCGGAGAAAAAGATCAAGATTGATTTAGCGTCATTATTATCAACGTTATGTGAGGAGTTTGCCGAGACTCACAGACCAGTGAGTTTTCAAACGACGATTACTCGCTTGCCAGTAGTGGGTGCACCCATTGGTTTAAGACGTGTGTTTAATAATTTAATTGAAAATGCTCTTAAATATGCAGGTACTGCGGAAGTATCACTACATGCCAATAAGGAAGATGCCATTATTACCGTGGATGACCGCGGCCCTGGGATCCCCGCAAAACAAATGACACAAATGTTCATGCCCTTTGTGCGTGGCGAACATTCACGCTCACGAGAAACCGGTGGCACAGGATTAGGTCTAGCCGTTGCTCAGGATATCATTCGCGCCCATGGTGGTGCTATCAAACTCATGGCCCGTGACGGTGGTGGTTTGCGTGTTTGGGTCAGATTGCCAAAAGCGAAATAAGCATAATGACAACGTTTAGACACTACTTCGACGTTGATGAGTGGGAATTGCTGCTCGTGTTTTGGATATATCACCTTTCCAAATGTTGGTGAGATGATGAAACTCAGAGGCAGTGAAACTAATTTCGGTGTATGGCTGTAAACTTCGTTTTTGTCTACGTAATTCGTTGAAGCTTGTGTAGCTATGCTCAGAGGTATTAGGATCTGATCCAAATGAATCATGAGATCTTGCCTTACCCGTGTCTGAATCTAAGGAGTAGTGAGAATCTTTTTTAATTGAGTCTAGTTCAAGCGAGCTGCGCGAGCTTGTATCGCTATCGACGGAACTTTCAGTGTCGCTTGCAGAGTGTGTAGTATTTCCCTCTTGTGCTGGAGAAGGTCGCACAGTCGAACTAGCTAATAGCGACATGGATGTATTAGGTAGTGTTGACTGTGCGAGTGATCTGAGCTGGTGTAAAAATGCTTTAGCACGTTTACAGTGCGGTGGAATTTGATCAGGGTCGTGTTTAGGTAGATCTGCTTTGAGCATATCGTTTAAGCTAGCGACATAAGCATTAAATTTGTGTAAGTCTTGGTGGCCTTTAACGCCAAGTGCACGTTCTATGCGTTGTTGCATCTGTTGATATATGATTAGTTGTCTACTTTCCTCTGCTATGTGTTTAGACGTAGTTATGTCAGAGCGCGTATTATTAGGAATTTTATAACTAAGTAATTCTTCACAATGGTCAATTATATTTGCACATAAGCTCATTGCCTTGGCGGGAATTTGTGGATCTGAATATCCTGCCAGAGTTTGCCCTTGTGCAGAGAAGAGCAAATCTAAGTCTCTTTCAAATTTTTCAATACTTTCGCATATGACATTAAGCCTATGTGCGGTTGGCTCATCGATAACAGCTTGGCCAAAAAATGTGAAAGTCATCTGTCTATCCTTCGCTCTGAGTGTTTATTATTATGTTTTCCTATGATTTTAAAGTTAGCAGGGCTTTGTAACGTTACCGTTTGGTGAGAGGGTAACTTTGTAACAGAGTGTAACAATTATATGCATGATAGCGTCATTTTTTTGACAGATTGTCTGTGGAAAGAGCTGAAGGTTATTTTTTAACCGCCCAAGTACGCCTAATTAGCACTAGGAGAGAGTATATTAGCGTACGTGCAAATCGCTCAGCAAACGCTCAAGTTTTCCTACTTTAACTATAGGCTTCAGGCGAGTCTCTCTATATAATACGGGCTTGCGCCAGTACGCCAACAAGACCAAAACGAGGTTAACATGACTAAAAAGACACCGCTTTACGACCAACATGTAGCTTTGGGCGCTACGATGGTGGATTTCTCTGGTTGGGATATGCCCGTTCGTTATGGTTCGCAGATTGAAGAGCATCACCAAGTGCGGCAAGATGCAGGTGTTTTCGATGTATCCCATATGCTTGCAGTGGATGTACTGGGAGCAGGCGCACGAGATTATTTGCGCCATTTGTTAGCAAATGATGTGGATAAAATGAAAAGCCGCGGCAAAGCCATGTATACCTGTATGTTGAATCAGGATGGTGGCATCATTGACGATTTAATTGTGTATTTTATTGATGTGCATCATTATCGCATCGTGCTCAATGCTGGCAATCGCGAGTCTGATTTAGCCTGGATGAATAGTTGTGCTAATGGCTTTTCTGTGGGATTACAAGCCCGCGAAGATTTAGCAATTATTGCATTACAAGGACCAAAGGCGCGAGAAAGAGCGGCGGAAGTCTTTAATGCAGAGCAATTGTCAGCGGTTTCTGAATTAAAACCTTTTGAATGCGTAGATATTGGCCATTGGTTTGTAGCGCGCACGGGATATACCGGCGAAGATGGCTATGAAATTATTGTGCCTGCTGATGAAGTGGTGCAATTATGGCAAGCTTTGCTTGAGGCTGGGGTTAAACCTTGTGGCTTGGGTGCTCGTGATACCTTACGCTTGGAAGCCGGTTTGAATTTATACGGTACCGATATGGATGAATCTGTATCCCCATTACAATCCAATCTAGCATGGACTGTCGCGTGGGAGCCAACAGAGCGGTTATTTATTGGGCGTGCAGCCTTGGAGTTGCAGAAGCAACGCGGTATAACGCGCCGTTTAGTGGGACTGGTTTTAGAAAGTAAAGGCGTATTGCGTGGCCATCAAAAAGTGATTGTTGAAGGTGTAGGAGAGGGTGAAATTACCAGTGGCAGTTTCTCCCCTACCTTGAATTGTTCTATTGCCTTGGCTAGAGTACCAAAAGAGATTGGCGAAAGTTGTTTCGTAGAAATTCGTGGTAAGCAATTACCTGCCAAGGTTGTTAAACCACCCTTTGTGAAAAAAGGCCAAAAAACATTTTAAGAGAGCGCTGACTTACCTGGTGAGGAAATAATTGAAAAATGGTTATACGCGAAATCGTATGACGTGTTTATGGAACGCTTATTGAGGAGAGAAAACATGAGCGATATACCCAGTGAATTAAAGTATGCGGCTAGCCATGAGTGGGCACGTGTAGAAGATGATGGCACGGTAACGGTGGGGATTTCTGATCATGCTCAAGCATTATTAGGTGATTTGGTGTACGTTGAATTACCTGAAGTAGAAGCAGATATTAAAGCTGGCGATGAAGCCGGTGTTGTTGAATCTGTAAAGGCAGCATCTGATATTTATAGCCCTATTAGTGGTGAAGTTGTTGAAGTCAATGATGCTTTAAATGATGCGCCAGATTTAGTGAATACAGATCCCTATGGCGATGGATGGTTATTTAAATTGAATCCACTGAGTGAAAGCGAAATGAGCGATTTGTTAGATGCTGATGCTTATGAGGCCCACATTGCAGCAGAAGATCATTAATTCGAAAGGCTAGATTGGGCTCTATTGACAGCAGATCTTTCTATTGTATTTAAGAGTATTTTGAAAATTATACTCGGTCGGTGAGACCGAGCCGTTAAAGCAATGTAATAATGAGGTAAAACATGCCCTTTATCCCGCATACCGATGATGATATACGTGAGATGCTTGACACCATTGGTGCCAAAAATATTGAAGAATTATTCGATGAAATTCCCGCGGAATTACGTATTCATGATCTTGATGGTGTACCAGAAGGCGTCTCAGAGATGGACCTTGCACGTGAATTAAGAGGTCGGGCATTGCGTGATTGCGGTGCAATTAATTTTATTGGTGCCGGTGCTTACGAACACCATATTCCCGCTGCTGTATGGGAAGTGGCAGGCCGTGGTGAGTTTATGACGGCTTATACACCTTATCAAGCCGAAGCAAGTCAGGGTACATTGCAATTAATTTATGAATACCAATCCATGATGGCTGGTTTGTTAGGTTTAGATGTTTCAAATGCTTCTATGTATGATGGTTCTACAGCAATGGCCGAGGCAGTACTCATGGCAGTACGCGCCAATCGTAAATCTAAATCCAAGCGTATTTTAATTGCAGGGACACTGCACCCCTATTATCGTCAAGTAGCAGAGGCGATGACAAAACAGCAGGGTATTACCTTTGAAACGCTACCCTACTGCCAAACAAGTGGCAAAATTTTACTAGAAAGTTTACAAACATTTAATGGTGAAGATATTGCTGCCGTGGTTATCCCGCAGCCCAATTTCTTCGGTCAATTAGAAGCAGTGGATGCATTAACTGATTGGGCGCATGCACAAAGTGCGCTTGCTATTGCCGTCGTTAATCCTATTGCTATGGCCTTACTCAAAGAGCCAGGGCAATGGGGGCAACAAGGAGTGGATATTGCCGTGGGTGAAGGTCAGCCATTGGGTGTACCTTTAGCTTCTGGTGGACCCTACTATGGTTTCATGTGTTGTAAACAAGCAATTGTACGACAAATGCCAGGGCGTATTGTTGGTCGCACAGTGGATTTAGATGGTAAAGAAGGTTTTGCGTTAACGTTACAAGCGCGTGAGCAGCATATTCGCCGTTCTAAAGCTACTTCTAATATTTGTACTAACCAAGGACTAGCTGTGACCGCATCAACCATATTCATGTCCATTATGGGTGCCGGTGGTTTACGTCAAGTTGCATTAGCAAGCCATGATAATCTAAAGAAACTAGTGAGTTATTTAACGGCCATTGAGGGTGTTGAATGTGTATTTACAGATACTAGTTTTCATGAAGCAGTTATTCGCCTACCGCAACCAGCAAATGAGGTATTGGCAAAACTAGCTGAAGCAGGCATTCACGGTGGCTTTTCCTTAACTAAGGATTATCCTGAATTAGGCGAATGTATTTTAGTCTGTGCTACAGAAACGAAATCTGATACAGATCTGCATAAATATGCAGATTTACTCAAAGATATTTTACAAGGTGGTCATCCACATGCTGCGCCTTTAAAGGCATCAGAAGCAGATATGTAAATGGTATAGCATGCAAAACGAGTAACCAGTGCTAGTTTGCTTAGTGCATGAGTTGGAATGAATAAGAACATGGTAAAGAGAGATCGCTAAAATGGTTATATTTGAACAAAGTCGTCAACACCGTCGTGCTCATATGCAAGCCCCTCAAGGTGAGTATAGTTGTGATGATTTTCCACAAGAAGCATTACGTACCACAACACCAATGATGCCGGAAGTCTCAGAATTACAGGCTGTGCGTCATTATACTAAGCTCTCACAAAAGAATTTTGCTATTGATACTCAATTTTATCCCTTGGGATCATGTACCATGAAATACAATCCGCGAGGTGTGCATCGCATTGCCTCCTTGCCTGGGTACTTAAAGCGTCACCCTTTAGCACCACTTTCCCACAGTCAAGGTTATATGCAGTGTGTGTATGAATTACAAGAAATTCTTTTAGAAGTTGTTGGCATGCAAGGGATCAGCTTAACACCCATGGCGGGTGCCCAAGGTGAGTTTGCCGGTGTTGCCATGATTCATGCTTATCATCAAGATCGCGGCGATCATGCGCGTAAAGAAATCCTTGTACCCGATGCTGCGCATGGCACTAATCCTGCATCTGCGGTGATGTGTGGTTATGTGGCGAAAGAAATTCCTACAGGTGCAAATGGTGATGTAGATTTAGAGGCATTAGAAAAAGCGGTAGGCCCACAAACAGCGGGTATTATGTTAACCAATCCATCTACCTTGGGTGTATTTGATCGCGGTATTCATAAAATTGCTAAGATTATCCATGATGCAGGTGGTTTACTTTATTATGATGGTGCTAATCTCAATGCTATCTTAGGTAAAGTCCGCCCTGGCGATATGGGTTTTGATGTCATGCATATGAACTTACATAAAACCTTTGCCACACCGCATGGCGGTGGTGGGCCGGGTTCTGGTCCTGTTGCTGTGGGCGAACGTTTAAAACCTTATTTACCTATTCCTATGGTAGCGAAAGATGGTGAACAGTATCGCTGGTTAACTGAAGCTGATTGCCCTAAGACTATTGGTCGCCTATCTACTTTCATGGGTAATGCGGGTATTTTATTACGTGCTTATATTTATGCGGCCATGCTAGGTCGTGAAGGCTTATGTCGTGCAGGTGAATTTGCCACGTTAAATGCCAATTATTTAATGAAGCGCTTACAAGCCGTTGGTTTTGATTTAGCGTATCCAGATCGTCGCGCTTCCCATGAGTTCATTGTGACACTCAGCAAGCAAGCCAAGGAACTCAACGTTAATGCCATGGATTTTGCTAAACGACTACTGGATTATGATTTCCATGCACCAACCACTTACTTTCCGTTGTTGATTCCAGAATGCCTACTCATAGAGCCTACAGAAACAGAGAGCAAAGAAGAAATTGATGCCTTTGTAACGGCGATGATGAGTATTCTCTCTGAAGCGCAAGAAGATCCAGAATTCGTCCGCGCCGCACCGCATAAACAAGTACGTCGCCGCCTCGATGATGTACGTGCAGCTAGGCAGTTAGATGTAGTGTGGAAGCCAGCAGAAGAGTAAGTAAATTAAGTACGTTGATTTATAAACCTTCGCAACTTATCTGTGTGATTTTAGTTTAAAAGCATCGACTACATAGTCTGTTTCCCCACTTGGATGCTTTGCCTGTTCACGTATATAAAATCGACAATCACCCCAGTTACCTAATAGTTTGACCTTAAATACATAAGGGCGTAGTTCATTATCTAGAAGAGACCGATGAGTTCCTTGGTGATGCACAATACCTTGTTGGCCTCTTTTTCCAACAAAGAAAGGGCTCTGAACAATAGCTGTTAAGTTTGCATATAATTGTTCTGGTAAGTGATCAGCCTGTACCGCATTTGTGAGGAAACAGCGATTAATTGGAAATCCTTTACCATGGATAGCAAAGAAACCTTGACGTGAAAGAAAGGAATGTCGTCTTGGTGCAGTTTCGGTGCTGGGTAAAGAGTTTGTTGGCGACGCTATTGAAGGGCGAACCCTTTGGCGAGTGCCAACCTCACTACCTCTATCGAGATTTGAAACATAGCCAGTTTCCACCTGAGGTGATGGTTGTTTTGTCATTGAGCTAAGTACAGGGAGAGTGCTATTAATTTGATTCACTATTTGCATCAATTGTTTTTCGGCTATAGTATTATTTAAACTGATAAGAATTGACTCATCAGCTCCAGTCGTTCTCTGCGTGTGCACGTTGATTGCGGATATTTTATTTAAATATGCCGTTAAGCTCTTTCTTTTACCTTCATCTGTGACTGTAATTTCAAGACGCCATGAGTCATATTCACGGTATAGTATCAGTGCATATTTGTTTTTGATTTTTCTTTGTAATTGCTTAAATTGGAAATAGTTAGCTTGAGGTTGTTGTGCAGCCTTAAGTGCCGAGAGGATTTTATTTGCCTTTCCAAGTAACATTTCTGCAGCATATACTGAAACAAAAATACTGTGGGATGACTGACCATTAATTGTAATGCCATGTTGATATAAAGTTGAAATCAGTAAATGCTTAAATTTAGCTGCTGGTATATTCTTAGTTTTGCTTGTAATTTTTAATTCAACATAAGTACTCAGTATATCATTTTGAGGATTATTGAGTATATTAGCGCTTATTCCTATATTGGCTTTTGCCGGCAATAATACGGAGAGTTTCCGTTCTAGTTTCGTACATCGCGTAGTATAATTATAGTAATCATAGGCTTGTTTTAGCATGTGTAGGCAACTTCTAAAAAGTTCAGCAACGATAAGAGTCATAGCCAGCCATATAGGGTCAATGAAGACATACAGTGATATTGAAGAGAGTATCCCAACAAGAGTCAGTGCGCATAGAGAAAAGAAGAAAATTTTCCGTTGGTATTTAATTTTTTTAATATTGTTACGATTGTTTTTTTTTAATTCTTCACATAGTTCATTTAACTCCTCGCCTGTATGTAGACTGAGAGGTTTTTGCGGAAGCGTTACATTTGTTAATATTCCATAAGGAAAAAGGTGATTTATCGGCCTTGCTATGACTAAGTGCGAGGTGGCTGCTAGGAGTAAGCTAGAGATAGCAAAAGAGAACATATTCTCTAAATATCCAATGTGAATTTGTGCATTCTCATCTGAAAAAGTAGTTATAGCATCTGGCAGTACATCATTAGTAAAGGCAAGATATGCTAACTCTGCTTTATGGTATAGTTCTCCGTTAGTCTTTGATATTCGAAGTCGATTGGCAGTTTCCTTACTCACTAGATCAGGTTGAATTATGTCAAAGACTTTTGATATTTGCTTGATAATTGACTCGTAAATACCTTTATTATGTTTAATTTCATCTGTACTTGCGCAACGTGCAATGATTTTAGATAAGGTAAAATGTTCGTCAATTAATGTTCCGACCTCCTTAGATGTTAGCTCTGAAATATCCTTACCAATGATATGTTTAAAATAATATTGAATAGAATTATAGTACCATTTTCTATTCTCAACTAATATATTAACAGTTGGTGCAAAATATTCATGAAATTCTGCTTGTTGAAACTCAGTAAAGACATCTTTCATTTCTCTTATATGCCAAGAATATATAAAATTTAAGGGGCTGTAGTCATGAATAAACAATAAATATATGAATGCAGGGAACAAAAAGAGTGATGCTGTAGTAATATAAGGTCGATTAAATTCAGTACCTAATTGTTTAGCTAGCTGAAGTTGTATATGGATGGCATGTTGTAGTTGCTCAACAGGGAATTTTTCCGTAGCAGCAAGTTTTTCACGATTTTTTTTCTTTGACATGGTAGATTCTCATTTTAGTTATAATTATATCTGATATGTACGTAGTAGTGACTAGTTACAAAATATGTTCTAGTCCATAAACCAGCGTATCTAATTCACTTACTTTTTTACAGGCTAAAACCACACCAGGCATGAAGGCTTCACGGTGAATAGAGTCATGACGAATTGTTAAAGTCTCACTGCAGCCACC
Source organism: Gammaproteobacteria bacterium (assembly GCA_965230425.1). Lineage (GTDB taxonomy): Bacteria > Pseudomonadota > Gammaproteobacteria > UBA1113 > UBA1113 > CBDDKW01. The sequence continues at coordinate 33,873 of CBDDKW010000012.1, read as the reverse complement.
GAATAATACTTCTTGATGTGCAACTAAGCCAGGTAAACGGATAGAGTGAATATGAATATCCTCATGATTTGCACCGCGTGCGCCAGGTATGATTTCGGTTTCAGGATTTTTGTGGGGTTGTTGTTGACGAGCTTGTGCGAGCATTTGTGCAGTTTTCACTGCGGTACCTGAGGGCGCATCTTGTTTTTTATCATGATGTAATTCAATAATTTCCATATTAGGATAATAAGTCGCTGCCTGTGCTGCAAACTGCATCATTAATACCGCACCAATAGAAAAATTCGGCGCAATGAGTGCGCCAAGTTGCCTTTCATCGCAGAGCGCTGTTAACTGTGCAATATCTTCAGCAAGAAAACCACTAGTACCGATCACAGGGTGTACGCCTGCCTCAATAATAGCCATTGCATTTTCCATGGCAACACTGGCAGTGGTGAAGTCAACCACCACAGAGGCTTGGCTATTTTGAATAGCATCTTTAAGTGCATCGCCATGCCCTACTTCACCTACTAGGGTTAATTGAGGATCTGCTTTGATTGCTTTCACGGTCTCTTGACCCATGCGGCCTTTAGCACCATTGATGAGGACTTTGACGGTCATTCTCTTGCTCCGATGAGGGTTATCTGATAATAAAAATCACAATAACACAACACCGTTTATCTGACAAATAGTAGCCACATTGCTAGAAAGTCCTAATGATGAGGCGCTATGGGTATATCATCAAATAAACGATCTACGCCTGTAGCATCGTTAAGTAACTGGCTATAGATAATAAAAAACCCTAGTGCATGTTTGATATAACCGCGGGTTTCATAGAAAGGTACCGTTTCAACCCAGATATCCATGGGCGTTTGTTGTTTAGGTAACCAACGTTTGACTCGGTGAGGACCTGCATTGTAAGCAGCGAGTGCTAATAGCGGGTGCTCAAAGCGGTCGAGCAGTGTATTTAAATAGGTTGTGCCTAAATAAATATTTGCTGCTGGTTGATAGAGTTGGTTCTGATGGGATAATTGATAACGCAGTTTTTTAGCGACTTTTTTCGCTGTATAAGGCATCAGTTGCATTAATCCTTTAGCCCCTGCACTGGAAGTCACATCTTTTTGAAACATACTTTCTTGACGAATGAGTGCAAAGATTAATGCAGGTGCCAAATTATATTGATCCGCACGTGTTTGTATTAATTGCTTATAACGCACGGGAAAGCGTAAGTGCATATCATGTTTATGAGCGATTTTAGGGGTCGTCTTAAGCGCTAAGTCATGCCAGCCCCATTGTTGGGCGAGTTTTGCGGCAATGTAGCGTTGTTTATCATTCATAGTACGAATGGTATGCCACCATTCTTTTTCGGCTTGTTTATCTCGACCAAGTGCTAATAATTCTCTAACGCGCAGCAAGCCTGGATGATTACCTACAGCTTGTTGTTCGATTTTACTTATAGGTAATTGATGATGCTGTAAGGGGTGTGGATGTGCAATTTTATCTGCAGCGAGAAATCCATAATAAGTCCGTTTTTTTGCTAACTGTTGATAAATAGCTTGAGCTGTTTGTCGTTGCTGTTGTTGCTCTAAACTGCGGGCATACCAATACTGCCAAAATGGTTTTTGTTGTATTGCCGGAGGTAGCTGTAGGTATAGGTTACTAATTTCTTGCCATTGTTGATTCTGCAACGCTAAGCGTACTCGCCACTGTAGTGATTTTTCCTCTGTGTTTTGTGGTTCGATTTGTGCTAACCATGCTTGGGCTAATTCTGGTTTTCTAAATAAGTATTTCTTGGCAATGGTCTGTGCGAAGAGTGCATGTTGAGACGTAGTAAAGTGATACTGGGTTTGTGCAGTCTGCCAGGCTTTTTCAGCCAGACTAGGATTAATTTTTGCTAACCTATAGAGTCGGTGAAAAGCGATATCACGGGCTTGTGGTAAGGCTATGGTTTTTAATAATTGTGTATTGCTTTGTTGTGGTGTTTGATGTGCTTGTAAAAGTAATTGGCCTGCGTTCTTTTGATCGTCACCTAGTAAGCGGAATAAATAACGACCTAGCTCAGTATTATTACTTTCTAAGGCGAGCTGCATACGTTGCCAAACCATTGCGGAATTAATCTGATTTTGTTCGCGCCATTGCTGAAAGATATCATTACATTCATCGGGTTGTGACTCAGCGCTGAGCCAGAGTGTGTTGATGGTGGTTTGAGGTGCTTGTACTCCGGTGGTGTGCGCTTGAGCTTGCCAATACAAACACTGTAGCTTTTCATTATCTGTAGGATGATACACGCTTAAGAATGCTGACCAACGCTGTTGTTTGGCCATGGTCACTAGCCAGTCTTCATATACTTCTTGCGCTAATGGACTGTGAGGATAGCGACGGGTAAATTGACGTACATAGGCCGGCGATAGACTACCAACATGAGGTACCAATTGTTTATAAAGTAAATAGGGATAAAGTGGATAATGAGTGAGTTGTTTCGCTAGTTGTTGATAGTGCTGCGAGTCACCCTGTTGCAGAGCTGCTTCTGCTGCTAGGTACTTGTCACGTAGTGCTGTGTCAGGTGCTGTGCCGGCAAAGCCAAAACTACAGTACAAACACAGACTGATACAGCCCAGATATTCTTTTAAATAACGTAGGTCCATCGTTAAGATATGTGCCTTTTATATGCTCACCACCATCTATGCAGTATAGAAGACTGGTGAAAATTTGCACTTTTTGGCTGTTTTGACTAAGTACCATAAAGAAGAAAAGTAGCCGATTATCCTAAGTCTTTGTGAGATATATCTCAAAGGTGCGTACGCAATGCGGGTAATGTTGCGTAAATAATAACCATGCGCTAAAGCGTAAATTCTCTAACTTATTGATTTATAGTTATAAAATAAATATAAATATACTCGATCTTTTTTTTCTAGGAAAAATGTAATTTTTATGTGCTTGTTTGCCTTTAAGCGTTTGGTAAAATCCTCCTCAGTTGATTCGGGATGAATCACTAGGAATCGAGTCAAAGGATTGATTCAGCAAGGACTGCTGAGCATGGATGTTGGCCATTGGCTGACATGGATGCTGTGATTGGAATGGAGCTGGTTTTTAGTCGTAAGCTAAATGAATTAACTTACAACTATAAACCTCCTTATGCTTCGTAACTGTGAAACGTACTGGATGTAAAGCTTGGCCTTATCAACCTCGCTATTCTCCCATGGATTGGGAGGGATTTAAGTTGATAGCTAAGTATTGATACCCTAACGCCTCCCCGGTGTTAGGGTTTTTTTTTGCCTGCTAGTTTTTCCCCATGATGCAAAAATAATAATAGTTGAGCCTGTTTGTGCCTGATACTTTCCAGTCATGAAATATTCCTAGGTTTTGTCGGTTAGTAGTTGCCGCAGTTTTGAGTTTCAAGGATAATCAGTCCATTAAATAAGATTGATGGTAGATTTAATGGTTAGTGGTATCAGTGTTATAGATGAAGATGGTTTTAGAGCAAATATTGGTATTATTTTAATCAATCACCAGCAACAGGTATTTTGGGGTAAGCGCATAGGCCAAGATGCTTGGCAATTTCCACAAGGCGGTGCCTTGCCTGAGGAAACGCTAGAACAGACTTTATACAGAGAGCTTGAAGAAGAAGTTGGCCTACAAGCAAGCGATGTGGATATTATCGCTTGTTCTAAAGCCTGGTTATCTTATCGGTTACCTAAGCACTTAATTCGACATCATTCGCTGCCATTATGTATTGGCCAGAAGCAGAAATGGTTTTTATTAAAGCTGGTAAGTGATGATACACGTATTCAATTAGATCACGCGAAAGATCCTGAATTTGATGATTGGTGTTGGGTAGATTACTGGTATCCATTGGATAACATTATTCAGTTTAAACAACATGTATACCAGCAAGCGCTGGAAGAATTTGCACCTTTATTGTTTCCGAAATAAATTGGAGATACGTATTTAAAGGTAGTGTAAACTTGATTCCCCGCAGCTTGCTGCGGGGACTTTACGCTTGGGGATTCTTAAGGGGAGTCAGTGTAGACTCCCCTTAAGTCGCCGTAGCGCGAACTTGGTTCGCGTAGGCGAAATATTACTTGGAAATAAAATGCCCCGAGGCTTGCCTCGGGGGTTTTTATTATAGTACATGCCCATAAGAGAGAGATATGCTTACAACTTTGCGCCGCATAGTACAAGAAGTCGATGCTGCAAGGGACTTAAATGAAGCCTTGCAGATTGCTGTTGTGCGGATCAAAGAAACCATCAACACCCATGCATGCAGTTTATTCCTACTAGATAATCAATCTAACGAATATGTGCTGATGGCCACCGAAGGTTTGAATGCTGATGCAGTGGGTAAAATCCGCTTCGGATTCACGGAAGGTTTAGTTGGTTATGTAGGACAACGTGAAGAACCCATCAATTTAGATAATGCTCCAGAACACCCACACTTTTATCGTAATTTTGAAGCAGGTGAAGAACAATATCATGCCTTTTTAGGTGTGCCTGTTATCCATAAGCGCCAACTCTTAGGCGTGATGACTATTCAACAGGAAGAGCAGCGTTGCTTTGATGAATCTGAAGAAGCATTCTTAGTAACTTTGTGTGCTCAGCTAGCCGGTGTGATTGCGCATGCAGAGGCGCTGGGTATGTTAGCTGGTTTAACCACTGAAGCGGAACCCCTTGATTTAAGTGATGTAGCTGCACTAGGTGGGATCCCCTGTGTCTCTGGTGTAGGTATTGGTACTGCCGTAGTGATTTATCCTAAGGCAGATTTAGATGCAGTGCCTGAGCGACCAGTGACAAATATTGTCGAAGAGATCGAACATTTTCGCTTGGCTTTACAAGCAACGCGCGATGATATGCGACGCCTAGGTGAGCGCTTGGCAGAGGCATTACCACCTGAAGAACATGCTGTGTTCGAGGTATATCTAAAAATCTTAGATAATGACGAGCTAATTCAGGCGATTGAAGCCGAAATCGAATCTGGTGTGTGGGCGCAAACAGCATTGCGACGCGTTATTGAACGCTATGTGCAACAGTTTGCTGCCATGGAAGATGTATATTTGCAAGAGCGTGCTTCTGATATTAAAGACCTGGGACGTCGTGTATTAGCCTATTTGCAAGAGGCACAGCGTTCAGAATATACCTACCCGGAACAAACCGTGTTAATGGGCGATGAAATCACTGCCTCTGACTTAGCGGAAGTGCCAGAAGGAATTTTAGTGGGTATTGTTTCAGCAAAAGGTTCCACTAACTCACATGTGGCCATCTTAGCTCGTGCTTTAGGTATTCCAACAGTGATGGGTGCTGCAGGTAAGCCATTAAATCATGCTGATGCTAAAGAGGTTGTGGTTGATGGTTACTATGGTCATGTGTATGTTGCGCCTTCACAGCAATTACGTGATGAATTTGTTGCACTTGCAGAAGAAGAGCGTGAGTTAGATGCTGGTTTAGCACCTCTACGAGATGTCCCCGCGCAAACTTTAGATGGCCATGAAGTTACCTTACATGTTAATACAGGGTTAATTGCAGATGCAGGTTTAGCCTTAAGCGTTGGTGCAGCAGGTGTGGGTTTATTCCGTACTGAGGTTGCCTTTATGGCGCGTGAATGTTTTCCTACAGAAGAAGAGCAGCGTGTACTTTATCAGCAGCTACTTTCAGCATTTTCGCCGCGTCCGGTAGTATTACGTACTTTAGATGTGGGTGGTGATAAATCTTTACCTTATTTCCCTATTGAAGAGGAGAATCCATTTCTTGGCTGGCGTGGTATTCGTTTAACGCTTGATCATCCTGAAGTATTTTTAGTACAAGTACGAGGTATGCTACGTGCGAGTGAGGGAATTAATAATTTAAAAATTATGTTACCTATGATCGCTAGTGTGGGCGAGTTAGATGAAGCGCTACACTTGATTCATCGTGCTTATTCTGAATTATTAGAGGATGGCTTAGCCATAGAAATGCCTGAAATCGGCGTGATGATTGAAGTGCCATCGGCTATTTATCTGGCTCGTGATTTAGCAAAACGTGTAGATTTTCTCTCTGTGGGCAGTAATGATTTAACGCAATACTTGTTGGCTGTAGATCGCAATAATTCGCGTGTGGCTGATTTGTATGATGCCTTACATCCTGCCGTCTTGCGTGCGCTACAACAAGTTGTGATTGCAGCCCACCAAGAAAATAAACCTGTGAGTATTTGTGGCGAGATGGCTAGTGATCCTGTGGCAGTGATTTTATTGTTAGCTTTAGGTTTTGATGCTCTGAGTATGAATGCTGGCAGCTTATTGCGAGTAAAATGGGTGATCCGAAAATTTAGCTTAACCCATGCGCAACAATTATTAGATGAAGTGTTTGAAATGGATAATCCAACAATGATCCGTTTTCGCTTGGAACGGGCTATTGATGAAGCCGGTTTGGGTGGTTTGATTCGTGCGGGTAAACAATAAATAACCATGGGTAGATCTGTGGTGTTGCCTGATTAGGATGCCTGCGTGAATCAAGCTCACAGTAAAAAATCGCAGGTATTATTTAAGGAGTAAGTTTTTTGCCTTATTATATTTACATTATTATGTTTGTCATTGCTGGTGCATCAGCAGGGGTGTTGGCAGGGTTATTAGGTATTGGCGGTGGTTTACTAATTGTACCGTTCTTAGTGTACGTTCTGCCATTTTTGCATGTGCCGCACTTGAGCATCATGCATGTGGCTATTGCAACTTCTTTAGCAATTATTGTCTGCACCTCCATTTCATCTGTTATTTCTCACCAATTACATGGCGGAATTTTATGGTCTGTCTTTCGGCAAATGATCCTCGGCATTGTGATCGGTGCGTTTATTGGTGCCCATTTAGCTGATTTTTTACCGAGTGATATTTTGCAATTAATTTTTGGTGCGTTTGTTTTATTCATGGCTTACCGCATGGGGTTAAATGGCCATAAATCAAAAGCAGAAAAATTATTGCCTGGATATGTAGGAATGTCTGCCTATGCTGTATTAATTTCTGGTTTTTGTACCTTGCTAGGTACAGGTGGCGGCAGTTTATTAGTGCCTTTCTTCTCAGGTCGACAAATGCCTATGCGCAACGCTGTGGCAACCTCGGCAGCTTGTGGTTTACCTATTGCTATTGTAGGTGCTGTGTCATTAATTATTGTAGGTTTAAATGAACCCAATATGCCGATTCATACCATTGGTTATGTGTATTGGCCAGCTTTTATTGCTGTTGCAGCGACCAGTGTTATTTTTGCTCCCTTAGGTGCTAAGCTTGCGCATGTTCTGCCAGCAGCTTCCTTACGGCGTATCTTTGCTATTTTCTTATTATTAATTGGTGTTGATATGTTAGAAAAAGCCATAACTAGTTTATTAGGGATCTCTTGATTTATGTTTGTGTACCCTGACATCAATCCCATTGCCATCCATATCGGCCCCATAAAAGTATACTGGTATGGCTTAATGTATCTATTGGGTTTTTTAATGGCTTGGGGATTAGGTAGTTGGCGTGCGAAACAACCCAATAGCGGTTGGACAACGAACATGGTCAGTGATCTGATTTTTTATTCAGCCATCGGCGTTGTTTTAGGGGGGCGTATTGGTTACATGCTGGTATATGATACGAGCACATTGATCCATCAACCCTTGTCACTTTTTCGCATTTGGCAAGGGGGTATGTCTTTTCACGGCGGTGTAGTTGGGGTTATCTTGAGCATGTGGGTATATGCGCGTCGTTACAAAAAACATTTCATGGCGGTGATGGATTTTCTTGTACCCTTGGTGCCTTTAGGTTTGGCAGCAGGCCGTGTGGGGAATTTTATTAATGGTGAATTATGGGGACGCGTAACTATCGTGCCTTGGGGAATGATTTACCCGCAAGCAGGCCCCCTACCGAGACATCCTTCAGAAATTTATGAGTTCTTACTTGAGGGCATTGGCTTATTTATTTTGCTATGGTTTTTCTCAGCAAAACCCAGACCGCGTATGGCCGTATCATCTTTATTTTTTATTGGTTACGGGTGTGTACGGTTTTTTTGTGAATTCTTCCGCCAGCCGGATCCTCAATTAGGGTTTGTTGCTTGGGGCTGGTTAACCATGGGGCAGCTACTGTCCATACCTATGATTGTTATTGGGGTGCTATTATTTACCCTAGCCTACCGTCGGCCTGTGTATGAAATGGCTAAATAGATCATGAGCTACTGTGCTTTGGTATGCTTGCTCTAGTGTTTAAATAATTGACAATTTTCGATTTTGCGGAGATTAGCCCCTCTAATCTCCGCAAAATATACGGTGAATAGAGGGGTTAATCTCCGTATGCTGATATAATCTCCGCAAATTCTGCGGAGTATTACTTTACTTATAATTAATAAATGCTATAATTTCTAGCAAGAGCTATTTCTTGAGCAGCCTTAGCGCGAACTTGGTTCGCGTAGGCGAAATATTACTTGGAAATAAAATACCCTGAGGCAAGTCTCGGGGATTTTTATTTTTTGATAATTACTGGATATCAGGAGAGTCAATGTACATTCATGAACGTCCTCATTGGCCAGATCTACACTGGGATAATGAAAAACTGTCTAGTTTGCTCGCTCAGGTACATCATCAGCAAGGTTATTTACTTGGGCAAATGAATAATCTTGGATTTGATATCCAAGCTGAAGCATGTCTTGAAGTTTTAGCTGCGGATGTGACTAAGTCAAGCCAGATCGAAGGAGAAATTTTGGATTTAGACTTAGTGCGTTCTTCACTTGCACGTCGTTTGGGAATGGATATTGGTGGTGTATCTGCGACAGATAGATACGTTGAGGGTACTGTAGAAATGATGCTGGATGCTACTCAGGGGTATCAAAAGCCTTTGACCACAGAACGTTTATTTGCATGGCACTGCGCTTTATTTCCAACTAAACACAGTGGACTATATCCAATTGATGTAGGAGCGTGGCGATCGTCTTCCGTGGGGCCAATGCAAGTAGTGTCTGGACCAATGGGGCGAGAAAAGGTGCATTTTGAAGCTCCAGCGGCTGAACTACTTGAGAAAGAAATGCAGATATTCCTGGATTGGTTTAATCACTCTGAAGGTATTGACCCTGTATTAAAAGCAGGTGTAGCGCATTTTTGGTTTGTGACTATACATCCTTTTGAAGACGGTAATGGACGTATTGCCCGAGCAATTGCTGATATGTGTCTCGCGCGGGCTGATGGTATACAACAAAGATTCTACAGCATGTCATCGAGTATCGAGTTACAACGTCAACAATACTATCAAGTATTAGAGTCTAGTCAGAAAGGCAAGCTTGATATTACAGAATGGTTAGAATGGTTTCTTACTTGTCTTAGCCATGCAGTGAATGAGGCAGATAACGTATTGGAAAAAGTATTATATAAAGCAAGAATATGGCAAATACTTAACCAACATCCAATCAATGCGCGTCAGAGAAAGGTTGTAAACTTATTACTAGAAGAAGCTTTTCGTAGTAAATTAACCACAAGCAAATATGCAAAAGTTGCGAAATGCTCTCAAGATACAGCACTAAGGGACATTCAAACCTTGATCAGTTATGGGGTTATGGAGAAAAACCCAAGTAGTGGGCGAAGCACAAGTTATCAGCTTGTGTTGCTTAAGGAATAATATGCTGATTGGAGCGTTAATCTTGTGTTAGGCATACTATTGCATTGGTTTTATTTCCTTATATTACAAATTTTTGTAATATAAGGAAATAAAACTATTGAATTTTCGTAATTATTTGCTATGATTTCTTTATATTACAAAAATTTGTGATCTAGAGAAATGAAATATCAGGCATTTTGTCAGCAGTACCAGGATTACCCAGCGTTTCGAGGCAATATTTTACATTTTCTTGCCAGTGATATCGCTTTAATACGGCGTCAGCTCAGTGAGTGGGTAAAACAAGGTAAGGTATGGCAATTAAAACGCAGTATTTATACATTACCTGATAAAGAACGAAATACCGGTGTTTCAAACTACTTTTTGGCAAATTTTTTGTATAGTCCTTCTTATATTAGTTTAGAATATGCGCTGAGTTATTATAATTTGATCCCAGAGAAAGTCGTGCAAGTAACGTCAGTGACTACAAAAAAAACTCAATCTTTTACTAATCAGTTTGCTACCTTTATGTACCATAAGATTAGAACGGATTATTTTTTTGGTTATCAACTTGCTGAAGATGAGTTTGGACAGCATTTCTATATTGCAGTACCAGAGAAAGCGTTATTAGATTTATTATATTTGCGAGTACCTAGTGAACGTGTGCAAGATAAAGATTTTTTATTAGAATCATATCGTCTACAGAATCTTTCAATTCTTAACATTGATGCACTGCGAGCTATGGCAACTAAATATGACCAAAAGAAAATAAAATTGTTGACAGATAATTTAATTACGATTATTGAGAGAGAAAAATGATTGAATTATTAAAAGAAAAAATTAAGCCTTATACAACTCTTGATGAAAAGTATAATGTGTTAAGAGAAAATCTGCATTATTTGATTTTAAAAGTACTTGATGAGCAGGGTTATTCAGTAAATCTAGCCTTTGTAGGTGGTACAGCCCTGCGTATTATTTACAAGTTGAATCGATATTCTGAGGACTTAGATTTCTGCTTAGTTAATCCTGAGGGCTATAGCTTTGAAAAAATAATAAAAACTTTAGAGCATGAGTTGTCAATTTACAATATTAAAGTGTCAACTAAATATAAAGATAAAAAAACTGTTGCAAGTGCCTTCATTAAATTTGAAAATTTACTTGATGAGTTATCATTAGCCAAACATAAAGACCAAAAGCTATTGATTAAGTTTGAAGTCGACCAAAACCCTCCACAAGGGTATAACACCATGTATAGCATGGTGAATTGGGATTATTTACTTGGGATTAATCATTTTGATTTGTCATCATTATTTTCTGGGAAATTACATGCTGTATTATGCCGCAAATATGCAAAAGGACGAGATTTTTATGATTTACTTTGGTATATCAATAAAGAAATTCAACCAAATTTAAAATTGCTAGAAGCTGCATTACTGCAAACAGAAGACGAGCACATGCCATTGAGCAATGCTAAATTAATTGACTTACTCAAGCATCGGCTTGAACAGGTCAATTTACGAGCATTGAGTGCTGATGTTGCTCCATTTTTAGAAGATCAGGGAGAGTTACGCTTTTTTGAGTATACTATATTTAGCTCATTAATCGAGAAAATAGGATCATAATGTACGGTTATGTACATACCATTATGTCTGGTGAAGGATCATATAGAATGTTATGATCGTAAATTTAATTACCAGTATATGCCCAAGGAAAAATAAATGGGTTTTGTTAGATGTTTCAATAATTAATTAGGAATAATACACATGCGTCAATATTTAGATTATCTACAACATGTATTAAATGTAGGTGAAGAGAAATCGGACCGTACAGGTACAGGGATCATCAGTACTTTTGGTTATCAAATGCGTTTTGATTTGCAGGAAGGCTTCCCACTAGTCACGACAAAAAAATTACATTTACGCAGTATTATTTATGAGTTACTGTGGTTTCTCAACGGCGATACCAATATTAAATATCTAAATGACAATAAGGTTCGTATCTGGGATGAATGGGCTGATGAACAAGGTGACTTAGGCCCTGTGTATGGTAAGCAATGGCGACGTTGGGAAGCAAAAGATGGGCGCATCATAGATCAAGTAGCTAATGTTATTGAACAAATCAAAACAAACCCGCATTCTCGCCGCTTAATTGTAAATTCTTGGAATGTAGGTGAAGTAATTGATATGGCTTTACCTCCCTGCCATATGATGTTCCAGTTTTATGTAGCGCAGGGCAAATTATCCTGCATGTTATACCAACGTTCTGTAGATTCATTTTTAGGTTTACCGTTTAATATTGCTTCTTATGCTTTGTTAACTCATATGGTGGCACAACAGTGCGACCTTGATGTGGGGGAATTTGTCTGGACTGGGGGCGATTGCCATATCTATAAAAACCATGTGGAGCAAGTGGAGTTACAATTAACTCGCGAGCCTTATCCTTTACCTACTCTTGAAATCAAGCGCAAACCAGCATCAATTGCTGATTATGAATTTGAAGATTTTGAGATTGTTAATTATCAAGCGCATCCTCATATTAAAGGAGCAGTGGCTGTTTAAAAGAGCAGTTCAACGGTTTCTTGACTGGTCGACATCTCAAGCCTAGCGAGAGGTTTTTTTGCTGTTATTTCGAGCGCAGCGAGAAATCTCCCGATGGTTTAGCTAACGTGAATATAGCGTTGTTACAGGTAGTCAAATCATCGGGAGATCCCTCCTAGAGGCTATCGCCACTAGACGAAATATTACTAGGAAATAAAATCCCCGAGGCAAGCCTCGGGGATTTTATTTAATCCAAGGCGTTCTCATTAGTGGCTTTTTCTTAACATACCCGCTGGTGCTGATACTGACTTAGTTGAAAACTCTCGTGACATTTTCGGAGAATATGCTTTGTCTTCTGCTTCAGCAAGGTTGATTTCAATTAGATTTACTAATTTGTCACTATAGATAAATTGCATACGGCGTCTTGTCGCTTGTGCTTCGATATCATGTTGAATAGCATGGTCGGTAGTAGTCTTGAGTACTTTTTTGACGGTATCAGTAATAAATGAAGGTGCGCTCATGTGGGATACAAAGTGCATATTAATGAAATGATTAGCTTTCTGTCGTGCTGATTTTGCTCGCATTTCTGCTTGTTCGAATTCAGATTCATAGGAGCGTATGTTGTTTCTGTGAGCTGCAAATAATGGCGCTAGTTCAGCCGCTTGTTGTGGGCCTTGTTTATGTTTAAATTGTCCAAATTGTACCTTGCAGGTGTTTAAGAAGTTACTTCTAAGGTCAGCAAGAGATTTACTATGTTCCTGTGCGCTAGCTTCTGCTTCTTGTGCTGAAACAACGAGTTCTACTGCTGTGCGCAATAAGTATTTTGCTGATTCGTCATATTGATTTTGCATAGAGTGGCCCATAAATTTTCTTTCAAGGTGGGGGGCGATGACTTGCCCCCATATGTCCTTTGATGCATAACCAGATATGTCAAGCAGAGTAGCATTGCCTGTAAAAAACGATTCTAGTAATTTCTCAGAGAATTCTTTGTTTGTATTTTTCGCTTCGCGGTCAGCCTGCGTATGTCGCAGAATACCATAAATCAGTAGGCTCAAATTATCCTTGAAAGTAGCTACTGTATCGCTATAGGTACTGTCCAGTTCAGAAAATACTCTAAGCATTTTTGATGCGTAGGATATTGCTGTGCCGGTTTTTTCTTGGTAAAGACTTTCTTGTACTGAATGCAGTATTTCTTGAGCGATGTATTTAACAAAGAGAGTGCGTTTTTCATAATTGTTTTCAGTATTATTCAAAAAATTTTGGATAAATTGTGCGGTTTTTTCCTGCTCACATTCAATAAATAACTCTTTTTCTAGTCTAATTTCAGCGTGTATTTCTCTTGATATGCCCATACTTTCAATGGCTCTTTGCTTTCTCTTTTTTACATCTTCATCATCTATCAGGTATTTAGAATAAAAAGATAAGACATTTAATAGAGTATGTTCTGCAAGTTGATAGTCAGTTTCTTCACTCATAAACTGTAATGGGTCTATGCTGAAACATTCTTTTATTTTATTATCCAAAGATAATAGCTGTCGTTGGTGACTGCCAGGCTTCTTACTGATACCTTTACAAGCATAGGCTAATTTTAACATGCGATTGGCTAAATCATAACGGTATTCCTTTAAGTATGCCAAGCCTTTGGATCGAGCTGACCTATAGATAGCATAATTAATTAATTGCCGTTCTGCTGGTGTTTTAGGTATATCTCTTTCCTGTCCATTAACCTGAATGCGATCATCTGCCATCGCCCTGTAGTAGTAAGCATAAGCATTTTCCAAGTCACCTTCACGGCAAGCTAAATTTGCCTTAGCTATACAGTATAGAAGTTCTTGATGACGTTTAGCCTTGCTAGCATTATCTTCAACAAAATTACTATGTTTTTCAGCGCCAGTCTGCTTCGATAAGTCAACCGTATTCTTTGCAGAGTGTTGCAGTTCTGCTGTTTCTTCATTTGACGATGGAATGCTAGCGGATACCTGTATTGTTTCCTGATGACTAATAGGAACTGAGTTTTCTAAACTAGCTTGGCCACTATCACTGTCATGTTCGGCTGAAGGTTTTTCAGCATTTTGCATTTGATTGTCTTGAAAATCATGGGAAACAGATGCTGTATTCGTGGCCTCTGATAAGTGTGCATCAATGTCTTTTTGTGCTGATCTTAATAGAGGTAACAATAATGGCTTGTGTTTTGATTTATTTTTTCCTTGTTCTGCTAAGCAACGTTCTAAATCTTGAATGATCTGAGCTAATTGCACAGTAAAGTCGGCAGCATAGCGACGCGAAGTTAATAGCCATTTCAATTCTTTGTAAGCACTACGTTCAGCTTTGATAACTGCTGATTGATCAGTTTTCCAATCAGCAGCTCGTTCTTCTTTAAATGTTAGAATAGCTTCATGAATAAGCAGAATGTCGAATTCACGCTCTACATTGACTGATACTTTAGGGAAGGCCGGAGTAGAGCCTTGATCGGCAATATGAGGATCTGCAAAAAATGGTTTTCGGCTTGCTGTGGGTGTACTTGATTGCAAAACTGCTCTTGGTCCATATTGTTGTAGTTCTGTTTTTTTTGTTTGTTCAGGTGGCTTTTGATTTTCTTTTCCTGTAGTTTCAGTAGAACTCGGTACTCCTGCAATAACTCTGTCTTGTATAACTGCATCCGCTGTCATGACAGTACTCCTTATTATTTTCTCATTGCTGTCTTAACTGAAGTTATTTTATAATTGGCACGTATATTGATAGCGCATGTTGGCGGATCTGGCTGCTCTTTTCATCGTGCTCAGTATGGTCATTATCGTCCAGAACTGGGATTTTGCAACTAAATTCTTAAAGTTTTCTTAAGGAAAGTGCTAGGATGGAAAAATGATTGCTCCTGCTATAGCAGGAGCAATCGATTAATTAGACTTAACGGTTAGCTACATGTAAGCCTTTTAGTAGATTTAAAGCTTCATGTAATTGATAATCTTTGCCAGCTAATTCATTGCTATTTTGAGGTTTTTTCCCATTTTGACTATTACTTTCAGCTTGACCATTACCGTTGGCAAGGTGATTATCTAGGTCAGCTTCTTTGTAAATAGTTAATTGAATATCTTTGGCATCTTTATCTGTTTTAAAATCCATATGCTCAATGACTACATCTGGCTTAATGCCTTTAGCTTGAATAGATCGTGCATGAGGTGTGTAGTAGAGAGCAGTGGTTAATTTTACGCCACGCTTTTCGCCTAAGGGTAATACAGTTTGCACAGAGCCTTTACCGAAGGTTTCTGTGCCCATAATGACTGCACGTTTATGATCTTGTAGTGCTCCTGCGACAATTTCAGAGCCAGAGGCGGAACCGCCATTCACCAAAACCACGATAGGTGTGCCTTTGGTTTTATCGCCTGGTGTTGCACGTGCTTCAAATTGCGCTCCAGGAATGCGGCCCTTGGTGAAGACTATAATATTATCTTTGCCTAACTGCCGACTATCTAAGAAGACATCACTCACATCAATAGCTGAATCTAATAATCCACCAGGGTTATTACGCAAGTCTAACACTAAGCCTTTGAGCTTTTTACCATGGTTTTCTTTAATCAAGTTATCAATGGCTTTTTTCAAAGCTTGACTAGTAGGTTGTTGGAAATGACTGACTCTCACATAACCGTAACCATCATCAAGCATACGACTTTTAACACTTTTTATGTGAATGACATCGCGGGTAACCTTAAATTGTAAGGGTTTATTCTCCCCCTTTCTGTATATAGTTAAGTTGATAGCGCTACCTTTTTTACCACGCATTAAGCTAACAGCTTCACGTAAATTCATACCTTTCACTGGTTTACCATCAATACGTATAATTAAATCACCTGCTTTGATGCCTGCTTTTGCTGCAGGGGTATCATCAATGGGACTAATCACTCGGATATAACCATCTTCCATGCCCACTTCGATGCCTAAACCACCAAATTCACCATTAGTGTGTGAACGTAAATCGTTAAATTCTTCAATATCTAAATAGGAAGAGTGAGGGTCGAGTCCAGAGAGCATACCGCGAATAGCGTTTTCAAATAGTTGTTGATCGCTAACGGGTTCAACATAATATTTTTTGATTTGGCCGATGGCAGTACTGAAGCGCTGTACATCTTCAATGGGTAATGTATGACTTTGACCATTAGAACTTTGTGCGGCTTGGCTTCTGGCTATGGCTGATTGGCTGATACTCAAACTTAATATTAGTACGGATAGTACCGTGATACTTCTTCGCCCATATATTTTCATGCGGTCATTTCTCCTGATAATGGTATACAACGTCGACTACCCTGACGTGCAAATGTAAAAAAAATGGGAAATACGTAGTTAAGCTCGACGTTTAGTGCGTCCCTTATGACACCACTTTTCTGGATTAACCGGATTTCCATTATACCTTATCTCAAAGTATAGACCGCTTTGAGTGTATCCGCCGCTTTGACCTACCTTTGCAATCAAATCGCCCGCACTTACATGCTGGCCAACCTTTTGGTAAAGGCTCTGATTTCTGCTGTAAAGACTCATGTAGCCATCACCATGATCAATAATTAACAGTAGACCAAAACCCTTTAACCAGCCAGAAAATATGACTTTACCAGGATAGATGGCATAGATATTGCGACCTTCAGGTGCTGTTAATAAAGTACCATTCCATTTTAATTCACTGTTTTTAATGGTTTCGCCAAAGTGATGGCTAATAACGCCCTTCGTTGGCCATGGTAGCTTGCCTTTTAATTTGGCAAAGGGTAATGGCGGGTGATTGCCTGTGACAGGATTTTGTAGCTGTAATTGCTTGATTAATGTTTGTAAGCGTTGCTTATCTTGGCGCAAGCTTGCTAACTGCTGTGAGCGAGTGCGGATTTTTGATGTTAATTTAGCCAATATTGTTTGGCGATTGTGTTGCTGCTGTAACAAAATGGTTTTTTCTTGCTGTTGGTGCTTACGTGTAGCGGCTAGTTTCTTGGCTTCTTTTTCAATAGCTTTCTGGTTAGCATTCAATTCAGCAATGGTTGTTGTTAGATTATTGATCAATCCAATGCGGCTATGGTTAAAGTATTTAAAGTAGGTCATTGTGCGACCAACCATGGCTGGATTTTGCTGGTTTAATAGCATTTTAAGATATTCCTGTCGGCCCATGATATAGGCAGCTTTCGCTTGCTCGGCAAGCATAGCACGCTGATTTTGTAATTTGCTTTTGTAGGCTTGCTGTTGTTGCTGTAGCTTTTTTAACTGTGCTTGCTGCTGCTTAAGTTGGTGGGTGGTTTTTTGTAGCTCACTGATTATAGTGCCAATGTGCTCCTCAATACCCTGTAATTCTTTTTCCAAGTGGCTACGCTGATGTTTATTACGAGATAATAATTGCGACAGTTGTTTAATCTTTTGGTTAACTGAGTGCAGTTCTGTAGTGCTATGTTGGACTTGGTTTTGTTCAGCGGCAAAAAGATGAGGTGCAAATGCACACAAGCAAGCACAGCAGCAAAGAAAAAATAGTCGCTTGAAGCATTGTGTTAAGGTCATTTCATCCTACTTGAGCAAAGATGTTCCAGTCATTTCTGCAGGCTTAGGCAGATCGAGTAGATACAATAACGTAGGTGCAATGTCTCGTAAACTACCTTCGCTAGCATCAAAATTACCCTGTTGACCATAGTACAATAATGGTACAGGCTCACTGGTATGGGCTGTATGGGCTTGTTGAGTTACGTCATTGTGCATGCATTCAGCATTACCATGGTCTGCGGTAATCAGCATTTCGCCCCCTACTAGATCTAAAGCTTCCACTAAGCGTGCAATGCAGGCATCGATACATTCTATCGCGGTCATGGTTGCAGCAAAGTTACCGGTATGGCCTACCATGTCTGGATTCGCATAATTACAGATGATCACATCGTGACGTTGGTCCTTAATAGCTGAGCATAATTTATCAGTTAATTCAGGTGCAGACATGTGCGGTTGTAGATCATACGTGGCAACTTGCGGTGATGGTACCAATATACGTTCTTCACCGGGGAAAGGCGCTTCTATGCCACCATTGAAAAAGAAAGTCACATGCGCATATTTCTCGGTTTCGGCAATACGTAATTGTTGCAAATCATGCTGAGCTAAGTAATCGCCCAAGACATTGGCAAATTGCATAGGTGGATAAGCAACTTCTGTGTGAATGTCTTTTGCGTATTCGGTGAGTGAAACAAAATGGCTAAGCTTAGGAATATGATGGCGTTCAAAGCCGGCAAACTCAGGTTCAGTAAAAGCGCGTGTTAATTGGCGCGCTCGGTCTGCGCGGAAGTTCATAAATAACACTGCATCTTCATCATTAACAGTCACGGGATCCTGTTGGGCAGGGATAATACGAGTAGCTTGAACAAACTCATCAGTTTCGCCGCGGTCGTAGGCTTGTTGTAAGCCAAGTTCAGCCGACGTAGCCGAATAATTAGCTTTTGCCTCTGTTAACAGTTCATAGGCTTGTTGCACACGATCCCAGCGTTGGTCACGGTCCATCGCATAGTAGCGCCCAATGATTGAAGCGATATAACCACAGCCCAGTTCTTGAAAGAGTGCATCGGTTGCTTGCAATGATTGCATAGCACTTTTGGGTGGGGTGTCGCGACCATCGAGAAAGGCATGCAGGTATATTTTATTGGGACTATGTTGTTGCATGAGCTTAATGGCAGCGTGGATATGGCGCTCATGACTATGCACACCACCTGCTGATAATAAACCGAAAATATGAATAGCACCGCCCCGCTTTGCGGTTGTTTTGGCGGTATTCACAAGGGTTGAGTTGGTAAAAAACGAACCATCATCGATAGCATTGCTAATACGACTAAAATCTTGAGGAATAATGCGTCCTGAACCAAGACTTAAATGGCCTACTTCAGAGTTACCCATTTGTCCTTCCGGTAGGCCAACACATTGGCCCGAGCCTTCAATGGTACGGTGAGGGTATTGCTGCCACAGTCGATCCCAGGTAGGTGTTTTGGCTTGCGCTATGGCATTATGCTGTACTGTTTCACTATAACCCCAGCCATCTAAGACCACGAGCAGCAATGGTTTTGGTCGTTTTTGCATCATCATCTCCAGGAAAGGCGGTATTTTAACATGCTGTTTTGTTTTAGGACATTTAATTTTGCCAAACTTTGGCCTTTGCCTGCTTTATCGGTGGTTGCGTATTTGATTCGTGCTTAATGGTGATACCTTGGGTATAATGCCCCCATTAGATGGCCGCAAGTGTGGGTTTTTTACATCATTGTAGGAACAAGCAAGTAGGTTGATGGTTAGAGTGAGGAAAGCACCATTTGCTTGTAACCATAATACGACTGAATGGCCAAATTGTTGAACAGGATGCTATGAGGATTGGCGCTATATGGATCAAGTACTTGCATTTTTTGGTAATCATTCGATACTTTGGATAGGTTTCTTCATTATTATCTTATTATTGATTGTCAATGAGATTCACAGTCGTATGGTGGGAGCTAGGCGTTTGACTGCTCAAGGCTTGACAGATTTATTGAACCATGGAGAAGCTGTGGTTATTGATTTGCGTACAAGTGAGCAATTTCAGCAAGGCCATATCATTGATGCGATGAATATTCCGCAAGAGTCATTTAAAGAACGAATGAGCGAATTGCATGTGAATAAAGACAAGGCAGTAGTACTAGTTTGTGCTCAAGGTCATTATTCGGTGAATGTTAGCAATTTGCTACGCAAGCAGGGTTTTCGAGATTTAGGTTATCTTGTGGGCGGGATGCGACAGTGGGATAGTGAGAATTATCCGGTAGTTAAAGGTCAATAATTTGTAGCTATTCACCACAATAATTTGTTGCTTAGAAAACGTTCAACTTTGCGGCAAGGTTGGACAAAAAATTCGCGAAAAGCGCGCAGTGTATATTAATACATGAGCACTTTGAGTGGATTTTTTGTCCAAGATTGTCCAAAGGTGGACGTTTCCAGAACTTTGCTGAATAATTACAATAATTTTTTTTTAATAAGGAGTACATAATGGCAGACAAACAGCAACAAGAAAATAAACAGGATTTTCAAATTCACCGTATTTACACAAAAGATTTATCCTATGAATCTCCGCATGCCCCCATGATGTTTAAAGAGCAAGGTGAACCTAGTGTTGATTTAGAATTAAATACTAATACACAGCAATTAACCGATGACATTCATGAAGTAGTATTACGCTTAACTGTAACATCAAATGTAAACGATAAAGTGGCATATCTGATTGAAGTACAACAAGCGGGTATTTTCACCCTACAAAACTTCGATGCGCAGCACTTACATCATATGCTCGGTAGTTTTTGCCCTAGTGTGATTTATCCTTATGCCAGAGAGTTAATTTCAGAATTAGTCGTGCGTGGTGGTTTCCCACAATTATGTTTAGCGCCGGTGAATTTCGAAGCCTTATATCAACAGCACTTGAAATCGCAAGCTGAAGAAGGCGGCGATGCTGAAGGCGGTAGTGCTGGAGATGCAGAAGCTATTCAAGATGAGGCGAAGCAAGGTTAATGTCCATTGCCGTATTAGGCGCAGGCTCTTGGGGGACTGCGCTTGCTATTCTGCTCGCACGCAATGGTGCCGACGTTGTGCTCTGGTGTCGCGATGCGGATGAAGCAGCAACAATGCAGCGAGATTGCTGCAATGCAAAATATCTTCCGGGTTCTGATTTTCCACCCACATTAACAGTGACAACAGATTTAGCGCAGCTTATCGCTAGCAGTGATGATGTGTTATTTGCTGTGCCAAGTCATGCCTTTAGATCAATCTTAGTAGAAATAAAACCACACTTAAAAATACAAACTCGCTTAGTGTCAGCAACCAAAGGTTTAGATCCTGAAACAGGTAAGCTATTGCATGATGTGGTCACCGAAGTCATCGGTGACGATTATCCCTTTGCCGTATTATCCGGCCCTTCTTTCGCTCGCGAAGTTGCTGCAGGTTTACCAACCGCAGTTGTCATTGCTACAGAACATGAGGCCTTAGCTGAGCAATGGCTGCAATATTTAAGTTGTGAAACCTTCCGAGTATATACCAATGACGATCTTGTGGGGGTGCAGTTAGGTGGCGCTATTAAAAATGTCATGGCCGTTGCTGCGGGGATCTCAGATGGTTTAGGCTTCGGCTGTAACGCACGTAGTGCGCTGCTAACACGCGGCATGACGGAAATGATCCGTTTAAGTGTTGTCCTTGGCGCTGCTGGAGAAACCTTATTTGGTTTAACCGGCATGGGCGATTTAATTTTAACGTGTACCGATGATCAATCACGTAACCGTCGTTTTGGTTTGGCATTGGGTCAAGGTGCTACTATTGATGAAGCCCGCGATAAAGTCGGTCAAGTTGTAGAAGGCTACGGTACAGCAGCAGAAGTTTACCGTTTAGCACGCCATGCCAATGTCGATATGCCTATTACTGAACAAGTCTATCAAGTCCTTTATGAGCATAAATCACCACGAGATGCCGTATCAACACTCTTTGCCAGAGCGCAGAAGGCAGAGTAGCTGGGGAGTCAGATTAGTTTAAAGCTTAGTATAGCTGGGCGCCAAATCTGGCACCCAGCTGAAAATTTTCTTTATCTTCAGGGTACTATGGGCTAATCAAAACCCAACTGATAGTACAAACTAAATTCTCAATAGTAATGCAAATATGAGAAATTACATATTCCGTTTTAATTTTTCGGTTATTAATTTTTTTACTGTAGGCCATTCACTATCAATGCTACCGCATTTGGGGACCGTGGGATAATGATGTGGTTATCTCTCCTTTTTCTTGTTCACCCGTGCTGTTGGAGTTTTGAGCGCTAGAGCCTCCATGTGCTGCAACGGAAGGCTGAGTACTTGCATTGGTACTAGGACTGATTGTTAACTGATTCTCATATGATTCTTCAATTGTAGGCATGAGAGCAGACATATTTTCTTCATCGTTGGCTGTAAAGAATTTTGCTGCTAGACGAAAAGCTTGATTCAAAGGAAAAGTGGGATTTTGAGTATAATGCTGCAAAGATTTCGTTCTACTATTCGAATTCATGCTATCCCAGCGCGTAGCGGCCATTTTTTCAAAGCTGGATTTTGCTTCATTGTAGCTTATTTGTTTACTTTCTAAGTCAGCGATGAGTTTAATAAGTGCATCGAATGTTTGTACAATCTCAGGGTCTACTTGTTGTTGCAGAAGGGCTACTATGTTACTACCATTATCTGAAGTTGCTGCTTCAACTCTAGTGCTAGAATATAATGTTTCAGGTGAATCTAAGTATTGTTGTTTTAACGCTTGTAGTTGCGGCACTATAGAAGTAGCAACGTCATTACCTTCAGATAGCAAGGTTGCAGTTTTATCATCATTGTGGACTGTAGCATTTTCAGTGGTGTTAGGCATTCCTACTTCCTCATGTTTATGTATTTGTAAAGAATTAACTAGCAAGTCATGTATTGTATATGATAATTCTTAATTTAATATTAAGAGCTGATTTTTTGCTTTAATATTATTATAATCATACTCCAACAGTGCATGGAACATATCTTCTATCGTCCTGTTCTATGTTAAGATGCTTACCAATTTGCTATACGATTGAGAATGATGTGAAATATATCAAAGAGTTACCCTTAACAATAGTGCTTATTGCTGGTAACTTTTGTACTCTTCTCAATTAGGTACTAGATTTGACACCCAGCTGAAAATTTTCTTTATCTTCAGGGTACTATGGGCTAATGAAAACCCAACTGATAGTACAAACTAAATTCTCGATAGTAATGCAAATATAAGAAATTAAATATTCCGTTTTAATTTTTCGGTTATTAATTTTTTTACCGTAGGCCATTCACTATCAATGATACTATAAACGCAGGTATCACGTAATGTATTATCTGGCATAATCATATGATTACGCAATATGCCATCAAGTTTGGCACCAATAGATTCAATACTTTGGCGACTGTTGCGATTATGAAAATGTGTGCGGAATTCTACAGCATGACAACCCATTTCCTCGAAGGCATAAGTCAGTAATAGCAATTTTACAGATTTATTCATAGCTGTTCCTTGTGAACTTTTGCCTAGCCATGTAGCACCTATTTCAAGGCGCTTGTTTAGCATATCGATATTGAGATATGTGGTTGCGCCTACTAATCTTTTATTTTTCATATCAATAATGACAAAGGGTATCATTTCACCAGCTTGTTTTTGTATCAGGCGTCTTTGAATGTCATCTTGCATTTTTTCAGGTTCTGGAATGAGTGTATACCACAGCTTCCATAATTCACCATCTTTTATACTCTCTACTAGCTCATCATGATGCGCCATGGTTAGAGGTTCCAGACGACAGATATCATTGGCTAGCCATATTTCACTCTTATTAAGTTCTGGGTTAGCTTCAATTTTACTGAATTCAGCATTGACTGCTAAGCTCGCATTTTTTAGTCTTTTCTCTGATTCTTGTTTTTCCATTTTACTCTTCATGTTTTCTATCGCTTTTTATATGTATTTAACTTCATTCCCCGCAGCTTGCTGCGGGGATTTTTATTTTGTAAATGAAGTAGATAGTATGTACTAGTATTCATTACTCGAAGTGGCCAGACATTAATACTAGTAACCCAATATTTATCTTATATTTCAGGCATGCATTTGTAATACACATTGTCATCATTGATTTTGTATTACAAAATGTCAAGTATATTGTATCCAGCTCAGGTACTAGGTCCGCTAGGTGCCCGATTTGGCATCCTGTTATAGTATATTATTTAGACAAAAAATCCATGCCTGATTTTCGGCTGCAGAGGTTCATCATGTTGATTATAATTCAAACTATCTGATGAATATTGAGAAACAAATACTATGATACCACTTAAGAAAAAACATGAATATTATCAAGCCCTTTTAGATAAAAATGTAGAATATGAGGGTATATTCTTCGTGGGTGTCAAAACAACGGGAGTGTTTTGTCGACCAACCTGTCCTGCTCGAAAACCAAAATTCACAAACTGTGAATTTTTTGCAACAGCAAAAGAAGCGTTACTTGCCTCTTATCGCCCCTGTCAACGTTGTCGACCACTTTCGCATCCTCAACATGCCTCTGCAACAGTAAGAAAATTAGTGAATGCCATTGAAAAAAATCCAGAAAAACGTTGGCAAGAAAAGGATTTACAAGCATTGGCAGTTGATTCATCTACCGCACGCCGGCAATTTAAACGCCGTTTTGGAATGACATTCATAGAGTATGCGCGAGCTCGTCGAATGGGTATAGCGATGAAACAAATTAGACAAGGGGAATCAATCATTAATACGCAAGTTGATATGGGCTATGAATCAAGCAGTGGCTTTCGTGATGCCTTCTCACGTATTATGGGAGATGCACCCGCTAAATTTAATGCGGTTACGTTAAAAGCCTCATGGTTAGATACACCACTAGGCCCCATGTTATGTATTACGGATGATGAAGGATTATATTTACTAGAATTTGTTGATAGACGAGGTTTAGAACGTGAAGTTGAACGTTTAAGAAAGCGATTAAAAGCCGCGATAATTCCGGGTGAAACCTTAGTGACACAGCAAGTGAATAGTGAACTAGATGACTACTTCATGGGTAAATTTAATGGTTTTAACACACCATTGCATTTAATCGGTTCTAATTTTCAGCAGTCAGTTTGGAAGCAGTTGCAGAAAATTCCTTTGGGTGAAACACGATCTTATTCGGAAATGGCACAACTCATGGGACAACCTAAAGCCTTTCGTGCTGTTGCCAGGGCAAATGGCACGAATCAAATTGCTATTGTCATTCCCTGTCATCGTGTTATTAACGCAAATGGTAAGTTAGCTGGCTACGGGGGAGGTCTACAGCGAAAACAATGGTTATTAGAGCATGAGAAATCATAAATTTTGCTTATACTGCCTTGAGTAGATGAATAACCCTGTGCTATAATTCACCATCTATTATATTCAATGAGGTGTGACTACAGTGCGCAATTATCTTTTTTCATAAACCTTTAGCCCCCTAATGGGGAAGATCTCTATCGAAAAAAGAAGTAAAGCATGAGTAAGACACCTAATATTATTTTAAATAATCTATCATTTCATCTTGATAATTCCCTAGTTAATTTTACCAATGTCAATCTATCATTTGAATCATTGAAATATGGCATTGTCGGTTGGAATGGTGCAGGAAAATCAACCTTCCTAAAGTTACTCAGTGGTGAGTTGGTACCGAGTGCTGGTACAGTACTGTCTTCTGGACAGATTGCGAGTGTGCCACAAAATCATCAAGCAATACCCCTAGACGCTTCAATAGCGCATGTCTTAGGTATCGAGCCTATTTTGCAAGCTTTGCATAGAATTCGCCATGGCAGTATTGCTGCGGAGGATTTTCAAATAGCAGAGCAGCATTGGGATCTTGAAGAAAAATTACATACTATTCTTGCTGATTTGAACTTATCTAGCATTGATTTACATGGCTCGTTTCATCAACTCAGTGGTGGGGAGAAAACAAAAATATTACTGGCAAAGACGCGACTGACTTCGGTAGATTTTTTGCTATTTGATGAGCCAACAAATAATCTCGATAGTGAATCGCGAGATATTTTTTATCGTTATGTTGATGGTCTAAGTATTGGTGTCATCATAGCTAGCCATGACCGAGTATTACTAAATCAATGTGAGCGTATTTTGGAAATAACTACAAAAGGTATTAATCTTTATGGTGGAAACTACGATTTTTATCATGCACAAAAACAAATAAAACAAAAGGCGCTTGAGCATAATATCCAGGCATGTACGGAAAAACTAATGAAATCAAAACAAGTAGTACAAACACGATTTGAGCGTCATGCACAGAAACAATCGCAAGGGCGCAGTAAAGCCCATGCACAACTCAAAGCAAAGGGGCAATATAATAAAATAGAGATAAAATCAAAGAAAGGTCGCTCGGAAAATACAAATCGGCGTATTCGTCAGCAGGCTGATAGAAAACTACAGCGAATTAAGGAAGAATTAAATCATATACGAAATCAGCAAGAAATAACTAAAAATTTAAGTATTAATTTATCTGCAACAGCAGTCCCTAACAATAAAGAAGTTATCAGCATAGAAAGTTTAAATTTTCATTATGCTGATCGACCTAACTTGATTGCCGACTTCAATTTTATTCTATCAGGACCACAGCGTATGGCGATTATGGGTAAAAATGGCTGTGGGAAATCTACATTGATTAAACTGATCAGAGGTTTGCTGAAGCCATGCAGTGGCAACATCCGTATTGGTGTAAAATATATAGCATACTTAGACCAGTCGGTTAGTTTTTTAGATCCTAATTTATCAATTGTAGATAATTTTATGAATGCAAACCACGATTTGTCAATCAATGATGCCTATGCGGCATTAGCAGCGTTTAAGTTTAGAAATAAACAGGCAGAGAAATCAGTCGGTATGCTCAGTGGTGGTGAAAAGATGCGAGCAGGATTAGCTGTTAGTTTAATGTCTAAACACCCACCACAGTTATTGATATTGGATGAGCCAACGAATCATTTGGATATAGAGGCCGTTGAAGCTATTGAGCAGGCATTGATGCTCTATCAAGGTGCACTATTAGCTGTCTCCCATGATGCAAGATTTTTAGAAAATATCTACATCGACCGGTATATTGAATTAGTGAGACAAAACTAACTTGATGCAGTAAATGGCATGATGTGTTCAGTACTTACTAGCCTTTACTATTAGCTGAATAATTTAACTTGATTCCCCGCAGCTTGCCTCGGGGATTTTTATTTTAATGAAAAAGTAAATACAGTGGTAGACCATACTGTCGAATATGGCTAGAATGCTATGAGGTATTTGAATATTAGGAATCTGCTGTATGCATTACTTATTTGTCCATGGTTGTTGGCATGGATCCTGGTGTTGGCAGTATCTCTGTCCTCTGCTGACAGAAAAAGGGCATACTACTGAGTGTGTGGATTTAATCGCACAGGATACTTGCGACAATAGCGCACCTACTTATAGTGATTATTCGCGTAAACTTGAGCATATAATTACTCAGAATGAAGAGCCTATTGTTATCGTGGCACATTCAATGGCAGGCATGTTAGTTGCACCATTACTGGATAAATACTCAGATCATATTGCACATGTATATTATATTGCTGCGATCATTCCCCAACAGGGTGATTCATTGCTCGATGTTGTTTTAAGATATGAAGGATCTGAATTAGCAGATATCATCAGCTTTGACGAGGTAAATAATACACAATATTTAGATTGTGATGCAGCAAAGCAAGTGTTATATCATGATTGTAAACCAGAAGTACAAACATGGGCTGTGGAGCAGCTACGTCCTGAACCCTTTGGACCATTGATTGAAAAAATGACTTGGCAGGACTCAGGTAAACATGCAGGTAAAAGGACTTATATTACCTGTCAACATGACCGAGATGTGAGTGTTGCATTACAGCATGATATGACAATTACCTATCCTGCCGAGGTGATTAATTTAGAGTGCGGCCACTTTCCACAATTATCTCATCCTGAATTGATTGCTGATATATTATTACAAAAATATATTTAATGTTACCATAAATCATAAACGATTAAGCAATGAGATATGAGTATGGATAAAGATAAATTAAAAGCATTTACGCAAAAAATATTTGATGATATGGCAGGCACAATGCTGGCCGGTTTATGCTATGTGGGGCACAAAACGGGCTTATTTACAGTGATGGCGAATAAGGGATCATTGACGCAAGAACAGATCGTCACTGAGTCAAAATTGCAAGCACGCTATGTTGAGGAGTGGCTAAAAGGCATGGTTTGTGGTCAGTATATTGAATACGATCCAGAAGCGAAGACCTATTGTTTGCCAGATGAGCATGCTTTTTTACTCGCCTCAGCGGGAACTGACCACTTTGCCGGTGGTTTGTTTCATATGGTGCCTACTACTCTTGCAGCGGCACCAGAAGTAGCTGATGCATTCGTGCACGGGGGCGGTGTTGCATTTGATGCGTATCATGAAGAGTTAGTAGAAGCTATTGATTTAATTAATCGAGGTAATTATGAACATCGTTTAGTGAGTTACTGGTTAAAAGCAATTCCGGGATTATTGGAGAAGCTGGATGCTGGTTGTCATGTTTTAGATGTGGGGTGCGGCGTGGGTCGTGTGCCTTTAACATTAGCGAGGGCTTTTCCTCATTCTCATTTTTTAGGTATTGATAGCCATGCTGATTCCATTGCGCAGGCAGTAACGAATGCAAAAGCACAAGATATAACAGATAATGTAGCATTTAGTACTCAATCAATATCACAGCTCCCACAAGAGCAAGCCTTTGATTTAATCACCGCCTGCGATTGTTTACATGATTTCACTCATCCACTAGAGATGCTCAAAGAGATTCGCCAATACTTAAAACCTGATGGCATGTTTTTCATTATCGAACCTAAAGTGAATGATCAATTAGAAGATAATCAAAACTCAATAGCAACAATGCTGTATGGCTTTAGTATGTTTCACTGTATGACGCAATCACTTGCTCAAGGTGGTGCTGGGCTAGGCACTTGTATGGGACCTGCGAAAACCGAAGCATTAATACGAGAAGCAGGATTTAGTAATTTTGAGCAATTAGCTATTAAAAGCCAAGTGAATGCATTTTATTTAGTGAAACGATAATGTCGCTAATTATTTTTCCATTGTAATACCGCATGCGCAAAACGCTCGCCATATAATTCAGCAGTTTCAAGATCACCGCCATTAGGGCTTAAATCAGGTGACGTATTCTCAGATTGAGCTAGCGCACCTATGCTGGCACCAAAGCGATTCACTGCATTAGCATTACCAGTTGCTCTATCAGCTTCTGAGGATGCATCTTTTAATCCTAGCGATACCCAAATCATTCCATGCTGGGCCGCAAAGGTAAATAGTTGTATCTGTGCATTAAATTTGTCCCCTGACATACTTCCTGAGTTGGTAAATCCACCGGCTACTTTGTTTTTCCATGCATGGGTCATCCATTGTGAAGAGCTATCATCCATAAACCGTTTAAATTCAGCAGAAACTGAGCCCATATAGGTAGGGGCACCAAAGAGCATACCATCAAGTTTTTGTAATTCTTCCATACTTTCACAGGCCTGTGCTACGGGAATAAGTTTAGCATTAATTTTGTTGACTGACTTTAGGCCAGTAATAATTGATTGTGCTTGTTTTTCCGTATGACCAAAACCACTGTGATAGATAACGCCAATATCAGCCATGAGAGCCTCCAAATAATAAATAACCTGTTTGAAATGACTGCGAGAGTCAAGTTCGTGCGACAACACTCAAGGGGG
The DNA here is from genome assembly GCA_965230425.1 of Gammaproteobacteria bacterium. Lineage (GTDB taxonomy): Bacteria > Pseudomonadota > Gammaproteobacteria > UBA1113 > UBA1113 > CBDDKW01. Next base: position 4,481 of record CBDDKW010000012.1, on the reverse strand, counting down.
AAAATCACGATTGTCTCCCTTGAGAATCCTCCATCGCGCAAGGTAACCCCGGTAAATGCCGGGGTCTTTGCTTATAAAATATATTGTGATGTTATGCTGGATATGTTAATTTGTAAAGTGAATTCTTTATTAATTATTGAGGAAGCTATGCACTCTAATAATGCAGAAGACAGAATACTTTTTATTCTCAAGACGAAGGGGAGTAAAACGGCACAGGAAATCGCCCATTCATTAAAAATGACATCCATGGGGGCAAGACAGCATTTACACACTTTAGAGTCAAAATCACTGGTTACATCCTTTTCAGAGAATCAAGGCGTTGGACGGCCAAAACAATATTGGCAGTTATCCGAACATGCGCAGGCACGTTTCCCTAATACTCATGCTTTTCTCACGGTTGACTTAATTGAAGCGGTAGGTCAAGCCTTTGGCGAACAGGGGATTGAAAAGGTCGTTGCTCAACGCGAGCAGGCAATGCTGGCCACTTACCAAGATGAGTTAGCGCAATGTCATAACTTAGCTGCTAAGCTAAAGTCCTTAGCGAAAATACGCAGTCGAGAAGGCTATATGGCTGAGGTGAAAAAAGAAAAAGATGGTAGCTATTTATTAATTGAAAATCATTGTCCTATTTGTGCTGCAGCGAATAAATGTCAATTATTTTGTAAGTCTGAATTACAATTATTTCAGCAAATACTTGCTGATGAAAAGGTAGAGGTCACTCGAGAGAAACATATTATCACGGGTGCAAGACGCTGTGTCTATCGGATTAAATCTAAATTAAAGGTACAATCATGAATGATTTTAAAAATGATATCGTGATAAGAGAAGCTATATCACAAGATAGTGCTTTAGTAAGAGATTTAATTTTTGATATATGGCTAAATGAATATCATTTTGCAGTGGAAAAAAATGATTGCCCTGACCTATTAGACCTAGGAAAGTATTATAATCAAATATCTACTATTTTTCTTGTTGCTGTTTATCGTAACAGAGTCATCGGTACTATTGCATGTGATCAATTAGATGAAAATGATAGTGTGTTAAAGCGGATGTTTGTCAAAAGAAATTTTAGAGGCCGAGGCATTGCGCAAAGATTATTAGATGCTTTAGTAGAGAAAATATTAAGCTCTAATGAATCAAGTAAGATTAATTTATACTTATCTACAAAAGCAGATCTAGCTGTAGCGGCTAAACAGTTTTATTTAAAAAACAAGTTTTTTATTGTGGATAAAAATATATTGCCAGATAATTTCCCATTTTTTTATGAAGATGATTTATTCATGAGAAGAATTATAAATAAAATTGATAGATAATCGGCTGACTAGTAATTACTTATATTTTCACATACTGATATCTGCATCTTAATGATTATCTTTACTTCCTTGGCGCTACATTTGGCCCAGGGGTTGTTATACTGATACTTGGGTAGCTACCTGGTGAAACATTTGGCGCAACTTGCGGTGCAGTATTACTAAACTTAGGTAATGCGCCGTTGGTAAAGACTTTTGTGACATCACCAACATAAGTATTGTGACTTAAGCTTTGCGCATTGCTGGTATTTTTAGTGCCAGGTAAGGAAAAGCGCTGTGCAGCTAATTGGGACGATGAAAAATTACGTGAACTTTTTACACCTAATCCAGCAGCTTCAAAACTTTTCTGCACATCACGCCAATTTTGGATCCCATTATCTTTGGCAAATTGTTGAAATGTCTCTGCGGCTATAACGACTGCATTGCCTACTCTTGATACGCCTTCAACAGGACCTTGATTAGTGCGTAGCCATTCTGCAAATTGATAACCTAATCGCTCTGTTGATAAAACATGCGTGACATCGCTGGCGTTTAAGGGGGACCCTAAATCAGCACCGGCATTACGTTCAGCAGCCTTAGCCGATAAGCCCTCTTGTTGTGACTCTGATATTTGTTCTGCACTGATAGCCGTTGTTGCTGTGTGTGCTTCAGCATAGCCTTCGCCAGTATATGAGCTAACAGCCAAGCCACCACTTAAGATACCCTGCGGTGTCTGAGCTTGGTTAATGACTTGATGTTCTGCCGGTAAAACTATTTTTGCCATTGTGCCAGCGCCACGCACATCATCTCTTAACATGCTGGTCCAAAAAGTTAAAACATCTTTGTTTGATTCAATCCAATCAAAGCCCTCTGCTGGCATGAGTTTGATGGCGTAAATGACAGTGAGATCTTTTTCTATTTCTCGAGTGACTGTGTCATAACTGAAACGATAATGAGTCCCTTGTTGCTGCATTTTATATAAATAAGGATACCAATAGTTACTTTGTTTGCCGTGACTATCGCTGATAGAAATGAGATAGCTTGCAGGTATAATACCAATACCTCGGAATAAAGCTGCAGTAAATAAGGCATAAGTCCACAGTGCTTGTTCAGCCGTCATTTTTTCAGGGGGAATATCGTCAACGGGTTGATCTTTTCGATATAAAGATAAAGCCACCAGCATGCGTTCGACACCTAAGGTGAGCATGCCTTGGTACGTATTAAATTCCGGTATTTTTATGTTAGGTAAACTCTGAGTAAATTCAGCAAAGTTCTCAAGTACTTGCCGATATAGAAATTCATAATGTCTATCTGGTGCATTGACTAATTTAGGTAGTCTTTTCAGAGCCTTGGCGCATTTTGGATTTTGCCCCAATAATTCTGCGGCAGAGCGTATAGGCGTCAGTGAGGGCTTGTTGGAGATATACTTTTTATTGCGGGCTTGGTTGGCCGCCGGGCTTAATCTTTTAAACATCGTTCCTTCCTAACCATTGAATATCACTTTGAAAAAGTGCGTATCCGCGTTACTTTGCAGCAAACATCTGCTAATGACGCTTGTATTCTAAGTATAATACATGGCTGTTTTATATGAGTTTTTACTGGAATTATTACAAAGTTAAATATCTTTGCAATAACATCTTTAAACGTTGGATAGCTCTCTTCCTTACTATAGTCAGTTAATCATAACTTAAATCCGAAGCGTATTGTACACAATTAATCCAGTTGTGCAAGTTGCAGTTTAGTTATTTTATAGTGCTTCCTGCAAATCCTAATTGTCGCCACGCTTCAAATAAGATTATAGCAGTAGCATTGGATAAATTCAGGCTACGGCTCTCTGCACACATGGGTATGCGGATTTTATAGTGTTGTGGCTGTTGATCAAGAATATTTTGTGGTAACCCGCGTGTTTCAGGCCCAAACAGTAAATAGTCATTATCTTGGTAACTGACTTCATGGTAATGGTGAGTTGCTTTTGTGGTACAGGCAAATAATCTTTGAGGCTGTTTTTTATCGACAAGGTCTTGATAATTATCAAATATTTCAATATCCATTAATTCTCGATAATCGAGACCTGCTCGCCGCATACGTTTGTTGTCTAGCTCAAAGCCTAAGGGGTTTGATGAGGTGTAGTTTAGCACCGGTGTTGGCGCACAGGCGGATAATATTACCGGTATTGGGAGGGATCTCTGGTTCGTAAAGTACGATATTTAACATAGCTGCGGCGACTATTCTGTATGTCCACTGGTTGTTGCTGCAGATTGAGTTGCAGTAGATTGAGTCGAGCTATCTACATCTGTTTGTAACTCATCGACATCACTAAGTGCATCTGTATCATCGTCTAAAGGATCGTCATCATCTACTTTAACGCCAGCACCGTCCACGGCAAAGTCCTCATCGTCTTCTGAGAATGCCATGGTTTTACCCGCAATCAAGCTAGCACGCTTTTGCATATAGGCATTGCGGATAAAGACATAAGGGTCAAGTGCAGCTTGTTTCATAACATCTTCAGAATCAAGCAATGACGCACGTAAGTTAATAACATCCAAAGCAAATAGGGAATTACGTACCCGAATATTGTCAATATGAGGCCATAAGGTGAAGAAATAATAATTTGGATAAATGGCTAATGCATCACGTATGGAACTCGGACCAATAAACGGGATCACTAAGTAAGCTGAGGAGGTCATGCCCCATTTGGCGAACGTAATGCCCAGATCATTATAATGTTTAGGTAGACCCATTTTCGACGCCACATCAATTAAGCCGCCAATACCTACAGTAGTATTTACCAGGAAACGCCAGAAAGAAACATAGGACATAGTAATTTGGCCCTGCAATAAATCATTGGCCATTGTGGGCACTTCACCCATATTACTAAAGAAGTTAGTGACACCTTCACGCACAGGCCAAGGAGTGATTAATTGGTATCCTTGTGCCGCAGGCTTTAAAAAATATTTATCCACTTTTCGGTTGAATTGAAAAGTAATTCGGTTCATCGATTCTAAAGGATCATTAGGGTTATAAGGATGCTCTTCTGTGGCACAACCTGCTGATGCTAGCACAAAAAAAGCACATACTAACGATAGAATACATTTTGTTATATACGCTGGTTTCGTGGGTGTCGTTATATCTCTCATTACGTCCCTGTGCATTGATTATTTTATTGCCAATTAGTGTGTTTGCTCCAGACAG
>CBDDKW010000011.1:0-29725 GCA_965230425.1 Gammaproteobacteria bacterium | reverse complement strand
CTGATGGTTTCCATGGAGCGATCAGCAAACTCTACCGCTTCCTCTGAGGCGTAATCAAGTTTTAATTTATATAAGGCATCTTGGAAGCCCATGAGGCCCATACCAATAGGACGATGCTTTAAGTTAGAACGGCGTGCCTGTGGTACGGAATAGTAGTTCAGATCAATCACGTTATCTAACATGCGGATAGCGGTATTGATGGTGCGTTCTAATTTTGCAGTATCTAACTTACCATCAACAATATGTGCAGGTAAGTTCACACTACCTAAATTACATACGGCGATTTCGTCCACGGAGGTATTTAAGGTGATTTCTGTACATAGATTAGAGCTATGTACTACGCCTGCGTGTTGTTGTGGTGAGCGTAAGTTACATGGATCTTTAAAGGTGATCCAGGGATGGCCTGTTTCAAAGAGCAAGCCTAGCATCTTACGCCAGAGACTGACGGCGGAAATGGTTTCATGATTGACGAGTTCACCTTTACGGGCTTGCTCTTCATAAGCAACATAGGCTTCTTCAAAGGCTGTACCGTACAAATCGTGTAAGTCAGGGGTGTCATCAGGGGAAAACAGGGTCCATTCTTTATCTTCATGTACGCGCTGCATAAATAGATCGGGGATCCAGTTAGCCGTATTCATATCATGGGTACGACGACGTTCATCACCGGTGTTTTTGCGTAATTCTAAGAAAGATTTAATGCACTTATGGAATGTTTCTAAATAAGCACAACCTGCACCTTTACGTTTACCACCTTGGTTAACCGCAACTAAGGTTGCATTAGCTACGACCATAAAAGGAATAGGGCCGAGGGATTTACCATTGGTGCCTTTAATATGTGATTCAGAGGCACGTACGGGAGTCCAGTCATTACCCAAGCCACCAGCAAATTTAGACAGCAGTGCATTATCTTTAATGGCTGAGAAAATGCCATCTAAATCATCGGGTACCGTGGATAAATAGCAACTGGAGAGTTGCGAACGAATAGTGCCTGAATTAAATAATGTTGGCGTTGAGGTCATGTAATCAAAGGATGATAGCAATTGATAGAATTCTATTGCTCGTGCATCTTTGTCATCTTCATTGAGGGCTAAACCCATGGCTACGCGCATGAAGAATGCTTGAGGTAATTCATAGCGTGTGCCGTCATGGTGTAAGAAGTAACGATCATAGAGGGTTTGTAAGCCTAGATAAGTAAATTGTAAATCGCGCTCAGGCAGAATCGCAGCGCCGAGTTTATCTAAGTCAAAACCATGCAGGGCGGAATCTAAGCGATTCAGTTCGATACCTTTGTTAATGTAGGCTTGGAAGTAGCTCGGGTAGAGTTTAACCATTTCATCATGGCTGGCTTCATCTTGGATATTGAGATAGCTCAATGCTTCACCACGGGCTTCGTTGAGGAGTAAGCGGGCAGTGACGAATTTGTAATTATCTTCTTGCTCAATGAGGGTTCTGCTGGTCAGGATCAAAGCCTTTTGCATATCGGTGATATGAATGCCGTCGAATAAGTTACGTTTGACATCATTGATGATTATGTGTGCATCCACGTCATCAATACCTTGGCAGGCTTCTTCCACAATGCTAACAATACGGCCCATATCTAAGGGCACTTGTAAACCATCATGTAAAGTAATGTGTAACAGTGGCTCGGCGCTATCGGGGCTTTGCGCCAAGCGCGCTTTACGGCGTTCTTCACGGTATAGGACATAGGCACGAGCAACTTGGTGCTCACCAGCGCGCATGAGGGCTAATTCCACTAAGTCTTGAATGGATTCAATATGAATTGTGTCATTCACTGACATGCGGCGAATAAACGCCTGGGAAATATCATCGGTTAATTTCTGTACGGTATCGTGGATCCGCTGTGATGCCTGCGCATCTTCACCTTCAACGGCAATAAAAGCGGCCTTTAAGGCGGTGGCTATTTTCCTATCATCATAGGGAGCTAATTGGCCATTGCGGCGAATGACTTTCAGTACTCCCGGCGTATGTGTTTCTATGGCGTTATCATTGTTCATTATCGTCTCGATATCTAAGCGTTCTTGTTGTGCTGCTTCCATGGCTCCTCCAGAGCAGGATTTAAGTTGATTTTTAGCCCCTGTAGGTGCTTATCTGAGTGACCCAGATGGGCATTTACAGTGACAAATTCTTTTGGGTAGTAGCGATTGATGCACTCATTGATTGGCTTTCTACGAAGCTGGTTATCTTGGGTTGAGCATTTCTCGAACCCCAAGATATAGGCATTCCATCGCGACCACATACAAGATAGTGCGTCTGAGAGGAAAAAGCAAGAGAATAATTTGGGAATAAAGTGTGGATAACTAAGAATATTTTCAAGGCTTGAAATGGGTGGACTGTTCGGTAGATTCTAAGTTAAACATCTTGACGCTTTAAGCCCATTTCGCGGATGATTGTAGCACTAATTTCTTCAATAGATCGAGTGGATGTATCGATGAAAGATAAGCCTTCATTGTCAAATAAGGTTTCCACCGTTTCTACTTCTAAACGACATTGTGCCAATGAGGCATAGCGACTATTAGGGCGGCGTTTATTGCGGATTTCGCAGAGTTGCTCAATATCAATACTCAGGCCAAAGAGCTTTTTACGGTGGGGTAATAAGCATTTGGGTAAGCCATGATTGTCCATATCTTCTTCGGTGATGGGATAGTTCGCCGCTAATATGCCGAATTGTAGCGCCATATATAAACAAGTGGGCGTTTTACCGCAACGGGAGACGCCGACTAAAATGATATCAGCGCTATCATAATGTTGAATACCTGAACCATCATCACTGCTGAGTGCATAATTCACTGCATCGATACGGTGGTTATACGTATGTGAATTTTGCATGCTGTGAGTGAGGCCAATGTCGTGTGAGGATTTCGCACCAAGGGCGTTTTCAATGGGCTGAATAAAGGTGTTGAAGAAATCTAATAGTACGCCCTGACTTTGGCTAATAATTCTTCTAATCTCAGGATCTACAATGGTCGCAAAAATTAAAACTTGCTGTTCACGATCTTCACAACAGCGGTTGATTTCCGCGAGGGTGTCTTGGGCTTTTTCAACGGTATCTATAAAGGGTAGGGTAGTGCGCTCAAATTCAATTTGGCGAAACTGGGTAAGTAAGCTATTCCCCAAGGTGGCTGCGGTGATCCCGGTACCATCAGAAATAAAATAGACATGGTGCTTCATTTTTGGTTCTATTGCCTCGCATTTCAGATTATACTTTCTGCTCACAATATCTAATGTTGCTGGGGATCACAATGGCTAACGCGAATATTATCTGGTTTGAGGAATTAGGACTCAAGGATTTGGACCAAGTAGGTGGTAAGAATGCTTCCTTGGGTGAGATGATTAATAATTTATCTCAATTGGGTATCAATGTGCCCGGCGGCTTTGCTACTACGGCTGATGCTTATCGTAGCTTTATCGATGATAATAGTTTAGGCGAATTTATCACCGCACAATTGCATGAATTAAATGTAGATGATGTGAAAGCCTTAGCTGCAGCAGGTCAGGCAATTCGTGAGCGCGTATTAGCCGGTAAGTTTGCTATTGATTTTGAAACGGCTATTCGTGATGCGTGGCAACGTCTGCAAGGAGAGCATGAACATGAATTTGCAGTTGCGGTGCGTTCCTCAGCCACTGCAGAAGATTTGCCTGATGCTTCCTTTGCTGGTCAGCAAGAAACATTTTTGAATATTAATGGGGTTGAGAATGTTTTAATCGCCATTAAAAAAGTCTTTGCTTCATTGTTTACTGACCGAGCGATTGCTTATCGCGTGCATCATGGTTTTGACCACAGTGAAGTGGCATTGTCTGCGGGTATCCAGCAAATGGTACGCAGTGACCAAGGTGCCAGTGGTGTGGCTTTTACCATTGATACGGAATCTGGTTTTAATGATGTAGTTTTTATCACCTCTAGCTACGGTTTAGGTGAGATGGTGGTGCAAGGTGCGGTTAATCCCGATGAATTTTATGTCCATAAGCCTACTTTGGCAACAGCCCGACCTGCCATTTTGCGCCGCAACATCGGTAGCAAGAAACAAAAAATGATATATGCCGCCAGTGATGTTGTCGGGGAAACGGTGCAAGTCGTGGATGTTGAGGATAATGAACGCCGACAATTCAGCCTGACTGATGCTGATATAACCTATTTAGCACAACAAGCGGTAGTGATTGAAAATCACTATGGTCGGCCCATGGATATAGAATGGGGTAAAGATGGCGTAGATGGACGTATCTACATTTTACAGGCGCGGCCAGAGACGGTAAAAAGCCGGCAAAATACCCAGCATATCGATCGCTACCAAATTAAGAGTAAAGGCACTGTCTTGGCAGAGGGGCGTAGTATTGGTCAACGTATTGGTCAAGGCACAGCGAAAGTCATTAAAGATATTACCGCCATGGACCAAGTGCAGCCTGGTGATGTGTTAGTGACTGATATGACTGATCCGGATTGGGAACCGGTGATGAAGCGTGCTGCGGCGATTGTCACTAATCGGGGCGGGCGTACGTGTCATGCGGCGATTATTGCGCGTGAGCTGGGGATCCCCGCGGTGGTTGGTTGTAATGATGCAACGCAACAAATCAGTGATGGCAGCGAAGTGACGGTGTCTTGTGCTGAAGGTGATACGGGGTATATTTATGAGGGGCTATTAGAATTTGAACATAAAGAAATTAATGTCGATACCATGCCTGAGCTAGGCTTTAAAATCATGATGAATGTGGGCACACCGGATAGGGCTTTTGCCTTTGCCCAATTACCGCATGAGGGAGTCGGCTTAGCCCGTTTAGAATTTATTATTAATCGTATGATTGGGATCCATCCCAAAGCATTATTGAATTTTGAGAGTTTAACAGATAAACACTTAAAAGAAACCATCGCTAAGCGTACGGCGGCCTATGCGAGTCCAGTGGATTATTATGTGGATCGATTAGCTGAAGGGATCAGTACTTTAGCGGCTGCCTTTGCACCGAAAAAAGTTATTGTGCGTTTATCCGATTTTAAATCCAATGAGTATGCGAATTTATTAGGTGGGGATTTATATGAACCTCATGAAGAGAATCCTATGATTGGTTTTCGGGGGGCATCACGTTATATTGCTGATGAATTTAAGGATTGCTTTGCCTTAGAATGTCGGGCAGTGAAAAAAGTCCGTGATGAGATGGGGCTCACTAATGTAGAAATCATGATCCCCTTTGTGCGTACTTTAGAAGAAGGTCGGCAAGTGATTGATGTCTTAGCGGCAAATGATTTGCGTCGTGGTGAAAATGGCTTGCGGGTGATTATGATGTGTGAATTACCTTCTAATGCCTTGCTCGCCCATGAATTTTTACAAATTTTTGATGGTTTTTCCATTGGGTCTAATGATTTGACTCAACTTACCTTAGGCTTGGATCGGGATTCAGGCATTGTGGCGGGGCAATTTGATGAACGTAATGCTGCAGTAAAGCAATTATTGCATATGGCGATTAAAGCTTGTAAGAGTGAAGGGCGTTATATTGGTATTTGTGGGCAGGGTCCGTCGGACCATCCTGATTTTGCCAAATGGTTGATGGATGAAGGCATTGATAGTGTATCTTTGAATCCTGATTCTGTGATTGAGACGTGGCTGTATTTAGCGAAGGGGTGAGGGAGGACTAGTCACGCGGTGGGAGAACTCACGTGCTCCGCACCCGTGGTGACGGCATTTTTCAACGTAGCTAACGACATGTCATTTCGAGTGCAGTGAGAAATCCCCCTATGGTTTAGATGAAAACAACAAGTTGTAACTAAAAAAATGTTGTTATCTCGAACGCAGTGAGAGATCCCCCAATGGTTTAGCTAATAAGAACGTAACTCTATTACTAAGCAATCAACTCTGCGGGAAATCTCACATGCTCCCACTTGGGTTGACGGCATTTCTTTTAGCGATAGTTTGTGCAAAACCTGCTGGCAGTGAATGGTTCGCATTTTTTGCCTGTAAGTACCTTTCATAATCTTCCAAGCTACGAGCTAATATTGTTGCAGGTACCCGTTGTAAGTTTTCAACCATATCTACAAGCGCAGTACCTTGATTCGATCTTAATGCTTGTACCGCAGTTTGTATTGCCCTAGGTAATACGGCTGAGAGCTTATTTCCTTGCTTCACATATTGCGGGTTATTAGTAGCTTGCTGTAAATTAAATGTTGATTTTTGTTGTTGCAATGAGCTGTAGAAACCATGTCTTAGCTGATTTCTCTGATTATAATCATCCGTTCGTTGTACCGTAGTGAATTGTGCGCGCATCAAGCCTTGTAAGCGATTTGTGTGTGTAGTATGGCTTGTAAAGATATCCTCGTTCTCAGCTTCGCTAAGTGTAGTTGCCGTAGTCAAAGTCTGAATTAAACCCCCAATGATCGTATAAATAGCATTTGCCGAATTTTTATTAAGTTTTTTTGTACAGCTTAGTAGTGCACGATGTAGAGATATAAAACAGCCAATATTAGCTATTAAACTATTATAAGCACTCTCATTCAAAGCGCTATTATAGTCAGCATAGGTTTGGGGAGCAGGTGTTGTGCTACTGGGTTGCCAAAAATGTAGTAGACCAAGTGTTGTTTTACGAGTATTAGTTTCATTATGTAACGTACTTGCCTGCGCTACCCCCATCAGATACATCATTTCAGTGATGAAGTGTGCATCACCATGACGTACTGCATAATGTAATGCGGTGTGCCCGTCAGCAGTACGTTCTTGTGCAAATTTTTGTAGCTGTTCTGGTGTGTAATGTTGACGTAAGACTTGCAACGTATCTAAATTAGGAAAGCGACAGACCAATTGCAAGGGATTAAAGCCTAAGCGTTTAGGGCAAAAGTTATTGATGCTTGTATCACAGCTTGCAGCTTTTTGCAGGAATTGTTTTAGTGCAACTGGATTTTGACGAATAATCGCTAATTCAGTAGGGGTAACTGAAAATTCTTGATGACCAATTTTAAATTTTACGGTTTTCTTTAATTCAGCTTCAAATTCACCTGGTGCTGAGAATAGTGTATAAATCCTTAATAGCACATCTTGGCCTGCAAGTGTTGCATGGTGTAGCAGACTCATCTTGCTATTATGTATTAATTTTTTTACAGGTCCACACTCAGGAATGTATTGAATTATTTTTAGCAGTATTTTGACGATTTCACTGTTATTAGTTTGAATCGCATGAATGAGCAATCTATGTATTGCGAAAACAAGAGCTTCCTGTGTGAGCGTATTTTTATGCAATAATATTGTATATTCTCTGGCACTGATGCCTTGGCCGTCATTTTCAGTATTCTTAGCCGAGTGAGTACTCATACTACTTGCTGCTGATGTATCTGATTGTTCTGTTATTGTTGCTAATGGAAATTGAAGCTGAAGTTGATTTAAATCAATAATAGAAGATAGTAATGGTAAAAAGAGTGCATCATAGGCCATGGCTGACAACAGCGGTGGTGTATGAGGAGTTGGATTAAGCCGTGGAACGTGTAATAAGTGGCTTGGGTGACCAATATGTGCCATTATATCTGCTTGGTGCTTGAACTTACAGTTATGCAACAACTGTTGTAATAGACTTTCCCCTGTGCCGCGATGAACTTGGGCGTATTTTATAGTTCTGCCCATATTATTATAAAATTTATCTAATAGTGATTGTGGCGCCCAACTTGCAAGGTAATATATCGGATTAACGCCGTGTTCGTCATAGGCTGTAAATAGGCGTGAGTCATTAAAGTACTCGGTATTGACGGCTAAAATCAGCTCGATAATAATAGGATTTCCCTGTTGGCATGCTGCATGCAAGGGAGTGGTATTTTTATAGCGTAACTGCGTTCGCTTGGGTAATATTATCCGTGGTTGTTGACGAAGATAGCGCTCTACACCCTGTACATCATTAGCTTCAATTAATTGAATAAATGCACTTTGATCGGGGATATCATGCATTGCTGGTAGAGGAGCTTCTGCATGGTCTGATATGCTGTTGGAATCTTGGACAAAGCTTTGCTGGTCCACATGCACTTTATAGCGTGACTGTGTTTGCTTGGGTAATATTATCAGTGGTTGTTGGCGAAGATAGGGCTCTACACCCTGCACATCATTAGTTTCGATTAATTGAATAAATGCAGTGTGGTCAGGGATGTCATGCATTGCCGGTAGAGGAGCGTCTGCACTTTCTGATATGCTGTTGGCGTCTTGGGCAGAGCTTTGCTGGCCCACATGCACTGCTGAACTCTGAGGCTGCTCTTGTGCTGGTATACTATGACTTGCCGCCGCTTGATCATGGGGCATGCTCTGTGATGGGCTTACTGCAGTTTGTAATTGTTGTAATAGTATCTTGCTTGCTTCAGTACTATCAGTAAGAACCATTGCATTCAGCTCATGCATATAATCTAAAAATAGTTTTAGCAATAGACGGTTTGGTAGGTTAGCCAAATAACGTAGGTTAGTTGCATACGTAGTATCATTTACGCCATTGAATAAATGTCGAGTGAAGCGCGAATATGAATTCTCATGAGCCACAGGATGTTGATTAAGGTTCCGCAGTTTTTTTAAAGCATCCGGCATAGAGTTTGGTGATTCAGTACTCATCTTTAACAACTGTGCTAATAAGATAATAAAATTTTGTTGTTCCTGAGTGAAGGTTGTCTTGACTAGTGGTTGGCGGATGCTGCTTTGCCTTGAGTCACTGCCTTCATCTACATTTTGAATGGATACGGGCAAGGGTTCTGTATTGGCTGATGTGATACGTGGACTTTGTGACTTTATGTAGTTGTGCAGTGTTATAAAACTGAGTGCTTGCTCAGTTAAATGGGTATAGGCATGGTCTTGGCCCTGTAAATAAGTTGATAAAAGTGGATTGTTTTGTGCACACTCTGCCATGGTCATTGATTTTGTTATAGATTGACCATTACTAAAAAATTTGATGGTTGCTTTAGTTTGTTGATGCTGTGCCAAAATTATTTCAAGATTGCGAGCGCCTATATGAGCTAGTACGTCACGGATATTATCTTCTGATAGCAACAAGAATGCTAGGTGTAGTGGCAGTGTATTCGGTGTGAATGCTTGCCTGTGCTGTTCAGGTGTAATATGAACTAGGCAAAGCGCTAATCTATCATCATATTTATATAAGTCAGCGGTTACAAGATAGTCGAGACTGTGAAAAATTAAGGTGCTTGCAGACTCACCTAGCACATCAAGTAGTGTAGAGAAGCTTTGATTCGAGAGGTGATGGTAGCATCGTAAGAAGCGCGATTGTGTTAAATCTATTGGGCTAGGCATTTGTAGTTCTTGTACTACTGTTGGCATAAGTGGTAGAAGTTCACGTATATATTCTGGGCAGTCTAATTCAATGAGTACATCAATCATGCTAGTAGGATAATTGTTTGTATCAGCTTGATATGTCTGAGGCAATGTATTAAGTAATGTAGTCCGCTTATGAATAGCCTGTGTAGATCCAGCTCTACTTGCAACCCTAGCCGGTGCTAAGTAGTTTTCAGGAATAAGAGTTTGAAGGGGTATCTTTGTGTTTTTTAAGTGCATGCACAAATGTAATGGCGTGAATCCCTCATGATCAGTAATGCGTAGTAAAGCTTCTGCAAAATGATGTTCTTTAGCGAAGTCGAGTATTATTTTTACGGATTCTGCAGCACCTGAGCGAATGGCTATATGCAGTGGTGTGGCTCCGTCTTTACAAGAGCGCTGAGTGAAGAGTAGCTGAAGGCTTGTATTAATAGCCTCTTGCAGTAGCGTTGGCTGAGCAAGGTGAGATTGCTCATCATCATATTCATCGTCACTCTCATCTTTATCATCACTTACATCTTCGCATCTTTCTACGTCTAATTTTTTTTTGAAATATTCAATGAAATACTGTAATGCTTCAGGAGTTGGCGATCCAGCAGCATAGTGTAAACAGTGCTGATGTTCCTCATCAGGCTGAGCAAGTGACTGTAAGCTCAGTTGCTGAGCAACTATAAACTTTGTAATTAGTGCATATATAGAATGGCTGGTATTATGTTTTAAACATAGCAACAGCGGTGATTCAGCATGGCTATTTAGACGCCATAGTTCATCTGTGCAGTGTGTATTGTAGATTTCAAAGACTCTGTTTAACCCTGCTTCGTTTGTATGCATGCACGCGTAATGCAGGGGCAAATTCCCTTCGGCATCTACACCGATCAGCAGTGCGGGTAATTTACTATCATTAGTATTATCTAAGATACAGTTAATGAGTATAGGGTTACCCATTTCACAGGCGCGATGTAGGGCATTTTTCCCCTCAGCAGACCTAACTAACAACAGTTCTGGCTGGCTTGCAGCGATGTTGCTTAGGAGTCTTGGTTGTTTACACTGTAGCGCGCGAGCTAAATCATTCTCTGTGTACTGTGACATTAGATGGCCTTTGTTGTTATTGTTGCTAGAGTAATTAGGCGTATTATTTGCTTGATTTATTACTCTTGTATTACGGTCACTATGACCAGTAAATATTTATAACATAGGCGCACATCTGAGTAAATAATACCCTTCCTGCTCAGTTACATTCGTTTACATGGCGTATAACTACTGTCTATATTAAGGGGGAGTGGGGGCTTCCTGTTTTGTGTGAGCAGCCGCTTGATGTGGTAATGTGAAATTACAGAATTTAAGTAAACGCTGCGCTAACTCTGCTTCTATACCACTGGATGTCGTTGCTTGTTGGTATAAATATTCATAATAGTTATTCAAGCCGTAGTATAATTGTTTAGCTGGCAGATCGCATAATGTTTGTATCTGTGTGCTGAAGATAAGGAACTCCTGAGTAGAATTTACTTGGGTACCTCCTGATGTATCTAGTTCTCTTGTCGTTTCTAGTGATGTTGTTATTCCAATCCCATGACTACGTGCTAGGTTACCTGTGGCATAATCTTTTAATTTATCGATATTTGTTTTAATCACGTCATTTAGCTGGTCTTGATGGATCAATCTCATAGGCGTTATTAAATCGAATAATGATTTTAGAATACCTTGCCAATGCTGAAGTAAATTTTCATTGACTGTGTTGCTCATTGAGCCAGTAAAGAATGACCTGGGCTTGGTAAGTTGTGAGTGGATATCTTGTATTAAATGAAGTTGTTCACATAGGTTTGCATAGTCTGTTTGAGTAAAAGAAGACGGTTCTCTACGTTTGTTTAGTAACCCATTGAAGCTTGGGTAGTTTGATAATGATGATTCGCGTGTGTCTGCGAAGGGGACATTAGCTGCTCTAGGTACTGGAGTGACGGCGAAATCAACGACTTTATCAAATATTGTGGCTTTCGTCTGACCATAACGTATAGTAATGTCGGTATTTAGGTACGCATTATTTAATTCTGTCACTAATTTACCATCACAGAAATATAAAAATTCTTTGATAAATTTAGCCGAGCCAAATTCCAAGGCATAATGTAATGCAGTGATACCCATTCTGTTTTCACATTTAACTAATGCTCTAAAATACGTACTACCGAGGCGGTGGTACATGGTGCGTAATAGCGAGATATTCGGATGCAAGCACAGTATATGCAGTGCCGTATTCTGTGATGCTGATGTGCGCTGTTGGCAATGCTTGTATGCAGCAGCAGAGTCATCACCAAGATAGAACCCGAATACTTTTGGCTTTTTATATTTGACAGCATAGTGTAGTGGTGTGCCCTTATCTTTTTTAGAAGGTGACGGTGGTGATTCATATTGCATGATTAATCGTTGTTTTTGCTCAGCAGATAATTTTTGCGTGAGAGCTTGATTTATCTCTAGTGATCGACCTGTCGCAGCGTGAAATATATTCACGCCGTCACTACCTATCATTGTTAATACGTCTAATGTCTTATATGTCTCAAATGTATTAATTACAGTAATGACCACTGCTTGATCAGTGAGGCTATACAGGACAGCTATGAGCAAATTAATTTTTGCTAGCGCATTTAATTTTGCAAAACAGTCGCTTTCATGAGTTATCCTTTGGAAATAGGCTGTAAAGGTATTAGCTGCATAAACACATTCGCGTATAGGCGTATTGCCTGTATAGGTTTCAAAGCTAAGCGCTTGTGGTGTTAATATATCAGATCGGTCTTGTATTTGCCTATTATGTACTAATTGAAAGGCAAGCACGCGACCAGTTGCAGTTTCAGTGTATTTAGGGGTATTGCAGGCTTCAGCTAAGGTTTGTTGTGGACCGCAGAGCTTTTCTAATAGTTCTATGCTTGCCCATGTGGCGGCATAATGAATGGGCTGTGCGCCTTTACTGTCTAGATCAGAATAGAGTTTATGGCCATCGGGCATTTTATCCGTATAGTTGCATATGAGTCTTATCATCTCTTCGTCACCGGCATAACAAGCTATATGTAATGCATTCGCACGTTGATTACCGGATCTGCAAGCAAGTGTAGGATCTGTCTTTAACATGAGTTCGACGATAGCATACTGACGTTGGGCAATATATGCATGTAAACTGGTTTTGCTGAAGTCTATACCTATGCGCTGACCATAGCGATACATATCATTTATTCTTAATGCGCTTGTAGGATTAGCGTGAGCATGGTCAAAACCATTTTCATTGACTGGCTTCATTGGCGTGGTATGAGTTACGTAGGGGGCTAAAAGTTCAGTTAATTGAAGTTGTAATTGAGATTTTGGATTATTACCTAACACTTGTAATTCGCTAGTATTACGACTAGAGCTGCTTAATAAAGCAGTTTGTGGGGAACAAAGGTCAATGATTTCTTGAAGTTGTTTGATTTGTTCATTAGTTAGGTGTTTATTGTTAGAGAGATAGTTATTTATACCACGTTGTAGCCAATTACCAGCTATGCGGGTTTGAGTATTGCTATGTTCATGTAATAATTGATTTAATTTTTCTGCACCAATTTGTTGCAGGGATTTCAATATATCGACATAACTTAAATAACGGCAGACATAATGTAAGGCAGCAATGCCGTTGTTTTTTGCGTCTTTATTCAGTGTATTTAGCATTAACAGCAAATTAGAATATATATAACCATGTTTATTTTGATTTGATAAGTTATCATAGCAATAGACTAGTAGATCATGCTTATTATGCCCATGGTGCCTGCTTTTTATTTGGGTAATTGCAGTCTCTGTACCTATGAGCTTTAGTACTGCGGCGAGTGTTTCTGGGCTTTGCGTGCTCGCCAAGCTCACTAAATTTGTGGAGGTTTTCTCTGTCAGCGCTCTTGTTAAGAGCTCTTCGGGATCACCGAGAAAATTTGCTAGCGCTATAACCGCATCAGGACTATCTTTTTCAATACAGTATTTAAGGATGATTAATGCTGAAGATTCGGCCACACTACCATCGCTGAGTTCTATTGATATATTTAAGTGAATAGCACCATCATTCTGAGGTAAGTTGGTATCATGGTCACTTAAGATAGTATTAGGTGTATGGCTTAGGAAATTACTGAGTTTAGTTTTGCTATCGACAGTGGGGCCTTTGTAGTCATCAGGGATTAAGCGAATAAATAGGATTTTTTTATCTCGATAGCGGATAGCAGTATGTAAGGGATATTCATTGTCCTTATTTTCTGTGGTTAACATCTTTTCTTCAACGCTGATGGTAGATGTATCACTAGTAGTAATATCTGAATGTGTAGCGCTCTGAATATCGGTTATTTCGCATTGGCGTGCTAAATAGATAACAGCTCGTGCTGCTAGTTCATTATTATATCTAACAATGGTGTGTATGAGAGTATTACCATTGCTGCTATCTTGAATAGTAAATGCTCTTGCTATATCAGGTACTAAACTTTCATTGACTCTATTTTGTGATGTGACAGAGGAAGGCTTTTTCCCAGCTACAGTTTTATGTTCTGTATCAGCTGGCTTTGTGCTGGTGGATCTAGCTTCTGTTTTTTCACTCCGGATATCTTCAGTTTTATCGTATAAATAACTAAGAAGCAGCTCTAGATTGGCTTCAGTAGCATTAGCACCGGCCGTATGTAGTAGCGTGGTATTACCTGCTCTTATTGCTAAAATTAGCTCGATGGCTTCTGCTTCTGAGTATAGGGATAATAGATATTTTACTATAGCGCTGCTACGGTGAGCTACGGCTTGGTGGAGAGGAGTTTGATGTGCAGTATTTTCTTGTGCCGCTAGTTTTTTTAAATTAGATGGGGCAATATGCTTTTGATAACTTTTAATAGCTTCAATGGTGCCATATTTTGCTGCATAGTGTAATGGGGTATTACCCTCATTATCAATCGAAGCTGCTAGCGCAGCTTTGTCATCAGGATACTTGGAGAATACTAAGTTAATAATTTGGCTGATACCTGTTTCACTGGCAAGATGCAGGGCGTTTTTGCCTCGCTCAAGATCTTGGGTAATTAAATCAGGTCGTTCTGAGAGAATGGCATCGATAAGCAAAAGTTTTTTGTTTTTAATTGCTCGGAGTAACTCGTCTTTGGTGTATCGTGGCATTTGTATCTCTCTGTGTAAATATTGTTATTATTGGTTATATTTATTTGTTTACCTTAGCATAATTCTTGACTCCTTGGGAGTGTTATTCGGAGTCAATAATAATGTTATTTCTATTATAAGTATATCAATAGCTAGTTGCTTTTATTTTGAGCGCAGCGAGAAACTTAGTGGCTGTCATTTCGAGCAACGCGAGAAATCCCCCAATGGTTTAGTTAATAAGAGCAAAGCGCTGTTACTAGGTAGTCAAATCGGTGGGAGATCTCTCGCACTTCGTGCTCGTGATGACAGCACTTTTTAACATAGTTGATGATAGCGCTTTTCAATACTCACAATTCAGCGTGCAAATCTGCTGCATTTGATGCAGAGCTTCCCATTTGCTCCGCACACTTAGCATCCAATGCAGCATTGATTGAATCAATGATTTCCTGTTCATTATTACTGTGTTCTCCATGATCAAAAAACGCCTTTAGAGTGATGACGCTCGATTGTAATATATTTCCAGGTACTTGCTTTAATTCATTAAATATCTGTGAGAATTCTTTTGTTATTTTTTCATTCTGAGTATAGTCTGCGATTTTAAATTGTCTGACTGTCTGCGATAATTCTTGCAGCTCATCATCGGTGCTAACCTGACGTGCTTGATTGTATAATAGTTTGAATAGGGCAATAAAGACATTTTTGTTTGTTTCATTAATACGGTCAATATTAGCAAAGTTAGTGGTGACTATTTTTCTAAATAATCCATACAAGCTTAGGGTATGTTTGATGATAGCTTTTAGTGTGCTAATATTTACATCAGTATGTGGGTTACCTGCAATAAATTTGGTTAAGCTGGGTATGATTGTGTGCTTACACTCTACTTCACCGATAGTTTGAAAACTGGTTGATAGTGTACTCCATTCAGAAAAGAAATCAGACTCTTGGCCATTAATTAAGTGCATATCTTCATTAGTGTAGTTTTCGTTATGCTCCATGAGCAGTTTAGGGGATAAACGAGTTAAATAATGGGCCATAAAGCTGTTGTCTTGATACCTCACACAGTACTGTAAAGGTAAGTAGTAATTCCTATCATACTGTTGGGCTAGTGTTTGATAGGTCTTATAACCTAATACATTGTAAAGCTTTAATAATACATCAGCAGATGAATGCTGACATAAGTAATGTAGCATTTGATTCCCTTTAATGAGTACTGTTTCTTTCTTTATTTCCTTATTGATAGCGTCAGCAATGTTATTTTTATTGATCAACTCTAATAACAAATATACTGTCTCATCACTGCCTGTTTCTAAGGCTGCTTTTAATAGGGCTAATATAATCTTAGGTGTCAGTGCTGTTGCTAAATCTATACGTGCTGTATGAGAGGTGTTTTGTGTTAATAGTAAGTAGTCTGCATGGTTTTTATTCATGCTAGCTACAAAGTGAGCAAGTAATTGCCTGAAGCGGGTAGTATAGGGCACTGCAATCTCGAGTGGTGTTTCGTGCAATGGTTTTGTTGTTAATAGAAATCTTTGTATGTCTGTTCTCCGTTTGAATACAATGCTGTTCTCTGGAGGGCTTGGATCGCCTTCGACGCTAAATCGAATAGGATTATGCATAAGTTGGTGGGCTATATTCGGCGCTTTTGTAGCTTCAGCTTCTGCTTGCATAATTTCTGCTAAGGGTTTGTTATATGTATTGAGTTGGTTTAATAGGCCTAGGTCTGCGTAGGTAGCAACATAGAATAGGGGTAGTTGTCCATCACGGTTCGGTTTTTCCAGAAGTCCTGTTAATAGTCCCACTTCTTGAGCCGTATCTATGATGAGTGTACAAATGTCAGGATCAGTGATTTTACAAGCAGCACTGAGTGGATTGTATGCATAATTTTTTGAGCTAGTTGCAGCCAGTAGTGAGCTTGGCGCAATCATTAAAATCGCCTCTACGGCTTTATAATCTCGTCTGAGAATTGCATCGTTAAGCCCTTTATGGTCTGTAGTAATACCTAGGCGTTGAGCACAGCTAAATGGATCTTTTATAGTTAAGCGTTTAGGGTTGGCTACTTCTTCTTGATAGCCGTTATCATTGATCGGAGTCTGTACTGTTGTTTCCTCGGCAGGTTGCTTACATGCTGCAACGATATCTAGAAATGACTGCCAGCGTTTGTCTTCGTCTTCATGTAATGTTGTGTTTGCTTTTACGTGTATATCTAAAGAGTGTGGAAACCAGTCAGGTGTTACATGACTTTTCTTTTTCTTGCCTAGTCCTTCAACATATTCTGTGCGTTTGCTCTCGGGCATAGTGCGGAGAAATTCAGCAATGACTGCCGGTGTCGCATAACGAGCAATATAGCAAAGACCGCGATAGGTGTCTTCGCCGAGCATGCTGATCAAGGCGAGAATATTGCCAATACGATGGTGCTCTTCTGTACGCTGATATAGCTTTGAAAGATAATGCATGAGAAAAGCATTGCTACCATCGATTTTCCTGCTAAAAAATATTTTACATTCTTCAGAGGTCATTTTTTTGAGAAGTGTTGTGAGCATAGCTGTACTTTTTGTGCTGGCAATAGTGACTAAGCTGATATAGTGTTTTTGACATAGAGATTGATTAATATAGCTTTCAATATCGCTCTCGCTGTTATCTTCCCTTTTGAGGCTAGGATTGATGTCTGCATTAATAATGAATCGCTCTAGCAAGGTGAAGGCGCGTGGGTTGTCGTGCTCCACACAGTAGCGTAATAAACTGTTATTGGCCCAGTCATGGGTAGCACATTGCTCATTGAGACAGCATTGTGCTGTAGTTGGTACAGTGGTAAAGAATTCGCGTTTCGTCATTGTACGAGCGCGTTGTGATTCTGTACTTTCGTCCTTGATCTCGCTTGAATCTGCACTTGTAGGTGTTGAGCTGCTGCTATCTTTTGCTGTTGCCTCGGCTATCTGCATAGGCACAGCTTTTTTGTTAATGCCTTTAAATTCTTCAGGAATTAAACGGGTCGGTAGAATGGTTTCATCTCGGTAGCGAATGGCTATATGCAGAGGAAATTCCTGTGCATTATTTGTTGTGCAGAGTAATTCTGTTTCAATGCCACAGGCTCGTGCTAGATATACTAAATGGCGCACGGATTCGCCACTGCCCCAGCGCGTGGCTAAGTGTAGCGGGGTATTGCCATCTTTGTCTTGAGTTAAGAGTAATTGTTTAACTTGCTCAAGGTCTGTTGACTTATTAAGCTCTCTAGCGGTGATGGTGTTGCCTTTCTCTACTACATGGCTGAATTGATCCAATAATGCAATCAGTGTGGCTTCGTTGAGGTGCTTACGTGTGGCGTGATGCAGCAGAGTATCTGAATTTACTCGGTATGTGAAAATCATTGCTTTCGCAGATATTGGCCCTTGCAGTTCTAGTAATGCTTGAGTAGTGGCTGCACTGCGGTATGCTACAGCATAGTACAGAGCTGGATGCTGGCGATGATCTTTATGTTCAGTAAGATTTTTACATTCAGTTTCAGTGAGGCCAGAGGTTAATTCTTTGATTATATCTGCATTGCCAAACCTGACGGCAGTGAGGAATGGTGTTGCACCTTTATCATTTTCAGTTTGTAGTGCTGCGTGTTTATCACTGGTAAATTTAAGCACAAGACGAATGACCGCTAGATTACCACTACGGTAGGCTTCATGAAGCGGGATATTGCCATGAGGACACGTTGTATCTTTGAGCTTTGGGTTTTCGGTTAAAAGCTTGTGGATTAAGTTGAGTTTACCACTCGTAATCGCGTTAATAAGTCTTTCATAGGTCTTGCTTGACATCGTAGCGTTCTCATATTGGTATTGTTGTCTATAGCTCGTGACTATAGAGGAGTATGCTTAAGGATTTCTTAAGGATATGGGAGTTTATTGAATATCTCTATGCACGTCAAAAATACTTATATGGAAATTAATGAATACAAAGTTTCAAGCTTATTAGTTAGTTTCTCAAGTCTCGGCTACGTCCATGTAGCTTGCGTCATACTCAAAATATGCATTATTTTGGTTTTATAGCGCAGGGATTTTTTGTCAAATACGTACTTTAGAGCGCAGTCAATAGCGACACTATTGGCAAGAGCTAAAGTACGTATTTGGCGGAAAAGCACATGCTAGAAAGCTAAAATAATGCATATTTCGAGTATTATATCCCTGATAGCGCCTTTTACTCGCCTTGATAATCTAACTAATAAGCTTGAAACCGTTGCATATCGCTTACTATCCGAATTCTATTTATTTTTGACGTGCATAGAGACAAGTACTTTATACGCATTGAAGCGCTGTGGAGGCCCCATAATCAGTTCTCGCAATCTTTGATGCTGGAGGAATGTGGGGGGCCATACTAGAGGGGCGTGAGTTATCAACACCGCTCTAGTGCGTAAGCGAGGTCTGCTTGTAAGTCGTCAACTGCCTCAATACCTACGGATAAACGCACTAAGCCATCGCTGATGCCTAATTCGGCACGACGTTCTGGGGGGACGGAGGCGTGGGTCATCACTGCTGGATGATTGACTAAGCTTTCTACACCACCGAGGCTTTCTGCGAGAATAAATAATTGGGTATTCTCTAGGAAGGTTTTCGCTTGTTCAAAGCCTTGTTTGAAGACAATACTGACCATACCACCAAAACCATCCATTTGTGCCTTGGCTAAGGCATGTTGTGGGTGGCTTGCTAAGCCGGGGTAGATGATTTTTTCGATCTGGGGTTGCTGGCTCAGCCATTCCGCAAGGATTTGGGCATTTTCGCAGTGTTGACGCATGCGTAGGGCGAGAGTTTTTACGCCTTTTAATGTCATGAAGCTATCAAAGGGGCTGGCTACAGCACCGACGGCATTTTGTAAGAAGGTCATTTGCTCGATAAGCTCGGCATTATCACCAACCACGACCATGCCATTCACCGTATCACTGTGACCATTTAAATATTTAGTAGCGGAATGCACCACCATATCGGCACCGAATTCAAGCGGGCGCTGTAGCATCGGGGTGGCAAAGGTATTGTCGACCACAGTAATGAGCTGGTGCTTTTTAGCGAGGCTAATGATTTTTTCTAAATCTACCAATTTTAACATGGGGTTAGTGGGGGTTTCGATCCATAGCATCTTGGTATTGGGCTTGATGGCAGCAGTGAGATTGTCACTGTTGCTTAAGTCCACAAAGCTGAATTCCAAACCAGCAGAACGTTGTCTGACTTTGTCAAATAAACGGAAAGTACCACCGTATAAATCATCCATAGCGATAACGTGATCGCCATGATTGAGGATTTCCATGACGGTCGAGGTGGCCGCCATACCTGAGGCAAAGGCAAAGCCGGCTTTACCGCCTTCAAGATTGGCGATGCTGCGTTCATAGGCGAAACGGGTGGGGTTATGGCTGCGGGTATATTCGAAGCCTTGGTGTACCCCTGGGCTTTGTTGTGCATAGGTTGAGGTGGCATAAATGGGTGGCATTACTGCACCTGTACTGGGGTCGAAGCTTTGGCCGCCGTGAATGGCGCGGGTTGCTAGTTTGTGATCTTTGTTGTTACTCATGATTGTGCCTTATATATTAAATGATTACTGATAGAGGTTGTGTGTGTTGTGTATAATATTTGTTGATTGAGCATCAACAAGATTTGATAGGCTTGGGTTTGTGATTTTCATCGATAGCGACGAAGGTGAAAGTACCTTCAGTGACTTGTTCGCGTTGGTCGCCATCGTAGGGTACGGCCCAGACTTGCATGTGAATGGTCATGGAGGTTGTGCCGGTTTTGATGACATCAGCATAGCAGCAAATGGTATCGCCCACATTGACAGGACGTAGAAAGTTCATTTGATCAATAGAGACAGTAACGACGCGGCTGCGGCTGAGTTTTTTCGCCATGATTGCACCGCCTAAGTCCATTTGAGAGACTAACCAGCCACCAAAGATGTCACCATTCATATTAGTGTCTTTGGGTAGTGCTAGGGTGCGGATAACTAACTCACCGCGCGGTTGTGCTGTGTCTGTCATATTGTTTTTGTCTCGTGCTACTACTCTTAGTGTTTAGCTATGTTGTTGTGTTATCTGCATAAAAGTCATCGATACAGGTTACCAGCCTATCTACAAGGTCAGCTATATGTGCTACAGAGAGTATATAACTCGGTAATAAGCGGATCACTTTATCTGCAGTGACGCTGAATAGTAAGCCATGTTTTAAGCCATATTGCAAGAGTGGGCGACAGGGCTGATCTAATTCAATGCCTATTATTAAACCTTTACCGCGGATATTCACTACGTGTGGGTGACCTTCTAGGCGTTGTTGTAGGCCTTGCATGAGGGCTTGACCGCTATCAGCAGCCTGTTGAATTAAGTTATCTGCCTCTAGTGTTTCTAAGACGCTGAGAGCCACGCGGGTTGAGAAGGGGTTACCACCGAAGGTGGAGCCATGACTGCCTGGCTGGAATAGCTCAGTAGCGCGACCTTGGGTTAAGCAAGCACCGATGGGGATCCCATTGCCCAATGCTTTGGCCAAAGTGGCGATGTCTGGTTTAATTTGCTCATGCTGGAAAGCGAAAAATTTGCCAGTACGGCCCATGCCCGTTTGAATTTCATCAAGTACCATGAGCCAACCATTGTCATCGCACACTTGGCGTATAGCTTTTAAATAGCCTTCATCAGGTATATTGATACCGCCTTCACCTTGAATGGGTTCTAGCATCACAGCAACAATATTAGGATCATTGCTGGCCATGGTTTTTAAGATTTCAATGTCATTATAAGGTGCTCTGGCAAAACCTTTCACTAGTGGTTCAAAGCCTGCATGGGCTTTGCGATTGCCAGTGGCCGTGAGTGTGGCTAAGGTACGGCCATGAAAGCTTTTTTCCATGACGATGATGGTAGGTTCGTTGATATCTTTGCTATGGCCGTAGAGACGGCATAATTTGATGGCGCACTCATTAGCTTCAGCACCAGAGTTACCGAAGAAGACGCCATCCATGTCGCCCATTGCGCAGAGCTTATCAGCTAGCGCTTCTTGATGAGCAATATGGTAGACATTGGAGGTTTGCAGTAACTTTTCTGCTTGATCTTTAATTGTCTGGGTGATCTTAGGATGATTATGTCCTAAGGCGCACACAGCGATGCCTGTGAGAGCATCTAGGTACTGTTTACCTTCAGTATCCCAGAGCCATACACCGTCACCACGTTCGAAGGTGACGGGCAAGGGACTGTAGGTGTTTAACAGATGTTCTGACATAATGATACCTCGCAATGTCCTTATACCATAGGCTGATTGACGGTTTATTTTGCAAAATTGTCACTTGCAAAGGACCAGTTCACCAAATTCCAAAAGTTTTCTACGTATTTTGGTCGGGCGTTACGGGTATCGATATAGTAAGCGTGCTCCCAGACATCACAGGTAAGTAAAGGTATATCGTCGCCGGTGAGTGGAGTATCGGCATTGTTGGTTTGTACTATGGCAAGGCTACCATCGGTTTTTTTCACCAGCCATGCCCAGCCGGAGCCGAATAAGGTGACCGCGGCTTTGGTGAAGGCTTCTTTAAAGTCGGCGAAGCTACCAAAGTGTTGATTGATGGCGTCGGCGAGTGCGCCACTGGGTTCACCGCCACCATTGGGACTTAATGAATGCCAGTAAAAGGTGTGATTCCAAATTTGTGCAGCGTTGTTAAAGATACCACCGCTGGCACTGGTAATAATTTGTTCTAGACTTTGGCCTTCAAAGGCGGTGCCTGGGACTAAGTTATTGAGATTAGTCACGTAAGCTTGGTGGTGTTTACCATAGTGGTATTCTAAGGTTTCACGGGAAATGTGGGGGGCTAGGGCGTCCATTTCATAGGGTAATGGGGGTAATTCGAAAGTCATTAGCAGCTCCTTTTGTTATGCTCATAGGTGAAAGTTAGCATAGTTTAGGATTGATGGGCGGTTAAAGCAAGGCTGATAGGTGCTCTGCAGACAGTTGTGGCAGATTGGTGATAATTTGTTACAATGCAGCGCTAAAATGATTGCTTGATAACCAATGAGGATATTTATGGATACGATTGAGACAATAAAACAACAAATTGCTGATAATACAATTCTTTTATATATGAAAGGTTCCCCTGAGGCGCCTCAATGTGGATTTTCCATGCATGCAGTGAAAGCTTTGCAAGCCTGTGGTCATGAATTCGCCTATGTGAATATTCTTGAGAACCCAGAGATTCGGGCTGAATTGCCTAAGTATGCGAATTGGCCAACCTTCCCGCAGTTATATGTGAAGGGTGAGCTTATCGGTGGCTGCGATATCATTGTGGAAATGTTCCAGACAGGTGAATTGCAGCAAGTGCTGGATGGGGCTGTTACAGCGTAGTTTGAGTTGCTTGTTAGGCTGTGTCGTTACAAGCGAATATAGCCATGGTCATAGCAAAAAGATGCTGTCATCAACTATATTATTATTGGAACAAATGTTGTCATCTCGCGCACAGCGAGAGATTTCCTGATGGTTTAGTCAATTTCAATGATGCTGCTTACTCGAAAAAAATGCTGTCATCCCAACTAGTGGCGATAGCCTCTAGGAGGGATCTCCTGCCGGTTTGGCTATCTAGTAACAGCGCTTTGTTCTTAAGCTAAACCATTGGGGGATCTCTCACTACGTTCGAGTTGCCTTGACTGCAGTTATGAGGAAGATTATTGTCATTGCTAATGCTAGAATCGCTGAATTTTTGAACGATAAACAAACAAAAACAACGTAGTTGATGACTACGGCTTTCAACATAGTTGACGACAGCATTTGTTACATCCCTGTGACATTGCAATATTCGCCCTGTCCACTTTTCTTCCATTTCTCATTTCTTTGGCTACACTGTTGTCAATGTCTAAAAAAATAACAATTAGGAGATATAGACATGCCTAGTGGTACTCATTCCAACGTAGCCGCAGTGCTTGTGCGCAAGCGGTTAAGTACAGAGCTAAAACCAGCAGCCTTACCTCCAAAAAAAACAGGTTTAATGATGTTTAGAAAGCCGGTTGAGGTTGATAGTCCAAGTGCATCTGTGCAGGCCAATCTAGGTATATTTAGTAGTGCGAATACGCCTTCGTCAGAGCAGCCTGCTCCCAAAGAAGCAGACACTTTTGGTGGTGCAACTCAAGCTGAGTCTTCTTCTTCAAAAGGTATCCCTGATCGACAGACTGCTAAAAAGAAATATGGTTCGAATAATCCGTATGTTGCAGTGATTAATAGGGAGCTTCGAAATGTTCGGTTACATGGTTGGCCGCAAGTTAATAAGCCAAGTGATAGTAGTGAGGAAGTCCAAGACCCCGTAGAAGCTGAAAAAGCGGCTATGCAGCGCACCGAAAAGTTTGTTACAGCAGCTATTACTCGTATTAAAACCTTAAAAGCCATAGAGGCAAATTTACCAATTTCTGAGGAAGAGCATCATTTCTTATTGCAACATGAGGCATTTAAAAATATTCCGGAATTATTGAATTATCCTGACGATTATTATAAGTCTGCATTATCTGAATTAATAGTACCACATATACAAGACATTCAGAGATTAAGAAAACATGCTATTGCTTCATATTCTCGTTCAACGGGTTTAGTTGCGACAGAGCGGATGATTATTACTGATGAGACAGATAGGGCATTAGGAAAATCATTTTTGACAGAAAATGTACCTGAATTTATTCGGAAATTAACTCATTTAGAAGATATATTGGATCGTATACATCGAAACCAAGCTATCGAGCAATCTGAGCGGGAGATGTTATTACAGGAACCCTGTTTGCAAGATCTATTTACTTTTATCCAAAGGTATTCCAATCTGATTGAGACTGAACAAACTGTAAAACCAGAGCAAGGTCCAGCTATTCCTCGTGTTGGAACCTTGGGATGATAGTTGTTAGTTAAACTAATTACACTTGCGATTGTAAGTAATTATGCTCGCCGAGTTTATCGTATAAGCCGAGTTGTGTTTCCAGCCAATCTACATGCTCTTCTTCGCTCGAGAGAATAGATTCAAATAATTCGCGGCTGACATAATCATTGACGGATTCACAATGGGCGATGGCTTCTCGGAGTAGGGGAATGGCGATTTGTTCTAATTGTAAATCGCATTTGAGCATTTCCTTGGGGTTTTCACCTACAAGTAATTTGCCTAAGTTTTGTAGATTGGGTAAGCCTTCGAGAAAGAGGATGCGTTCAATGATTTGATCCGCATGTTTCATTTCGTCGATGGATTCTTCGTATTCTTTTTCCGCGAGTTTGCTATAGCCCCAGTCTTTGTACATACGTGAGTGTAAGAAATATTGATTGATGGCAGTCAATTCATTGGTTAAGGCTTGGTTAAGGTATTCGATGACTTTGCTATCGCCTTTCATGTGATGATCCTTTTGCTGAGGTTAGTGATTTGCGTTTCCAGAATTTGCCTGAAGCGCTGATATCATGCTTATTTATTGCTAAGTGTAGGGATATGGGCTTGAATGTCAACAAGATTTAACTGCTAAAACACAGCTAAGTCATTGAAAAGAAATGAGAATGACTTGCATTACGTTTACTGGAGCTGAGTTTTAGAGCTAAGTTATTGAGTTTGCGGGGAATTGTCATCATTGAGGCTTTGGTGCAGTACATGTTTAGCATGTTTACGGCATTTACCACAGGTTACTGCGACGCCCAGTCGGCTGGATAGGTCGCGCATAGAGCAGGCGCCTTTACAGACTTCTTCACGGATTTGGTTATCTGTCACTGCTTTGCATACACATACATACATAACTTGTAATTCCTGTACAATCTTCTACCATGTAAATAATAGATCATAATGAGAATGATTGTCAATTACAATTGCACTTAATTGACATATTAATTGCTTTACGCCACACTGGCGACCTCAAAACTTGGAAAAAAGCAAAAAGCCCTCATATGTCTATTAGGCAATACAGTAGAAAAGCTTATTGCTTTGTTAACAGAATAAGTAGTAAAACCAGTCTTGTTCAGTGCAGATCTAGGCCGCCTAGGGTGTTGCATCCTCGGAGGTTCTGTGCAGATTGTAGAGCAGTGTGTTAATGCTACCGACTTCATCAGCTTAGGAGAGAGATTATGAATACAATCGTTGGTCAAAAAGCCCCAGATTTTACTGCTGCTGCTGTGCGTGGTAATGGTGAAATTGTGGCAGATTATAATTTTGCCAAAGAAACCAAAAATAAATATGCCATGGTGTTTTTCTATCCATTGGATTTTACTTTTGTGTGTCCTTCAGAGTTAATCGCTTTGAATCATCGTTTAGATGAGTTTAAAAAGCGCAATGTAGAAGTTATGAGTGTCTCTGTTGATTCACAATTCACCCATAACGCTTGGCGTAATACTTCGATTAATGATGGCGGTATTGGTGAAGTAGGTTACACCATGATTGCAGATGTAAACCATGCTATCAGTCAGGCTTATGGTGTTGAGCACCCTGAAGCCGGTGTGGCATTACGTGGCGCGTTTATTATTGATGAACAGAGCGTTGTACGTAGCGCTATTGTTAATGATTTACCCATCGGTAGAAATATTGATGAACTACTGCGTTTGATTGATGCGGTACAGTTCACCGAAGAGCATGGTGAAGTTTGCCCAGCAGGTTGGAACAAAGGTGATACCGGTATGAAAGCATCACCACAAGGAGTTGCTGATTATCTTGGTAGTAATGCAGATAATCTATAATGACTATTGCAAACCTAATGCGTTTGCGGTAGATAAATGCCTCTCACATGTGTCTATGTGAGAGGCAAATTACCAACTTTGTTATCATCCTGAACACAGCAAAATAATCTTAAAATTTTTCGAATTATCACTTGCAATCACCAATTTCAATGTCTAGAATCGATAGTCTTCTCTGCTGATTAGTGACGCTATACCACAAATTATCAGAGAGGGAATGTTTGAATTCGCATCGTGTTTATTGGATCTTGCTGATGCATTTTGCGAAGCATCCAACCACGAATTGCAAGATGAACCTGCAGTGAATCTTGCTGAGGTCGTTAACAGAAGAGCGAGATGTGATAAAAGTTATCACCCATAAAAATTGATAAAGAAATTTTATTAATCTTATATCTTGTGTTACACCTAATTCTCCCAAAAGGCCTGATATATAGCGGTATCAGGCCTTTTGTATTTCTATCACCTCATCTATTATTTTTTTATTGAAAATAATCCATCACTTGTATATATACCTAGATTCTATCTACGACATTAATTAGCTTGCTTTACGTATTTTTACGGATAGAGTTTTGGTCCTGCTTGGGGTAAATAAATACATTGATGAGAAAAATATCAACATTATTTTATGAACAAAAAAATTATGAGCAGATATATGAAAAATACCCTATGTAATGCCAGTGGTATGGTTTTGAGCAAAGATTTTGAGAGTCAGAATTGCTATGCCAATTATGTCAGCGGTGAGTGTTTTGGTCGGTTAATAGGAGAAAGTGGAAGTGAATCAATATATCAAAAGCTCAATATCTAATATAGCTGGTTTAGTGCGCATTAAAGATTTAGATAACCGATATCGTTATGTGAATGAGCATTGGCTGAGGTTAGCAACATATGATGTGGTGGATGATGTAATTGGTTTAACGGATGATGATATTGTTGCTCATGCATTGAATATCCCTAAAGGATATAGTCTTAATGATTATAAGCAATCATTTATTGATTCTGATGAACAAGCTTATCGAGGCGATAGCCTGTATATTTTAGATGTGCATTATTATTATCAAGATAAAGTGCATTTCTTTTTAGGTCATAAAAGTCCCTATTATGAAGCAGGTGACAAAATTAGTGGCGTGTTAGGACAAGCAATTGAATTGGTTGAGCCATCTTGGGCTAGTATACAAGGGTTATTGCAAAATCCCCAAATACAAATTTCTAAATTCAGTCGGATTAACATAGAGCTGTTTTTTTCTGTCAAGCTTAGCAAATTTGAATTATCATGCAATGAGAGAATGTGTGTTCAATACATTGCCCAAGGCATGACTGCAAAACAAGTAGCAGCAATACAACATCGTTCAGTAAGAACTGTTGAAGCTCACCTTGATAATGCAAAACAAAAACTTGGGTGTCGTAATCGAGTTGAGCTAGTGACGCAGTCTTTGATGTTAGGTTTGATTTAATTGTTTATTTTTTTGAGGTTACTACGATGAGTGAATATCTTAAAAGCCTAATTTCTGATATGCCTGGTTTAATATATATTAAAGATTTTAACCATAACTACCATTATGTTAATCAAGCTTGGCTTGCATTGACTGGGTATAATGCTGTTAATGATGTGATTGGTTTAAGTGATGATGATGTTATTGCTTATGCGTTAACTATACCTGACGGGTTCAATATTAGTCACTATCGAGAGTCATTTGTTGCGGAAGATGTGCGCGCTTATCGCGGTGATAATTTTCATGTATTAGATGTGCATTATTATAAAAATGAAGCTCACTTTTTACTCGGTTATAGGCAACCACACTATGATGAATCCAATAGAATCGTTGGTGCATTCGGGCAATCTATGGAGTTGTTTCGTCCTTCTTGGGCGAGTGTATTTGAATTGTTAAGTAATCCTTCCATACAAGTTTCTGAATTTAGTAAAATTAATATTGAGAAATTTTTTGAGATCAAATTGAGTGAGTACAGACTATCTTCACTTGAAAGGTTCTATGTTCATGCTATTGCCCAAGGCATGACAGCAAAACAAGTGGCAGCAATACAACATCGTTCAGTAAGAACTATTGAAGCTCACCTTGATAATGCGAAACAAAAACTCGGATGCCGTAATCGAGTTGAGTTAGTGGCGAAAGCGATTAGTGAAGGTTTGATTGCTTATCATGACTCTAATGCGATTATGTGTTGAGTATTAAAGGAGACGTATTAATGCATTATAAAGAATATAACTCTTTAGAACGTTTGCAGGGATTTATATTTATTAAGGATGTAGATAATCACTATTTGTATTCAAATGATAAGTATGCACATGTGATGTCTTACCCAGATCAAAATGATTTGTTAGGTTTGACTGATGAAGATGCATCTCCGCATGGGATGGTAATCCCAGAGAAATATTCAGTGTCAGAATATAGCCATTATTTTAAGTTAGAAGATGAGCGCGCATTTCGTAATGAAAGTTTTACGGTGTTAGACATCCATAATTTTAATGGTAATATGCATGTTTTAATTACATATAAGCGCCCGTACTATGATGATCGTGGTAAAGTGGTCGGAGCTATGGGGCAAGCGATTGCCATTGAATCGCCAACAATAGCTACCGTGCGTAGGTTATTACATAATTCACATTTAACCGTGTCCCCAATATGCTGCGAAAATGCTGAGAATTTTTTTGGGGAACAAATCAGTGAATCTTATCTCTCTGATAGTGAGTCTCAATATATAGAACACATAGCGCAAGGTTTCACAGCTAAGCAAATTGCCAGCAAGTATAGCCGATCAGTACGTACTATTGAAACGCATCTTGATAATGCCCGTGAAAAATTGCAGTGTAATAATCGTACTGAATTAGTGGCAAAAGCATTAGCTTTAGGTTTAATAGAATATAGGTGTTTTCTGTAATTACTCGTTTTATGCTATTGTGGTTCAACTAGCTGTGAAAGACAACCATTGAGGCCTTAGAGTGACCTTTACTAAACTATAATTTGACTATGCTAGTTTACTGCGGGCAACCTTTGTCGACATTCCAGCCGCCTAGTTGCTGCCAGTGATTGACTATATGACAAAATAGCTCTGCAGTTTTAGTAGCGTCATAGATGGCTGAATGCGCTTCATTGCGATTAAATTCTAAGCCAGCCATTTCTACTGATCTGGCTAATACGGTTTGGCCTAAGGCGAGAGCGCTTAAGCTGGCAGTATCTAGTGTAGTAAAAGAGTGGAAGGGGCTGCGTTTAATTTTATTACGTTCTACAGCCGCTTTGACAAAAGATAAATCAAAGGCAGCATTGTGGCCTACTAGTACTGCTCGATGACAGCCGGTGGATTTTAGCAGTGGGCGGATTGATTTGAAAATCTCGGTGATGGCATGCTTTTCATCAACCGCTGCGCGGAAGGGATGGTAGGGGTCAATGCCTGTAAACTCGAGCGCAGATTTATCCATATTGGCACCTGCAAAAGGTAATATATTAAAAGCTTGTGCAGGTTGGGGGTGTAATAGTCCTTGGTCATCCATGATGATCGTGATCGCGGCAATTTCTAACAGTGCGTCTGTTTTGGGATTAAAACCACCCGTCTCTAAATCAATGACCACAGGCATATAGCCGCGGAAGCGTTGTTTCATTAGTGAGTCTACGTCTGTCATTGTATTTGCCAGGTAAG
>CBDDKW010000010.1:0-217560 GCA_965230425.1 Gammaproteobacteria bacterium | reverse complement strand
AGCGAGGGATAAATAAATTAAACTTATCCGCAACCTCCGGTGGATGTGGATGTTCTGCTTGGAAGGCTTGGCACTGTTGGTGCAATCCTAAATAGCATAATTGGCAAGCGGTAAATAGCCACATTTAAAAAACTGCCGATGGCTAAGCCTAAAATAATAGCTAAGGGTATCCATACTTCTGGACTATCTTGGATAAATTGCATGATTTGCATAGGCGTAGCAATCCTTGTTACACAATGGGATGCCTCGACATTTATTGGGGAGGCGTTGGATCATATGAGCCATCTTAACAAATTGATTTAATGAATAACACTACCCAGCTTAAAGATGGGTAGGTACATAGCTACAACGAGACCACCAATGAGTATACCAAGTACAATCATAATGGCTGGTTCTAGTAAGCTACTGAGACTGTCTACGGCATTATCTACTTCTTCCTCATAAAAATCAGCAATTTTACCTAACATAAATTCTAAAGAACCTGCCTCTTCACCAATAGCTACCATTTGAATGACCATATTGGGAAATAAATTTTGTGTACGCATGATATGGTTAATTTGTTGGCCTGTGGCTACTTCATCGCGGATCTCAAGAGATGCCTCACTGTAGAGCATATTTCCTGTTGCGCCAGCGACAGCTTGTAAGGCATCCACTAAGGGTAAACCTGCAGCGAAGGTAGTCGACAGGGTGCGGGCGAAGCGAGCGATAGCCGCCTTTACGTAGTATTGTACCGATAATAGGTAGTTTCAGTGAAAACTTATCCATAAGATAAGCAAATTTTTTCGAAGTCTTTTTCATTTTGATCAAGCCGAAGACTCCACCAGCGAGGCCACCAAGGATCAGCCACCAATAGGCTTGAGTAAATTTAGATAACTCCACCACAATGCGGGTGGCGGCAGGTAAATCTGCGCCAAAGCCTTTAAACACTTCTTCAAATTGTGGTACGACAAAAACGAGTAAGCCAATGGTGATAATAATAGCCACAACGATAATAGTGGTAGGATAAAAGAGAGCTTTTTAATTTTAGCCTTTAGAGATTCGGTTTTTCTTTATAGGTCGCGATACGATCAAGCATGGTATCTAAGGAACCTGATTGTTCGCCTGCATCCACGAGATTACAAATTAAGTCATTAAAATAAATTGGGTGCTTACGCAAAGTGTCAGATAGTGCGGTACCAGATTCAACTTCATTTTTGAGGGTGGCAACTAATTCACGCATTTTTACATTAGCATGGCCTTGGCCAGCAATTTCTAAGGATTGTACCACTGGAACACCCGCACCTAGCATTGTGGATAACTGGCGTAAGAAAACAGCAATATCTATTTGTTTTATTTTGGCTTGGCCTAAGCCACCAAATAAGGGTTGGGGTTTGCGTTTAACTTTTTGCGGATTAATATTTTGACGTCTTAGCTCAGCCGCGGACTAATGTTGCATTGAGAGCGCCCATTTCGCCTTTTACTTTTCCGCCATTTTTATTGATACCTTCCCATAGGAAGACAATATCCTTAGACTTTTTAACTGTTTGTTTTGCCATGGGTTACTAATCCTTTGTGACCCGATTAATCTCTTCTAATCCCGTTAAACCAAATTTAACTTTTTGTAAGCCTGATTCTCTGAGTGTCTGCATGCCCTCTGAACGTGCATGGTCAAGAATATCCAGTGAACTACCGCCGCCCATAATGATACGACCAATATCATCGGACATAGAGAGCACTTCATAGATGCCGACACGACCAGAATAGCCATCTTTACAATGCTCACAGCCCCCAGGGTTGGGTCCATAAACTGTTAAATCACTAATATCTTCATCTTTAAAGCCTTCTTGCTTTAATGCTTCAAAGGGGATGTCTTCTACTACGCGGCAATGCTTGCATAACCGTCTTGCTAAACGCTGAGCAATGATCAGTGAGACCGACGTAGCAATATTGAATACAGGTACGCCCATATTGACTAAACGTGTAAGCGTTTCTGGCGCACTGTTAGTATGTAAGGTTGATAACACTAAGTGACCCGTTTGAGAAGCTTTAATGGCGATCTCTGCTGTTTCTAAGTCACGGATCTCACCGACCATTATGATATCAGGATCTTGGCGTAAGAAAGCGCGTAATGCCGAGGAAAAGGTTAACCCCGCTTTTAAATTAACATTCACTTGATTAACCCCTTGCAGATTAATCTCCACAGGGTCTTCAACGGTTGAAATGTTTTGCTCAGCGGTATTTAAGATATTAATGGCGGTGTACAATGAAACCGTTTTACCACTACCTGTGGGTCCCGTCACCAGTATCATACCTTGCGGCTTGCTAATCGCGTTAAGAAATAAATCTTTTTGGAATTTTTCGTAGCCTAATTCGTCAATACCAATATTGGCTGATGCGGGATCTAAGATCCGGATCACGACCTTCTCACCTGCCACGGTAGGGCAGGTATTAATACGAAAATCAATAGAACGATTTTTAGATAAATTCATTTTAAAGTGCCCATCTTGCGGGACACGCCTTTCTGATATATCTAATTTGGACATTACTTTTAAGCGTGCTGTGATGCGTGCAGCCAGATTGATGGGAGGACTTGCTGCCTCATATAAAACACCATCACGACGGAAGCGGATCCGGTACACTTTCTCGTATGGTTCAAAGTGTAAATCGGAAACGCCTTTATTAATTGCATCCAGTAAGATTTTATGGACGAAGCGCACAACAGGTGCATCTTCAGTATCAGAGGCTTTAACATCTTCAGTTTCAACTTCGCCTGAGGTGATATCTAGATCATCTAAATCGGTATCATCTAAGTCGCCTAATGCCGCTTCCTCTTGGGCACTTAGGACTGACTCAATTAATTGCGCTAATTTATTTTCCTCTACTAAGACAGCGTGAGTATTGATACCCGTATTAAACTTGAATTCATTGAGGGCTGCCAAGTTAGTCGGATCGGAAATAGCCACATATAAGCGATCGCCTCGTTTAAATAAAGGCATGGCATGATGTTTTACAATTAAGTTTTCATTAATCAATTTCGTGGGGAGTAAGTCAGTATCGAAAACAGAAAGATCCATGACTGGCAAGCCAAAGTCTTGACAGGCTGCCATGGCGATATCGGTGGCAGCGAGAATATTGTTATCGACTAGATGGAAGACAAAGGGTTCTTTTTTCTCCGCAGCGGCCTTATGGGCCTTAACGGCAGCTTTTTCATCCAATAGACCATCCACGACTAACCGTCGGGCTAATCCGCTTAAGGTTATATTAGATTTGCTTTTCTCTGTCATCCTGCTGCTTACATCATCTAACATAGTGAATATTTCTTTTAAAGTTAATATGTTAATAATAGCTGATGCTTGCCTATAAGTCCTGTTATAGGGATCATAATTCAGCTATTTATTGAAACGTTAGACAAGAAAAAAGGACGATAGTTGCACAACTACCGTCCTTGTTAAAACGCTGCTAAGAGGGCTAAATTAGCACAGTCCTGCAGCGACACAGGTTCCGCCAACTGCCCAGGTGAGCACACCCGTGGTTAGTGTTGGGGTTAAGATAAAGGTTGTACCTGCTGGGTTTACTGAGGTGCCAGTGACAACACCGTTGGCTACGTTCAAGGAAGCTACGTTACCAATAGCCGCTGCTTGTGCTGCAGGTATACCATTTGTCCCGCTTGAGCAACCAACCAATGTGCCGTTAGTATGCGCGCAGGCTGCAATAGCATTCTTGAGAGAATCCCCAGCCATAACAACTTCAGAGAATTGAGCACGGTCGGTGTAACTTATATAGGATGGAATAGCAATTGCAGCTAAAATGCCCACAATTGCGATGGTAATCATTAATTCGATCAGGGTGAAGCCTGATTGACGTTTAGCGTGTTTAATATTCATGTCCTTACTCCCATTCAGTTCAATAGTACATGTCAGTAGTTGGCTGAAGTATGTACAGTTGAGCATACCCCAGTTCCCCAAGGATGTGTGGTAAGTAGCGCGTTGGTATGCTACTTACCACACATCCCCTTAGCTTGCCCCTAAATAATGTATTTAGTGTCGTTTTTATACAATCAAGTATTGTGCCAATGTGTGCACTAACTGAAGATTTTATTGCTTTGATAAAATAAATTTCATTATTATCAATGAGTTATAGTTTATTAAGCGTTTTCGAACTTTTGCGCTAGAGTGCAGTCCTTGGTTGTTGTGGTGTAAGCACTCGATTTAATATGCCATAAATTGTCACATTATGACCTTGAACGTCACATGTAGGGAAAAGATGCTAAATTAATAAATTGCCGCTATAATTCCACGCTCAGTGCCGGGGTAGCTCAGGTGGTAGAGCAACTGATTCGTAATCAGTAGGTCGGAGGTTCGAATCCTCTCTTCGGCACCACCCTACGTCCTACGGACTTCGGGCGGCACGCCACCCTACGCTAGCTAAAGCTAGCTTTCTCACTATGCGCGAAGCGCTTCGTGAGACAAGCGGGCTTGTCTGCCAGAGCTATCTTTGGAAAAGATAGCGTAGGAAGAGCAAGCCACTCTATGTTAGCTAAAGCGGGGTCTTTCGGGTCATTCCCATATCCGGGGGCACCAATTAACCGCATAACACCGTAACAGGCACTCTATAACTCTCAAAATTTCTAAAGCCATATGCTCGTCTTTGAATAAATTTCATTTTAAAACAATAATTTACATGTTTTTCGCATATTGAAATCCCCAAATACATCATTTTTTAGTTATATTTGGGGCTGAAAATTGAATTTTTACCCCCAAATATGGCTTAAATAAGTTATACTTGGGGGTAAATGATGATAAGGTGACTTAAAGAGATATGCAGCCATACCAAATTAAACAGAATGAAAACTTTGTTGGTAGAAAATTTGAGCAATCAAAACTACAGCAAATCACTGGATTAGAACAAGCGTCGATTGTGATTGTCTATGGTCGGCGGCGGGTAGGTAAAACAGAATTACTTGAACAATCTTTAACTAACAGGAATATTCTGAAATTTGAAGGTATCCGCGATAAAAGTGAAGCGGAGCAGCGTTTTCACGTGATGATTCAGTTGGCAGCTTACACGGAAGATGCTTTATTACGTGATGTGAAAGTAGATACCTGGGTAGATGTCTTTAGGTATATTGCTGAATACAGCAAAACCGGTGTTTGGACTATTTATTTTGAAGAGTTGCAATGGTTAGCAGATTACAAAGATGATTTTATTGCTGAGTTGAAATACGCGTGGGATAACTTTTTTCGCCACAACAACCAATTAATACTCATCCTCTGTGGTTCAGCACCTGCCTTTATGATTAATCACGTTGTGCATTCGGAAGCGCTGTATAATCGATCTCAGTTTGAATTTCATTTGCAAGACTTAAATCCACTGGATGCACAAGCTCTACTACCTAAATATTCAATGCATGATGTTTTCCAAGCCTACTTAACTATTGGTGGTATTCCTGAATATCTTTTAAAGTTAAATATCAATTCATCGATTTTATTGAGCTTATGTCAACAAACTTTTGTGAAAAATGCTTATTTTGCTGAAGAATATCAACGTATATTTGTTAGCAGTCTTGCGAGTAATCCAAATTTCAAAAAAACTATTGAGTTTTTAAGTAAAAAACGTTTTGCAACTCGTAAAGAAATAGCTGCATATTTAAAAATTTCTTCAGGGAAAAATTTAACAGAGCTGTTAATAGATTTAGAGCTATCAGGGTTTGTACAAAAATACACGCCGTACAATACTCAAAGCAATAGTACGCTGGCACGTTATTCTATTGGTGATCCATATTTACAATTTTATTTCAAATTTGTGGAACCTATCAAAGCTGATATTAATAAAGGGAAATTTAATGCCGAGCCTATTACCGCATTAAATAGTCAGCAATATCAAATTTGGCTAGGATACGCCTTTGAACGATTTTGCCGTCACTATGATTATGTGATCGCAAAAATTCTTGGGTTTAGTGCTGTTCAGTATTCCTCAGGACCATTTTATAATCGTAATACAATGAGTGCAGATCCAGGTTTTCAGATGGATCTTGTATTCGCTCGAAATGATAATGTCATTACTATCTGTGAAATAAAATATCTTAAACTACCGGCTAAAAAGAAAATTATTGATGAGTTTGAAGCTAAGCTTGAGCATTTTCCTCTAGTTCAGGGACAGACAATCCAAAAAGTGTTGATTAGTGCTTCCGGTGCTGAGGCTTCGTTAGTAGAGCGGCACTATTTTGACCGTATTATTAGCTTAGATGATTTGCTTGATCCGCATTATTGGTAAGTTTTGCTCTTAGCTCAATAAAGTAAGCTAAAGTAGGCTTCATAGTGATAGCGTGTTTTCCATATAGTTTCAAAAAGTTACATTCGATTTTGATGCAGATGGCTTGCATCATATACCCCTACAATTCCAGCCTATAGATGCTCAGAATGCATGCGGCTTCTGTGTAAAAATTGACATTCCAATAAGTTAATTATATTATTCCAAAAAATAAATAATAACAATACTTAGGAGAGCGGCACAATGCCTGGTAATCAAGTCAATAATGCGCTAGAGCAAGCAATTAAAGACCGAGATCTCACCGCTGCGCTAGAAGCCAAAGAAGCAGGTGCTGATATTTCATTGAATGTTGATGGTTATTCCATTATCTACTTAGCAATATTAGCTAATGATACTCAGGTACTACGTCAGTTAATTGATTTAAATTATTTTCAGAATGCAGCACGGATGTGTGAGTATTATCATTTTGCATTAATTTCTGAGTCAGTTAGTGATGATACTATCATGTGTTTAGTTAAAGCATATCGAATAGTGCCTATTGTTTATCTATTTGCTATGAGTCGTACGCAGTTAGAAACATTGTCGACGTTGGCTCAAAATAATGAGATTGAATTACAAATCGACTTGGAAGCCTCTGAGGATAGCGATATGAAGCATGCGTTTCTTCAGGGAAGTTGGGATGAATTTGAAACTTTACTACAACGTCATCGTCCTCAAATTCTAACAAAATTACTCAGCGAAGAAAATCAGAAAATAGGTCGTAGTGTTGCACTACAAGTACTTGCATTATTAGCACATATCTCAAGCCAAGCATTGGTTACCGTTTCAAACCAATCCTTATACAAGCGCGTTCTTGAAAAGCTTAATGCTCAAGAAAGCAAGCAATTTGCTGAGCGATTAGACATGTTGGAGCCAATTCCACGGGCTTTTTCTGAAATTGCTTATAAAAAAGCAGGTGTAGAAATGATACCATTTCAGCGACGTAGTAGTGCTGCCAGTTCTTTTTTAGCTGGTTCTGCGGCTCAACGGTTGATGTCAAGGGTAGGGTCTGTATTTGTACGGTCATATGCGCCCTATGATGATACGCAGACACGCTCACTCTATGTGGCACTTGAGATAAAAGATTTCGAACAAGCTTTTGAATTTTATCTTCGAGGTGCCGATATTACCGTCCGATTAAAAAATGATTACTCCATTCTATCGCTTGCTATAGAAAAAGGTAGCAATACAAGATTGCGTGATTTATTTAATAAAGGATTCACTGCGGTGACCTTTGATGATTTATTAAACGCAGCAGAGAATTTAGCAATATCAGCTGCGACTTTAAATGAGGTACATAAGCATTATTGTGCACAGACACCCGGTGAACCAACAACAATCACAAAAGATCAATGTTGCTTATTGCTTGTCAATGCAAGTAAGGCAGCACATCTTGAATATATTAAGCAGTTATTGACAAAAGGTATTATTACAAAATTGAATGAAGCTGATAAAGTTAAGCTTATGAGTTGGGCTATGCAGCTAAGTTCACTAGAGGTTTGTCAATTTCTTTTTAATAAATTGTTTTCCAACGATAATAAACAAGTACCCTACCAACAGTATCATGACATAAGAAATACAAACTCTGCTTGTTTGATGCTAACTCAGTTACTGATCTCCAATGACTATACTGTACGTCAACGTTATCCAGTAAATCGAACGCAGAGCAGTCTCTTAGCTATGAGTCTACTTGTTAATAAGATGATTTCAGAAGCATATATCGATAATTATATTGCTTTGGCTGGATTTGCAAAGATACGCATTAATTGTGTAAGCACAACATATTATTACACTACTTTTGAAATGGAGACTTATTTTCATGAAGTGCTGCTTTACAGAGCAGCGTATTTTAGTGGTAACAAAAAAATCAAAGAAAACGCTATTGATAGTATTATTTTATATGGTTGTAAATTAATTAATAAGGGTTTAATTACACTTGAACAGTACGTATTATCATTGCCTGGAAAATTGCCTATCTATGGTTATATGACCCGAATTGATATGAATATTATAGGCCCGATCATTATCGGTTTGCTTAGTCAATGTGAAACAGAAAAGATGACATTGACAGTTAATATCATGAAGTATTTACTTGCTTGTGAGAAATCTTGGAAGCCGCCACAAGAATATATACATGCTATCATTGAGACTTTAGTCAAAAAACAGAGTAAGCAATCAGAGAAATTATTAACGCATCGTCAGCTAATGTTATTACTCCTCATTGCTGATAATGAACATCGTGTTCAATTACTGCAGAGTTATTTTGCTGATAATTATACAGGAGTCTTTGAAAATTTATTTGCGGAAATTTATAAGGCTGATATGGTTATTGCCTGTCTTTATGGTTATATCAAGACTCAGCTGGAGCAGATGCAAGCTATACTTGATAAGCTGTTAAGTTATTTGGTCAATGATAAATTGAAAGGTATAGTAGTTACTGTAGTTACATTGCTTATTGGCGATAAAGAAGAACTCGAATTATCCACTGCGCAAATTCGAGTTATTTTGGATGCTGATATTCAATTGTCAGCAGATTTAATGAAATGCATAGTATTTTCTCTGAAAGCAGATCTTGACCTAAGTTGGTTAACAGATAAAGTTGTTGAAGATCGATTAATGATAAAAGGTAACAAGCAGCTATTAACAAAATTAGGTGAGACACTAATAGCCGCTAAAAAAGCCATTGGGGTTGACTGCTTACTTGATGCAGGTGTTGATCGAGATACTATCCAAAAACAGCTTAATACCTCCTTGCCTACATTTGATTTAAATAAAGCTATTGCTGAGCATGAGCGAACGTCGAGTCGTTATCCTCAACTGTCTAGTTTAGCTGTACCTTTGTCACGCTTCATGAGTAGTCGAACAAGTTGATCTATATTTTACCGTAACTATTTGTTAATCAGTGCGACAAATAATTATATAAAATGATTAAATATAAAATACAATTACCGGATTCACTTCTGGTTGTTTGTTGAGAAAATACCCTGACCTCTGGGCTATTTAAGTTGAAGTGTAGAATGAGTTGAACTGATTAGATTCTTTATGTGATTATTTCCACATTTGCTTGACGATAAAGCGGTTCAGATCCATTGATAATTTTGTAGTTGCGATTAGTTTGGCCGTTTGGTTTATCTTCAAGAATATAAATATACCGGCTGTCAAATATTACAGGTAGTTCCAATAATTCATTGAGCGTTACTTGGCGAAATATTTCTTGCTGATCCGTTTCTTCAAGAAAGATAAAATAACCAAGACGAGCCATACTGTCTTCTTGAGTTAAAGCATCTGGGGTGGGAGGCAATAGAAATCCAATTTTATAGTTAGCATAACCTTTTGCACTCATATATAATGTAATCTTTCCACCAAGAATTTGTACTTCAACTGGAACGCCATCAATAATATAATATGCTTTCATAACAGGTTCAGCAGAAAATCCACTGGCTTGAGGTAATTGCTGATTTCTTAACTTATAAAGGTCTGTTTTTGGTAGTATCCGAGTGCCATTGATAATGGCGTCATAGCGGTTCTCACCATTTAGAGGCATCACACACCATCGCAAGGCAATGAAATCATCAACTACATGGCAAAACTGCTCTAAGTCATAATCCATAAATTCAGCAATGCTCGGTATTTTTTTCCAAATGGATTGATTTGATTTTCTGGAACGAAAATAATATCGTGAGATCATGCTTGCTTGCGAATCAAACATATTTTTTACCTTCTTTTGGATACAAGCAAGTGTTTCGCCAAAGAGTGAATCTATTTTTCTCTGTATCATCTCATCAAGTATTGGGAATAGATAACTAAAG
The DNA here is from genome assembly GCA_965230425.1 of Gammaproteobacteria bacterium. Taxonomy (GTDB): domain Bacteria; phylum Pseudomonadota; class Gammaproteobacteria; order UBA1113; family UBA1113; genus CBDDKW01. The sequence continues at coordinate 207,463 of CBDDKW010000010.1, read as the reverse complement.
CTTTGTTGATTTAAGCTTGCTGCAGTTTCGGCCAATCCTAATTTGTAAAGAATTGGTACTATGATATAGCGTGCATAACTGGCAATTCTCTTATCTGTTATTTGAATTGACAGCGTGTTAGCAATTAATTCTTTTTTTAATTGTCGAGCTGTTTCTTGCATCAATGGAAAGTTTTCTTTTTTTGCCTTCAGCTCTAGTATCTTTAGTTGAGATTCTATTTGTGGTTGACAGCTATTATTCATATCGTTAGAAAGAGATATGATTTCATCAAAATAAGCGGCATTTTCAAGTAGGCCTTGATTGTGCAAGAATTTGGTTGTAAACATTTATGTTTCCTGTTTATATAAAATCATGTAATATACAACGATTATTCATCATGAAAAACAAATATTGTGTCGTCGAAATCGACGTTAGGAAATTGTCATGAAAGAAATAGAAAAGCTCCTTGTAGATTTAGGGCTTAGTGATAATGAAGCAAGTGTCTATCTTGCGGCGTTGAAACTTGGTTCAACTACAGTTGCCAACATGAGCCTAGAAAGCAATGTGCGACGAAGTACTGTATATGGTTGTGTTGATTCTCTTTTGCAGAAGGGGTTGTTGCACACAGAGGTAGTGAATAAGCGAAAGCTTTTTATAGCAGAGGACCCTAATAAATTATTTGATATTCTTGATAGGAAGAAAAAAGAACTTAGCAAGCTTCTTCCTTTATTAAGTCAAGACTATTTGAAGTCTGCAGGTCATGCTAATCGCATAACCCAGCATCAAGGCATTGATAGTATTAAATCCATTTATGATAATTTATTAAATGAATTGAATGAAGGTGATGAATATTTGGTTATTTCTGATCAGCAGAAATGGCACCAGTTAGATGAAGACTATTTTGAAGCATTTATGCGAGAACGAGCAATGCGTCATTTAAATATTAAATTATTATTACAAACCTCTGTGCATGCAACTGAATATTGTGCCAAGCAAACTCAATATAATATGGAAATAAAATTATTGCCTGCTGATATGGTACTTGACATTAATATGGTTATATTGCCGCATAAAATTATTTATATGCAAATTGTCGAGCCGTTGCAAGCAACAGTTATTGAAAACATACATATTATTAAGATGACCCAGCAGCTTTTTCATTTGCTTTGGCGTATGATCCCTGAAAAGTAGTTAATGGCTATTGTATGCGAAAGCACACTGACATTGGCTTCAAGTAACCCATTTTATATTATTGTTTGGGGTAAGCGCTCAATTATTAGCTCCGAGTATAAGATAAACGCAATTACTTATTGAGGGCTAATAATTGATTGTCTAGTCTATTATGAGTCCCACTGTTTGTTGGACTATCACTTAACAATATTATTTGCTAATTGACATAGCATCTAATGATATAAAACGCTTAAACGCTAGTTACAGAAGGATCTCTTGTGCCAATCAGCAATCATTTGGTTGTGAGTGAGCTAAACGGGTAAATTACTATATTTGCAAGCTTCGAGCGCATTTGTTTTTGAGAAAAGATAGAAAACTTGCATCTAACCCTAATGTGCATATACTTACTGACAATACGGCCCGCTCCTCTGCTCTTGCACGAATGGGTTTTCTTTTTTATATATTTATTGTTAATGTTGATTCCAAAACTTCTTGATAATATACTCGCTGCAACATCCACTGCAAAAGCGGAAAAGGTTGTATAAGGAGTATTTGAAATGAGATTATTTTTAGCGATATTTTTACCGTTTATTAGTTTTTTCACCATAGGTAGACCTATTGCAGGTATTTGCTGTTTTTTCCTGCAAATAATAATTATAGGTTGGTTGCCTGCTGCTTTATGGGCTGTTTATTCCTTGTCACAGTATAAAACTGATCAAAAAATTAAAAATCAGCAGCAAAAATTGTAAGTACATTGGGTTTGGTGGTAGATTTCGAACTGTGTTATTTACCCGCCATCACCTCAGCTAAAATCCATTCTTTAAAGTCTTTAATCTTTGGTGTTGTTGCTCGCTCTTGCGGGTAGACAAGGTAGTAATTTTTGCCTGTTTTGATGTTAATGTCGGGTAGTGGCATAAGGATCCCTGATGACAGTTTATCTTGGATAAATTGAGGGTGGGCAGCTATCAGACCTAAACCATTAATGGCTGCTTGTAGCGCTTGCATGGTATTTTGAAAGTAGATGCGTTGTGTTTGCGGTGGTTCTGGCACTTGTGCTTGCTGAAATAGTAAGCTGAAATTGTCTGGGCGTTTATTAGCTTTCACGTAGAGGAATTTAAAATGCTTGGCTAAGTCAGCCAGTGCGGTGATAGTTTTAGCAGGTATTAATTCAGGTTTCGCAAAAATTGCTAATTCTTCGGCAAAGAGTAAATGGCTAGATAAACCAGGCCACTCACCATCCCCATAGTAAACTGCTACGTCCACATCTTCCTGTTGAAACTCTGTATGACGCCACTCTGAACTTAAACGTAATTCATATTGAGGATATTGACTTTGAAAGCTTTGCATATGTGAAATAAGCCAATACATGACAAAACTGCTGAGCATATTCACGGTCAAGATAGCCTCTGTGCGATTGCTGAGAAGTGATTGTGTAGCTTGTTGTATTTTTTTTAAGGGTTCTTGTATCTGTTGTAGAAACTCTTGACCATCAGTGGTTAATGCAACAGTATGATTCGTTCGCATAAACAATTTTTTATTGAAGTAATCTTCTAAGCTTTTGATATTTTGGCTGATAGCAGAATGCGTTACACAGAGTTCTTCCGCAGCTTGGGTAAAGCTAAGGTGCTTGGCAACTGCGGCAAATGGTAAGAGTAACTTCATGGGGGGCATGGGTTGCATCGGTGTTCTCCCTGGTTATTTTAAGTTATGTCGAGTTTGTATAATTTTGCTGAGGAGTATGATTTATTGTTAACTAATCTAACATAATAAACTAAGAAATTGAACTATTATCCAGAATTTAAGGGGGTATTTGTTTGATTATTTTTATTTCGTTAGAAAATCTAACAGAAAAAGTAAGAAAAGATAAATTTATATTATATTCCAAGTGCTTATAATGGTGGCTTGAAAATACGAATGAGCCGCATCGTGATTAACAACTACTCTGAGCAGTCCATTATAGCCTTGAATAGCCCTGCTGAAGTCCGTCAACAATGGCTTGTGAGTGTTGCGCTGATGTTGCTGTCTTCAATATTTATCGCCTTAGTTTCATTATTAGCGAAGCAGACGACATTGATAGTGGGTTTATCTTTATCACTCATTTTACGCTTTGTTTTGCCATTGATAGTCTTAACACTGGTATTAACGATAACGAAAGTTCGGCTCCGGTTCTCGGCGTCTATCAGATTACATATCTATCGCGCTTTGTTCATTACGGTGAGTCAGTTTTGTTTGTTTTATTATTTGCAAAGCGGTTCTTTAATGAATGGTACCTTATTAGTCAATACCTCACCGATATTTATAATGCTAATCAATGTGATGTTTTTCAAGCGATCAGTAAATAAATTAACCTGGCTAAGCCTAGGCCTGGGTATGTTCGCCACAGTGTGCCTGCTACAACCCAACCATGGCTTATTGCACGGGAATGTGACCATTGGTTTAAGCGCGGGGTTATTTTCTGCGGCGGCGCAACTACTGAATCATAAGCTGTCGCAATATGAAAATGAAGTCATGATTTGCTGGCATCTGTATTTCTTCTGTACTCTTATGATTTGTGCTTTATTTTTAATAATTCCGCATCATTATTACCATTTGCCCATGCTCATCACTCTGCTAACCGAGAAAAAACTGTATTTATATTATGCGGTATTTATTATTAGTTCTTTTTCCAGTCAAGTCCTGCGTAGTAGAGCATACGCGCATGTGGTCAGTGCCGCGAGTTTAGCACCGTTCCTATTAGTCAGTGTATTAATGGCGAGTATACTCGATTGGTGTGTCTATCATGTATTGCCAGATGGGTTAAGTTTGTTCGGTGCTGGCTTAATGGGAGCAAGTATTATTATGGGTATATATCAAAGGTAAGACATACAGAATGAGTAGTAGTAAAGCCATTGGCGGTAGTTTATTAGTAGCTGGCACTACAATTGGTGGTGGTATGCTAGCATTGCCAGTAATTGTAGAGCAGTATGGTTATCTGATGTCTGTATTGACACTGTGTGCTATATGGTTTATGAATTTGCTGATCGCCTTTATTTTATTGGAAGTGAATTTAAAGCTACCGCCAGGTGCAAGCATTATTTCTATGAGTCGCAAAACCTTAGGGCGATCGGCCGAATGCATAGCCTGGGTATGCTGCTTATTATTTATGTATTCGATTTTAGTGGCGTATGTGTCAGGCTTACATGAGTTATGGATAGATCGATTAATGACAGTGATGCAGTTGCAATTACCGCAAGGGGTTTATTTTGTGGTTCTCTTGCTAGTAATCGGCATATTAATCTTTATTGGTACACGTGCGGCAGATTATTTTAATCGCTGCTTAATGGGGGTGTTGATAGCGGTGTTTTGTGGTTTTATGCTGTATTTGCTGCCATTTTCCAATATACAGACAATACAAGAAGTCCCTAATCATTTACCCGTGTTGGCTATCCCCATTATTTTTACTAGCTTTGGTTATTTAGTCATATTGCCATCCTTAAGAAACTATCTGCAAAGTAACGTGAAGCAACTGCAGTTTGCGTTGATCGTTGGAAGTTTGATCCCATTACTATTGTATCTGTTATGGATAACCGCCGTAGCAGGGGTGTTACCCCTAGGTAGCGCTGTAAATCAAGTGAATTTATTACAGCAAAGTGACCCAGGAACGCATATTATCCACGTCCTTGCTGCAGTGACGCATAATTTTGTCTTAAATGACTTGGCGACGGTGTTTGTATTTCTATCCATGGCTACTTCATTTATAGGGGTGTCTCTAGGCTTATATGATTTTCTTGCTGATGGATTGTCTATCACAAAAAACATGGCTGGAAAATTATTGTTGATTAGCATGACCTGTTTGCCGCCGATTTTATTTACCATATTGTTTAATCAATTGTTTATTATGGCTCTAGGTTATGCCGGTTTATTCTCAGCGATTGTGTATGGGATCTATCCTGTCTTAATGGTTTGGCGTAGCCGTCAGCTACAGATGCCAGGTACCTATCAATTTAGTGGTGGGCGTTTATCCTTGTTAGCTATTATGTTATTTTCTATGCTAGTGATTTTTAGTTCGAGTTTGGGAGGTATTATATCATGACATTACCCTTGACCCCTGGGCAAGTAGAAGGGCCTTATTATCCGGTTAATTATCATCATGATGAGGGTAATGATTTAACTGCGAATATGCTGGATACCTCTGCAGTTGAGTTGATTTATATTGCTGGTCATGTGCGTGATACACTGGGCCGAGCCTTAAAGCATATTTTAATTGAAATTTGGCAGGCGGATCATCAAGGCCGCTATGATCATCCAGGTGATGAAAACAATCCACTGGCTTTACAGCCAGACTTTAATTATTGGGGTACTAGCATCACCGATGCTCAGGGATTTTATTATTTTAAAACGATTAAGCCAGCGGCTTATAATGATGATGGTGATTGGCGCACGCCACATGTACATTTTAAATTGTATCAACAGCGACATCAGTGCCTGTTGACCACACAAATGTATTTTGTAGGTGAAAAATTAAATGCGCAAGATAATCATGTGGGGATATTAGAGGCGGATAAGCAAGCATTATTATTAACAGAGCCGAGGGATACTGCGAAGAAATTTTCTCTGCAATCTGGGATCCCTGTCTATGAGTTTAATATTGCCATTGATGACAGTACTTATTTAGACTGACACTTACACTCGATGACACCTTCTTTACCGCCGCTGATGGCTTTCTGGGCTAATTCTGCTAGTGGTAGTTGTGGATAATTCATGACGCGGATCAACATCGGCAAATTCAAACCGGTGACGACCTCGATATTGTCAGTTTCCTGTAAACTTAAGGCAATATTGCAGGGCGTAGAACCATACATATCTGTGAGTACTAATAAACCATCTTCAGATTCTACGGTGTGTGCTAAGCGTTTTAACTTTGTCAATAATTCATCAGGGTCAATATCATAACTGACAGCAACTGCGGTAGTGGCTAAGGGCAGTTCACCCGCAAAGGTTCTGCTGGCAGTGTTTAATAATGCAGTACCGATTTCCTCATGCGTAATTAATACAACGCTTACAGTCATGTTAAGTCCCTATGCCTGATTTGAATATTATTGAGTTGTTTTTGAAAAAAATCTGCTAGTTGTTTAGCAATATACACTGAACGATGGCGACCGCCGGTACACCCGATCCCAATAGTCATATAATTACGATTGCCCTGTTCAAACTTGGGGATCCACGTTTGTAGAAATTGCTTTAAATCTTCTAGCATGTTTTGAGAGAGCTCTGATTCACCTAAGTAAGTTGCAATTTCCTTATCTAAGCCACAATAAGGGCGTAATTCTGGTTGCCAATAGGGGTTAGGTAAACAGCGCACATCAAAAATATAATCGCAGTCAAGGGGGATCCCAAATTTAAAGCCAAAAGACTGGATTAACAAAGATAGCTGCTGGGGTTGTTTGTTCACACGGTCACTAATGAGTGAACGCAAATCATGAAGACTTAAATTACTGGTATCTACCCTTAAGCCAGCCAAGTGGGCAATGGGTAATAATAATTCTTGTTCGCGACGCACTGCTTCACGTAGGGAAATATGTTTATTCGTTAGTGGATGTTTACGTCGAGTTTCGCTGTAGCGCTTAAGTAGGGTATTTTCATCCGCATCAAGATAGACAATGTCACATTCAATCCCTGCTTGAATAAAATCCTCGATAATCTGATTAAATTGATCTAAATCAGCAGGTAAGTTTCTAGCATCGATACCAATAGCGATTTTAGTGTATTGTTCACTCATATGGCTCATGAGCGTGGGTAATAAACTAGCTGGTAAATTATCAATACAATAAAATCCCAAATCTTCCAATAGGTGTAAGGAAATACTTTTACCTGATCCGGAGCGGCCGCTGATGATAATGAGTTTCATATTAGGGGTGTTCCATCAATTGACGTTGTCTGGCAGTAAATTCTTCACTGGCTTTATAGCCGGTGCGTTTTAAGATTTCATTGCGCACTGCACCTTCCACTAAGACCGCTAAATTGCGTCCAGGTGCTACAGGGATAGTGACTTCAGGGATATCCACATCAAGAATGCGTTGCTGGCGGTAGGTGCCATGGAGGCGGTCAATGGCTTTCAGCTCTTCAGCGTCAAAGGCCACCACTTTGATGATTAATTGTAAACGCTGCTTTTCTTTGATAGCCGTATCGCCAAACATAATGCGAATATTGATAATCCCCAAACCACGTACTTCAAGAAAATCTTGTAATAATTGTGGGCAATAACCGGTGAGGGTATCTGTACTTGTTTTGCTCAGTTCTACGGCATCATCAGCAACCAATCGATGGCCGCGATTAATCAGGCCTAGGGCTAGCTCGCTTTTACCAATACCACTGCTACCCGTTAATAATACGCCTAAACCCAGAACATCGAGGAATACGCCGTGTAATGTGGTGACCTGAGGGTCAATTTCATTGCTCATAATGAGTGACTACCTGGTACAAACTCTGGTTGTCATTTGTCAACCGGATCTTTTGTCGATAATCATCATTGTTAAACATTTCCGCCACAGATGCCAGTAGTTCTAAGTGTTCTTCATTAGCATCTTCAGGTACTAGCAGTGCCAGCACGATATCCACTGGCTGGTTATCACTGGCATCGAAATCCACAGGCTGAGAGAGCTTAATCAGTACCCCCATGGCTTGTTGTAAGCCCTTAAGACGGCAGTGGGGGATAGCAATACCTTGACCAATGGCTGTACTGCCGAGCTTTTCACGGCCAATCAAGCAGTGTAAAACATCTGGCATATCGCATTGTGCCAATTCATTGGCTAAGAGTTGGCTGGCTAATTCTAAGGTGCCTTTCTTGCTCGCTGCGGAAATATTTGTAACCGTACGTTCAGGTGTCAAAATGTCGATTAAATGCATTGTGCCTACTATGTCAATTTTGCTAACGGCCAAGGATAACGCGATTTAAAATTAATGCAATAGTTGCCAGCCGAAGTTTTAAAGAAAGAAACTTCCACTGGCTAGCGGTAGAGCCATAAGCGCTGGGGTTTCCCAAGGGGAGAGCGCAAGCACTCTATGGGTTGTAGAATGTGCGGGCTTCCCGCGCAGGTGAAATCATATAAGGAAACAACCTCGGTTGCTTGTGGCCGAGTTGTTGAAACAAAAAAACCAGGCCGAAGCCTGGTTTTTTTAGTTAAGCTACCTGCTCCTTCGCCACCCTACAGTAAAGCGGGGGTATAAGGATGGAGTGGTTACCTTATTTGCTAGATCGGCGTGTAAGCTCTGGCGCTGGTGGGCGTTCAGGTTGTGCTTGTCCAGCCCCAGCATCATCAGCCGCTTCAGCTTTACCATTTCCACCAGATGCTGCGAGCATGGCACTGCTGTCACTCTCGCCACGAGGATTTCTAGCTGCATCCCAATCGCCTTCATTAGCAGGGGCTGAGCGCTCACCACTAGCGAAGCTGCCGCCCATGTTAGGATTACCGCCGGCTGCATCTGTTAGAGTGCGTACATCAAATTTGACGGAATCACCATTACCAGTTTCATTGCCATCGGTCTCAACATCAACATTCACCGTGTTATCACCACCACCAGTGACTAGGCCAGATTCAGAAGCTGGGCCAGTTGGATAAGGGTTAGGAACACCCATACCTGGTGCCATATCAGCGAAGCTACCGCCGCCTTGGCCTTGGTTGCCGCCGCCACCGAAGCTAGGAGCAGTGGTAGAGCTGGAAGCAGGAGCATCATAACTAAAGCCACCAAATGGTGGTCTGCTTGTTGGTGCACCTCTGCCAAGAGCTGCTGCAGAAGCTCTTTCACCACGTTTCGCCGCAGCTTCTTCTTCGCGTCGCGTTTGCGTATTAGCACCTTGCATGAACGCATCATGGTCTGCGGCTGAATATCCGTCAGTCTGAGCAGCAGACGTTTGTGCATCACCACGACTAGCCCCTACTGTACCTGTCGCCCATGGAGCTGCAGCAGTGCTACCTGGAAGAGGTGTATGTGGTGATTCAACAGCAACTTGTTGTCCACGACCAAAGCCTTTTCCTCTTCCAGCATGTCTAGTTCTTGGGATGGCAGCACTTCTTTCTATACCACGGCCACGCCCAGCAGCAAGATTTTGAGGGGATGGTTGCATGATACTAGTGCCAGGTTGACCAGCGTTAGCTGCAGCTACATCGCTACTAGCTGCATGAGCGGGCTGTCTTTGAGAACGAGGTTGCGTAGGTGCAAACTGACCAGGCTCCACATGTCGTGCTGGTTTACCACTATTTATTGTTTTTACTTGCTCTTTAGCTTGCTGACGAAGGGCTTGGGTATCTTGATAGCCTTTTTCAGCGATATAAGTACTTAAAAGCTCTGCAGTGACTCGTTCCAAAGGGTACAAGTGCTTTAAGGTACCGTCCTTATTTACTTTTAACTCATGGGTGAATGGAGCTTTGTTCATCATGAAGGTAAAGCTAACAGATGAATCTGGTTGCTTAGAGTCAGTGTCTTTTTCAAAGGCATAACCATAAGATTCGCCCTTGCTACCTGTGCGATAGACCGGTATTTCATTGCCAACAGCATCTTTATTAGTTCTCCCTAACTCGGCCATATACATAGCAGCTAAATTAGCCGCAAGGTAATTAATAACAGCTATGTCCATTTGGGGTTCGATATAACTTGCTTTTGAACCCGCCTCTGTTTGCGCATTAAAGAAACTGCGAACGTCTCTAGGTGCCGCTTCTGTTGAGGCATCGGCAATAGTTGTCAGTAAGGTAACAATTGAGCGAGTACGTGAATTCAACATATTGAAAATTAGACTTTCTAATTGGTCTAATTTTAAACCTGATACACGTGGATTGACTTCACCACGACCGTATTCAGAACGTGCTTTTTTCTTTTTAGGTGGAATAGGTCTAGCTTTGAGCGAATCTGCGTAATAACCTTTGTCGTCTTCATTGTCACTGTCACTGTCTTCTGGTGCAGCTTGCCTTAATAATTCTTGTAGATTACCAGCACTACTGCTTCTACGTAGATCTCTTGCTTTTGTACTTTTTTCATCACTGTAGCCTGGATCAATAACAGCATCAGGTCGTTGCATCAGGTCGTATTTTTTATGAACTGATTCTTGCAATCGCGTGACCATTTCCACTGCAATTTCGTGGGCAAGGGCTTTGACCATAGCAGGGGCATCAGGGCTAACGCCGGTTAAGTAACCTAAAGCATTGCCTAAGCCACCTTGGTTATATAGTGCACGTGCATGAGAGAACCAACTTTTGCTGGCATCCTTTTGTTGTGCAGGTGCTGATGAGCCGTTTTGTGTAGGTGTTGAACCTTGTTGCAGTAAATTCTCTGGTAATTCTACTGTCGGTGGAACGCCGCTAACGTCAAACTCATCGCCGCTATCATAGCCAGGGGCACTAAATCCAGCGGCGTCGCTGAACTGATCATTGCCAGCAGTCTGTGATCCAGCACGCTGCTCAAGTGTAAGCTCTGCTACTTCTTCTTCATAATATTCACCGTTGTCCATAGATGTCTCCTCATAAAGTGTTTAGAAAGTTATCGTTATTCATACTTTTGTTGTCTCATTCGCTACGAGTTGCAACAGTATTTTTATTGTTATTTTGATGTGAGCCAGTTATCCTATCACAAATCTTACAAAAGCAAAGAGCAGAAGGAAATTTTTTCTAATCATATGAATGACTTACGCATTATGAACGACCGGTATCGTGGATCTGATCATAATTCGCGCTGTGGTTTTGTGGCCATTGTGGGAAGACCGAATGTAGGTAAATCAACCTTGTTGAATCATATTCTCGGTCAAAAGATCAGCATTACCAGCCGTAAACCGCAAACCACTCGCCATCGTATTATCGGTTTAAAAACTCTCGCTAATGTTCAAGCTATCTATGTTGACACACCTGGCTTACATCAGCAACAACCACGACAATTAAATAAAGTCATGAACCGTGCAGTGCTGACGGCCCTGCGTGATGTGGATGCTATTATTTTTATTGTGGATGGTCTACAGTGGACTGAAGAAGATGATGCGGTATTACAACACTGCCAGGGTGCTAATGTACCGGTACTCTTAGCGATTAATAAGATCGATAAAATAAAAGACAAGCAAGCCTTATTACCTGTGTTAAAAAATTTAGCAGAAAAAATGGATTTTGCGGCGGTGTTCCCTATTTCCGCAAAGCAGGGTACCCAGGTGACTGAGTTAGAAGCAAAGGTGTGTAGTTATTTACCTGAAAGTGTGCATTATTATCCTGACGATCAAGTCACCGACCGTAGCCAGCGTTTTCTTGCGGCAGAATTTATTCGCGAAAAAATTATGCGCTTGGTGGGAGAGGAAATTCCTTATTCTATTTCCGTAGAAATTGAGTCATTTAAAGACAGTGACTCTTTATTGGAGATTGCTGGTTTAATTTGGGTAGAGCGAGCCGGACAAAAGAAAATTGTCATCGGTAAAGACGGTGCTGTACTAAAAGAAGTCGGCCGTAATGCGCGGCTAGAAATGGAGCGTTTATTTGGCAAGAAAGTATTTTTACAATTATGGGTGAAGGTAAAATCCGGCTGGGCCGATGATGCCCGCGCCTTACGTAGTTTAGGGTATGATGAGGAATAACAGAATCGTAACAGAAGGCATTTCTTTTCCAGCAATGTGAAATTTACTTGGGGTTTTTAGAGTCAGCTTTTCCGTACAGGCTCGGCTACGTCCGTGTAGCTTGCGCTATCATCCCTGATAGCGCTTTTTACTCGCCTGTACGGAAAAGCTGACTCTAAAAACAAGGAACTATACGGCGGCCCCCATAATGTCAATACACACTGATCAAGCATATATACTCCACACGCGCCCGTATCGAGATACGAGCGTGTTGGTGGATTTTTTTACTCGCGAACAAGGGCGCGTATCGGCCATTGCCCGTGGTGTACGCCGACCAAAGTCAGCGTGGCGTGGGGTTTTGCAAGCATTTGTACCCTTAAGCATTAGCTACGTAGGCCAGCGTGATTTAGTGACCCTACGTACTGCAGAGGCTAATGAGATTGGTTTTCTCTTTCAAGGTAATCAATTAGTCAGTGGACTGTATATTAATGAACTATTGTACCGTTTATTACATCGCCAAGATCCCCATGAACATTTGTTTATAAACTATCAAGATTTCTTGGTAGCTTTGCATGCCAGTGAGCAGATTGAAGCTAGCTTGCGTTGCTTTGAAATGTGTTTACTTAAAGAGCTAGGTTACGGTTTAGGCTTGAACCACGAGGCAGATACAGGCATAGCAGTAGAGGCAGCAGGCTATTACCGTTTTTATCTCACTGATGGGGTGCGACGTTATAATGCTGCTGTGACTGAGAGAATGGAGCAAGATGTCTATGCGGGGGCTAGTTTATTAGCTATGTCAGCGGGTGAATTTTCCGATCCGCAGGTCTTAAAGGATGCTAAACGCTTAATGCGACAGGCATTTGCGGTGTTATTAGGAGATAAAGTGTTAAAAAGCAGAGAGTTGTTTGTATAACGACTACTCAGAATTTTTTACTGCTTCTAATAATTTTTCTACTTCCTCTAAGAAGGTATTAAACACAGCATCATATTGTTGTTCTTTGTTAGCTTTTAATACTGTTTCAAATTCAGCAATAGCTTCGCGCAGACGTGGTACTCCACAATAGCAACTGGCACCGTGGAGTTTATGTACTTTATCTTTGACATCATCGTAACGCTGCGCTTCGAATAATTTTTTAATCATGGCAGTTTCTTCGGGTAATTCATCAATGAGCATCGTCATTAATTCCTCTGCCAATTCAGCACGACCGCCGGCTAAATTAACGCTGAGCTGCCAATCGATAATGGAGTGATTCGGCGGTTTAGGTACGCCATGGGCTTTTGTGCGTTCTTCGGCACTGGTTTGTGGATGGAAAATTGTCCAATTGGCTACTTGTTCTTTCAGTTGTTCACTGCGAATGGGTTTACTGAGCACATCGTTGATTTTTGCTTCGCGGATTTCTTCGCCACGACCACTTAAGTCTTCAGCAGTGGTAATAATAATGGGCGTGTTTGGATTCACAGTTGTCTGGCGAATGTATTTTGCAGTTTGTAAGCCATTGCGTCCAGGCATGTTCATATCCACAAAAATAATATCAAAGTGAATTTGTTTTGCTAAGGCTTCGCCTTCAAAGCCTTCATTTGCTAGGGTAACTTGGGTATTAAAGGGTTCTAATAATTTTGCAAATAAATGACGGCTTGAGGCATCATCGTCGATCACTAGAATTTGTAAGCGAGGCCGGTCTAATGTGGGGATATTAAATGCTTCATAGAGTGGGTTACTATGGTTGCTGAGGAGTAAAACGCAAAGCTCATGGTAGAGTTTTTTCTGACTCACCGGTTTGGCTAAACACAGTGTGGCACCTTCCAAGACATACTGATTATGTATACTTTGGTCAGTGGTGTTAGTCATCACAATAATGGGACCAGTGAAATGTGTCTTTGCAGGAGCTAAAATGTGCTTGCTTAAAAAGGTTTGATCATGCGTTTGATTGGTGCCGACTAAAATCAGATGGTACGCTTGATTAAGATCTTTACTATTCAGTGTTTGCTGGAATTGCTCAGCATTGTCCACGGATACTGTGTCAATGTTCCATAATTTCAGCATGTTTTCACTGGATTCGCGGGCAATAGCGTGTTCTTCATATAATAACACACGGAATTCAGCGAGGCGCTTATAGGAGAAATCGTGGCCGGTACTGGAAATTTTATCGCTGACAAAGGTGAACCAGAATGTGGAGCCTTCATTCGGTTTACTGTCCACACCAATTTTACCGCCGGCTAACTGGATCAGGCGTTTACAAATCATTAAGCCTAAGCCTGTGCCACCGTATTTGCGATTAATATGGCTATCTGCTTGGGTAAAGGCATGGAATAATTTCTTTTGCTCCTCTGCGGATAAGCCAATGCCCGTGTCAGTGACTTCTACTTTAATAGTGATTTTGCCTTCAATGTCACTGACTAAGTGTACACGAATAATCGTTTCACCTCGGTCAGTGAATTTAATGGCATTACTGACTAGATTTGTCACAATTTGTTTAAAACGTAAGGGATCGCCAATGACTCGCATGGGAACGTCAGGATCAATAATCGGGATCAATTCTAATTTTTTATTGCAGGCGGTGGGGGCGAGTATGGAGGTGACTTCTTCAATACACTCGCGAATATCCATGGGGATATAATCTAACTCTAAGCGTCCTGCTTCTATTTTGGAAAAGTCGAGAATATCATTAATAATCGCTAATAAATTATCAGCAGATTTACGGATAGTGGTGAGATAATCAAGCTGGTGTGGCTGCAGGTTGGTTTCTAATAATAAATTAGTAAAGCCAATAACACCATTCATAGGTGCGCGGATTTCATGACTCATATTTGCGATAAATTCAGACTTTAAGCGATTAGATTCGATCGCTTCTTTGCGAGCAATGTCTAGTTTAATATTTTGTTCTTCATAAGTTTCCAGACTGAGTTTTAAATCCTCATGGGCTTGATTTAAGCTTTGTTGGTACTCTTGTTGGCTGGCATCCAAGGATGCGCGGAGAACTTTTTGGCTGCGAGCGAGAATATTAAGCTCAGGCGAGCTTGAGGTAATCATCGTGGGGCCTTGCTTGCCATCGGCCATGCGCCGGGCTGTGCGTATGATGGTGAGTAATGGCAAGGTAAATGAGCGATCAATGTGTAGGGCGAATAATAGTGCGCAGACAATGCCGATGATTACAATAAAGGTTGTAATGGCATAGGCTTGGTACTCTTGAATGGTAGTATTGGTACTGTCCATATCGATGGCTAACCAGCCAATGATTTCATCGGTTTTTATGGCTTGGTTATTATCTGGTAGTGTGGCAAGGACGCTTTCAATATTCATTTCTTGTATGGTAATGGGCGCTAAGAAATTTAACCCTGATTCATTCTTAGCCATTTTAATGGTGCGCTTATTTTTCGGTAGGGTGAAGGGATCAGGCTCTAAGCGTTCTGGTCCGGTATAGGCTAAAATATGGCCGTCTTTGTCATAAATGGTGATGGCTTTGATATCGGGGTTGTCAATGGCAGCATTGGTTAAGCCTTGTAAAATGTGTTGATTGCCTACAAATAAGCCATACTTACTGGCAGAGGAGAGTTGATTAATAATCGAAAATCCACGTTGTTGCATGGCTTTTTCTAAGTGTTGGGTGCTGACGAAGCAAAAATAGATGCCAAGGGTTATGGCGATAATGATCGTGGGCAAGAGGGTGAGTAGATACAGTCTTAGGCGTATGGGTTGTGCCTGCATAGGGTTATTGTTCCTTGTCTTGGGACATCTAGTTCGTATAGGAGTAGTTTAGCCTTAAAGTTTGCTTAACTGAAGTAAATTGTTAATGAGAGTTGTTATGAAGTGTAAAGCTCACCTATTTGTTTACCCAGGTAATAAGGCTCTCCGATCAAGGCTTAATTTATGTCAAGTTAGGCTTTTTTGC
Source organism: Gammaproteobacteria bacterium (assembly GCA_965230425.1). Lineage (GTDB taxonomy): Bacteria > Pseudomonadota > Gammaproteobacteria > UBA1113 > UBA1113 > CBDDKW01. Next base: position 191,863 of record CBDDKW010000010.1, on the reverse strand, counting down.
CACTAATAGTGCTTAAAAGTTGCAGTTCTCGCCTATACTAATATTATGTGGGTCCGGTATAGCATGACAAAGGTTGTGTGTGCTTATGGCTTCCATTTAAGGGTGAGTGATTATGGCAGGACAAACCAGAGAAAGAAAACATCCACGCGATAGCAATGTGGCGATTTGCTCAAGCCAAGCAGATCTTGATCCTAAAGATCGGCCACTAGAAGATTTACACGAATGGTGTCAGCAGCGCGGTAACATTGTGGTGATGCGTAGTGGGGTGATCCTCACTACTGAGCCTACGTCACGCAATGTGCAAAATTGTAAAACCATGTTAGTGAATCGTGGGATCCGGCCGGGGCGGGTCATGGTGGCGACACAAGAGTTATTAACCATGCTCCTAGCTAATGTGCTGGATGATGAAGAGAAATTAGAAGAACGTAAAAAGGCCGATGCTGCTATCAGTAGCCAACAACATCGGCTGCGGATTTTAATTCAAGAGGCGGTTTCTGCGGATGTCAGTGATATTCATATTGAAGTGCGCGCGGATGTGGCGAAAATTCGTTTCCGTAAATTTGGTGAAATGTACTTACATGCAGAATGGTTTCCGCGTTTGGGGCGTGAAATTGCGTCCGTAGCGTTTAATAAAGAAACCGACCATGCCACGGCGCACTTTAATCCCTTAGTACCCCAAGATGCCTCTATGCCTTTGCGCGTTAATGGCAGTGATGTGCGTTTACGTTTAGCCAGTATGCCAGCCCATGGTGGCTTTGATATGGTGATGCGGATCTTAGGTGTTGGTGATGACTCTAAGGTGGTGTCTCTGCAAGAGCTGGGTTATACCGATGAGCAAGTGTATATTATCAAACGGGCCGTGCAGATGCCGCATGGTGCTGTATTATTATCTGGACCTACAGGATCAGGTAAAACTACTACACTGGCTAGTTGTATGCAATTAGTTAAAAGCACGCGTAAAGTTTACACCATTGAAGATCCTGTGGAGAAATTAGTCCCTACCGTGACCCAAGTGCCGGTGAATACGGATAAAAATGATCGTAGTTTTGCCTCCTTTGGCCGTGCAGCACTGCGAATGGATCCAGATTATATTGTCTTAGGTGAAATGCGTGATGAAGATACGGCCAATGTGATGGTACGTGCAGCTATTACCGGTCACTTGGTGTTTTCTACCGTGCATACTAATTCAGCTACGGGGATTATTACGCGTTTAGCTGACATGGGTATTTCACCCACCATGTTGGCGGATGGTAATTTGTTAGTTTGTCTTATTTTTCAACGCTTGATGCCTATACTTTGTAAGCACTGTGCGATCCCTATACAGGAGGCGCAAAAACATACGGAACATTTGGAGCGTTGGCAATCAGTCTTTGGTGATTTGAGTGCGGTGCGGGCGCGTGGCGAAGGTAAATGCCGTCAATGTCATAGCACCGGTGTAGGTGGACGTACTGTGGTTGCCAAGGTTGTTTGGGTAGATGAAGCTGGCCGTGAATTTATTCAAAAATTAGATACGCTTGCTTGGGAGAAATATTTAAAATCAAAAGGTTGGAACAATTATCAAGCCCGTGCTTTAGCGATGGTGAAAGAGGGGATTGCGGATCCTTTTGATGCAGAAACCTTGGTCGGTGAAATTAGTGTGCATAGCACGGAAGCTGGTTTTGATTATAATCGAGTGCGTGAAGAATTGGCTGAACGCAAGAAATCCAGCTAAACTATTGATCATTAATTAATATAGAGAACCAAACGTGGCGACCACAGCGAAAAAAACATTACCACCCGGTGCGATAAGCCCTTTCCAGCGTCGCCTTGAACAAACTTTGATGTCTGCGCGTGAACGGCAAAGTTTTCTCGAAGATTTATCTACCCTGATTGATGACGGTGTTCCGGCCAATAAAGCCGTTGAAGTGTTGCATACTTTGAATACAGGCAACGTTGAACATTTAGCTTTCGATATGCTACAAAAGCTATCCCAAGGTCGTGGTATCGCTGATGGCATGGTGGGATGGTTTCCTCAGCATATTATCGAATTAGTGCGCACTGGTGAATCTGGTGGTACTTTAGCACAAAATATTCGTGTGGCAGCCGAATCTTTAACTACACGTAATCAAACCGTGTCTTCTTTAGTTTCATCTTTATCCTATCCCGTGGTGGTGATCTGTATGGGGATGGGGGTGATGGTATATGTTAAATCATCTATTTTAAATTCCTTTGCTAGCATTAAACCCGTTTCCCAGTGGCCGGAAATAGGTCAAACCTTAATGAGTACTGCCGGCTTCATTCAAGATTGGTGGTGGATGGCATTAATTATCCTTGCCCTGATAGCCATTGGTCTGACATTGATGTTAAAAAATGTTGTGGGGGAGCCACGTGCATTGATCGATAAAATCCCGGTATTAAATATTTATCGGCAGTTAGTGGCGGCGCGATTTATGGAAACCCTAGGGGTGTTGATTTCTAACGGTGTTGTTTTTAAACAAGCCCTAAAAATTTTACAAAACCAAGCGAGTCCTTATTTAGCCTGGCATTTAATGATGATTGAGCGACGCTTAGGCCGTGGTCGTAGTAATATCGCTGAAGTGTTAGAAACAGGTTTAGTCAGCGAAGCAGATGTGATACGCTTGAAGGCGATTGCTGATGCTAAAGGATTTGAACACGCATTAGTGCGCTTAGGTAAGCAAGCTGCCGACCGAGGTATCGCCACAGTACGTAAATTTGGTAAAGTATTGGGCGGTATTTTATTACTCGTGGGTGGTGGCATTGCCTTATTAATGGTGTTCGGTATTTACTCTGTTGGCTTTACGTTGGCATAAGTAAGCTTTTAAGTGTAAGCTAATTCACTACTGATTGGTGTAAGGCTCGTCAGTTTTTTTAATGGTTATACTTTGGCTCACATATTTCTTTGATCATTCTAGGAGAGAGTGTTATGAAAATGGTTATGACATTAAAGCAACGCGGCATCGGCTTGCTGGAATTAATGTTATCCTTGGCGATTATTGCCGTACTGCTACTAATGGCAACCCGTTATTACGAAGCTACCCGTGCAAGTACCAATATCAATGATGCGGTGGATATGATTAATGCCGTGTATGCGGCGGCAGGGTCTTATCAAGTGGATAATGAAAGCAAATATCCCGCTAATCTGTATACTTTAGTTACTGATGGCTATTTGCCTGCTGTGTTTGGTTCTACCGCGTCAGCGAATGCAACAGCTAATCCTTGGGGTGGGGCTATCGCGATTGTGGGTGGTGGTACATCGGATTTTGGTGTCACAATGTCAGGTTTACCATCGACTAATGTATGTAAGGCCTTAGCTAATCGTATCAGTGAAACCTTGACCACAGGGTCAGGTGCTTCGCAAACAGCGGGTTGTGGAACCACAACAACATTGACTGTTTGCTATGCAGGTTCGTGTTCCGCTGGTTAGCTATTAGAGTACCTTGACTAGTGTTGAGGTTCAGTACATAGATAATACTTAAAGGGAGTCATAATGGCTCCCTTTGTGAATTTACTCAGACAGTAAATTCACAGTGAGCAGAGTCACGTTAAATGGCTTTTGTGTCATGTTCTTTAGAGAGAGTAAGTAATATTGTGAGAAGACAAGCTCAACAACCCTTTAAGCCATTACGCGGTTATTCGCTGCTCGAGTTAATGCTGGTGTTGGTACTGATTGCCGTATTGTTAGTCTTCAGCGTGCTCTATTACAAATCTACTCAACAGGATCGGCAAGTGGGTGAAGCTTTTAATATGATGAATGCCATGTATGACGCCTATGAGAAGTATTTAAAAGCCAATGGCGAGTTTGGTTCGGTAACTTTGTCGCCTTCGCTGCAAACATTACAAACCGATGGTTTTCTCAATATACAATATTTACAAAACCCCTGGGGCAAGGCGCCTTCCTTAGTGGGGGCTGCGACGAATTCTGGAATAGAACTCACCGTTAAATCAGGTGGGATGCCAGAAACTGCCTGTAAGAAATTAGCTTCACGTGCTAATAGTACGCCAACCATTGGTTATATCGGTGGTAAGTATCAAGCGGCGTGCACCGCTTCTGGCGATAATTCTTATGTCACGATGCAATATTTGGTGCAGTAATTATGCGTAAGTATCAGCAAGGTTTTAGTTCTCTCATTGAAATGATGTGTGTACTTGTCATCATTGCCATATTGCTTGTGCTCAGCATTTTATATTATCAAACTGTTAGTCAGGCACATAAAGTTACGGCAACATTTACGTCAATGAATGCTGTTTATAAAGCGTCGATAGAGGCTGTGCAAGATTCTACTTGGTGTTGCTCTGTTGATGCGTCAGCCAATATGCTTGCTGATGATGGTTATCTAGCAGTCAAGTATGCGACGAACCCCTGGGGAGCATGGTTAATGTTTGGGCCAGCAGGAACGAGTACTAATGTTATGATGGTCAGCTCAGGCCCAATGCCCAAGGCTGCTTGTAATAAGTTATATCAACGCTTAAGTAGCGCGTCTTTACAAGATAAAGTTAATGAATCGGGTAACCCCTCTGCGTGTGTTAAAGGTAAAGCGGGATACTCAACTTCAATTTCTTTTACCATACCGTGAGTGTAAGTGAATGAAGCAAATTAAAGACCAGTATGGGATTACCTCTATATTAGAGTTACTATTTGTACTAGTGATAATCGCCAGTTTGATTTTAATGAGTGTGTTGTATTATCAGACAGTGAAGCAACGTAATCAGGTACAATTTTGTTATAATATGATGCAGGCAATTTATTCTGCAACGGTAAAGAGTGCTGAATTGATGAATCAAGAGCAAGTGGTTGCCGGGAAGACTTACACATCCTCACAGTTAGTCAAAGCAGGTGTCTTGGCGAAAGCCTATAAAGTAAACCCATGGAATAATGATATGGATTTAAGTTGGGCGAATAATGGCGTTTTGACCATTAAGACGGGCGGAATGCCCAAACCTGCCTGTGAGCAATTATATGATCGGATCAAGTCCGTACGTAGTGGTTTAGATCAAACAGGTTTGAATTCGATTGCTAGCTGTACTGCTGTTAATAAGCAGTATCAAATGAGCGCAGAGTATGTAATGCCATAGGTAGTGTGAGTGGTATGATGTTCCTCAGTAGTCAAATCGGCAGGAGATCCCTCATGTTGTTCGGGATCACAGCAGTTTCGTGATAGTCTTTGATTATGTTGTTACTAGAAAAATTGCTGTCATCAACTATGTTAAAAAGTGCTGTCATCCCTCCTAGTGGCGATAGCCTCTAGGAGGGATCTCCTGATGGTTTAGTTTATATGAATAAAGAGTCACTTAATGCACAGTAAATACGCAAACAATGGCTTCACCTTACTAGAAATGATGCTAGTATTTGCTATCATCGCCGCTATGGGCTTAGCTGCTGCGGTGCACTACGGCAGTATCCAAACCAGCAAAAAATTGAATATCGTTCGCGATAGCGCGAGTTTGATGATGGCGACAGTGCAAGCCTATTATTTTAATAATTGTAATAAGAGTGGTGGGAGTTATTTTGCTGGTAAAGAAACCTCTTTAACAGTTTCTCAGCTTGCCAGCTATATTCCTGGTGCCACAGTCAATCCCGATATTGTTAATGTGATCCAGAATCCCTTGTATGAAGGTACAGGCGCATCGCAAGACTCTATTACAGGTGGCGTGGATGGTAAGATTATCCCCTGGACTATTTCTGTGAGTATCGATTTTGGTTCTGCAACTCAAGATGAGTTAAATAATTATTATCTTGCCTTAATGCCTAATTCGGTGGATGGTTCCGTGTTTACTTGGACGCAATTACCCAATAACAATACGATGTTCCTTGCTTCGGGACAATGGCCTATGGTGGCTACTAGTCAGCAATTTGTTTATGAGTTGAATATATATAACTCCTATTATCACCCGCCGGGGGTGGTTAATCCGTGTAGTGTTTATCAGCATGTAAACAGCTAAGATAGGTTGGTACCCTATTACTGGAAACGTCCATCTTTGAATAATTTTGAAAACTTATTGCTGCCAGGTAATCTACATTGACAAACTTACTTTCCCGCAAAATTTTCGGTATAGTATCTATACCCATAGCATCCCATATTTAGGGCCTTATAGGGCAGGGATTTTTCGTTAGATAAAGACTTTAAATTGCAGGTAATAGTTAGGGCTATTGGCAAAATGTATAGTCTTTAGCTGGCGGAAAATAACATGCTAGAAAGCCCTAAATATGGGATGCTATGGGTATAAGCCACACACCAAGCAAGTATAGCGTAGGGATATGTTGAGCATTACAAAGCAAAAATACCGAGGGTTTACCTTAATTGAGTTAATGTTGGTCATTGTCGTGGTAGCGGTGATCAGTTTGTATGCGATCAATTTACGCCGTGTGCGACGTGACAATGCTATGGCTCAACAAGCAGCAACACAAATGCAAATGATCGATGAAGCCGTGTATGCATATTATCTTGCCAATGGCGAATTTCCTAGTCACCCTGACGCGCTGAGTAAGCTGATTAGTGCTGGCTATCTGCCCGAGACAGCAGCATGCTCGCCTTTTATTATCGCCCAGAATTCAGGCGCGCCTTGTTATTACCATTCTGTGTACGACTTTTCACCGGCAGGTTCCAGCGGGCATTATTGGTCAACGCTGCGAGTTGCTGGGCTGCCCAGCAAAGATATCGCTGAACGTTTGGTAAAAAATTTACCTTATGCGACCGCCCAACCGGATGGGGGCGGTACAACTACGTATCATGTGTGGGCCTATACTTCAGTGCCAGGCGCTTCATCGAATTTAACTGCCTTCATCACTGATGCAGGTATTACTGCAAAAGATCAGCCTATTAATTTACCACCGTATTGTCCAACAGGTTATACTGCGCACGTATTTATTATTCCCCAGAATGTGACTACTTTTGATGCGAGTGAATTAGGCATGACGGATACGAGCAACCATTGGGCTATGTATATGGGGGTGGGTGGTGTCACTGGCGGTTGGGAAACTTCGGTGGTGAATGCTAATGGGGTGTTAGGGTTTTACCCTGAGGAGGGATGGCAATCGGAGCCTCCTTGGAGCCCTAATGGCACCACAGGTGATGATACGGATAAAATGTACTACGTTTATTTTATGGCCATGTGTATCCCTTATGATAAATGGTTCCCTGAGTTTGCTTACACGCCCCAAGATGCGCAATGTAGCCAAACCTGGAGTGATTTTAATTTTGTGAATAAAAAATGGAATAAGGTGCCGGGTCCGTATAATTGTACCTGTACAGCAGATAGTACAGTGTCGAATAATGCACATAGGTGTACGATTAGTTGAGGGAGTCAAATTATTGGGAGATTTCTCGCTGCGGTCGAAATGATAATTGTGAAGCTGTTGTCATCAACTATGTTGTTATAGTAGAAAAACTGTTGTCATCCCGAGCAGTGGCGATAGCTGCTGCGAGGGATCTCCTGCCAGTTTGACTCATTGGCAATAGATGATTATTACCATCATTATGGATTAACTGAATGAAGTTTCAGACAATATACAAAAAAGGTTTTACCCTGATTGAATTACTCTTAGTGATTGTGATCATGGCAGCCTTATCCGTCTATGCCATCACCATGTTGCGCGATTATCAGCGTAATAAATTAGCGCAAAATATTGTTTTGCAAATGCAGACAATTTTACAAGCGGCGAATATGTACTATGTCAATAATGAAAATGCTTGGCCTAGTGATTTAAATACTTTAGTAACGGAAGGTTATATTCCCCCACTCGCTCTGTGCTCCCCCATTTTAACCCAAGTGGCGAATAAGACTTGTCAACATCGTGTTGTGTATAGCAAAGATCCGCCGCCTGAACAGACATATCCCGTACAGTTTGGGGTAACATTAGATACAATTCCTAGAGCACTAGCAAATAAAGTGATGGAAGGCCTTGCCACTTACAGTGTAACAAGTAAGACAACCAGTGCAGGGGTTTATGATTCGTTGACTAGCTATACTGTTGCTCCAACGTTCACTAATGTACGTGCATTAATTGAAACGGCAGGAATTACTACCGACCAACAAACCATCACCTTACCCAATAACTGCCCCGTAGGTTATGAAGGGCATATGATATTAATCCCACAAAATTTTACTACCTATGATAAAACTGATATGGGCAATACCAGTGGCCCACCAGAACATTTTGCTTTTTGGTCTGGCTTAAGTAACCCGAATGATCCAAGTGAGTTCGAACAAAATGTTGTATCTAGTACTGGTGAGCTTAATTTAGACTTAAATGCTAATGTCCAAAGTAGTTCCACGCGTTGGAATAATGATACGGATAAAATGTATTACGAATATTTTATGACGTTTTGTACGCGTAATTGGTCGGCTGGCTTCGCTTATACAGCAGAAGATGCGCAGTGTAGTACAAGCTGGAGTCAATACAATTATGGTGATACTAGTCATGTGTGTACCTGTCAAACTGCCACGACGGTACGTATTTGTAGTTAGTTGTTACCTTAGTAGGGATAGACATGAAAGTGACTAAAAAATTAGCGCGGGCATTTACTTTGATTGAAATGTTGTTTGTGATCGTCATCGTTGCCGTGTTAATGCTGTACGCGGTAAATATAGAGCGTAGCCATAGAGAAGACCGTATAGTACAACAAGCGACCACGCAAATGTTGCAAATTATGCAAGCTGCTCGCGTGTATTACATGACCAAAAGCTATGTTTGGCCGACCTCTATGTCTGATTTGATTGGTCAATCACCTATGTATATGCCCACAAATTTTCAATGTGAGCCATTTTTGGATAATCGTAATGTGACCGGTGGGCCGCCTTGCTACAATCGGGCTGTTTATACCATTGCCCCCACCAGTGGTGCAGATGTCATCAGTACACCTGTACTGTTAGGTATTACCGCAAATAATGTGCCGGCCAACTTGAGTCAAAAATTAGCGGCACAATTACCTAACTATACTTTTAGTAACAATAATACATCTGTCACTGTATTTACACCCATACCCGGCAACGTTTCTAATATGCAGGGTTTTATACAGTACTCAGGGATGACTGCGGATACTGGGACGATTGGCTTGGGGCGCTGCCCCTTAGGGATGACCAGCCATGTGATTTTTGTGCCACAAAATCAAACGACCTATAACACAGGTGATACTACGGGTGAGAAGAATTATGCGTTTTGGTTAGGCTTACAGAATCCAAGTAGCCATAGCTTTGAGTCTAATGTGGTAGAAAATGGTGAAGTTGGTTTAAACTTTGTGGCGGGTTCACAGGGAAATACTGCCTATTGGAATTACGAGAATGGTTTAATGACTTATGCTTATTACATGGTGCTGTGTTTACCGGCGAATCATTGGCATCCAGATTATGCCTTCACGCCACAAGATGCCCAATGCAGTGAAACCTGGTCCGAGTGGAATTACCCTGGACAAAATACTGCGAACCATAATTGTACTTGTACTAAAGATACCTCAGCATCGAATAATGCCTATAAGTGTACGATTGGTTAATTGTAGTGCGATTGAGCCGATGAATTTTGAATAAAACAACATATAGTACTTTTCTTTCCGAAGTAGTTGATATTTTGTGTAAATCCGTGATAATAGATAAGTTTGTAGTCATGTGTTTGCGCCAGAAAGGAGTGCTGTGGATGAAGACGTGGGTTAGGCTCAGTGCCAGTGTGTTAGTCTTGGGCTTATCAACTGGAGTATGTGAAGCGGGAATATACTTAGGGTCAGATGCGACTGTTCCGCAGGAGTATAAAGCGACGGCACCACGCCCCAAGCCGCATTTTAAATCACCGACGGCAGCACCCATGGTGGCTAATTGCTTATTAGATAGTCGAGGTAAACCTTTGCCGGGCCAAGCCTGTTCTCATGTGGTGGCACATAAAGGTGTCGCGCACAAGGCGAAAGGAATGCAAGCAGGACCGCCGCATCCTTATCAAACAAAATCTACTTCATCAACTATCGCCCCCAATAAACCATTGCCAGCGTTGAAACTAAAAACGCCGTGGAATGCAAAAGCTAAACCAGCTTATAGTGTTTTAGACGATGGCAAAATCCCTTTCAAAATGCCTAAAGCCTATAAAGCCAAACCAGAGTTTTCGGTGGTGGTGCATAAAGGTTCCTTAGAAAAGAATGTAGAACGTATCGTACGCTTGAGTCATGATGGGTGGCGCCAAGTGATCTGGAAACTACCTTATGATTACAACTGGGTAGGTACAGCAAGATTCAGAGGTAAAGATTTACAAGAAGTTCTCAGTAAACTCTTAGCACCGTATCCAGTGCAAGCAGTGTTCTATGAGAAAAATCATATCGTGGCAATTGTGCGAAGGAGACGGTCATGACAGTACGGCAGTTATTTAGCCGCAGTTTAATTTGTGTATGTATTTTAGTCTTAGCAGGGTGCATGCATGGTAAAAAAGAATACAATAAAACCGTCGATGGTGTTGACAATGTTTATAATGAAGTGCGTGCCAATGAAAATAAAATGAATCAATTACCACCGCCGGTAGTGCGTGATGAAGGTGCTTATGTAGATACAACCCCCGTCAGTCTTATTCATCCACCGAGTTGGTTAAAGCGGAAGATTTTCTTAAAAGGGAATAATATGCCCTTTAGCTTTTATGTGACGCAAATATTCAACAAAACTGGCACAATTATTCACTATGGTAATTCTATCGATCGTGCAAAATTAATTTCTATGGATTATTCTGGTCCGCTGCAAGGTGCCTTGAATGATTTAGCGTCTACTGCAAACTATTACTATAAATTAGATAATGAACATAATGTTATCACTTGGTCAGCCTTCATGACCAAAACCTTTGATGTATCCTTCATGCCAGGCTCTGCTGAATACATGGTGGGTAATGCTGGTGCTAGTAATGGTACAAACTTAGCAAGTGGTGGAGTTGGCGGTGGCTCCAGTGGTGGTGGCAGTGGCGATGGTTCTGTTTCCATTACTTATACTGGTGTGGATGTCACCCAAGATAACCAATACAGTAAATTAAAAGGCACCGTATCTGTTTGGACTGACTTAGAAACGACTATAAAAGGGTTATTATCCAAAGATGGTCAAGTCAATGTTTCCCAAGCCACGACCACGATTACCGTACATGACCACCCGGAAAATGTGGCAGCCGTGGGTGAGTACATTAAAAAAATGAATGAAGAGCTGTCTAAACAAGTACGCATTTTAGTGCAAGTGTTAGAAGTGACTCTATCAAAGAATTTCAACTATGGTATTGATTGGAATTTGGTGCGTAATTTTGGTGGCTCCGGTAATCAGTTGACTTTAACCGGCGCGTTAGCGAGTAATGCTAATAATACCAGTACCTTTGCCCCCATTGGCATTACCTTTGCCAGTACCAGTGGTAAATGGAGCGGTTCTAACAGTATTCTGCAAGCCTTAGAACAACAAGGACACGTCAGCATTGTGACCCAACCCACAGTAACCACGTTGAACAACCAAGTGGCACAAATTGCTATTCAGACACAAACGGGTTATTTAGCCAGTACGAGTACCGATGCTTTGAATGATAATACAACCTCTAATTCCGCTAGTCCTGGGGTTGTTACCACCGGCTTTAATTTATACTTATTACCTAAGATCCAAGGTGATAGAATTTATTTACAAGTCTCTAGCACACTGTCTAATTTAATTAGTATTGATACGATTAATACGACCACAGGTGAAACCAGCAGTGGTGGATCAGCGGCTGCCGGCGGCGATGGTAGTGGTAATAATGGTACCGGTTCTGGTGGCTCAGGTTCCGGTGGTTCAGGTTCCGGTACAAATAACAATACCACAGCATCACCACAAATTATCCAGGTACCCACGGTGAATGAACGTAACTTTAACCAACGTAGCGTGATCCCAACCGGGCATACTTTAGTACTTGCTGGCTTTAAGCAAATTAATAATCAAGCAAATAAATCCGGTCTCTTTGGTGTGGATGCGCTGGGTGCTAAAGGTTCATCCAATACTACAAATGAGTTGGTGATGTTAATAACTCCTGTCATCTTATACCATGGAGATGAATAGATGCCGGTTATTAAGCGAGAGGATGGTATAAATTTTGCGGTATATACTTACCGCGAAGTCATAAACTTTAAGCGTTCGAATTTGCTGAAACGTGAAGTGGCCATGCTCGCAGAAGAGAATGGCGAATTTGCACGTTTTTTTCCACAAATTACCGGTGATATTGAAGTTATCTTCTCTCGTGATCAAGGTTATCTCTTAGGTGAATCTGTTTGGGATCATTTTGACCGTGCTAATGATTTAGTATTTTGTGAGCAATTATCGGGTGGTGAAACTGCTGCATTAGTTGTGATCCGTGGCGGTAGTGTTTATCTTGATGCCGAAGTGCCCCTAGAGAATTTAGTGGATGAATTTGCCGCGTTGACCACGGGTAGTAATCACTATGATATTTATGTACATGGCGAAGTACCATTATCAGAGTTGCCACGCGAAGATTGCTTTTGTTTTGATGCAGCCTTTGTTAAATCCTTTACTGAGCTAGAAGAGCCAGTATTCCCGCAGTTAGGTGCTGACCCAGATTATGCTTTGTTACCTTATAATGAAGCCTTCGCTAAACTACCCGTAAAGCGTGGTAAAGGCATCGCAGGTATATTAGCTATCATTGCCGTGATTGTCGTGGGTTATGTAGCCTGGGATATATTCAAACCAGCACCGCCACCACCGCCATCAGCAGTGATAGCAACGCCGCAAAATCCCTATGCAGCCTATCAAGCAGCTTTAAATAACCCTAGTCCAGAAGATATTTTGATGGCTTTAGCGCGTGGTGTGCGCGAGAGCTTTACGCTACCAGGTTGGGAAGCGCTATCTTTTAATTTAAATGGCAGTAATGCTGACGTGAGTTTACAATCAGTGGGTGGCACCACTGAATTATTATTGCTTTGGGTCAAGCAACATAATGCAGCTTTAAGCGTGAGTAGTGGCAGGGCAAGTATTTCATTGCAGTTGCCGGTGAAAAATCGTGAAAAAATCATGGTGATTTATAAAACCGATGATATCGTCTCTATGGTATATGATCGCCTCAATCATACCTTTATTGGCGCCACAGTATCTATTAAGAAACCAGTGACGAAGGAAAATTATCAATCCACTGCCATGCAAGTGAGTTTAAGTGGCGTGGCACCACAAACTTTAGAGTTTTTAGGTAGAGAGTTAGATAACTTACCCATTGTATTGGATAGTGCTTCTTTTTCTCTCACTGGTGGGTTGTTATCAGGTAATGTTCAGTTATCAATTTTGGGTTCAAAAGACTAAACTTTAAGTATAGGGTGAAGACAATGGAAACGAAACAAAAAGTCATACTAGTGATAACCATTCTCTTATTAGGGATTTGTGGTTATTTAGCCTATGGAATTTTGTTCCCAAATACGGGCAGCAACAGTGCGCCACCACCTAAAACAACGCAAACAGCCGTAAAAACACCACCAGCGCAGACTGGTTCTGCAATACAGCAGCATCAGCAAGCAAGCCAATCCACCTCGCAGTCAAGTTCAGGCCAGCAGGCAGGTCATCAGTTTATGAATCATAATCAAGCTAACTCGCAAGGTATTGTGGCTGGGCAAACTACAGGTGCAACACAGGGTCAGCAGACAACTCAACCATCAAACCAAGTTACCCAGGTACCCAAGTCAAAACCAACCCCTGAACAATTAGCTTTACTGCAGGAAAGTCAACAGGCACAAGCAGAGTATGTGAAATTAATTAATGAATACCAGTTAGCCCAACTGCAACAACGTTTAGCGCAAACCAATGCATCTATTGCAACGTCTAAATTAGCAGAGGCGAAAACCTTAGTGCAGACACAAGCAATTAAGGCAAAAATGTCTGGCCATCCCTTAGCCACGTCAGCATCAACCTCCGCCACCAGTAAAACAACAAAAGGTTTAGAAGTTAGCTATGTAGGCAAAGCACAGGGAGCATGGCAAGCGGTGCTAGTCGCTGGTTCGTCTTATTATCAAGTGAAAGTGGGTACCCATTTACCTGATGGTTCTGTGGTGAGTAAGATTAATAGTATGGGTGTCACCTTGTTGCAGGATGGGCAGCAACACTTTTTAGCCATGCCCGCGACGATTGATTAGAGTTTTACGCCGTCATACTGCGGCTTGACCGTGGTATCCATGAACTCGTTGCTGATGTTAACAGCGACTGATTAGAGTTTAGTGACGTCATACCGCGGTTTGACCGTGGTATCCATAGCATCCGTTGGTGATATCCGCGGGGATTGACGAAGAGGAGAGAGGTATGTCTATTACATCTGAATTAACTGATAATGATGATACACTAGTGATTAACATTGATGGCCGCTTCGATTTTAGCGTGCATACCCCTTTTCGGAATGCCTACCGCAACCAGCCGGATAAAAAAGCTTATAACATCAACCTTGAAAAAGTTGAGCACATTGATAGTGCAGCATTTGGCATGTTATTACTCTTTCGCGAATTTGTAGGTGAAGATAAATGCTTACGATTGTTAAATCCTCAACCTACAGTTAAACGCAGCCTAGAAATCGCTATGTTTGACCAACTCTTCGAAGTGCGCTAAAGGTAGCGACAGTGCAAGAGCAGACCGCTGAAGATAAAACAATCATAGTTGTCACCGATGGTAAATCAGAACATAGCATCAAGCTTGAAAAACAATTAATTCATTTGGGTTATCAGATTTACTGGCAAATCATGAATAAGAAGCTCGACCCAAGCTTGGCTGAAGAAGAAGTCAAAGCGATTATTCTCTATCCCAATCAATTTACCCAACAGCTATTGAATTTTACCCATGAGCTTAAAGCTTTATTCCAACCGCGCTATATTCCCGCTTTATATATTGTGCATGATCTATCAGATGATTTTGATATTACTGCCCACGAAATCATCGATGAAATTATGTCGGCTAATTACCATGAATCTTTATTGAGTACAAAGCTACAGTGTTTAGCACGGATCCGCCATCGAGTGACAAAGATCCGCCGTCAAGAAAAAGAACTAGCTAACTATAAGCAATTAATGGCCACAGAACGCGTTATTGCCAAAAATTTATTTGAAAGCTTTACCCGTGCAGGTGCTTTAAATTATGAAAAATTACGTTATCTGTTATCACCGATGTCTACCTTCAGTGGTGATTTTTTATTAGCAGCACAAAATCCTAAAGGTGATTTACATGTGATTTTAGGTGATTTTACCGGCCATGGTTTGCCTGCCGCCATTGGTACTATGCCAGTAGCCTCAGCTTTCTACACGATGACTGAAAAAGGTTTATCCATTGAAGTTATTTTGCAAGAGATCAATAAGAAATTACAACAAATTTTACCCACTGGCTTTTTCTGCGCTGCGGCAATGTTGTCAGTGAGCAGCACGGACAATACCGTGCAAGTATGGAATGGCGGTTTGCCTGATGGCATCATTTACCGCTGCCAGGAAGGGCCTACTGCTTATTTATGCTCTAGCCATTTGCCATTGGGTATTTTAAAAGATGCTGAATTTTCCACCGAGCTTGATAGTTTTGAAGTTAAAGAAAATGATAAAATTTATTTATTTTCAGATGGGGTGATTGAAGCCGAGAATGATCAAGGCGAAATGTTTGGTGAAGGGCGTTTGTTGGAATTGTTTGAACAAGAGGCAGAATCTAATGCTATTTTCACAAGGCTAGAACAAAAATTATCGGATTACCGCTATGGTAAAGACCAGGGTGATGATATTACTTTGATGGAATTAACCATATAAAGTCAGTGAGTATAGGTTGTTGAAACATAAGATGTATTGTCAATGCCATGCATCAGTGTTTTAGCTTAAACTTGATTCCCCGCAGCTTGCTGCGGGCACTTTACGCTTGGGGATTCTTAAGGGGAGTCAGCGTAGACTCCCCTTAAGTCGCCGTCGCGCGAACTTGGTTCGCGCAGGCGAAATATTACTAGGAAATAAAATACCCCGAGGCTTGCTTCGGGGATTTTTATTAGTTATAGCTGTTGCTCGCAGTAGCATTGCTAGACTAGGCTAGCATATTTGCTGTATGTTGAAGACGAATTATAGAGGGATATCGTGGCATGAAAACCTTATATTTAGTACGACATGCGAAATCAGATTGGGGTAATCCCGAGATTAGCGATAAGCAACGCACGCTCAATCAGCGGGGTTTACGTGTAGCACCGATGATGGGAAAAAAATTGGCAGAGCAGGGCATACAGATGGATGTGATTTTATCAAGCCCGGCAACCCGAGCCATTACAACAGCACGATTAATCGCAGAACAATTACATTACGATGAATTGGCTATCATTCAACAAGAAGCACTTTACAATGCGGATCCAAATACATTGCTCAATGCCATTAATCATATTGATGACCAGCACAATAGTGCCATGTTAGTAGCACATAACCCGGGTATTTCTGACTTAGCATCCCTGTTAAGTCATGAATTACGTCGACACATGCCAACCTGTACTATTGTATCCATTGAATTTGCCGTGGACACATGGCAGGCAGTTTGTGCCGGTGGAGGGAAGCAACTTGCTTTTGACATACCTGCCAAGCAGTAATTACAGTTATATTGCAGACAGCCGCCATCAATCATGTTATCGCTATAAAATATGTTGTTATCCCGAGTGCGAAGCACGTGGGATCTCCTGCCGATTTGACTACCTAGCAATAATTACCGGGGACTGCCCTGAGAACTGTAACGTAGCTGATCTTCATTCTCACTGACGTAACCAACAGTATTATCTTGTGCAGGTGCACGATTAAACCAACGATAACGATTGCCTGTAGGTACAGGTCTATCAGCATTATGTGGTGATGGCGGTGTGCCTAAAATATGTGTTTGATAGCCGCCAAGGTTAATGGGATAACTCATTGGTGTCCGAGTTGACCCTACAGTGCTACTATTATAAGCACGAGGCGAATAGCTCTGTTGTGGCCTTGTGTCTCTAGTAAATGAGAACACTTGGGCTTGCTGCATTGAGGGAGCATGAGATTTTTGAGGTTTTGGCAGTGTAACTAAAATCTCATTAGCAGTAGCTTGATGAGTATTTTTTTCTTTTAAGGATACAATATCTTCGTCATGTTTTGGATTTGCATGTTCAGGTAATCTATCTTTAAAGCCTTGAACAGCAGGAATAATACAGGGAGAAAAGGATCCTGCTCCATAGCTAAAAAAGGCCAAGAGTTTAGCCGCAGCAACTGACAGGCGAGAAAGCCAGTGGTAGCTTTTATAGCTGGGTACTGCAGGTTTTGCATTTGCGATGGCATTACCAACAACCATTGCGACGCCAATACCTGTAACTGCACCGGAAGCAATGGCTTCTGCTGTTTGCGCAGGGTTAACATTGGCTTTGTTTTCACTAGGTGTAGTCTTGCCAGTTAATTTGTTTTTGATTTTTTTACACCAGGAGTCAAATTTATTTGCTAAGTAATCTCCAACATCTTTTATCAGTAAGGCGGATTTAGTCATGACCTTGATGTTAAAAATAAACTCTAAAACAGATGCTCCCACAACAATAGTTAACATTATTGCTGGAGGTAAGAAGGTTAAACCACTGACAAATACACCAAAGGTGATGATGCCACAGGCAATTGTTGCCGCGAATGCTAGTGCGAGTAATACGGTGACGTCCCGCATCGCAATAGCAGCAGCTACTAGGCCTAAGGCAGTACACGCGGGGATGGTGATCCAGAGAGTGCTGGACCAAGCAATCGCAGTAAATACGGCTATAGTCGCTAATCCGGCAATGGCAACTAATTTAAATGTAGCACTGAGAAGCTTGATACTAAAAAACTTAAGAATATCGAGTTTAGATTTTTGGCTAAAATCTGTGTCATAAGCTTTATTAAAGAATTTTAGTATATTTTTACCAAACTTTTCAACGATGAGGCCTTTGAGTGTAGCGTACATAATTGAGCTATCACATATGACCGCGCCGATGGTAATAAGGCCTGCAATGATAAAGGACCCTACCTTATGACAAAAGCTGAACATGTTTTTTAATGGGACAAAGCCCATCATGCTGACTGCAACAGCATAAAATACACCAAGAATCATACTAAGTGCGATTTTAATATGTTGGCCGCGACTTAAATTTCTTAATTCATCAAAATCAACAATAAAAAAGGTAAAGGTATCAATTAACTCTTGCAGATAGAAGACAACATTAATTGTATAAGTACAGGCAAAAGCTAAGGCGGCAAAGGCGACAATACCAAAACCACTGGCCGCAAAGGCAGCAGCAGAGCAGGCAATAATCAGTGTTAATACAGTTGCTACGCCAATAATAATTTTTTTCTTTAATTCTCTTTGGTATTCTGCATGGGTTTTATCTTTACGCTTCTTTACTTCAACTTGAATGCTATCGATGTTTTCATCATCTTCATTTTTAATATCAAGGCTATATGGATAATCTACTCGATGAGACAATTTATTGAATGTTTTTATGGCAGGGTTCACTAAGCCATGAAATTTCTGTGATTTTGTTAATGCGGGTATATCATTTGCATGGATGCAAGGTATAGCATTGCCTAATTCTGACAATAAGTAATTGACGTGGCGTTTGGGATTGTGCTTTGGTTCATCATCTTTAAAATATGCATCACGTAATGCATGAAGATATGTGAATCCTTCAGTATAACTCACAGCTTGTAATAAGTTATACAACTCTGCATCGAAGCCCCAGCGAGATGTGAGTTGGTTGATGACTGGCAATCCTGTGAAGAAATTTCTAAACACAGAGATTTTTGGATTGTCACAACAGGCATCTAATGTGCGTTTGAAACGCTTATAGATATCGAGATATTCATCTTCTTCAGCTTGCTTATGGGTGTTAATAATATCTTGTAATGTAGGATCTACAATAAGTCCAAGCTCATCTACATTATAATAATTTTCTAAATGAGTTATGATACTGGCAGCTTCTTCTAATGCCATATCTCTCTTGGGCATGTTAGGTGTATGAATAATCGTGTAATAGTGTTCCATCACTTGCTGTATGGTACGATTAATCAATTTGAGGCGTTTGTTACTTGGCAGTATGCTAAATTCTTGTTTACGCATTTCACCATTGAGTTGCATACGTAGTTTGGCATCATACTTATCATTATCTTGATATTTTTTCTCATCCAAATCTAGAAGTTTACACAGCGCGTATTTTAAAGATTTGATACTGCCTTGTTGTGGTTTGCTTGAATAGGGTTCGGCATAGACACCTAAATGACGGTGTAATACTCTAGCGCATGCGGCGATTGTTTGCTGTTCTGAGTATGGCTCACCATCAACATTGCGAAAAGCTAGTGTTTCTTCTAGGCGAATACTAATTTCACGCAGATGCAAGTCATCACTCTTTTTGTACGAGTCTATACACTGTCTTATAAAACGTTCAGATGTTGTTGGCATCGTTATTATTCTCTATTTCTATCCCATTCTTGTGTGGCTATCATACCTAATAATTATTAATGTAATCTTAAAGACATGCCGAACGTTATGTCTTGGTCCTATATGCGGAGAAAACTGAATTAAATCAGAGGATTAAGTTATAAGGCTCCAAGTTTGGAGCATCAAGTACGGTACCTTTGCCATCGTGTGCCCTATCGTAAGGTAAGTATTAATAGAAAGGCGGCATTTTGAAGATAATTGCTTGAAATTACAAGTAATTTATATACGTGAATGATGACCGTATTATTGATATCTAGGCGTGTTTGGATAGCCCCTTGTAGGGTTATATTGTGGTGCAGGTGTATGTGTTCCGGGCTGCGGCGGATAACCAGAAGCAGGTGATGTGCCTGGAGAAAAGAATCGAGGGGTATCTCGGTTAGCCTGGAAGCCTGAATTAGGGTATCCGGCTGGTGTACCTACTCCATACTGTGGCGGAGTAGAGTAAGTGCTATAAGACCTTGCAGCCTGCGGTGGATAGCCTACTTGAGTATGGCTACTCATTGGTGTTGATAAGTTAGGGTAGCCGTTATAAATCCTTGTTGCTTGCTGCGGGTAACCTGCTCGGGTGCCACCAGTGTTTAGCGGTGTTAAATCAGGATAGCCAGGATAGGCTGTTGTTGAGCCGTTTGCGTAGCCAGGTTGAGCATATTCATCAAGGCCAGGCGTTGAATATCCAGAGCTGGTGCCAGTAGCTGGTGTGGCCTGTGGGTAGGTTTGCATTGAAGTACTAGATTGTCCGTGGCTTGGAAAAGCTGGGGAAGCACTGCCGTTGCTATAGTGTCTTGCTGGCATGTGATAACCCGGTGATGGCATCACCGGTCCCCCAAAGTGATTGGGCGTTGATAAATAATCTATGGGCATGTTTGATGCTAGTTGTATACTAGGTTTGCTTTTTTCTGTCATGGTAGGCACTGTTTGCAATTGTTGAGGTGTCTCATAGTTGGGCGGGCTGACTCTGTAGGCGGCGACACTGTTACCCCAGGTTGCTGCTAATGATCCACTACCATAGCCAATGAATGCAAGTATCTTGGCAAATTTCACTGAAAAGCGTGAAATCAGCTTGAAGCCTTTATAAGATGGCACGGCTGAATTAGCATTACCGATAGCACTAAGAAATACTAAACCTGATACTGCTGCAGCGAGTACAGCAGCGCCTATAGCAACCAGTGGTACGGCGGGGTTGACGTTACTTTTATCAACTGCCGGCTCAGGTTGTCCGTTAGCCTTGCGAATTAGCCAATCGCCAAATTTTGTTAATTTGGTATTACACCAATCCGCAATATCTCGAATAATGACTGCAGTATTACTGTAGACTTTAATATTAAAGAATAATTCAAGAACAGTGGCACCAGAAATTAATATGATAGTCACAATGGATACGGGAAGAAAAACTGCAGGAATAAAACTTAAGCCAGAGGCGAATACCGCTGCTGTAATAATAGCACAGGCGGCGATAAGAAAATAAGCCACCAATAGTAGGGATGAAATATCTCTCATAATTGCACCAGTGGTCAAAGCCGTCGCTAGTAAACCTGTGACAATGCACACAGGGATACAGATCCATAGATTACTGACTAATAATGCTGTTGCTACAATGATACCGATAAGTAAACTCAGCATAGCTATTTTAAGGCTAGCAATTGCAAATTGTTTTGCCAGGAACGTCGCAATCTCGCTTTTAGATTTCTTGCTAAAATCCATTTTGTAAGCTTCTCGAAGAAACTCTAAGAAGTTTTGTTTAAAGTCTTCTACAAACGTTTGTTTGAGTGTGACATTCATGATGGCTGTATCACCAATGATACTGAGGCTGACAAGGAAACTGGATAGTACAAACGAACCAATTCTACCGAGAAACCTAAAAGCACTAAACATGGGTGAAAAGGCAATCATGGCATAACAAATCGCATAGAAGAACCCAAGGCAGGTACTTAAATACAGCATAAAGCGTCGGGGTGGGGACAGCTTTGCCATTTTATCGGTGTCAACGAAATAAATATCTAAGGTACTGCTGATATCGGTTTTGTAGAAATACACATTCGCCACATAGGCGGCGGCAAAAAATAATATTGCACCACCCATGACGGCAAAACCAGCGGCAGCAAAAAATGCAGCAGATGCGGCAATGGCGAAGGCAATGGCATAGCCAATAATTTTTGTACGTTTTCTCAGTTTTTCCTTATGGCATTCTGCATAGCTTTTTACTTCAGCAGGCACAACGGCTATGCTCACATTTTCAATAGAACCATTATTTTCTGGTGCATCCAGTACTAAGGTTTGAGTAAAATTATATCGCTGCACTAAACGATGAAAATTAGCTACCCCTGGTTCAACGAGGCCAAAATATTTTTGTTCCTGAGTCATCGCATCAAAATTTTCATGAATGGCTGGTAAGCTATTACCTAATGCTGCCATCAGGTAATTGATAGCGCGTTTAGGATCATCATATTTTGCTGTATCCGCGGGGAAATACTCATCTCGCAGTTGCTTGAGTTTATCGTGTCCCTCAACGATGCTAATAGTTTGTAGCAAACCATATAGTTGATGATCGAAACCTCGTCGCCAAAATACTGATAGCTTAGGACTGTCACAGCAGGCATCGAGTGTGCGTTTGATTTTTTTGTAAAACTCCAGATACAATTGTTTTTCTTGTCCCTGGAAATCACAAATAATTGTATATAAGGCTGGATCGTGTACATAGTTGATATTATCGAGATGATGATAGGTTTCTAAGTGCGTGATGATCTGTACCACGTCTTCTAAGCATTTCTCTCGGTTTAGCGTTGCTGAATCATGAATAATGCTGTAGTAGCGCATCATGACTTTTTGCAGTGTTTTGTCGATAAGTTTTAATGGCTCACTACTTGGATAAATGCTGAATTCTCTGACCCGCATCATCTTATCAACTTTTTTCTTAAGCTTTTCTGTGTAAATTGGATTGGCTGTGGGATATTCATTAGCATCTAAGCCTAGTAGGGGGAATAGGGCAGATTTTAACAGTTGAATCGCTTCAGCATTATCAGCAATCTCTGCTGATGCATAGTAATTCAGGTGTCTATGCAGTACTCTTGCACAAGCAGCGATTTGTAAATTTACAGTTGTATCTTCAGGGTTATCCTCAGCGTTATCTATTACACCGAGAGTTTCAGTGAGTCTCACGCCAACTTCTTGTAGGTGGATGTTCTCTCTTTGAGTAAACGTTCTGGCATGTTGTCGCAGCGTTCTTATCACTGAGTCTGCAACATACACTGTTGCTTGGTCGAGTGTTGGACTGTGTGGCATTTTTATAATTCTCTATTCAACAGCCTTCACCTTATAGGCCGAGGTCTTACTGGATGAAGGGTACTTATTTATTCGCTTATTTCCCCGCAGTTTATTGCGGGCACCTTACGCTTGGTGATTTTTGTTCTATTTTACCTTGGCAAATACTACTGTTTTATTACGATGCCATTTTTAATAAGCGGCGAATTCTACAGCATTTTTTGCCAAATGGTTACTGTTATCTGCGGCGAAGTTTCATTTTATCGGCTCCATTACTAATCCTTACTGATTTTGCTACAATCCTCTAGAGCTGAGTCAGAGGCATGAGTAGCAAAGCTCATGGGTGAATTACCCTAATAGCTAGTATACATAATGTGACTAAATATGCAAATATTTCGAATAAATATTCATTAATTTTGGTTTTTTCAGCATTATTCGTCGCGTGAAGGAGAAAAGGATGTCTGCTAATTTAAATCGCGCTCAAGTGATTGATGCAAATTTCAGTCACTATCTGCATACGGGGCAGTTGCCAGCAGTCCGGCCACTCGTTAAAAAAGACCCGCCTAACTTATCCCAAACGGACTTATTGGATTTGTTTGATTCACAATTAATCAGCCGCCACTTAGATCTACAATCTCGGATCCTCAAAGACAGTAATCAAAGTTATTACACCATTGGCAGCAGTGGCCACGAAGGCAATGCCGCCATTGCCAAAGCATTTCGTCATACTGATATGGCATTTTTACACTATCGCAGTTGTGCCTTTATAATCCAACGGGCCAAGCATATCAATCAGCCCAACAGTATCGAAGAACAACTATTAGCCTTTGTGGCTTCCAGTGATGATCCTATTGCTGCTGGCCGGCACAAAGTTTTTGGTAGTGTGCCTTTGTATGTGCCACCCCAGACCAGTACCATTGCATCACATTTACCAAAGGCGGTGGGTGCGGCTTTATCCATTACCCGTGCCAAGGAATTAAATATTGAGGCTACATTACCTAATGACAGTGTGATTTTGGTGAGCTTTGGTGATGCCTCATTGAATCACTCCAGCACCCAAGGTGCGTTAAACGCAGCACAATGGATTGTACATAATGGTTATCCCTTACCCTTGGTCTTTATATGTGAAGATAATGGCTTAGGAATTTCAGTGCCAACGCCCGAGCATTGGGTCGAAACCACCATGGCCAAGCGAGCGGGTATTCATTATATCGCTGCTGATGGCTTGCATGTGGGGGATATGTTACAAGCGGCACAGGAAGCCGAATACATTGCCCGGCAACAGCATAAGCCCGTGTTCTTACATATGCGTACAGTGCGTCTATTAGGTCATGCTGGTTCTGATATTGAATCTGCTTATCGTAACCAAGCCGCTATTGAAGCGGCTGAACATAATGATCCCTTACTGCATAGCGCACGCTTGATTTTAGAGGCGGGCTACTTAAGCACAGAAGCGATCATTGCCCGTTATGAACAAGTGCGTGAGCAGGTGGCTGAAGTAGCAAGTACTGTAATGAAGCGACCCAAATTAGCCAGTGCCAAAGCAGTAATGGCGTCTATAGTGCCTAAGCCAAATACGCGATTTACTAATAAAACCGTTACTGAATCTACCCGACAACAGGTATTTGCCGAAAGTTATGAGCAGTTAACCAAACCACGCAATATGTGTCAGTTAATTAACTATGCCCTCACTGACATCATGTTACAGTATGAAAATACGCTGGTATTTGGCGAAGATGTGGGTAAGAAGGGGGGCGTGTATCGCGTCACTGCGGATTTACAACAGCGTTTTGGCCAACGCCGCGTATTCGATACGCTGTTAGATGAACAAACCATCTTAGGTACGGCGATTGGCATGGCGCATAATGGCTTTTTGCCGATTCCAGAAATTCAATTTTTAGCGTACTTACACAATGCAGAAGATCAACTACGTGGAGAAGCATCTACCTTGTCTTTTTTTTCCAGTGGTCAGTATGCCAATCCTATGGTAGTGCGTATTGCCAGTTTAGCTTATCAAAAGGGCTTTGGTGGACATTTCCATAATGATAATTCTATCGCAGTATTACGCGACTTACCTGGGGTGATCATTGCCTGTCCTTCCAATGGTGCCGATGCGGCCAGTATGTTGCGTCGTTGTGTACGTATTGCAGCACAAGAGAATCGAATAGTTGTTTTTCTGGAGCCTATTGCATTATACATGACAAAAGATTTACATAGCCCAGGCGATAATCTCTGGTTATCCCAGTATCCAAGCTTAGATGCGGATATTGATCTGGGAGAATTAGGAATTTATGGTGATAGTGAACAAATTGTGATTTTAACCTACGGCAATGGTTACTATTTATCGCGCCAAGCCGAAAAAATTATTCATGACCGCCATGGGCTCAACGTGAAAATTATAGACTTACGTTGGTTAGCACCTTTGAATACTGAAGCTATACTGAAAGAAGTCAGTGGCATTGAGCATATTTTAATTGTGGATGAGGGTCGACGTACCGGTTCCATCAGTGAAGCACTGATTACATTATTAGTTGAAGGTGGCATCAAGCCGACGAGTATGCAGCGCATTGTAGGCGAAGATAGCTTTATTCCTCTAGGAGAAGCCTGGCGCTATGTGCTGCCCAGTTGTGATGATATTGTTGCTAGTATTGAGGCGGTGTTAGTACTATAGTCAGTATTATACATTGTTGACGTTAACACGATACCGAGGCAGATAATCGCAGTATTATTTGATTCCCCGCAGCTTGCTGCGGGGACTTTACGCTTGGGGATTCTTAAGGGGAGTCAGCGTAGACTCCCCTTAAGTCGCCGTTACGCGAACTTGGTTCGCGTAGGCGAAATATTACTAGGAAATAAAATACCTCGAGGATTACCTCGGGGATTTTTATTTTCAGACTTAGCTACACAAACAAGGACAGAATATGCAAGACTTATATAAAATTGAAAGTTTACTCAGCGAAGAAGAGCTATTAATCCGTGATACGGTACGCCGCTTTGTGGATGATGAAGTATTACCCGTAATAGCCGATGCCTATGAGCAGGCTGTTTTCCCCAAGCAATTTATTCAGCGTTTAGCGGAATTAGGTTTACTGGGGATTACGTTACCCACGGAATATGGTGGCGCTGATAGCAGCTATGTAAGTTATGGTTTAGTGTGCCAAGAGTTAGAACGTGGCGATAGTGGCTTACGTAGCTTTGCCTCAGTACAAAGTTCTCTGTGTATGTACCCCATCTTCGCCTATGGCAGTGACGCGCAAAGACAAAAATGGTTACCAGCAATGACCCGCGCTGAACTCATTGGTTGTTTTGGTTTAACAGAGCCAGATTCAGGCTCCGATCCAGGCAGCATGAAAACCCATGCAAAGAAAGTTGATGGTGGTTGGTTGCTCAATGGTTCTAAAATGTGGATCACTAATGCAACTATTGCTGATATTGCTATTGTCTGGGCAAAAACTGATGCAGGTATTCGCGGCTTTATTGTGGAAAAAGATTTTCCAGGATTCAGTACCCATGCTATTGAAAATAAAATGTCATTACGCGCATCAATTACCGGCGAATTAGTCTTTGCTGATTGCTTTGTACCGGAGGAAAATTATTTACCCGGTAGTGACAAAGGTTTAGCCGCACCGCTAGGGTGTCTGACCCAAGCACGCTATGGTATTGCCTGGGGCAGTATGGGTGCAGCCATGGCATGTTTTGATATCGCCTTAGAATACAGCAAAGAACGTCAGCAATTTGCCAAGCCCATCGCTGCTTGCCAATTAATCCAAAAAGATTTAGCCGATATGTACACTGAAATTGTTAAGGCGCAATGCCTGAATCTACAATTAGGCCGAATGAAAGATAACGGCCAAGCAGACTTTAACAGCGTCTCATTAGCGAAAATGAATGGTTGCCGCGAAGCTATCAATATCGCCCGCATGGCACGTAATATCCTAGGTGCCAATGGAGTCAGCTTGGAATACCACGTGATCCGGCATATGACCAATCTAGAATCAGTATTCACCTATGAAGGTACGGATAATGTACATCATTTAATCGTAGGTAAGTATTTGACGGGCTTGAATGCGTTTTGATTGATAAATAAGCAGCATTTAATAATCCCTTAATCTTACTCCAGTATAATTCCGCCTCGAGAGCAGAACGAGGAGAATGAGTATCATGACCGCAGGTGTCGAGAAAGAGCGCAAGTATACTGAAAATCCAGCAGACTTAGCTAAACAATTAGCAAATGATATCAGGGCATCTCATGCGTACTGGGAAAGCCTGAACCAAGCTGAGCCAGAGGCGTTAATTACAACGTTTGAGAATACCCCAGTCCTTGGCAAATACTTACGCATCGATCAGGTAGAAAGTTTTCTTGAGGTCATTACTGATGAGCCATTATCGCCAGAACACAAGCACTGCTTACTTTTTTATGCTAATTATCACAATAGAAAACAAGCCAAACAAAATCTCCCATATAATATTCAACAAATACAATTTAATAAAACAAGTGCATCGAAGAAACTATTAAGCGATCCTAATTATTTAATGGCATTTTATCTTTGGTTGACTGAACAACAAGGCCAGGCTACTAGCAGCGATGCGAGCACGAGTACTCGTCTTTGGAATATGCAAATATGTACGTTCACGGATGTAGATTTTACTCAAGAGAAGAAAGTTAGCGAGGAGTTCAAAAAGTTATTTTTGTCAGAGGGCGCTAAGACGTTTCATTTCGACGGCTGCCATTTTAATGCGAATTCAGTATCACAATGGTTTCAAGGCTTAGCCGAACGGCCAAAGGCTTCCGATGATAAAAAAACCTTACGCTTCTCAAATATTGTGATTGACAAACCGATGGCTGAGATGTTGGGTGAATTAGTGAAAGTAGCTCACCGTTGTCATATTGAATTCATTGATGTGTCAGTTAAGAAGGAAGCTAAGGCAATCTTACCAAGGATTTTTTCAAAAGAAAGAATCGGTAAACAATCAATGCTGGCAAGTTTATCCTTTCGCGCTACTACGGAGAATGTGGATTATCCTGTTATTAATGGCATTTTGGCCCAGAATCCTGCGGTTACGAGAGTGGTGATTGGTTGCGTGGGTAATGATGAAGCTGCATGGAAAAGGACAGTAGCTATTTATCAGAATTTTGCACCGAGTGTGAGTCAGCTCGAACATACACAGCATGAGCCTGTGCTGCTGAATATCGAGGCTTGTCCCTTAGAAAAAAGAAGTGAACTAAAAAAATTAAATAACTTCATGAAACATAGAAAGATAATTTCAGCAGATGATTTTCTTCAAGCAGTAACAACCTTAGCAAAAGTGATTAATGCCACAGGTGGTTCCACTGCATCCTTGGATAATGATATTGCCTATAATGTCGAATCCTTAGATTTTTGGGATAATGCTGTTGAAAAATTATTAAGTCTTAAGGTTACTATTGAACAACTCGATGAATATTATAAATTAGCCAAAGTCATTTTCAAGCATGTTATAGTCGCACACTTTTGTAAAAAACGCCAGAGTATTTGTGGGAACTGGAGCGAAACACACCGCGAATCTGGCGGCCCTATCTTTGAGTATGGCGTACAGTATAGTGTTGGAAATTCCTGGAAAACAGCATTGAATAGTACTAAAGTTCAAAGGCTGGTAACAGAGTTAAATTATAAAAAAATGTCTTTAGATAGTCTGCTGGATACGGTTAGTGAATACAGCTTTAAAGAAAGTTCAACAGAGCTACTTATACTGTTGAATAAAAAACTTCCGGATTGCAAAAGCAAAATGCTTACAGCACGGCAGCAATTGCACATAGATAAATTTACTAAGTTAGTTGCTAGCCTAGATGCTATACCATTATCGAGTGCCTTTGATGAAGCAGCCGTGAGTAGCCGAAATAAAGCAGCCGATCAAGCTATGGTGGATTGCGTAAGAACATCATTATTACAACTGATAGCACAAGGACCAAGATTTGAGAATGTCATAGATGGAAAAAATATTCCCGATCGTCGGTTAAATAGTCAAGAGCAAGAGTTTTATGAGTGGCTTACAAATAATCCATACCCAAATCGAGATAAATTAAGCAATAGTATTGATATATTTCTTCAGCATCTTTGCAATAATTCCGAGTGGTCTTATCGTGAATATATAGTGAGTTACTTAAATGGTATTGTGAGAAAATTTAGAAGTGTAAAGTGTGAACCGTCGCATATATCTTTTAATGCACGACAACGCATGAAAGAAATCGTCAGGCAATATAATACACTCGCTGATCCTATGGCTATAGTACAGCAGTTAGATAGTAGTATGGCAAAAAATGTATCTCTAACGATACGGGATATTGGTTGTGATTTAAGCAATGTGCCTCGCTTCGAGTCCTGGGAGAAGACAAAGGATCTTGCTGATAACTTAGATGAAATAATAGCTAGAATAAAACAAAAAATTGGTCATTATAAAACTGAACTAGGCAAGCATCGTCATGCAGCACAGCATGCTACACGTGTAGAGATAGAGAGGAAACGAAAAACCGGACCTTGTGCAATGGACTTAGGATATCCACGTTGCAGTGGTTGTAGTAATGGACATGTTGGCTATGATGAAAAGAAAGTGACAAAACCTGATCATGACAGTCGCGCACGATCTGCTGCTAAAATCCCTAGGCTTGAGCAAGCACTTAAAAAAATACAATCAGCGTTGGATGGTATTAATAATTATCATGATATCCTTAAGGCAATAAAAGCTGGTTTGCAGCCTGATAATTGGGTTGGCGCTATAAAATCATTCCCCATGTTTGACGATATAGAGAAAAATTCTATAAAAACAATCGAGCTAGATGATAACTGCATTAAACTAGTCAGATGGGAAGGTCAATTTTTAATGATTGAAGTCAGCGACTTGATTGAATATATACTTAACACTGCAGTGAAAATTCATCAATTGGCTGAACAACACATCAAGGAAGTCAAGAATACTAAGTTCAGTGCAGATGCAGATAAGCTGAAGGCATATGATGAAATGACTAAAAATTTCGCTGCTGAATATGTTGGTAAGCTTGATAGTACATTTATTGGGATTATGGAAAGGTTAAAAAATTCTGGTGAAGAACCCGCAAAATATGCAGAAGAATATTTAGATCAATATCGTACTAGAGCTGAAAAACTAGGCCTTCTTCTTTATCCTATGACTGCATCTGAATCCTCAGCAACAGCAAGCTCATGTGATGCTGAAGCTCATGGTTCATCAAGTAGTCAAGTAAGCTACCTTGGTGGAGTCGAACCATCAGCACCGCCAGCAAGCCCTAGAAAAGGTGGGGCTGAAGCCGTGGTCGAGCCATCAGCTCCCGAATTTGTTAAAGCAGGGGCTGGCAGTGATATTACTGGAGTTCATAGTGAAAAAGTAGGGCATGTTGATGTAGTACCATCAGCACCGCCAGCAAGTCCTAGAAAAGATGGAGCCGAAGCCGTGGTCGAGCCATCAGCTCCCGAATTTGTTAAAGCAGGGGTTGGCAGTGATATTACTGGAGTTCATAGTGAAAAAATAGGGCATGTTGGTGCAGTACCATCAGCTCCGCCTTTGGAGCAGGACAATCCTCATATAGATGCAAGTACTAGTTCTGGGGAAAAAAATAAGATTCAGCAGTTGATCGAGGAGTGTGAAGATGAAGGGATTGATTTAGAAAATATTGAGTTGCTAGCAGAGTACAAATGTGCAACATGTCAGGGAATCAACGATGAGCCTGTAACTCATGAACAAGAAATTGGCTGGGTTTTACATAAACCATGTGCAAAAACTTGGTTCGAAAAGAAAAGATCTGAAGACTGCCAGACTGCTTATTCTCCGGTGACTAATAATAAGCTGGATGTTAATGGTAAACTTATACCTGCAGACTTAGTTCGAAATTTGATTATTCGTGATTTAAAGATAGTTCTTCGTGATGCAAGAGCCGAAAAGCAAGAAAAATTACAAGCACAAGCTGAAGAATCACGATCCACAGAAAGTAATGGTAAAGAAGAAGCAAAACTAGATAATACTGGAGTATTAGTTGCAGTGCCAGAGACCCTAGCAACAGTCGCTAGTGACCCAGACTTATCTACAGCCGGTTCGTCTCAGACTGAATTTTTTGCTCAAGCTGGCGATATTCACCCTGCGCAAGGCGAACAAGCTGCTGCAGCATCTGCTAAATTACAAGATAATGAAGTTGTTACGGATTCAGGAAAGACTGCAGAGGCAGCAGAAAGTGCTGTGTCTCTAAATTCTTTTCCACCAGCACCTGGTGTAGTCAATGTTAATGGTGAGGCGCTAGCATTTCCAATTGCACCTACAACAGAGCTGCAGTCTGTAGAAGATAGGAGCGTAGAGCCACAGCTTAATAAAGAAGCTGCTATGCCAGCACCAGGTTAAAAAATATTGTCATTCAGAGCCGTGGCTTTAGCCGCGGCGAATAATCTCCTGCCGATTTGACTACTCAGTAACAGCGTTATGTTCTGATTAGCTAAACCGTAGGGGGATTTCTCGCTGCGCTCGAAATGACAGAAATTTTTTTATTATTGCACTCAATGTAATGGACTCTCACTTCACGTTCACAAGACGATATACTCGTCTTTACAAGAGCTTTATGGGAAAGCTCAAACCACTGAAATAAAAGGAGAGTCCAATGGGCAATATTAACGTATTAGGTATCGATTTGGCAAAAAATCATTTTGAATTACATGGAGCCAGCCAATCCGGGAGTTGTGTGTTGAAAAAGTCCTTAAAAAGACATCAATTAATGAGTTATATCAAGGATTTATCCGCCGATGTCACCATTGCAATGGAGGCGTGTGGTGGGGCGAATTACTGGGCAAGGAGCTTTAGAGCCCTGGGATATCAGGTAAAAGTGATTAGCCCCCAATACGTCAAAGGGTTTGTGGTAGGCAGTAAGAACGATGCCAATGATGCAAAAGCCATCGCCATGGCGGCTCAACATGAGGGTATCCCCACAGTGCCCGTTAAAACCGAAGAGCAGCAAACGTTACAAACGTTGCATAGGATAAGAGAAAGCTATGTACAGCGGCGAACAGAGATAGGCAATATGATACGCGGATTTCTTCTAGAATTTGGGGAAATTGTTCCTAAAGGTTTATCACGCTTGAAATCACGTTTATCCGAGTTATTAGAGGATACAAACAATGGCTTACCCGATAGGTTACGTGGCTTATTGAATGATTTGTACGAAGAATTACCCACCTTAGATAAGAAGATAGCCGGTTATGAAAAGCAAATTAAGGCGATAGCAAAAGAGAATGAGGTCTGTCGACGCTTAATGCACTTACGTGGAGTAGGGCCTATTACTGCAGTCTTTGCTTACGCCACCTTGGGTAATGCCAGTGATTTCAGCAATGGGCGACACTGCGCTGCGTATTTAGGGTTAGTGCCGAAGGAACACTCCAGTGGGGGTATTCACAAGCTACAAGGGATTAGTAAACGAGGTAATCGCACTTTACGTGGTCTACTTATTCATGGTGCTCGGTCTGTTGTCAAATATATTGATAATAAACACGATGAATTAAGTCGATGGCTCAAGCGGTTAAAGAACACCAGAGGAAAACACAAATGTTATGTCGCACTGGCTAATAAACTAGCAAGGCATATATGGGCTATTATCGTATTGGGCGATGAATTTAAGGCACCTCCCGCTATGGTAAAAGATTAGTACTAGAGTCCTGTAGGAAAATAGGTAGAGTTAAATAGGTCATTAAATATAGGAGGTATGCTTTCTCTTCTGACAAGTCAAGAAAATCTGAATAATGTGTAAAGGTTTAACCACTCTGTCAGTACCTGACCATTTCGAAGACCTTCGTGGTCGTCCGCTCGATGAGGTTGCAGAGTGCTTATGAATTACATTAGGGTACGAGCTTATTAGTGTTAATGGCTCACACAGTTACCGGATATACGAATGTCGACTTTATTCTTTGTTCAGTGTTTTACTTGCAAAATAGAGAGAGTCCATATACGAGATGACAGCATTTTTTTATTGTTGCGCTCGATGTGACAGTGTTCTTTTTTAATTGCTTTATCTCTAGAGTCTGACTACTTTTTCTTACCTTTCTTATCTGCCATCAGCGCTTTGACTTCTTTAATCTGCGCTTTAACGCGCGCTTGCATATACTTGTCATTATCAGGCAGCTTTTCTGCCATTTCTAATTGATTTAAAGCTTGGCGTGGTTGGTCTATATCTAAATAAAAATTTGCACGGGTTTGATAGGCTTGTGCCTCAAAGCCAGCTTTACCTTGGGCCTGTGAAAGTAAACCGTAGGGGATTGGATCTTTAGGGAAGTGTAGGCGGTGTTGCAGTAGGATATCCATGGCATGTTGTGCCTGATTCGCTTGTAGCAAAGTATCTGCATAGTATAAAGTGATTGCGTAGTTATCTGGATAGGCATCATATAAGGGCTCAAGTACTGTGAGGGCTTTTTTATACTGATGTAATTCAGTTAAGTTGTGGGCGAGGGTAATATGGATAATAATATTATCTGGATGTTGCTCAGCGAGATGATACAAGACTTTATAAGCTTGCTTAGGTAAGTCTGCAGCTAAGAGGGCATAACCATAACCATATTCTTCAGCTAATTTATTTTGATAATTTTTTGCTTGTAGGTTTTTCTTGAAGTAAGCCAGTACTGCGTGAGGATCTTTTGCTGTTTGTACACGTAAGCGTGCACGTACTAAATAAAAAGTTTCGCTATTCCGAATAGGCTTTTTGTGATATTGCACCTTAAACTGAGCTGCGCGGTTTTCTGCCTCGGCAATCCGTGCTTCCGTTAAAGGGTGATCACTTAAAATCTCTGGCATTGAGGCATAATAACGTTCTTCCTGCTGTAAGCGTTTAAAAAAAGCCGGCAGTGCTTCAGGGTCGAAGCCACTGTTATGCATAATAGTCATACCCACACTGTCAGCTTCTTTTTCATTACTGCGGGTAAAATTAATCATGCTTTGCTGTGCACCTGCCACTGTTGCCGCAACAGCACCCGTGGCAGCTTCACCACTTTGCGTGCCTAAGGCAACAGCAGCGAGTAAACCTGCAATGGTTGATAAGCGCACGGTGGACATATTTTCAATTTGCCTGGCAATATGGCCTTGGACTACGTGACCAATTTCATGGGCTAATACACCTGCAAGCTCACTTTCGTTTTTACTGTTAAGGATTAAGCCTGAGTTAACGCATATATAGCCGCCAGGACCTGCAAAGGCATTAATATTGTCATCATCGATAATGTAAAAATGAAATTTTCTTCCTGGGTGAGGGTGAGCAGCAACCAATTTAAAGCCGATGGATTTGATATAACTTTCATCAATAGGGTCTTGAATTACATAACCTGAGGCTTTTAAGGCAAGGATAAATTGTTTACCCATTTTGGCTTCTTTTTGTAAGCTGAGCTTTGTACGACTGGGGTCGCCAAGATTTGGCAGCGGATCTGCCAGTGCGATAGAGCTGCAGAGGCAGAAGCTTGTAACGGTCAAGATGAATTTCTGTAGGGTTTTCTTTAAGCGCATAGGGATCTATTGTGCCTGTTTTAAATTTGTTCAGCAAGTGTTTTGCTTGAAAAATTTATCGTTCACCCTGGAAGGTTGCTCCAGAGTGAACGATAAAATAATGCGAATTTTACTATACGTTTTAGAGGGTATTTATAGGTTCAATGGTAAAAAATTGAAGAATTTATCGTTCACCCTGGAAGGTTGTTCCAGAGTGAACGATAAAATAATGCGAATTTTACTATGTGTTTTAGAGGGTATTTATAGGTTCAATGGTAAAAAATTGAAGAATTTATCGTTCACCCTGGAAGGTTGTTCCAGGGTGAACGATAATGAAAAAATAAATCTGCACACTATTTTGCCATTGCAAGCAAACTGTGGGATACTAGCTCCAACTATTGATACCACTGAGTAACATCTAACCAGATAATAAGGCAAATTATGCAGCATACGGACTACTTAAAACGTGCCTTAGTGCAAGCGAGCATTCGTCAGGGTTATTGTGCGCCTAATCCTTGTGTCGGCGCTGTGGTGGTTAAAAATGGTGAAATCATTGCCGAAGGTTACCATTTAGGGCCTGGGCAGCCTCATGCAGAAGTGATGGCTTTAGAAAAAGCCGGTAGCGCAGCCGCTGGTGCGACTATCTATGTGACCTTAGAGCCTTGTTGTCATTTTGGCCGCACGCCGCCATGTACTGAATTAATCAAAAGCAAGCAATTAGCTGAAGTGTATTATGGCTATGCCGATCCGAATCCGGTGGTAGCAGGTAAGGGTGAGCAGCAATTAAGAGAGGCTGGGATCCCCTGTGAATTCATCGAATTAGCTGAGATAAATGATTTTTATAAGCCCTATACACAATGGACCCTCACCGCAAAACCTTATGTGACAGCGAAATTGGCCCTCAGCTTAGACGGTAAGATTGCAGAAAAAGCAGGTAAGCCTACCGCCATTACAGGACCAGGCTTGCAAGAATTTACTCACCAGTGTCGGGGGCAAAGTGATGCCATATTAACCACTGCTACGACCATTGCTAATGATGATCCGCAGTATACTATCCGCTTAGGCCAGGAGACAGAACAGCGCCGATTGTATATATTAGATTCACAAGCGCGTACTAGCCCCACGGCGCAGGTGTTTAAAATCCTGAACTGTATTACAATACTGCACGCGGATTCTGCCCCTGTGGAACGTATTGAAGCATTGAAGACCGCAGGCGCGGACTGTGTGGTTATAGAAACATTATTATCTGGAGGCTTGGATCCTCAGGCAGTGATCCGTCAGATCGGCGAAGCAGGTGTGCATGCGCTGTGGTTAGAGGCGGGTGGTTATTGCTTTAGCCAATTTGTCGAAGCCGGTGTGGTAGACGATATTTATTTATATCAAGGATTGAAAGTGCTGGGTGCTGATGCGTATTCTGCCTTCACCGAGCCGATGGATTTATTAGCGGATTATCAAACTGTGACATGGCGCAATGTGGATGCGGAAGGTTTATGTCATTTAACTAAAAAGTAAGTAAAACACTATGAAAGCTGAATTATGCACCATACCTGAGGCCATTGCTGAATTTAAAGCCGGGCGTAAATTAATTCTCGTGGATGATGAAGATCGCGAAAATGAAGGCGATATTATTATGCCTGCAGAAACTGTTACTTATGATGCGCTGAATTTCATGGCGCAACATGCCCGTGGCTTAACCTGTTTGCCTATGGCACCTGAGTATATTAAACAACTAGGTTTGCCCATGATGGTGGCTGATAATAACTCTAAGTATTCCACACCATTTACCGTGTCTATCGAAGCCGCAGCGGGTGTGACTACCGGTATTTCAATTGCAGATAGATTACAAACCATTAAAACCGCCATTGCCGATGATGCAAAACCAGAGGACGTGGTTATGCCGGGCCATATTTTTCCCCTACGCGCACGTGAAGGCGGTGTCTTGGTGCGTTCTGGACATACCGAAGGCAGTGTGGATTTAGCACGACTAGCTGGCTTTAAACCTGCGGCCGTGTTATGTGAAATTTTACGTGAAGATGGCACCATGGCGCGACTGCCCGATTTATTAGAATACAGTGCAAAACATGATATTAAAATCGCCAGCATTCAAGATTTAATTGCCTATCGTACTCGTAATGAAACCTTAGTCGAAGAAATTTCTGAATGTCGTTTACCCTTAGAACCCTACGGCGAATTTACCTGTAAGATTTTTAATAGTCCCTATGAGAAGTTAGATCATATTTTGTTAATCAAAGGTGAGATTAATCCTGAAGAGCCTGTCTTAGTGCGTGTGCACTCAGAGTGTTTAACCGGCGATACTTTCGGTTCTAGTCGTTGTGATTGTGGTTGGCAATTACAATCAGCGCTTGCGAAAATTGCCCAAGAGGGTGGGGCATTATTGTATATGCGTCAAGAGGGGCGCGGTATTGGCTTGGCTAATAAAATTCGTGCTTATGCTTTACAAGAAAAAGGCATGGATACGGTAGAAGCGAACCACCATTTAGGTTTTGCTGCAGATCACCGTGAATACGGTATTGGTTCGCAGATCTTACATCATGTGGGTGTGCGTAAAATGCGGATCTTGACAAATAACCCGCGCAAAATTCACGGAGTAGAAGGCTATGGCTTAGAGGTAGTCAGCCGTGAACCTATTGAAATGCTGCCCACTAAAGATAATGTTCATTATTTAAAAACTAAACGGGAAAAATTAGGCCATTTGTTAACGTCAAAGGAAACACAATGAAAACAATTCATGCCGAAGATATTAAAACACCCTTTAAAATTGCGATTGTCATTAGTCGCTTTAATGAAGAAATTACTAATAAGTTGTATGAAGGTGCCATTGAGCGTTTAAAAGAATTAGACGTAGCGGAAGAGAATATTACCGTTGTCTGGGTGCCTGGTGCGGTGGAGATCCCCATTACTGCACAACGCCTAGCGAAGTCTAATCAATATGCGGCGATCATTTGTCTTGGTGCGGTGATTCAAGGTGAAACTAAGCACTTTGATTATGTCTGTGATCATGTGACGGTAGGAACGCAACAATTGTCATTAGCATTTGAAATGCCTATCGTCTTTGGTATCTTAACTACCGATAATGCCCAACAAGCCCGCGACCGGGTGGGGGGTAAAAAAGGCCACAAGGGGCGCGAAGCAGCAGATACTGCCTACGAAATGATTTCTGTGCTCCAACAAATTGAAGTGTAATTTGCTACTATGGCGGTCTATGATGTGGAGCTGGATGCAACTGGGCTGATCTGTCCTATGCCGCTGCTGAAAGCAAAAAAGTGTTTACATCAGATGCAATCTGGTCAAGTATTGCGAGTAGTCAGTACCGATCCTACCTCAGTCGATGATTTTAATGCCTTTGTTACCGTGACGCAGCACCAATTAATTGATATGGTTGAGATTGACGATCAATATTATTTTTACTTGAAAAAAAATTAGGCAGTCATGAAACAATTATTTCAATCTTGGTGGCATCGCTACTTTTCCGATCCGGAAGCAATTATTTTAAGTTTATTATTATTACTGGCTATATTATTAGTCACTTTCGCTGGGGATATTCTAGCGCCAGTATTAGCCAGTATTGTCATCGCCTATTTATTAGAGGGCTTGGTGAAGCGTTGTCAGAAAATGCATATGCCGGCCTGGTGCGCCGTATCCAGTGTCTATGTTTTATTTATTGGCTTGTTTATTGCGTCATTATTCTTTTTGCTGCCTTTATTATTTAAGCAATTAACAAATTTAGTGGCCGAGTTACCGACGATGATCAGTCGTGCGCAATCCTTGATTATGCAATTACCGGATCGTTATCCCGATTTTATTTCTAAGGCGCAAGTGGCTTCATTTATTGTGGATGCGAAGGCGGACATCACTCGCTATGGCCAAGTGATTTTATCCTTGTCTTTATCTTCAGTACCTGGATTTTTTGTGACGATTGTGTATTTAGTTTTGATACCTTTGTTGGTGTTTTTCTTTCTCTGGGATAAACAAAAAATAATTAATTGGTGTAATCGTTATCTGCCCAGAGATCGACGTTTAATGAATGAAATTTGGGCAGAGGTCAATGCGCAATTAGGGAATTATGTTCGCGGTAAAGTGTTAGAGATTATTATTGTGGGTGTGGTGTCCTATGTGGCCTTTATTGTCATGGGATTGCCCTATGCGGCGTTGCTAGGCGTGTTAGTTGGGCTATCAGTGATTATTCCCTATATCGGGGTGACTATTGTGACCATTCCTGTGGTGATCATCGCTTTTTTACAATGGGGTTGGAGTGCACAATTTGCCTACTTAGTGATTGTGTATACGATTATTTGTGTGCTTGATGCTAATGTATTGGTACCCTTGTTATTTTCTGAGGCGGTGAATTTACATCCTGTGGCGATTATTGTTGCAATTCTCGTATTTGGGGGCATTTGGGGATTCTGGGGAGTATTTTTTGCCATTCCCTTGGCAACAGGTGTGAATGCCATTATGAATGCCTGGCCTAGGCAAGCGCAAATACACAAGTAAAAGTGCTGCCTTCATCTACTTGGCTGTGGATGTTTAAGTGACCTTTATGGCGGATCAATACGTGTTTTACGATGGCGAGTCCTAAGCCAGTTCCACCACTTTCCCGAGAGCGGGCTTTGTCTACCCGATAAAAGCGCTCAGTGAGGCGAGGGATATGCTTCGCATCAATGCCGATGCCACTGTCTTTTACTTCTAGTAGGGCTTGGTCTTTCTGTTTAAACCATTTTACATAAATATCGCCACCGGCTGGGGTGTATTTTACGGCATTGAAAATAATATTGGAGAAGGCGCTGGATAGTTCATCTTTATTACCTAAGAGATTTAATTCCTCATCAGTTTCTAAATGAATGCTATGTTTCTTATCGCCACTGACGAGTTTTGCCTCAGCGCAGATGTCTTGTAATAACAAAGTGATATCCACCGGCTGTTGAGCGAGGGATTCCTGTTCGCGGTGCTCCAAACGTGAGAGTAATAATAAATTTTCTACTAGATTCTGCATACGGCTGCTTTGCTGAAACATTTGGGTATGAATACTCTGGAGTATGTCGGTTTGGATCTCTTCTTGGTCAATGAGCATTTCTAAGTAACCGTAGATCACAGTTAAAGGGGTGCGTAATTCGTGAGAAACATTAGCCACAAAGTCTTGGCGCATGCGCTCTAAGTGGTGAATATGGGTGATATTGCGTACTACTAAGAGGATTTGTTGATTAGGGTAGGGGATGATATTTAATGCTAAATATTTTTTGGGGGTTGTATTTAACGTAATTTCTAAGGACTGTTCTAGGGCTTGAATATTGTCTGGAAAAATATTCTTATCATCGAGTAATTGTTGTAAATATTTATGATTAGAGGATTGTAATTCAAACAGAGATTCTGCTGCATTATTAAACCAAATCACATCGCCTTGCTGATTGAGGACGACAATCCCGTCAGGTAAATGATTCGCGAGTATTTGTTCTTGTTGTTTCATTTTGCTTGGCTCAATGGCTTAATACTAAAGCGATAACCTTCACTACGCACGGTTTGTACGCATTGGCTATATTGTTGTAATTTACTGCGTAAACGACGAATTTGTACATCCACAGTGCGTTCTTCAACGTAGCAATCATCGCCCCAAACAAAATTCAGTAATTGGTCACGAGAATACACTTTTTCTTGGTGATTAAGGAAGAAAGCCAGCAA
The DNA here is from genome assembly GCA_965230425.1 of Gammaproteobacteria bacterium. Classification (GTDB taxonomy): domain Bacteria; phylum Pseudomonadota; class Gammaproteobacteria; order UBA1113; family UBA1113; genus CBDDKW01. The sequence continues at coordinate 151,993 of CBDDKW010000010.1, read as the reverse complement.
GCGATATTCTATTGGGGGTAAATCAATTAATTCATTGTTGATGGTGACTTCATGGGTGTCTTGATTTAAGCGCAGACTGTCAATTTTAATGACGTTGTCATCCATAATGGCAGGGCCACGGCGGAGCACAGCTTTAATGCGAGCTACAAGTTCACGGGGTGAAAAGGGTTTGGTTATATAATCATCAACACCAGATTCAAAGCCTTTAATTTTATTATCTTCTTCAGCCTTGGCTGTGAGCAATATAATGGGAATATCATGGTGGGAATCTTGGCTTTTTAATTGTTTGGCGTATTTTAAGCCACTCATACTACCGGGTAGCATCCAATCCAAGAGGATTAAATCAGGCCGGTGTTGTTTGAGTACCTCAGTTGCCTGGGTGGTACTTTCTGCCTCTAGCAGGGTGTAATCTTCTTGCTGCAAGGAGAAGCAAATCATTTCACGAATATGCGCTTCATCCTCAACAATGAGTATTGTCTTTTTCATAATAAGTTCACTAGTGTGGGTACTTGTTCATTATGTAAATAAAGACTGTAGGGGTCAAGGTTTGATTTGGGTATTGGAGGCCTGTATGCGACAAAAAATTTTAGTACAAAACAGTTATGAAAAGCTTCAACCTTATCTGCAAATTTACCAAGTCTCGGCTACATCCGTGTAGCTTGCGCCATACTCGAATTATGCTCAATTTCTGTTTTATAGCGCAGGGATTTTTTATCACCTGCATATTTTAAATAGCAGTTAATAGCGACACTATTGACAAGATTTAAAATATGCAGGTGATGGAAAAGAACATGCTAGAAAATTGAAATTGAGCATAATTCGAGTATTTTTCCCTGATAGCGCTTTTTACTCGCCTTGGTAAATTTGCAGATAAGGTTGAAGCGACAGCATTCTGCTAACTGTTTTAGCTGTGTATTTTTTGTCGCATACAGTGCAGGTAGGGCTGTTGGTAAAGGTTATGCTACCCTACCAGGCCGAGCTGAATAAATGGCTGATTGTCGACCGGAAGCTGAGCATGATCGTGGTGTTGGCCTACCGGGCAGCTCATTTAGCTTTTCTGCGTTGGCTAGCTGTGCATGGGTGAGGTAGTTGGGGTCACCGGCACGTTGACGTTCATACTCGGCGCGTGATATTAGCCACCTATCTAAACACTGACGTTTGCGTTTTCCATATTCGATAGTTTCGGTAGTTTTACGTGGTCTTTTGTTACAAGAGCTAGCTGCTGGTGTCTTATCTGTTCCAGACAAGCTAGGTGCAGAGGCTGATCTAGATCTGTGAGTAAATGCTGGTGTGACGGGATTCTTGCATAGCTCAATATAGCCTTTAAACTGTTGGTCAGCATTGAGTTGGGCGTGGAGTTTTTGCAAATGACCTTGTAGTATTTCTTGTGGAATGGCCTCTTGCATTTTAAAGTCGCTTTTTTTAATCCATTCGCATAATTTAATGAGATAATTGGCATAGCGATTCTGGAAGTAACCTTTGTTGAATTTTTCGATTTCTGCTGTTAAAAATTCAATCATATTTTCTCGAGTAGTTTTTGGTTCGCAAAGCTTATTCAGTACTTCTAACCAGCTATCACGTCGATTATGGAAGTCTTCAGCGCTATAGCCTAAGGTAGATTTGCCTGTTTCTAGGGCGCGTTCTTTTAAGTAATTACTTACTTGTTGGCTAAAGGCAGTGATTCTTTTTTGATATTGTACGGCAGGTGATGCTGAATTATGTAGCTCTCGGTCAAGTTGAAGTTTTAATCGATGTTCAAGTCTATATTTTTCTGTCATGCGGTTTTTACGGTCATCGTTGTGTTTTGCTGAAGCTAACAATCCACCGCAGAGTAAGACTCCCATACCAATACCGATAAATGTCACAAGGTGTGTTCCAGTGGTAGCACCCACAATAAATGTTAACAGTGCGGTAAAACAAGTAATCACGCGGTTACCATTTTTTAATCCACTTGCGGCAACACGAAAGTAACGCCATGTTTTTGATATCCGGCTGCCACTTCCTTGGCCTGAGGGTGTAGCTGCGGCAGAGGGCTTGATGGTTGTGTCAGGCGCTTTACCTGTGAGTAAAGTGTAAGTGCTGGTTAAATCAGCAATACGTTGATCAATATGGTTCTCACTAGCTTGGGCTTTAATTTCGTCATTAAGTTTAGATAGGGTGGAAACAACGGTGAAGACCGAGATAATGCCAATGATTGCTATGAAGCCGCCGGTACCTATGCTTGCCATGGTAAAGCCACCCCAGAGGATTAATGTGGCTAGTAAGCTTGCAAACATATAAGGGCCGTCAGTGGCACCATCAAAAATGGCTAGACCGATACCCGTGTGTTGGTTTTTTGTCATTTTTTTTATTATCTCCGTCTGTGAAAACGTATTTTGTAAAATGCCTCGCTGAGCAATTTATCTAGTTTTTATTGTTGTTATATCTTAATGACGAGCTTATTAAAGCAGGGAAATATGACCGCTTTATGACAGATAAGGGCTTTTTTGCATTATTTTGTAGAAATGAGCCGATGAAGTGCTACAGAAGAGTCTGTTTGTGCAAATAATTGCCTATTATTTGGCCGAGAAAGAAGCTAGGCGACTAACTATTTGCCAATGTTTGCAAATAAGCCGATCGAACGGTAGAATCCCAGGCTCATAAATAGAAATCTAAATAGAATGAGATAAGTCAACATATTACTTCCTTTAGCTTGCCCGTTGGGGAGTCTGTATGTTGTGTATGTTAAATGTATGTCGTAGTTAATATTTTCATCTTACCCTAAATAGGAGGCAACTATGTCAATTAACCGCTTAGCTAATCCTGGAAGAACCTTAGTAGCAAACCCAACATTCAGAGGTGCTTTTTTTCAACGTCGTTATATATCAGCTCAGCAAAAGCCAATCCATGTACAAGCTACAGGCATGAATCAAGAAACCCATGTGAGTGGTGATCGAAATATTATTGAAAAAAACCAAGCGCCAAAATTTAACTTTGGTAAAGGCTTTGGACTGGGTTTTTTTGTGGGAGCTGGGTTAACAGCTTTTGGTTTATCTAAATTATATTCTTTTACAGAAGATAATCCTAATGATTCAGTTTCTCAAGCGGCACGGGAATATATTTTTAAAAGATAGATAGGAGAAAATCAGTTTCTTTAATTCAAATTTCAGGAGTAGCCAATGATAGATACAAAAAAGATTCAAGAGCTTTTCGAAGAGCTTGAACATGAAAAGCAGTGTTCTGAAGCAAGTTCATACAGCGGTGCAGCGAGTTCACGTCCGTCTACTATGACGGGAAGTTGCTCATCTATACCTACATCGCAGATATCAGGACGGAAAAGGTACAGAGAGAGTGACGATGTAGAGCTAGACTATGTAGAAATATCTGTACGCGCTTCTCGAGGAGCTAATGGCGGTATCTCAATATTGAGACGTGCAAAAGATGTAGTATCCTCTTCTCATCTTGCATCTAGTAGAAGAAGTGCTGCGCCTGCTATTCAGCAACAAATAATTCACGAGAGTAATAATAATGCTTTTACTCCTAGTCAGAGGGTACAAGAAACTCTCGCCGCAAATGTCCGAGCTAAAAGACAGCGATTAGTAGCACGCCAGCAGCCTAAGGAGAGCTATTATCAAGCACCAATGCTTAGAAGTCAGCAAGTGAGTATTAATGGCAATTACAATCAAGTCACACTTGTTCAAGGTACTGGTAGCAGTAATGAGACAGGCAAGCATATACGTAATGGAATACTGGGTGCTTCACTAATTGGAACAGTTGGTGGAGCAAGTGCATACTTATACAATGAAAAGTGTAAACGAGAATTTCAAGCTAAGCTTACGGGCCAAGTTAATATTCTAGCCCAGTCAACTCGGGGACTAGAAAAATCTCAACAGAAGGTTTCTTCCTCAGCAGGCTCGTCTTCTGTGTCGAGGTCACGCCCAAGATAAAGATTAAAATATATTCGGGAAAAACTTTATATACCGGATGATTGGCGAAAGGATCGACTTTTCTAATATACGAGAGGTAGTTATCATATGTTTAATGCAAAAACTCTCTGTGATGCTTTAGTTCAAAATGGCCAAGTCGATAAACAAGCATATCCCCAGCTTGAGTAGTGTGAGGTGTCTGATGTATGGTATAAAATCTCAATTAGCTGATCCGGTTTTTCAATGTAAAGTAGCATTAGAGAAAGATGATATTGAAGAAGCTACTACAATATTGAGTAAACAAAAAGATTATCAAAAATCAGGCTGTCTTGCATGCATATGTGAATATTATTTGAAGAAAAAAAAGTATGATAGTGCTTTATCTATGGTTGAAGCAACTGAAGAAGCGTACAGGGGCAATACATGCCAGCAATTGGTTAAGTATTGTTTAGATAATACTGCTCCTATTTGTGCAATAAATGCTACAAGACTTTCTTCATCGATTCATTCAAAAAAGAGACTTTATCACTTGATTATAGACTATTATCTAGGAACAAAAGATTTAATGAGTGCTGTAAAATTTGTTAAATTTATTGATCTTGAACAAAAAGATGACGAATGTGAGCTGTTAGTCAATTATTGTTTAAATGGTTATAACCCTATACAGGCACTAAAAGTGATAAGGCAAGTTGTTACACACATTGAGGATCCTATGCCACAATGTTATCAAAAGTTATTTGAATATTATATGAAACGACATTTGATAGAAGAGGCATATGAAATATCTGATACTCACAACGTTGCAGATGCATTAAAGTGTTTACGCTTGCTATTAAAGTATCACTTGAGACACAATGATATTAATAAAGCAGAAGAGATTTTTCGGATAATGTTATTCAAATATGCTTCTAAAATTTGCGATGGACATCATGATGATTGCCTTAAAGAAATTTTTGCATGGTATGTCAGAAATGGTGATTTAGATGTGATCCGTGCTGCTATAGAAAATCCAGATGAAGACGTGAAAACAATGGTGAGAAAATACTCTACATCGGATGATTATGAAATGGAGATATGTACTAAGAGCTTTCCAGTATCTGGTAATATACCTAAGAAAACTAGAACAATATCTGCGAAAAAAGAAAGTGCTCTTTGGTTAAAGCATATGTTGGCAATTTATATATATGCAAGAGTTGAAGTAACAGTTACTATCACAGACGATGTATTTAATATATCATTTAAGAAATGGTGGTCAAAGAGTTATTGGCCAGGTGCAGGAGCGGGAAGAGATGCTCTAGGTCAAAGCTTGTGGCGTCTTCTTAATCGCCAACGGCGCGTTGCTACTCAAACTGTCAATGTTTCTGGTAGGGGCAATATTACTATTGCCTACCAGAGAGTGACAGGTACCAGAGGTTTGGGGGCGGGTATTGCTGTGGCAGCAGGGATTGGAACTGCTGGCTATCTCTATAATCAAGAGCGTGAACGTCAATTTCAGGCTGAGCTTGCGCGTCAGACGAATTTTCCAGCGTTGCCGACCAGAGAATCACAGCAGTCTCAAGTTACAAATACAGAAGCAGCATCTTCTTCAGCAGGCTTATCCTCGGTACCTAGATCAAGCCCAAGATGAGAGATTACCGGCAAAATTAACTGAATTTAGCGCTATTCAGCTACAAACTGTTTAACCGACGCTAAGACTTCTTCCACATGCCCTGGGATTTTCACCTTGCGCCATTCTTGACGTAAGATGCCTTTGGCATCAATGAAAAATGTACTACGTTCAATACCCATGTATTTTTTACCATACATGCTTTTCATCTTCATTACATCGAATAAATTACATAGGGTTTCATCACTGTCGGATAATAGTGGGAAAGGTAAATCATATTTGCATTTAAAATCCTCATGGGTTTTAAAGTTCTATTCCATATTGTAGTCAGGGCTTAATTGAGTACTACTACTTTGTACTAAAAAGTGACCAAAATAGGCTTGCAAATCAGCCGATCGAACGGTAGACTTCCAGGTTGATAAATAAAAATCTAAATAGAACGAGATAAGTCAACATATTACTTCCTTTAGCTTGCCCGTTGGGGAGTATGTGTGTTGAATATATGTTCTAGTTAATATTGATAGGTTCTGTGCATATGACAACTATCATGTGCACAGCATGAGGAGTGCATTACTAAATTGTTGTAGCTAATACGCGAAACTTATGGTGGCTTTGCATTTCAATTTAACAGCCATATTTTCATCGTGTCTTAACTAAAGGAGGCAATTATGTCAATTAGCCGTTTTGCTAATCCTGTAAAAATCTTAGTAACAAACCCAGCATTCAGAGGTGCTTTTTTTTCAACGCCGTTATATATCGGCTCAACGATAGTCTATAAACGCAACAGGCATGAATCAAGAAACCCATGTGAGTGGTGATGGAAATATTATTGAGAAAACCCAAGCGCCAAAATTTAACTTTGGTAAAGGCTTTGGACTGGTTTTTTTTGTGGGGGCTGGGTTAACAGCTTTTGGTTTATCTAAATTATATTTTTTTACAGAAGATAATCCTGATGATTCAGTTTCTAAAGTGGCAAGAAAGCATCTATTTAGGCGATAAGTATTCGTCTTTGAATGTTTTTATTCAACAACAGGGAGAATCTAGTACCCAATTCAAAGGATATCAGTGTTACGTAAACGTTTTATTATAGTAATTTTTATTTTGATTTAAAGGTAGGTAGCGTATGGATAAAGAACTAGAGATAAGTATTGACGATGAGATTCGACATTATACATCGATGAGAATGTTAGTGCGATGTTATATGGAAAATATACAAAAAAAGAAGAAGGGTATACCTGCCGTTGAGTCTTTTGAACAAATGATGGAGAACATCAAGGCTGATGATGAAGTTCTATTTGGATATGATATTAATGATGCAAGATATGGAAAGATATGTCATTATTTTATGCTTTTTTTTATACAAAGTTGTTTGGATAATTTAGAAGACAGTAATGAAGATACTATTATTTATAATGCAGTAATTGAGGCTGCAAAGAAAATGCCGTTTATGAAAAACCGTGACATAGAAGATATTTTTTGGTTTAAATTTAGAAAGCAGTGTCTTCATGCATGGAAGATGCTAGATTGCTTAGAGAATAGTGGCTTTACTCCTACGATAGATTTTATAAAAACACACTTAAAAAAAGATGAGAGTGTTTCTACATGCCTAGACACCCCGATGCAGAAAATGGTTGATGATACAGAAAAATACGGTTTTGCAATGCTTGAGTATTTTATGTTAAAACGGTCACGAGGTCTTGAAAAATTTAATGATGCTAGAAGTAGACAACGATTAAGTGAAGAATGTGAGCAGGTTGTACGCGAGTCAAAAAAAGATTTACGGGATCTTGACCTATGGTCTCCAACTGCAACGCTGATGTTTTTATTGATATATAAAAATCATACAAGTATGAATGATTATGGTGTATCTCGTCTGTGTTCATTACATGGCCCTTTTGAACTATCCAGTATGATTAAAGTGGTAATAGTATGGTGTTTTACTGTTAGAGTCGATAATATGGTAGAGTGTCTCTTTAAAAACCTATCTCCTGGATGTGTGTGGGATTATGGTGTGCGTTTAAATGATTTATATGAAAAATATCATCAAGAAAATAACAAATATTTACGATTATATAATCAGTGTTATCGCTTTAGAGATGCCAAGTTAAGATGTATGGTGGATTTCTTTCTAAAGAAGGTAGGGGATGGACTATCAAAACAGAGCTATAAACTAAAAATAGCTTTATATTTCGCTAGTCGTCTTGAGGATTCTGAAACAAGAGATCTCAGATGCCATATGTGGCTCACTGAGAGGCCGTTATATGGTAGACTACCTTTTTCACTTGGAAAGCTTTTTGATAGTGTTGCTTCTAATACAAGTCAACGGGCAGCAGTTGCTATACGAGGTACAAATAATCAAGTTTCTGTTAGCCAAAGAGTTGTTGATACCAGGGGCATTGGTGCTGGTATTGCTGCAGCAGCAGCTATTGGAACGGTGGGTTATGTGTATAATCAAGAACGTGAGCGCGAATCTCGAGCAACGCTAGCACGTGAGGTCGCAGCAGCTCGACCATTACCGACTCCGTCTAGTGAACCACAGCAATCTCAATCTGCAGATACAGAAGCAGTATCTTCTTTAGCAGGCTCGTCATCTGCGTCGAGGTCAAGCCCAAGATAAGGGACGTTATATATACTTATCGAACTTATAAACGTTACTCAGCCTCAAACTGTTTAACTGAAACTAAGACTTCTTCCAAATGACCAGAGATTTTTACCTTGCGCCACTCTTGATGTAAGAAGCCTTTGACATCGATGAAAAAGGTACTGCGCTCGATACCCATGTGTTTTTTACCAAACATGCTTTTTTATTTTCATAACATCGAATAAATTACATAGGGTTTCATCACTATCAGATAATAGCGGGAAAGGTAAATAGTGTTTGCATTTAAAATTTTCATGAGATATAAGGCTTTAGTTCATAGTGTAGTCTGGACTTAATTGAGTACTACTACTTTGTACTAAAAAGTGACCAAAATAGGCTTGCAAATCAGCCGATCGAACGGTAGACTTCCAGGTTGATAAATAAAAATCTAAATAGAACGAGATAAGTCAACATATTACTTCCTTTAGCTTGCCCGTTGGGAAGTGTGTGTGCTTACTATGAGGATGAAGATATGTTTCACTCACCTGTTACAAATAATTCCAAAGATACAAGCAAAAATGCAGAAGCTATAGTTTCAACTGTGGATAATAATACTACTGATCGAATCTATCTAATTGAACAATTAGCTAATTATCTTTCGAAAAATTCACCTAAAATAGAGAATGCTGAGCAGCCTATCAATATACATAAACCCAAGATGCCACGTAAAAAAAAGTCCAGAGCAAACGGTAAACTCATTGATAAGTATCAAAAAGAATCGATGACATATTATAATATTTTAAAAATAGCCTTTTCACTGAGCCAGACGCCGCATAATCTAAATAAACTACTTCAGCTTTGGTTTGGGGATGACAGGTCACCTAGTACCGCTGCTTTTTATTTTATAACTAATATCTTAAATCCTAGCTTAAATCATGCTAAATCAAGTCAATCAATTAGCGCTCAAAATTTTATATGTAATTTATATATCGCATTTGAGTCCAAGATGGTGGATTACACAAAGATTAGTTATATCAGTGATACTGATTTAAGCCTCATAAAGAATACAGTCAAAGACACCATGCAGATATTAAGTAACACGGCACAGCAAGCTAATAGCTATATGTTTATAACTAATTTTATAAAGTTTGTAAGGGCTCTAAATGATTGCAGTGATCCTGAGGTACTTAAAGATGCTTTACTAGGATTGAGTCTTGTGGCGGATAAAGGTCATAGAGGAGCTAATTTTTTTATGGGGATGTTATTTGAAAATAGTAACATAGATGGTGCATCTGACTTTTCAAAACAATACTATAATAGAGTTATTGACGATGCTTGCTTGTTTGATGTGTTAAGTTATTCAGAAAAAGAGCTAGTACTGTATTTTATAAATAAACTACTTTTCATTGGCCTTGATGTCTACGATCTGACGAGAAAAATATTTATCGATGAGAAAATTAGTAGAGTTATTAGTATACGTTCTCTGTATATTTCTTCTATGCGAACTGATTATACCGTTAATATCGATTATTCAGCGTTAAAAAACTATAAACCACTAGATGATGATTTTGTTGGAGTCATGAAAGGAAAATATGGTTTATTAAGCCTTCAATTATCTGATCGCATTAAAAATTACACAATTCATTCATCAGATAGCCCCTTAAGATTTAAAACACTTGAGGCTGCAACAAATTTGAGAAATCAAATTTTACTTTTTATTATGATGAGTGTAATACCTGAGTCTGCAGCGGAATTTCGAGCTCATTTCCAGGAGCGAGTTAATAGTGGTTTATTGTTCCCTCAAGTTGAATTGATAGATCCCGTTGCACAGAGCTCGCAAGCGAGGCAGCAGTTTTTTCCACCGGGAGATGACAGTGAGGTGGAACATAAAGAGCAAAAATCATCTGGACAAACAGGCGTTTCAGATGATGTTCCCATTTCTAAAATCTGTCAAAGCAAGAGTAATAAATAATTAAGCTACTTATGTAGGCATTGGTTCAGCCATAATGATTTTATTAGCATTTTTTCTAGGTTTGCTGTTATTACTCAGCCACAAACTGTTTAACCGACGCCAAGACTTCTTCCACATGCCCTGAGATTTTCACCTTGCGCCATTCTTGACGTAAGATGCCTTTGGCATCGATGAAAAAAGTACTGCGTTCAATACCCATGTATTTTTTACCAAACATGCTTTTCATTTTCATGACATCGAATAAATTACATAGGGTTTCATCACTGTCGGATAATAGCGGGAAAGGTAAATCATATTTACATTTAAAGTTCTCATGGGATTTAATACTATCGCGGGAGACACCTAGAATCTCGGTATCTAAGCGAGTGAACTTTTTATAGTGGTCGCGGAAGTCTTGACTTTCTATGGTGCAACCTGGGGTATTGTCTTTGGGGTAAAAATAAATAATTAAATTTTTACCTTTGTAATCTTTTAAGCTGATAGTTTGTTCATCAGTTGCGGGTAAGCTAAAACTTGGGACTTTTTTATTGAGTGCTACAGTTGCCATGGTTTTTCCTTGTGTATCTATGATTTAATGTGCTCATAATTAATCGTTTGCTTCAACAATTCACGAATTAGTTTTAGCCCGTATTAATTTTGAATATAAACGTATTTATTATTCTTGAATTCCAGCTTAGCTTTACGAGAGTGATATAAAGCTGGGGTATTATTAATAGTATTTATCTGGCTCCATAATAGTATCTATGTTTAATTCATCGCACATAATGAGTATGCGTTCACGTAATTCTGCAATTTGTACTTCTGTTGGGATATGGATGCGCATAGTTAAGCTCGACATGGGGGTATTGGTTTGCGTGGTATATGTGTGCGAATTAACTTCGTAAATATTAGCCCCAACTGAAGCAAAGATTTCTGTGAGTTTTGCTAAAATACCTGGATTTTCATAAGCGACTAACTCCACAGTGTAAGGCAACATGTCACGGTCATATTGCTTCTTTTCCGTGCGTGAATAGCTGATGTCTAAATTGTATTTGCCAGAGATAGCGGTTAAATTAGCTTCTAGTTTGGCAATGGTATTCCAAGAACCAGAAATAAGCAGCATCATGGTCAAATGGCCGCCAAGAATCGCCATACGGCTGGTTTCTATGCTGCAATTGTGCTCAGCAATCAGGCTGGATAAATCATGAAGCATACCCGGGGTATCTTCACCGACAATATTAATGATCATGTATTGTTTCATAGCGAACTCAAGGTTAATGTTGTCTTTATGCGGTCAAGTATAGCATTGTCTTTATATAAAGGAAGGTGTCTTTGGCTTTCAGTCATACCTAGCTGCTTGATTAAATGCCCCTTTGTCTAAGATTTGACAAGCAGCACCGTGTTAGGGCAGATAAGTGGTAAGTTGCTAATACGCATACTCTATGAAGTTGATTCATATTTTATAGTTCATAAAATGTGAATTATAAGTTATAAATGACAACGCCTATATCAGTCATGCGGCAGATATACCATGATGCGCTTAGGTTGGAGAGTCTGTTATTGGTGAGATATTTCAAAGCGTTGTTTACCTGAACTCAAGCGTAAATTAGTGTAAGCTGTTGAGTTTTCAGTGCTTTATCAATGTAGTGTCGCAGGATAGTTATTCTATTAAGAGTAGGTAGGCTAGTAGATAGGTCAAAATAGTAACATTTTCTGCTAATATTTATACATATCTGACTAGAGGAGAAAAACAATGTTTCATGGCAGTATGGTCGCTATAGTCACCCCAATGGATAAGCAAGATAATGTCGATTATGAAGCTTTTAGCCGATTAATTGACTTCCATTTGGACAATCAAACCGATGCAATTGTGGTGGCTGGTACCACAGGTGAATCTGCCGCACTCATGGCAAAGGAACACCAGCATTTGATCCGCGCAGCCGTGGAGCAAGTGAGGGGTAAAATACCTATTATTGCCGGATCTGGCTCCAGTGCGACCAGTAAAGCCATTGAGTTAACCCGCTCAGCCATGGAAATGGGAGCCGATGCTTGCTTATTAATGGCGCCTGCTTATAATAAGCCCACCCAAGAGGGATTGTATCTCCACTACAAAGCAATTGCTGATGCGGTGCCCATTCCCCAGATCCTGTATAATGTGCCAGGACGCACGGCCTGCGACATTTTACCGGATACGGTGGCGAGACTAGCTGAATCACCCAATATTGTTGGGATCAAAGAAGCAACAGGTAGTCCAGAGCGTGCCCAAGAGATTGTACAGCGCTGTGGAAATCGTTTAGACGTATTTAGTGGTGATGATTTTGTCACTAAAGATTTGATCCGCGTGGGAGCAAAGGGTGTGATTTCAGTGACAGCTAATGTAGCACCACAATTAGTACATGATTTTTGTGCAGCAGCATTAGCAGGTGATGAAGCAAAAGCGGCAGAACTTGATAGCAAAATACAGTTATTAACCAAAGCCTTATTTTGTGAATCAAATCCTATTCCCTGTAAATGGGCCGTGGCTGAATTAGGCTTGATGCAAAAGGGTATTCGCTTACCATTAACGCCTTTAGCAGAACAGCATCAAGAGGAAGTGCGTGCAGCGATGCAACAAATTGGAATTTTATGAGGTATATGTTGGCTTTATTACGATGTGTTTTTTTTCTAGGGGTATTCAGTGTATTAGCGGCTTGTTCACATTTTCAAGCTAATCGCATGTTGATTCACGATCGTATTGATGAATATCATCCGGGGTACAGTGTGGCAAGTTTAAAGATGCCAGCAGGCGTTAAGGAAGTGCCACCTGATCCCTATTATGTGATCCCCAAAATTGACAGTAAATACCCTGTCAAAGTATCAATCTTACCGCCTGGCAGCTTAGTGTATAAGCAAGAGGTTGAAAAACATTTAAATCAACCCGCGACAGCGCACCAAGCCTATGAAAATAATAAACCGCAGTCTCAACCTGCAACAACAACTAAACCACTACCGGCTACGCAAAAGCGTAGCTTGCCTAACCCAATGAGTTAGTATACCTATGAAAAAATTGACTGAACTTTACGCTGGTAAAGCCAAAACCGTTTACCACACTGATAATGCTGAACAATTGATCTTACATTTTCGTGATGATACTTCAGCCTTTGATGGCGAGAAAATGGCGCAGCTTTCTCACAAGGGCAGTGTCAATAATCAATTCAATGCTTTTATCATGAGCGCATTAGAAAAAGCAGGGGTAAAAACCCATTTTATTGAATTACTCAGCACTGAAGAATCCTTAGTAAAATCCCTCGACATGATCCCTGTTGAATGTGTGGTGCGTAATATCGCAGCGGGACATTTATGTAAACGTTTAGGCATCGAAGAGGGTATCACCCTCGAGCAACCAATTTTTGAATTCTTCCTCAAGGACGATGCGTTACATGATCCTATGATTAATGAATATCATATCCGTTGCTTTAAATGGGCCAGTGAAGCTGAAGTTGCCATGATGAAGCAATTAACATTTCAAGTGAATGACATCCTAACACCATTGTTTGCAGATGCTGGTATGTTATTAGTCGATTATAAATTAGAATTCGGTCGTTATCAGGGTGAGTTAGTGCTTGGGGATGAATTTACCCCAGATGGCTGCCGCATTTGGGATGCACAAACACGAGAAAAATTAGATAAAGATCGTTTCCGCCGCGACTTAGGCGATGTCATTGAATCCTACCGCATCGTCGCCGATCGATTAGGGATTGAAATTAAGTAAGGTGTTTACATGTTATTTTAAAGGAGCGGAGTTTACATGAAGTAAATGACCGAGTTTAAAATAAGATGCAATAGTGTTACGAGTAAAAAGATGACACAGTAGTCTAAGAGCGAGTATTTTTATCTGTAGCGAGGCGCATCTTATTTTAAAGGAGCGGAGTTTACATGAAGTAAATGACCGAGTTTAAAATAATGTGCAATAGTGTTACGAGTAAAAAGATGACACAGTAGTCTAAGAGCGAGTATTTTTATCTGTAGCGAGGCGCATCTTATTTTAAAGGAGCGGAGTTTACATGAAGTAAATGACCGAGTTTAAAATAAGATGCAACAAAGCTACAGATAAAAAGACGAAGCTATTAGGAGAGGTACCGAAGCGGCCATAACGGCACCGATTCGAAATCGGTCGGGGGTTCACACCCCACGCGGGTTCGAATCCCGCCCTCTCCGCCACTTAATAAAAAGCCCCCGTTAGGGGGTTTTTTATTAAGTGGAGAAAAGATAGCAGGGTTTGAACCCGCGTGAGATCTAAATAGTCGGGTTCGACAAAAATGCGTTAGCATTTTTGGACGCACGAAGTGCGCCCGAAGGGTGAGCGGCGTAGCCGCGAATCAATCCCGCCCGGATATGAATAATAAAAAGCCCCCGTTAGGGGGTTTTTTATTAAGTGGAGAAAAGATAGCAGGGTTTGAACCCGCGTGAGATCTAAATAGTCGGGTTCGACAAAAATGCGTTAGCATTTTTGGACGCACGAAGTGCGCCCGAAGGGTGAGCGGCGTAGCCGCGAATCAATCCCGCCCGGATATGAATAATAAAAAGCCCCTGCATGGGGGTATCAGCCTTTTTTTAAATTTTACTATTATAATCAAATAGATATAAAATTTTAACAGTAATTATAGCTTTGATTAGCGCCAATAACTCTTAAAAATCGAGAACGCAAATAGCGATTTTATGTAAAAATAGCGATTTGCGATCTCGATTTTCTGTATTTTTTGTCATATACTTTAAGAAATATTTAATATAAGGCCGACTAATGTTTGAACGACTCATGACCCTAGATGCACAGCAGCAGCATAGCATCTTCTTATTTGGCCCCCGGGGAACAGGTAAGACTTTTTGGTTGAAAGAGCACTTCCCCGATGCTATGTATTTTGATTTGCTTGATGATGATGTGTATACGGAACTTTCCGCTCGACCTACACGCCTTAATGATCGGATCCCTTCGGACTATGATGACTGGATTATTATTGATGAAGTACAGAAAGTTCCAAGTATTCTGGACGAAGTGCACCGTTTGATTGAAGGTAGAGGATTGAAGTTTATTTTAACGGGATCGAGTGCAAGAAAATTACGTCAACAGGGCGTGAATTTATTAGCTGGTAGAGCACTCACATATCATTTACATCCTTTAACCTGTCTTGAGCTAGGTAATAAGTTTGATTTAGAGCAAGGATTACAGTTTGGCCATTTGCCAATGGCTGTAATTAGTAAGGAGAAAAAAAAATATTTGGCAAGTTATGTGGCTACTTATTTGCGAGAAGAAGTCTTACAGGAAAGTTTAACACGTAATATTGCACTTTTTACTCGCTTTCTGGAAACTGCCAGTTTTTCTCAAGGAGAAGTTCTAAATTATACAGCTATCGCACGTGAAATCGCGAGTAACCGGCATACAGTGAATAATTTCTTCGATATATTAGAAGATTTATTGATTGCTCACCGCTTACCAGTTTTTAGTAAACGAGCAAAACGAGAGGTAGTCACCAGCCCCAAATTTTACTATTTTGATGTGGGGGTTTATCGTACTATTCGGCCGATGGGACTTTTAGATAGTGCGGCAGAAATTGATGGTGCCGCACTTGAAACCTTATTTTTACAAGAAGTGCGTGCTTACAATGATTATTTTGAATTAGATTATTCGATTTATTATTGGCGAACTCGCGATAAGAGGGAAGTAGATTTTATCTTGTATGGTAGTCAGGGATTTTTGGCATTTGAAGTTAAGAGAAAGTCTCGCCTTGATAATAAAGACTTTAAAGGACTAAAGGATTTTGCGCAGGATTATCCAGAAGCACGTTGTTATATGTTATACGGTGGTCAAGCGGATTACTTTGAGTCAGATATCCGAGTGCTACCATTTACTAAGGCTCTGCAGAATTTAGCTGGATTACTGAGAGGAGCAGAGTTATAAAAAGCTCTAATTTTTTTAGCGAATTCTTGTATATGTATAGTTCTGTAATTTATGATGAGTGTCTTTGTAAGAATAGTAATCTGTCAACTTCCAACCACATCCAGTGAAGGTTATTCTGAAGCTGATTAATTTTTTCTTGAGTGACTCTCTTTTTTGAATGTTCAAGTGCATGGCAAAATACTCTTAGAATGCGTTCAATAGAATGTGCAGTCTCAATAGGCTGCTCTTCTTTTTTTACCTTGAGGAAGCCAATGATTTCTTTAGTCTTTTTTAACTGCGAGTACGTTCTTAGAGTGCGATTTATGTAGTTTAGTTCATGGTTATTTGTACTATCTAAGATAATCATTAAGGATTCATATAGCGAGTCGGACTTTTCCTTAGTAAATACAATGACTGAATTTAAGTCTTGCTTGTTGAATGCAAAATTTATTTGTAATTGACGAAAAAAATTAGCTATTTCTTCGTGGTTTTTTATTGAGTTTATATCTATTAAATATTGTCTATGAAATGATTCTATCTCGTATTCAATATTGTCTTGTAAATATTCAAAGAAGGTTTGTCTCTTTTTTGAGAAATAGCTACTTATTGTTTTCTTAAGCGGATATTTTTTTATTGCATTTTTTATAACAAAAGGAATAAAGCACTCCGTGAGCCATTGATACGTATGCTCAATAGTCCATAGTGCTTTATCTGATACTTTTATCGAATCACTCAAAGCATCAGAAGGATATCTCCAAGCAAGTGTTACTTTATAATCCGGGCTTAAGAAACTGCGGTATGTATCATAACCATGATCTGATATTGGGATAATATCGGCATGATGAACAGGATCGTAATATGTATTATTTTCTGATGTATCAATACCTAGAAATTCATTGTGATTCAAGAAAACATGCCATTCGCTATCACCATTGTAACAATCATATTGTTGTGCTGTGATCAACATTTCTCGCCAGAGTTCTCGTGGTATACGAACCAATGGAATATGATTGATATTACCATCTGGCTTAAGAAAATTCTGTAATTTTAGTAAGTTTTCTATTTGCTTGAGACAACGTAAGTAATGTTGAGAGTATCGATCTATAACAGAGCATAGCTCACTCACAATCTCTTGTGTGACTAATAGTCTCACATTTCCTAGTTGTATAAAAATTTCATTTGGATCATCTATAGATGAGAAAACTGTAAATCCTCGCTTGTGTGTTAAAAAATCATTATTTATTCCAAGAAATAAATTATTCATTATTGAATTGTGATCAAATGTTATCATTGCTTCTTCAATACCTGGTAAAGCAAAAGTTATTAGGCAACAACCTCTGCATGGTTCTTTCTTTATCGGGAGAAAACCACGTAGTGAAACATGAGCTGTTGAAAAAGCACAAATATTTTTATTGCTTGATTGCTCATAATCAAACGGCTTAACAAAATATCCATGGTTCTCTTGGAAACGTATTTTTAGATATTGTAAGCGTAACTCATCAAGAAATCTGGATACATTAAACTGCTTATTTAAAATATTTTTTGTTGAAATTTTAATGGAATTTATTGCTGCAGAGTGCTCTATTACTATTTCATGATTCCATATGTAGTATAAAGCAGCATCTTGTATATCTTCCATATTTCCTTTCAAGTCACACAATACGATCATGACTGGGTATGGTAAATTTTGATAATAATTTAAATTTTTGAGATGAACTTGACAACAAACTGTATCATTTTTGTATCTGGCTGCAGTTGTTGTTTTGAGTTGAAGAATAAAGCCACTTTCGAGTTTGTTCGTGTCAGGATTTTTGTAATTTATCCAAAAGTCTATACCATAGTCTTGCTCGCCAGTATGGGATACAGAAACCCAATTTTTAGGTTTATGTAGATTAAACGCATCAGTTCCTAACCGAGAAATTTCTTGGGCTTTTGATTCTTTAGGTAGTACTTCATCTGTCATATTTTTTACTTTATTCATATATTGAGAGTGATAATTTCAATAGTTATTATATAAATATTGTTAATAGCAGTTGCTACTAACATAAAAAAACTATCTAACTCTACTCTGGAATAAACCATAAATCAAATTATGATAAAGCGTAATAAAATCATATACTTAATTATTCCGAGAAGGTTTAATGTGGAGTTGCAAATAGAGTTTGGTTATTATTACCGTTCATTTCATACGCCTTAGTGCTAGTCTCGGAGCTATAGAGTGCAATGAGAGAAAGTAATGATTTTAAAGCCTAATAGTGTTCTCTGAATTTAGTCTATACATAAGTAGCAGTGAGCCTAAATAATATGTACCACTTTGACTTCATTAATAAATATTATTTGAATTTATTAAAGCATATGATAGGCTTCTAAGCCTGTTAGAACAAGCGAAAAGGTAACAGAAAACTTGAACATACCCATATTGGGTACTATCATACCCAATATGGGTATGAATAAAGTAAACATTGCAAATGCACTATTTTCCAAAACGCAGCAAAAGGTGTTGGGGCTGTTATTTGCAAATCCAGAAGGTAATTTCTATACCAATGAAATAATTCGTTTGACGAACATAGGGTCAGGAGCTGTACAGAGAGAGTTGGGGAAATTGACGGCGGCAGAGTTGGTCAAGAAAACCCAGTCAGGCAATCAGAGATGCTATCAAGCAAACCAAGATTCGCCTATTTTTGCTGAATTGCAGAGTATGATAGCCAAAACTTGCGGTTTAGCTGATATTTTGAGATTAGCACTGGAGCCAATTCATGAGAGTATCCTGATAGCCTTTGTCTACGGCTCGGTTGCTCAGCAGCAAGATACTGCAATGAGTGATATTGATATAATGGTTATTAGTGAAGAATTAACTTATGCAGATTTATTTCAATTATTAGAGGGGCCTGAGTTAAAATTAGGTCGTAAAATTAATCCAACATTTTATTCTCCAGAGGCGTGGAGAAATAAATGTAATGTTGAAAATAATTTTATAAAGAAAGTATTATCACAATCTAAAATATTCTTAGTAGGAACAGAGGATGAACTCAGAGAAATTAAATAATCTAGTGAGATAAACCCTATGCCAATAAAACTCCCAAATAAACACAACATTGCTAGTTTCGATGTGGATGCGCAAAATACATTTACTCCGGTGTGTCCTGATGAATTACCCGTACCTGATGGTCATGAAATAGTTGCAGAGTTAAATGCTCAGGCACAATATACTCGTTTGCGTATTGGTTCTAAGGATGCGCATAGCCCACAAGCGTTGTGGGTAGCTGATGATGAAAACCCACAATTTTCAGCCATTGAGGGTGAGAATATGGATGTTTATTGGGCGCAACATGCAGTGCCTGGTACCAAGGGATTTGAGTTGATTACTGGTTTGCCAGCTATTACTGAATATGATTATTTTGTCTGGAAGGGGGTAGAGTTAGATATGCACCCCTATGGTGCTTGTTATCATGACTTTGCAGAAAAGATGAGTACCGGGGTGATTGAATATCTACACCAGCAACATATTACCATGGTGATTGTCGGTGGCTTAGCATTGGATTACTGTGTTAAAACAACCGTGCTACAATTGTTAAAGGCAGGCTTTGACGTTGTAGTAAATTTGGCTGCATGTCGCGGCATAGCGGTTGAGACTAGTGAACAGGCGCAACAAGAGATACAAGCTGCTGGTGGTGCGTTTGTGTATGATGCAAGCGATTTACGGTAAGCAAGGAAACCATTGTGATTATAGACTCATTACTTGATACTGATTTATATAAATTTACTATGATGCAGGTCGTGCTACATCAATTTCCGAGTAGCATTGTTGAATATAAATTTAAGTGTCGTAATCAAAATGTTGATTTACGGCCATTTGCTGCCGAGATTGAAGAAGAAATTAAGCATTTATGTGAGCTGCGCTTTAGCGAAGATGAGTTAAATTACTTACGGCAGTTTGATTTTTTTAAATCAGATTATTTAGATTTTCTACGGATTTTTCAATTAAATAAAGATTTTGTTTTTATTACTACCGAAGATAGCTTTGAGCTAACTATTAAGGGCCCATGGTTACATACCATTATGTTCGAAGTGCCTGTATTAGCGATTATTAGCGAAGTATATTTTCGTAATACCCAGACAGAACCTGATTATCAGCAAGGTGAGCAGCGCTTGCAGCAGAAAATTGACTATCTACACCAGCAAATACCTGGTGCTGAATTCCAATTATCTGAATTTGGTACTCGCCGACGTTTTTCCAGGCAATGGCAAGAGCATGTGGTGGAAACACTAAAAGATAAGTTAGCAGATAACTTAACGGGTACCAGTAATGTCTATTTTGCTAAGCTATTCGATTTAAAACCCATTGGTACTATGGCACACGAATACTTACAGGCATGCCAAGCTTTAGGGCCACGCCTGATCTACAGCCAAAAATACGCCTTTGAAAAATGGGCGCAAGAGTACCGAGGTGCGTTGGGTATTGCCTTATCTGATGTCTGTGGTATGGATGCCTTTATTAATGATTTTGATTTGTATTTTTGTAAGTTATTTGATGGTGCACGGCATGATTCTGGTGATCCCTTTGTGTGGGGTGAGAAATTAATAGCTCATTATCAAAATTTACGAGTTGATCCTAAGACTAAATTATTAGTCTTCAGTGATAATTTAGACTTTGAATTGGCAGTGAAGATATTTAAGCAGTTTCATGAGCGTATTCAAGTAGCCTTTGGCATCGGTACCTATCTCACTAATGATTTAGGCTATACACCATTACAAAATGTTATCAAAATGATTTATTGTAATGACCAACCTGTGGCCAAGGTATCTGATGAGCCTGAGAAAACCATGTGCCCAGATAAATCCTATTTACAGTACTTGAAGCGAGTTTTTCATATCGTCGAATAATTCACTGGGCTGCATGTAACATAATAAGCAAGCTGGAAAGCTAAAGCCTTTTTTAAGGATAAAAGTCAATGTCGAAGCATGTCGTTGTCATAGGAGCCAGCGGAGCAATTGGTAGAAGCTTGGTCGAGCATATGTGTGCTGATGAAGATATCAGTTGTATTCACGCTTGTTCACGTAGTGAGTTACAGTGGGAGCATAAAAAAATTAAATCTTACTGTGTTGATATCGAAGAGGAAGCCAGTGTGCGCGACCTAGCTAGCCAAATAGCTGAGTTTGATAAGCTTGATAAGGTTATTGTCGCAACAGGTATTTTACATCGGGGCGACTTACAGCCAGAAAAATCATTGCGAGATATTTGTTCAGACAATATGCAGAAAGTATTTGCAGTGAATACGATCGGTCCTGCACTTATTGCGAAGTGTTTTTTACCTTTATTGAGGAAGGATAGAAAAAGTATTTTCGCTGTGCTTTCAGCACGTGTAGGTAGTATCAGTGATAATAAACTCGGCGGTTGGTATGCTTATCGGGCATCGAAAGCTGCATTGAATATGATTATAAAAACCGCAAGTATTGAAATGCAACGCGTTAATAAACAAGCAATTGTTCTTGGTTTACATCCTGGCACAGTGGATAGCCATTTGTCATCACCTTTTCAAAAGAATGTAGCTGAAGGTAAGTTATTCAGCGCTGACTATGCTGCACAATGCCTATTAACCGTACTGAGCAACGCTACACATGAAAATACCGGTAAAATTTTTGCTTGGGATGGTAGCATCATTGAATATTAAGGAATACTCATGAATAAACCAGTAGCAATTTGTTGGTTCCGCCAAGATTTACGTCTTACTGATAATCCTGCCTTATGTGCGGCTGCTGCTGCAGGGGTAGTCTTACCAATTTATATTCTCGATGATATCAATGCGGGTGATGCAGCAATGGGTGCAGCGAGTCGCTGTTGGCTAGATGCTTCTTTACGTCAGTTAAATGCCGCTCTTGATGGTCAATTACGTGTTTATAGCGGTGATGCGCAAAAAATTCTGGCTGAGTTAGTGAATGAATATGCTGTCAGTGCGGTATATTGGAATCGTTGTTATGAGCCTTGGCGTATCCAGCGTGATAAACAAATCAAACAACAGCTAAAAGAGTGTGATGTTGTTACGGAAAGTTTTAATGCCAGTGTATTATGGGAGCCTTGGGATGTATTAAAAGCTGATGGTACGCCTTATAAAGTATTTACACCTTTTTATAAACGAGGTTGCTTAAATGCTATTCCGCCACGTAAACCATTAGCTGCACCAAAGTCTTTAACACTTTTTTCTACGCAAAAAAATGCGACCTCAGTGGACGATCTGAAACTATTGCCCAGTTTACCTTGGGGAAAATCAATGATGAGTCATTGGCAAGTAGGTGAGCAAGCAGCGCAAAAACGCTTAACAGAATTTTTAAGTGATGGTATTGAGGATTATAAAGAAGGGCGTAATTTTCCTATACAAGATAATGTATCGCGTCTATCACCGCATTTACATTTTGGTGAAATTTCACCAAACCAAGTATGGTATGCCGCCAAGGCTTGTAAAGCAGATGAGAATCGTGATTGCTTTTTGAGTGAATTAGGCTGGCGTGAGTTTTCCTATAGTTTGTTATATTATTGCCCTGAATTACCTGAAAAAAATTTACAGACTAAATTCGATGCTTTTGCCTGGTGTGAGGATGAAGAGATTGTACAATTATGGCAACGCGGTCAGACTGGGTATCCTATTGTAGATGCAGGTATGCGTGAACTTTGGCAAACGGGGTATATGCATAATCGTGTGCGCATGATCGTTGGGTCATTTTTGGTGAAAAATCTATTACTGCATTGGCATCAGGGTGAAGCGTGGTTTTGGGATTGTTTAGTGGATGCTGATTTGGCGAGCAATAGTGCAAGTTGGCAGTGGGTTGCGGGCTGTGGTGCAGATGCAGCGCCTTATTTCCGTATTTTTAACCCAGTGACCCAAGGGCAAAAATTTGATGCTCAGGGTTTGTATACACGTCATTATGTGCCCGAATTAGCACAATTACCCGATAAGTATTTGTTTAATCCGTGGGAAGCGCCAGCAGCGGTGTTAGAACAGGCTGGGGTTATATTAGGAGAGACTTATCCCCAGCCTATTGTCGAGCTGCGTAGCTCACGTGAGCGTGCTTTAGCTGAATTTAAGCGCCTTTCAGCATAATAATTGATGCGATGGTGTATTGAGCGGCATGATAATTACATATAAGCAGTAGCTTGCTGATCTTTGATAGGCTGCTGTTGAATTAGGTGGGTGAAGCCTAGCAGACGCGCCGCTAGTAGTGATATGTGCCAGTCAACCAAAGGTATTTCTTGGAGTGTGCTAATTAACACAAGCATTATAGTTATAAGTCTTTGATTTTACCTGACCTTTCTTACTATTGTTATTGCCATACCACTTTACTTCACCCAAAACTTGAATATTTTATCTCGAGTTTATGAGTGATTACTTCAGTTAAATGAAGTATTTATTATTGTATTTCATGTAGTTAAGTACCTCGCCTCCCTGCGAGGTGAAGCATGGAACACAGGATGAGTAACATTGCATGGTGACTTTACCTGTATTCATGCCCCTGTCCATTATCAAGGAGAGGGATTTTTACGTCCTACAGTAAATAGGTATAGCCAATGTTTATAAAATTTGCACGCAGAGAGTTGTAATTTTTTTGTAATATTTGTAGGTACAGTGACAGCCTTGCATTAGCTAGCCATCCGCTCGGTGAATTACAGTAATTTTACTAGGTATAAAACAACAGTATCAAGATAGTGGTACTGATAATCTCTATGGGTTGTTGTATCGGTTTATTTGCTAAAGTTGTTTTTTTAGACCTTGCCAGCAGGATAAATAATTTTGTTGGCGCTGAGGGCAATTGACAGCAAACGTAGTGGCTTGCCAGATGTATGTACTCTCTAACATAAACGCGAGGCTATCATTTAAGTAATGTGGGGTCAATTTTTCCGTGCTGGCTTGTGCAAATGCTTGCGCATCAGGGCCGTGTGGTGTCATGCGGTTATGTAAACTACTACCCCCCGGTTGGAAGCCTTGTTGTTTTGCGTCGTATTGACCTTTGAGTAAGCCCATATATTCGCTCATACAATTGCGATGATAATAGGGTGGTCTGAAAGTGTGTTCTGCGACTAACCAGCGTGGTGGGAAAATAACAAAATCCATATTAGCAACGCCAGGAGTATTTGAAGGCGAACTTAATACAGTAAATATGGATGGATCCGCATGATCGAAACTAACGGTATTCATGGTATTAAAATTAGCTAATGCGTATTTATAAGGTGCATAGTTACCATGCCAGGCCACCACATCTAAAGGCGAATGATCTAATTTAGTCCGCCATAATTGATTGTGGAATTTATTCAGTAAAATACATTCACTATTTAATTCTTCAAAATGTGCGGTGGGATAGAGGAAGTCGCGCCGATTGGCTAAACCATTCGCGCCAATCGGACCTAATTCAGGTAACTGAAACGGTTGACCCGCGTTTTCAACCACATAACCTCGACTGTCTTGTTCGAGTAAATCTACCGCGAATTTAATACCCCGGGGGATCACTGCGATTTCCTCGGGCATAAGATCAAGAATGCCAAATTCTGTGCGTAAAGATAAGGCGCCCTGTTGTGGGATAATTAATAATTCACCATCCGCATTATAAAAATAACGTTGCTGCATACTCTGATTACAAGCGTAGTGATAAATTGTGCCGCCCTGATGGTGTTGTAGTGAACTGTTACTTACCATTGCATATAAACCATCGATAAAATCAGTTGCATCTTCTGGTATGGGTAAGGGATCCCAGCGCATGGCGGTTGGGTTTACGGGGTGTTGTGTAGTAACAGGAATGTGTGGGTGCGTGTAAGGACAGAATTCTTCAGTGAGGACAGAGGGTTTTATGCGATATAACCAACTTAATAAGGTTTGTTGGCGTGGGGCAGTGAACGCACTACCATTGAGTTGTTCTGCATATAAACCTTGTGCCGGTTGTTGTGGAGAGTTTTGTCCCTGCGGCAAACTGCCAGGGGTCGCTTCGCTACTAAAGTGATTAGCGAAGCCGCACTGATACGCCCGTTTCATGAAGTGTGATTTCCTTATCGTCTTCATTGGTGTGAGTTGATGGTTTACGTCCATTGAGCCAACGACCCAGTGCGCTATTGCGTACAAAGAGTTGATAACTGACGAGGACGATGAAGAGGGTAAAACTCATGACCAGTAAAAATTTATCTAATAATGAAATGTCCATATGCGCCACCCAAAGTTGTAAGCCAATGATAATTGGCACTCTAATTAAATAAATCCAATATGCCGCATCGGCAATATAGCGAATGATTGGATTAGCTTGGTTGGCGTGATTATAGCAAAACCCTAATAAAAGTAAAATAATTGACCAAATGCTGGTGGCTTCTGCAAACAGGGCAACACTGGCACTTAGTTGCGGATGCTGAGCCGTGAATTCAGGGGCAAAAGCTTGTAGATAAAGGTAGATAGGTAAGCTCATGAATAACAATAATAAATAATGCCATTGTTGTTGTGCCCAGGCTTGGATCTGGGATTGCTTATGGTAAAACAACCAACCAAAAGTAAAAAATAATCCATAGTAGACAACACCGGTAAATTCAGGCATGAGTGTCCGTGGGGGCGGTGTATACCATTGATCACAGGCGAGCAGCACCAGGGTGCTGGGTATAACCCATAATAGTGGATAGCGTAATAAGTGCGAAATGATACGGTTTACTGGTTGTTTATCACTGCGCTGCTGTAGCTGCTGTTGCTGTGGTACTAGTTTGACAGCTATATCACGTCCCTTGAGCAGCACGCCAACCACGGCATAGTAAATAATTAAATAATATAAAAACCATAAATATTCTGGATTACTGAGAAAGCGGAATGCAGCACCATTGTGTAGGCTCTCTATCAGCATGGGTTTCATGTGTAAAATATAAATTTGTGGCGAAATCGTTGGGTACTGCTTACATAATTGTAAATAAATATCGCCAAATAATTGTAATACGTGATAAGGAATGAAGAGCGCCATCATAATGATAAAGGGTAGCGCAATGCGTTTACAGCGGTCGCGAAAAAATTTTTGCGTGCCACGGCTTTTATGAATATAGCAACCCCAAAAGCCCGCAAGTAAAAAGAAACTTGGCATTAAAAATGTATGGAGTATATAAATAAAAATATTGAAGCCCATGCTAGTGTTAGGGTCGTGAAAAGGCCAGGGATATAAATCAGGAGTGGTATAGGCCATAGCCGAATGTAAAATCAAAACACCAAGTACGATGCCTGCGCGTAAACTATCTAAATAATGTAAACGTGTGTTCATAGGCTTAGGTTTTCAATAAAAGGTTATTGCCAAATTCACGCACTATTTGTAATTGTTGGCGTTGCTGCTGCGGCATATTTGCAAAGGCTTGTTTAGTTGTGAAAATATAATAAGTATGTTCATGTTGGTTAGCGTAGTGCCAGAAAGTGTCGCTATCCACAACCCAGCTACCGGTATTTTGATATTGCTTACCGTAGGCGGGTAGATTTTGCCAATTCACAACAACAATGGGTTTATTAAAAAGCATGGGTAGCTGAGAGTAATACGTATCATAGCTAACTAATACATCATCTTTATTAACTTGTGCCTGAATTGACTCAGCAAGTGGACGAATATTTTGTTTATCAAAGTGCGGTAAGGCGAAGAGGAATAAGTTCGTACATATCAATGACACGATTACCAAGGTCACAAAAGAGGTACGGAATTTACCATAGCGGATCAGTAGTAATGTGATGACTGCACAGAGTAGAACAATAACAGTCATAAATTTAAAGAAGAGTATGGCATTCGCTGATAGCGGGATAAAATCCAAAAAGCCAATGCCGAAGCAGCCACCAATAATCATTAAAAATATAATGGTTAATAATTCATAGCTGTAGCGTAATTGGGGAATATTATCATTGAGCCAAACTGCGGAGAGGTAACGGCCGGTGATGAGGCTGAGAGGGATAATTAAATTTAAGATCCACAGGCTTTCTTGCAAGGGTGAGAAAAAGAAATATAAAGTCAGTACGGCAGCCCAGACTAAGAGAAATAAGCCGGCTTTTTCTTGGGGTTGCCAGCTTTGTTGGCCGGTGTACCAGATGCCAGTCATGAGAAATACTGCCCAGGGTAAAAAGCCACAAAAGGCGATGAACAGTACTTGCCAGGTAAAGTTAAGCTGTAGAAAGGTATGGCTCAAAGAGCTGAGTATGACGTCATTAAAGTAATAGCTCAGGTAATGAGCATTGTATTTTTGCGCCAAAATTATCCAGGGTAAAGTAATCAACAGGTAAATGAAAATACCGCTGGGTTTAAATAAGTGTTTTAAATAGCGCCAATCGCGTATTAAAGCCATCCATACAACAATGATGACTAAGGCATGGATTAAGCTGCTGAGCCCAATGATGAGGCAATTCAATGCGGCAGCAAACCAGAATCCCCAGATATACCAGCGCTGGCGGGTTTTGTTATGCGTGTGTACGGCACAGAGGAAGCTGACCATACTCACGAGGAAGAGGGTGCTCACCGTTGTAAAGGGGCCAATGGTTTGACTAGCGAGAAAGTAAATTGCACTTGTACCTAATATAAGTGCACTCATCCAACCGGTCCGTCGCGTATGCAAGTGACGACCAGCAGCATACATCACTAAGCAGCCGATAATGCCCATCAAACTAGGCCAAAAACGTAGGGCCCACGAGCTCATACCAAAAGCTTGCAGAGCCGTGGATTGTAACCAATAAAAGAAGGGTGGTTCTGCTAAATATTTTACACCATTGATCCGTGGGGTAATGAATTCATGGTTTTTGAGCATTTGCTGGGGAATTTCTGCATAGCGAATAATGTCTGGGAAACTAAGTGGTCTGAGCATACTGGTTATACCAAAGATAATCGCAAATAATATAAACAGTAGCAGTAAATCTTTTAACCAATTTGCAGTATGAGCGTTACCTGGCTGTGCTTGAGTGTTCGGATCTGGCATTGGCTTCTCCCTATTAATGCTGCAAATGATGGTAGCAAGTTTAGTGAGGGGAAACAATGCGGTTGGGAGGGGGCGGATTATTATGATATGACAACATTTTACCAAAATTTGAAATAAATTCGTCATCCCGCGGCTTGACCGCGGGATCCAGAAAATAATTTTGTCAGTTTGTTTCAAGAAAAATTGAATTGTTGCAGTTTCCGGTATATCTTTACTTAAGTAAAATAATTATACGGTAGGTTACTTCATGGACAATAAGCCTCGACTTCTGATTGTTGACGACGATCCGAAAATCACAGATCTTATGGATAAGTTTTTAGCTGCTTACGGTTTTCAAGTGCGAACCGCAGCTAATGGCGAACAGATGTTCAAAATTCTAGCATCAGAAAGCTTTGATTTGATTATTCTCGACGTAATGATGCCCGGCGAAGATGGTTTTGATATTTGTCGTAAATTACGCAAAACCAGCGTAACCCCCGTGATCATGCTAACGGCTGCTGGCGAGGAGACGGAGAGGATCCTGGGTTTAGAGCTAGGTGCAGATGATTATTTAATCAAACCCTTTAATCCACATGAATTATTAGCGCGTATTAAAGCGATTTTACGTCGTAGTACTGGTGAAGGTGCTGCTAGTGGTGGTGATAAAACTGCAACCAAGTTAGTGTTTGCTAATTGGACACTAGATAAGCTATTACGTCGGTTGATTTCACCAGAAGGTTTAGACATTACTTTGACTGATGGTGAGTACCGCTTATTAGAAACCTTAGCGGAGCGCCCACAGCAAGTCTTAAGCCGCGATCAATTGCTGGAAATTACTCAAAGCCGTCAGGCAGGACCTTTCGATCGTAGCATTGATGTGCGCATTAGTCGTCTACGCCAGAAAATTGAGCCAGATCCTAAGCAACCCATTTATATCAAAACAGTGCGTGGCGGTGGTTATGTTTTAGCGGCGAAAGTGGAACGCTATGGCTAAAGCTTCTCGTTTAGCTTGGCTAAAGAACTTCCCTGGAAAATACATTTTTGCCATCATTGCTGGCTTGGTGCTGTTTAATTTCGTTATCGTAGTAATGATCACTATTTATAGTAAGGACTTAGCGCAAGAGGCTGATACGGATGAAGTGATCAGCCAAATTGTTAATACCGTATACTTACTGCAAATTTCACCGAAGACTGAATGGGATCGCATTGCCACAGTCTCTAAAACCAGTGAATTCGATGTGCACTTCAGTACCACACCGCAATCTGAAATTCAATTATCCAGTAATGCTCTGTGGAAAATTAATCCCTTAGTACAAAATGTCCATAAGGATATTATTATTTCAGTGCATCTTGCCGATAACCTGTGGGTGAATTTTCATGTGCAACCTCGCAGCCGTTTTCCTGCAATAGAAGTGTCAGTGATTATTCTAGAAGCTGCGGTTGCCTTTGCCCTGTTTTTTGCAGCTTGGTCCATGTATCGATTTACCGGACCACTGAAAAATTTTAAAAAAGTTGCTGAGCAATTAGGGATTAAACTACATGCTGAACCCTTAGTTGAATATGGTCCTGCCATTGTGCGCGAAACTGCAGATGCTATGAATCAAATGCAAACCCGCATTCGTGATTTATTACAAGATCGCAATTTAATGCTAGCGGCTATTTCCCATGACTTACGTACGCCTTTAACCCGCTTGAAATTAACCACGCAATTTTTAGAGAATCAAGAACAGAGTCATTGTATGACATCTGACCTTGATGAAATGGAAGAAATGATCGACCAGATTTTATCGTATTCCCGTGATGCTTCGAATCAAGAAGATGAAGTGGATTTGGATTTAGCCACATTGATCTTAGCCATTTGTGATGAAAAATGTGAACAAGGTCATGATGTAGAGTGTGATTTACAAGTGCAGCGGATCCCCATCAAGGGGCGGCGTTTAGCTTTAAAACGTGCTTTTTCAAACTTTATTAATAATGCCATTAAGTATGCGGAGCATGTATTAGTTACCGTGAAAGATGATGCGGAACACTTTTTTGTATTAATCGAAGATGATGGTCCTGGGATCCCTGAAGAACAATTGGAAAAGGTATTCACCCCATTTTACCGTGTGGATAAGTCACGTAATGCCATGACAGGGGGAACAGGCCTAGGTTTAGCTATCGCCCAGGATGTGCTGCATGCACACCAGGCTGGCATCCGTTTGGAAAATCGCTTAGAAGGTGGTTTACGCGTTGTGGTTGCCTTTGAATATGAGACGACTGAAACTGGAGAAAAATAAATGCACCCAAATTATCCTCACCTGTTATCGCCACTCGATTTGGGTTTTACTACATTAAAAAACCGCGTCATGATGGGATCCATGCACACAGGTTTAGAGGATATGCGCGGTGGCTTTAGTAAGTTAGCAGCATTTTATACGGAACGTGTTTATGGTGGCGTAGGGTTAATTGTTACTGGCGGTATTGCTCCCTGCCGCTCTGGTCGCTTAACGCCTTTAGGTGCAAAGTTAACTAATAACCACGAAATGAAAAAACACCGTAAGATTACTGGGCCAGTGCACCAGGCGGGTGGCAAAATACTGTTGCAAATTTTACATGCAGGGCGTTATGCTCACCATCCTTTTTCTGTGGCACCTTCAGCTATCAAATCACCTATTTCGCGTTTTACACCGAAAGCCTTATCTGACCAAGGGGTGTATAAAACCATCGATAAATTTGTACGTTGTGCTTGTTTAGCCAAAGAAGCGGGTTATGATGGTGTAGAAATTATGGGATCAGAAGGTTATCTCATTAATCAATTTCTAGCATTACATACTAATAAGCGTGATGATGATTGGGGCGGCAATTATCGCAATCGTTGTCGCTTTCCCTTGGATATAGTCAGTAAAATTCGCCAAGCAGTAGGCCAGGATTTTATTATTGTTTATCGTTTATCATTATTGGATTTAGTGGAAGATGGTAGTCAAGCGCAAGAGATTTTGCAATTGGCTACGGCTATAGAAGAAGTGGGCGCGACCATGATAAATACAGGCATAGGTTGGCATGAGGCGCGTATTCCTACTATTGCTGCAAAAGTGCCACGAGCCGCATTTACTCGCCTTACTAAACATATGCGTGATCAGGTGCAAATACCGGTGATTACTTCTAATCGTATTAACACCCCTGAAATTGCTGAATCAGTGCTGGTGAAAGGCTATGCGGATATGGTGTCTATGGCACGGCCATTTTTAGCGGATGCTGAATTTGTTAAGAAAGCGGTAGAAGCTCGTAGTGATGAAATCAATACCTGTATTGCCTGTAATCAAGCGTGTTTGGATCATGTGTTTTCAGGTGAACGCGCGACCTGTTTGGTAAACCCAAGAGCTTGTTATGAAACTGAATTACAATATATGCCCGCAGTACAACGTAAACAAGTGGCAGTTATTGGTGCAGGACCAGCAGGGTTATCTTGTGCAACGATTGCCGCTAGTCGTGGCCATCATGTGACATTATTTGAAGCCAGTGGTGATATTGGTGGTCAATTTAATATGGCGAAGTGGGTGCCAGGTAAAGAAGAATTTAATGAAACCTTACGTTACTACCAAAAGCAATTAACCCTACATAAAGTGGATGTACAATTACATCAAGAAGTCACTGCGGAATATTTATTAGAACGTCAATTTGATGAAGTGGTTTTAGCCACAGGAGTCTTACCAAGAACACCAGAAATAGAGGGAATTGATCATCCTAATGTGCTGTCTTATATCGATGTGCTGTATCATCATGTACCCGTAGGCAAACGAGTGGCTATCATTGGTGCTGGTGGCATTGGTTTTGATGTGGCTGAATTTCTTAGTTACAGTGGTTTACCCGGCAGTTTAAGCATCAATCGCTTCTTGCAAGAGTGGGGTATTGATTTAAGCTTAAGCCAACGTGGTGGTTTATCTGCAGAAAAAAAACAACCCCATCGTTCACCCCGTGAGTTATTTATGCTGCAACGAAAGATCGGCAAGCTGGGTGAAGAGTTAGGTAAATCCACTGGCTGGATCCAACGTAGTTCATTGCGGCATAAACAAGTACATATGCTCAGTGGTGTCGATTATAAAAAAATTACCGATGCTGGGATTGTGATTAGACATGAAGGTAAAGAGCAATTATTGGAAGTCGATAATATTGTCATTTGTGCCGGTCAAGAGTCTCAACAGGCATTATTCACCCCTCTACAGAAGATGGGTATCGTACCTAAATTAATTGGCGGTGCTGCTTTAGCCCGCGAGTTAGATGCGAAACGCGCCATTGCTGAAGGGGCGAAGTTGGCAGCTAAGTTATAAATTAAAATCTATCATCTTGTAGTATTCCAATCGTTCAATAAGTTGCTTTTTATTGGCGCATTGAGTTTTTTGTTTAATACTTGCAATATGGAATTCGACGGTTCTAGTGGAGATAGATAATTCATTTGCCATATCTTTAGCAGTGTAACCGCGTAAGTAGAATTGTAGAACGCGTTGCTCCTGTGGGGTGATATTGTGATTTTTATACAGTAATGATTGATGTTCTATTTTAACTGTAACAGAGATACCATAAATACCAATACATTGGTTGCGATGTGATTTTAGTGGAAATTTACTGGTTAGCAGTTCTAATTTAGGTTGGTTTGGTAAAACGATAGTTTCATATTCGTTAATAATTGGTTGATGTTGCATTACGTATCTATCATTAGCACGAAAAAACTCAGCATCGTGACCGTCAGATTGCCAATTTAAATTATAATCATTAAGCGTAATAAGGTCGTTTACTTTAGCATTATGTAATTCTGCAAATTTTTTATTGCAGCCTTGATAGTGTAATGAGTCGTCTTTCCAGAATATAAGATAATCGTAACTATCTAAAGTAGCATAATTTTCGGATAAAATGGCCTGTTTGATTACTGCATGGCATAAGCTTGGCGTGTTGGGTTGCATATTCTTTCACCTATTTTACCTTAATTGAATGATAACTATGTACGTAACTATTATTTCAGATAAATTGTGAACTTATTTTTTATTTATTGTACTGGCAAGGTATTCTACGACCCTTTAATGTAAGATATAGCAAAATCTGCTTTAAAGTCAACCTAGTAATTTTCCTAGGTTATACGGGTAACAATGTACATTGCGATGATGAGCAATGATGCATAAATATTTCAACATTGATATATGTTTGATATTCGCAGGCAAGTAATAGGTGTTTGCAGTCTTATTATTAAGATGCAGTTTGTTGTTTTAAATGTGTACTAGGTGTTTGTGCCAATCTTTTTTGGCAACAGGGACATAAACCGCTCTCACTGCTGCCTGTTTTGCTTATGGGGTATAGTTTTAGGTAAAGTTGGATATATGGATCCAGTGAAGCACTGAGTCCAGTACGATCGTTAATGGATAATGAGTTGGGGTTAGTTATTAATTGCTTAAATAGCGCAGCCGGTGTTTGAACATTTGCAGAGGGTTTACTGTGTGTATGTGTTGCCTGGCAATTAAGCAGTGCTGTAGATTCATCAACTTTTGGTTTTTCTTCAGTAAAATGTTTACCTGCTGCTTTACAGGGAAACCTACGGCTGCCATCGGCTGCATAGTGAGCTTGTATTTTTTTTAGAAAGTGATGTTGGATCAATCCTGGCGTATGTAAACGGGTGATTTTGTTATAAAGTTCTTCCCAAAATATTGTATTCAATTCGTAATTAATTTTAAGCAGAGCTAAGGTCGCGATAGCACCTTCTTTACATTCAGCAAGGCTAGAGCGTTTATTGTCACGGTTATATAAACATGGTGGATAAATATAGACTGACAGTATTCTATGATTACGAGTAAATTCATGGTGGATACTCGGGTGTATTCGAGTCAGTTGTTCTGCCATTTTGCTAAATTTGTTCGAGATTATATTGAGAACTGAATGTTCAATTTTGATTTGTAAAATCAGATCTTCATTTGCTTTTTTAATAATCTGAACGCTGAGTCCATTTGCATTCACATAACTATCTGTTGCTGATGATGTTTGACTGTCTTGTTTTTCCCAGGTCATATATTTTCTTAAATTATTATAGTATTTCTTCTCTTCCGGCAAAGGCATGGGCCAGGGTACCGCCATCGATATATTCAAGCTCGCTACCAATAGGCACACCATGAGCAATGCGGCTCGAGGCAATGTTAAATTGTTTGGCTACTTGTGCAATATAATGGGCAGTGGCATTACCTTCAACGGTGGGGTTAGTGGCGAGTATAATTTCTTGAATACTTTCCTTTGCTAAACGTTCACGAAAAATATCCATACCAATGTCGTCAGGACCTATGCCATCGATGGGAGATAAATGGCCTTGTAAGACAAAGTAGCGTCCTTGAAAACCCGTTTGTTCTATGGCTAACACATCCGCTGGCGATTCAACCACACACAGTAGGGTACTATCACGGCGTGGGTTACTGCATAGCTTACAAATAGCGGTTTCACTAAAATTACGGCATTGTTGGCAATGGTTAATATCACTCATGGCCGTGAGCAATGATTGAGCGAGCGCCTTACCGCCATCACGATCGCGAGCCAGTAAATGAAAGGCCATGCGTTGAGCGGATTTTGGGCCTACGCTGGGTAAGCAGCGTAGATGATTAATTAATTGCTCTAGCAAGGGGCTAAAACTCATAAATAGCAACCCTTAATCCTTGTCGCCCATATCGCCGAAAGGCATATCAAAGCCGCCAGGTAAGTTGATACCTGAAGCTAAGCCAGACATTTTTTCTTTGTAGGCTTTTTCAACTTTCTGTACTGCATCATTGATACCGGCAATAATAATATCTTCAATGACAGCTTTATCTTCTTTAAGTAAGCTTGGGTCAATAGCTAGCTTCTTAACAATATGTTTACCATTCATCAAGACTTTAAATAAGCCACCGCCAGCTTGACCGGTAACTTTCATATTACTCAAGTCTTCTTGAGCCTTTGCCATGTTGGCTTGTAATTGCTGCGCTTGTTTCATTAGTTGGCCAAAGCCAGGTTTTTTATCACTCATGGATTACCTCGTTTCATCATGTGGAGTTATTGAGTTAGGGGCTATTGTAGCATCAAATTGTGCAAGAATCTTCTGCACATTTGGATCAGTGTTGATGGACGTTTCTGCTTGTTGTTGCTCAGCCTGACGGGCACGCTCAGCTATATTGGCTGGGCAATCAGAATTCTTTTCACCTGCTTGAATATCAACCCGAGTTGGCTGATCAAAGTGCTGGCTGAGGGCATCAGCAATACGATTGGTTTGGTTGTCAGTGAGCATAGGCATTTGATTAGGCTCAATGAGTAAGGAGAGCTTATTATCCTTGTAATCAGCGATGATACAGTGCTGAGCGATATTAAGGGCAATGCCTTTTAAGCCTAATTGCAGCAGTAATTCTGACCAATTTAAGCCGTGTTTGTCATTGATGATAGGCGCAGCTTTACTTGTCGTCTCCGCAGTAGTTTCAGTTTTAGGCGCTGATTTGCTGGCTGGAGCTTCGGGTTGTGCTGCAGTAGTAGGTGCAGGTTGTTGTGCAAGCGTATCTGCTGCCATGCTTGGTGTTTGCGTTTTAGCAGAGCTATGACTTGATGCTTGTTGTATCTTTGCTGCTGGGGTTTGTGCTTGTATTGATTGAGTGAGTTGCCCATGGTCTAACGGTGTGCTCGGGCGGAAGGCTAACATGCGTAGCATCAGCATCTCGAAGCCAGTGCGAGGATCTGGCGCTAGGGGTAGGTCACGTCGGCCGGTGAGACCAATTTGGTAATAAAGTTGTATGGTTTCTTTATCAATATTAGCGGCAATATGTGCTAATTCCTCATTGTCAGGTGTGGATTCGGGAATGACTTGAATCACCGCAATTTGCTGTAGCAAAGATAATAACTCTTCTAACACATTATCAAAGTCAGCGCCTTGTTGTTGTAAATCAGCAATGATACTTAAGATATTGATACCATTGGCCTCTACTAAATTTTGGATTAATTGTAAAATATGCTGTTGTTCTACCACACCAAGCATATCGCAAATGGCAGTTG
Source organism: Gammaproteobacteria bacterium (assembly GCA_965230425.1). Classification (GTDB taxonomy): domain Bacteria; phylum Pseudomonadota; class Gammaproteobacteria; order UBA1113; family UBA1113; genus CBDDKW01. Next base: position 116,088 of record CBDDKW010000010.1, on the reverse strand, counting down.
CCGTGAGTGATTGATCGCTGTATGCAATGGCTTGGTCTAATAAACTCAGAGCATCACGCATACTGCCATCAGCGGCTTTAGCCAGTGATTTTAATGCCTGTGTTTCGAAATTGATTTTCTCATGTTCGAGTATGGCGCTGAGTTGTTGGCTAATTTGTTCAATGGGCATTTTTTTCAAATGAAATTGTAAGCAACGGGACAGTACTGTTACGGGTAAACGTTGTGGATCGGTAGTCGCTAAAATAAAAATCACATGGGCAGGCGGTTCTTCCAATGTCTTCAGGAGAGCATTAAAACTGTGGCCAGAGAGCATATGGACTTCGTCGATGAGATAGACTTTGTAGCGCCCACGTGTTGGCATATATTGGACATTATCGAGTAAGTCGCGAGTATCTTCAACGCGGGTACGTGAGGCAGCATCGATTTCTAATAAGTCTACAAAACGGCCTTCACTGATTTCTCTGCAGGTACTGCATACACCACAGGGGGATGCGGTTATGCCATTTTCACAATTAAGGCATTTGGCTAAAATACGGGCAATAGTGGTTTTGCCAACACCGCGTGTACCGGTAAATAAATAGGCATGATGCAAGCGCTTTTGGGTGAGGGCATTGCTTAATGCTTGTACTACATGGCTTTGACCAATGACTTCGCTAAAGTTTTGCGGACGCCATTTTCTTGCTGAAACCTGGTTGCTCATAGTATTTAGGTGATCCATAAGAAAAACTAAGTGAGCTATTTTACCGAAGTTCACTAATGGAGAATAGAGGCAAGAGCTAATTACTTCGTAGGCATAAATTGCCAGTTAATTGACCAAGAACGAGTATTTTGTGTTGTAGCGAGGCGCGACAGGCATTTGAGTTAGGAGTTTATTTAAGGATAAATGAGATGTTGGTTAATTAACCAAGAACGAGTATTTTTTACTGTGGCAAGGCGCAAATGCTTTTTGAATACAGGAGTTTACCTTGAGTAAAGAACGAGTATTTTGTGTTGTAGCGAGGCGCGACAGGCATTTGAGTTAGGAGTTTATTTGAGGACAAATGAGATGTTGGTTAATTAACCAAGAACGAGTATTTTTTACTGTGGCGAGGCGCAAATGCTTTTTGAATACAGGAGTTTACCTTGAGTAAAGAACGAGTATTTTGTGTTGTAGCGAGGCGCGACAGGCATTTGAGTTAGGAGTTTATTTAAGGATAAATGAGATGTTGGTTAATTAACCAAGAACGAGTATTTTTTACTGTGGCGAGGCGCGACAGGCATTTGAGTTAGGAGTTTATTTAAGGATAAATGAGATGTTGGTTAATTAACCAAGAACGAGTATTTTTTACTGTGGCGAGGCGCAAATGCTTTTTGAATACAGGAGTTTACATCAAGGGGTAAATGACTAGTGTTCAAAAAGTATTTGCAACAAAGCCACAGTGAAAAAGACGACGTTATTGGAAGGTGGCGACCAAACCAGCAAGCCCTATCACACCCCTCACCACTACCGCTGCTTCCTTCCGGACCTGACGGGGTTCGCGGCTCAGTTGTTGCTAGGGAACCGATAAGGTCACCATTGAGGCGCGTATACTAGCATGGCCCTGATAATATTCAAGCGCACATTTTCTGTTATTAGCAGCATGATTGAACAATAAATATACGTGTTCACAATTGCATGATAAAAAAATATATTTAATTGCATATAGTGGTTGCATCATCACTTAGAAGGGCATATGCTTTACGCGTTAATATGTCAATGAAGGGAAGTTATAATGTCTGACATACCTAGAGTGCTTGTGGTTGAAGATGATATCCCCAATCAAATGGTCGCTAAGCATCTGTTTCTTAAAATTAAATGCGAGTTTGAGATTGTTGGCACAGGGCACAGTGCTATCGAGCATGTTAAGCAAAATCACTATGATTTAATTCTAATGGATATCGGTTTACCTGATATGAATGGCTTTGAGGCAACTAAGCTAATCAAAGCATTCAATGACACGGTGCCGATTATTGCCTTAACTGCCAATAAGGGCAGTGATATTGAATCCCGTTGCCTTGAAGCTGGGATGAATGAATACCTCATGAAGCCATTATCGCTGGAAAAAGCCCAGGAATTACTAGCTAAATATACTGAGAAGGTATAAACTTACACAGCATCTGGCCGTGCCTCCTTGTAGTAGGAGAGAGAGTCAGACAGTTTAGTTGCTTGCCATGGAACGGTTATATAGCTAATTCATATGGCTTACTCAGCTTTATTATTGAAAACAACTACTTATATTAAATATTTATCAGTAGTACACATAATGTACAAATTTGAAGGCAGTTAAAATGAAACTAGCTGGATTAGTAGTTATAGATAGTAGTTCAAGCAGTAAGCAATATATTAACCGACTAAATAATTATAAAAACAGTATCGAATTAATATCCAACACTTTTTGCTGTCGTTATGCTTTTATGGCGCTGCTGAAGTGTTTTAGCGAGACGTAAACAATGACAGATCCAGAACAGCAATCTAGTGATAAAGGCCCTATGCGAAAGGTTGCCATTGTCGGTGGTGGTATTGCCGGCGTGACGGCCGCTTTAGCACTCGCCGCTCAGGGGTATCGAGTTTATCTATTTGAGACCCTTGATGAATATCTTCTCGGCGCTAGTAATAATACCCCTTGCCGCGTTGGTGCAGGTTTGCACTATATTGATCCAGAATCAGCCAAAAGTGCTTTGCGTAGTACAGTGAAGTTTCTGCGTAATTATGGAGATTATTTGCTGAAGGTACCAGAAAATTTGTCTGGTAGCGATTATGTCATAGTCAAGGAGAGTGTAAAAAAGTATGGCAATATTGCTGCAACACATGGAGCTATTGTTGAAGAATATGAACGCCTTGTAGATGAAGACCCTAAAAACCAAGTTTTGGGTAAACCAGATGAGTTAATTGATCACAAAGAGGAACGACCTAGTTACTTACTGAATGTAAAAGCACTCTATAAGACCAATGAGCAAATTTTAGACTGGCAACGACTACGCGAGGATTTGATCGAGAAAGTTGATAAGCACCCGAATATTATCACTAAACGTGCTTGTGAAGTGAAACAATTCGAATATGCAGCCAGTAGTACAAATAAGCGTTTCACAATTACGTATATGGATAAAACATCGGGTAAAACTGAGACGTTAGATACCGATTATATTATTAACTGTGCTTGGCAAAATACTGAGAAACTCAATCATAGTCTGCATGTCCCCTATAAGCCAGAGAGTCGTACGATCCGCCTTAAAGCTATGGCAAAAATACGTTTACCTAAACACTTAGAAAATATTAGAACATCCTTTTGCTGTTTTGGGCCTCATGCAGCTATTACTAACGTAGGCGATGGCATTGCTTATGTTACTTACGAGCCTGAAACCAACATGGCACAGAGTACAGAACTTGAAATTACTGATGATATGAAGTTCTGGTTGGAGCAGGGCAATCAATTAAATATTGATAAACAGTCTATAGCTACCAACGAGAATAGCAGGGATAAGTACAATAAAGGGATGGCTATTCTAGGCGGGGCTGCAAATTATTTCAGTGGACTTCAAGGTGCTGAATTATTGGATGTTAGCTATGGCGTAGTAAAAACCAGTGGTATCGTTGATATTCATGATCCCAAAAGTCCCCACCATGCGCGTAATGAGCCCGGTGTCAGTGAGCAAATGCTAGGTTTAATTACCAGTGAAAGTGTGAAGCTGTTAAAATTCACTGACAGCCTAGAAAAAGCTATGGCAAGTATGCAGGCGCAAACTGAATTTACCCAGAGACTGGAAGGGATATTTGCCGATCCCCAATTGCAGCAATTGGGTGCTGTAAAAAGAAAAGCTATAACGGATTATTATGGTCGCTATTATAACGGATTCTTCGGTGGGTGTGCACATAGTCATCTCGATAGCCAAGATTTATCTAAACAAGCTTCGGCTGTTGAAAATATTTCACCAAAGACATCACCAAGTTCATCACCGCAACAGACGCGCAAGGTAGACGTAAGTAACCCTTACGCTTTTTACCAATCTAATCTTGAGCAAGTGATTACAGAGGATGTGATGCAGCTTGACCGCATGAAAAAGGAGCTTGTTAGTCAGTTGCCAAGTCATTCCGAGGCTGTAAAAGCAGGGAGATTAAAAAAAAACAGTAGCACTAAAAAGATCCCTATGGTTGGAAAAGAAAATGTAGGTCACCGCATTGGCGTTGAAACAGCACAAGCACCAGTAGTCGGCGTGCCCGCTCTCAGAGTTGCGCCAACTGGCGGTTCTAAGCCTTCACCTTTGCCTATCAAGCGTAGTTGCAGTGCTGAGGCTGTGCTCGGAAGTACCAATGCTGAGCGTACTAGTACTACTACACCAATAGTGTCACAAGCACCGCAAAGCCCAACGCGTAATGGTAGTAGACATAGGTAGAATGCTTAACTGATGAATAAAACCAAAATTGTGACAATGAGTACTATGCCCCTGCTAATTATTTTCAATTGCGACCGCCAAATTATCTATCAAAACCAGCAAAGTCTAGACATTGACATTGATTATCGAGAGCTTGTTAAACCCTATATGGAACAAAAATTTCCAGTCATAGAGTTTCCCCACATTTTTCATAAAACCCACATGCTTGCAGAGCAAGCTCAGGATTTTAAATGGCAAGTGGATAAGCAAGAAGGTGAGCAGTATATTTTACTTGGTATGTTGGTCGAGCCTATGGGGGCAGACAGTGCAGTCTATCAGAAGGTCATCGATTCTGTACCCTTACCCGTTTTTTGGAAGGATAAGAATAGCCGTATTATCGGCTGTAATAAGCTCTTTGCTGAACATGCGGGTTACAGTGATGTGAAATATGTCATTGGTAAGACGGATCGTGAATTGCCTTGGAGACAATTTGCAGAAAAGTATATGAATGATGATAAATACGTGTTAGACAATAAAAAGCCTATATCTTATGAAGAAGAAAATGTGCAAGGAGATGGCGATACTCGTCAAGTATTCGTTAAAAAAATGCCGATGATCAATGAACAAGGTGAAGCTAATGGTGTAATTGGTACTTTCCTTGATATTACCCATATTAAACAAGTTGAAGAACAATTACGTGTAGAAAAGGAGAAAGCCGAGCAAGCTCTTGAAGTAAAGAATCACTTTATTTTAAATATGGAACATGATATCCGTACACCTCTGAGCGGGTTATATGGTTTGGCTAATGTGCTGTGGGAGCAAGAAGAAGCCGAAGAAAAGAAGGAATTACTAGCCCATATTGCTAATAGCGGCAAAGAATTATTAGATTATTGCAATAGTATTTTAGATTTTTCTCGGATTGAAAATGCATTATTACCAATTGTTGATAAAAAGTTTGATTTGCAAGCAATGTTAAATAGAATCATGACTATTGAACAGCCTGCAGCGATCCAAAAGAGCTTAGAGTTTTATCTGCAGCATGATGAAAATTTACCAAAAGTAATTATCAGTGATGAACATCGACTATTTCGTATATTAATGAATCTTGTGGGTAATGCCATCAAATTTACGCCTTCAGGTGATGTGATATTAATTACAAAGTTAGCTAAGTCTATCAACCACCACCAAGCTATTCTTAAATTTACAGTAGAGGATACTGGGGTTGGTATCCCTGCAGAGAAGCAATTATATATTTTTGAGAAATTCACACGCCTTACAGAATCCAACCGTAATCAGTATAAAGGCTTAGGCTTAGGGCTGCGAATTGTGAGAGAATATGTCAATGACTTAAATGGCGAGATCGATGTGGCGACTAAGCCCACAGGTGGCACTATTTTTACCTGCACATTCCTTGTTAAGTTACCTTTATTGGATTAACGGGTAAGTCGTAAGGCTTAACTCAGTGCTGAACTTTATGTGAGCCGCAGTACGATAATCATCCCGGTCGGGATCTTTTTAGCAGTAAACCGGCTAAAATTGCCTAAATCAACCCGAACAGGTTGATTTCCTTGTTTTTGGAGCATATTTAGCTATAATCAACCCGAAGGGGATGATTTATGCAGCTATTAACCGATACAGACCAATTAGGGGAGTTAATCAAAACGACCCGTAAGCGGCAGGGCTTAACGCAAGAACAATTAGCTGCCGTATGTGGTGTTGGCGTGCGATTCGTCCGTGAATTAGAGCAGGGCAAAAGTTCTTGCCATCTTGGTAAATCATTGCATGTGGTGCGGATGCTGGGAATGGATGTGTTAATTAAGAGCTATGAGCAAGCATGAGTCGAATATTAGATGTCTATTTACATGGTGTTTTCACGGGACAGCTTGAACAGGCTGATGATGGCTTATTGTCATTTACCTATAATAAGGGATATCTAGAGCAAACCTTACCGAGTCTATCGCTTTCTTTACCACTTAGTTCAGAAACTTATTCAGATCAGCTTACTAAGGCTTTTTTTTCAGGTCTATTACCAGATGACATTGCTCTAAGTAGAATAGCCAAGTTTCTAGGTATTTCAGATAAAAATCCCTTTGCCTTATTAAAAGCAATAGGTGGTGAGTGTGCTGGGGCTGTATCATTATATCCTATAGGAGAGGCAGTAAACACGGGGATTGATGAAGGTGTTGAAATCCTTGATGAAGAAAGACTAAAAGAGATTTTGCTACTTTTAAAGAGTCGGCCATTGCTAGTAGCAAACGATGGGATGCGGTTATCATTAGCAGGTGCACAAGAAAAATTACCGGTTATTATCATTGAGAATAAGATCGCTTTAACAAAAGGCAATAGGCCCACAACTCATTTATTAAAACCAATGATTAGTGATATACCTGAGAGTGTTGAAAATGAGTTTTTTTGTATGCGCTTGGCAAGGTTGGTTGGGATTGAAGTACCTACAGTAAACATAGCACAGGTAGATAAGCAATCTTATTTCTTAGTTGCGCGCTATGACCGTATCCAAGATGATCTGGGTATTACCAAGAGATTGCATCAAGAAGATTTTTGCCAAGCATTAGGCATTATGCCGGAATTGAAATATGAGCGAGAGGGCGGCCCTGGTATTAGACAGTGTCAAGCAATATTGGAAAAATATTCTGCGATTCCTGCAGTTGATCAGCTTCAATTTTTAAAGCGAATTATATTTAATTATTGTATTGGTAACGCCGACGCGCACGGTAAGAATTTTTCTTTACTATATAAGCAACAAAAACCACAGCTTGCACCTGCATATGATTTGCTAAGTACTAAGGTGTATCCAGGATTAGCCAAGAAAATGGCCATGAGAATTGGTAAAAAATATCACCCTGAAGATGTTTTTATGCGGCATTGGTGCCAGCTTGTGCCTAATACAGCTTCAGCCAAAAAAAGCTTTGCAGAGTTATTACAAACCACAGCAATTGAATGTTTAGCTCAAGCTCAGCAACTTAGCAAAACATTGGCGAGCGAAGGCATTCAGGCTGCGATTTTTGATGATATTTGTATGGTTATTAAAGAACGTGTCCAGCATATCCAGGATTATTGCTAAGACAATTTGGTAACCTGTCGATGACGTCCTGAATAATAGGTGGCTTTTCCTATAATTGCTACTATAATATACTTTATGCGTGATAATTGCTTATAAGAGATACTATAATGTCTATTATGATTATGCCTCATGAGATGGCTAGCCACATAGCCAGGCAGGTACGTGCTAAGCGACTGGCACTCAATCTTAGTCAGAAGACCTTAGCTGAGCGGTCAGGTGTTAGTTATAGTGTGATAAAAAAATTTGAGTCCACAGGTAATATTTCTCTGCTGTCATTATTAAAGCTTGCTATGGTGCTGGGTGCTCTTGAGGACTTTATCGATATTTGTAAATTAAAATCTGCTGAGGAATTTAACTCTATTGACGAATTACTCAAAGATAATACTCGTCAGCGGGGCAGAGAATGATACCAATTACAGATATGAATGTGTACTATTTACGAGCTAGCGAGAAGCTACATGTAGGACAGTTAGCTTTAAAAAATCGGCGATTTTATTTTGAATATGCCCCCGAATTTTTGAGTACTGGACTCCTCTTATCACCTTTTAAACTACCTTTAAAAAAGACGCTTATTACTAATGAAGATTATGTTTTTCAGGGCTTATTTGGTGTATTTAACGATAGCTTACCCGATGGGTGGGGGCGATTATTATTAGACAGAAAACTTCGCGCTTTAAGTATCAATCCAGATCAGCTTTCACCACTTGACCGCTTATGTTACGTAGGTAGCCAAGGCATGGGGGCTTTGGTCTACGAACCGGAAATACCATCAACACAGCCCATAGCGCATGAAAATTTTGATGAAATTGCCCATGAAATTTCACAATTCACAGAACATGATAATGATGCGTTCCTTGATGACTTATTAGCTATGAATGGCTCATCTGCTGGGGCGCGACCTAAAGTACTAGTTAAGATTGATAATGAGGATTGGCTTATTAAATTTGCTTCATCCTTTGATCCTAAAGATATCGGTGCAATTGAATATGCCTATTCATTGATGGCGCGAGCAGCAGGTCTAAATATGCCAGAAACACGGTTATTTCCAGCACAGCATTGTTCGGGTTATTTTGCTGTTGAGCGCTTTGACCGAATAAATAAGATGCATTTACATATGCATACAGTCAGTGGCTTATTGCATATTGACCATCGTGAACCAAGTCTCGATTATGAGACAATTATGCGGGTTACGTCCTGGCTTACGAAAAATGTACAAGAATGTGAAGTACAATTTCGAGCTGCAGTGTTTAATGTGCTCAGCCATAATCGCGATGATCATGCTAAAAACTTCTCATTTCTAATGCAGCCACAAGGCCAATGGCAAGTATCACCTTCCTATGATTTAACTTTCTCCTCAGGCCCTAGTGGTGAACACTGTACTATGGTTATGGGAGAAGGCAAGTGCCCTCAACGTTCGCACTTACTCTCTCTAGCAAAAATAGCAAATTTACCAGAAGTGCGAGCTATTGAAATTATTAATGAAGTCAAACAAGCGACTTCAACTTGGGATGTATTTGCTAAAGAAGCAGGTGTGAGTGCAGCCTCTAAAAAGATGATTAAAACTGCATTGACGCAATTAATTCATCAATGTTGATATATGCATAGCATCTTATATTTAGGGCTTTCTAGCGTGTTATTTTCCGCCAGCTAAAGATTTCAATTTTGCCAATAGTCTAGCTATCTTTTCTTGTCTTGCTTATCACTTGATTCTCCGCAACTTGCTGCGGGCACACCACACTTGAGGATTCTTAAGGAGATTTGGTGATGTGCTTTCCGTATTTTTTACTGTACATATTGTTTTCATAACCCGCTATTTTAAATGTTAATGGGAATTTAATTTTTGAGATTTATTAACTGAAGCTGAAGGATTTAGATAGGCGAATTAAACAATGTAAGATATGTAAATAAAAAAATTCGCTAAAGTCCGTAAAAACATATCAATAAAGTAAGTAAGGGCTACAAACATGCTAAACAATAATCAACAACAAACTACATCGAGTAATTATAATAACCAGCATACGAGTGCAACACTCCGTAATCGCGTCTGTGTCCCAAGTAAGTATGGCGATTGCTGTTATTGTACGTTTGATAATTTAGTGGATAAGAAAGAACATTTTGCCATAGTCTTTAATCAAGCTGACAAAACTGAAATGCCATTAGTGCGCATGCATTCTGAATGTATTACAGGTGATTTATTCGGTTCAATGCGTTGTGATTGTGGTCAACAGCTAAGGCAGTCATTAGATTTGTTTAGTCGTCGCGGTGGCATTTTACTTTATCTTAGACAGGAAGGACGAGGTATTGGCTTGTACAAAAAACTTGATGCTTATACCTTGCAATTACAAGGATATGATACCTATGAAGCAAATAAGCAATTGAATTTATCAGAGGATTTACGTTGCTATGATGTGGCAGCACAAATGTTAGAAGCATTAAATTCAAAACAAATACGCTTATTAACTAATAATCCAGATAAAATCGATCAGTTAAAAGAATTAGGTATCGATGTTGTTGAATCAGTACGCACTGGCTGTTTTATCAATGATAAAAATCGTCGCTACTTAGAAGCTAAAGTTCGTAGAACAAATCATCATTTAGATATTGGGGAGAAGTAAGCCATGATCTGCCATCAAGCACCTATTAGTGGTGTTGCAACGTATGCTGACCAATATGTTGCAACAGCAGGCTATGATAACCGAGTGATTATCTGGGATGCAAAACAACAGCAAGCTCTTGCCTGTGGTTTTCACGACCATCTAGCTAATCAATGCCAATTTAGCCCCTGTGGTCAGTATTTAGTATCAAGTGGTAGTGATTACAGTGCACGCTTATGGTCTGTGCCAGACATGCGCTTGATTTCAGTGCTTTCAGGACATGATGACGATGTTGAAGGTGTAGCATTTCATCCCACCGATGAAGTGATTGCAACGAGTTCGCGTGACCATGCGATTCATATCTATAACTTCAATGGACAGCTCATTAATGTGATCGAAGGGCATGAGCGTGATGTGTTATCAGTGGTATGGTCAAAAGATTCTGTATTAATCAGTAGCAGCGATGATGGCACAGTAAAATATTGGCATAGCAAATCAGGGAAGTTAATCCGAGATATTGACTTAGATGGAATAGAAACTGACACCGTAGTGATCACTCCTAATGATGAAGTGATAGTTGGTAATGACTTGGGTGAGATCATCTTATTTAAGGGTGAAGAAAAGTACTTAATAGAAGCACACTCGGCAGGGATTAAGCGCTTATGTTTTAATGCGGAAAAATCCATGTTGATGAGTCTCAGCTATGACAGAAGTATGATGTTATGGAAACTGATTGATGGCCAACTTAAAAAAATTAAACAGACTAATTTGCCTAATATTATATGGGCACGGTCAGGTGATTTTCTTGGCAATAATCATGTGGTGTTATCAACCTTTGGGAGCCATTATGCACTCTATGATTATACTAATGATGTATGGGATACCTCATTGTATCAAGATGATCGCTGTAAAAATGCAATTTTAGTTGATAAAAATAACCACTACACCATAGGTGATGCAGGATTATTTTACAAAAATAACGATGTGGTACAGAGCCTACCAAGTTTATGTAATTTCCTCGTAATGATAGAGGGGATTATATTGACCGGAGGTCAGTCTGGCGAAGTGTTTAACGCAACAACTGGTGAGGTGATTTACCAACATCGCTCACCGCTCAACTGTGGTGCTAATTTTACATTAGATAAAAAAGATCATGTCATTATTGGTTCATATACAGGTGAGGGGATTATTTTTAAAAAGCATGAAGGTAATGTCGTGATTGTTGATGTAATTAATTTACATGAAAATGCCATTAAAGGTATTGCCGCGTCAGATAATTATATTTTTTCTGTAGATGCAACAGGTGCGGCTAATTTTTGTGATATTAATGATTTTCTAAATAATAAAAAGCTGGTTAATGCTCATGATAAAATAGCTAATGGTTGTGCATGGTTAACTGAGGATACATTTGTCAGTGTGAGTCGTGATTTAACTTTACGTATCACTTCAGCCATTGAGCAACAGATTATTTTAACGCCACATAAGCATTCAATAAAATGTATAGCAGCGAGCCAATGTGGCTATTACATTGCTACAGGTGATTATCATGGCACAGTGTGTATTTATGATCGATTAAATGAGTCTTGGAACACTCATCACTTAACAACGGCAGGTATATCATGCCTGACATTTGATGCGAATAAGCAAATCTTTGCTGCCACTAGTTATGATGGGAATATCTATACAGTAGTACTATCAGAGCAGATAGAAGATGATAATGACCAGTGTCAAGCAACAGACTTAGCAATCAATGAACAAAGTAGTCGTGAAGCCATGGGCTTACCCGAATATCTTATTAAAACAAATCAGGAGGATCATATGCAGTTATACAATGATTTTTGTCAGCTTAGTATCGATCGCTTAGTGACTTTGGCTGAATCAAGTCATGAATCACTAGCTGTACGTATGGTCGCAGGTCAGTTACTCGCTTTGCGTGGTGACCCAAGGATTAATACCTATGCACCCATCATGGTAGAGATTTCACAGGCGAAAGCTGCTATTGGATTAGCCAAAGAGAAAGTCTCAACAGTACTTGAGCAGTATCAGGATGTTGGAGTAAAAGAGTCATGGATTTTAAAAGAAACACCCTGCTTTACTACAAATATAGATAAATTTTATATTCGTAAATATTTGGTAACTAATCAAGAATACCGTGCATTTTTACTCGATACACAATATTCAGAGTTACCAAGTAGCTGGGAATTCGGTATCTATCCAACAGTAAAGGCGAATCATCCAGTATATACAGTGAGTGCTGAAGCTGCTGATACCTATGCGCGCTGGCTATCAGAGAAAACAACACGTCACTTTCGCTTACCGACTGAATATGAATGGGAATATGTCGCTGGTGGCAAACAGCATCTGGAATACCCTTGGGGTGGCTCATACCAAGCTGACTGCGCAAATACGCTTGAGGAGCGTCTCTATAAAAGTACGCCCGTGGGTTTATTCCCCAAGGGAAACTCCAGTTTTGGCATCACCGATATGGCGGGTAATGTGGAAGAGTATGTTCTAGATGAGTACCACGCATACCCAGGCGGTAATTATATTAATGATGATCTAGCTTCAGCGTTAGGCAGTTACCGAATATGCCGTGGTGGTTCCTTCGCTCGTTATGCTGATTTAGCAAGAACAAGCCGGCGACATGGTGCATATGATAAGCCGATTTACACCATTGGTTTTCGCTTGGTCGAAGAAGTAAGAGGATAAAAGTGATGAATATTCATAATCGTTTATTACGTATTACCTACTCTGAAAGCCACAATGTACTGATTACATCGGATGTTAAAGGGCGTGTTTACAAATTTGATTTGGAACTGAACTTATTACAAACATCACCAACGGTCAGTTATACACGCCCAATCAATTCCTTATGCGTCACTGACCAGTATATTTTTACAAAAGATCGTGCTGGCGCGATTGGTAAATGGAGTTTGGATACTCTTGAACCATTGGATTTTTATGATGAAAATAATCTATGTATTGCTGAGGATTTAATGGAGGATGAAGAGCCTTCACCATCACCCAACCGAGGCATCGCAGTGTTTAATAATCGTTTGTATACCACTAACGGTTATAACCAAATGGTTGTGCTCGATGTAGAGAGTTTTGATGTGGTTGATATTAGACTCTCACCCAGTCCGACTTTTTTCGATTGTTTATGTGTGACGGATGCAACAACACATGCATTATCTGATGTTGAAGGCCGCTTGTTTATTGGTAATATTGAAAGCTATGAATTTCCTGTGGAAGTGCGAGTAGATAGTAATGTGGTTCATGGTGTTGTGTATGACAAGCGCCATGACCGATTTTGGACAACTCAAGATGGTGGTTTTGGTGATGATATGTTTGTCAAAACTGGGGTAACAACCATTGAGAAAGATGGTACTGGTTTTAAATCTTATCCAATCTCTCATGAGGATAATGAATTTATCCAATTTGATCCAAAATGTCGCTACTTATTTGTCGGTGGGTTTAATGGAAAAATCTGTGTATTTGATAATACAGAAAAAGACTTTAGTTTAAAGAAAGTCATAGGACCTTTGGATTTTCAAATTATCCATGCTTGTGTTGTTTCTCATGAAAGTATCTACGCTCTGCTACAAACAGGCGAGATAGTCAATATTAATGCTGATGGGAAAATTGTCAACCAGTCTCATTATCGAAATAAATGTGCATGGATATTTGAGCCTCATCCTGGTGATGATAGTCATCTATATGTGGGTACAGATGACGGTGTTACATTATTACGTTATAAGCCGGGTAAATTTAATACGATCCAAATTGAACAATTGGCGAAACACACGCATGGCTTTGGGATTATTAAAGATGTCAAAGTACTGCCAGATGGGTCATACCTTGGCATTTCTCGTAGTGGTTATGTATTCAAAGCTAATTACCAAGGAGATTTATTATGGTATAGGCAAGTATTAGGTGTGCCAAGAAGTATTGCAGTTAATATTGAGTATGACCGCTGCATGGTGTCCTCTGATGCAGGTACAGTATATGAGCTTTTGACAGCGAACGGTGAATTACATGATGAAATACCCGTTGGCAGCGCTTCATATGGCTGTACCTATACTGTTGATGGGCGGCGGGCAGTAACAGCGGATAGGCATCAAGCAGTTCACGTCTATGCGGCTGACTCCCATGATATTTTGGGTTCTGTGAAATTCTCACTGCGACTGAAGCGCCTGTTCAGAGATGCGAATAATCATATCTTAGTGACAGGTGCAGATGGAGTCTTTGAATTAGATCTAGATAATTATAAGCGCAAACATATGTTTGGCGAGTGTATGACAAATACGAAGGAAAACGCGGTTATATGTGGTAATTATGTTTACGCTGGTGGTTATGGCTATCAATTAGGCGTTTATGAGTATGCTACGGATGAGATAGTAGGGCTTGCTGAATATTTGCCTGATTTTACTAAAGCCTTCGCCACCAGAATCTGTGAAGATGGGCGTGCCATTTTATTAGTTGGTGGCCGTAGTGGCTTTATCAATGCTTATAACTTGATAGATGGTATGCCACATAAAGTCAGAGAATTCTATTTGCGTTAGCAATCTGGGTGTTATCCATGATATGGGTAATGTGTCTTTAACAAAGAAATGGGAGGATCGGACGATGACTAAATCATTTAAAAAACCCGTTCGTCGTATCGCACAATCAAATGGTTAATATTGATTGACGATAATTTAATACATCAGATATAAATAGGAGGAAAATCTAATGACTAAATTATACAAAAAACCTGTTCGTCGTATTATTCAAGCTGTGGGTTAATACCTGTCAGTTTGTGTTGTACAGAAAAATGATCAGTAAAAATAGTATGACTACTAAAAGTACTGTTTTAAATTGAGAATAAGGTCATAATACACTGTACAAGCAATACGACTTATTGAAGTGAGGAGAAGTGCCCCATGTCTCCTCACTTCCCTTAACATGGATATGAACTAATGAAGACAACTATTTGGTTAAATAAACGTTATCTGGCTTATGCCTTTGGTTTATTAGTAGATAGGTTTGGTAATGCAATTTATTTATTAGCCTTACCTTTATTAATGTACCATTTAACGGGTTCTATCGTTGATATGGGCTTAATGGCTATTTGCCAATTTTTTCCCCGAGTAATATGCGGTTTTTTCATCGGTTCAATTGTCGATAGAATCAATCGACGTACAGTTATATTTGCTGCGCTCATATTTCAAGCTATATGCAGCGGCTTATTAGCCGGTTTGTATGAATTTCAATTGTTACATGTCTGGATGATTTATGTCTTGGGTGCGTTAGTAAGTGTTGGCTTTGAGTTTTCACGTACCGCTGAAATAGCGATTATTCCGATCATGTTTAAAGAACAACGTGTGGATGCCACGGCTGGCTTAGCCGGATTATTCACAGCCATGTTGATGATAGGCCCCATTGTGGCAGGAATATTATTAAGTATTTCATCTTATGAGCTGTTGCTGTGGCTAAATACCCTGACTTACTTTGGGCCGATTGTTATGTGCATTTGGAGCCGTATCCCCAGTGAAAAAAATCTGGGCAGTATCACTTCTATCCGTTCAGTCACTGATGCCATGCTACAAGGATTTGTTTTCTTCAAGAATGATATGGTATTAAAAAACCTTTTAATTGTGGTGCTTGCGAGTGGTTTAGCTGTTGGCGGTATGCAGACCTTATTAATATTTTACATGAAGCATAGTTTGGCATTATCTGATAGTTTTATTAGCTTATCCTTTGCTTGTGCCGGTTTTGGGATGTTGGTTGGCTCAGTTTTGACTGCTAAATTAAAGCATTGGCAGCGTGGGAAATTTTTGATTTTAAGTGTTAGCACAAGTATTATTGGCCTGCTGTTATTTCTAATACCTTCAGTGGAAATGATTATGTTGGCACAGTTCGTATTATCTATTGGTACATTTTCATGTTTGGTTGCGCAAGACGTTATTATCCAAGATGTTGTGCCTAATGAAATGATGGGAAGAGTAGGTGGTTTTGTGCGTACTTTATCGCATGTGATGTTATCATTATCAACTGCCTTACTAGTTTGGTTAGCGGATATTCTTAATGCCCAATCAGTGTTTATATTTTCAACTAGTTTAATGTTAATAGCCATGTTGATTGTATTGCGTGGGCCATTAATGCATTTTACACAAAGTTTATTGGCGAAAGATGAAGGATGAGGAGTTTATAATGAAAAACTATATTATTATTAGTGGCAGCACTCGTATAGATAGCCAGTCTGCAAAAGTATCTGCCTATCTTGCAAAGGCGTTGGCAGCTATAGATATGCCAGCAAATGTTGATATTATCGACCTGGCAAAAGTTGAATTACCTCATTGGAATGAAGATTTTTGGCAAGAGGAGATTCCTGATAGTACTTGGTGTGAATTATCAGCATTAATTGATCGCAGCGATGGAGTAATTATTGTTACACCTGAATGGAATGGCATGGTACCACCGGCATTAATGAATTTATTTTTATTAGCTAGCCGTGCAGAATTTTCTCATAAACCTACTTTGATTGTATCAGTGTCTGCAAGTAATGGCGGAGCATATCCTGTGTCGCAATTGCGAAGCTTTGGTTATAAAAATAATCAAGTGTGTTATGTGCCAGACCATTTAATTATAAGAAATGTCAACGATATACTGAATGGTGATGATTATGATGATGAAAAAGAAGGCTATATTCGCGATAGAATTGAGTATAGTTTATCTGTTTTTAAAGTCTATACACATGCCTTCGATACGATTAAAAATAGTGAAATAATTAATTTAGAACGATATCCTTATGGTATGTGATATTTGAGTGTATAGGTATATAAGGGTACATAGATGTGGAGTAAGCTTATGTATAATCAAGTAACGATCCAAGAATATAATAATACACTAAAGAGTGCCTTTACCCAGCATTATTCTGAACACAGTGATGACTGGACTGATGATATTCAAATGCGAGTTATTCCGGCACTCATACAAGGACAATTGAAATTACCTTTTGCAACTAGAGTCCTTGATATTGGTTGTGGTGCAGGGAGAGACGCGCTCTATTTCGCCAAGATGTTTCAATCAGTATTAGGTATTGATTTATGTGTGCATGAAGCGTGGTCTGAGATCAGCGACTATTTTGCAAATATTGAATTTCTCGATACGGATTTTTTGTCTTTCTACTCACTTAAATTGTTTGATTTAATTTTAGATAATGGTTGTTTTCATCATCAAGATCCAACGGTCTATGCTGATTATTTAAAACGTGCTGCTGCCTTATTGTCTACTGAGGGCATTATGGTGCTTTCCACGTTCAAAGATCAAAAGAGTGAAATGCGTGTGGATGATAATGGTAGATTGCATAAGTATTTTTCTGATGATGAGTTATATGACTTATTAGAAGAGGCAGGCTTATTAGTTTTTGATGAGTTAGATCTGTATCGCATGCAAAAAAATAACTTCTACCGAGTCACGTTTGCCAAGCTGGCAGAAATGAAATAAGTGACTAATATTTGCACGGATCATCTTGATTGGTGTAAAAATCGACCTGTTAAATTGCTCAAGTTGCAATAAAGTGCGTTTTGAGCAGTTAAAATTGACAGGGCTTACTGCTCATTATATACTTTTATTTATTTTGAGCAGGCAAGACTATTATGAGATCACATGCATTCATTGGTAGATTAAACGAATTAGAACGCTTAGAAATATTATATAAAAAGCAAGCACCCAGCTTAGTTGTGGTAAAAGGTCGTCGAAGAGTCGGGAAAAGTCGCCTCATTACGGAATTTGCCCATAAACATCATGAGAACAAATTTTGGGACTTTTCCGGCCTAGCTCCCCAGGAAGGTGTGAATGCCCAAAGTCAGCGAGATCACTTTGCTAGGCAGCTAGCAACACTACTTAATGTATCGCCTTTTACATTCCATGATTGGAGTGATGCCTTCGAATACCTTGGCAAACATCTCAGCCCAGGTGATCTTGTACTATTTGATGAAATTTCTTGGATGGGTTGTGCTGATCCAAGTTTTATACCTAAACTCAAAGCGTGGTGGGATAAGCAAGCCGTGCCGGTCATAGTTGTTTTTTGTGGTTCAGTTTCTACATGGATTGAGGATAATATTTTAAAAAGCACAGCATTTTTTGGCCGGATTAATTTAACAATTACTTTGGAGCCACTCATAATACCTGATAGCGCAAGTTTACTTAATGCCTCTGGATTTCGAGGTTCTGCATATGACGTTTATAAACTCTTAAGTATTCTGGGCGGGATCCCATGGTATTTAGAGCAAGTATCTGCAGGTCAAACTGCCGATAATTTAATTAGCCAACTGTGTTTTGAAAAAGATAGTTTGTTAGTACTAGAGTTTGATCGTATTTTTCATGATTTGTTTAATGTAAAAGGTGAAACCTATAAAAAAATATTAGATGTTCTTAAAGATGGGATGAAAACACTTGCTGAAATACGCACTGCTATCGGATTTTCACATAGCGGAACGCTTAGTGATTTCATGACACATTTAATTACTGCCGGATTTGTAAAAAAACAAGACCTATGGTCATTTAAAACTACGGCCACATTAAAACAAAGTTTATACCGTATTTGTGATCCTTATATGCGTTTTTATTTAAAGCTAATAGAGCCGCAAAGAAATAAAATAGATTTAGGTGGCTTTCAAGGTATGCCGTTATCTCAGTTACCAGGGTTTGATGCGCACATAGGTTTGCAACTTGAGCAGTTATTACTACAGAATCGTGTACAACTACTAGAGTCTATTGGCCTATCAGTAGGCGATATTGTGGCTGATGGTCCGTATCGGCAAACTAAAACAACGACCAGATCAGGATGCCAAATTGATTATTTAGTGCAAACGATCACTAGAAATTTATTTATATGTGAGTTTAAATTTAAGCGTCGCGAGCTTGGGATTGAGATTATTGACCAGATGAAAGATAAAGTTCAGGCATTAAAAGTCCCTAGAGGATTTGCGTGTATTCCTGTGTTATTCCATATAGGCGGCGTTTCTTCTGCAGTGGCTACCAGCGATTATTTTTACCGTATTGTTGATATTGTCGACTTTCTAGGGACAGATGATAATGAGTAGAGTGGGTATATTATTGGATTGCTGCCATCTCTTGGCTAGATGACATTCACCGGTGCCTTACAAAGAATTATTGGATATTTAAAACGAATGACACTAGTACGATTTATGATACTCAAGAACTTTATTGAAAATGGTAGAAGAATGCCCAGTGGTAAAACTATACCCAGAGTGGCTGGCATTTAGTCATCAGCACCCGCAACTATAATTATCAACGTTGGATAATACTTCGTGCTTGCTCAGAAAATATGCATTATATTTTCACACAGTACTTTCATAGCAAGGAAGCGAGCATGAAAATAACCAAAAAAAGCGAGCAAACCCCATAGTAAGTAGACGATTTCATCAAGCCTTATTGCGGTGCGACTTTAGCTTATAGCTTGGTGTCCTTCAATAAGTGAGTTGATTCTTAATCGATTTTCCACTATTTTCAATCCACGCTCAGTGGTAGCATTATGACCGTGATATACTTGCCGATTATTTGGAGATTGCAGAGAAAATCACCTATGAATTTGCATTTGAGGATAAGGTTGCAGGCTTCAAAATGGACAGCCAGCGGCGGTTTCTGAAGAGTAAGAAAGGTTGGTTTAATAATGAACAACAGTAAAAGTAATAGAGGATAAAGGATGACAGCAAATCAACAACGCGCTGCACTGCAACGCCAAATCTGGCAGATTGCCAATGATGTGCGCGGTGCGGTCGATGGTTGGGATTTTAAGCAGTACGTGCTAGGTGCGCTGTTCTACCGTTTCATTAGTGAAAATTTTGTTAGCTATATTGAAGCAGGTGATGACAGCATTAACTATGCTGGGCTAGCGGATAAGATCATAACTTCAGAAATTAAAGAAGATGCAATCAAGACCAAGGGCTACTTTATCTACCCAAGTCAATTATTCGTTAATGTTGTAAAAAATGCCAATAGTAATGATAGATTGAATACCGATTTGGCTGATATATTTGAAAAAATAGAAAGTTCTGCTAGTGGCTACCCATCAGAGCAGGATATCAAAGACCTATTTGCTGATTTTGATACCACCAGCAAACGGCTTGGCAGCACAGTAGAGGCTAAAAATGCCCGCCTTGCTGCTGTGCTAAAAGGGGTTGCAGGGCTAGATTTTGGCGATTTTCATGGCAGCCAGATTGACCTTTTCGGTGATGCTTATGAATTTTTGATTTCCAACTATGCCGCTAATGCAGGTAAATCTGGCGGTGAGTTCTTTACCCCCCAACATGTCTCCAAACTCATCGCACAGCTTGCCATGCACAAACAAACGAGCGTGAATAAAATTTACGACCCTGCTTGTGGCTCAGGCTCTCTGCTACTGCAAGCCAAAAAGCATTTTGATGGCCATATTATCGAAGAGGGTTTTTTTGGTCAGGAGCTTAACCATACCACGTATAATTTAGCGCGGATGAACATGTTTTTGCACAATATTAGTTACGACAAGTTTGAGATAAAGCAAGGTGATACGCTTATTAGTCCACACTTTGGTAACGATAAACCCTTTGATGCTATTGTGTCTAACCCGCCTTACTCAGTGAAATGGATCGGTGCAGATGACCCGACATTAATTAATGATGACCGCTTCGCTCCCGCGGGTGCGCTCGCCCCAAAATCAAAAGCAGATTTTGCTTTCGTGATGCACGCGTTGAGTTATCTATCTAGCAAAGGCCGAGCCGCTATTGTGTGTTTCCCTGGTGTTTTTTACCGCGGTGGAGCGGAGCAGAAAATCCGCAAATATCTGGTTGACAACAACTATGTTGAAACAGTAATTTCACTGGCGCCAAATTTATTCTACGGTACTACCATTGCGGTAACAATTTTAGTGTTGGCGAAAAATAAACGTAATACCAATGTTCAGTTTATTGATGCAAGTGGTGAGGAATTCTTCAAAAAAGAAACTAATAATAACGTGATGTACGATAAGCATATCCAGCATATTATGGAGTTGTTTGACAGTAAAGAGAATGTCCCACACATAGCTGAGTCAGTGCCTTATGAAAAGATTGTCGCTAATGATTACGGCCTTTCCGTCAGCTCTTACGTTGAACCGAAAGATACTCGAGAAGTGATCAATATCGATGAGCTTAATGCAGAATTAAAGATAACCATCAGTAAGATAGAGCAGCTACGTAGTGATATTGATACTATTGTTGCGGAGATTGAAGCATGAGCTACCTTGAAAAACTGTTTGATGGTGCTGAGGTAGAGTGGAAGCCGTTGGGAACATTGGGTGAGCTAGTTCGTGGAAATGGCTTGCCCAAAAAAGACTTCACGCAAACTGGAGTTCCTGCGATTCACTATGGACAAATTTATACCTATTATGGTCTATCAACCACATCTACAATATCATTTGTTTCACCTGAAACAGCCGCAGCTTTAAAAAAAGTCCGCACAGGCGATGTTGTGATAACCAATACAAGTGAGAACTTTGAAGATGTAGGTACGCCATTGGTCTATTTGGGAAAAGAAGAAGCCGTAACAGGTGGGCATGCTACTATCTTCAAACCAAGTAAAAACATTTTAGGGATGTATTTTGCGTATTTTACGCAAACGGCTACATTTGAAAAAGCAAAACGAATCTATGCAAAGGGAGCAAAAGTAATTGATGTTTCTGCTAACGATTTGTCAAAAATTCAAATCGCTATCCCATGCCCTGATAACGCTGAGAAGTCGCTAGCGATACAGGCTGAAATTGTACGGATCTTAGATGCATTTACCTCTCTGACCGCCGAGCTGACTGCCGAGCTGACTGCTCGTAAAAAACAATACGACTATTATCGTGATCAACTTCTCAGTTTTGGTGGAAGTAATGCGGAGTGGAAGGCGTTGGGGGAAGTTGCGGAATACTCTAAAACGCGTATAAGCTGTGATCAGCTTGATAAAACGAATTATATAGGTGTTGATAATCTCCTACAAAATCGTACTGGAAAGGTGGAATCCAATTATGTGCCGACATCAGGAAAGATGACTGAATATCGTGAAGAGGATATTTTAATCGGTAATATCCGTCCTTACTTGAAAAAAATATGGCATGCAGACTGTGTTGGCGGAGCAAATGGTGATGTGTTGGTAGTGCATATTACCGATAAAACGTTGAATGCTCGTTATTTATATCATGTGCTGGCTGATGATAAATTTTTCGAATATAATATGAAGCACGCTAAGGGTGCCAAAATGCCACGTGGCAACAAGTCAAAAATCATGGAATATAAAGTACCTATTCCAACGAATAAAGTCGAACAGGCACGCATCGTTAACATCCTCGATAAATTCGACGCGTTGACCACTTCACTTAGCGAAGGTTTGCCACGAGAAATTGAGCTTCGGCAAAAACAATATGAATACTACCGCGATTTGCTATTGAGTTTTCCAAAGCGCGAGGAAGTAGCATAGAATGAGCCATACGCTTACAGAGATAGCCTTGCAACTAAAAGATGCCAATAAAAAAGTACAGTTAATCTACGCTTTTAATGGCTCGGGTAAAACACGCCTTTCGCGAGAATTTAAGCAGTTGATTGCTCCCAAAAATGCTGAAAGTGAAGAAGAAACAGAATTGTCTCGTGCTAAAATACTCTATTACAACGCTTTTACAGAAGATCTGTTTTATTGGGATAATGACTTGGAATTGGATGCCGACCCAAAGCTTAAAATTCAGCCCAATACCTTTACGGATTGGATACTTAAAGATCAGGGGCAGGACCGTAACATCATCACTAATTTTCAGCGCTATGCCAACCATAAGTTGACCCCGCGGTTTAATCAGGCATATAAAGTCAATGATCCCAATGATCCAAAAAAAGAGATAAGGATCAGGGCTTTTTCTGAAGTGACATTCTCACTTGAATCAGGTAATGATCAACGTTTAGGCAACCTGAAGATTTCCAAAGCGGAAGAAAGTAATTTCATCTGGAGCATATTTTATACCTTGCTAGATCAGGTGATCACTATTCTTAACGTCTCTGATATGAGTGAGCGTGAAACAGATCAGTTTAACCAGCTAGAATATGTATTCATTGATGACCCTGTTAGCTCGCTCGATGAAAACCATTTAATTGAATTGGCTGTCAATCTGGCGGACTTAATCAAAGATAGTCAATCTCAGCTTAAGTTTATTATCACCACACATAGCCTACTATTCTACAACGTATTGTATAACGAGCTAAATAATAAGAACTGCTATCTGCTAAAGTGTTCTGAGGATGGAACATTTTACCTTGAGAATAAGCAGGGCGATTCCAACAAGAGCTTTTCTTATCACCTGTATTTAAAGCAAAGCCTTGAGCTGGCAATTTCCAGCAATCAGGTTCAGAAATATCACTTCACCTTACTGCGGAACCTATATGAAAAAACAGCACATTTTCTGGGGTACGAACATTGGACAGATTTATTGGAAACCGCGCCGGGTGATAAGGATGGCTATTTACAGCGTATCATTACCTTCAGTAGTCACCGTACTCTGTCTAATGAAGAGATTGCAGAACCCACAGGCCCTGAAAAACAAATCATTAAGCTATTGCTTGATAACTTAATCAATAATTATGGCTTTGTACAGTAGGAGGAATAGCATGGTTGAGCACACGAAATCTATTGCTGAATCGAATCATTTTATCGTTCTGCAGAAATATACTAAGGAAGGAGACTCTGCGAAAGCTTATCAAAGTGAAAATGACTTGGAGCGAGAGTTTGTTCAGGATTTAGAAAGTCAAGGTTATGAATTCCTTCCAGAACTAAAAACCCAAGAAGCCATGCTAGCCAATGTGCGAGTACAGTTAGAAATACTCAATGCTGTAGAATTTACTGACGACGAATGGAGGCGCTTTGTTGAAATTTATTTAGACAAACCTAGTGATAGCATCGTTGATAAAACCCGCAAAATTCATGATAATTATATTTATGATTTCGTATTTGATGATGGTCATATTCAAAACATCTATCTGCACGATAAAAAGAATATCGCCCGTAACAAAGTGCAGGTGTTAACGCAATTTAGGCAGGCCGGTACACATACTAATCGTTATGATGTAACCATTCTGATTAATGGCCTCCCATTAGTGCAAGTCGAGCTGAAGAAGCGTGGCGCAGCCATACGTGAGGCATTTAACCAGATACAACGTTATCGCAAAGAGAGCCTCAATAGCAAGAACTCATTGTATAAATATCTGCAGATATTTGTAATTTCTAACGGTACCGACACACGTTACTTTGCTAATACTGCGCAGCAGAATAAAAAAAGCTTTGATTTTACTATGAATTGGGCAAACTCAGGTAATGAGTTGATCAAAGACCTAAAAGATTTTACAGCAACCTTCTTCCAAAAAAATACCTTGCTGAAAGTACTGCTACAATACTCAGTGTTTGATATCAGCGATACACTACTCATCATGCGTCCTTACCAGATTGCTGCTACTGAGCGTATTTTATGGAAAATCAATAGTTCTTATGCCGCTAAGAGTTGGAGTAAGCAGGAAAGTGGTGGTTATGTCTGGCACACTACTGGTTCTGGTAAAACACTAACCAGTTTTAAAGCGGCGCGCATGGCAACTGAACTAGATTTTATCGATAAAGTTTTGTTTGTGGTAGATCGCAAAGATCTGGACTACCAGACTATGAAAGAATACCAGCGTTTTTCGCCTGATAGTGTGAATGGTTCGGATAGTGCCGTAGGTCTTAAACGTAATCTGGATAAAGACGACAACAAAATAATCGTCACCACTATTCAGAAGCTACATAAATTAATGAAAAGCGAGAATGACCTACCAGTTTATAACCAGCATGTGGTTTTCATTTTTGACGAATGTCACCGCAGTCAGTTTGGCAAAGCGCAGAGGCACTTAAAGAAAAAGTTTAAACGATATTATCAGTTTGGCTTTACGGGTACACCTATTTTCCCGCAAAATGCTTTAGGTACGGATACAACCGCTAAGGTATTTGGCAAACAACTGCACTCTTATGTGATTGCTGATGCGATTCGTGATGAAAAAGTTCTGAAGTTCAATGTAGATTATAATGATGTGCGCCCACAATTTAAGGCCATTGAAACCGAACAGAATTTAGAAAAGCTAAATGCAGCAGAAAATAAGAAAGCTCTACTGCATCCCGAGCGCATCCGGGAAATATCCCAGTATATTTTAAGCAATTATAGACGCAAAACTCACCGCCTGCAGGGTGACAATAGCGGTTTTAATGCTATGTTTGCTGTGAGTAGTGTGGATGCAGCTAAGCTATATTACGAAATGCTCAGTACATTACAAATAGATAGCCATAAGCCGCTGAAGATCGCCACTATCTTTTCCTTCTCCGCCAATGAAGAACAAGATGCTGTGGGCGATATTTCGGATGAAAGTTTTGATGTGTCGGCCATGAACAGTAGTGCCAAACAATTTTTAAGTATAGCTATCAATGATTATAATAATATCTTCAAAACTAACTTCAGTATTGATAGTAATGGTTTTCAGAATTATTATCGTGACTTAGCTAAGCGGGTTAAGTCTAAGGAAATAGACTTGCTAATCGTAGTTGGAATGTTCCTTACAGGTTTTGATGCTCCCACACTCAATACCTTATTCGTAGATAAAAATCTGCGTTACCACGGTCTCATACAATCATTTTCACGTACAAATCGTATTTATAACGCTACTAAAACGACTGGAAATATTGTGACATTCCGGGATTTAGAGCAGGCGACTATCGATGCCCTCAACTTGTTTGGTAATGAAGATACCAAAAATATGGTATTGGAAAACAGCTATGAAGAGTATATGGAAGGCTTCATCGATGCGATTACTGGTGAAGCGCGGCGTGGTTTTTTAGATGTGATTTTGGAGTTAGAACAGCGTTTTCCTAATCCTGATGAAATTATCAAAGAAACTGATAAAAAGGCCTTCGTTAAGCTATTCGGTGAATATTTACGTGTAGAAAATGTTATGCAAAACTATGATGAATTTGCGAGTTTACAACGCCTACAGAATGTTGATGTTAACGATGCTGAGGCAGTAGAAGCATTTAAGGTCGAACACCATTTAAATGAAGATGATTTTGCTGTGCTAAAGTCTATAAAAGTCCCAGCAGAGCGTAAGATTCAAGATTACCGATCTACCTATAATGATATTCGTGATTGGTTACGGCGCGAAAAGAATGCCAAAGAAAAGCAAGAAGCTAGCATCGATTGGGGGGATATAGTGTTTGAAGTCGAGCTGCTAAAATCTCAAGAAATCAATCTAGATTACATTTTAGAACAGAGTTTTAAAAACAATAAGAAAATAGAAGATAAGCAAGCACTGATCAAAGATGTGCGGCGTATGATAAAAGCAAGCATTGATAATCGTGCTAAAGAGAGTTTGCTAGTTGATTTCATCAAACAAATGGAGCTTGATGAACTTAGCGACAATGCCAGCGTGATTGCGTCTTTCTTCAGCTTTGCACAAGAAAAGCAACGATGTGAGGTAGCGGAGCTGATTAATGCTGAAAACCTAAATACAGAAGCTACAAAGCGCTATATAGTAAGCTCAATGAAACGTGGATTTGTTAGTGATAGTGGTACAGAGTTGAATGCACTTCTGCCTAAGATGAGTCCACTAAATCCGCAGTATTTATCTAAGAAGCAGCGCGTTTTCCAAACAATTTCAGCATTCGTTGAAAAATTTAAAGGTATTGGTGGGGATATATAGAAAGGTTAAAATCCCGCTGTTGAGGGCTCAGCAGGCACTCCTAGCTCTAAAGTCGTTTTGGTGGCTGCAGCCCTGAAGCTTCTAGGGTGGCGGAGAAGGAGGGATGGATTCGGGCCATCCCTGGCCCTCACCCCTTCGGGGCGCCTGCGGCGTCCAAATCGGCAATCCTGCCGATTTGTCGAACCCTCTGCTCGGGTTCTCATCCTAGTTTTTATCAACCATAAAAAAAGCTACCAAAAGGTAGCTTACTGTGTGTTTGGCGGAGAAGGAGGGATGGATTCGGGCCATCCTTGGCCCTCACCCCTTCGGGGCGCCTGCGGCGTCCAAATCGGCAATCCTGCCGATTTGTCGAACCCTCTGCTCGGGTTCTCATCCTAGTTTTTATCAACCATAAAAAAAGCCACCAAAAGGTAGCTTGCTGTGTGTTTGGCGGAGAAGGAGGGATTCGAACCCTCGGTACGCTATTAACGTACACACACTTTCCAGGCGTGCTCCTTCAACCACTCGGACACTTCTCCACTGGGATGTGAAGGTTAAACTAGATGGTGTGTTTAATCAAGCTGATTGTATTTGGTTATGAATAGGGCAGTTTATCGGAATGATTTTGAGAGAAGGAGGGATTGACTCGGGCCATCCTGGCCCTCGCCCCTTCGGGGCGCCTTCGGCGTCCAAATCGGCAATCCTGCCGATTTGTCGAACCCAGGTATAGGCTATTAACGTACACACACTTTCCAGGCGTGCTCCTTCAACCACTCGGACACTTCTCCACTGGGATGTGAAGGGTGAGCTATATGTGGTGTTTAATCAAACTAGCTCTAATAGTTATTATCGAAAATCAAAAAAATCAATGATAGCTAGTGATTTAATGTCAAAAATGATGATAAAATGTTAAGTTATCATCAGTATTTGGAATTTATGAGAATAGTTACAGGTTTTATCTTCATTATTAATATTAATAATTGATTCTATTATCGATAAGTTGATTTTTCGATAATAACGACTATGCTGCATAATAGAGTATAGGAAAGTAATAAAAATGGATATACAGCAATCTACTTCTGGCACTGTGGTTAAACTACCCAAAGGCTATAGCGCTTACGTTCCTAATGCGCTACCGCCAACAATTGATTGGAATGATCAATTAGTAATGAGTCTGTCGCGTGCTGATTATGTGCTTGGAAAGCTTGCTCGTGAGGGTAGTAAATTACCTAATCCGCACCTTTTAATGCGGCCTTTTATTACTCGAGAAGCTGTGCTATCCAGTAGGATAGAAGGTACTCATGCAACTATTAGTGAAATTCTTGCACATAATGCTGGGATATCTATTAAGCAAGTTTCAGATGACTTACAAGAAGTACAAAATTATATTCTTGCTTTGGATTTTGGTTTAAAGCGCCTTGATGATCTCCCACTTTCGCTCAGGCTAATTAAGGAAATTCATGAATACTTGATGCAAGGAGTAAGAGGTAATCATGCAACGCCTGGTGAGTTCAGAAAAACCCAGAATTGGATTGGTGTATCTGGATGTACACTAAATACAGCAAAGTTCGTACCGCCGCCAGTAGATTATCTTATGGATTGTTTAGGTGAGTTCGAAAAATTTTTACATAATCGACAATTGCCATCATTGATACATACTGCATTGTGTCATTATCAGTTTGAAACTATCCATCCTTTTTTAGGCGGAAATGGGCGAGTTGGACGCTTATTAATAATATTATTGTTAATTAATCAAAAAATGTTACCAGCGCCGCTGCTTTATCTAAGTGCCTTTTTTGAAGCAACAAGAGATGAGTATTACAGGAAATTATTTAATGTCAGTAGCAATGGAGATTGGAATGATTGGTTAATTTACTTTTTAAATGGTGTTGCAGTACAATCTGAAGATGCATTATCTCGTGCAGAAAGAATTAATGAGCGATTGGAAAAATGGACACGACAAGTAGCAAGTACAGCATCTCACGTAGCAGTGGGCATAGTTGAACATTTTGCTGTGAATCCCTACTTAACCATAAAAAGAATAGCCCATGAATTAGATGTTGCATATAGCACGGCTGAACGTGGAGTGAAAAAACTAGTCAATGAAAATATTATTCATCAAGTAGGTGACAATAAACGTGATAGAATTTATTGTGCTAGCGAAATCTTATCTATTCTGGAAGAGCCAGCAAAAGTGCATGCAGATTTTGAAGCTGTGTGAATTATGACGAAGAATATGAAAGCACATACTTTGTGACTAAGTAAAAAATAACACTAATAAGAAGAATATTATGGCATTTGAAACCTTTACCGTAGAGCGTCTCTTTTATTATTCAACTTGATTCCCCGCAGCTTGCTGCGGGCACTTTATGCTTGGGGATTTTTAAGGGGAGTCAGCGTAGACTCCCCTTAAGTCGCCGTAGCGCGAACTTGGTTCGCGCAGGCGAAATATTACTAGGAAATAAAATACCCCGAGGCTTGCCTCGGGGATTTTTATTACACCGACTTATTTTGACTTACTTGATTGAGATTGATGGTGATTCAGCCTCTTGTATTCAAATAAGCTAAGCCCTTAAAGTGAATAAAACACAAATTGCTGAAGTTATGAAAATTTTCATGGCCGCAGGTGTTGTACTGGATACAGGGAAGACAATAAATGCCCAGGCTGGCTATGTCATTAAGCCGGCGCATCGACTGTTTGTAAAAGGTTTATGTGATACTGAGTCATGGGCGGATTATTTGGGTAGTCATAGAAACTATTGCCAATTGTTTCAACTGCAGCTAAAGTCAGCACAAAAAAAAGCAGAAAGAAAGCGCAAACGCCGCGTACTAAAGGCAGATGTTGGTGCTATTAATGACTTTACAGCCAATCCAGAGCAACAAGCACGTGCCAGGCTAACATAGCACAAAAAATAATCAACCCGATATTGTAAATTAATGTTTTCTTAATATTCATACTGTATTATCCTCTGCCACGAGAGCATAGAATGAGGCAATATAGATGAGTCGATATACGGTTAGTGATTTAAGTCAAGCAATCATAAATAAGCAAGTCGCTGTAGTAGAAGCAATTTTAATAGCACAGCCTGAACTCCTAGAACAAAAGATACACGCTGAAGGTCATGAGCAAAATGCACTGCAACTAGCTTGCCGTGTAGGCATTACCCCAATCGTTGAACTTATCTTAAAGCATGCCAAACCAACGATCGTTACTGAGCTTATCACTGAGGCTGATGATAACGAACTACATAGCTTAAAATTAGCGGTGATGCATGCAAATGCTACGGTTGTCCGTCTATTATGCCAATATTGTGATAAAGATAAATTACCAGCCTTGTATGGTTCGGCAGATGAACCAGAAAAGTCATTATTAAACTTAGCAGTCCTCAACAATGATTTAGCCACTGTAAAAACAATTGTTGAATTCCAAGATGCTGAGCTGACTCGACGTTTAGTGTTAAATCTTAATGAGCAAAACCAGCCGCGCTATACCGCAAATGGTAAACCCGATAAATATAAGTACGAGCGCATTGTCCTATTCAATGCGGCGGAACGATTTGATTCAAGTATTTTCGTATTTTTGTTAGATCAATTTAGCCATAAACCAGAAAAACAGCAGAAGAACATCCGTGTAGTGAACGATGGCATCTACATGAATAATGTAATAAGTCTATTGTGTCTTACCGATTCCTCTGGAAGGACATTATTACATAAAGCTGCACAATATGCTGAGCCACATACCATCGCTCAACTTATCTATTTGGTGCGCGGTTTGAAGAATGCTGAAGAAGATCGTGATTTTGAAGAAGACGTCTTAACAGCGATTGATCACTTTGGTCAAATGCCATATCATATTGCTACACGATATAGAGAGCAAATTAATTTTGCACAGTTAGTACCAACTCGATATAAACACGTATTGAGTCAAGCTGGTGGGAAGAGTGAAATTGGGTCATCAGTGAGTGACACTACTCTCACTAAAAGAATAAACAAGTTTATTACTAGCGCGCCAGCAGAATATGCCCGCTGTGATGCAGATTCATCCTGTCGGGATATTACACTAGATAATCAGAACAGCTTACTACGCTTTTGTATTGATGAAGGTAATCCTGATGCCATTAAAGGTATCTTAGCTGCTTGGTATCCTCAAGATGTTGAAGCTGAATTGACGGCTAGCATATGCCATACTCACAATGGCACATTATTAAGTTTAGCTGCGAGCAGAAGTGCGGCGACATTGGCAACCGTATTAAAATTTCTATCTCCAGACAAAGCTAGAGCAGAAATCACTACGAAAAAGTATGGGCCAGACAAAGATATGGATTTATTACAATATGTCCATGTCTATTTTAGACAACATTTGTCAGAGCAGGAGAAATCAGCAATAGATGAGCATTTAGTCATGGCCGCATTGCCTGATGCCCTTGCTGAGGCTAAAGCTTATGTTCCGTTTATACATTACGCCTTGCGATTTTTCAAACCGGAGTTGATTCAAAAAGTATTCTTCTGTGTCGGCTTGGACAAACTGGTTGAAGTTATATCAGCGGTTGAAAATACATGGCACAAGCTACCATGTGATACTTTGATTCCACGATCCTTTGAAACGCATTTGAAAGAGAATCCAAACTTAAGTATTGATAATTTTTCACCTATGGAGACATACAGCGCGATCAAACATAGTGTGATGTTTATTTCAGATTACTTTACTGCCTTGAGAGCTGTATTTAAGAAAGATGAAAATACGTTTAACCAAAAATTAATTATTGATTTATGCCAATTTATTAGAGGGGTATTACTCGATGCTGATGGTTTCGTCACCAAAATTAAAAGTAATGATGCTGAGCTCGATAACAATGAGGTGATAGTGTATTTCAAAAAAGTATCAAATCTATCATTAATGACTCCTGCATCACTGCGCTATGTGGTTTCGCAATTTATGTGCAAGATAGACGAACACTATATCGGTGAATATGCATGTGAGGATCCATTCACTCAATATATTCTGACAAATTGTACCAATGTGCATCGCAATACCTGGGATGACTGTTTGCAATTGTTAAGATTAGTAAATAATTATAATGAATATGATGATTTTAATGAAAAAGTAGAGGAAGCACGGCTTGCTCAAGTTGCGGAGCAATTCTTATATAGGACTATGCGTGGCGACTTAAAGCCTGGTTTTTCGAAAGAAAAGAAGCTACGCTGCTTAGCACAGATTTTACGCCAGGCAGATATGATTATTGGTCCTCTTATGTCCGCTACTGCAGATAAACTTTTAGAGATAATTCCTACTCTCGATCTAGGTACCTATATGGAAAACAGTGCTGTTAAAAATTTGCAGCAAAAAATACAGGATATGGGCAAACAGGATATTGAATTGAAGCAGCAGATTCAAGCGGTAGTTAATGAATTAGCACGAGTACCGGCTGAGCTGGAAAAAATTAATCAAGAGATAAGCCACTTTACTAGTGAGCACCCTAAGGTCGCTAGTGCACTCGAAATATCAGGCGATAGTGAAGAAACCACTGATAGTGCTAAGTTGAGTGATGTTGAAAGAACTAACCTTGGCAAAGGTCAGGGCAAGGGTAAAGATGAAGTGAGTGTAACTGATGATGAACCTGCTGAAAACGAAAAAACATACACTATCCAAGAATTTAATTGGATGCTTGATCAAGGTCAACAACTAATTGATAGGCTAGAACAATGTAAAGAAAAACAATTGAATTTCCCAACAATATTGTACAATTTGCAACAGCAATACGCCAGGATTGTTGGTAATCATAGTAATGGTTATGATGAGCAGCAAGCAAATCCGGAGCGCATACCCATTAAAAACCCCAACGCTTACTTACAGAGAATGCAAGCAGTTACATCTGATGAACCTCACGCATCGAAAAAACTAACTCCATTTGAATTAGCAGAACAAGCTATTACTGATGGAAAGTTTTGTGATTTTCAACGGCTATTATTAATTAAACCTGAACTATGTCTACATGATAGTTGTAAACTCCTATTCTTAGCTAGTCGTTCAGGAAGAGAAAATTTCGTTGATGCTGTAGTGTGTGCACTTCATTCGTTAGATATTAACGTTTCAATATTGCTTGCACGAGACAAGAATCATGTTATGCCAGTGTTCTATTTGGCAGAAACTGGATCACAAAGATTACTTGATATATTTCTTACTGAACAAAATATTGATGAAGTAATGCAGCAAATTAGTGCCCAAGGTGAGCATTTTATATTACGCTTACTCAGAAATCAGTATAGTACAGTCGCTGCTTATGCAGGAAGTATGAGTCATTTAGTACTTGGGTTACAAACAGGCAAGATCAATGAAATACTTTGTCAAGCTTCTGACCACTACGATAAATTTGTTTTATTCTTTAATAAAATATTTAATCGGAAAACTCCGTCGTATCCAGTACGGATTATTAAAAATTCAAAAACAACAATACAAATGCCAGAGTCACTTAATTTGGCATACGTATTATCGGTTGCTTTGTCACTTAATAGGCAAGCTGTGGCTGAATTTATAATGGACTTTATTGAGCATAATGACTTAATGTCTATTGTTGTGAATTATATTGATTCAAATAATCTTACGCCATTACATTATGCTGCTGGTGTCGATTCAGCCTTATTAGGACGTCTTGTTGCTTGGTATGATGTATACTTGAGTAATGGAGAGTCTTGCTATTCACTATCAGCTTTTTCACAGGTATTTACACAATCAGGGCCATTTGCACGTATGAGTAAGCAGGTTGCTGTTGAGCCTCCGCAACTTAAGAGTTTTAGCGGCGTTAGCCTTTTTGCGCCTAGTATTACGGTTGCAGTGCAACCAAAAACAGCAGCACCTATAATTGAGAATTTTACAGGTTGCTCACCACTACACTCTGCTATCCTCGCCAGGAATATTGCAGGCGTTGACCTGCTGATTAAACAACTAGAAGCAGCTATGCAAGTCACTGCAGAGCTTGCAGATGGGCAAGAGCCGACACATGTTATTCAACCACTGTCACAGGAACATGTCACAAAATTAGTCTCTAGCGGGATAGATAACAAGTGGCGAGATCGTATTAGATTGAAATCGCATGGCAAACAACTAAATGAAGTCATCGTGAATATATTGTTTTTAGTGTGTATTGTGCCTGACTCTCGAATTTTACAGCGTGTATATGAATGGTTAGGCGATATGCAATTTAAACAATTAGCCAAACGAACTAATGAATTAGGAGTATGTATATTACATTATGCAATAGTGTGTGGTGCTGATGAAACTTTTATTGGGAAATTATTATGTTATATGGGGCCTGAGTTAGCCAATACATTCCACTCGAAGTACTATACTAATAATTCTTATACAGTTGCTGGTACTGCAGTCCCTGAAGCTGTTGCTAAAACGGTTGATGCAGTAGGCAGAACGAGTAGCCTATTGTTCCAAGCTGCGGGAGTTAGGATCGGTTACGGTGTAAATAATTTTGGTAGGTTGTATCCTGGCTATGATTTTACTCCTGATTGGTTGAAAAATGTTACGCTTATTGATAGTGATTTTATTTCTCGACTTAATCTACCAAATAGCGCTATTAATTTAGCAACCTTTGACCGAGTTTTTAAGCAAACACAGTCGATGCTACGACTCTTTAATTTAGCCCAAGCTAATAGCGATGCTACGGACCAATTTAAAAATATGTTGCTGTCGGTGCAACTACAGTTAAACGGCCCAGCAGTGGAAGAAATCTATGATTTTGAAGAACATGACCAGTCGGCTGCTAGACAGTGTGAAGATGCTGATCCAGCTAGCAAGGTACAGCGCTGTATTCAAAGCTATGCTGAGCGTGCACGTGCTGAGTTAGCTCGAGAAGGTGCAAATCACTCTCAAGAGGAAAAGAATATATTAGAAGCCCTTGCAGAGCTGCAAGATATCCCACAGGAATTATTACTACCAACGATAACAGCGTTTAAATATTACCTAGAAGAGGGATTAGAACAACAATCCTTCAAAGGTACCCAGCGAGAATTAGCCCGTACACTGTTAGGCCGAGAGGGCGCAGAGTGTGAAATTGAGTTAGTAGAATTAAGTACTCGTGCTACTCATTCTACAGGGATGTAGCCGAGACTTGGTAAAAGGTCAGCCTGATTAATAATAGAAAAGTGAACACCCCCTTAAGATTCCGTTAATATTATGCTGCCATACTTATCAACACTATGGGTGAAGGGGTAAACAAATGAGTTCAAAAGCGAACAAAGATGAAGCAATTATCGGCGATAACCGCGCATTTCCAGCGAAATCGTTCAAAGTACATGTGAGTGAAGCGAGTACTGGCCAAGCGTGTACTGTTAAGATTGCTCTAGATCGCTTACCTAAAGAATTTGCTAAAGCCTACCGGGTGTCCAGTTTCAGCGAATTACCAGCTCCAGTAAAGCAATTCATTGAGAAAATGGACGCTTTTTTGACCAGTGCAAAAGAGCATGGTTTGTTGCCTTCCATTCAACAATGTCCGATTCTAGCTATGGTAGAATTAACTGATGAATCTGGTGAATCAGCTCCCCTGGGGCATCAATGTGATACAGATAAACAGGATTTCTCTGGGTTGCCTATGGCGCTACAACATATTTGCGACCTACGTGTATCCGACCATCACTGTGAATTTGATGTCGCCAAGAGCGCAAGCCAAGTCAAGCAAATCCTACAAACCATGGGGGTTAGTGAAGCTTATGGGGATATTACTGGGCAATTCATCGAACCTGCTATACCACAGCCTGATCCACGTTTAGGACCTAGCGCAGGAGCGTAGGTCTAAAAAATAATCACATATCATTTATGTTAAGGTTTTCTTAATGTCCGTTGCGTATTATCCTTAGCGGCGAGGGCATAGAACGAGACAATATAAATGATAAACTATACATCCGATGACCTTAGAGACGCAATTCGTAAACAGAAAGTTTCACTTTTAGAAAGAATTCTTAATAGCCAGCCAGAACTGCTGGAACAACATTTTTCCGATGGTACCAATGCCTTACAATTAGCCGTTCGTACCGGTATATCAGCGCTCGCTCATATTGTCTGTAATAAGGCAAAAGCCTATTCACCATCACTGTTGAAACAATTAATAACATATAATCAAAACAATGAATTTGCCTGCAATGACTATAATGCAATACAGTTAGCCGCGAAATTTGCTAGTAGTGACGTCATTGAGCAGTTGTGTAGTGAATGTAACGAAGTAGAATTACAGCAAATACTAAAACCTATAAACGAATCGGATGAGGAAACACCTTTTGCATTAGCTGTGCAGCATAATGATGTACATGCGAGTCGGGTTATTGCGAAGTACCAAGAGCCAGCTTTGACACGCCAGTTAATTTTTGTGCCCTCTAGCCAACAACGACTAAATTTACAAGAACCAAAATTATTATTTGCTAGCTGTAAGCGTTTTAAGTCAGATATGTTGTTTTTTTTATTAGACCAGTTTACCACTAATATTGATGATAAAAAAACAAAACAGCAGGAGAAACCTGTCTACTTGAGCAATGATAAAGGCAATAAAATGCGTATCCCTCGCAAGCCAGAGGATCTGGATTTGATTATTGCACTGCTACGATCCAAGGATAGCGAAGGCAACCGTCTAATACATATTGCCACACGTCATGGCAGTCCATCTGCCATTGCCCAGATCGTTTATTTAGCACGTGGATGCACATATATGCAAGCAACAATGCATGGGCAGTCAGCTAAGCAAATTGACCCATATGACTATGAAAAGGAAATGCTGACTAGTAAAAATAGTCATGGTGAAATACCTTATTGTGTGGCTGCGCGTTGGCGTGAGAAAATTTTATTTGCACATTTGATTCCAAATGCTTTTAACTATGCTAATGACGATCAGTCTGACCAGAAAAAAGATATACAGAGTTTCTTATGTTTAGTTCCTGAAAGCGAAAGATGCTGTGATGCAGATGGAGAATGTAATGGACCAATCAAGACATCAGCACATTTTAGTTTATTAAGAAAATGTGTTCAGCAGGGTAATCCTACAGCAATTACAGGATTAGTCGCGCCATGGTACCCAGGCAGTATTGCAGATGATTTAACCCAAGAATTATGCACTAAGCATAATAGTACGGTATTAAGTCTGGCTGCCAGTACTAATGCTGAGACACTACAAACAGTGATCATGCGGATTGGGCAAGAAAAGGCTCGCGAAGAAATCCTGACAAAGAAATATGGGCCTGGTAAAAGATATGACTTGCTTCAATACGTTAGAATCTATTTTAAAGAACGTCTTGCTAAAAAAGATCTAACCGCGATAGAGCATGTTTTAATTACAGCAGTGATCCCGCGAAATAGCCCCAACTTAGCTGATTATGCCAAACCATTGCACCATGTGATTGAAAATTTAAAGCCAAATTTAGTTTATAAGGTGTTATTAGCTATTGGGTCTGCGAAATTATTAAAAATATTCTCGAAAGAAAATGATTGTTTAGTTGTGGCTAAGAAATGTGAGCACTACAGGCTTACTGGCGAGGCATTTGGTTCAAGGCTTAAACAGCGCATTAAAGCTAATAAACATCTGGGTGATACACCAGAGGCAAGACATGATAACTTTATGGCTATGTTAGCCAAAGTAACGTTCTTACAAGAAATATTATATAATATACAACGGAAATCAGGATGGATATATTATCGTAAAAAATATGAGACAATCAAGAGAGATACAAGAGCAGACTTTATATATCTCATGCGTTGCATAGCTAATGATGCTCTTGAGCTTGCTTGTAAGTTGCAAGATAAGACTATTAAATTGCCGCTAATAGATTATAGCCAGTTAGGTGATTTTAGTGAACATGATAAGTATGACATTGCACAGCTATTAAGGGACTCAGCCGGTCAAGTAATAGACCAAGTTCGAGAACAAGCAAAGACGCCAAAACATGAATGGGAAGGGCATTTTGTTGACGCTGAGTCACAAGATATTTTAATAAACTGTGTGGATACCCAGAGAAACCGATGGGATGACGTTCTGGCATTGCTCAAAGAAATAGAAGGGTACACATCGTTTTCTGAATTAAAAACGTCATGCCGAAAAAAAGGCCTTGATAGTGCTTTTGAAATATTCATTTCTTATCCAATGTTGAAGTCAGGTTATGATTTTATTGACTATCTTGAAGAAAAAGATCTTCGAAAAAATATAGTGCGCTACTATATTCGTAAACAATTAGCTCTTATCAAAGACCCTATCTCATCTAATACGGCGGCTGAATTGTGTCAACTTATAAAATATATTTATACGGATAATCCCAATTTTACAATACCTTCTATTCGTCAATGCAGTGATGAGCAGGAGTTGACTGTAAATGGTTTGTTAGCTGTGATTGCAGCAAGGAAAAATGCGAATAAAAAAACTCAGAAACAATCTCCAATGATACGCTATGACTTTCTAACTGTGGCCGATGAAAAAAATCAGAGTCAAGCTACAAAAAAACGCTTGCTAGATGACATCAAAGGTACAAAAGCCGAGCTAGAAGAAAATTCTGATAGATTAACTAAACTAAAAGCTAAGAAGAAAACGGTGCTTCATCAGCCACAGTCAAGTGAACCACAATCCACCGATGATAAAAATGACTTAGCTATATCAACCAAAAGACAAGCTGACATCGGTGAAATAGAGCTTGCACAGTTAAGATTGAAAAAAGAATTAGAAAATTTGATAAAGCAATATGAGCTAATAGTCGGTCAAACTGGCAATGGCTATAATGAAGTACATGCCAACCCTGAGCGTGTACCGATTACTCATGCAAAGAGCTATGCTAATCGCATTGGAGTAGATTGTAGTTTAGAGAAGTTGCTTGCAGAGATGCGCCAGGGATGTTTCCTTGAAGTAGAAACTATATTATCCATTAATCCAGTGGTTATCAAAGAAAGCAACTATCGTGCATTATTTGTCGCCTGTGAACGAGGTGATGAACGAATTATTCAATTAATGTTAGATATTTTAGATAAATCAGGTACCCTTATTGAGGCATTAACTACAAAAGACAGAAATCATCAATTTCCCATCCATTATCTTGCAGCTACAGCATCTGTACCACTACTGCAGCGATGTTTGGATAATGATGAATTGCGTCAAGCCTATGCACAGAATGATTATAGTATAACAGTACATTATATATTTAATCTACTCAAAAACAGTGTTAAAACAGTTGCGGCCGTGCTTGTGCATCTAGACTTTTCCTGTTTAACCCAGTACAGGGATTACAAAGGGATGACTGCATTAGATGCTTCAGTTGGTGACCCCGAATGTTTTATTCTATTATTTAAACACTTAGTGGTATTAGCTGAGGGGCGAATAAGCAAGGCTGACAGTGATGAAAAAAATTCAACAGCAGCAACATTGCCAACAATATCTACAAAGAGCATCTTTCTTTATCTAGTCTATGCACTTGCATGGGGTCATGATAAGACGATTAATTATCTTATCGAGTTTATTGAAAAAAATCAGTTAATCTCAGATGCGATAGTATTTAATCTGTATAATTGTTCTTTACTACATTCTGCCAGCAGAGGATCGTTAACTATTTTAAAGCGTATATCAAGGTGGTTTGAGGCACATACCATACAAGGAGAAATCTTGCGAGCTAAAGACAAGCGGCCTAGTGCTTTTCAGCATGTATTTTTCCCAGGTTTTATTGAAAGCTCCTCAAGTCGAATCACAGGCAATATGCTTGTGGATACTGATGCTATACTTGATGATGAAGCTGAGGAAACAACTCACTTGACTGCATCATCTAGTCATGAAGATAAAAACAAGAATCAAGATAGTTACTCACCTTTACACACGGCAATTGCTGTAAAAAATATCGAAGCGTGTGAATATTTTATAACCACGTTGTCGCGACTTATTGAAACAGGGAAATTAAAACAAGACTTTATTCAGAAGCTTGCGTCTGCTCCGATTACAGAGTCTTGCAGAAAAATACTAGAGAAGTCAGTATATAAAACCTATGGAAAATTAAGTCAAGCTTGGCCAAATATCTTATTTTTGCTTTGCGCATTCCCTGATAAGGATATTCTCTCATTATTCTATACCTGGTTGGGGCCCGAACTATTTATTCAGCTCGCTGCAGAAACAAATTCTGCAAATATTTGTGTTATATCTTACGCATTGAATGCAAATGTAACTAAGGGTTTTATATTTGCTTTGTTAAGTTATATGGGGCCAGAGTTAGCCGAACAATTCTATAACCGATATTGGGATACCGATGTACACTTTGTTGCTGGTACGCAAGTGCCAGGATTTGTTAAGCACTGCGTAAAAGGCACTCACTTAGTCAGTAAAGCATTGTTCGAGATTTTCTTTGCGACTAGCGGAGTAAGAACTGATGGTAGCGTCACTTATATTCCAGGTAACGATTATACGCCTGAATTTCTCAAAGATACAGAATCTATTAGGTGTTGTTTCAAAGATTTATTATCCAGCCCGTACAGCAAGATAACTGTAGATGAGTTTTCGACTATTTATGAAACAATACAAAGAATATATGATCTCACGGGTTATCTAAATGCCGGGATGAAACTGCCTGTTCACTTGTCACCCGAAACTAGTATCCATCCGGTAAAAATTCTTGTTAGTAGCATAATAAATAGAAAAGCTAATATCACAGCAGACTATCCTGCAATAGGCACGGGTGATTTCTCAATCTCGGGAGAAATAGAATATGATCCAAGCGAAATAGCCTTAGTAAATACAGCAAGAGCAACTTTCCGTGAGGATTCACTAGTTCAATACTATTTAGGATGTACTAGTGTGATGAAAGTTTGGACTCTTCCCGTACATGATCTTGTATATATCGAGCCAGTGGAACATTTGATACTTTTGCTAGATGCATATGCGTATTATTTAAAAGATGGTTTACAAAACAATAAATTTTCTGGTCATGAGGCAGAATTCGCTTATGCTCTATTAGGACAAAAATCGCCGCAAGCTGCTGCAAATCCTGATACTCGAGCTTCAAGAATGACTAGAGCACATCTCGTCACTGAGTTAAGTGATGAATCCAGCGCAGCTATGCTGCTAGGGCAAACTACACCTGATGCAGTTACAAAAGGTAAAGAGCAAGGGCGTCAATTGATTACAATGCAGCATAGAAGGTAATAACAAGTTGTTGTCGTCAACTTTATTGAAAAGTGCTGTCATCAACTATATTGTAACTAGAAAAAATGTTGTCATCCTGAGTGCGAAGCACGTGGGATCCCCTGCCGGTTTGACTACTTAGTGACAGCATTGTTCATGTTTGCTAAGCCATCAGGAGATTTCTCACTGCGTTCGAAATGACAGCGTTAGAATTTTTTACTACGCTCAAGTTGAGAACAATTTTTGAGATGCTTTTTATCATAGTTAAGGACAGCACTACTATCCCACAAAAGATGTTTCTAAAGATTGTTCTCGGTCATAACGCTCAAAGGCTAACTGGATCAAACAGTCAATTAATTCAGAGTAACTAATGCCACTGGCTTGGCACATACGCGGATACATACTGATAGGTGTGAAGCCGGGAATGGTATTAAGCTCATTGATAAATAATTGTTGATTTGTATCCATAAAAAAATCCACGCGTGTCATGCCTTCACAACCCAGGCTCTTAAATGCTTGAATCGCTAAAGTTTGAATACGCGCAATGATTTCCTTGGGTAGATCCGCTGGAATAATAAAATTTGCCCCCTTATCATCAATATATTTTGCTTCATAGCTATAAAAATCATGTTGAGTGACGATTTCAGCAGGTAGCGAGGCAATCGGCTCTTCATTGCCTAACACGGCACATTCAAATTCACGACCATCTACAAATTCTTCCACAATGGCTTTAGTGTCGTAGCGAAATGCAGTGTTAATGGCAGCGAGTAATTGTTCTTGGTCGCAGGCTTTGGCAATTCCGACTGATGAACCAAGATTCGCTGGTTTAACAAAACAGGGGTAACCTAATTGGTTTTCAATATTGACTAAATCATTGTCATTAAAATTAAAACGTTGTAAAGCAACAAAGTCGGATGTTGGTAATTGGGCTTCTTTCAATAAACGTTTACTCATGAGCTTATCCATGCAAACCGCAGAGCTGAGTACATCAGGACCTACATAGGGCACATTGGTAAACTTTAATAAACCTTGGATGGTACCATCTTCACCGTAGGGCCCATGGAATACTGGGAAAACTACATCAATACACAGCCTCAAAGTCTGTTTATTTACACCGACAAATTTATGCGTAGCGCCATCATGAATGATACAGACCATATTATCTGAGTTAATATCGATAGATAATTGTTTGTCATTGCCTGTTAATTGTTGTTGCGTGTTCTGTAAATACCAATGGCCATCTCGGGTGACGCCAATGAGGTGAATATCGTATTTATCAGTATCTATTGCTTTGGCAATATGAAAGGCAGATTGCAAAGAAATCTCATGTTCAGCAGAGCGACCTCCGTAGAGTAGGGCAATACGTTTTTTGGTGGACATGAGTTTTTCCTTCTTATGAAAATAACTGTCTTAAAATATCCTGATAGATATCTTTCAGTTTATCTAATTCAGTAACATTAACACATTCATTAATTTTATGAATAGTAGCATTACATGGACCCAGTTCAATCACTTGCGTATGGCTATCTTCGGCAATATAACGTGCATCTGAAGTTCCGCCTGTGGTAGATAGCTTAGCTGCATGACCACAATGTTGCGCAATGACTTGATTAACCAGGGTAGTGAGTTTGCCTGGTTGTGTTAAAAATGGTTTAGCAAAATGAGTCCACTGGGCTTGGTAGTCGACTTTATTTTGCTGAAATACTGATTCTATGGTTTTCTGCAACTTTTCCGCAGTGATTTCTGGACTATAACGAATATTAAAGCGTAAATTTAATTCCCCAGGGATGACATTACCGGCACCGGTGCCGGCATGAATGTTAGATATTTGAAAGCTGGTGGGCTGAAAATAATCATTACCTTGATCCCATTCATGTTTACACAGTGTATCAAGCACTGGCGCTAG
Organism: Gammaproteobacteria bacterium; assembly: GCA_965230425.1. Taxonomy (GTDB): domain Bacteria; phylum Pseudomonadota; class Gammaproteobacteria; order UBA1113; family UBA1113; genus CBDDKW01. Next base: position 73,249 of record CBDDKW010000010.1, on the reverse strand, counting down.
ATTATGAATAGGATTATCAGCTAAATGCGGGTATGCAATATGGCCTTGGCGGCCATGGATAGTAAAGTCACCAGTTAGGGAACCACGACGGCCAATTTTGATGGTATCACCTACCGATCCACTGCTAGAGGCTTCGCCAACAATAGCATAATCAATCTGAATACCTTGGCTGCTAAGATATTCTAATACTTTAGGGGTACCTTCGAAAGCAGGGCCTTCCTCAGCACTGGTAATCAAAAAGCCAATGGAACCAGCAAAATTAGGGTGCTGTTGAATAAAATCTTTAGCTGCCATTAACATGGCAGACAAACCACTTTTCATATCTGCAGCACCGCGTCCATACAGATAGCCATCGCGAATAGTAGGCATAAAGGGATCGGAATCCCATTGCTCTAATGGCCCCGTAGGTACTACGTCTGTATGTCCTGCAAAGACAAATAAGGGGGCTTGGCTACCATATTGTGCCCAAAGATTACTGACTTCACCATTGGGCAATTCGGCCACTTGAAAGCCACACTCTGTGAGTAGTTCCTTGATGATACCTTGACAGCCTGCATCAAAGGGGGTTACTGAGGGTAAACTAATCAGATCATGGGTCAGTTGTAGAGTAGGTGATAGGTCAGTCATTTTCTGCCATGCGCAATAATTCGTTTAAGCCCACTTTACTACGGGTTTTTTCATCCACACGTTTAACAATGACTGCGCAGTATAAGCTATAGCTACCATCTTTCGCAGGCAAATTACCAGGCACAACCACTGCGCCAGCAGGGACGCGACCATAACTGACTTTGCCTGTTTCTCTATCATAAATCCGGGTGCTTTGACCAATGAAAACCCCCATAGAGATAACTGCACCGGTTTCCACAATAACGCCTTCAACAATTTCAGAGCGTGCGCCAATAAAACAATTATCTTCAATAATCGTTGGGCCAGCTTGTACAGGTTCCAAAACGCCACCGATACCGGCACCACCAGAGAGATGCACATTTTTACCGATTTGTGCACAAGAACCTACGGTTGCCCAGGTATCCACAAGTACGCCAGTATCAACATAAGCGCCTATGTTTACATAACTTGGCATAAGTACCGTATTAGCCGCGACGAAGGCACCTCGTCTCACTGTGGCAGGGGGAACAATGCGTGTGCCAGATTGCTGTAATTGTTCTGCAGTATAATCTGCATATTTGAGGGGGACTTTATCATAGTATTTGCTCACCGCACCTTGGAATTCATGATTGTCGTAGGCACGGAATGATAAGAGTACGGCTTTTTTTAACCATTGGTGGGTGACCCATTCGCCATTGATTTTTTCCGCGACGCGAGCTTCGCCTGAATCCAGCAATTGCATAGTTTCATCAATGGCTGCTTTTAAATCCGTAGGCATGGTTTGCGAAGTTAAATTACTGCGATTGTCAAAGGCAGAATCTATGATGGATTGTAATGTAGTCATGTTTTATAGGTCTCTTTTGTCACGTTGCTTACTCAAAAAAATGTTGTCATCTCGAGTGCGAAGCGCGAGAGATCTCTCGAAGGTTTAGCTACTTAATAACAGCATTGTTTAAGTTAGCTAAATCGTTGGGAGATCCTTCTCAGAGGCTATCGCCTCTGAGAGGGATGACAGTACTTTTCGATATTGATAGTTGATGACAACAGTTTATTGTTGTCAACTAAACCACCAGGAACTCTATAGCCAGCATACTTATGCTGCTTAGTTATCATCATGATGGTGTTTTCTTTCTTCCTCTTCTGCCTTCATTTCCTCAGAGAGCTTAATCGCCTCTTGGATTTGCTCTTCTAATTCAAAGTTAGGTGCTTTAACTTCCGCTACAAGCATATACATAGTAGGTACTACAAACAGAGAGAACATTGTGCCAATGGTCATTCCACCGACGATAACCCAACCAATTTGTTGGTTAGCCGCGGCGCCTGCACCGGTAGCTAAAGCAAGTGGTAGGGCACCTAATACCATAGCACCGGTGGTCATTAAGATAGGCCGTAAACGCATACAGGCGGATTCAATCACTGCCTCTAATTTACCTAAGCCACGCTCTTGTAACTGGTTCGCAAATTCGGTGATAAGAATACCGTGTTTAGCAATTAAGCCGACTAATGTGGTTAAACCAATATTACTGTAGATGTTCATGGTGCCGCCAGCAATCTTTAAGGTGAGTAGGGCACCTGAGAGGGTAAGCGGTACAACAAATAAAACGATAATGGGATCGCGATAACTTTCAAACTGTGCTGCCAGTACTAAGAAGATGAAGATAATCGCGAAGACTAACACCATACCCATGGCACCTTGGGCTTGCACATATTGACGTGCTTGGCCTGCCGTATCTGTTTGTAGGTCAGGGAAATGGATCTTGGCATAATTATCTAAGAAATTTAATGCCTGTCCTAGGGTATAGCCTGCGGTGATATTGGCATTGAGCATTGCAGAGGGTAATTGCTGGAAGTGGTTCAAACTTTGTGGGGCAATTTCTTCTGTGATCTTCAATACATTAGATAAGGCAACTAAATCGCCAGCCTGTGTGCGGACATAAATGTTGTTAATATCATCAGGATTTGCTTGGAAGTCAAAGTTCTTAGTGTATTCTGGAATAACATAGTAACCACGACCCGCCATGGAGAATTGTACCGATTCGGGGGAGCCTAACATAACGTTAAGTGCATCTGTGATTTCTTTAATGGAGATCCCCAAAGCACCAGCTTTGTTACGATCGATAACTACGCGCACTTGAGGCATACTTAATTTCATGTCGGTATCTAAGCCCAGGAAGCCAGGATTTTTATTGGCTGCTTCCATGAGTTCTTCCATGGCATCATTTAATTTTGCAATACCTTTAACGCCACCATCTACATTTTTTAAGACAAATTGCACTGGCATAAAGCTACCAGAATCAGGCAATGGTGGAGGCGTGATGGGAATGACTTTTAAGCCAGGGATAGCCCAGAGGTAAGGGAATATGCTGTTGTTAATTTGCATTGCGGAGCGATCACGGTCACCCCAAGGCACCAAGTTCAAGAATGACACTGCGGTGGTTACACCACCGGGGAATCCATTAATAATACCAAAGGATTTCATTTCTGGTACGGCTTCGTAAATGGGTACAATCATATCCGTATATTTTTCTGTGAATTTGATATTAGATGAGGTGGGGCCAGTGATAAAGCCTAGAATAACCCCCTGATCTTCAGTAGGTGCTAATTCACTAGGAATGTGGGTCAGTAACACAAAAAATGTACCCCATAAGCCAAGCGCACAGATAAAGATAATCCAGCGGACTTTTAATGCTGCGGTGAGTAAATGGCGATACGTGCCGACAATCTTTTCAAAGACGACGTCTATTTTACCTGCAAAGCCTTTATTTTCTGGATCGTATTTCAGTAACCGTGAACACATCATAGGAGATAGGGTTAAAGCGACAAAGCCAGAGACTATCACTGCAGCAGCGAGGGTAAAGGCAAATTCTGAAAATAAGATACCGGTTAAGCCGCCAGTAAAACCAATGGGTGCGTAAACCGCAGCCAGGGTTAAGGTCATGGCAATAATAGCAAAACCAATTTCACGTGCCCCTACAATCGCGGCAGGAATGGGTGCCAAGCCTTCTTCCATATGGCGGTGGATATTTTCTAAGACCACGATGGCATCATCCACCACTAAGCCAATAGCTAATACCCAGGCTAAGAGGGTAATGGTATTAATTGTATAATGCAGGGCATGCATGATCCCGCACACCCCAATCAGTGATAAGGGGATGGTGACAATGGGGATAATTACTGCTCTAAAGGAGCCTAAGAACATGAAGATAACAACCACAACCAAGGCACAGGCGATGTAAATGGTTTCATATACTTCGTCAATGGACGCTTTAATAAAGAGTGAAGAGTCATAGACCACTTCGGCTTTAATATCGGCGGGTAATTGTGATTGCACAATAGGAACCAGCTTTTCAACTTCTTCTGATACTTTCAATGGGTTAGCTGCCGAGGTGGGGATGATCCCAATCACGGTGGTTTTAACACCGTTCATAATGGCGGAGCTATTGTAATTCTCAGAGCCAAGTTCAGCATTACCAATGTCGCGTAAGCGAATAATTTGGTCACCGACAGTTTTAATAACCATATTATTAAATTGTTCTACGGTAGACATATCACTATTAGCAGTAACGGTGAATTGTTGCATTTGTCCAGTGACTGTACCAGCGGCAGCTTGTAAGTTATGGCTAGCCAGTGCAGTCATGACTTCATTAGGAGTAATGTCTAGGGATGACATTAAACCAGGGTCAAGATTTAAACGCATAGCGTATTCACGTTCCCCCATGATTTCTGCTTGGCTGACGCCGTTTAAGGTTTCAAATTGTGGCTGTACTACCCGCAGGAGGTAGTCAGTGACCGCTTCAGGGGTAAGGGTTTTACTGGTAAAAGAAATATAAACGGTTGGGTTAGCATTAGGATCTTGCTTGGTAATTACGGGGTCTTGAATTTGCTTAGGTAGCATCCAGCGTACTGAGGAGACTTCATTCATGGTATCAGTTACGCCGGTTTCAATAGGGTAGCCTAAATCTAAGTTTACGGTGATAGTACTGGAATTTTGCACATTACGCGACGTCATATAGTCGATGCCATCGATACTACCGATGGCATTTTCCATGGGGGTACTCACAAAGCCTGACATTAATTCAGCGCTGGCACCTGGATAATTAGTGGTGACAGTGACCACATTGGTTTCAATCAAGGGAAATTGGCGCACGGGCATAATAAAGTAGGAAACAATGCCGATAAGTAGCACCATTAAACTCAAGGCGCTGGCGAAAACGGGACGGCGTATGAATACGTCGGTAAAATTCATGTGGTTTTTCCTGTTTGTACTAATACAATACTGTTGTTAATTATCCCTAGCTTCCTTGAGGGTTAATGACTCGAGCTGTTAGTTGTGGTTGCGCTATTGCTACTACTACTATTGCTTGAGCCTTGCGATTGTGTTCCATTTGAATGACTATTTGATTGCGTCGTTGTTGAATTTGTGCTGTTTTGACTTTGAGAACTTGTGTGACCTTGACTATTTGTTTGCTGGCTGTGATTGCCCGTGTTGCTGTTGCCACTGTTGTTGCTTGAGGATTGCTCGACTTTTACAGGCGCGCCATTGACTAATTTAATTTGTCCTGCTGTGACTACCACTTGGCCAGGATTAACACCACTGGTAATTACAATAGAGTCTTCACGGCGCATGCCTAGTTTGACGCTGGTTTTAACTGCCTTATTGTTTTCTACTAAATAGACATAGTCGCCTTCGGGGCTATATTCAACTGCAGTTTGCGGAACCACAACTACGGGTTTTTTCTCACCAGCGAATAATGTGACTTCAACGAAGGTGCCTGGGATTAATTTGCCATCCTTATTCGGCACCTTAGCGCGAGCAGCTAAAGAGCGAGTGGAGACATTGACTGCAGAGTCAAAAGCATAGACTTCGCCTACATAGGTTTGCTTTTTCACAGAACTAGGTACAACAGCTACTTTTTGACCTAAGGCTAATTCACCCAGATAGATTTGTGGAATAACAAATTCCACACGAATGGGATCGGTTTGTTGCAAGTTTACTAAATCTTGACCAACGGTGACTAAATCACCTAAATCAAATTGGCGTAAACCTAGACGTCCAGAGAAGGGCGCGGTGATATTATGTTGATCAAGTTCAGCTTTATATTGGCTAACTTTCGCCGCATCTTGTTCTAGTGTGGAGGTGAGCTCATCATAATCTTGTTTAGAAATAACGCGCTTTTTATAAAGTTCAGCACCACGAGCAAAGTCTAACTTGGCTAATTCTAAGGCAGATTCCGCCTGTTTTAATTCTGCTGCAATAATATCGGGGTAAATTTGTACAACGGGTTGGCCCGCTTGAATGTCTTGGCCATCTTTAAAAAATATCTGAGTAATATGGCCAGAGACATCAGGCTTAAGCATAATGCCTTGGAAAGCGGACATGGTGCCTGTGGCTTGAATTTGATCGCGCCAGTACTTTTGTTGCGCGGTTGCCACTGTTACAACGGTGGGTGGTAGAGCAGAACCTTGCTGTTTACTATCCTCTTTCTCAAAGAAATCTTTGACAAAAACAAAGGCAAGAATGAGAACAATAATAAGTATCAGTAAACCTGTTGTTTTTTTAAGCATTGCCAGTCAATTCTCCACACACATTACGACAAAGTATTTGTTTAATTTCATCTTGTTACAGATGAGTACTTGTTAAACAAACAATTAAGTGTACCTAATACTGTGAGCGATGTCATGCCGTAGCGACTAAATATTGTGGAACTTTGAGTGTTTTTTTGCGTGTTTGTCTTAAATTAAAACAGTTTGCGCGTTCTACGCTAATAATGGTTTCTTATCGAGTAATTTGCAGATTGCCGTGCGTAGTTCTTCTTGCGCCTCTTCTGTGGTAATGGCATTACCTTCTTTATCCGTAATAAAAAACATATCTTCCACTCGTTCGCCCATGGTGGCAATTTTGGCATTTTGTAAGTGAATTTCACAACGCACGAATACCATCCCAATTCTTGCTAACAAGCCTGGACGGTCGGGTGAAATAACTTCCATAATGGTACGGTTACGTTTTTTATCTTGGCTAAAGGTCACACTGGTAGGGTAGGTGAAATGTTGTAGCCGGCGTGACATGAGTCGTTTCGCCGGTTGGGGTGCTTTGATGCCTGGTTTTAATTTATTTTCTAAGGTTTTTTTCAGGGAAGCCAATTGTGCTTCATCGGTGATAGCAGTGCCTTCCTTATTGATAACGATATAGGATTCAATGATGAAGTCATTATTCGTGGTAAGAATTTGTGCTTCCGCAATATTTAGGCGTAAGCGATCTAAAATTGCGGTGGTATTTGCAAATACATAATCCAGATTACTGGTATAGATAAATATTTCAGTACCACCTTGTTTCACCTTAGGATTAATGAGAATTAGAGGATTTTCTTTATCCTCATAACCTACCATATGCCGAGTGTGCCAAGCAATATCTTCCGATGTATTACGTAAAAAGTAATGGGATTCCCAGTTCGGCCATAACTGTGTGATGGCGTCATGTTCAATACCATCTTGTTCCAGTAAAGTGATAGTATGTTGTTGGACGTTATTAATAATTGCAGCTTTTTGCGCAGCAGCTTCTTGCTGTAAGCCCCACCATTCGGTTGTGCGGTTATATAAAGTACTGAGTAATGAATCTTTCCAGGAATTCCATAAACTTGGATTTGTGGCGCGAATATCAGCCACTGTGAGCATATACAGATAATCTAAATAATGTGGTTCATCAATGGCTGCGGCGAATTCATGGATGACTTCGGGGTCATAAATATCTTTGCGCTGTGCAGTAGTGGACATGAGTAAGTGATATTTGACTAACCATGCTAGTAACTGAGTATCAGCTTCGGGTAAATTATGTGTTTGACAAAAATTTAATACTTCATCACTGCCTAAATCAGAGTGATCACCGCCTTGGCCTTTACTGATATCGTGAAATAGGGCGGCTAAATACAGTAATTCTAGTTTATCAATTTTCTTAATTAACTTTTCACATAGAGGAAATGATTCGCCCTCTTGTGGATGAGCAAAATGGTAAATATTGCGTAGCGTAAATAGTAAATGCTGATCAACAGTGAAAATATGAAATAAATCATATTGCATTTGACCAACGATATTGCCAAAGGGCGATAAGTAACGCGCTAAAATACCATAGCGATTCATACGTTGAAATTGTAAGGCAATATTGCCGCGTTGACGAAACAATTGTAAAAATAGTGCTTGATTAGTTTTTGATTGACAAAACTCATCATTAATTAAGTAACGATACCGGCGTAATAGACGAATAGTTGAAGCTTTAACGCCTTTGATATTAGGATCTTTAGCTAATAATAAAAATACTTCAAGCATTGCGCTGGGTACTTGTTTAAAAAGATCCTTCTGGCGGGCTTCTAAATAACCATTGTTAAGCTGAAAGTGCTCATTAATAATCGAGAGTGGCTTGTTCGCATCAGTATGGAAAATAATTTCGCGGAATAACTGCAGCAGAGTATCATTAAGAAAGTTGATTTCTCGTACAGTGCGATAATAAGCCTTCATGAATTGTTCAATAGCTAGGTGGCCAGGTTTATCTTGATAGCCGAAATGCTTCGCTAAAGATACCTGGTGATCGAAGAGCAAGCGCTCTTCTTGTCGATCCGTTAAAAAGTGTAAGGCAAAGCGCAATTTCCATAAATATTCTTGGCCATGCTTTAAGGTTAAATATTCATTTTCAGTAATGATATCTTGCGCCACTAACTCATGCAGTGATTCACAGTTAAAATGCCGCTTAGCAATCCAAAACACAGTATGAATATCACGCAAGCCACCAGGACCTACTTTAATATTAGGTTCTAAGTTATAACTTGTATCGGTGTATTTCTTATGACGAGTGTGTAATTCTTCCATCTTAGCACAGTAAAAACCAGCACTTGACCACAGGTGTTGGTTATCAATGGCTGGCGTCAACGTTTGGTATAAGGTCTGTGAGCCAACCAATAGGCGCGCATCAATGAGTGCTGTGATTACCGTGATATCTTGGCGTGCTTGGCTGACACATTCTTCAATATCACGTACTGTATGAGCAATATGCAGGCCAATATCCCAAAGTAAGTTGGTGAATTTCTCAAGACTAGTTTGTTCATGTTGGCTTAATGCGTCTTTGTGCAAAATGAGCAAATCAATATCAGAATGAGGGTGTAACTCTTGGCGTCCATAACCACCCACAGCCAGTAGACAGATATTATGGTTGGTATCTAGCTGATAGAAGTGCCATAAGCAACGTAATAATTCATCGATAAAATGACTGTGAGCTGCCACTAAATCAGTCACAGGTTCGCCATGATTAAAGGCATTATGCAGTCGTTCTCGCTCTTGGCGTAAGGTATTGCGTACGAAGCTAATAGGGCTTTTAGCCACCTTTAATTCTTCAGCAAAATCCTCTTTCACCATGACAGTTGCGCTGATGCTCACTGTTTTTCTTCCATGCGTAGTGTCAAGATTTCACAACCCGTATCTGTCACTAAGAGAGTATGTTCCCACTGGGCAGAAAGACTGTGATCCTTGGTGACGACCGTCCATTTGTCAGGCAGTATTTTTACGTGGCGTTTGCCAGCATTGACCATAGGTTCAATGGTGAATGTCATGCCAGGTTCGAGGACTTCACCAGTACCAGGCTTGCCGTAATGTAAAACTTGAGGGTCTTCATGAAAAACCCGGCCAATGCCATGGCCGCAGAATTCTCGGACCACAGAAAAGCGTTGTTTTTCAGCATGTTGCTGGATTGCGGCGCCAATGTCACCGAGCCTAACACCAGGCTTAACCATCTCAATGCCGATCCAAAGGCATTCATGCGCTACCTTGGTTAATCTTTGAGCTAATACGGATGGTTCGCCCACAAAGAACATTTTGCTGGTGTCACCGTGGTATTCATCTTTAATTACTGTGGTATCTATATTAAGTATGTCGCCATTCTTTAGTTTGCGTGGCCCTGGTATGCCATGACAGATTTGATGATTTAATGATGTACAGATGGACTTGGGGAAACCCTTGTAATTCAGGGGGGCAGGGATTGCCTTTTGCACATCCACAATATAATCATGGCAGAGCTTATCCAGCTCTTCAGTGGTAATGCCTGCTTTTACGTGGGGCGTGATCATTTCAAGTACTTCTGAGGCGAGACGGCCCGCGACCCGCATTTTTTCGATTTCTTCCGCTGTTTTTATTGATGTTGTCATAATTTTTACCGTTGTTTCCTATTGTTTATTAAGCTTTTTTCTTGTTTATTACCGTATAAACCTATCGAGGTTAAAGTTTGGTTTACCAATCGTTTCTGTGAACGTAGCCACCACCTAGTTGTTGCACATACGCATCATTGCTTTGATATGTAGCATATATGCAGCATATATGGTATAAAGCGCTCCTGTTATTTGCAAATAACGAAATACACACGTTGGTCACATATTGTACCCCAGGGTGCCGTGGATTCTAGCCTATCAGCTATCGCTGATTAAGAGTAGATTACTGGTTGGGTTACAAGGCTAACGGAAGACTAACCCGAGTTCAATGTTAAATAGATGATAGCATTGGGCCATCGACAATGAGGTATTTACCATGTCAGGCATAGAATTAGCTGACTTATTGAAAGCTGGAGTACATTTTGGTCACCAAACCCGTTACTGGAACCCCAAAATGGCCCCGTATATTTTTACTTCCCGTAATAAAACCCACATTATCAACCTTGATTACACATTGGAGAATTTCAACAATGCATTGAATTTTCTCGGTAGTGTTGCTGCGCGCAAAGGTAAGATTTTATTTGTAGGTACAAAACATGCCGCTCAAAAAATCATTAAAGAAGAAGCTGAGCGCTGTGGCATGCCTTATGTTAATCATCGTTGGTTAGGCGGTATGTTGACGAACTATAAAACAGTACGCCAATCTATTCGTCGCTTAACAGATTTAGAGAAAATGCAAGCTGAAGGCGATTTCGACAAATTAACTAAAAAAGAAGCCTTACAGAAAACCCGTGAATTAGCTAAGTTACAGCGTAGCTTGGGTGGTATTAAGGAAATGGGTGGTTTGCCTGATGCAATTTTTGTTGTGGATGTAGGCCAAGAAAAATTAGCGATTTCAGAAGCTAAAATCTTGAGTATTCCCGTTGTTGGTATTGTTGATACAAATAATTCACCGGATGGTATCGATTATATGATCCCAGGTAATGACGATGCTAGCCGTTCTATTCAGCTATTTGCCTCAAGCATTGCGGATGCAGCAATTGCTGCACGTGACAGTGCTGCCACTGCGGTGGTTGAAGAGCCGGCTGTGGAAGTAGCTGCTGAGCAGCAACAATCTCGCGATAGTGGTGATTCCCCTAAAGAAGCTGTGGGCAAGTAAATAATATTGATTTTCCCGCAGCCAGTGGCTGCGGGAGTATCGCGAGCATACTATAGAGCAAATTTAAAGAAGAGGTGATGAATAATGGAAATAAAAGCAGCACAAGTGCGTGAATTGCGTGAAAGAACCGGTGCCGGCATGATGGAATGTAAACGCTATTTAGTAGAAAGTGGTGGTGACATTGAGCTAGCCATTGATAATATGCGTAAAAAAGGCGCGGCAAAAGCAGCGAAAAAAGAAGGTCGAGTAACGGCGGAAGGTATTATTATCGTTGCTACCTCTGCTGATCGACGCAGTGCCGTGATTGTTGAAATTAACTGCGAAACAGACTTTGTTGGTCGTGGTGATGATTTTAAAGCCTTTGCTGAGCAAGTGGCTGCGCGTGCCTTAGCCATCAAGGCGGTGGATGTGGCTTCCATAGCCAATATTGCCTATGCTGAAGGTAGTGATAAAACTGTTGAGCAAGTACGCCAAGAGTTAGTGGCAAAAATTGGCGAGAATATTCAAATTCGCCGCGTAACTTTCATGGAATCCAATGGCGAAATTGGTAGTTATATCCATGGTGGTCGTATTGGTGTATTAGTGGATCTGAATGTTGCTAATACTGAACTCAGTAAAGATTTGGCTATGCATATTGCTGCAAGTCAGCCAGTTGTAGTTAATGCGGATGATGTACCTGCAGATATGTTAGAGAAAGAAAAAGAAATTTTCATGGCTCAAGCGAAAGAAAGCGGTAAACCAGATGATATCATCGAAAAAATGATCCATGGTCGCATGAAAAAATATGTAGATGAGATTAGCTTAATGGGTCAAGCTTTTGTGAAAGATCCTAATAAGAAAATTTCACAATTAGTTAAAGAAGCCAATGCTGAAGTCGTTAATTTCGTGCGTTATGAAGTAGGCGAAGGCATCGAAAAGCAAGAAGAGAATTTTGCTGATGAAGTAATGGCTCAAGTACGTGGAAGTGAATAATGGAAGAAACAGGATCTCAACCTATCTATCAACGTATTTTACTTAAAATGAGCGGTGAAGCACTGATGGGCGATGTACAATTTGGCATCGACCCTAAAGTGCTGGATCGTGTTTCCCATGAAATTGCTGAAATAAGCAAATTAGGTGTGCAAGTGGGCGTCGTCATCGGTGGCGGTAATTTATTTCGCGGCGCGGTTTTATCCGATGCGGGCTTAGGCCGCGTTACCGGTGACCACATGGGCATGTTAGCAACTGTCATGAATGCTTTAGCTTTGCGTGATGCACTTGAGCGTGCTGATGTTTCTACAAGTATTATGTCAGCGGTGCCTATGAGTGGTGTGGTTGATCACTATGACCATCGTAAAGCCATTGACTTATTAAAAGAAGGTCGGGTAGTGATTTTCTCTGCAGGGATCGGTAATCCTTTTTTCACTACAGACTCTGCAGCGAGTTTACGTGGTGTAGAAGTGGAAGCTGATGCCGTACTAAAAGCAACAAAAGTAGATGGTGTTTATAGTGCTGATCCTATGAAAGATGAAGCGGCTGAAAGATACCAAAGTTTGTCTTATTCCGAAGTGATTACTAAAGAGCTAGCGATTATGGATTTAACCGCGATTTGCTTATGTCGTGATCATAATATTCCATTACGTGTTTTTAACATCAATAAGCAAGGCGCGCTGAAGAAAGTCGTGTTTGGCGAAGATGAAGGAACATTGATTGAGAAACGAGGAGCGTAATATGTTAAATGATATTTACCAGGAAGCAGAACAACGAATGCAAAAAAGCATTGATGCACTGCAGCATGAGTTAAGCAAATTACGGACTGGACGAGCGCATACTAGCTTGCTGGAAAATATCAAAGTATCGTATTACGGTCAGGATGTCCCCCTGAATCAAGTGGCCAGTGTTTCTGTTGCTGATTCTCGTACCTTAATGGTGACACCGTGGGAAAAGACGATGGTACAAGCGGTAGAAAAAGCGATTATGACCTCTGAGTTAGGTTTGAATCCTGCTACCGCGGGTACAGCTATTCGTGTGCCGCTCCCACCATTGACTGAAGACCGCCGTAAAGAATTGATTCGAGTGGTTAAAGCCGAAGGTGAAAATGCCAAGATTGCGATTCGTAATATTCGCCGAGATGCTAATAATCAGTTAAAAGATTTACTCAAAGATAAAGAGATCAGCGAAGATGATGAGCGTAAAGCACAAGACCAAGTGCAGAAGATTACTGATAAATTGACCGCTCAAGTTGATAAATTATTATCAGCAAAAGAAGCTGATTTAATGGAAGTGTAATATACATACCTCTCATGGATAATATGCCAAAACATATTGCAATCATCATGGATGGTAATGGCCGTTGGGCGCAAAAACGCCGTTTACCACGCGCTGCTGGCCATAAAGCGGGTCTTGATGCAGCACAAAAAATTATTAAATACTGCGGCGACCTATCTATCGAAGTACTCACCTTATTTGCCTTTAGTAGCGAAAATTGGCGCCGTCCTCCTGCAGAAGTTAATCATTTGATGACCCTCATGCTAACCGCACTAAAACAGGATGTAAAACGTCTACATAAAAACAATGTACAACTGCGTTTTATCGGTGATCGCAGTCAATTCAACGATAAAATTCAGCAGGGTATGTCTGCAGCAGAAACACTCACTCATGAGAATACGGGTTTAAAGCTATTAATTGCAGCAAATTATGGTGGTCAATGGGATATTATCCAAGCCATGCAGAAAGTACTGGATGATGCACAAGCATCAGCAAATCCTACTGAGCAGTTAAACGTAGAACGTCTAGAGCAGCATTTATCCTTTGCTGACCTACCCGATCCTGATTTATTTATTCGTACCAGCGGTGAGTGCCGGATCAGTAATTTTTTATTATGGCAATTAGCCTATACCGAATTATATTTTACCGATATATTATGGCCAGATTTTGATTGTGCAGCCCTAGATGAAGCCCTAAGCTGCTATGCCAGGCGGCAACGGCGGTACGGGGGAGTGGAGAGTAATTGAACATGTTTCGTTCTTGGTTTGCTATTCATTTACAAGACTCGGCTACATCCATGTAGCTTGCGCTATCGTCCGTGATAGCGCTTTTTACTCGTCTTGTAAATGAATAGCAAACCAAGAACTTGTCAGCGATATTTCATAATATCGCTACAAATTAAGATCATCTGAGCAAATAATAATTTCTCATAACAAGCTCAATAACGTGGTGTGGAGCTGCTGAAAAAAAGGAGGGATAAACCATTGTTAAAACAACGTTTATTAACAGTGGCTGTGATTGTGCCATTATTATTGTTGATTATTTTTCTTGGTAATCATGCTGTCTTTGCTGTGACGGTGAGTGTGGTGAGTTTAATTGCTGCATGGGAATGGGGCAGCTTAATGAAGTTAACTGCACTAAAGCGACTAGCTTATACCGGGGCAGTGTTGGCTATCTTTGCTGTGAGCAGCTTCTTACCTATTATGTGGATTTTCTATCTTGCCGCTATTTGGTGGTTACTAGCGATTATTTATATTGCTCTTTATCCCCGCTGGGTGCAGTGGTGGACCGTGAGTAAATTCACTCAAGCTATCATCGGCATGATGGTGATTATCCCCAGTTGGTGGGCCTTTATGTATATCTATATTACACCTCAAGGTCCATATCTTATTTTCTTATTATTATTAATTGTTTCGGGTGCTGATTCCGGTGCCTATTTTACTGGTAGATTCTGCGGTAAGCATGCCTTGGCACCACAGATCAGCCCGAAAAAAACCATTGAAGGCTTAATTGGCGGCGTGATTACTGCTATTATCTTCGCCGCCATTGGTTTGTATTTTATGCCTATCGTGGTTGCAAATATTTGGTCATTTGTTGCTGTAATTTTTATTACAGTGATTATGTCTGTTTTAGGTGACCTCTTTGAAAGCATGGTGAAACGCATGCAGGGCATAAAAGATAGCGGTAAAATTCTCCCCGGACATGGCGGCATACTAGATAGGATTGATAGTTTGACAGCAGCAATACCCATTTACTTATTAGGTTTAATGTATTTAGCGGGACGCTTATGATCGTTACGGTGCTATGGTCTATTGCCGCTTTTATTATTGCCATTGCTATATTGATTACAGTGCATGAATTTGGTCACTTCTGGGTAGCGCGGCGTGTGGGGGTTAAAGTGCTGCGCTTTTCCATTGGCTTTGGTAAAAAGCTTTGGTCTCGCCAAGATAAGTATGGTACTGAGTATGTGATTGCAGCAGTCCCCTTGGGTGGTTATGTGAAAATGCTCGATGAACGTGAGGCGCCCGTAGCAGAGGCTGAGCGTTGTTTTGCATTTAATCGCAAACCCTTATTTAGTCGTATTGCGGTCGTGGTTGCTGGCCCCTTATTTAATATCTTTTTTGCAGTGTTTGCTTATTCCCTCATGAATATGGTGGGAGTAGAAGTGATTAAGCCCATCATCGGTGAGGTAGCTCCACAGTCTATAGCCGCTAAGGCCGGATTACAGGCTAATCAAGAAATAATCAGTGTTAATCAGCAAGCAACATCTTCGTGGATGGCGGTGCGTTTAGCTTTAATTGCCCAAGTGGGCAACGATGTTCAGTTGCCTATCCAAGTACAAAATTTTTCCATGACGCAGGGGGCGAATGGGCAGGTATCTCAGTATCAGCTCAATCTACAGGGGTGGAAAATTCAGGACAGAGATCCTTTAATATTAGACAGTTTAGGGATCACGCCTTTTTTTCCTACGCTCCCCACAATTATTGAAAAAATAACACCACAGAGTCCGGCTGCTATAGCTGGTTTAGCAGTAGGTGATGAAATTATCAGCATAAATGGTCAAAAAATTAGTGGTTGGGCGCAAATGTTAAAGGTTATGCGTGATTTAGCGGGTAAAGAAGTGAATTTATCCGTACTTCGTGGTGGTAAAACAATTGATTTTCAGGTTAAATTAGGCAGCCAAATCGGTGAGGATGGTAAACCGCGCGCTTACTTGGGAATTTACTCAAAACCCATGGCTTGGCCTGCTGAATTAATGCGCAATGAGCGTTATTCTTTCTTTTCAGCAGTGTGGCATGGCGTTAAAAAAACAGTGCATATGACAGTACTGACTTGTCAATTATTAGGCAAGATGGTGATAGGCGATTTGTCATATAAGAGTATTAGTGGACCCATAGGTATTGCGCAAGGTGCAGGGTATTCTGCCAGTTTAGGCTTGAGTTATTTTTTAAGTTTTTTAGCCATTGTTAGTATCAGTTTGGCTGTGATTAACATATTGCCTATTCCTGTTTTAGATGGTGGGCATTTATTGTTTTTATTAATTGAAGGGCTGACAGGAAAACCTGTCTCAGAAAGAATACAAGAATTATTCATGCGCTTTGGTCTTATTGTATTACTGGGTGTCATGCTATTTGCAATCTATAACGATATTGCTCGTTTATGAAATGTGGTAAATAAAACATAACAATGAAGTTAATTAAAAGAAGTCTGCAAATTTTTGTTTTAAGCTTGTTTATCGTGGTTACTAGCTATGCGGCACAACCCTTTGTAATTAAGCATATTCAAGTTCAAGGATTACAACGTATTGCCTACGGTACTGTGTTGAACTATTTGCCCGTGCATGTGGGGCAAACTTTAAACCCTGCTGATACAAGTGATATTATTAAGGCGTTGTATAAGACCGGTTTCTTTAGTGAAGTGAGTTTATCGCAGCAGGGTAATACCCTCATTATCCACGTGCAAGAGCGACCCACCATCGGTAAAATTACCATTACTGGTAATAAAGCGATTCAAACTTCAAGCTTAAAATCTGTATTGAAAGATATGGGTGTAGCAGATGGGCGTGTGTATAAACCATCAACGCTGGATACCGTACAAGAGTCTTTACAAAATCAATACTATAATCGCGGTAACTATAATGCCCAAGTAAAGATTACCGTGGTGCCAGCGCCGCGTGATCGTGTGAATATCAATATTAAAATCGCAGAAGGTGCTACCGCTAAAATTAAGCAAATTAAAATTATTGGCAATCATGCCTTCAGTGAAAGTAAATTATTGCGTCAACTCAAATTATCAACACCACATTTTTGGAGCTTCATTACTAAGAATGACCAATATTCAAAAGAAAAGTTAGATGCGGATTTAGAAACCTTACGTTCTTATTATATGGACCGCGGCTATATTAAGTTTAAAATTGATTCTAGCCAAGTCTCAATCACTCCGAATAAAAAAGAAGTCTATATCGTTATTCATATTACCGAAGGCCCACAGTATTTTATTAAAGGCTATAAACTTTCTGGTAAATTACTTTATCCGAAACAAGATTTGCGTGATTTAATTAATTTCCAAGAGGGCGAGGTCTTTTCGCGTAAAAAACTGGAAGCAGCGAATAAAGCCTTAGCGAATTATTATGGCGATCGAGGGTATGCCTTTGCTAATATTCGTCCCATCCCGGAAATTGATAATAAAAATAAACAAGTTTTTATTACCTTTATGATTGACCCAGGTTCTTTAGTCTATGTACGTCGTATTACCTTTACTGGTAATTCAAAAACCGAAGACCAAGTACTACGTCGGGAAATGCGTCAGCAAGAAGCGAGTTTAGTGTCCACGAAAGATGTTAAAGAATCAGAGCACAGATTACATATGCTCAGTTACTTTAAAGATGTGAAAGTAGGTACCAAGCGGGTGCCTGGTACTGACGATGAAGTGGATATGAACTTTAAAGTCACGGAAACACCTTCTGCTACACTAACTGCAGGTATCGGTTACTCAGATGATGATGGTATCTTAATTAATGCAGGTTTCAACCAACCTAACTTCTTGGGAACAGGTAAATCCGTTGGGGTTAATTTTGATACCAGTGACTATGAGCGCAGTTATTCGGTCAGTTATTTTAATCCTTATTATACTAAAGATGGTATCGGTCGCGGTTTTACTTTGTATGCCAATAGCACCGATTCCGATAAAGTAGATATTTCAACCTACACCACTGATAATTATGGTTTGAATATGAATTTCAGTGTGCCATTGTCTGAAACAGACAGTGCCTCCTTTGGTATAGGTTATGAGCGTACTCACATTGATTTAGGTAATTCCGCCTCTGCTGAAATTAACCAATTTGTCTATGGCAATCCCTTCGGCAAGAGCCCATTCACAAAAGGCGAAGGCGACCGCTTTAACAATGTCTTAGCCACGGTGGGTTGGGGCCATGTAGGCTTTGATCGGGCGATTTTCCCTACTAAGGGGTTTGCCCAATCCGTGGGCTTGGAAGTGGCCTTACCGGGTGGCGGTACAAATAATATCAGTTATTATAAGGCCAATTATTTAGCGCATCTTTATCAGCCTATTACCCATGGCTTTATCTTGTCATTAAGGGGTGAAGTAGGGTATGGTGACGGTCTTGGCAGTACAAAAGATCTGCCTTTTTATGAAAACTATTTTGCGGGTGGTATCGAAACTCAGGGTGCTGTTAGGGGCTATGATGCCTATTCTATTGGGCCAAAAGACTCCAATGGCGATACCTTAGGTGGTAACTTCCTCGTGGATGGGTCAGTTGAGTTGATTATTCCTACAGGTATTACCCCAGATACCTTGCGGACCACCGCATTTGTAGACTTTGGTAATGTGTATACCAATGTGAAGACCAGCCAAGACTCTGGGCCTGTGAGGTTCTCAGTCGGGGTATCAGCACATTGGCGATCACCCATTGGGCCATTAGTGTTCAGTTTGGCAACACCAATTAATGCTCAACGTGGCGATGACCGGGAGCCATTCCAGTTCAACGTAGGCACATCATTTTAGATAATCTAGGATATTTTAGGAGTATTTGATGAAAAAATTAGCAATCTTTATGGTAACAGCAGGACTAGCTTGCGCGACAATGACTGCTCAAGCAAGTAATCATGACCAAGCAGGCTTGAAAATTGGTGTATTAGATTTACCTTCAGTACTAAAGCAATCACCCAAAATGCAAGCCGTTGGCGATAAATTAAAGGCTAAATTTAAACCTCGCCAAGATGCCATTATGCAACAAGCAAAACAGTTGAAAACTGAGCAAGCGAAATTGAAGAAAGACGAAGCCGTTATGAGTAAATCTGACTTAGCCGGTTTACAAGATAAGATTGTCAAAGATCAGCGTAAATTACGTCAAATGCAAGAAGACTTTGTTCAAGATGCAAAGATGGCACAAAGCCAAGCGATGCAAAAAATCTTAACTAAAGTAGATGATGCAGTGAAGCAAATTGCTACAGCCGGTCATTATGATTTAATCATGCAAAAAGATAGCGTCGCTTATGCAAGTGCGCGCGTGGACATTACACCACAAGTGGTTAAAGAGTTAAAAAAGCTTAACTAAGGTAGTTATGTGGCAAATCGAACTATTATACTTTCAGAGTTAGCCACTATCTTAGGGGCAGAATTAAAAGGCGATCCCAATAAGTCTATTACTGGGATTGCCACCCTTCATCAAGCTCAGCCTGAACAGGTAAGTTTTCTTGCTAATCAACGTTATTTAAAACACTTAGGCGATACTCAAGCTGGCGCGGTGATTATCGCTCGTGATTATCTTGATGCCTGTCCTGTGGATGCGCTGATTATTGATAACCCTTACTTAGCCTATGCCAAGACAGCAAATTATTTTGCTGATTTGCCTGAGGCGATTACAGGTATACATCCTACGGCTAGTGTTGCAGATGATTGTCACATTGCAGATTCTGCCAGTATCGGTGCGCAATGTATTATAGAGCCAGGTGCAGTGATAGCCGAAGATGCAATTATTGGTCCTGGTAGTTATATTGGTCATAATGTTCATGTAGGTAAAGCTACGAGATTATGGGCTAATGTAACGGTTTACCATGGAGTACAAATTGGTGAACGTACCGTCATCCACAGTGGGGTTGTGCTGGGAGCTGATGGCTTTGGCATGGCCAAAGATGCTGAAGGTAATTGGCTGAAGATACCTCAAATTGGTAGTGTCGTCGTCGGTGATGATGTGGAAATCGGTGCTAATACAACCATTGACCGTGGTGCCTTAGGCGATACCATCATTGGCCGCGGAGTCAAATTAGATAACCAAATACAAGTGGGCCATAATGTAGAGATTGGCGAGTTTACCGCCATCGCTGCTTGTACCGGTATTTCCGGTAGTGTCAAAATTGGTAAGCACTGTATGATTTCAGGTATGGTCGGTTTTACCGGTCATTTTGAAGTGGCAGACCATGTGACGATTACTGGGGCGACTGTAGTCTCTAAGCCATTAACAAAACCCGGGGTTTATTCATCAGGTACCGCTATCGAAAATCATCATACATGGCGTAAAAATGCAGTGCGCTTCCGTCAGCTTGACGAAATGCATCGGCGTATTCAGCAGTTGGAAAAACAAGTTAATATAACTAGTGGAGAAAGTGAATCACAATGAGTGTCATGGATATCAATCAAGTTCTTAAACATTTACCGCATCGTTATCCTTTTTTATTAATCGATAAAGTATTGGAATTCGAAGCGGAAAAATATTTATTAGCCGTTAAAAACGTGTCAATCAATGAACCACACTTCATGGGGCATTTCCCCCAACGGCCAGTGATGCCAGGAGTTTTAATTCTTGAAGCTTTGGCTCAAGCTGCCGGTGTACTCGCCTTTGCCTCAACGGGCGATGATCCACAATCCGGTGCTTTGTATTTCTTTGCAGGCATCGACAATGCACGCTTTAAGCGCGTTGTGGAGCCAGGTGATCAATTACAATTACACGTAGAAGTATTAAAAGTCAGAAGCTCATTAATTAAAGTCAGAGGCACAGCCACCGTAGATGGCGAAGTTGCCTGCACAGCAGATTTAATGAGTGTACGAAAAGGTGCAGATGAGTGATAGATAAAAACGCAATTATTGATCCAACAGCAAAAATTGCTGAGGATGCACACATAGGTCCATGGACCATGATTGGGGCGAATGTTGAAATTGGCTCCGGTACATGGGTTGGTCCCCATGTAGTCATTAACGGCCCTACGCGCATTGGTGTGAATAACAAGATATATCAATTTTCTTCTATAGGCGAACAATCTCAAGATAAAAAATTTCATGGAGATGAGGCTTATTTAGAAATAGGTGACAATAATGTTATCCGCGAATTTTGTACTTTAAATCGCGGTAATGATGGTGGTAAAACCAGTATCGGCAATAACAATTTACTCATGGCCTATGTACATGTAGCTCATGACTGCCACGTGGGTAACGATACGATTTTTGCCAATAATGCTGCTCTTGCAGGGCATGTTACTGTAGAAGATTATGCTATTTTAAGTGGCTTATCTGCAGTGAGGCAGTTTGTTACTATTGGTCAACATAGCTTTATTGCTGGTGGTACCTTGGTGATTAAAGATGTATTGCCATATGTATTGATTTCAGGTAATCCAGCCGAACCCTTTGGCTTAAATTCAGTAGGCTTGAAACGACGCGAATTTTCCCAAGAAGTAACTTCGGCACTAAAACAAGCCTATAAAATTATTTATCGACAAAATTTAACCACGGAAGAAGCCATTGAGAAACTCAAACCCATGGCGAATGACTTTGTTGAAATACAGCATATGATCGATGGATTGACTAACTCTGAGCTTGGCATCATCCGTTAGGTTATTCCTTGGTTGTTAAAGTTAGCTAAACCATCGGGAGATTTCTCGTTACGCTCGAAATAACAATGGCGGAGCAATTGTCATCAGCTATGTTATTACTGAAAAAATATTGCCATTTCGAACTGCGACTGTAAGCCGCAGTGAGAAATCTCCCGATGATTTGACTACTTAGTAACCTACAACAAAAACGACATCAAGACAATGAACAACACACATCCCACAATCGCCATTGTTGCCGGAGAAGCCTCCGGCGATAATCTTGCGGCCGGACTCGTTGCAGAATTAGAAAAACACTATCCTGACAGTAAAATCTATGGCATCGCTGGCCCACGTATGATTGAAGCAGGATGTGAAGAATTATACTCCATCAATGAACTGTCCGTGATGGGCATCGTCGAAGTACTAAAAAAGCTACCCAGCATTCTCAAACTACGCAAACACCTAATCAAACACTTACTGACTCATCCACCGGATATATATATCGGCGTAGACGCGCCCGATTTTAATTTACCCATTGAAGCAAAATTAAAAAAACATCGGATTAAAACCGTACACTATAATAGCCCCACGGTATGGGCTTGGCGGCAGAATCGCTTAAAAAAAATCGCACGCAGTACTGATTTAATGTTAACTTTGTTTCCCTTTGAAGCCACATTTTATGAGCAGCATCAAATTCCAGTGCGCTATGTGGGCCATAGCTTAGCTGATGAAATTCCTGTAGAGATAGATACACAAGCCGCAAGAGCACAATTAAATTTAGATCCTAATAAACACTATTTAGCCATTTTACCGGGTAGCCGTGCCGGCGAACTAGAGCAAATGGGGCCAGTATTTTTACAAACAGCACAATGGTGCCAACAACGCATGCCGCAATTAGCATTCATTAGCCCCATGATTAATCAAGCACGTCAGCAACAGTTTAATGACTTAATTCAAACCTATGCACCTGGTTTGCCTATTACCTTATTTCAAGGTCAAGCACGCGAAGTCATGAGTGCTGCTGATGCGGTATTACTTACCGCAGGCACAGCCACCTTAGAAGCTATGTTATGTAAAAAAGCCATGGTAGTCGCCTACCGTACTTCTAAGATAAATTATCAAATAGGCAAACGCATGATCAAAGTGGATCATATTGCCTTACCCAATTTATTATCAGAGCAAACTTTAGCGCCAGAATTTATTCAAGATCAAGTGACGGTGGAAAACCTAGGGTCAGCTATATTAGAACGCTTACAGAATTATGATCTGCGCAATAATATTCAAACCCAT
The DNA here is from genome assembly GCA_965230425.1 of Gammaproteobacteria bacterium. Taxonomy (GTDB): domain Bacteria; phylum Pseudomonadota; class Gammaproteobacteria; order UBA1113; family UBA1113; genus CBDDKW01. The sequence continues at coordinate 50,438 of CBDDKW010000010.1, read as the reverse complement.
TATAGCGAACTACACGAACAATTACGCTGCGATGCCAGTAAAACAGCAGCACAAGCCATACATGAATTAATTTCCTCACAATCTTAAGTGATAGACAAGAGGGATCTATAGAAGGAACTAATCACAATGATCATAGCCGGAGTTGATGAAGTAGGGCGAGGCCCTTTAGTTGGAAATGTTGTTGCCGGTGCAGTTATTCTCGATCCCAATAAGCCTATCGATGGTTTAACCGACTCGAAAAAGCTTAGCGAAGTAAAGCGTAATTACTTCAACCAACGCATTAAAGAAGAAGCATTAGCTTGGGCTATAGGCTTTGCCAATGTCTCGGAGATAGACAGCTTAAATATCTTTCATGCCAGCTTACTCGCCATGCAGCGTGCTGTAGCTGGATTAACAACACAGCCAGAGCATATACTTGTGGATGGCAAACACTGTCCCGAAGTCCCTTGCAAAGCTACTGCCATTATCAAAGGTGATTTAACTGAACCGTGTATCAGCGCCGCATCCATTATTGCTAAAGTAGCCCGTGATGATGAAATGTATGTGCTACACGAGCAATACCCGCAATACGGTTTTGCCCAACACAAAGGCTATCCCACCAAAGCACACTTAAATGCACTACAAGCTTACGGCCCTTGCGAGCACCACCGGCGAAGTTATAAGCCGGTACAGAGGTGCTTGGAAGTGTGTGAGTAATTTAGTCAATAATATCTCTTACCAACCGAGGTAACTCATTAATCATATATAAAGGTACAGAGAGCACATTTTTTTCTAAGTTTAATGGATGTTGCGAAATCCTCACACCCACTGGTTGCTGCTTTTCGCGTAAGAATGTGTGCATTGATTTCAAGCGTCCAGTTTTACCTGCTTTTACCTCAATTGGAATTATGTATTTACCCACTTGGGCTAGATAGTCTACTTCAGCAGAGCTGCTTTTTACATCTCTTTGCCAATAATAGTGCTGATATTCTTCATAAGGTGTTGCATAAGCAGCTAATTCTTGTCCGACAAATTGTTCTGCAAGTGCTCCTCGATTTAGTAGCAGAGTATCATCTTGTAATAAACTTTGGGCATCAATTTGGCTTGCTCTTAAAGTTAGACCGATATCTAAGAAGAGTAGTTTAAATTTCTTTTCATTAACTTGAGTACTTAAAGGTAAGCCCGATGCTTGAGTCATCTTGATTTTATTAATAATGCCTGCAGATTGTAATAAGGTAAGTGCAGTTTTTATTTCTCTTGCTCTGATATCAGGATCAACATCAATATATTTAAAATGTTGAGCAACTAACCCAGGCGCTTTGTTAAAGAGTAGTTGTAAATATTTATGGTTGGCTTTGGAGGCATATTTACCAAAGTCATTATTATAAGTTGTGAGAATGGAGGTTTGCTGGCGTTCAGCAGCTAGAATATTTTTTTCACGTAAATAGTATTTTATAACATTTGGCATACCACCCAATATAATAAATTCATTGAGAATCGATAATAGTAATTCGTGCAATGCTGTTGGGATCGATTCTTTTAAAGTAATGTTGTTGAGAAACTCATACAGGTCATGACGTCCAGTGGCTAATAGATACTCATAGAATGACAGCGGTTTTAAATACATATAATGAACACGACCAACGGGCATGCGTAAAGACTCATCGTCCAAGATAAATTCAAGCAGTGAACCAGCACTGATTACATGCAATGCGGGCATTTTTTCTTTGAAGTAGCGTAAAGCCATAATTGCCTGAGGGCATTCTTGGATTTCATCAAGGAAAAGCAAGGTTTGTCCAGGTATGATTTCTTGGCCTGTTAGCAATGACAGCTTTTTACAAATCTGCTGAGGGTCTAAGTTAGTAAAGGCATCTGCAAGACCTGGCTGAAATTCAAAGTTAGCCGTGACTAAGTTGGTAAAGTTTTGCTCAGCAAACTGTTCTACCAGATAAGTTTTACCAACTTGCCTAGCACCACGCAATATCAGTGGCATATGTTCATGCTGTGTCTGCCAATTTTTTAACTCTGATGTGATTAACCTTTCCATAAAGCCAACTTTTGGTTTTTTTACAGGGTAAATATAGCCAAAAAATGGCTTTTTTACAAGGTTAAAGAGAGTTTTAAGTGTTTTTAGTACGAATAATCATTAAGTGATTTAAAAGTAATGTGTTAAAAATTCTGATAAAAAATACGTATTACAATTTTTTGTTGGTGCTGTACAATGCCCATCCCAACTAGATAACAAATAAAAAGAGATATCTGTGTTTGAAGAAATAAGAAATAAAAATATACCCGATGAACAAATTATTAAAATATTAACTAATCAACCAGCTTATTTATGGTTGCTAGATGTTGAGAGAAGCACGGGCAACACCATATTGCATGACGCGATATTGCAGAATAGAGAAACACTAGCAGAGTATCTCAGTGAAAAGGGACCCATCGAAAAAAGACTTGATATTCCTACCAAGCTACGCTCAACGCCACTATTATTAGCTGTTGGTAAAATGTACCCAAAAGTGGTAAAAACTTTACTTGAGAGAGGTGCGTCAATAAGTCGTCAAAATAACACCGGTGAAACGGTGGTAACTAAGTTCATGCAATCACTACAAGCTTATACGGATGAGTTACTGGCAAACTCCTCTGAAATCATAGATGATGAACAAGAAAGAGAAGATAAAGACCAAGAAAGAGCTGACATAAATCTAAGGTATAGACAAGTCTTTCAGCTATTACAATCTCATGGTGCTGAATTTCCAGTTAAAAAATTACAAAATTTATTCGCTGACTTAAAAAAAGTTGATGATAACTTAGCATCGTCGCTTGAGAATCTGATAAGTCAAACTAACGCTAGTTCTAAAGGACCTTCATATAAATCTACTACAAGCCCCTAACACCCATAGCCAGCGTCATGCCGAGAAAAAATACGTACAAAATCACCGTAATAATTTTTGATCCATTTGTCTATAATAGCCATGTCTCGATAGACAGAGGTTCGAGTAACGCAAGCCAGTTGAAAATATCATAATAATAAGATGGTGCGTTTTACTCTTTTATTATAAATATAACGATAAAAAGGCAAAATATTATGGTCGATTTCAATGAATTATGCGATATGGTTAGAAATACTGAAGTTTCAGATGATGAAATTATAGATATATGTAAAAAACAGCCTGAATTTTACCAAGTAAGCGATGACACTCTGACTGAATATGATGGTACTATTTTACATCTCTCGATTGAAAATCAACGTGTTAGATTGTCAAGGCATCTAATTTATGCGATGTCAAAAGATGATATCAATTTTGGTGATGATAGAGACAAAACACCATTGCATATTGCAGTGTACGAGTTATGTTATGAAATGATCCCAGGCTTGGTGATTGCGGGTGCAGATGTGAAACATACAGATTGCAATAATAAATCAATATCTGATAGCTTTATTCTGAGTATCCAATCTTGCCATGTCCGCAACATTAAATTTAATTATAATCGTGTTTATAATATGATGCTGTTGCTGACCATGTTGGGCTTCGATTTATCTAAAGATGAAGAGCGGAGCCTGGATGAGATTATTAAGCAGATAAGAGCTGAGTCAGTAAAGAACTCTAACATCGTAAAAAAAGCATATCAAGCTATCAAGCAATTGAAAAAAGAGACATTAGCGAATACTCATGGACTAGATTCTCAGTCAAAGCAAGAATCAACAGGACATGGCCGTGTTCAGCATAAAGAGCTATTTAGTGCAGATGACATATTCACAATGATAGAGGATAGAACTATTCCAGATGATGTCATCGAAAATATCTTGTTATACCATCCTCGTTATTTTGATTTACAAGCCAAAACAACGCATGTTCAACATTCGATTCTACATATGGCTATTACAAGACAGCGAGCAGTACTTGCGCTATTTATTGCAAAGAATGTTCCTAATCACAGAATTGATGCTGTAAATGGCTTTAATTCTACAGCATTAAGACTTTCGCTGAGGCATATTTTACCTGAAGTAGCAGAACTGCTAATTTCTAAAGGGGCTAGTATTGCGCATGTTAGTAAACTCGACCAGGGTGTGGTAGATGCATTTGTTAGCAAGATGACAAATGATGGTTTTTTAAAGAAGATTGTTCTCAATGATAATTTAAAAAAATTGCTAGCTTTATTTCGATTGGTCCTTAAATGTAGTCCTGAAGAGCAGTTTAGAAATAAATTAAATTATGTGTTGGAACTCATCAAAAATGATAACCTTGATTTAGCACAACAAATAGAAAATTTATTTGAGCAAGCGGTTGATGAATGTAAAAAAGATGGGACTTTATATCGTGATCCTGAAACTGAGCCTCAGGGTATTAGTTTTAATGACTCTAGTGATTCTGAAGCAGATATTGAGGAGAGATTGCTAGATGTAGAATGTGCTGATAGTGAAACCTCTGATAAAACGACAAGTTTACAACGCCAGGTTGAACAACTAAGACGCCAGTTAAGTACGCTTACAGATGAATTAAATCGTGAGCGCAATGAGAGACGAAAGCTAAATTTACGTCTGAGGAAATTAGAAAGTGGCCATGTTGATTTATCACGTGGATCTAGCAGTACTGCAGATATATCTGATGATGAACAAATGGCTGTCGGTGCTCGCAATCAGCGAGAAGATAGTCGCCAGGGTCGGTTTTTTCAGCCTGGTAGGCCATATTAATGTAAGAAAAAAGTGCTGTCATTTCGAGCATCGCGAGAAATCCCCTTATGGTTTAGCTAATTATCTTCCGTCATACCGTGGCTTGGCCCTGTATCTTCTACACATTTATGGTAAGAAGTAGTACACTTTCTCGCTATAAATGAGCACTAGGAGGCAGTAAAGATGAAGAATGCAACAGATTGGGCCTATGAAACATTCAAAGATAGCGATTTAGGAGATACGCGAAGAACAGAACGTTTAATCAAGCTAGCGTCATCGCATGCGCAGAAAATGGGAGCGAGTACCGTCTCGTGTTGTGATGGAGACGATGCGCAAATAGAAGGCGCGTACCGTTTTATAAGGAATGACCATATAAAGGCATCGTCGATAAGAGAAGGGGGTTATGAAGCGACCTTACGGGCAGTAAAGAATGAGTCGATAGTATTGGCGCTAGAGGACACAACGACCCTATCTTACAAGCACAAAGTGTTAGATGAATTGGGTTATACAAGTAATAGTGAGACAGCGCGTTCGAAAGGCTTTCAAGTGCATAGCGTACTCCTATTGTCAGAGGAAACGGAACGCACAGTTGGATTAATTGAACAAAGCTGGTATTGCCGAGACAAGGAGAGTTATGGTAAACGCGGATTACGAATGAGTCGAGCTTATGAGGAGAAAGAAAGTTACAAATGGGAACATGCCTCTAGGCAGATGACAGCAAGATTAGGTGATTTACAAAACAGAGTCATCTCAGTATGTGATAGGGAAGCAGATATATATGATTATTTATACTATAAACAGTTAAATGAGCAGCGTTTTATCGTAAGAGCTTCACAAAACCGCAAGACAAGTGATTCAGAAGAGAAGTTATTTACAAAGATATTTAGCAACTCACGGCTAGGGACGTATGAAGTAGAAGTACAGCAAAAAGGAGGCCGGAAGAAGCGGACGGCAAAGTTAGAGTACTTTAGTGATAAATTAGAGATAGAATTACCGAAGCATCAAAGAGGAAAAGGTTATCCAGATAAGTTAGCAGTGAATGTTGTCGCTGCGCGGGAGAAAGTATCTCAGCCAGAAAATGATTTAAGTTGGATATTATTAACGACTGAGCCAGTAGATACGGCAGAATCGGCACAACGCATCTTACATTACTATGCATTAAGGTGGCGAATAGAGGATTACCACAAAGCCTGGAAAAGTGGAATAGGAGTAGAGACGCTGCGCTTACAAAGCAAAGATAATTTAGAGCGAGCAGGGAGTGTGCTTGCCTTTGTTGCGGTTAGATTGTTACAAATGCGAGAAATAGCAGTGACAAAGCCAACTGAGTTAAAAGAACAGGTTGCAGTGACTACCCTGTTGACTGAAGATGAGTGGCATGTACTTTGGATTGCGACCCAGAAAAAGAAACCGCCCAAAAAGATACCTACTATAGAGTGGGCCTATAAAAGTCTTGGGAAACTAGGTGGGTGGTATGATAGCAAACGTACAGGCATTATTGGGTGGAAAGCACTGTGGGAAGGATGGTTTAGGCTTATGGATAAAGTAGATACCTACCAAGAAGCGAAAATGTTCTTATGACAGGCAGAGATCTGATCAAGAGACAGGGCTTGGCCACGGTACCCAGGGTTACTTTGCTGGTTCTCATGATTTGTGCCATGGGATAATGTAGCAGGTTGTTTAGAGTTACAAGTGAGTAAGTCAAGGCGCCAAAAGATTTTTTATGTTTTGTATTAGTCTGGTAATAGCCATTTTATAATCGGAGTCTATGCGGTTAATTAAAGACTTATTAGTGCTATATTTTTTATTGAATACGGCAAAAATTACCGGTTAAAAGCTGATGCAACATTATATATAATGAGCTCGATCTTTAAACACACCTCTATATTTTGGCTAAAAAATATAAGAATAAATGTCAAAAAAATTTTTATTTATTTTATATAAAGAAAAATAAAAAATTGGGAGCGATAACACAATGATATCATTTGATAAATTATGTTCGATGATTGAAAATTTAAATATAACAGATGAAGATATCATTGAGCTACTTAAAAAACACCCTGATTATTTGGATTTGAATAAGAAGAGCAGAAGTGATTATGGGTGTACAATGCTACATATTGCAGTAAACAATCGCCGTAAAAAATTAGCAGTATACATTATAAGTAAAAAAAAAGAATGTGATAACCTTAATGCCATCAACGACGTTTTTATAACGCCCTTAGGTTTAGCTTTTTCAAATCGCATGTATAGTGTTGCTGCTGAGTTAGTTCAATTAGGTTATACGACGACAAGATTATATACTACAGAATATGAATATGGCCAGGTTTTAAGTTTAGCAGATGAACTGGCCAGAACCTTATTTTTATATTCTTCTAAATCCAATGAGGCTGAAGAATTAAAAATCTTAATGATTGCGTTAGTAAATATAGGCGTAAACATCAATAAAAATAATGTATTGTATAACTCTATAGCGAAAAGTCAGTATAGAAATGAAATTAAACAGATTTATTATTCTGTTGTTAGTCAAAAATTCCCTGAGTTAAAGTTTTTAGTTGAACATATCGAAGCTGGTCATGAATTACCAATCTCAAATGACACATTGATTTTGTTAATAAACAATTCAGATATCGATGATGGAATACTTCAAGATATTTTGCAGTTATTTCCTCAGTTTTTAAATCCCCCTCTTTTTAATAAAGATAGTAATATTCTGCAAGCAGCGATAAACAATGAACGTAGTGACTTAGTATTATTTATTGCTAGCAAACTTCCAGCAGAATTAATGAACATGAAACTGCCAGGTGGTTACACTGCTTTGGGGCTGGCTTTTAAGTTTCGGATGTTTAACATGGCATGTGAGCTAGTCAGACGCGGAGCTAGTCTTAAAAATATAACTGCAGATGGCATGAGCGCAAGTATTATGATTTTTGCAATGATATGCTGCCATGACCCCATATTATACTTAGGAGATTATTTTATTAAATCAAAGAAGTTTCATGAGTTTAAAACCTTAATCTATTTATTAGTTAGTAGAGGGTTTGTTCTTAGTGACGCTGAGCAAGAATATCAAAGTTGGAATATTCAGCGTGGTGTGACTTGCTATTTTTATGACTCTGATTTATATCTAGCAGTTCAAGGCATATGCAATAAAGCTGCTGCAAGAACTTGTGTGAGTGTTCCTAGCGTTGAAGACATGGCTGCTAAAGTCAGCCAGTTAGAAGGGATTGTTGCCAGATTAGAAAATTCAATTAAGCAGTTAAGTTTACAGTCACCTGATGATGAACAGACGTCTGTTGCTGATACTAGCCAAAGGGGAGGTACTCATCCAAAACAGTTTTTCCAGCCTGGTAGGCCATATTAATGTAAGAAAAAATGCTGTCATCTCGAGCAGAGCGAGAGATCCCCTTATCGTTTAGCTAATATGAAAATATGTTATAACTAGGTAGTCAAATCGGCGGGAGATTCTTCGCCGCGGCTAAAGCCACGGCTCTGAATGACAACACTTTTTTAAGCAATATATACCCGTAGCGCCTCATATTTAGGGCTTTCTAGCATGTTATTTTCCGCCAGCTAAAGACTTTAAATTTTGCCAATAGTCCACTATTACCTGCAATTTAAAATCTTCATCTAACGAAAAATCCCTGTCCTATAAAACCCTAAATATGAGACGCTACGGGTATAGCGTAGTTAATGACAGCATTTTCTCTAGCCGCGTCATAGTTAGTGACGGCATTTTTACTAGCAACAACATTATTAATGACTATATTTTCTAGCATCAACTATTAAACTGCTTAAAGCCTTCAATGAGTGTTTCAATCTCATGATAGAGTTGCTTGATTGAAGGAATGACAAAGAGAATGTCTTGCATGACTGTGGTATCAAAGTCTTGAGTAATAACATCCGCTAAATTAAACGGTCGTCGGTCCACATTATCACTGAAGCAGTATTGCATTTCGCCGGATGAAGATAGAATACCTGCACCAAATACTTTGGTTTCGTCCTCTTCTTGGATCAGACCGTATTCAATGGTGAACCAGTAAATGCGTTGCCAAGCCACGAGTTGATGATCATCGGCGTGTTTTACACCACCACCAATGAGTTGAATTAATTCCACATAATCTTTATCAACTAACTGGGGTACGTGGCCGATTAAGTCATGTACCATGTCTGGCTCAGGTGTGTATTCTGGTTTTGCATGATGCCGCAGGTATTGAGTACAGGGCATGGTGCGGTTGGAAAGGTACTCAAAGAAATTACGTGTGTCAATGAGTCCTTCCGCGGGGGCTAATTGAATACCATTTTGTTGACGTAATTGCATATTAACGGCTTGTAAGTCTGGAATATGTTCACCATCAATATTTAATAGGTGCTTTCCATGTAGGTAAATACTACAAGCTTTAGCTTCATGGCTGTCACGCAGAGCATGACAAACATGTGTCCATATGGCATGTTCATCGGCAGTATATTCAATAGGCGGAATGCCTAATTGTTGCAGGCGGTGCTTTCTGCAGAGGTCAAAAAACTCTTGGCGGCGTTTAATATAAGTCTGGTCATTAATCCCTGGGTGTTTTGGATCTAATTCTAGTGTACTCGATTCTTCATTAGGCATTTCATGATTAATTTGCTCTATGGCTGTGTGTAAGTCCATCAGTGTCTCCAAGGGGTAATATTATATGAACTATAACGTCCATATTTGGGCAATCTTGAACGTTATGTGAGTTCTGGTATCTGGTACCCATATTTAAAATTGCTGTGCTATTTACAGTATTGCTTTAGGGTATGACCCGAGTATTTTGATAAATACAGGCTGTGATTTTAAGCTATCCATGGTCATTTTAAAAGCATTATTTTCTTGATGTACATCAATATCTAAAAAGAAAATATATTGATTTGGGTTATCCAGCGAAGGACGTGACTTAATCAGAGTAATATTTAAGTCATTCTTAGCAAAGTCATTAACAATGGCTTCAAGTGCCCCTGGAGCGTTATCCACTGTAGCTAATAAACTCGTACGGTCGTCTCCACAGGCGTTAGGCTGGTGATTGCCAATAATTAAAAAGCGAGTGACGTTATGGGCATGGTCTTCGATATTTTCATTTTCTATGTGTAAATTGTATTCTTCTGCGCAATGCTGACCTGCAATAGCAGCACTGCCAGCTTCCTTAGCGGCTAGCTGTGCAGCGTGGGCATTACTGACCACGGGAATTAATTCAGCTTGCGGGTAATGGGCTTTGAGCCATTGGCGGCATTGCGTGAGCGATTGTTCGTGGGAGTAAATCCGCGTAATGGGTTCATCGAATTCAGGGTGACGCATGAGGTTTTGGTGAATCACCAAACTGACTTCACCACAAATATTTAATTTCGATTGAATGAAGGCATCCATGGTGGCATTGACTAAACCGCCAATGGTATTTTCAATAGGCACCACACCATAGTGTACTTGACCTGATTCTACCTGTTCAAAGACGCTATCAATATTCCGTTGTGGTTGTAAATTAATAAAATGGCCAAAAATGTTTTAAGCAGGCGGATTGTGAAAATGTGCCTAATGGGCCAAGAAAGGCAATATCCATAGGTTGCTGTAATGCTAAGCCTGCGGCCCATAATCGTGCGGAATATTTCCGCCATTTTTTTCTTATCCAGTGGGCCACAATCCCGGTCCATGATTTTATGCAATACCATGGATTCACGTTCTGGGCGATAGAAAACGGGTGTTTCTGCAGCAGCTTTTTTAATTTCACCGATGCGTTGTGCGCATTGGGCACGATCAACAATTAAGGCTTGTATTTGTTGATCAATGCTATCGATTTGTTCGCGGATTTTATTGAGTTCGTTTTCATCAGCTTGCTTGTTTTCTTTTTGCATTCCTTACCCCTGTCTCTTTATCCATTTCGCCGTGCCTTCACTGCCTTCGCTAATTTCTCTAACATCGGCACGGTTTGTTCCCATGACACACAGGCATCCGTGATACTTTGGCCATATTGCGCCGGTTGGTCAGGTACGTAATTTTGTCGACCTTCCACTAAGTTACTTTCAATCATCACCCCACAAATACCAGTTTCACCTTGTTGCATTTGCTCACACAGATCGTCGATTACCAATGGTTGCCGCGAATGATCCTTGTTGCTATTACCATGGCTGCAATCCACCATCACTTTAGGCGTTAAGCCGGCTTTTTCCAAGCTTGTTTTTGTTGCTTGAATTGAGTCAGTATCATAATTTGGTCCGTCACTGGCACCGCGTAAAATAATATGTCCTGCATCATTTCCCGTGGTACTCACAATAGCTGCAATGCCGTGCTTGGTGACACTGAGAAAGTGATGAGCGCCTTTAGCAGCGCCAATGGCATCAATAGCAATTTGAATATTACCGCGGGTACCATTTTTAAAACCAATTGGCATGGATAGGCCTGAAGATAATTCACGGTGTACTTGACTTTCCGTGGTGCGTGCGCCGATAGCACCCCAGGAGATTAAGTCACTGATATACTGCGGTACAATGGTATCGAGAAATTCTGTGCCGGCGGGCATACCTATATTAGCTAAATCATAAAGTAATTTACGCGCCGTGCGCAGTCCTTTATTAATATTAAAATTACCATTCAAGTCAGGATCGTTGATTAAACCTTTCCAGCCTAATGTGGTACGCGGTTTTTCGAAATACACGCGCATGATGATGAGTAATTCATTACTGTATTTATCAGCGATGGCTTTTAATTTCTCAGCATAATCGATGGCGGCTATGGGATCGTGAATAGAGCAAGGACCCACAATAACCAGTAAGCGATCGTCGCTACCTTGGACGATACGAGTGGCTGCATGCCGCGCATTAACCACCACATTAGTTGCCTCTGGGCTGAGGGCAAATTCTTCCATTAATAATGCCGGTGAAATCAGTGGCCTTAGGCCACGTATACGTAAGTCATCGGTGATGTTGAACATATTTTTACCTTTCGTGCGAGTTGTACTTAATTATAGCTAATTTGCGCTTAAGTCAGGCTAAGCTAGGCATATTATCATATTGTTTCCTTAAGGATAGCTTAGCTGTAGTTAAACTTGCTTGCTTGGGCGGAGTACCCACATTAAAAAAATAAAACTCCATGTAAATCAGATAGTTAATCGGCCAGGCGGACAAGCCATAGGATCTTGAAACGGCTTATTATTGAATAAGTCATCTTCTTAAATACGGTTGCTGTACTTGTATCAGGAATTTTTATTTCAATCGCAAACCCGATATACTGCTCATTCTTAAATGATAGCTATTGATATAAGAGTCACCCATGAAGCCACAATTTGTTCACCTGCGCTTACATACTGAGTATTCGCTCTGTGACGGAGTGGTTAAAATTAAGCCGCTTATGCAAGCCTTGAGAAGTGCGCAAATGCCTGCCGTGGCTATTACTGACCAGCATAACCTATTTGCAGCGGTGAAATATTATCAAGCGGCTACTGCGGCTGGGATCAAGCCGATTTTTGGGGTGGATATTTTAGTTGAAAATGAGGCTGATAAGAACCAGCCGTTTCCTTTGGTATTACTCTGCCAAAATAACACGGGTTATCACAATCTGACTTGTCTTATCTCTAAAGCCTATCGGCAAGGTCAGTACAAGGGGATACCATTAGTTTCTCGATCTTGGCTAGCGGAATATCATCAAGGTTTAATTGCCCTATCTGGTGGGCGCTTAGGTGATATTGGTCAAGCTTTATTGGCGCATAATAATGAATTAGCGGCGACTTTATTACAACAGTGGCAGGCGCTATTTCCCCAACGCTTTTATATTGAATTACAACGCACTGGACGAGAGCATGAGGAAGACTATTTACAACTGGCGGTACAATTGGCCCATGCGCATCAAGTGCCAGTGGTTGCAACCAATGATGTACGATTTATTGATAGTCATGATTTTGAAGCCCATGAAGCACGAGTTGCCATTCATGATGGTTATACGCTGAATGATCCAAAACGACCAAAGCGTTATAGTCAACAACAATATTTACGTTCCCCTGAAGAAATGTGCAAGCTATTTGCCGATTACCCTGAAGCAATTGCTAATACTGTGGAAATTGCCAAACGTTGTAATATGCAATTGCAATTGGGTACCTATTATTTACCAAATTTTCCCATTCCCGATGGCATGACCATCGAAACTTTTTTAACGAGTGAAAGTCAGCAAGGCTTGGAACAGCGTTTAGCATTTCTTTTTAATGATGATGCTAAGCTGATTGCAGAAAAACGTGCCGAGTATGATGAACGTTTGCAAATAGAATTAGATGTGATTAATTCTATGGGTTTTGCTGGTTACTTTTTAATTGTGGCAGATTTTATTCGCTGGGCCAAACAACATGGCGTACCGGTAGGGCCCGGGCGTGGTTCGGGTGCCGGTTCATTGGTGGCTTATGTTTTAGATATCACCACCTTGGATCCATTAAAATACGATTTATTGTTTGAGCGTTTTCTTAATCCAGAACGGGTATCCATGCCTGATTTTGACGTGGACTTTTGTATGGACGGCCGTGATCGCGTGATTGAATACGTGGCTGATAAATATGGCCATGAAAGCGTCTCGCAAATTATTACCTACGGTACTATGGCAGCGAAGGCGGTGGTGCGTGATGTAGGCCGGGTGCTGGGTCATCCCTACGGTTTCGTCGATAGGATTGCAAAACTTATTCCCTTTGAAATTGGTATGACCTTAGATAAAGCCTTGGCTGATGAGGATGCCTTACGTGATTTATACAATCAAGAAGAAGAGGTGCAAGTCTTAATTGATTTGGCGAAAAAGTTAGAAGGGATCACCCGTAATGCCGGTAAGCATGCGGGTGGGGTGGTCATTGCCCCTTCAAATTTAACCGACTTTACGCCGCTCTATCATGAAGACAATGGCAGTAGTGCCGTCACTCAATTTGATAAAGATGATGTGGAAACCATCGGCTTAGTTAAATTTGACTTTTTAGGTTTGCGTACACTGACCATTATCAACTGGGCGGTGCAGAATGTGAATGTTTTTCGGCGCCAGCAGGGTGAAGTGGAAATCAATATTGATACTATCCCTGTTGATGACACAAAGACCTTTGATTTATTAAAAGCTTGTACTACCACTGCGGTATTCCAATTAGAATCACGCGGCATGAAAGATTTAATTAAGCGCCTGCAGCCGGATTGTTTTGAAGATATTGTCGCCTTGGTTGCTTTATTCCGCCCGGGACCTTTGCAGTCGGGCATGGTGGATGATTTTATCGATCGTAAACATGGGCGTGCTGTGGTTGAATATCCACATCCCGATTTAGAACCCATTTTGCGACCTACTTATGGGGTTATTCTTTATCAAGAACAAGTGATGCAAATTGCTCAAGTGCTGGCAGGTTATACCTTGGGTGGTGCGGATTTATTACGTCGTGCCATGGGTAAGAAAAAACCGGCGGAAATGGCCAAACAGCGGGTTATCTTCACTGAAGGCGCAACCAAGCGAGGTGTTGATGCGGATGTAGCTACTGGTATTTTTGATTTGATGGAAAAATTTGCGGGTTACGGATTTAATAAATCCCACTCAGCAGCTTATGCTTTAGTTGCCTATCAAACAGCCTGGTTGAAAGCGCATTATCCAGCTGAATTCATGGCGGCAGTATTATCTTCAGATATGGATAACACAGATAAAGTAGTTACCTTTGCAGAGGAATGTAAAAGCCTTGATATTCCCTTACTGCCACCCAATATTAATCAGGGGATGTATAAGTTTACTGTCAGTCAAAATAAAGAAATTATTTATGGCTTAGGTGCTATCAAAGGCGTGGGTGAAGCTGTCATTGAAGAAATGGTTAGCGAGCGTCAGCAGCAAGGCGACATCAGTGATTTATTCAGTATGTGCCAGCGTTTAGATTTACGCAAAGCGAATAAACGAGTCTTTGAAGCACTGATTAAATCGGGTGCTTTAGATAGTTTTAATGTGTCTCGCGCATCATTAATGGCAAGTTTGCCTAAGGCCATGAAGTTAGCCGACCAACAGGCACGTGATGAGGCCATTGGCCAAGAAGATTTATTTGCCGCAGTGGATCAACAAGTCACGCAGCCAGAATATATTACCGCGACAGATTGGCGCGAAAAAGAGCGATTAGCCGGCGAAAAAGATACTTTAGGTATGTATTTCTCCGGGCATCCCATTAATCGTTACCTAGCTGAATTAAATCAATTTACCACGGCGCGCATCAGTGAATTGAAACCACAGAGTCAACAAAGCGTGGTGATTGCCGGTTTCCTCGTGGCAATACGGACCATGCTAACTAAGCGGGGCGATCGCATGGCCTTTGTGGCCGTGGACGATGCCAGTGGCCGTATTGAATTAGCCGTATTTTCCGATGTGTATCAAGAATCGCGAGAACTATTAACCTCAGATCAATTATTAGTCATCGAAGGCGAAGTCTCTATTGATGATTATTCTGGCGGCTACCGAATGACTTGTCAGCGCGTGATGAGTATTGACGAGGCGCGTAATTACTATGGTAAACAGGTCTGTTTAAAAGTAGAGCAATCGGCTTTATCTGAGGATTTAATCGGCCGTACCCAAGCTATATTGAAGCAGTTTAACAGCGGCGCCTGTCCCGTATGTATTGAGTACAATCAGCAGCAAGCCCAAGCAAAAATCAATTTAGGCAATCAATGGCGAGTCAGCCCCTGTGATGACTTACTGGACCAATTAAGTGATTTATTCGGTCAAAATAAAGTCACTATTGAATATGCCTGAGGAGTGGGTACAATACACCCAACATCAGTTAGTATGCCCGTTATAGGGAAAATAAAAATCCCTGGGGCAAGCCTCGGGGTATTTTATTTACTAGTAATATTTCGCCTGCGCGAACCAAGTTCGCGCTACGGCGACTTAAGGGGAGTCTACGCTGACTCCCCTTAAGAATCCCCAGGCGTAAAGTGCCCGCAGCAAGCTGCGGGGAATCAAGTTAATACATTATTATTAGAGTAATATTATGCATCAAAATTTCTTAGACTTTGAACAACCCATTGCCGAGTTAGAGGCGAAAATTGAAGAATTACGCTTAGTCGGTACTGATACCGAATTAAATATTAATGATGAAATTAAACGCTTGGAAGGCAAAAGCCAGGATTTAACAAAATCTATCTTTTCCTCGTTGAGCCGTTGGCAAATTACCCAATTAGCCCGTCATCCCTTACGACCTCATAGCTTGGATTATATTCAGCGTATTTTCACTGACTTTGATGAATTACACGGCGATCGCCATTTTGCCGACGATAATGCCATTGTCGGCGGTATTGCTCGTTTAGAAGGGCAGCCGGTAGTAGTATTGGGTCATGAAAAAGGCCGTAAGACTAAAGAAAAACTCAAACGTAACTTTGGTATGTGTCAACCAGAAGGTTATCGTAAAGCCTTACGTTTAATGCACATGGCCGAGCGATTTAAATTACCTATCTTTACGTTTATTGATACTGCTGGTGCCTATCCAGGTATCGACGCTGAAGAACGTAATCAAAGTGAAGCTATCGCTTATAATCTCTATGAAATGTCTAATTTAAAAACCCCAATGATCTGTACGGTGATTGGTGAAGGTGGTTCCGGTGGGGCATTAGCTATTGGCGTTGGTGATCGCGTATTGATGTTGCAATACAGTGTTTATTCGGTGATTTCCCCTGAAGGTTGTGCATCTATCCTGTGGAAGAGTGCGGAAAAAGCCCCTGAAGCTGCAGAAGCTCTAGGTTTGAATGCAGAGCGTATCTTTAAATTAGGCTTAGTAGATCAAGTTATCGACGAACCATTAGGCGGTGCTCACCGTGATGCTGATGTAATGGCACAAAATTTAAAAGCCGCGCTCATAGAAAACTTACATACTTTACATGGTAAGCCTGTACAGCAATTACTAGATGAACGTTACCAGCGTTTAATGTCTTACGGAATTGTTAGTAAGGATGCATGATATTTGGGAATTGCTGCAAGATTTGCAGGCTTTTCCCGAGGTCAAGACGCTATGGGTTGCTTATAGTGGTGGTTTAGATTCCCACGTATTACTGCATCAATTAGCCCAATCAGAACAAGTACGCCAACATTATCAGTTACAAGCTATTCATGTGAATCATGGTTTAAGCCAACATGCAGATCAATGGCAGCAGCATTGTCAAACAGTCTGTGAGCAATTGCAGGTTCCTTATCATAGTCGACAAGTCCATATCGCACATGCTAGCAATGTAGAAGCTCAAGCGCGTCAGGCACGTTATCAAGTTTTTCGTGATGTCATTGATGAGACGGGTTGTCTACTCACCGCCCATCAACAAAATGATCAAGCAGAAACATTCTTGCAACGTATATTGCGAGGCGCAGGTTTAAAGGGCTTAGCTGGGATTAATCGCCAACCAAGGCGACTGATGATTGCCGAGGATAACACCTTATCAGTCAATCATACTGGCGATGCAGGCTTATTAGTTTTTCGGCCCTTATTGTCATATTCAAGACCTCAATTAACAAGCTATGCCAAGCAACAACAGTTACAGTGGATAGAAGACGAATCTAATGAATCCTTAGATTTCGACCGTAATTTTCTCAGGCATCAAATTATGCCGCACTTGCAAGAGCGCTGGCCCAAAGCAATTGAGACGATTAGTCGTGCCGCAGCATTATCTGCAGAGAGCCAAAAACTATTAGACGAATATGTGCAGACAGATCTGCAGCATTGTCTGAATAGCGATGCAAGTTTGTCAATCCAACCGTTATTAAGTTATTCAATTCCACGACAAAAGCAGGTATTACGGGCTTGGTTTGAGCAACGACAAGTAACCATGCCTGAGCAAAAGCAATTAGAGTGCATCATAGCAGAAGTGCTACATGCACGAGTCGATGCTAATCCCAAACTGCAATGGGGCCAAGTACAGATCCGCCGTTTTCAAGATAGACTGTATTTATTACCCATTAATATACCTACAACGATCACATCTGAGCTAGTGTGGGATTTAAGTCAGCCATTAGTTTTACCCAATGACTTAGGTACATTAACTGTTGAATCCTCTCAGGAGTCAGGCATTAATCTAACAGGAGTAACCCAAGTCACGGTTAAATTCCGTCAAGGCGGTGAACGTATACAACCCTATGGGCGTATTGGTTCACGCCCCTTAAAAAAATTATTCCAAGAGTGGGGCGTACCACCATGGCAACGCGAGCGCGTTCCATTAATTTATGTGGCAGATGAGTTAGTTGCCGTAGTGGGCTATTGTGTGTCTGCTAAGTTGTATTGTGAGCAGAATGGTTACTGTATTCAATTCAATAATATGTGAAACTGCAGATGGATAAACTATTCAAAATCCAAATCCACCTCTATTACTACGAACTTCTCGTTTTCCAGCACCACTGTGTGAGCTTCCTTCATCTATTTGTATACCAAGAGTGGATACTTTTTTTTGGGGGATTGGTAATCTTGGATGTCTTGCGGAGCTTAGAAAACTAGGCGGTATTTTCGGGTTGTTCGAACTGTATTGGTCTACTAATGGAGTTAATTCAGTATCAAAATCATCTTCACTATCATCTTGCTCGCCGGTGAATCCAAATCCATCTCTATTACTACGAACTTCCTGTTTGCCAGCACCGCTATGTGAACTTTCTTCATCCATACTATCATCAGCTTCATCATCGTCATCAGAGCTAGCATCCAATAGATCAATCAAAATTTCACGAAGTGTAATATCGCTATAAGTGTGATCTGGGTCCCTATCACCGGAGGGGGCTATCCCTGTGTCACAATTATAAAAATATCTATAACCATCACAAGTTATATATAAATCAGCGTGCGTACCTACATGTGTTGCGTCAGCCAGATAACTAAACTTTTTATTACCAAAGGATTCATTTACAGTCAGGTAGGCTATTTGGTCGGCGTCTTTTACTGTCGATAGCCGGTGAGTGATAAATAGTATAGTTGCTCCCGTATCTTGCAATTCTTTGGTAAGTTTCATAAGCTCAACTTGGTTGACTGGATCTTGTGCTGAGGTGATTTCATCAAATAAGAAAATTTTGGCATCAGTCAATTGTGATTTTATCAGACAGCGAGCAAAGAGTAGACGTTGAGCTTCACCAGAAGAAAGTGTATTTACTTTATCTGTGATTTTTTTATGAACTAGACCAACTACTCTTAGCTTTTCTTGCGCGATGGTTCGCATTTCATCGGTATTTTTTTCCTGTGCAGATTGAGGTAAGTTAGCAGTAAGGTATTCTATGATATCTTGGCTAGAGTCGGAGTGTGGGGCTTCACATGATGTAATCATATTTTCACGCAATTTTATTTTTTTAATATCAGCAATGTCAATGCCATTAATCGTTATTTTTCCAGTATAATTTACTGAATTTTGTGCTTGTGCAATATTTAACACAGAGTACAATGGTTCAGAACTTTGATTATGATCTGCAGCTAGCAAGTGTAGTGTTTGCGGGTCAAAATTACCGTCACAGCTTTGGGATATTAATTCAAAGTCTGTAATATAGATATCATTTTTTCTCCACACGCAAATCTTTTTATTTTCTGACTTTGCATAGAGAGCTAATGTATGTGGCCATATAGGCAAGTTCTTCCTTACTGCAGCTGCATATTCAAGCAAGGCTTCGTTAGTACAACAACAAGTTAATAGTTCTTCTTTAATTTCTGCTAGTCTTTGTTGTTCTCTGGATATGGCCCGTTTTATTTGAGCTAATTCATGAGTAAGTATCTTAACATCACTACTAAATGTTGCATGTTTTGGGTTTAAAGCCAGCAATGCGTCTGATTTCTCTTGTGCTTTAAATTCAAGCTCTTGAATGTCTGCTTCTTTATTAGTAAATTGGGTGTGGGTTGAGGTCCATGAATGAGGTAGGTTGCTAATAAATCCTTCGCTGTACGCACGGTATATATCATGTTTTATATATTGCTGCTGTTCTGCTGTCGCTCTGTTTAAAGCCTCAGATATCCCTAAACGCTTATTTCTACCTATATTACACCAATCACTTAGTTGTGTTGCTGCCTTAGTGAAATGGAATGGCTGCCCCATCTCAGTACTAACGCCTGAGTAAACTTTAGTCATTTGTTTATTGTAAAATCCCATAAGAATCTTCGATAAACTGCTTTTCCCAGCACCAGATCTGCCTACGATGGCGTTCATGGAATGTTCTTCAAGTTGATAGTGGAAGTTTCTTACTAAGTAGTAACCTTGCTCATCACGGATAGAGACCCTCTCGAGTTGAATGCTTATATTAGGGCGGTTTGGAAATTCGTTACCTGAATTAATATCTTCTATTTTTTTTGCTCGGAGTAAGTTCATCGATGACAAACCAGCTAAGGCATCATTAAACCGTCGTGAGGATTCATTCAAGTAAAACATATTAAGGCCAATAGCCATCAGATAATTAATTAGGAACGTCATATCATCAGTAGAGTAACCGTCACTATTACTACTTTCATTACTATTATTACTTTCATTGGGTTTTTGCATCGAATACGAGGTATATAGCATTAACGCGCTGAATGCAAAAGTGAGTGCACCCATCTGCACAAAGAATGTGCTGTTTTGTATGGCTTTTGCACGTGAATATTTTTTTGCAGCGCTATTTAGCTCGTCTTGCAATCTTTGATTATCATGACGGCTATTTAATTTTCTAACAAAATAGTTATTTGTTGTTTCTCTTATCTCATGATCTACACGATTACCTGCTTCAAAGGCGGTCTCTATCCGGCGTCTAACCATATAATGTGTGATGAGTTGAGAGAGTATGGCTGTTCCAGCCGTGGTGCCTAGAATGGTGCCGGTGAAAAGTACTTCAAAATCATAGTAATAACTAATAACGCCACATTCAGCAATGATTTCAACAATGCTTGGGAAATATACAAAAAGATTTTGGAAAAACTCTTCAATATGTCCTCTATTACTCTGATAGGAAACACCATGATTGAGTATCTCTAAATGATCTTCAAGACTCAATTGCGTGGTGTGTTGATTGATTTCATTAGTTGAGGACTTTGCAATACGATTACTCAATAAAGTACATAAATGCGTTTTGATCCAATAACCACAGCGTGATACAGCAAAAGCTGACATCGCATAAAAAATAAACATATAGGCATTATTATCGAATATTTCATTTTGTCGATTCTTACCTGCTTCTGCATCATTAAACTCAATTGCCTTAGTAAATAGATAGGGCCAGGAAATATTGCCAGCCATAACGATTAAAGTAAAAAATATTAATAAGACAAAATAAGTAATAGACCATCCATCTGCATTCACGCACAAGCTATCTAATATCTTTGAGTAGTCATTTTTTTTAGACATAATCGTTGTCCTTCAATACTATTTATAATCGACGCGAAGACCTCGACATTTGCCGGAGTTACCTTGCGCGATGAGCGATTCTCAAAGGGAAGAATAGCGATTTTCTCCCTTTCCCTTTTAAGAGAAAACACCACGGGTTTACCCATGGTTGTTTATACAGTATGTTGATGCCCAGCATGTTCATCTTCAATTGTTATAGCCCATTCAGGTATATCTTTAAGGTCATGTTCCGTATTGTCTACAGGTTTGTTTTTGCTATGGAAAAAACTGAAACGATTACTCATAAATGACAATTTTAGCAATGCAGCTAGAATACACAGCATCATGAATATCATTGATGGATTCAATGGGATATCTGCTAAAGCATCATTTTTCTCCCTGCGCGCGAAATATATAGTTGACATAAATGTTAATGACATAATCGCCATTACAGAGTGATTAGGTGTGAATCGTCTGTTTTTTCTCAGTTTAGGTTTACTTGTCTGAAAAAAATCACTACTGTAGTAACCACTACCATTCAATAATGAAATGTAGTAACGCTCTAACTGTTTTGATTCCCTTCCTAGCACTGAATTACGATGTGGGAAACGATCAAAATAATCTACAACTTGTTGGTGCTGTTTTGCATAAGCAAGACAACCTGCAAATAAGATTTTTTCTTTAGCATACTTGGCTTCTCTATGGAGTTGTGAGAACAGCTCTACGCTCAAAGCTTGATGTTGTCGATTTTCACTGTGTTGCAAGGGCATATATGTGAACCAGCGATAAACTGATGGTAGTGATATATGCTGATTACTTTCAATAAGCTCAAAACTTAACTGCGTAGCTAACTGATCATATGCAAATGACTGCTTAGTACCACGATATGCATTTCTTGGAAATTGATCAAATAAAATAATCAATGCCAAGGTTTCATGAGCTGTTCTTGGTGACGATAATACATCAACTGATGAAAATAATTCTATATACCCAGCAAACTTATGACGAATTTCAGCGTCAAACTGCCTATCACCATTAAACCATTGGTTTTGTTTATCCGTTGAAGCTAATCCATCTACTAGAGACTGACCAAACCAAAAATCTAATACAGTCTTAGTCACTTCACTAAGTACTACTCCAGCGAGTTTAAACTTTGCTTTATGCCGGAGATTCTTATCTACATTGTATGCTTCACACTCATCTGCCTGTTCTTGCGGAGCAATTAATGCGCAACCTGGTATGATTTGAGGTTGAAAAATCGAAGCTTTGAACTCATCGAGATTGAGGTTATCTGATAATAAAGCAAACACATGTTGATAGCCTTGCGTGAGTATACTGATCCCAGTACTGGGTTGTTCAAGGACTTTTTTTGCCAGTGGGCAGCCAGTTCCAAGATAGCCAGGATGACGTGTACCATTCACAATTAATCTACTATTGTAGTATATGTCATGCGTGGTTTTGCAATATCTGGTAAAACTGCGAGTTAATTCTACTGGCTGGTCAGGTATTCCGCTTCTAGAAAGTATATTTTGAAAATATAAACCTTGACGGATCGATGGTAGTGTATAGCTAAAGGGTACTCTTCTAGCAATAAAATCAGCCATATCAGCCTTAATTACTGCATCGATAAGCTTTGAAAAAGAAAGTCCTGGAATTTTTTCAGCACTTAAACTTGCAAAAGTTGCTTGAACACTTTGGATCCCTTCACTTAATGTGTCAAGTGTTGATAAGATGGGGGCAGGCTCACCTGTTTGTAGTTTTTCAGCTTTTTTTCTACCGCGTAGGGTTTCAACTGAGAGTACATCCCAATATTCAGATTCTGCTTGCTTGCCTGAGTCTATCAGGCTGTTGGCTACTTTTAATAAAATATGCGTGGTTAGTAACATTAATAAAGCAAGATCTTCGCCATATTCACCTATAGGAATGACAATACTGTCTGCTGCGTGGTTATTTGCACTAGCTACATCAGCTTCTCTAGGGAGCCAAAGGTATTGAGTAAAGTTTCCTGTCAAAAATTCAGCTAAATTATAGGGCTTTAATACGGCAACATTATTCACATGCTCAAGAAATTCATCATAAAAGCTAGTTTCATTGCTTGTTAGGCCACGCGCAGCTATTGCTGCAGTTCGATTTATAGTGGGTGGCAGGTGTGTATTAGGATTGTATTTAGATGCAGTATAGTCTGCTCTACATATCCTAAGATTCGTTAAAAATTGTCGTTGGATTGTGGCAAAATCAAGCTGCATTACTGTCTGTGTGAGTACGTCGGCTAATGGTGTAAAGGCGTGGCTAAGCTGGTCATTAACACGCATATTTATTTGTCTGACGGATCTAAGGTCTGTACCCGCATCTATATCTGTCGGCATCGTATATCCTCCCATTACAAAGCAATTTTTGACAGCAATTACAATTTTGCTTGGTTATTGATCAGTGTTTATTGTTTTTTTATTATGCAATTTTAAATTGTACCCACTAAGGTGGAATTAACAATACGTAAAAATACGTAAAGTTAGCTCAGTGTTGCCTATATTTTGATCAAAAAGGCTTTGGCGAGGGGATGATAAAGATATTCAGGACTGGGTAATGAGAGCCTATTGCGCGAACTTGGTTCGCGCAAGCACTCCAAACAGTGAGCGCTACGGCTTTATCCGTGCCAGTTTATTATTGTGCTTCTAATGACAACCAGGCCTTCTGATACCAGCCAAAGTGGGGGTGGATGTTGTTGGCGTTGGTGCAGAAGTAGGTTCCGCGGTTGGGGTTACTCCAGGTGCTGATGTTGTTGCAGCTATTGGCTTAGCAGTGTCTGCTAGTACTATATCTTTTACCGCATCCCAGCTAAAGTCCCTTACAAGTTGAGAGTAAACCTTCTCAGCCAGTTGTCGCTGTTGCAAGCTAACCTTGGGATTAGTTTGTCTGTATACTAAAGAGCGAGCTGTACAGAAGTCATAGAATAAATACTTGAGTTTACCCTTGACTGCAATACGAACCATTAAATTACCTATCTCTATGGCCACAGCGATCGCTATGAATGCCTGATTTAATATTAGTTGCGGATTGATTAAATAGGCTAATTCATTGCAGCCAATAATATGTTGACGAATAGCAAAGAGCATGCGCAATGAAAATTCAGCATAAGCAGGGCTGATTTGTTTATTTTGTAAGCTTTCTAATAATGAGATGATGCATGCAAATGCCGCATGGCTATCCATGGTTGCCAGTTCATTTACTGTTACTGCTCCATCCTTGGTGGCAATTGTTTCAGCATCGAATAAATTATTACAAGCAACAACTTGTTGTTGCTGGCTTTGTAAAATTTTTATTATCGTTAGAAGTCTTGGGTTGTGCAGGCCAGCAGTTTCTAATTGTATAGAGATGTTATGATCTGGCATAGTTCGACCTTATTTATTGTAATATCTACGTTTTTTATTATTGCTCTCAGGTATAAATATAATCGAAAATAGTTAAGAAAGCATTAAGATTTAACTAGAAATATTTGTTGCGCTTATCGACCGGTCAGATAGGTCAGGCAAAATAACTGGCTAAAAAATCTTCAAAACTCCTAATTTTCAACTATGCTAAATGGTTAGGGGTTAATTTCACATACAGCTATTTGGGGTGGATACAATGATGGCAGCCGAAGATATCAAGCAAGAAATGACGATACAACAAGCACTTAACCATGCTTTAGAGTTTCAAAAGAATATGGATTACGATACTGCGGGCCAAGTACTTACTCAGCTTTATGCTCAGGTACCTGAGAGTGTGGATACCTTGCATTATTTGGGTTTGAATTATTGTCATCAGGGTGAAATTGAAAAAGGCTTAGAAATGATGGAAGCATCCATCAAACAGCGCCCTGATAATAGCTTTTACCACTCTAATATTGCCGCAATGTACCGTAGCCAATTACAACTTGATAAGGCAGAAGAGCACTTTCAACAAGCTTTAAGCTTAGATCCCAAAAATGTCAAAGCATTATTCCCTTTAGCTGCTGATGAATTGCAGCAAGGTAATTATCATACTTGTGCTAAATATCTCTCGCAGCTATTAGCCGTAGAGCCTGAGAATGAAGAAGCCTTGTATTATTTAGCTTTATCACTGCAATATAATAAGGAGTTTGATAAAGCCATCCAAGTTTATAATAAACTGTTAGAAATTAATCCTGATCATGAACATGCAATGCGTAATATTGCTGGATCCTATCAAGAAAAGCGTGAGTTTGTTGCTGCGGTGCAGTGCTACCAAAAAGCCTTAGAAAAACAACCTGATAATTTAACTTTACGTCGTGATTTATATTTTACTGCAGCAGATATGTGTCTGTGGGATGTTTGCGATGAGTTAAAGCCTCGCTTGTTAAAAGAACTGGATGAAATCCATGAAGAAGAAGGTCGCTTTCAATTTGAGAAATTTGTTTTCCCTTGTACACCTGCACAGTTAAAAATGCATGCAGAATGTTATGCTAACCATTTAGCAGGACAGATGGCCGTGGGTATTGAAGCGGTAAAAAATGTGCAAAGCAAGCCATCCTCAAATCGCATCCGCGTCGGTTATTTATCCGGTGATTTTAATAATCATCCCGTAGGTCACTTGATTAGAAAATTATTTACTTGTCATGATAAGAGTAAATTTGAAATTTTCTGTTTTACTTACAGTAATGAAGACAATAGCTTTTATCAGCAAAGTATTTATAATGATGCTGAGCACGTTATCAATGTCAAAGATCTAAGCTTCATCGATACAGCCAAGCGAGTGAAAGAAGAGGGTATTGATATTTTAATCGATTTACAAGGTTATACACGTAACTCACGTTCACACGTGATGTTTATGCGACCGGCACCGATTCAAGTAAATTATTTAGGTTATCCAGGTACCTTAGGTACAGATTGCTATGATTATATTATTGTGGATGATGATATTGTGCCTAAGGAACATTATCAATATTATTCAGAAACACCCATTGCCTTACCAAATACCTATATGATTACTGACAATGAACAGCCTGTGGCAAAGGTAACACCAAGTCGTGCTGAATGTGGTTTACCCGAGGATGCCATTGTGTATTGCTGTTTCAATAATGGCTATAAACACACCCGCGAAATGTTTAATTCCTGGCTGCGCATTTTAGAAAATGTACCCAATAGTGTGTTGTGGCTCGGGATCCGCAGTCTCATTGTCGAAGAAAATATGCGTAAGGAAGTGGCGAAATCTAAGGTTTCCCAAGATCGCGTGATCATCGCAAAACCTATCGAAGATAAAACAGAGCATTTAGCGCGTATCCGTAATGCTGATTTATTCTTAGACTGTCATTACTATAATGCCCATACTACCGCAGTCGATGCGCTATGGTGTGGTGTGCCAGTACTGGCGTATCCAGGTGAAACCTTCCAAAGTCGAGTAAGCATGAGCTTATTAAATAATGTGGGCTTATCAAAATTAGTGACTCATAGTTTCGCTGAGTATGAAAAGCTGGCCATTAAATTTGGTCGCCATCCAAAAAGGTTAAAGCGCGTGCGTAAAACCTTACAGAAAAATTTATCTAAGACACCCTTATTTGATACTGTGAGTATGACTAAAGATTTAGAGCGTGCTTACGAAAAAATGTATCGCAACTTACAAAAGTAAGTCAGTGTCATGGCAAATACGAGATGCTATGGGTAAATTAAAAGCGTTATTTTATATGGCGAGTATGGCTTTACAAGAGAGTGACTGTGAAAGTGCTATTAGCTACTTAACCCAGATGCTTGAGGTGGAACCTAATAATCAACAAGCTTTGTATTATCTGGGGCTTGCGTATCAGTATGATAATGCCTATGTCGAAGCCACTGCTGCTTATTCGCAGTTACTTAAACTCAATCCGGTACATGAACATGCGCTGCGTAATCTGGCCGCTTGTTATCAAGCAACAGAACAGTTTCTCGATTCTGTGCAATATTATCAACGAGCTTTAGAGCTTAATCCTCATGATCCAATTCTACAACGTGAATTATATTACGCAGCCTCTATTATCTGTGAATGGGATATCTGTGATCGCCTGCGTGATAGCATTATTGCTAATGCAAGCGTTGTGAATAAAAAAGATCGTTGGTTTCAATTCTGGAAATTATTTCTACCATTTACTTCAGTACAGTTATATCAACAGGCTAAGGCATATGCTGATGATATGTCAGCACAATTATTAGCGCAGCGTGCTGAGTTGCAACAGAAGGAAAGCGTTCAAGCGGGTGAGCGTATTCGAATTGGCTATTTATCGGCTAATTTTCGCAGTCATCCCATTGGTCATTTAACGAGAAGTTTATTTGAATATCATGATAAAAATAAATTTGAAGTATTTTGCTTTAGTTTAACAAAGCCTGAGCACAGTGTTTATCAACAGAGTATTTATGCACAAGTTGAGCATGTGATCGATCTAAGAGAATTAAGTGCTTATGCGGCTGCGGAACGTATTAAGCAAGAGGGGACTGATATACTCATCGACTTAGATGCTTATACCCATGCCGTTAACACTAATATTATGTTCATGCGACCTGCACCAGTACAAATAAACTATTTAGGGTATCCAAGTACTTCAGGGGCTGATTGTTATGATTATATTATTGCAGATCCCTATGTGATACCTGAACATCAACGCCAAGATTATAGTGAAGAAATTATTACTTTACCTCATTGCTATATGGTGACGGATAATGCGGCACCTATTACACGGCCCAGGCCATCTCGTGCTGATTGTGGCTTGCCTGAAGATGCTGTGGTTTATTGCTGTTTTAATCATGCTTGTAAGATTACTCGTGAAGTATTTCAGGTGTGGATGCGTATATTAGAACAAGTGCCTAATAGTGTGTTATGGCTAGGTTTACGTCGCCAGGAAATTGCAGATAATTTACGTGCTGAGCTGCTGGATAAGTGTGGTATTGAGCAAGAGCGCTTGATTATTCCCAACTATAGTGTAGGTGAAAAATCTGAGCATTTGGCTAGAGTGTCTCATGCAGATTTATTTTTAGATACACATGAATTTAATGGTCATACCACGGCAGTGGATGCTTTATGGGCAGGTGTGCCGGTACTCGCATATCCAGGTGAGACGTTTCATAGTCGGGTGAGTATGAGTTTGTTACAGAATGTCGGTTTGCCTGAATTGATTGTGGATAGTTATGCAGCTTATGAAGGTTTAGCGGTGGAATTAGGCCGGCAGCCTCAACGTCTGCAGCAATTGCGCGAGCAATTAGCTGAGAATAAAAAGCACATGCCATTGTTTGCGACGAACAGGGTAGTAAAAGAGTTAGAGAATGTTTATGAGCAGACTATTAAGCGGTATCATTCTATAAATGCTTAAATGCCTCATCGTCTGCTTTTGAATGCCATTCACTTAACAATATTTCTTCTTCATGCAATTTAGTGAGAGTGACTTGCTGGTCAATGATTGTAAATTTTATCTGGCTTCCAGGATGAAGTGCCAAGCATTGTCTAACGGCCTGTGGGATAGTTACTTGGAGCTTGTTATCCATGTAAGAAGTGTACATGAGGCGTCCTTCATGATTTAATAGTAAAAAATATTATTTTTATCTATATATGATTTTATGTCAAGATTTCTTGATTGTAATGCCCCAGGGTTGTGGTAGAATAATCACCCGTCTGTAAGTGACCTTCCAGCAGCGATAATAAAATCAAATGGAGTATCCATGAGTCGATATATTTTTATAACAGGCGGCGTTGTGTCTTCCCTCGGTAAGGGAATTGCCTCAGCCTCCTTAGGTGCCATTCTTGAAGCACGTGGTTTAAAAGTGACCATGATTAAGCTCGATCCTTATATCAACGTGGATCCTGGTACTATGAGCCCCTTTCAGCATGGTGAAGTATTTGTCACTGAAGATGGTGCTGAGACCGATTTAGATTTGGGCCACTATGAGCGTTTTGTGCGTACAAAAATGACACAAAACAATAACTTCACCACGGGTCGTATCTATGAAAATGTCATCCGTAAGGAACGTCGGGGTGATTATCTCGGTGCTACAGTGCAAGTGATCCCACATATTACCGATGAAATTAAACGTTCTATCAAATCAGGCCGTGATGGGGCTGACGTAGTCTTAGTGGAAATTGGTGGTACGGTAGGTGATATTGAGTCATTGCCATTCTTAGAAGCCATTAGGCAAATGCGCGGTGAGTTAGGTCCAGAGAAAGCCTTATTTATTCACTTAACCTTGGTGCCGTATTTGTCTACTGCGGGTGAAATTAAAACCAAACCCACGCAACACTCAGTAAAAGAGTTACGTTCCATTGGTATTCAACCGGATATTCTCATTTGCCGTTCTACTGCGCCATTGCCCAAAGATGAGCGTGGCAAGATTGCTTTGTTTACCAATGTGGAAGAACGTGCTGTTGTTTCTTTACCGGATGTAAAAAGCATTTACCAAGTCACAAAAAGTTTACATGATCAAACGGTCGATCAAATCGTCATTGATAAATTTAAATTAACTACAGGTCCTGCGGATTTAAGCGAATGGGATGCAGTGATTGATGCGCATTTAAATCCCCAGTCTGAAATTACCATCGCCATGGTGGGTAAATATGTTGATTTAGCCGATGCTTATAAATCCTTAAATCAAGCTTTATTACACGCAGGGATCCATACGCGCACAAAAGTGAATATTGAGTATATCGATGCCGAAGATATCGAAGCACAGGGAACTCAGCTGCTGGAAAACATTGATGCGATTTTAGTGCCTGGTGGTTTTGGCCATCGCGGTGTTGCCGGTAAAATCATGGCAGTCCAATATGCCCGAGAAAACAAATTACCTTACTTGGGCATTTGTTTAGGTATGCAGGTAGCGATTATTGAATTTGCGCGCCATGTGGCAAAACTAGAGAATGCAAATAGTACCGAATTTGATAGCGAAACGCCTTATCCCGTTGTTGGTTTAATTACGGAATGGCGTACTAAGGATGGCAGTGTTGAAACTCGTAGCCATAGTTCTGACTTAGGTGGGACTATGCGCTTAGGTGGTTATGCTTGTCACTTAGCCGAAGATAGTCTTGCTCGTCAACTGTATCAACAAGAGCAGATTTTAGAGCGTCACCGCCATCGCTATGAAGTGAATAATAATTTTGTTGAGCAATTACAACAGGCAGGATTAAAAGTATCGGGTTACTCAGCCGATGGTTCCCTCGTAGAAATGATTGAATTATCTGACCATCCGTGGTTTGTGGCATGTCAGTATCATCCTGAATTTACCTCTAATCCTCGTGATGGACATCCTTTATTTATAGGTTTTGTGAATGCTGCGAAAGCATTCCAAAAGAAAACAAAGTAATAGTGAGATAGCGTGCATGCAATTATGTAATTTTGAAGTGGGTGAGCAACAGCCATTCTTTTTAATGGCAGGTCCCTGTGTTATCGAGAGTGAACAATTAGCCATCGATACTGCTGGCTATTTAGTGGAATTAACTAAGCGCTTAAACATCCCGTTTATTTATAAGTCATCCTTTGATAAAGCGAATCGATCTTCTCACGAAAGCTTCCGTGGCTTGGGTGTGGAAGAGGGCTTACGCATTTTACAAATGGTCAAAGAAACCTTTCATGTGCCGGTAGTTACTGACGTGCATGAGGATACACCTTTTAATGAGGTGGCAGCCGTTGTGGATGTATTACAAACGCCTGCATTTTTATGTCGGCAAACTAATTTTATGCAAAAAGCTGCGAGCCAAGGTTTACCTATTAATATCAAAAAAGGTCAATTTCTTTCTCCCTGGGACATGCAGCATGTGGTGAATAAAGTCAAAGCTACCGGTAATCAGCAAATCATGGTTTGTGAGCGTGGTGCATCCTTTGGTTATAACAATTTAGTTTCTGATATGCGTTCTTTACAAGTGATGCGGGAAACTGGTTGTCCTGTGGTATTTGATGCTACGCATTCAGTGCAATTACCTGGTGGCCAAGGTACCTCTTCTGGGGGGCAGCGTGAATTTGTACCGGCATTGGCACGTGCAGCTATGGCGGTGGGTATTGCCGGATTATTTATGGAAACCCATCCTGATCCAGATAAGGCGCTCAGTGATGGCCCCAATGCTTGGCCATTGGATCAAATGGAAAGTTTGTTAACTAAGTTAAAAGAAATCGATATGCTGATTAAGAAGGATCACTAATGCAAATTAAACAAATCATTGCGCGAGAAATTTTAGATTCACGTGGTAATCCAACGGTGGAAGCCGATGTCATATTAGACTCTGGTATCATGGGGCGTGCCGTGGCACCGTCGGGGGCATCTACAGGTTCTCGCGAAGCCTTAGAGTTACGTGATCAAGATCCACAACGTTATTTAGGCAAAGGCGTATTGACCGCTTGTAATAATGTGAATACCACCATAGCAAAAGCCTTAGAGGGACAATCCGTGGCAGACCAGCAGGCCTTAGATAACCGATTACTGGAGTTGGATGGAACTGCTAATAAAGAAAAGCTGGGGGCTAATGGGATCCTCGCAGTGTCGCTGGCTGCTGCTAAGGCGGCAGCAATGGCGCAGCAACAACCCTTGTATGAATATTTACATCAGGGTCAACAGTATATTATGCCAGTGCCAATGATGAATATTATTAATGGTGGTGCTCATGCGGATAATAATGTAGATATCCAAGAATTTATGATCATGCCAGTGGGTGCAGCTAGCTTTAGTGAAGCTTTACGTTATGGCGTGGAAGTTTTTCATCATCTAAAGAAATTATTACTAAAGCAAGGCTTAAATACTGCGGTCGGTGATGAGGGTGGTTTTGCACCAGATTTAGCCTCTAATAAGGCGGCGATTGATATTATTCTTGAGGCGGTTAATGCGGCCGGCTTTAAAGTAGGGGATGATATTTTAATTGCCTTAGATTGTGCGAGCAGTGAATTTTACCGTGATGGCCAATATAATTTAAGCTCAGAAAATAAAATCTTAGATGCTGAAGCGATGGTGGCTTTCTTACAAGGTTTAGTGGCCGAGTATCCGATTGTGAGCATTGAAGACGGTATGGCTGAAGATGACTGGCGCGGTTGGGCGATGCTGACTGAAGCTGTAGGTGCACATGTCCAACTCGTGGGTGATGATTTATTCGTGACTAATACGGAAATCTTACAGCGCGGTATCGACCAAGGTGTGGCTAATTCGATTTTAATTAAAGTGAATCAAATCGGGACTTTGTCAGAAACTTTAGCGGCGATTAAGATGGCACATCAAGCGGGTTATACTGCTGTGATGTCCCACCGGTCTGGTGAAACAGAGGATACAACCATTGCTGATTTAGCGGTTGCCACCAGTACGGGGCAAATTAAAACCGGTTCGTTGTGTCGTTCCGATCGCACAGCGAAGTATAATCAGTTATTACGTATAGAGCAGGCGCTAGGTAGCCAAGCGGTTTATCCTGGCAAGGATTTTCGTAAAGGTAGTCTATGAAAGCAATTTTTATTTTATTAGCTGTATTATTCTTAGTCTTACAATACAAGCTGTGGTTTGCCGCTGGCGGGGTAAGCTCTGTTAAAAAATTGCACCAGCAAATACTGACTGAGCAAGAAAAGAACCAGCGCCTAGAAGATAGAAATACAGCACTTGCTGCAGAGGTGCGTGATTTAAAACATGGACGCCAGGCACTGGAAGAGCGAGCGCGTCATGACTTGGGTATGGTCAAAAAAGAAGAGCAGTATTATCAATTTGTAAATTGATGAACAAATCTACCCTACAACAACCGTATTATATATTCTAACTCCTTGAATAATAGGATATTTTTCCATTCTTCGGCTTGGTCGTGGGATCTAGTTCGGTGTTAATTCTTACAGGCATGTAATCTGTAACTGCAATTAACCTGGCATATATTCGGTTTTTGATAGATAACTCATTGAGTTATCTGAAAATTCTTGTATAGTTGATCCTATTCGCTTTTACATCGGCAATCACTCATTAACTTTATGCGGCAGCGTTCATGAAAATTTTAGTTAGTAATGATGATGGAGTTTATGCGCCAGGCTTGGCTATTTTAGCTGAGGCTTTGGCTGAGATTGCTGATATCGATGTGGTAGCACCCGATCGCAATCGTAGCGGTGCAAGTAATTCACTCACGTTAACCAACCCATTACGGGTTAAGAAATTAGAAAATGGTTTCATCAGCGTCGAAGGTACACCAACAGACTGTGTACATATTGCTCTAACAGGCTTATTAGATACTCAACCTGATATGGTCATTGCGGGTATCAACGCCGGTGCTAATTTAGGTGATGATGTGCTGTATTCAGGTACCGTAGCGGCTGCGACGGAAGGCCGCTTTCTTGGCCTGCCAGCTATCGCAATGTCCTTGGTTGGCAACGCGTTAAAACACTATGAAACTGCAGCCGTTATCGCACGAAAATTAGTCCAACGCGTCAGCAAACAATCCTTACCAGCGCAGACTATCTTAAATGTAAATGTACCGGATGTGCCTTTTTCGCAGATCCAGGGGTGGGATGTGACTCGTCTTGGGACGCGCCATTGTGCTGAGCCTACGGTGAAAGAAATTGATCCGCGTGGTAGTACAATTTATTGGGTGGGGCCACCAGGGTCAGAGCAAGATGCTGGGCCTGGTTCTGACTTTTATGCAGTGAATCACCAACGTGTTTCAATTACACCGATGAAAGTAGATTTGACCCATTATGATGAGCTAGAGCCATTAGCTGGTTGGCTTGATGGCATTCATAATTAAGACGAAAGCGCGTAGCGCGGGGATATAAATTGACATGAGTGTAAATAGCCAAGATGCTATGAAGCATTGTGCAATGTTTATCATCGCCATTGTCAGTGGTGTATTGTTGTCTGCGTGTAACAGTACTAATTACGCGCCCGTTGAAAATGCTTGGCAGCAACCCACAAGTAAGCAGGGGGTTTATAAGGTGCAACCTGGCGATACCTTATATTCCATTGCCTGGCGTTATGGATATGATTATCGTGACATTGCACGCGAAAATCATATTGCTGCGCCTTATGAGTTACATGTAGGTGAGTCGCTTAAGCTGGCCTTAAGTGAAACGGCTCAGCCGACTGTTACAAAAAAAACAGCAAACAAGGGGATAAAATCGAAGAAATCGCGGTCTAATACTTATAGAAGTAGTCGGCCACCGAAGCCAAGCTCAAATGCGCATTGGCAGTGGCCTGCTAAAGGTAAGATTATAAAGACTTTTTCACCAAATAGCTTAGATCAAAAAGGCATTGATATTGCCGGTTCCTTGGGTGAGCCTGTGTTAGCAACGGCAAAGGGCGAGGTGGTTTATAGTGGTGATGGTATTTTAGGATACGGTAATTTAATCATTGTTAAACACAATGAAGAGTATTTATCCGCATATGCCCATAATCAGCAAAATTTGGTACATGAAGGGCAGCGGGTGAAAAAAGGGCAACGAATTGCAACAATGGGTAGTTCAGGTAGTAATAGAGTTGCTTTACATTTTGAAATTCGTCAAGCGGGTAAGCCGGTTGACCCATTGCAATATGTTAAACCTGGATAGGTTGTTAGAAAATAGCTTAGTAATGACCGCGGATCCAGGTAAAGAAATATTAAGCACAAGGGATAGTACTTAATTAAGGGAGAAAATCATGGCAGATAAACAAGTGACTGATCAAGTAGATGAAGAAGGGCTAGATGAAGTTATGTTAGATAGTGATTTAGAAGACATTGATGATGTGAAGTTAGATGATGACCATGAAGACGATGATAAAGAAGAAATTCAAATGGCCATCCGTAAAACCAATGCTAATCGTGGTAGCAGTGCAAAAAATCTAGATGCTACCCAATTATATTTAAGTGAGATTGGTTTTTCACCTTTATTATCCGCTGAAGAAGAAGTGTATTATGCTCGCCGTGCATTAAAAGGCGATGGTGAAGCACGCAAACGCATGATTGAAAGTAATCTGCGCTTAGTGGTAAAAATTGCCCGTCGTTACATTAACCGAGGTTTAGCTTTATTAGACTTAATTGAAGAAGGTAATTTAGGTTTAATCCGCGCGGTAGAGAAGTTTGATCCAGAACGTGGTTTTCGTTTTTCAACCTATGCCACATGGTGGATCCGTCAAACCATTGAACGTGCCATTATGAATCAAACCCGTACCATTCGGCTACCCATTCACGTGGTGAAAGAGTTAAATGTTTATCTACGTGCTGCACGTGAATTAACTCAAAATCTTGATCATGATCCCAGCCCTGAAGAAATTGCCGAGTTAGTGGATAAGCCCATTGATGAAGTTAAACGCATGTTAGGCTTAAATGAGCGTGTTACCTCAGTGGATACCCCTATCGGTAAAGATGCCGATAAAAGTTTATTAGACACCATTGCCGATGAAAAAGAAATTGATCCAGCAGCGGTACTACAAGACGATAATATGCGACAAAATATTGATCAATGGTTAACCGAGCTATCGGAAAAACAACGCGAAGTCTTAGCCCGACGCTTTGGTTTACGTGGTTATGAAAAAGCTACCCTTGAAGAAGTAGGCAGCGAAATTGGCCTAACCCGCGAGCGTGTACGCCAAATCCAAGTAGAAGCACTAAAAGCCTTACGTAAAATCATGGAAGAGCGTGGCTTGTCCAGTGATTTGATTTTTGAGGATTATTGATATTTGGGTTATACGCCTTGACGCTTTACGTACAATGTACTATCCTCTAAGTTATGATAAGGAATTTTAAAGACAAAGATACAAGAGCTCTTTACGAAGGTAAGCGTGTGAGACGTTTCCTAGCAATTGCTAAACAGGCAGAAAGACGTTTACAAATTCTTGAGAGTGCAACGACATTGCAGGATTTGCAACAATTGCCAAGTAATCATTTTAAAGGCTTAAGTGGCAATAGAAAAGGTCAGTATAGTATCCGAATCAATAATCAATGGCGTGTTTGTTTTCGTTGGAAAGATGACGATGCTTATGATGTTGAAATTATAGATTATCATTAGAGGAGACTTTACTAATGAAAAACAACATGAGACCAGTTCATCCTGGTGAAGTTCTGCAAGAGGAGCTTGATGCTTTAGAGCTTTCAGCTAATGCATTTGCGAAAAAGATTAATGTTCCTACTAATAGGGTTACTGCAATTTTAAAGCAACAACGAGCTATTACCGCAGATACGGCACTTAGGTTAGCAATCTATTTTAATATGACCCCAGAGTTTTGGCTTAATTTACAGATGGCATACGAATTAAGAAAAACGATTTCTACTGATGGAAAACGGATCAAAAAAGAACTTAGCCAGCATGGAGATGTTTGAGAGCGGAGACTAGTTAAGTCTTAGTCAAGTTCAAGGTTTCCTTCTTCTTTCCCTATTCTTTTTTCTTAAAAAATAGGGGATTATTAAAACCTAATACTTACCAGGGCCGTGGTGGCGTCGTGGGCTGCGGCGCGGTGGTTGTTCTGGTTTTCCTATACTTGTTCTTCTCTTTGTATTACCCTTGGGTGTTTGTGGCGGCATATGGCCATTAGCACCACCAACGTCAGCTTGGGTACGTGAACGTTTACTTGGTGAACCACCTGTCTCTGTGTCTTCTCTTAGCGTAGTAGCACGGCCGTGTTTTCTGCGTAGATGCTCCCATGGAGGTACAGTTAGAGTATTGCCAGTGGTTGCATTGGAGTTTCCCTGTTGCCCATCTGGGCGATGAACTGAGCGCAAGTTAGCTCTGGAGAATGTAGCAGCCGTGGAGGATTGCCCATCTGATGGTGATGTACTAGTGTGGCTAGCAGCAGAACGTAGCTTAACTGCAAAGGGCAGAGCATTGGTAGTATCTCCGGCAGTTTGAGTAGATGTACCAACCCCATCTTTTGTACTTTTAGCAATTGGACGTAATCGAGTACCAAAGGGAAAGCTAGTGCCGCTTGTGTCAGTACCCTCAGACGGTGAGACTCCCACATTCTTTGCATCGATAGATTGTAATGTGAATTTAAAACTGCCCGCAGATTGTGGTTGTGTTGAGTGGCCAGATGCTGCTTCGCCATCTGTTGGTGGTGTTAATTTGCGTAGGATGGGCCTTCTTGCCCATTCAGGTTGTCCATCTTCAGGTTTTCTGACAGAAGTTTCTGAACGGGTAGCGGATGTTTTACGTAATTGACCTAACTTACCAGCAGCTAGCTGCGCAAAGTTCATGCCTTCTTGCGTATCAGATGAAACTGCGGGTTTGACACTACCGATGGAAGCCGCTTTTGTTAAACCGCCCATTAAATTTCCGCCACTTTTTTTTGCTGCGCTTTCAATCATTGCGGCAATATTCATACCGGCCCCTGTTGCTCCGACCCGTTTGGCTGTTTCTGCATTCATTTTCAACTCGCCTTTAGGCATGGGGGGAGGAGGTGGTGGCGGTGGTAAATTTGCTACAGGTGAGTCGATAGCTGGTGCTGGTATAGCAACAGGTTGCACTTGAGGTGTTGGCTGTACCAATTCAGGTTTAGTGAAAGTGAAATTAATCTTTGTTAGTTCGAGTATAATATCGCGGTATAAATGGTCTTGAATTTGTGCAGGTGCGAAAGCTGGGTTTTTTGCTGAGAAATCAGTGCTATCATTTTTAATAGGTTCATGTATATACTTTTCAATGAATCTACGATAAATATCGATTAACTCAACATAAGCTATTTGAAATGGTTCGACAATTTTTTTCTGTAGTATTTCTTGCGATAATTCACCATTAAACTCTACACCAATATTCACTTCATTATAAATCGCATAGATTGCGCGAGTAAAATAAGTGAATACAATAGAATAATCGCTACTTTCTTCAAGATGCATCATAAAACTGTGTGATTCATTGTGCCAGAGCAGCATATTGCCGGAATAACTTTTTAATTGAATATTTATCTGACTCAATAAATGACACATGGAAGAAAGTAGTTGTTTGGTATAAATTAACGCCTGTTTTGCTTCAATACCTGCTGCAGCTTTGTCCTTAATGATTTTCAGTATTTCATTTGGTGCCTGATAATAAGCTTTTACGCTTTTCAAATGAGCTAATTGTTGCAATAAATATTCATTAGGCATGATATGTCCTCAGCTATGGTAGGGATCATTGTTGTTATTTTACGGGTATTATAGTTTTGTTAGTTTATTGTGCGATGATTATTACATGCTTGTCAGGAAATAACTACTACTGTCCTAGCATCCTGCGCAAAATATTATTTTTATTTATAAAGTGATGTTTTAATGCACCAATAACATGTAATCCAACTAAAATACCAATGGCCCAGGCAATGTATTCATGCATGTGCTTGCCAAATTTAGATAGCGGTTTGGATACGGGAATATCCGGCATAGCAAATTGTAAAGAACCTATATGTGGTAATTTATTTGCGGCTGTTGACATGAGCCAACCGGAAAGTGGCATGAAAATAATCAAAGCAAACAGACTAAGATGGACTGTGCGTGCTAAACGTTTCTCCCAGAATTTCATTTCAGCCGGGTATTTGGGCTTACGGTTAAAAAGCGACCACAATGCAAACACGCTGATAAGGATTAAAACACTTAATCCAGTGAGTTTGTGTATATTATAGATGGTATAACGGAAGGGCTTAGGTAAATCGCCCATCAGGATACCCACGGTTAACATGCCTAACACCATAACGGTTAATAACCAATGTAAATAACGACTCACATGGCCATACTGCTGGTCGGTATTTTTGAGCATATTTTATCCTATCTTATGTGTCTCTAAGTGAACTAGACTAATCTGCTTTGTCGGAATAATCAAGAGGTGTCAAGATTGGCTATGAGTGTGAGACATTTACAAGAAGCCTAGGTAGCGATATTCTAAGGTAAGTGACAATGCGAAGCGTTGTCATCCCGAACAGTGGCGGTAGCCGCTGTGAGGGATCTCCCTATGATTTGACTGCCTATAACAATGCTTTGTTCATATTGGCTAAGCCATCAGGAGATTTCTCGCTACGCTCGAAATGACCGTAAAGTTTGGAGTAACAATACAGTTGATGGTAGTTATGGGTATAGTAACAATTTTTTGGAGTATTAAATGAAGCCTTTAAGCGATCGAAGCCAACCCTTAAAACAATCAGGGATCCGTAACGCCAGTGTCCGCTGTGCCAAGATCGGCGGTATTAATTTAGGCCAGGGGGTGTGTGATCTGCCCATTGAAGCCGATATCAAACAAGCCGCCTATGATGCGATTGCTGCAGATAAAAGTATTTATTCTAATTGTCAGGGAGTCACTAATTTACGCCAAGCGATTGCAGAAAAGATCCGTGATTTTAATCATATCCCTGCAGATCCAGAAAAAAATATCATGGTGAGTCATGGCTCCACAGGCGCTTTCATTTGTGCGGCTATGACCTTATTCAATCCTGGCGATGAAGTGATTTTATTTGAGCCTTTTTATGGCTACCATCGTAATATTTTAGAATTGCAAAATGTAGTTGTTAAATCCGTACCCATTAATTTAACGGATTTTAGTATTGATATGCAGCAATTATCAGATACAGTGACGCCGCAGACCAAGGCGATTATCATTTGCACACCCAATAATCCTTCCGGTAAAGTCTATAGCCAAGCGGAATTATTAGCCATTGGCGCTATTGCTAAAGCTAATGACTTGTATCTCATCACGGATGAAATCTATGAATACATTACGTATCCAGGCTATGAGCATATATCCATTGCTAGTTTAGAAGACTTTAAAGAACGGACCGTGACGATTTCTGGTTTTTCTAAAACCTATAATATGACAGGTTGGCGTTTAGGCTATGCCTGTGCACCGGAGCACATTATTGAAAAAATGGCGCTGGTACAAGATTTGATTTATGTCTGTCCTAATACGCCGTTACAGTCGGCCATGTTAACCGCTTTACAAAAGCCGGCTGATTATTATCAGGCAATGCGTGATGAGTATTTTCATAAGGGTGAGTATGTCGTCAGGGTATTGCAGGAATTAGGCTTTAAAGTCACCGTCCCACAAGGGGCGTATTATTTGCTTGCGGATTTTAGTCAATTACGCTTTCGTGATGATATCGAAGCCACTAATTTTTTAATGGAAGAGTGTAAAGTGGCTACGGTGACGGGTAGTTCATTTTATTTAAATCCAGAGCATGGTAAGCGTATTATTCGCCTGTGTTATGCCATGCAAGAGGATAAGGTTCATCAAGCCATGCAGCAAATGCAAGCGAAGTTGGGGTGATAACAGCTTCGCTATTATCAATTAAACCGTCGCTGTAACTCCGCCAATGTGCGGGCGTGTAAATCACCCATGACGGTAGTATCTAATTGCTTACTGATTTGCATGAGAGAGAATAAACCACGCACAGTTTGAGTACCGGCATCATCTTGGTCAACCACTAACATGTAACGTTGTTTATGCTCAAGCAGAGTGTGGATCACGTGACCCACTTTAGCAATCTCAAGTTCAGAAAAGGGAATAGCGAGTAATTCCTTTTGCGGTACCATGACCATTTTGACTTTAATATCAGCGCGGTCAATTTGTTTCTCTTGGGCAATTTTAACTGGCTTTTCACCTAAAATATCTTGCGAACTAATTAAGCCAGCAATTTGATTAGCAATATCAGTGACTAAGAGCATGTGCACATTGCAGGCTTTCATTTCGATGCGCGCATCCACTAAAGGCGCTTCTTTATCAATAGTAATGGCGCGGGTTTGTTTAAAATCGGTCATGGCTGCAATGGCAGAATCTTCGATATCAAGGATTTCAGCTAATTCGCCACTATGAAAATAATCCGAATCTTCCTTTAAATTAACAGTTGCAAGTGTATGATATGTTTTTGCCATGGTATCCATCCAAATAGTGTGATTATTTTGAACAATTTGCTCATTGTTATAAGGTCGCTATGGTGGCGTTATGAGGCAGTTTTGTCAATATCTATATTTATACTATATTAATCCCTTGAATTTACTATATTCATCCCCATGTAATAAATCAGATATCACAATAACTTAGACTAACCCTAATAAATTCAAGGAGTTACATAACCATGGCCGAAGCAGTCAAAGAAACCCGCGGTTTTCAAACCGAAGTCAGTCAACTACTACACCTGGTAACGCATTCTTTATACAGTAATAAAGAAATCTTCCTACGCGAATTGATTTCCAATGCCTCAGATGCTGCTGATAAATTGCGCTATCAAGCCGTTGCGGATGACAGCTTGCTAGAGAGCGATTCTGAACTAAAAATTAGTGTTGAATTCGACAAAGAGGCACGTACAGTGACCGTAGCGGATAACGGTATTGGTATGACCCTAGATGAAGCTGTAGAGCACTTGGGTACTATTGCTAAATCAGGTACTAAAGAATTCTTAGCAAAATTAACGGGTAAGCAGGCTAAAGATAATAACCTCATTGGCCAATTTGGTGTTGGTTTTTATTCCGCCTTTATCGTTGCTGATAAAGTCACCGTGAATACCCGTAAGGCAGGTGTTCCGGCTGATCAAGGTGTTGCTTGGGAGTCCACAGGTGAAGCAGACTTTACTGTGGAAAATATTACTAAGCCTAATCGCGGTACAGAAATCATTCTACACTTGAAAGAGGGTGAAGATGAGTTTCTTGATGATTGGCGTCTACGTTCTATTATTACTAAATATTCTGATCATATTCCTTTCCCTATCGAAATGACCAAGCAAGTTACGCCTGAGTTAGACGAAGAAGGTAAAGAGAAAGAAACTGACGAAGTCATCGTTGAAGAAAAAGAAGTGGTAAATAAAGCCACGGCATTATGGGCAATGGCCAAATCTGAAATTTCTAAAGAACAATATGATGAATTTTACAAACATATTTCTCATGACTTCAGTGAGCCGTTAACCTATGCCCATAATCGCGTAGAAGGTAAGCAAGAATATATTAGCTTACTTTATATTCCGGCGATGGCACCCTTTGATTTATTTAATCGTGATACCCCACGTGGCTTAAAACTATATGTACAACGGGTATTCATTATGGATAACGCTGAGCAATTGTTACCAACGTATTTGCGCTTTGTTAAAGGGGTGATTGATACTAATGATTTACCGCTGAATATTTCCCGTGAATTATTACAAAACAATAAAGCCATCGATTCTATCCGCAGTGCTACAGTAAAACGTATTCTCGGCATGCTAGAGAAATTAGCTAAGTCTGATGCAGAAAAATACAATACTTTCTGGACCCAATTTGGTTCCGTATTGAAAGAAGGTCCGGCTGAAGATTACAGTAACCGTGAGCAGATTGCCAAGTTACTACGCTTTAGCTCCACACATACTGACGAAGAAGCACAAACGGTTAGTCTTGAAGATTACGTGGGTCGTATGCGTGAAGGTCAAGATAAAATTTATTATATTACTGCAGAAAGCTTCACCGCTGCGAAAAGTAGTCCACACTTAGAAATCTTCCGTAAGAAAGGTATCGAAGTATTGATCTTATCTGACCGTATTGATGAATGGCTCGTCGGTAATTTAACTGAATTTGATGGTAAGCAATTACAATCCGTCGCTAAAGGTGACTTAGACTTAGGTAAGCTTGAAGATGAGACGGAAAAAGAAGAGCAAAAACAATTAGAAACTGATTTTGCTGACTTCACTAAGAAAGTCCAAGATGTCTTAGGCGAAGCCGTTAAAGAAGTGCGCGTGACGCATCGTTTAACTGAATCACCAGCGTGTATCGTTGCTGGGCAAAATGATATCGGTGGAAATATGCAGCGCATTCTGCAAGCCGCAGGTCAAGAGATGCCTCATGTGGCGCCTATCTTGGAATTAAACCCAGAGCATCCTATTGTAGCTAAGTTACGTGATGAAGCTAACGATAGTCGCTTTGGTGAAATTTCTCATTTATTGTTAGATCAAGCCATTCTTGCTGAAGGTGGGCACTTAGATGATCCTGCCACCTTTGTGAAGCGTTTGAATCAATTGCTACTAGATGTAGCTAGCTAACAAGGTACTCTGGCAAGATACCTTGGGATTTATGCCAAGGTATTACTTTTCATTAAGTTACCCCTGGCATCTGCTGGGGGTAGTTTATTCCCTAGTAAGATTTCTTTCACTTACACGAATCAAGTTCACATAACGGTGACTTAAGCGGAGTCTGCGCTGATTCATCTTAAGAATTTTCAAGCATAAAGTGGTCGCAGCAAGCCGCGGAGAATGAAGTTTAGCCTATAATAATTGCCGCTACTACACGCCGTCCCTCTGCCAGTACCACATTGTAGGTACGACAGGCAGCCGCATTATCCATGACTTCAAAGCCTATCTTTTGTTCGATCAGCGGGCTTAAAAGACTTTGCTCAGGATGTATCAATTGCTCTCCTGTACCCAATAACACCACTTGCGGTTGTAATTGAATAATCTGTTCACAGGCATCGACGGTTAAGTCATGGATACTTTTAGGCGCCCAAGGACTGATGACAGTATCCGCGGATACTAAACTACTGGTGGTATATTCAGTATCGTTAATTTTGATACAGCCAGGTTCGTAGGCTTTGATCATGTGTTTGCCTGCACCCACATCTAAGGAAAGTTGCGTCATAATTACTCACTTATTATCTATTGACACTGTTACTCTGTAGCCTTATCGTACCAGGTGGACTAATGAAGACCAAGGGCCAATGAGGAGAAAAATAAATGCAAGACTTCCCGCGTATTAAGCGCTTACCGC
This sequence comes from Gammaproteobacteria bacterium, assembly GCA_965230425.1. Classification (GTDB taxonomy): domain Bacteria; phylum Pseudomonadota; class Gammaproteobacteria; order UBA1113; family UBA1113; genus CBDDKW01. Next base: position 6,907 of record CBDDKW010000010.1, on the reverse strand, counting down.
AATATGTTTTTAGTGTTATCGATGATTTAAAAGCGGAAGCAGCGGCGGCAGGTCATGCAATCATTGACTTAGGCATGGGTAATCCTGATCAGCCCACACCAGACCATATTGTTGAAAGCTTGGTGGAAGCAGCGCGTCAACCACATACACACCGTTATTCCGCGTCTCGAGGTCAAACTGAATTGAGGCAAGCCATTTGTCATTGGTATAAGCAGCGTTTTACTGTGGAGCTGGATTATGAACTTGAAACCATTGCCACTATTGGCTCGAAGGAAGGTTTAGCGCATATTGCCTTAGCTATGATGGATGAGGGTGATACCTTAATTGTGCCTGATCCTTACTATCCAGTGCATCGTTATGGTTCAATCATTGCTGGGGCGAATGTTGAGCATATCCCTTTAGATCCTAGCCGAGATTTCTGCGCTGACTTAGAAGCAACCATTGCTGCGAGTAAAACTCCACCTAAATTATTAGTGATTAATTTCCCCTCAAATCCTGCCACCTATTGTGTGGATTTAGAGACTATGGGACGTATCGTTGCCATTGCTAAGCAACATCATATATGGGTGATCCATGATTTCGCCTATGCTGAAATTACTTTTGATGGTTACCAACCACCATCTATACTACAAGTTCCTGGAGCGAAAGACATAGCCGTAGAAACCTATACGCTCAGTAAAACTTATAATATGGCGGGTTGGCGTGTAGGCTTTGTTTCTGGTAATCAAGAATTAGTGGGGGCTTTGACACGAATTAAAGCCTATATGGACTATGGTAGCTTTGCCGCTATTGAGGAAGCCGCTACTATCGCTTTAACGGGGCCGCAAGATTGTGTTGACGAAATTAGAGCCATGTACCAATCCCGTCGCGATGTCTTATGTGATGCCTTAGCTGACATTGGTTGGTATGTAGACAAGCCAAAGGCGACAATGTTTGTCTGGGCCAAGATCCCAAGCCATTATGAAAATATGGGATCCTTAGCCTTCACTCAGTATTTAATTGAACAAGCACAAGTAGCACTGTCGCCTGGGATTGCCTTTGGTGAGAGCGGTGATGCTTATGTACGTTTTTCATTGATAGTAGATGAGGCCACCACGCGCCAGGCAGTGCAGCGTATTGGTGACGTGTTTCGTCGTGATGGTATGATAGCAGATAGGCTGTGTGGGTGAGCTTAAACAACTCGGCCGCAAGCGACCGAGATTGTTTCCTAATATGATTTCGCCTGCGCGGGAAACCCGCGCCGACGGCGACCCAAGGGGAGCTTGCGCTCTCCCCTTGGGGAACCCCAGCGCTCTCACTCCCCCGCAAGCGGGGGAGATTTCTTTCTTTAAAATAGGGAGATAAAAAGCAATGAATAGGGAGATAAAAAGCAATGATGGATCCAATTAAAATCGGTTTACTCGGTCTAGGCCATGTAGGTAGTTCCACAGCAAACGTTCTACTGCGCAATACCAATGAAATTGCACGCCGTGCTGGGCGGGCCATTGAAGTAGCTGCGGCAGGGGTGAGAAATCTCGATAAAAAACGCCTCTGTGCAACAGACCATTTTCGTTTAACCGATGACTTAGAGTCTGTGGTGAATGATCCCGATATCGATATTATTGTTGAGTTACTCGGTGGTATCGAGCCTTCTCGCAGTTTAGTTTTACAAGCATTGAAAAACGGCAAGCAAGTGGTCACAGCCAATAAGGCACTGATTGCTGAAGCGGGCAATGAAATTTTTGCGTTGGCTCATGAGCATGGTGCTATTGTCACCTTTGAAGCCGCTGTTGCTGGTGGCATTCCCATTATTAAAGCAGTGCGCGAAGGCTTAGCCGCCAATCAAATTGAAAGTGTCACTGGTATTATCAATGGCACCAGTAATTTTATCCTGACGCAAATGCTGGATAAAGGCTATTGCTTTGCTGATGCTTTAAAAATAGCCCAAGAGAAGGGCTATGCTGAAGCCGATCCTAGTTTTGATATTGAAGGCTATGACGTCGCCCATAAGATCACCATTTTGGCTGCCATTGCCTTTGGGATCCCGTTACAATTCGATAAGGTGACAGTAGAGGGGATCAGTCATATTACCCGTGAAGATATTATCTATGCTCAGGAATTCGGTTTTCGCATTAAGCATTTAGGGATTGCGCGTAAAACCGAAGCAGGCATTGAATTACGTGTGCATCCTACCTTTGTGAGAGATAAGCGCTTGTTAGCCAGTGTCAATGGCGTAATGAATGCTATCCTGGTGCAGGGCGATACTGTAGGGCCAACCATTTATTATGGTGCCGGCGCTGGTGGTGATGCTACAGCTTCAGCAGTGGTGGCTGACTTGGTGGATGTGGTACGTAGCATGACGGTGGATCCGGATAATCGAGTACCGCATTTAGCCTTCCAGCCAGATGCTATCGCTGATATACCCATTGTACCTATGGCTGAATTAAATAGTGCTTATTATTTACGCCTGCAAGTGGAAGACAGTGCCGGTGTGTTAGCGGAAATTACCCAAATTCTCGCTACTCGTGAAATCAGCATTGAAGCCTTCTTACAGAAGGAACCCGTCGGTGGCAGTCAATATGTGCCTGTGGTGATTTTAACTCATAGAGCCAAAGAAGCTCATGTGCAGAAAGCCATTAAAGAATTAGCTTGCTTACCCTGTGTGAATGGTGATGTGACATTAGTTAGGTTGGATACATAAAGCCATTCTGGGTGATTCTCATTGACAATATTCACTGTGGTGCCATCTGAGAACTTTGCTGTAACTTCAAGCTTCCCACTAAGTCTGTTAAAGCTTGGTTCAATTCATGCATATGCTCATTAAAACGTTTTGAGGTATTGGCGATACGCTCCATAAAGCGATTAACACTATCTACGCCTGTCTGAGCAGCGAAGGCACGAATTTTAGCTACTTTATAATGGTTATCCCTGCATATTAGTGCCTATGCCACACTATAGGCTTGAGCATCGATAGTGCTCGCATCAAGATCCTCATCACAAAGGCCCAGTAATACCGGAATTTATGCAAAGAAATCTAGCACAAAAGGCCAGAAGTACTGAGTAATAAAAATCACAAAAAATATCGCAGCTCCACCGAGTAAAAAACAAAGTTCAATGAAAGTAAATACTTTATCGATAGTGCGGGCATTACCACGGAAATCATAGCCTCTAAACAAATAGCGTGCAACGATAGCTTTTTTTGATTTGTCTTTGTAAATCATACAATTACAATATACTGCGGCTCTGACTATACGGGAATAAAAAATATAGCCACCCAATATAGGAAAGCCTATTGCATAAGCATCACCCGCAAAGGCGTTTTTAATCATTCTTTTTTTAAAGACACGGTCAAAATGTGCGCCCACAATCCAACTGTTGATAATGAATAAAATAAAGCCGATACTGAATAATGAGAAACCGATACCTGCAAAAAAATCCATTGGTTTACTAGAGCATAGACCTAAAAGTGCCCCCCCAATGCCTAAAATGGTACCAAAAATAAAGAAGCTGTTCACACAAAAAAGGCTAAAGCGTGTTCTGCAGCGGCGCCATCTCATTATTTATGTCCACTGGGCTAATAGTGGCTCGAGTTTTTTATAACCATTGGTGCCTAACTCTCTCATGGCCATATTCGTTGCCGCAATAAAGCCACCTTCTACCACTGAAGTACAAATAATCGTCACCAGCCCTACTGGCGTAAGCATCAATGCAAGCCCGGCTCCAACAAGAGCCGCAAACCCCAAACCGACACCAATCCCGAACAAATCCGCTTGCCAATCCTCGCCGTTCTTATACTCTTTGTAGACATCATAGGCACCAGTGAGTAGCGACGCAACATATGTGCCACGGGTGAGATATTTACACCCGCGCCCAATATACTCAATGAGTCTAACATCGGCTAGCTCAGTGACCATAATGCCTTTTTTAAAGGCTAAACGCTCTAAACGTCGAGATGAGTGTAATGCTTGTTGTGTCATTAAACTGAGTCGTTTGGTATACAATTCTGCCTCCGCGTGTAATTCTCGGCACACATGCCGACGTACTTTATTTAAGCGAGTGCGTAGGGCCTGTAGCTTTTCAGCTTCTCCTGCTCGTCTTGCATCCACTAAGTCTGCTAACGCTTGGTTCAATTCATGCATATGTCCATAAAAACGTTTTGAGGTATTGGCGATACGCTCCATAAAGCGATTAGCACTTTCTACGCCTGTCTGGGCAGCGAAGGCACCAAGTATTTTCATACCATCTTCGCGGTGGTGCTTATTATACCCTAAGGTGCACTTGGCGATACCTGCCAAATAGTTAATATCCAAGCCTTGCTTTTGCAGTTGTACCAGATTAGCGCGTACATAGGAAGGCATAAAGTCGAACTCGCTGATTAAGCGTCGGCAATGCAGCGGATTATCATCATAACGTGATAGTTCGGGTAACCAGATAGCCCGATTACCGGAATAAAAGCCGCTATAATTCATGAGCATATAAGCAAAGCTGGTTTTATTGGCCTCTCGTATTTTATCAGCATAACTTTCATCTAAACGCCCTAATACTTTATGGGCAATGCTATTGGGGGTATCGCCCGCGTCCGTGAAGGTAATCATGGCTATTTCTCCTGATAGGGCGATTACATCGCACTGGCTGTTTCTAAGTCATACCCTGTTATCATTGGGCTGCCCGTGCGGTTATTACTGTCTCGGGGAATAAAAGCTCGTTGGATTTGTGTATAGGCCATATGAATGATTTCTTGAGGTTCATCAAACGTGGGGCTAAAGCGCTCGGCATAATGGGTCAGCGCAGCATTGGTGAGGGTTGTTTTTGCATAGGTGACAGGTTCATCGCCACTCGTGACATAATGAATATCTAGCGTAGGATAGACTTGCGCACTATGTACTGCCTGAAAGAGATGGATTGAACTGTCATCTAAGGCTTTTATTAAAGCCAGTTGGCCGAAGCTTGGGCGTGTGCTAAAGCGTTTAATGGCACTGCCCACGGTCATATCGATGGGATTATGTAAGCCATTGAATTCTACATCTTGTAAGGCTATCCAACCTTCATAGCCTTTGTTGTGTACAGAGCCTTTGATGGCGGGGATGTGTAGATAAATACTCATGTCCATTTCCTTGTGGGTAGGCTTGTTATCACGGCAGGGAGATATGCGGCTAGACTAAGCAAAATTGCAAAATTATTCCATGGTAACAAGCGTGTTTTCTTTCATCGTTATACTATTTATTGGGTTACCAATAAATGTTGTAACGCATATACTAGTCTGAAAACTGATTAATTCAACTGTTTTTTGATAAAAAATAGCGTGAGAGTGGTTAAAAAATATAAGATAATGCAGCTATCCTGAAAACAATCAATGACTTAGCTCTAATAAGAAAATTGTAACTGAGTGACATTAAATGGCGTAGTCACCACTTAGTCAAAGAATTAGCTTGCTTACCCTGTGTGAATGGTGATGTGACATTAGTTAGGTTGGATACCTAGGATAAGCCCGACGTATCAATTTAGGCCATTTCATGCTAGCCTATTGACTATTGAATCTGAGTAAATTTAGGATAAAAAATGAACTATTCTGGCGTTATCAATCGCTATCGAGACCACTTACCTGTAACTGAGACTACGCCGGTAATTACCTTACAAGAGGGTAATACGCCCTTAATTCCATTATGTAATTTACCTAAAAAATTAGGTATGGATGCGGAAATTTATGTAAAGTTTGAAGGCTTAAATCCTACCGGTTCTTTTAAAGATCGAGGTATGACCTTAGCTGTGACTAAGGCTGTTGAAGAAGGCTCGCGCGCGATTATCTGCGCATCCACAGGTAACACCTCTGCGGCCGCTGCGGCTTATGCAGCGCGTGCAGGCATTACCGCCTTTGTGATTATTCCTGAAGGAAAAATTGCTGCAGGTAAATTAGCCCAAGCACAAATCTATGGTTCTGTGGTCATTCAAAATTAAAGGTAATTTTGATGATGGCTTAGATATTGTCAAAGAAATCGCCGAAGTTGAGCCCATTACCATTGTGAATTCGGTAAACCCTTACCGCTTACAAGGCCAAAAAACCGCTTCCTTTGAAATTATTGATAATTTAGGTGAGGCACCTGACTATCATTGCTTGCCGGTAGGCAATGCCGGCAATATTACTTCCTATTGGCTAGGTTATCGCGAATATCATCAAATGGCTAAGTCCAGCCAGCTACCTAAAATGCTAGGTTATCAGGCATCAGAGTCGGCACCGTTAGTGCATCAACAGCGTGTCATGCAACCTGATACCTTAGCCACGGCCATCCGTATTGGCAACCCACAGTATTGGCAAGGTGCTACAGATGCAACTCAAGAGTCAGCCGGGTGGTTTAAGGCTATTGAAGATAAGGATATTCTAGCTGCGCAATATTTATTAGCAAGTGAGGAAGGTATTTTTTGTGAACCAGCCTCAGCGGCATCAATTGCTGGATTAATCAGTGACTACCAGGAAGGACGGATTACTGCCGGTAGCCGTATTGTGTGTACCTTGACGGGGAATGGCTTAAAAGATCCGGATATTATTCAGCATCATACGATTAACCCAATGCAGACTGTGGCCAGTGAGTTGGCTGCAGTGCAAGAGGTGATTATGAAGGAGATGAGTTAAGGTGCAAAGGCAACTAAGCTTAGTCGTACCCAACTTCCTGCCAGCCAACGCGCAGGCAGCACAGCACCCCTTGCAGAATATCCCCTTATTACCGGTAAAAAATTTATTAAAACGCAGTCAGTCAGTATTCTGCTACGCAACTTAGTCATTATCCTTTTCTCTATCAGTTATTCAATTATCCCATTGATGCAACCATACCCATTGCCGCATTTTCAGCTCTCGCTGAAGGTTTTCAATGCCAGCAACATTATTGGCTGCGCGCTGATCCCGTGCATTTAATGTTAGATAGAAATGCGGTGT
>CBDDKW010000009.1:0-12252 GCA_965230425.1 Gammaproteobacteria bacterium | reverse complement strand
ACACTGACAAAAGACTGAGCCGTTTGCAGAATATCAAGCAGAAGATGCCGAGGTAGACCTTCAATCGTTAGAAAATGCTTTAGATGCCCCTGTTTATTTAATTGAATATTTTTCTGCATAGATTACAGGTACCCTTTATTCTGCCTTTGAAAATACTTTAAACTCTAATACCTGTGGCCCTAATAATTTTACCCACTGATCAGGTTTAAGTGTTATATGTTTCGCTACCACATCTGCTCGAATCGGTAATTCCTGCCCATTTAACTCTAATAAACAGACCAAGGTCACTGAGGCTGGTCGACCATAATCAAACAATTCATTTAATGCCGCACGAATAGTACGGCCAGTTTGTAGTACATCATCCACTAATATAATATGCCGACCATTGATGTTTTGCTCGATACATGAGGGCTTAACCTGAGGATGCAAACCAATCTTAGTAAAATCATCACGATAAAATGAAATATCTAGCACACCCAAGGGCTCTGCTAATTTTAAACACTGACGGAACCGTTCAGCGACCCACTCACCGCCGGTACGGATCCCAACAATAATGGGATCAATAATCTGTTTGGCTTCACATAACTGCTGTAACTGCTTTGCTGCATCATTCACTAATATTTCAGCGTCAATCATCTCATTCATGATGTGGACCGTCCTTGAACTCATGTAACCAACTTTCCAGTATAATCTTTGCCGCCATGCTATCAATCTTCTTTTTGTCACGAATAGATTTATGATCCTCTTGGATCATCATTTGTTCAGCAGCATAGGAGCTTAAACGCTCATCCATACCGTATATAGGGCGATTATAGTGACTACGTAAGGCTTTGACAAAATTATACACCCGCTGAGTCATCTCTGACTCTGAACCATCCATATTGAAAGGGATCCCAACAACGCAAGCCACAGGCCGCCACTGTTTTAATAACTCGACCACTTGCGACCAATCTGGCTCACCTTGCTTAGCATCCAAGGTTGTCACCGGGGTTGCTGAACAGGTAAGCCCCTGCCCAACTGCAATACCAATGCGTTTCAAACCATAATCAAATGCCAGAATTTTACCCTCCGGAATTGCATTAGGATGTGTATCAAAGGTAGTTGTTATACCTAACTCAGGCATGGCCTATGTCACCTGAGAGGCTATTAACATCAATGCCTAAACTGGCTACGGCCTTTTGCCAGCGATCTTCAAAGGGTGTTTTAAACAGGATCTGTTCGTCAACAGGTGATGTTAACCATAGATTATCTTGTACTTCTTTTTCGAGCTGACCAGCTCCCCAGCCAGAATAACCTAAAATCACATTGGCTTCTGCCGGCCCCTGGCCTTGAGCCATTGCACGTAAAATATCTTGTGAAGAAGTCACTCCAATATGATCGCTAGTCACTAAGGTAGACTGCCATTCCGATTGCAAAGGATGCACGATAAAACCCCTTTCAGGTTGAATGGGCCCACCGAGTAACACCGGCCAATGGTCTATTTTAGGATTCTCTACCGTGATATTCATTTGCTCTAGCACTTCGCGTAAATGGATCTCCACGATGGGATGATTAATCACTATGCCCATCGCACCTTCATCGTTATGTGCACAGACATAGATTACCGCTTTACTGAAATTAAAGTCCTTCAGCCCAGGCATGGCAATCAAAAAGTGGTTTTGTAGTTGCATTGCTTCTTCTTGCATAATCTATAGTGTAGTCGAATCCTACAAATAGTGTTTACTGTTAATACAATACTCGTTTCATGGCTAGATTTTATATCCCAGATGGCTATAATTCGCACCATGACAACAGCGCCACATGATACACTGCAACGATTCCTATTTGAAGATAAAGGCATTCGCGGCCAGATCGTGCATTTGCGCGCCAGTTATAACGCAATACTCGAACATCATCCCTACCCAATCGCCATAAAATATCTATTGGGTAAGGCGCTTTGTGCTAGTAGTTTACTTAGCAGTAATCTTAAATTCGAAGGTTCGTTGATTTTACAGACTCAAGGCAATGGTCCGATTGACTATTTGGTCGCTCAATGTACACATGAGTTACATTTGCGAGGACTTGCTAAATGGCAAGCAGACAGTGACCTAGAAAATATGGACAATCCCCTAGGCTCTGGCCAATTGGCGATTACCCTCATTCCTGATCACAAATCAGAGCAGCGCTACCAGGGCGTGGTTGACATCAGCCACGGCGACTTAGCCACTAGTTTACAACATTATTTTGCACAATCGGAACAATTAGCCACAAAAATCTGGCTTTTCGCCGACGAACATCATGCGGCTGGTTTACTGTTACAACAAATGCCTGAGGATGACAATGTGGAGGAAAACTACTGGGAGCATGTTTATCACCTGGCAAATACCTTAAAAGCAGAAGAATTACTCACATTAAGCAATGAAGCTATTCTGCATCGCCTCTTCCACGAAGAAGATATCCGTTTATTCAACCCTACACCTGTATGCTTTCGCTGCAAATGCAGCCTTGGGAAAATGGAACAAGCTATCATTACCATGGGTGAAATTGAAGCAAATGACTTACTCAAAACTCATAAGACCATCAGCGTTAATTGCGAATTCTGTAATAAGCATTATGAGTTCGACAAGGTAGATGTTGAAGCTCTATTTAAACAGTAACTCACGATTACATTAGCTCTCCCTAGCAGTGCACACTAACTAATTAGCCATGTTAATCGCACTCAAAAAGATAATCCATTGAATAATAATAAGTTTTTCTACCCAGCAGCTTGATCACGGGACCCAGTAGCTTGCTAATTTTTATCATAGAGTTTGGATTTTTAAGTACGATTGTCGTCACTAGTCAGCCGATTAAGCCACCGATACAAGCCTGAGCCATTTTAAAAGCAAAAATTTCGACCAAAAACATCAATTTTATTAACAGATCGGTGATTTATCATGTACAATGCGGCGCTTATTCGCCTACACTACGGTCGGAGACTAACCAAACATGCAACAAGACAATACCGCCATGACATTACCCGCAATACATACCAATTTATCTACAGATGAATTAATCGCATTAGCCCTTGCTCGGGGCGAAGGTGAGCTCAGTGCCAATCAAGCTTTTACCACTGCCACTGGTAGCAGAACAGGCCGCTCCCCCAACGATAGATTTATTGTTGATGATGCACTCACTCATAATACGGTTGCCTGGGGCACAGTAAATAAACCCATCGCTGAAGAGAAATTTTCTCACTTATGGTCAAAGGTAGAAGCTTACCTCCAAGATAAAGAACATTTCATCAGTAACTTATCTGTAGGTGCAGATAAGCAACATTACTTACCTGTCACTGTTATCACAGAACAAGCATGGCATAGCTTATTCGTACGTAACTTATTCATTCGCCCCGGCGATGCTGGCCATAACCCTGCAAACAAAGAAGAGTGGACGCTCATGTGTGCACCTAATTTTCATGCGGACCCTGCTCAAGATGGCACGCATAGTGAAGCGGCTGTTATGCTAAATTTCACCGAGAAGAAAGTGCTTGCTGTGGGCACACACTATGCCGGTGAAATGAAAAAAGCCATGTTCTCTTCACTTAATTATATTTTACCTACGCATGACGTTTTACCCATGCATTGCTCTGCCAATGTAGGTAAGCAAGGCGATGTAGCATTGTTCTTTGGTTTATCTGGCACAGGCAAAACCACACTATCCGCTGATCCTAATCGTTTTCTAATTGGTGACGATGAACATGGCTGGAGTCCTACTGGCGTCTTTAATTTTGAAGGTGGCTGTTACGCTAAATGTATCGATCTCTCAAAAGAACGCGAGCCGGTGATTTGGGATGCTATTTGCCACGGCGCCATTATGGAAAATGTTGTATTAGATCCAGAAACTAAGCAACCCGATTACACAGATGGCAGCTTAACTTTGAATACCCGCGCAGCTTATCCACGTGAGCACATTCCCTTACGGGTTGAAGACAATGCCGCAGGCCACCCCAATGCCGTGGTATTTTTAACCTGTGACCTGTATGGTATTTTACCGCCCGTTTCCTTACTCAGCAAAGAACAAGCAGCATACCATTTCTTAAGTGGTTACACTGCATTAGTAGGTAGCACAGAAGTTGGCCAAACTGAAGCCATCAAATCTACCTTCAGTACCTGTTTTGGTGCACCATTCTTCCCTCGCCCTGCAGCCGAATATGCGGATCTATTAATTAAGCGTATTGAAGAAACTGGCGCCCAAGTCTATCTCGTTAACACAGGCTGGACTGGTGGTGCGTATGGTAAAGGCCAACGCTTTAGTATCCCCACCACGCGCGCTGTCATCAATGCAGTATTAAGTGGTGAATTGCTCAATGCCGAGACTGAAGTGCTGCCTGGCTTTAATTTACGAATTCCTAAACAGATTGCCGAGGTTGATAGTCAAGTCCTAAATCCTCGTAATACATGGAAAGACTCTGCAGCGTATGATGCACAATTACAGATGCTAGTAGATCTTTTCAAAGAGAATTTCAAGAAATTTGACGTAGCAGACAGTATCGTTAACGCTGGACCTAACTAAATATAAACAATCACTTGATAATTTCGCGGCGCAAGCCGCGAGATCTAACTACGAATAATTACTTAAAGGTATCTTTATTCGTCGCGTATTCTCTTGCAGTGTCGCGAGTAATGGTATTTTTACTTAATAATTCTTGCAAATGCTGATCTAAGGTTCTCATACCACTAGCCTGACCTGTTTGCATCACCGAATACATTTGTGCCACTTTATCTTCACGGATCAGATTACGAATCGCTGCATTACATAACATGATCTCTAATGCTGCTACTCGACCACCGCCATTACGTTTTAGTAAGGCTTGAGAAATGACCGCTTGTAGCGATTCAGATAACATGGAACGTATCATTTCCTTCTCACCGGCTGGAAATACGTCGATGATCCGGTTGATAGTTTTAGCCGCAGAATTGGTATGCAAGGTTGCGAACACTAAGTGCCCTGTTTCGGCTGCAGTGAGTGCTAATTGAATTGTCTCCATATCTCGCATTTCACCGACGAGAATAATATCAGGATCCTCACGCAAGGCAGATCGTAAGGCATTACTAAAGCCTAAGGTATGGTGATGCACTTCACGCTGATTGATTAGGCACTTATTACTTTTATGTAAAAACTCGATCGGATCTTCAATAGTAATCACATGGTCATGACGTAAATTATTAATATAATCTAACATTGCCGCTAGCGTGGTACTTTTGCCAGAGCCAGTGGGCCCCGTCACTAAGACTAATCCATTACGCTTATCTGCTACTGACTTAAAAATATCAGGTAATTTTAATTCCTCTAAGCTTGCAATACGAGAGGGAATAGTACGAAATACACCCGCTGGACCACGATCTTGATTAAAAACATTGACTCGAAAGCGAGCAAGATTCGGCACTTCAAAGGAAAAGTCTGTTTCTAAAAACTCTTCAAAATCCTTGCGCTGTGTATCACTCATAATTTCATATAATAAAGACTCCACTTGTTTCGCATTTAATTCGGGCAAGTTAACCTTGCGTAAATCTCCGTCAACCCGAATAAGTGGGGGTAGTCCTGCAGAGAGATGGAGATCTGATGATTTATTCTTTACACTAAATGCTAGTAACTCTGTAATATCCATATTAGCCTCGATGATGAATAATTTAATTGCAACACACTTACAAGCTGTCCACACCCGCATAACAGAAGCGGAAAAATCCTATGACCGTCCACTAGGCTCGGTCAGTTTGTTAGCAGTGAGTAAAAAACAGCCCATTACAGCAATCGAGCAAGCCCTTGCCCTAGGACATACTGCCTTCGGTGAAAATTATTTACAAGAAGCGATTGCAAAAATTATGGCAATTAAGGATAAAAATGTTGAGTGGCACTTTATCGGCCCTATCCAAAGTAACAAGACCAGAGCAATTTCTGAGCATTTTAATTGGGTACACACTATTGATCGCCTGCCGATTGCAACACGCCTTAGCAAACAACGGCCAAAGGACAAACCGCCTTTAAATGTCTGCATTCAAGTGAATATCAGCAATGAGGCCACTAAATCGGGCATTCAGGTGGATGAAATTGAAGCACTAGCACATGTAATACAGCCTTTACCCGGTCTCAAGTTACGTGGACTCATGGCAATTCCTGCAGCAACAAAATCAACTCAACAACAACGCCATGCTTTTAAAATGCTACGCTTAGCATTAGACTCTTTAAATACACAAGGCTTTCAGTTGGATACCTTATCAATGGGCATGTCAAAGGATTTAGAAATGGCTATTGCCGAAGGGGCGACCATCGTCAGGGTAGGCACCGACATTTTTGGACCGCGCAAAGAGGTTTAAACAATTATGACAAAACCACGCATTACATTCATTGGTGCCGGTAATATGGGACAAAGCTTAATGGGTGGCTTGATTGATGATGGCTATCCCGCAGATAAGATTTGGGCGAGCAACCCCATACTAGAGCACCTTGAATTACTACATGATAAATATGCTGTTAAAACCACACCTGATAATCTCACTGCCGCAAAACACGGCGATGTCATTGTGCTTTGCATTAAACCACAGGTGCTAGAAAGCGTCTGCAAGGAGATAGCTGAGATTGCCAAGGATAAACTGATAATAAGTATTGCCGCGGGTGTTACCACAACAGCGATTAGCCAATGGTTAGGCAATGATAAATATGCCATTATCCGCTGTATGCCTAATACTCCTGCGCTAGTTCGCTGTGGCGCTAGTAGCTTGTTCGCTAATCCTCATGTATCCGTAGAACATAAGCAATATGCGGAATCCATTATGCGGGCCGTCGGCATTTGCCAATGGGTGAATAGTGAAACAGATCTAGATATTATCACCGCGTTATCAGGTAGTGGCCCTGCGTATTACTTTTTGCTCATGGAAGCAATGCAGGCTCAAGCAATCACATTAGGCTTAAGCCCCGATATAGCTCATCTGTTTACTCTACAAACAGCGCTCGGTGCAGCGCGCTTAGCAATGGAAAGTAACCAATCACCACAGCAATTGCGTGAAAATGTAACTTCACCTGGCGGTACCACTGCAGCAGCAATAGATACATTAGAACAACATGATTTTCATGATATAGTTGCTAAGGCAATGACAGCAGCAAAACAACGTGCAGAGGATATTGCACAGAACAAATAAGGAAACGATATGGACCCAATGCAAAATGCAGGCGTTTTTTTAGTAGGCACTCTATTCAATCTCTATATTATGGTTGTGTTATTACGTTTTATTTTTAATTTTATGCGGCTACCACACACCAATCAATTCATTCAACTGATTTTAAAATTAACGGATCCTGTTGTTAAACCTTTGCAGCGCATTATTCCATGTTATCGTACTATTGATTTTGCCACACTTGTATTTGCAATTATCCTCAGTACTGTGAAATTAGTATTGTGGATCACAATCAAGGCGCAAATATTTCCGCAGCCACTCGGCATCTTAGTCTTTGTTTTCGGTGATATACTCCGACAAGCCTTGAATATCTACTTCTATGGTATTTTAATTCAAGTGATACTGAGTTGGGTTAGTTCAGGGCAATATAATCCACTATTAGATTTAGTGACCCAACTGACAGCCCCCATCATGCGACCCTTTCAAAAGATCATCCCTAGGGTGGCTGGTTTTGACTTATCACCTATCCCAGCCATGATTGTTCTACGTTTAATGATCATTATGTTGATCCAACCCTTGATTCAGGTTGGCCTACAACTGGCAGTATAGGATATTATGAATATGCAAATATACTGCGCTCTTTCTGAAAAGGATATCCCTGATCAAAAATATATTGGCAGCAAAGCCTCTGCTTTAATGAATATGCTGCAACAAGGTATTAATGTCCCTCATGGTTTTGTCTTAACAACCTCATTCTTTCTACCTTGGATTAATCAACTACAGGCTAATGAACATTGGCAAGCTCTATTGAATGCTCAACAAGAGCAACAAGTAACGACTCTATGTCGTCAATTAAAAAATTTTTGCGAAACACTAAATTTTAGCTTAGAACAAGGCTTACTACTCGATCAACTTCTCAATAACTTCGCCAATGATGCTTTGCTTGCCATACGTGCTTCTATTACAGATGAAGATATTGATTTAACTGATTTCTTAGGGACTTATCAAACTGCTTTAGGGATACAAGTAAGCGAGGTTAAACAAGCCATTCTCGAAGTTTTTTCTTCTTGTTTTGATGCACGCATTATCTTGCATAAACAGCAACAAGGCCAAAAAATTTCAGCGCCTGCTTTAGCTATCATTATTCAAGAACAAATTGTGAGTGATATCGCTGGTCTAGGTTTTTCTATTAATCCGGATAATGACCATAATAATCAGGTGGTTTTTCAGGCTAATTGGGGGCTAGGTCATTCTGTTGTTAATGGAAATATTACCCCTGACCAATTCATCATTGATAAAAAATCACATAAAATTATTGAACGTATTTTAGGTGAGAAAGAAACCAGTAGTTGGTTAGATGAGCAAGGTAATATCACAGAAGTACCTGATTTACGTAAAAAAGAATTCAGTTTAAATGACCATCAAGTACTTGAACTAATAGAGCAGCTAAAAATTGTAGAAGAACTATATAATAAACCCGTAAGCATTGAGTGGGCCATTGCGGATCATAAAATTTATTTGTTAAAAGCACATACTATAGCGAGCACCGCTGAATTACCCAGCACACTATTAGTCGAAGAAGGCGAATCTCCACAACTCAATGCGAATATTACTGATTCGATCCTAGGTTTAGATGGATCACTCTCACCTTTAGGCAGCGAGTGGCTCAACTTATTTTTACGCACTTTTTCAGAACAAGCATTTAGCAAAGATATTATTACAGCAAAACAGACTGGCATGATTTTCATTGAGGGGGGACAATGTTATGCAAATATTACTACTCTCATGAATATTTTTTCTGAACCAATGCTGAAAACTCTACTAGCCTATCTCGATCCTAAATTATCTGAATCTTTAACTAACATTAACTTAGTCGACTATAAGACACAAAATGATACAAAAACATTTAATAAGCTACGCAAACAATTGATATTCAGCGCACCCAAGTTCATATGGCACTGTAAGCTCGGCAAGGCATCTCCGCTTAAGTTGAAACAAAGCTATCAGCAAGCTATCAACAAATTTGTTGTTCAATTAAACCAACTGGCTAAGCATGAGCAATCTATTGAATTATTTGCCCAACGTTCTTTAGAAGCCCTTAGCAAGCTATTGATAAAATATACGCTACCTACGTTTGTTACTGATTTCAACGCAAAAAAAACTATTGATACTATTTTGATAAATTGTCCTGACGAAATAAAAAATTGCAAGGATGATATTCAAGGAGGATTTCCTGGTAATGTAAGAGATATCATGGCTATTTCTTTGGAAAAATTAGCAGACATGCTTAAAGATGAAAATTTCTCAAGCCTTGATGAAATTGAACAAGCCATTCATCAACAGACACTTCCAGTAGACACTCTACACACCTGGAAAACATTTATGGCACAATTTGGGTTCTTAGGTCAACAAGAATTAGACATTGCCAATCAACACTTTCATGAAAAGCCGATGTTGTTACTGCAACAAATAGGGGATAAAATTTTTACTGATCACATAATACAAGACTCACAAAAGGCGGTTGCTTTAGCACAGCAACAACGTGAAACGGCCCATGAACATATCTGCACACATTTACAAAATACTGACCAACAAGCTTATCAACGCTACTTACACGCCTACGAGCAGCGTTTGTTATTTGCAGGGTTACGCTCAAGTCATCGCTATTATTTAATGATGGCAAACGACTTATTACGCAGAAAAATCCTAACCCTTGCTGATAATTTTGTAAAAAAACATCGTTTAGAACACCAGAATGATATCTTTAAACTTAGTTTTGATAAGATAGTCGAAGCGCAAGCAGATGAATCACTTGACTTGTATACGTTAATTGGTCGAGATAATGATACTGTGTAGCACATAGCTATAGACATCCATACCCATAGCACCTCATATTTAGGGTTTTATAGGACAAAGATTCTTTGTTAGATAAAGGCTACCACGCTTTATATATACTCATCTTCTTTTTGTTTTAGCTGAGTGATACACTCTATAGTCAATTCGGTCATTTTTGCTACTTTATCTATAGGCATACCTTCATTTAACATTTTTATTGCGATAGCCTCACGGACTTCCTGGTAACCTTCTTGGATAAATTGTTCTCGCACTGTCAGCATTCTACTTTATAACCCCTGCTGCTGCTTCAATTGCATAATAGCGCTCACAGTTAATCCCGTCATTTTCGCAATCTTATGATGAGACATTCCATCTTTTAACATATTGATTGCAATAGCCTCACGGGTTTCTTCGCAGCCCTCTTGACGAAACTGCTCAACTACTGTCATTGCTTCACCTCGCATATCTTCAGTAAATTCTTTATTCAATACTTGCATGAATGTGCTCTTATCTATATAAGCCTTTCGTTCTACATATTCTAGCGTAAGACGCAACAGATGCACACTATTTTTAGAAACTAGCGCCTTAATTAATTGTACAACTTCTAAATAGTAGTCTGCAAAATTGTCTCTTCGTGCATGTTTGAATACCAGGCCCATAATGCCAGCCCATGTTTGCTCACGCAATTGCTCATCACTGATCTCATGTAAATCCATTAGTTGGAATGTAGGCTCACTTACTAACTGTGCCAATGCTTGCGGTGCATTAATCTGCTCTGCCAAGTGGATTGGGTAAGGATAAGGCCTTTCACCATGATAGAATACTAAACAATAAACAGCAGGATAAGGTTTATCATTTAACAACGTTCCTACATCCTTAGCTTGCATGGCATAATACTCCATTGCCTTCAACTTATAACGCTGGGTACGTATCACCATATGTTTATCTGCTGTACTCTGGTGCTCAGCAATCACTGCAATAAAAGCATCTTCACCGTGCATTTGTACACGAAAAACCATATCAGAGACTGACAATTGCAATTTTTCATCAACAAAGTGGGTTGGTTCTACCTGCAAAGTCTCCATATCAATAGCAGTCAAAATAGATTCTGGTAAATAAGATTCAAGTAGTTCCGTTGATACTTCGGGTATAGCCATAACACCACGAAAATACACATCATGATCATTCGCTTGTCTATGCCGACCAGGCTCTGCTTTATTCTCAGAGGTTGGCGAGCCTTCAACAACGATTTCTGCTTGCTCACTATCCATGTAAAATTCACCTTATGCAGCATTAAGCTACTTGGTTTTTGCTTTCAAACAATATAAAATGAAAACTTATTTTTTATATGAATATATCATTAACTCGTCAATATATCAATTATTTAATTTATTTTTTATTCTTTTAATTGTTTTTTGTTGCTTTACATCTTGAATTTCAGTATTCTACTCCCCATATAGTCCTTACGCCCGATTACGCGTTTACTATATATGTTCCGTCATTGGCCAACGACATCTCATATACCCAGATTAATTATCACAATAAAAGATGGGGGGATTTCCTATGCTCAACGAAAACTCCGAAATAAATCATGACACTAGCCGTAACCCTGACAATCACGTCCTCGCTATCAACCGCAGTATTGGGAGTAGTCACTCTATTCCGCCTGAAGAAGAAAATTTCGTAGATACAATGCATATCAACCAAAATACTGTTCACACGCATGACCCTTTACTGTTATCGTCCTTAGAACAATGGCTCATCAGCGGACAATACCCTTATTCCTCGCAACAACAACACAATGCCCATCTAAAATCCCGTATTAATGCCATTGACCCAAGCTTTCAAATGCTTTTTGTATGGGCTATTGTCCTACCCAACATGGTACTGAGCTGGCTGGCTCACGAGGAAGACAGCTCTAGTGTTATCTCAACTGTGCAACTCATTCAAGATATACTGAGTATTTTACTCGTTATCAGCCAGCTAACACTCTCCATAGGTTATGCCTATAACAAACAAGAAGAACAAGTCGCTATTCAAAATAATCAAGCAGCTCTGCTCAACTACATCAGACAATTTGAAACGCTATTTTCAAAGCATACACAAGAAGCAAGTCAACAAGAGTGGACATCTGACTTTTTAAAGAAAGTATCTGCAGATATTGAACTACTCGCTAAATCGTATCGCCCTAAAAAATCCGCAGCAGGTAAATTACCCTTCTTATCGCGCATACATGGCATTCCTATCTGGTTTTTTACTCTTCTGGGACCCGCATTAATGGCTGCAG
>CBDDKW010000008.1:0-242248 GCA_965230425.1 Gammaproteobacteria bacterium | reverse complement strand
TAATGGCTGCAGCACTGATTATACCTTTATTTACATCGATAGCAGCTATCCGCACGACACTCAACAATGCGGGTACATTACTCTCGGCAACCATGGTATTAATACGCGCGGGATTACGCAGCTACGCTGCCAGCCAAACACGTAAAGCCAACAATAAACTAGAAAGAACCATACATGCTCATCTCTACAATGATATGGCTGCCCTATTTACCCTCACTGCTGCCAGTCTTGGTTGTGATAACTGGCAACAGTATCTGGTTAACTGGGAGCAAACAGTCACTATTATTTCCCACAATAAAGAAGGACCCCAGTGTGAAGAGCACAAAACACGGGAAACACTGTTACAAAACTTTATGGATAATGACGAAATAAATACATTAAAATCTTTCAATACTGCTATACTACAAGCAGGAAACAGCCTATACTCAGCACATAATAATAAACAATACAATCATAAAAATGTTTTTACATTTATCTTAACATTACTGCAGGGCTATCAAGCAATTCATGATAACTTAGCTCATATAGAGGACAAGATTGTTATGGCAAGAACTGATTCACAAGATACTAGTCACCAGGAGCAAACTGGACTCAGGCATCGCACACGTAAAGCAGCCCAAGGTCTACAAAACTTGCTTGAAACTACGACTACACGACAACCAGGAACTGAAACGACTGAACAACACCAGGAAGATATCAGACAATTCAAAGAGTTACACGCTACATTTCAACAATCCACTGATCAACGATTAAGTACTTTATCAGCCCAAGTAAGTCATTTAACCCATGAGCTGGGAATAACTCGCCAAGATCTTAATGCTGAAAAGACAACCACTTCAGGGCTACGTGAAGACCTCGAGGCTGAAAAAGCAGCAAACAGACTACTCAAAAAAGACCTCGAGGCTGAAAAAGCAGCAAACAGACTACTCAGAAAAGACCTCGAGGCTGAAAAAGCAGCAAACAGACTACTCAGAAAAGACCTCGAGGCTGAAAAAGCAGCAAACAGACTACTCAGAAAAGACCTCGAGGCTGAAAAAGCAGCAAACAGACTACTCAGAAAAGACCTCGAAGCTGAAAAAGCAGCAAACAGACTACTCAGAAAAGACCTCGAAGCTGAAAAAGCAGCAAACAGACTACTCAGAAAAGACCTCGAAGCTGAAAAAGCAGCAAACAGACTACTCAGAAAAGACCTCGAAGCTGAAAAAGAAAGAACTACTTTATTGGAGAAAAAACTATCTGATCAACAGAAAAAGAATAATCAGCTCCAACGTGATCTTGATGCCGCAAATGCGAGAGCAGATAAACTTGAAGAGAAATTAAAAGTTACTGAAGAAAAACTACGATTGACCGAGGAAAAACTGCAAAGTACAGAAGAAGAACTTCGCCAAGAAAAAATTAAAACAAGCCGACTGGAAAAAAGATTAGAAGAAGAAATAATAGCACGTAAAAAAACAGATGCTCAATTAGAAAAAACGCAAGCTCAATTAGCAGATACTCAAAATCAATTAGCGGATACCCAAGAAAAATTTAAAGAGCTACAAGCACAATTCTCAGTGTTATTTGCAATAGTTAACAGAGATCCAGAAGCAAGAAGAGCTATTGAGGCACTAAGTAGTCGGATGACTGACAATACTCAACCAGCAAAAGCACCTGCAGTATCTGCATTTTTTTCCGGTGCTCAGGATGTTATGGACGGAACACCTGATGTTTCACGCTCTCAACAGTCATCAGATAAAACTTTAGATACAAAACCTGGGAATACGTCACCACGACCAACAGGATAACAGCGTTTTGTCTGTGGTAACAAGATATTAATCCAAGTACTCAAAGATAGGACATTATAATTTTCTTCGATCTTGACAATACTCTTTTTGATCATCATACAAGCGAAAAAATCGCTATCCTTTCACTCTGTAGAATTTTAAAAATAACAGAAAATGATGATTTTTTAGTATCTAGATGGCAAAAATACTCAAAGCACTTTTATAATTTATACATTAACAGAAAAATCACCTTTGAAGAACAAAGAATAAATACTTAAAAGAGACTGTACGCTGCAAGCAAGAGAGACTTGCTTCTTTAAGCTACAGTTAACCTTATGATTAATAATGCATTTTTCAGTTCGCATTTAGTTCGCATTTAGTTCGCATTTAGTTCGCATTTAGTTCGCATTCCCAGCTTGTACTTTTAGATTAAGGTATATATTTCCATACAGCGCCACGCCCTGCTCCCCAAAGTTCTATTTTTCCTGTATTTTTCAATTGATTTAAATCTTTCTGAAGAGTACGTCTAGATGGTGGGTCATCAAGCTCTGAAACAATGCGATCCATGCTTATTTCACCGTATTTCCTGATAATCTCAAGTATTTGTTTCTGGCGCTTATCCATTTCTGAAATTTTATTCGGCAATACCTCTTTGACACCCAGCGATGTTTTGAATTCAAACACTACTGAGATTCCACCAAACTCTTCCTTAAACGTAGGTACAGGTAGATTCTCATCTTCACAAAGTTGGATCATCCGATTAGTGCCAGTTCCCCATGTTTCTATCAGCCCAACAGTATAGAATACACCTGCAATTAATTTGTTTCTTGTCCAAGAATGATGCTCACGTGATAAATCCTCAACTGTGATATGGCTAGGCAATGAACCATTATTCCAAATCTCTAACTTATTATCATAAATAGCTAGCTCGATAGCTCCTGTATAGTCGGAATAATCATGATGGCAAATAGCATTTACAATAGCTTCTCTAATGGCAAGTACTGGCAATGTTGGCTTGTCAATACGCTGGAATTGATTTTTTTCAAAAAAGCTCATGATAGACAAATGCTTATTCAAAAAGGCATCAACTTCATCCAATATAGAAAATGCATTCGTAACAACTTGTTTATTATCAAGTATTGTTCCTAGTTTATCATCTCCTTTGAATCTGGCCATTTTAAGTATACACTGAGTAAGATTCAATCGGCCTTCTTTTGCAAATAAGGCAATAGCAGCATTTTTAAGCTTCTCTGAATCCATTAGTTTATAGCGTATTAAAATATCTTCTACACTTGATTGTAAAGCACTCGCTGGTAATCGTCGTTGCCTAACTGCCTCAGATACAGCTTGATAGATTTGATCATGATTTAGGTCATCTATAGAATATTTTTCAGCTATCGCATCTTCCCAAGCATGATTTAATTGTCCTCTTTCAATTAATAGTTGCTCGTAACGATGTTGCGAAATTTTCTCAGTAGTACTTTGGTTTCGCTGAAATGCCTTACCATCATAAGTGTAGGGTGTATGTTGGCCCCTTTTAACCCCTATAACAATAACGAATTTATTATCATTAATTCCAACATAGTGAATTTCGGGGCGTATCGTAGGCTCGACCTTTGCAACTTCATTAGCGATTTCTCGTTTAGTGGCATCGGATATCTCCTGACCAATGACTTTACCATTATCAGTTACACCGATTAACACGATCCCACCTTTACCATTTAGGAAAGCAGTGATAGTTTCAAAAGCCGCACGTATTTTAGCAGTCGATTTTTTGAATTCGAGTATTTCTGATTCGCCTTGGCAGATTAATTCTTTTAATGCTCCAATATTCATTACTATTTGCTCAAATCACCAGATATTAGTTTATCCTATACTGCCAAGTCCCGCGCTGTGCACAAAAACTACTATTTCTTACCCATAATATAAAGCACTTCTCTGAAATCATCGAAGGAAGCGGGTTTAGTTAAAAAGCCATCCATGCCTGCGGCTAAACATTCTTCGCGGCATTCGTTGGAAATATGTGCGGTTAAGGCGATAATAGCAATGTTTTTATCAACTTCTGCACCACGTGCACGTATTTGTTTAGTCACAGTCATGCCATTCATATCTGGTAAGCCAATATCCATAAAGATTAATTGATATTGTGATAAGTCCATGGCTAATGCCTCACGGCCTGACTCCACAACATCCACTATACAACCAAGATTCTCCCAGATGGCCTTACATGCCATTTGCGCAATGTCGTTATCTTCTATTAGGAGTATTCTTAATTTGCGTCGGCTGATTTCTTCTTGTGCACGTAGTTTAGAACCATCAGGATCATCGATGGCACTATAAATCGTTGAGAATAATTCACTAGGCATCACTGGCTTGAAGAGATATTTCATAAAGCCAGCTTTTTTCACCATTTGCATATGATTCATGGATAAAGGTTCCGTATGCAAAATGAACACGGCATCTTTAAATGCTGGTAGTTCACGCATGACTGCAGCAAGTGTGATGGGACCTTTATAGGCAAGTTCACGATCCATAATGATTAATTTAAACTTCGCAAATCGCTCATCAATATTAACACCCTCTGTCAATATATCACTAAACTCTCTACTACCAATGAATTCAGCCTGCATACTGGATAATTGATTATTGAGGGTTGTATAGACTAAATCATCATCACAAACAATCAGGATAGGTACATTAGGTAGATCTTGACGTACTGATTCAATGGCTGTAGCTTCATCTTGTAATTGCAGTGGCAATTCACAAGTAAACGTGGTGCCCTTATCAACTTCAGACTCTACATCAATAGTGCCCCCTAATAACTCAGCAAAGGATTTTACAATAGCAAGCCCTAAGCCTGAGCCCTTATAACGATTCTCTTTATAGGAGGGTTTTAACTTAGCGAAGCGATCAAAAATCACATCTAATTTATCGTCAGGGATCCCCATACCGGAATCTTGGATCTTTAAATTCAAGATCATCATCCCATCTAGCCTCTCAGTTTGAGAAAGCGCTACTTTAATAAAGCCCTTTGGGGTGAATTTAATGGCATTACTCAATAAGTTCATGACTATACGGCGGAATAATGCAGGGTCAGTGACAACATGATGGGGTAAATCGCGGGGATAATCAAAGATTAAATCTAAACCCTTGGCACGTACCTGATGACCCACTACACGCATGATTTGTTCTAACAGACCCAGTAAATTCACTGGTTTCGGATCTACTTCAACTTTACTGGCTTCAATTTCCGTAAAGCTTAAAATATCATCCACAAACTCCATGAGAATATTTGCTGACTCCTCAATCACATCAACCATTTCTAGTTGTTTTTCTGACAAGGGTTCCATTTTCAGAATTTGCGCCATACCTTTGATGCCATTAATAGGTGTGCGAGTATCATGACTTACTGAGGCAAGGAAATCGGATTTAGCCGCATTGGCTAATTCAGCTTCTTCTTTAGCTATACGTAGTTGTTTTTCTAATTCTACTTGTTCAGTGATTTCTAGGGAAATACCCAGGATGAGTTCTACATCTCCTTCTTGATTAAATAGTGGCTTTCTATGAGAAGTATATACTGCTTCACGACCATCAGCTAAAACACCACTTTCTTGGACCGCATGTGGCATTTTGCTTTCTATAATCTCTTGATCGTTTGCTATCAGTTTTTTGGCAGATTCAGACCAACTTAAATCATAGTCTGTTTTTCCAACTATCTCTTGACGAGATTTTAATCCTGCAACTTTTGCAGTATAATCATTGCATCCCTGATAAACGCTGTTTGCATCCTTCCAGAACACGTGCCCTGGCATTTCTGCAATTACTTCGTCTAAGAGCACACCCATCTTATTTTTTTCTCTTTCAGCAGTTTCTTTTTCATATTTCAGCCGATTTTCTAATGCGATTTTTTCTGTTATTTCTATGGATATCCCTAATATTATCTCTACCTCACCTTCCTTGTTTAAGATAGGCTTTTTATGTGACATATAGATAATTTCACGTCCATCCTCAAGTATACATTTTTCTTCCAACACTTGTGGCTGCTTACTAAGTATTATTTTTTTATCATTTTCCACCAACTTATCGGCCACTTCACTCCAGCTCAAATCATAGTCAGTCTTGCCAATAATAACCTCTCTAGACTTCAACCCAGCAATTTCAGCAGTATAATCATTACAACCTAAATAAACACTATTCACATCTTTCCAATACACATGGCCAGGCATCTTAGCTAATACTTCTTCTAAAATAGCATGCATATTATCTTGAGTTTTTGTTAAAGACTGGTTTTGGTAGACAAGCTGTTCTTCTAATGCCTTTTGCTCACTCACATCGACTAAAGATGCTATCAGACCCACAACAGCACCATCTTCATTACGTAAAGGCGATTTAGTCACTAAGAAAATATGTTCTTGGCCCTGGGGTATTTGCAACACCTCAGTAAACGTTTCCTGCTGACCCGATGTTAAAACTTTCTCATCATGTTCAGATAACTGCACGGCTGACTCAGCCCAAGGTAACTCTGCGTCAGTTTTACCTATCAATGTCCTTGCATCAGCCAAGCCTAATACTTTACATAATTGTTGATTACAGCCGAGATAATGGCCTTGGGCGTCCTTCCAATAAAAACTACCTGGTATGATATTCAATAGACTATCGAGATTATCGCCTTTAGCGATTAATGCAGCTAAGGATGCTATTCCTTCATGGTGGTTATCTTGCATGACCCTCACTCCTATTTAGCCAGTTCTACCTTTAAGTCAGCCTCACTGTCTCTGTAGACACTTAATCCTTTATTAACATAGTAATTTGATTACTTAAGTGCATTATAGTGAAAATCATAGAAAAAGATAGGCTTACACTGAGATTTTTCACCATTTCTGACCAGAAGGAATTCATTATTATGATCTATAGCCACTGTAATTTGGTGTCATTAAGCGATATTAAATTGGTCTTTATAAGCATGAGTAGCTAAATCAGCCCAACACTGTTGTAAACGCGGTCGCGCCCAAGCATGGCTAGTAGTTTCTTGGAACAAGCTAGTAATCAATTGTTTGATACAATGGATATAGCTATCTCCCCACTGCTTGATGGTTTCAGGCTTATGATGTTTACTACTATACGACCAATAAATATTAAATTGGGCATCGATAACTTCGATATTGATTTCTAAGAGAAATTCACGCGGATTAGCCGGGTCATAACTATCTTGTTTTATTAATCCTGTATAGTGCCATGGCTGCTGTTCATGCAGTCGACCTTGCCATTGGCCGGAATAATTAAATAATAAGTTAGGCTTGGTACACTGATCTTGTGAATTATCTGCGGGATCAGCATTTAACATTAAATAACTAAAACCACGATGGGGTGTTGCTAATAAATGTTCCTGTGTATTTTGCACATTATTCAACATCATGTTCGCTGTATATTGTAAGCGTACCGGATAAAAACTGGTAAACCAGCCGACAATATTTGAAATATCGTCTTTTTCGATAATGGCTTCCCTACCATGTCCGGTCAACATCACATACAGGCTCTCTTGTTGTTGTGAGGCATAAAACATATGTAATAATGCTGTTAATAAAATAGCATCCACACGCACATCACAAACTTTATGGATATCTTGCAGTAATAATTGGCTATTTAAAGGATCTAAGCTAAATTGCTCGGTTAGACAATCGCCAAAGTAACTTGGCTCTGTTATGGCCTTGAGATCTGTGGCAACTAAGCCTTGTGCTGATGATTGTAATGCTTGCCAGTGCCGCATATCTTGTGTGTATGGATTTTTCTGTAAATAGCGGTCTAAATGCTGGCTCCATTGGTGGTATGCCATGCTTTGTTGTAATTGTAATTGCTCACCTTTCTGATAAGCATCATAGAGCTTGACTAAATCATTGAGTAAAATACGCCAAGAAATACCATCTACAGTAAAGTGATGGACAATAATCACCAATTGATACTGTTGCTGCTGCGCACCTGTAAATAAAATAAATTGACACAGAGGGCCTGTGAATAAATTAATTTTTTGATGATAATCACGAATGACTTTTTGTATAGACGCCTGTGCTTGTACTGAAGTAAGATTCTCAAGTTTATGTATATGTAAATAAGTATGCTTAGTATCCCCAATGTGTGGACGACTGCATAGGGATCCTGAATCATCGTTAATATAGTCATAAGTGAGTACCTGATGCTGCTTGATAAGTGTATCAATCGCCTGGCTTAATGCTTCTACTGAAAACTCAGTATCATATATAGTCAAGTTAACAGCTTGATTCCAATAATGTGGATTTGTTAAGGGTTGATTGAGCAACCATTGCTGTACTGGTGTTAGGGGATAATTAGCTGCAGTCGTACAAGTAATTTGTTGTTCCGTAATATCTTCATCAATTAATTTTGCATCTTTGGCCAATGAGGCAATTGTGCGCTTAGCGAAAATATCATTAATATCTAATTGTATGCCTTGCTTACGTGCGGCTGCTACTAATTGGATAACAACAATGGAATCACAACCGAGTTCTGCTAAGTCTTGGTGAACTGGGATATTTTCTTTTTGTAGGAGTTTTCCGCATAACTTAGCTAGTTGTGTTTCAAGTTCAGATCCTTTGTGTTCCTCAATAGTTAGGGCTGCCAAATGGTCTAAGAAAGCTCGTAACAATTGCGGCTTATCTACTTTACCATTGTGATTGATAGGCAATGCATCCACAATAATAATATGCTGAGGTAACATATAATGTGGCAGAATACTTTTGATGCGCAATTGAATTAAATTCACATATTGTTCAATTTCATCTTGTTGTTCATGTGTGGTATGTAAAGTGACAAAGGCAATCAATAGTTTCTCATAAACCAAGACACTGGCACTAGCTACATTAGGAACGTCTTCAATCACTGCTTTAATTTCATTTAATTCGATACGATAGCCACGGAGCTTTACTTGGTCATCAATACGGCCAATATAATTAATCGCACCATTAGCCAAACGCACTACGCGATCGCCTGTCTTATATAATCGCAAGTCTGGATGTTGAGGATGATAAATAAACACTTCAGCAGTTTTTTCTGGTTGATTTAAATAACCTCGAGCTAATCCACAACCACTAATGTATAATTCTCCCTCAACTCCAGTAGGTAATTCTTGTAATGCTTCATCAAAAACATAGACTTTAGATCCATACATCGCATAACCAATTGTACTAATTGGCATTTCTTTTGTACAATTAAAAGCAGTTGTAGCACCTGTCGCCTCAGTCACACCATACATGTGAATTAATTTTACGTGTTCAAACCAAATATCAAATAAATTCTTAGGGCTTATTTCTGCCCCAAATACTAAAACCTTAAGACTTGGTAGGTCTTCTGGCATCAAAGCTACTGCAACACTTGATGTTAGTATCGCATGAGTAATTTCTTGATTATTCTCCTGGTATAATGACTTTGTAGCAAGGATGGCATCATCATTTGAACCGGTCGTAATAAGAAAAAGTCCAGCGCCAGCCTGGAAAGATGAAGCCCACTCCATAACAGAAATGTCAAAACCAATAGAAGTAAACTGCAGCATTATACTCGTAGCTATAACTGTACAAGCTGTAGCAACCTGATATGCAAGATGGCATACGCTATGGTGCTCAACACACACGCCCTTGGGTCTACCTGTGGTACCTGATGTATAAATCACATAAGCTAAGTGGTTACTCGCGATTTCCAAATCTAAATTTTCACTGGAACATTGCTGTATGACATCGCTAGCCACATCTAAACGAATCATTTCACCCGTATAATCAAAAAAATGATCAATTAAATGGGACTGTGTTAAAACAATTTGCATATCAGTATCTTGCATGATCCACTTAATACGTTCAGTAGGGAAAGCCGGATCTAATGGCACATAGGCCGCCCCCGCTTTTAAAATACCAATAATACTGATAAACATATCAAAACCACGCTCTAAACAGATCCCAATCAATTGTTCAGGCTTGGTAATTTTGCTGCTTAAGTAGTGAGCTAATTGATTAGCACGGTGATTTAATTCTGCGTAGGTCATGGCTTCATGAGCGTAATATAACGCAATAGCATCCGGCGTATGCGTAGCCCAATGCTCAACATAATGATGCATACAGGTGTAATTATCTTGCATTGTATGTATCCATGGTTATGTAATTTTTATCACCCGGTACTGGCCAATATAAAGCTCATCAATTTCTGTATATAGGAATGTATCTATTGCATCTTTAGGTGTACAGGCAATGGGCTGGCCTTTCACATTAAAGGATGTATTCAAAAGAATTGGAAAATCACTGTGATAGCTAAAAGCCTGTAATAATTGCCAATACAAAGCATTTTGTGTTTGGTTCACTGTCTGTACTCTTGCTGAACCATTGATATGCGTCACTGCCGGTAGTTTCTGTCGATAAGCTTCTCGCACATCTGTGGTAAATAACATATAAGGTAATTGAGCATCTTCTGGCATATCAAAATAAATAGATGCCGCTTCCTCTATCACTGACGGTGCAAAGGGACGGAAGCTTTCACGCTTTTTCACCATACGGTTAATTTTATCGCGCATCCCCGCAATACAAGGCGAAGCTAAAATACTACGATTACCCAGAGCACGTGGGCCATATTCCATACGACCCTGCATCCAGCCGATAACTCTTCCCGCAGCAATGGCTTTTGCCGCTTGTTTGACTAATTCATCCTTGGTCAATTCCGTATAAGTCAGCCGCGCCTCTTCTTTGTGTAAAGCTGCTAGTATTTCTGCATCGGTATAAGAGGGACCATAACAAGGTAAGTCATGCACTGTTTTGGGAACGTATGTTTTTTTATCAAGCATATAATGCTGGTATAAAGCTGCACCTAGTGCACTGCCATCATCCCCTGCTGCTGGCTGGATATAAATATCCTTAAATAATTCCTGCCGGTGTAAATATCCATTGGCGGTACAATTTAAAGCAACACCACCCGCCATGGATAAATACTCTAGTCCTGTGGACTGTTGCCAGTAAGAGATAATGTGCAACAAGGCTTTTTGCAATATATCCTGTAACCCAGCAGCAATATCTTGATGTATCTGCAAAATAGGTTCATCTGGATGCCGTTCTGGTATCAGCGCCTTAGTGAACCAATCACGTACAGGACGATAGGTTTGTTTATCCAGCAAGCTTTGGTTTTTCTTAAATAATGGGATATTGATTTTACCTTCGGGTAATAATTCAATACAGCGCGCAAATAAATGCTCAAAACGTTGCGCATCACCATAGGGGGCTAATCCCATGACTTTATACTCGCCGCTATTCATATCAAAACCCAAATGCATGGTAATAAGTGCGTAGAACATGCCTAGTGAACTGAATAAATCACTATGCTCTTAAAGCTTCTAACTTTCCAGCTTGGCCCTTATAGACAGAAATACTATCAGTCTCGCCTAAGCCATCAACTACTACAACCAAACTATCTGCATGACCACTCATATAATAGGCACTGGCAGCATGGGCATCATGATGGCGTATTGGAGAAAAACAGGGTATCAATAGCAGAGAAATTAAAAAATTCTTTAAACCAACTCTTCTGCACCTCTGGGCTATATAATTGCTCATAGCACTGACGTGAATAATCATCTAAATAATAGAATTCTTTAAATGGTGCATAATTAAAGCCGTGACAAATTTTATCAAGCTGGGCTAAAGAAATACCCGCTTCAGCAAGGCAATACTCAATAGCATGCTTGGGGAAATCATGCGTATGCACTTTACCATTAAAGCGTTCTTCTGCTGCTGCCGCGACAATCTCACCATTACGTAATAATACTGCGGCAGAATCCATACCCTGACAAATACGGTACTCAGCTTCAGTTAAATCAGAATCTGCAAAATAGGCTTTTTTAAATGTCATCGAATTGTGAATACCACTATAACCAAGGACGTAAGAATCGCTAGTTGGTTGTATTGGGTTATCATTCATGGACGACAAACTCCTGTAGGTAGGATAGATGGGAGCAGGTTATCCTGTGAGTTCAGTAGAGTCATAGACAAAAAAAGTCCCCTTAGAGAGGGCTGCGACTCAATATCTATTGTGGTTAAAATCTCAAATCTCATTGCAAATGCGGTGTACACTTTGATTATTTCCTTGCAACTCAAACACAGTACAACACTGCAATAGCTTGGTTCCCTCTCTCAGTGGTTATAACTATCTCTGAAGGTCAGCTAATACAATTATTCATTCATATATTCGTCTTTAGGCAGGTATAGTCTAAACAGTCTGTCAAGTGATAATAAAGCAACCAATGCTTTAGCGCATTTATTTTCAAACTACATAAAACTATCTGGCCATTTTAATCCTTTAATCTGTCCTACTTATTTGTCGTACGGCTATATATAACTGTGATTTTATTTTTTATTTATCATAACTATTTCATCAGCAAATCTTTCAAACTAGGAAGCTATGCACCACAAATAGTTAGTATTTATCTGTGTATTATTTTAGGGCAAATTACACTAAAAGCAACCGCGCGGTTGAAGTTAATAACAATAATTCCACATAAAAAGCAAAAAGCTTGCTCGCGCAACCCAAAAACGCAGAAATTGTAACAAAAATTTCCACTCTTACCTAGCCAAAGCAAGCTAATTGAACTGTATCTCACTAATTTATTTAGCACCACGCTATCCGTCTTGTTGCATTTATAAGCAAAATCCCCCAAACTAGCGCCCTCGTGAAACACAAGGGATCGTATACAACATGTCATCTGAGACAAATGGTGTCAGTGGTAAAACATTAGGCATGTTCAGCATTGTCATGATTACCATAACGTCGGTAGATAGTATCCGCAATTTACCGGCGACAGCACTTTTTGGTAGTGCCATGGTATTCTTTTTTATCATCGCAGCCATCTTCTTTTTGCTACCTAGCGCCATGGTTTCGGCAGAATTAGCCTCTGCTTGGCCAAAAACCGGGGGAATTTATATTTGGGTACGCGAAGCCTTTGGCGAACGTTATGGGTTCTTAGCCATTTGGTTTCAATGGATTGAAAATGTCATATGGTATCCGACCATTCTATCCTTTGTGGCAGGCACCTTTGCTTTTCTCATTTCACCCAATTTAGCTGGCAATAAATTCTACCTAGCGGCTGTTATTGTAGGCACTTTTTGGTTGCTCACCATTATCAATATGGCAGGTATTAAAAGCTCGGCCAGATTTGCCTCCTTCTTCGGTATTACCGGCTTAGTACTACCAATGTCACTTATTATTATCTTAGGGGCTATTTGGGCTTTAATGGGTAAACCAGAAGCCATTGATTTGCATCCCAGTCATTTAATCCCTGATTTGGCAGATCCTAACTTGATTGTTGCCCTCACTGGTGTGGTTTTATGCTTTTGCGGTATGGAAATCGCCACAGTACATGCCCAAGATGTAGAAAATCCTGAACGTAACTACCCACGCGCCATGCTGTATTCGGTATTATTTATCTTTATTACTATGTTACTAGGTTCACTGTCTATCGCCATCGTCGTGCCCTCTGCACAGCTCAGCTTAGTAGCTGGCATTATGCAAGCCTTCAAAGCCTTTTTCATCGCTGATCATATTCCCTGGATGACACCAATTATTGCCGTATTTTTAATTATCGGCTGCCTCGGTGGTATTAGTAATTGGGTGATTGCACCCAATCGTGGTCTCATGATCGCCCTACGCGATGCGGGCTTAGGCAAATCACTACAAAAAGAGAACCATCATGGCGCACCAACTGCGCTACTACTTTATCAAGGCATACTGGTCACCATTCTAGCATCCGTATTTCTCTTTATGCCCAGTGTGAATAGCTCTTACTGGATCCTCACAGCCCTCACTGCACAACTGTATATGGGTATGTACTTATTAATGTTTGCAGCAGCCATCCGATTACGCTATAAACATCCCGAAGTAAAACGCACCTATAAACTTCCTGGCGGCAAATTCGGCCTATGGCTGATTGCCGGGATGGGCTTTTTTATTAGTTTATTTACCATTGGTATTGGCTTCTTCCCCCCTGAAAGTTTGGGGATCCATGACGTAATACGTTATGAAATAACACTAACAATTGGTTTGGTGGCGATGACACTGCCACCCTTTGTACTGTACTGGTTAAAAAACCGTTTTAGATAAGGAAAATAACATGACTAAAAGTATTTTTAATGACGCTGTGAAACATCTTGATGTAGCAGCTAAATATGCCGCGATCGATCCTGAAGCCTTAGAGCGATTAAAATTCCCACGCACAACCTTAGAAGTATCTATTCCGGTACGAATGGATGATGGTACTTTAAAAGTATTTACTGGTTACCGTGTACGCCACGACTCAACCCGTGGCCCAACAAAAGGTGGTATTCGCTTCCACCCGAATGTGAGCTTAGATGAAGTGAAAGCCCTTGCTTTCTGGATGACCTTTAAATGTGCTGTTGTGGGTATTCCTTATGGTGGTGCCAAAGGCGGTATCATTGTAGATCCCAAAACATTATCAAAATTAGAAATCGAACGCTTAAGTCGTGGTTATATTGAAATGACTGCGGATTTTATTGGTCCTGATACTGATATCCCCGCACCTGATGTCTACACCAATTCTATGATCATGGGGTGGATGATGGATGAGTACTCCAAGATTAAACGTCAACACACCCCTGCAGTTATTACTGGTAAGCCTATTCCCTTAGGGGGTAGTTTAGGTCGTGAAGATGCCACCGGACGCGGTGCTTATTACTGCATTAAAGAGCTAGAAAAAGTACGCGAATGGAACCCCAAAGAGATGACTGTAGCCGTACAAGGTTTTGGTAATGCAGGCCAACATGTGGCGGCCTTATTACACAAAGACGGTTATAATATTGTTGCTGTTTCTGATTCTCAAGGTGGTGTATACCGTAAAGAAGGATTTGATATCCCTAGTTTAATCCACGCAAAAAATGAAACTAAACGCGTCAAAGCCGTGTATTGTGAAAACACCGTCTGCGAAGAAGTGGAAGCAAAACATATTACCAACGAAGAATTACTCGAACTGGATGTTGATATTTTAATTCCTGCCGCACCTAGAAGATGTGATTAACAAACAAAATGCCGATAATATTAAAGCAGGCTTTGTTGTTGAAGTAGCTAACGGCCCGGTATCTTCTGCCCGCAGATAAAATATTGCATGGCAAAGAAATTTTAGTAATACCTGACATTCTAGCGAATGCAGGTGGCGTAACGGTTAGTTATTACGAGTGGGTACAAAATAAAGCTGGATATTACTGGACAGTGCCACAAATTCATCAATCATTACAGCAGACCATGGCCACTGAATTTAACACCGTGTACAACTACATGGAAAAATGCAACTGCGATATGCGTACCGCAGCTTATGCACACGCCCTCAATCGTTTAGGCACGGCTATCTCGGCACAGGGCACACATAGTTACTTCTCTGAGTAATCACCATGGCAGAACAGAGTAAGATTGTCTTTGCCAGCAGCAATGCTGGCAAAATCAAAGAAGTCAATCACATACTGGCTAATACCGCCTTTACTCTGTTAAGCCAAAGCGATTTGCAAGTACCAGATGCACAGGAGACAGGCTTAAGCTTCGTCGAAAATGCCATTATCAAAGCGCGTAACGCGTGTTTG
The DNA here is from genome assembly GCA_965230425.1 of Gammaproteobacteria bacterium. Classification (GTDB taxonomy): domain Bacteria; phylum Pseudomonadota; class Gammaproteobacteria; order UBA1113; family UBA1113; genus CBDDKW01. Next base: position 226,863 of record CBDDKW010000008.1, on the reverse strand, counting down.
CACACTGGCTTAGCTGGCTATTGCCGATGACTCTGGTTTAGAAGTCGATGCCTTACAAGGCGCACCAGGCATATATTCTGCACGTTATTGTGGTGAACATGGCAATAACCAAGCCAATAATACCAAATTGCTCACTGAGTTAGCCACACACAAAAATCGCCACGCGCGTTTTGTCTGTGTTATGGTACTCTTACGTCATGCACAAGACCCCACCCCGCTTATTAGTCAAGGCACTTGGCAAGGTGAAATTCTTAACGCAAATGCAAGGTGAACAAGGCTTCGGTTATGATCCCTTATTTTATGTACCTACCCATCAATGCAGCGCAGCAGAATTAGCACCCGAAATTAAAAATCAAATCAGTCATCGAGCACAGGCTTTGCGAGGATTACAGGAGCAATTGACACAAGATACACACTCATGGCTTAGTTAACAACAATACCTTGTTGTCATCAACTATGTTGTTACTATAAAAAATGTTGTCATCTCGAGCGCAGCGAGAGATCTCCCAATGGTTTAGCCAATATCAAGAAAGGTCCGTATAAAAAATGTCACAGCAACAATTACAGCAGGCGATACAACTTCATCAGCAAGGCAGTATTGAAGAAGCTGAACAAACTTATCTGCATTACCTTGCTGACAATCCTGAGGATCCCAATAGCCATGATCTACTTGGCATTCTCTACGCACAACAACAAAACTATCCCGCTAGCACTCACCTATTTTCAAAAAGCCTTAGGATTAACGCCAAATAACCCACATTATCTTACCCACTGCGCCAATGTATTAAAAAAAATGCAGCAAATAGAGGCAGCTATTGATCATTATCAACAAGCCATCACCTTACAACCCAATTATGCTGAAGCATATAATAATCTCGCCGCTCTCTATACTGAACAAGAACAATATGCATTAGCTATCGAATATTATCAGCAAGCTATCACCATTAAACCCGATTATGTTTGATGCACATCTTAATTTGGCAAATATTTACTTACAGCGTCACGAATTTGATAAAGCATTGATACATTTCCGTGAGACTATACGCATACAACCTAATCACCTACTTGCACATAAACACATAGGTAATATCCTCTACCAACAGGAAAATATAGACGCGGCTATAGAGTCTTTTAACAATGCGCTGAATATCGATACCCAAGATGAAGAAATATATATTAATCTCGCTGCTTGCTACTTAAAGCAACAACACATGACTAGAGCAATAGATACTCTCAACCAAGCATTAGAGTTAAACCCAGGTCATCCTATTGCTCTCGCTAATTTAGCCGCAGTTTACTTATCTGAGCATAAAGATCATTTAGCGAAACCTCTGTATTATGATTTACTGACACTCTACCCTAAAGATTACATTGCTAATTTTAATATGGGTTGCATCTTACTGCGCGAAAAGAAATGGCAAAGTGCCGCTTGTCACTTACAAACAGCCGTGGAAATCAATCCGGATAATCCAGAAGCACAACAAAATTTTGCGACGGTATTACTGAAAGTCAATCAGGCAGAAAAAGCTATCGCTCATTTTGAACGCTGTTTAGCATTACAACCTAATAACCAAACGGTTCGCTATACCTTAAGTGCATTAACACAAACTGATACCCCCGAACGAGCACCTGATAGTTATATCATTGAACTCTTCGATCATTACGCAGAACATTTCGATCAAGAATTAATTGAAAAACTTGATTATCAAGTGCCCCAACTCATCCACGATGCACTAGTACCTTATATTAATAATCAGAGCGATTTACACATCGTCGATTTAGGTTGTGGCAGTGGGCTATGTGGACCACTATTAAAACCTTACGCAGAGACACTCACAGGGATTGATTTATCTGCCAATATGCTTAAACATGCACAGACAAAAAATGTCTATGATCAACTGCTATGTGCAGAAATAAATACAGGTTTACAACAATTACAAACACCGATTCATGTCATGATTGCTGCCGATGTCTTTGTGTACTTTGGCAATCTGCAATCTATTATTAACGCTTGCAGAGAAAATCTACCAAGCGGTGGGTTGTTATGTTTTACAATAGAAGCAGGTAACACAACAGGCTACAGCCTCACTAAAACAGGACGCTATCAACACGCACTAGACTATATCAAAAGCATTATTACAGATACATTTAGCCTCGAATATCAACAAAGCGTCACTCTCAGAAAACAACAAGATCATGCTGTAAAAGGTTATGTATTCATTATTAAAGCCTGCTAAGTAGCGATAATTACATTAGATTTTTTCTGTCCGAATTCACGTCTACAGTGCATAAAACAATATCCACCTAAACTTTATCGCCTTAAATAAACTATTTTTTCCACTTTGTAATTTACATCTGCGCAAATAGATAATAAACTAACGTTCTGACTAACCAGTCGGATAATATATTTATAAATATAACATAATAGATAATTATTATAAGATTTTTTACATTCTATAAAGGGGACAATGACCATGCCAAATGGTTCTGCTGCAAAGCATGCGGATATCGCTGCACCTATTTCACATCAAGAAATTTCTTCCACTGACTTTGCAGCTATGACGCAGCGAATTTTATCAATACTTGGTAACTCCAAATCAGAAAAACAAACACAGAGAAGAGGTCAATCATCTCAATTATCTGAAGCTGATATCTTAAGTTTGCTTCCCTATAATCATGAACAATTGGGTAAAAAACTTAAGGCAGAAACAGACGCGCAAACAATCACAGCTCAGAAGTTAGTAAACTATGCATTAGCCGATGCTCAACTATGCCATGATATCCTTAACACAGATACTTATCAGCATATCTTATCTGCTGAAAGTATTCTCGACATCATTTATTTTTATGGTAGTAGTGCGATTGCAAGTTTATCTGAAATATATATAGAAAAACTCGCAAATTATACGAGCAAATTATTTCAGGAAGAAAATAAATTAGGACACCATGGTTATTCTCACGCCTATAAATTCATTCCTGGCTATGAACCAGAGGACGTATTGGAGCATGCTCTTGAAATGCTGCTATCAGATAATAAATCTCCTAAGTCTGTAGCTCTATCCTTGTATTTAGTAACCAAGCTTATTGCAAACAAATCGAAAGAAGATAAAGAAGCAGCATTGGATAAGCTTGCTGTTAATGTGGAATTAGGCCCTGGATATCACTACACTTGCTTCCACTTATACCATGAATATAAGCTCTCAGGAAAACAAGAGCGCAAACTTCAGCACCATACAATGGCTATACGCAGTGGACATCCACAGGCTATTACAATCTTTATTGCAGAGACACTCCAAAGCTTACCAGACTTGCATAGTAAAATTCGTAGTAATCTGTCAAATGAAACAACATTAACTATTAGTGATACTATGTTTGATAAAGCAAGACTCGTGCAAATACTAGAAAAATATACAGATCTCTGTATAGCAATAGGGAATGAATCATCTACTAATCCCAGCCTTAATCCTGCCCTGGCCATACACTTATTTGCAATAATATTTTCTTACTTCGATGCTCCCATTGCAGATGATCATATGGCAACTATCGTTAAAACTCTTGAAAGTTTTCACCTTCATAATACCAGCAAAGACTCCCAACAAAATTCACACAGTAGCCAACTAGCCCCTGCTTACTATGCTTACTTTGTCTACCACATATACATGACATTATATGAGAGTCATAAATCACATAAGACTCATGAGCAGAACAAAGTATATCGTCACTCAGGCATGTACGCACTAGCCTACGTATTTGAAGTATGCGATAAAGCCTCTTTAGGCACCCTCCTGCAATGGGCCGACACATTAGGTATCGAAAAACCATCAGAAGAAATCCTGACTAAATTAGCTGATAAATTACTACAACATAAGGCTAAATTACTCTGCTTGCAGACAAGAAAAAAACTAGCCCCATCTGAAGTTAATACATTTGCAGTAGATTTTCACAAACTAGAAGAAAAAATTAGTATACAAAGGTACTATAAAGAATTTTCTATAGGTAACATGGAGCACTATGATGACTTTGTTGCTACCTATAGCTACCTAGTCCCTCCCAAAGATATTTTACAAAACATATTACCCTTAATAGAAGCATTACCATTAGAGGAACAAGTTATTTTTATTGGTTATTTCAAACTATTTTCTATCTATAGAGAAACTGCCTCTGCTGAGGATTTAGGCAAGTTACTTTATCACGCTGCGCGCTTAGGCTCATTACAACCCTTGTTCAGTGATTTTAATATACCTGCATGGGCTGAATTAAGACATTCATTATGGAAACTCTGCGAAACATATAGACCTAAAACAACAGGAAAAACTCATGAAGTCTTAGCTACACTTACTCGACAATTAATTCGCATCAGCAATAAGGACAGTGCCAATAGTGATAAGAAACATGGTTTACTACCGCATATTATAACAGCGTATCAGCAAGTACCTACAGCAGCTCAAGCAAACAGCGACAACGCTAAAGAAATAAGCATTGTTAATCAGTTAGCGCAATTACTGGAATCACATTACTATGCCTTCAGCGCACCCGAAAAGCTTAAGACTAGCTTCCACTATAGAAATGTAGTACCGATGCGAGAAGGAGTCACACCATCTAAACCAAGAGAGTCGAGTGAAAACTTAACTAAATATCTGGAATGCGCGCTTACTGCTGCAGAGTTTTGGGATAATAAGCAGTCATTAACATCAATGGTTCAAAAACTCATTGGCAGAAATATTGATATTCATCTACACTTTGACAGTCTACGCCAAATGTCTGCACATGCTGAACAAGTTGAACTATTATTACTAGCACTAACCAATAAAGAAGTACAGACAGTTAAAGAAACGCTTGAAAATATTGTTAATAATGATAAGTATCCACCTTTATTAAAAGGCCAAACACTCGCCCAATCCATTATTGATGTAATTAGGGATATCATCCCCAAACTTACTGACATTCAAGCACCTATTAGTCAGCAAAGCACTAGTGCAGTTGCCCCACGTGTCGCAGAATTACGAGAGCAAAAAAGAGGAGGTAAACGTCTATCCCTAGGAAATACATAAAATACGCTAAATATATTTAAATTAATTAACCTATTGAGTACTGGTATCTAGACATATAAATTGACTCTATGTACTTTACACAATGCTCCTGTAAAGGTGTATAGACAGAATTTATTGCCTTTAAGATATTAGGTCATCAATTATTATAAATAACCCAGTATAAAACTTATGCGATGTTTTCAATACTAGTTGCATATCTGCAAATACCCTATAGACTATGCAACTAAACGGTTGGGAACATGTAAAATAACCAGCATTAAAAGGAACATTACCATGCCAAAAACCCTTATCATTCCGCACGCAGAAATCGCCACTGACACGATGGCGTCTCACTTAAGGCTTGCTAACAAATGGATAGCTGATCCTACAAGTGAGGCAACAGCTTTGATCATTAAAATAGGTGATGATAGCTCACACACGGCTGTATTACCACATAATCATGCACAATTGAGTGAAAAACTTGCAACTGAAACAAAAGATAAAACAGTTACCGGCCAGAACCTAGTAGATTATGCATTAGCCGATGCGCAACTGTGTCATGACATCCTCAGCACGGATACTTATCAGGATATCTTATCTGCTGAAAATATTCTCGATATTATTTATTTTTATGGTAGTAGTGCAGTTGCGAGTTTATCTGCAGCAAATCACCGTAAACTTAAAGAACATGCGACCAAAATATGTGAGAGTACAGATGATTTAGGTCACCATGGTTATGCTTACGCTGATAAATTTATTCCATGCTATGATCCAGATGATGTGTTCGAGCATGCCCTTAAGACATTACCATCATCTAGCGAATCACCTCGGACTGTCGCTCTGTGGCTTTACGTAATAACAGGGATTATTGCAGACAAATCTCAGGACGATAAACAAGTAGCACTAGAAAAATTAGTCATTAACGATAAACTAGGTACCGGCTATCACTTCACGTGCTATGAATTACGTCGTGGCCTTAAAGAAGGTATGTCAAAAGATACTCATGAATTTCTTCAAGCTGCATATCAATCTTACCACCCGGCAGCAGTGGCTAATATGCTGCTAGAGCTTTCACGCGAAGTCAAAAAAGTACAAGAAGTAGAAAAAAAAGCCAATCTTGATAACAATACAAAAAAATCTATTTCTACTCGTAAAACTAATATTAGTAGTCAGTATATGACTATAATTCATTTACTTGCGAATGAACATGATCATAATCCAAGCCTTAACCCTGCTTTAGCTATCGCTATAATCAATCGATCAATAGAACTGTGTGGCACGCCGATTAGTGAACTAAATGTTAGTTTGATTCAAACAACACTAAATCAGCTATTTTCTCAATTTTCTCATGACGCTGCGCAATCGAACCATAGCCAACTGGCACCAGCAGCTTACGCTTTTGCTGCATATCAAGCGTACATTAAACTCTATGATAATGCTGATAAAGTTACACATCAGGATGCTAATAAGGTTAGCTACTATGAACAAGCACTTGCTAGGCTTGCCGATGCAATTCAATTAGGGGATGTATCACGCTTTCAAATTTTACTAAAGAGATATAATAAGGCACCTAAATCGGTAACTATTCCAGAGCACGTCTTTGATGTATTAGCTGCTAACGATAGTGCAGAAAACCGCGTCAAGTGGATTGAAGAAAAAACAAAATGCTACCCTTCTGATCAAAACAAGGCATCTTTACAGGCTGTGCGTGCCCAACATATTACGACTGCGGCACTTTACCAGCAAGTCGCCAAAGGTCAGATGTCGGCTTTTCGAAAATTACGTCAGGAACTTAAGGTTAGTGAAAAAGAAATTTTCTCTAACGTCTTAGCAGAACTATATCGATTACTTGATACGAAAGATAAGGGTGATAAATATGATGAACTTGCTGACATAAGATTTAATGGCCATTTAGATTTACTACAAGCCTGTAAAGAACATATCAGCAAGGCAGCCATCGGCGAATTTTTATTCTTATCAGCAAAATTAGGCTCCCAAGAGAATGAAGTCAGAGAATTTAATACTCTTACGTGGAAACAGTTATGTAAGGAGCTATGGGTCATTTGCGATGCTTTACGTTGTCGCGCTACAGATGGTACTCCTACTAAAGAGGTATTGACTAAACTGTGTCGTGCTATTGTACAGATTAGCGAAAAATCAATCAGCAATGCTGATAAGAAAGCAAGGCTATTTGAATTTATTAAACGTGCCTATTTCGATACGCGGATTGCTGACCCAAAACGCGAATTCCCTACCATTAATGATGGCACAAAGGTACGTGATTTAACCTTAGAAGAAAAGCTTGTTGAACGTCTAGGTGACTTCTTAGAGTCACATTATTATGCTTTCAGCCATCCTGGTGTACTGCATGAAGTAGATAAACAGAACCCAATTGAAAAACGTTTCGAAGAACAAGTGATTAAAGATCGTAATGAGGAAGCCTTAAATAATTTGAAAGAATATCTAGCTCATACAAGAGAGGCTGCAACTAAGACGGATAAAGCACTGTTTAAACAATCGATGGCATCATCTCTAATTGGTGCAAATATCAATATCCACATGGCTTTTGATCCATTAAACAAGTTAATTTTTGATCGTGAAGAGGATTTCAAGAGCTCAGGGGCTCGAGAGGTAACAGCACGCTTTGCCGCAGAATCTCAAGCACTCAAACAACTATTAGCTGTAGTTAATAAAAAATCTATTGCTGATATGAAAACTCTAATCAAGAGTGTTGTCTCGGCACAAAGAACCCAAGAGCAGCAGAAGATACTAGAAGATAATGATTTTGATACCAACTATCAGCCTGGTGAAAGTGCTAAACCAATACTACTGGCCATTCTGCCCAAGCTCATCGACCCCAAAGCATCCTTGCATAGCCAAGCGCCCTCTAAACGCGGCCGACCAGCAGATATGCAGGGAGCAGAGGATGCTGATATAGATATTATGGGTGCTGGCGATGGCGTAGGAGCTCCATCACAAACTGGCGGCGCCAAGCGCATGCGCATGGCACAACCCAGGTAACAGGAGCATGTTCTCTTAATAAATAAGAGTCACAGAGATATCTCCTAGCTGTGCTATTATCATCACAGCTAGGGATATCTTGCTCCAATCTAGAGAATAAATACCCTTTCCTTGTAGATAGTCATGCCAGCAGGTTTCACAGCCAAGAAATACTGGCCCAAATTGTCAACATATTAAAATACGGCAAAAAAATGCGGGTAGACTTTCTTGGGCAATTCTTGTATCATCTCGCGTCAATCTCAAACTATACCCGTAGTGTTACTCATTTAAGATTGAAGAAGACTGGCACTTCCCCACAGCTTTGGTTATTAAATCTATAAAAATACCGAGAGATTAGCCGTATTCAAAGTGCTTACTTTACAACAAAAAACAGACTATGCAGTTTACTGATAGGCAATACTAGCAGAATATTACAATAATTATACGAGGTCCTCTCCATGCCAGATCCTTTTACAAACTATTATGCACACTTAGGTTTACGTGACTTAGTTTCACCCATAGACGTCGCTAACAAAGTAGATGAAAAAGTAAAGGCATGGCAACAACAACTCAGTAACAATAATGACGCGGCTGCCGCCGGCCATACGCAACAACACGATGCAATGTACGCTACTTTTGACATAGCGAGTACATTGCTCGATCCTGAGAAGAAAATTGCATATCTTGTTGATAATTTTAGAGAATTTTTTCCAGAATCATTGAATTTTAAATTCACTCACATCATTGATGAAAATGCATCCCTTGAGGTTATTATCAACCCTTCGACGACTGAGCCACTTGCAGAAAATACGGTTAACTTATACCTTTTACTGCAAGATTTTATTCAACAAAAACCTGAAAGTAGACAATACGATTTAATCAAACCGTATTTATGGGATTTACTACAAAATGATACATTCACAGAAAACTTGAATCCTATCATATTACTCTGTTTATTTTACTATACTCTCGATGCTTTAGATGAAAGTGATGAGCACATCCTCTGCATTGAAGACGAAAAAAAAATAGTAAAAATCTTCGCGAAATTATTAGATACAAATTATTTATCTGATTATTTGTTCGTTGCATGTAAGAACAGTGATCAATTAATCAACTGTATTAAGGATATACTCAATTTTAAAAAAGAATTAATTTCAAAAATAACATTTTGCCAAGGTTTACAACTTGCTTGTTTAATACAGTATGACGTACAAATATCTTACAGTCTATTTGAAAAAATACAAAAACATTTAACCACAGTGAATCAACCTGAAAAGCATACTTTAGCATATGATATTATGATTTTTAATTTATCACTGTGTGTGGTAAATCAAAAAAGCCATAAGAGAGTTGAAGGTGAAAGTCTACATTCATTTCAACTAGAATGTGCAGATAATTTAAGGAAATTGAGAGGTATAAGCACAGCAATTGCTGAATATGAGGTCCGTAAATTACTGAATTGTTCATATGTTTTTATAGCCATCACTGACATACTTAAAAATCGAGCAGCATATACGGAAGAGAAGTTGAACCTTATACTTGATGTTCTCATCGAAAAATCATCTAGTTATATAGATAGCTCACCTAAGCGTGGTATTTTTTTTCAACATGTGCATGATTACTGTTGGCTAATTCTCATAAAATTGTGTCAAATATATCCTGAAATTGCCACAAGAATACTTAGTAGTAATTCATTCACCTCAGAAACATTTCTGCGTGAAGTACATCGTACTCAAACAGGTAATGCGGTAGCTCGCAACAGTCTCACAGATGGAACAAGTCCGGCTATAGTAGCAGACAAAGCTGGAATAATAGTAACACCAGTAGCTGAAGCAGCAGCAGCACCAGCAACAACAGCACCAGCAACAGCAGCAGCAACAGCAACAGCAACAACAGCAGCAACAGCAGCAACAGCAACAACAGCAGCAACAGCAACAGCAGCAGCAACAGCAGCAGCAACAGCAGCAGCAACAGCAGCAGCAACAGCAACAGCAGCAACAGCAGCAACAGCAGCAACAGCAGCAACAGCAGCAGCAACAGCAACAACAGCAGCAACAGCAACAACAGCAGCAACAGCAGCAGCAACAGCTATACCTAAGATAATCTTCCCTGAAAATGAAACTAAAATGTTCTTTTCTCAACCCGAAGATTATTTACGCTATATAGAGCGACAAATCGAATTTTCTGCAGAACCTCAGAGTAGTCAATGGCAGGTCAAAAAAGCCTATTGTTACCCAACAACAGAAAATATAAATGTCTTAAATACACTAAACAATAACGGTCTGAAAAAACAAGCCTTAACCAATCTATCTCAGCAGGGTTATGTTGACGCCCTCAGCCTATTACGAAAAGATCCTGAATTTGATACAACAGCTTTCATTACTAACTTAATTACTTATTTATCAGGCGTAGTAAAGAAGATACATGAGGGCACACAGGATCATTTAGATGTAATACCTGCTATTAATCCTGATGGCTATATTGCAATCATGAAACAACTCGGTTCTATAATAAAAGAGGAACAAAGAGGACAATTATATTATCTAGCAGCTATATTAGGCGCACAAGATAATGTCGCCAAAGAATTTTATATTAGCACATGGGCGAATTGTCGTGATGAAACTTGGCAACTCTGCGAAGCACATGCATTCCGTGCTGATGAAGATACTAATTTTAAACTCAATGGCCTGCGAGCAAAGATTGTTGAAATAGATAACACGCAAATCTCCAACGCAGAAAAAAAAGCAGAATTAATCAAAATTATAATGTATGCATATACACAAATATCTGAATCTGAAACTAAAATCATCAACCGTTTAGCTGTCTTACTTGAAAAGCACAACCATGCTTTTAGTGTACGTGATAGCTCCTCAGAGGAACATCAGCAAGCACATGAATTCTTAACTAGAAAATGTAAAACCACCCCTGTACGTCACCAGGATAGTCATGCTGAATTAAACACCTGTATGAATGCAGCAACTGCCTTAGCTGATAAATTAGATATTGCGGAAACAAGAAATATGCAAAAAAAATTTTTTATCGGCGGTGACTTTGCTATGCACATACAATTTGATGTATTCCGAAAAGAAGCTTTTCGTTTAATCAACACTAAAAACCATGATGATGTGCGCTTGGCTGATTATATTCATACGTTTCTTAAAGACTTACAGCGTAAAGATAAACAAGCAGTCATGGAAATTATTAATGATCCTGACACTATTACCAAATACAAATTTAATATTCATACCGCCAATACGATTATTCCAAGTTTTAATACAATCCGAGAAACTAGGCTTAATGAGTTGAAAAAGCAATTTAACAAATAGTATGAAGTATTATTTTATTTAGTGACTTATTTTCGCTATCCCGGTAGTCAAATATGACTCCCCCGCAAGCGGGGAAGATTTCTTTCTTTAAACATTATGATTATGCAAATATTTGACCTAATAGCAGCACTGTATTATATTTCGTCTCCACATCATGATTAAACTATAAAAATAATCAATTAAAATAATAAGAGAACACTCATGGCTAAAAAGAAAGGCACGAAAAAAACTAATAAAAATAAAAGCTTAATCAAAAAAACGAACGGCCACCCTGCCACAAATGGTAACTCAAGCGTAGGCTCTAACAGTTCATTAACATCAAGCTACACTACTATTAGTGAGTTAGCTCAATCAGGCAAGCGACATACCAATGGTGTCATGGGAACATCGTCTGAGAGTACTGATGTAAGCACCAGATTAAATGATTTTATCACATACGCTCAACCTTTCATTGAAGGAGAGGTCGTGATTACCGATGAAAATATTCCTCTTATTATAGCCAAAGTTATCATCGCAATAAAAACTACTATAAAACTACCTGAAACTTCGCAATTACTTGGAAAAAAAGCAGGCATTGAAACACCGCAATCTACTTTAGAAAATGGATCTAAAACAGAGATGCCTGAGCAAGGAAATGAAGCAACAAATGGTACGACCGAACAAACGGCTAGCCCTGAGGCAGAAGATGAAGCATTTACCCGGATAGTTAAAACTACTCTAGAATATGCTGCTGCATTAGAAACACATATCAGCGAATTTTTAGCTAATAAAATTGTAACCATCTCTGCACGTATCCCAATGGATATTAACCATAATAATATAAGAAGAGCAAAAAGCATTCTCGATACTCTAAACACAATACTGGAACAAGCAGAAATTTATCACACTGCCACTGGTAATCAGGATATAGAACAATTAATTGTAGAGATCCATGAAAAATTATATCTACTTAATAAGAATCTAGCTACACACCACCGCCCCACTTTTGTTATACTAAATCAGGACTCTTTAGTTAATAATCCTATCAAAGTAGCAGGATATGAAGAAGAAGCTGTATATTTGAAAGCGGCTTTAAGACACAGCAGAGAGATGGCCGATCCTACGCATTATTTAAAAAGGCTTGAAGAGTACTCAGTCAATCATAATATAAGAGCTTCATCACCCAGCCAAGTTGCTAATAACCAACCAGGGTTGATTCCACCAACAGAAGTAGCAGAACATTACGCTATCTTGGCACATGCAGTTAAAACAAAACTTAGGCTCTTGCTAGCTACTCAACCCCCTACACAGCAACTAACTACAACTGAAAATGATTCTGCCGATACAACAACTCCGGCAACAGATAATACTATACAGACAGCCGCAGCTACAGATATCACCACAGAGGACGCTAACATTGACATAGCAACCTTCTTAAGCACGATTATAGATGGTGAAGCACAGCTTATTCATCAAGAGGCTGATCGTAACCTAGGTACCTACTTAAATGGTAAGCTAACATTTGAGAGTCCAGAAGAAGAAAGTAACTATCGCCACACTAAAGATAGCTATTTTACTTATGCAGCCAAACTTTATCATTTATCGGCAGAGTGTCTTGAGATATTGACTGAGTATAATGTTGATGTAGAAAACCAGATAATGACATCAGCATCCACAAAAAATATGGCCATGGCCATTGAGTTATTACGCACCCTCTTCACAGATATGTATTGCCCTATCATAGATAGCAGAAATCAATTATCAACCATAGACAGCTTACTTGCACACCATCAAGCCATATATCAACATTGTGAAGCGATTAGCCTGCGTCTGGTTATGCATCAAGGACCAGCAGCAGAGACTTCCCCAGAGGATATACCACTTGAATCATCCACTGATATACCGAGTAAAAAGCTGGCACCTGCGCAAACAGAGATTTTAACTAACAATCATGTCACTAATGCCCCACAAAAAGATGTAGCTTCTGAATCTCAGTTACTTGCTTTAGATCAACTTATTCCTAATCGAGGCATTGAAAATGAGATTGCTTGTGATATTTGGACCTTGATTGAGGTTAATTTAGAAAGATTAGAAAAATGTCTGGCTAATAGTCAAGCTAACATTGTTATGAGCAAGCAAAAATTGGAGTCAACACAACGCAGTTTAGCTCAACTGAATGCGCATCGAGAGTTACTCCAAACTCAGCTTGCCATTGTAAATAGCATTATTTGTTTGATAAATATACTTTCTGGTATTAAACCATATTTTGTCATTGCTAAAGGTGTTGATAAATTACATATCCCTAACATAGTTGAATTTCAACAAACGAAAGATAATACCACCCAAGCATTGACAGAACTTAAAGCTGCCATTGAAAAATCTACAAAGAACATGAAGAAACGTGAGCGCAAGAAGCGTCAAGAAATAGAGAAAAGGCAAGAGCAAGAACGACTAGAAATAGAAAAACAGCAAGAACAAGAACGATTAGAAAAAGAGCAACAAGCACAAGCCCAACGCCAACGTGAAGAACAAGCTGAACGTGAACGTAAAGCATTAGAAGAACAAAAAGAACAAGAACGCAAAAAGGTAGAGGATGAAAGGCAAGAACAAGAGCGCGTGACTAAATTACGTCGAACCTTTAAACCTATTTTTACTCAGTTAACTGAAGTCGTTGTTACCAGACATAAACAATGTATTGATATCCATAGCACCAACATACGCGAATTAAGTATGCAGCTTGATGCAGCAGAAGAAGCATTAGGGCAATTAGCCCCATCAATAAAACAACGCGATAAGCTGGCTAATAGTATTGCTCGCTGCCAAGCTCGTGCAAAAAAATGTCAACAAAAAAAACGTCTACTAAATAAAATACGAAACGCTTATGATGCATACAAAAAAGCAGATGGTGATCGTACTACCTGGAATACCCAACTTCCTGAGGCAAAAAAACGCGCTAACGACGCTAAGCAGACATTAGAAACTTTACTCAATGATTACAATAAAGAAGCTAGCGTGACGACTGATAAAAATGGTCCTACATTACTGGAACTCACATTCAGTGATGCAGCTTTGGTAACTAGCACTCTAAAGGCAGAGAGAAAAAAGGTTGTGAATGCGGGAATGAGTGCAAGTAGAAATACCTCAACTTATGGAACTCAGCTTGCTGCTTTAAATGCAAAAATACAGCCTATTGAAGCTAACATAGCTGGTTTAAAAGAACAGTTAAGGACAGCTAAGGCAACAGTCGAGCAAGAACAACAGCAGATTGATGAACTTAGAGCATTATCTTTACGCCGCTAGGAAAATACTCCCGATGATTTGGCATTTTAGTAAAAGCATTGTTCAAGCTGACTAAACCATATGGGGATCTCTCGCTGCGCTCAATGTAATGGACTCTCACTTCACGTTCACAAGACGATATACTCGTCTTTACAAGAGCTTTATGGGAAAGCTCAAACCACTGAAATAAAAGGAGAGTCCAATGGGCAATATTAACGTATTAGGTATCGATTTGGCAAAAAATCATTTTGAATTACATGGAGCCAGCCAATCCGGGAGTTGTGTGTTGAAAAAGTCCTTAAAAAGACATCAATTAATGAGTTATATCAAGGATTTATCCGCCGATGTCACCATTGCAATGGAGGCGTGTGGTGGGGCGAATTACTGGGCAAGGAGCTTTAGAGCCCTGGGATATCAGGTAAAAGTGATTAGCCCCCAATACGTCAAAGGGTTTGTGGTAGGCAGTAAGAACGATGCCAATGATGCAAAAGCCATCGCCATGGCGGCTCAACATGAGGGTATCCCCACAGTGCCCGTTAAAACCGAAGAGCAGCAAACGTTACAAACGTTGCATAGGATAAGAGAAAGCTATGTACAGCGGCGAACAGAGATAGGCAATATGATACGCGGATTTCTTCTAGAATTTGGGGAAATTGTTCCTAAAGGTTTATCACGCTTGAAATCACGTTTATCCGAGTTATTAGAGGATACAAACAATGGCTTACCCGATAGGTTACGTGGCTTATTGAATGATTTGTACGAAGAATTACCCACCTTAGATAAGAAGATAGCCGGTTATGAAAAGCAAATTAAGGCGATAGCAAAAGAGAATGAGGTCTGTCGACGCTTAATGCACTTACGTGGAGTAGGGCCTATTACTGCAGTCTTTGCTTACGCCACCTTGGGTAATGCCAGTGATTTCAGCAATGGGCGACACTGCGCTGCGTATTTAGGGTTAGTGCCGAAGGAACACTCCAGTGGGGGTATTCACAAGCTACAAGGGATTAGTAAACGAGGTAATCGCACTTTACGTGGTCTACTTATTCATGGTGCTCGGTCTGTTGTCAAATATATTGATAATAAACACGATGAATTAAGTCGATGGCTCAAGCGGTTAAAGAACACCAGAGGAAAACACAAATGTTATGTCGCACTGGCTAATAAACTAGCAAGGCATATATGGGCTATTATCGTATTGGGCGATGAATTTAAGGCACCTCCCGCTATGGTAAAAGATTAGTACTAGAGTCCTGTAGGAAAATAGGTAGAGTTAAATAGGTCATTAAATATAGGAGGTATGCTTTCTCTTCTGACAAGTCAAGAAAATCTGAATAATGTGTAAAGGTTTAACCACTCTGTCAGTACCTGACCATTTCGAAGACCTTCGTGGTCGTCCGCTCGATGAGGTTGCAGAGTGCTTATGAATTACATTAGGGTACGAGCTTATTAGTGTTAATGGCTCACACAGTTACCGGATATACGAATGTCGACTTTATTCTTTGTTCAGTGTTTTACTTGCAAAATAGAGAGAGTCCATATACGTGATGACAACATTTTTTCTAGTAACAGCATAGTTGATGAGAATAGCATAGCTGTTGTCATCCCTCCTTGTGGCGATAGCCGCAAGGAGGGATCTCCCGATGATTTGACTACTTAGCAGTAGCATTTCAGCATCCAGCACTCAAATCACTTGACATTTTATGTCCAACTCTTTTTACTAGTAGGCTTAATTAAGTGATCACACGCAAGGAATATCATGACTCACAGGGCATTGCTAGGTATTTGTGCAATTAGTATGGGCTTCATCTGTTCTTGTTCTTCAATGCACAAACCTGCACCACCCCCACCCACACCAATACACCAGGGCCAGCAGGCAAAATTAAATGCTTGCCCACCTTTTCATAAAGTCGCTATTGATGGGCCTTTTGATGTGGTGTTTTATCGTAAGCCTAATACCTATTCTATTGATATCACCAACCCGACAGTAGGTGAAAAACCTTATCCTGCCCATGTGTCTCAGTATGTTCAAGATGATACTTTGTATGTCAGTCTTGCCGGTGGTTACTTACCAGACAATAATCGATTAATTTTATCTATCACTACGCCGGAATTAACTAAGCTTCACTATAATGGTCCTGGGAATGTGATTGCGCACCAAGTGGACACTACTCGCTTTACTTTAGATCAAGAAGGTGATGGTCTGGTAACCCTTGAGGGACATGCCAAGCGTTTCGACGCCACAGTTGCTGAGCAAGCACGTTTAAATGCCAAATGTTTAAAATCACACACTATCTTTATTAATACAGTGGATATGGCTCAAGCAGAAGTCACCAATAGCTTTGGCTTAAGTGCCTTCGCCACGCGCTATAGTAATATTTATTACTACCAAGATCCCAGTTTAGTAGCACCCTATTTGCGTACCTCCGGTTCTGTGATCCGCATGGTAGGAGTGACACCTTATAATGTCCCTAATGATATTTTTGGGCCAGAAATCACTTGTTTAACCGCTAAACCAGTGAAACACAAAATGCACAAGCAACCTTTGACTAAATTTGGGTAATGCTATGACTACCAGCAGTCGTTTATTGGTGACATGTACCGATGGCCCTGGCATTGTCGCCGCCTGCTCTAATTTCTTATGCCAAAATAATGCAAATATTATCGATCTTGAACAACACTCCACTGATCCCAGCGGTGGACAATTTTTTATGCGCTTAGAATTCCAATGTGATGATTGGCTGCACAATACTCAACAACTCAATCAGCGTTTTCAAAGTGAAGTGGCTGATAAATTTAAAATGACTTGGGATATTCGCCATACCGCACAACGCAAGAAAACCGCCATTCTTGTTTCAAAACTCGACCATGCACTATTGGAACTACTCTGGCTTTGGCAGCGTGGAGAGCTAGCAACTGATATCACCATGGTGATTAGCAACCATGATGATTTAGGTAACTTAGTTAACCAATTTGGCTTACCTTTTCACCATATCCCTATGAATAGCACCAATAAACAAGCTGCTGAACAGGAAATGCTGCAGTATTTAGACAAGCAAGCGGATATGCTGATCTTAGCGCGTTATATGCAAATTCTTTCGGCTGACTTTGTCAGTCATTATCAACAGCGGATGATTAATATACACCACTCGTTCTTACCCGCCTTTGTCGGCGCAGATCCCTACCGCCAAGCTTATGAATATGGGGTGAAAGTCATTGGCGCCACTGCGCACTATATTACGGCTGAATTAGATGCAGGTCCGATTATTGCTCAAGACGTTGTCCATGTATCACACCGTGATGGCATTGCAGAATTAAAAACCTTAGGACGTAACTTAGAGCGTCAAGTATTAGCGCAAGCAGTACAGTGGCATGTAAATGATCAAATCATTGTAGATGGCAATAAAACCGTGGTTTTTCGTTAGGGTATACACCACGATCTTTTGTCCACCCTCATGGTTCATGCTATGCTAGCTATACTCGATTTGTACATGGAATGAACGTGGTGAAAATCTGCAAGACAATACTCAGCATCGCACTACTCTCTAGCCTATTAGTTGCCTGTGCCACTGATGATGGTGTCAAAGGCGCTTACCCACCTAAAGTAGCCAAAACAATTCCTGGCGCCGTGGTCGGTGGTGCTAGTGGCGCTGCCATTGGCAGTTTTGCCACTTCCAGTGCAAGTGCCGGCGCTGTCTTCGGTGGCGCAATTGGTGCCATGGTGGGCGGCGGTTTAGGTGCTTACTATGAAAATAAGGATTTACAAAAAGCCTTAAAAGATGGCGGTGTAACTTTGATCCGTCTCGGTGATATTGTTGAGTTTGTGATCCCCGCAGATAATCTATTTGACCCTGGGGAAAATGAATTAAAAGGTGAAGCAGATCAAACCTTATCCACGGTCACCACGGTCTTACGTGAATATGGCCCTGTAGATATCACCGTCACTGCACATACGGATAATATTGGTAGCCAAGCTTATCGTTTAGATTTTTCTAAGCAACAGGCGCAAGCGGTAGCGACTTATCTATGGACCCACGGCATCAATTTAAAACGCCTACACTATCATGGCATGGGTGATACTCAGGATGTGGCGACGAATTTAACATCTTTAGGCAGCGCCTATAATCGGCGTATTGAAATTACCCTGTGGCGACAAACTGATCCGAGTACGATTACCGGTGAGTTTATCGGTGATGGGCGGTTTGATAGTTAACAAGAACGAAGTTGTTGCCAATTAGATATTACTGGAAAAAGTGTTGTCATCCCGAATGCGAAGCATGATGGATCTGCCGCCGATTTGACTACTTAGTAACAGCATTGTTCAAGTTGACTAAACCATCAGGAGATTTCTCGCGCTGCTCGAAATGACAACGACGGATTTCTCGCTGCGCCCGAAACAACAGCAGCTTATTGTTGTAGATTTTCTCCGATATATGGCAAAAATAAATTGTCCATCAAGGACAACCCAGATTATGCCGCAGAAGCTGGGCCTGGCCGTTTAGCTGAAGATTCTTCTAGCTCACGATAAGCTTGTGGCTTAGCACCACTTACAGGCTGCGTCTTAGAGGAATACTCAAGATAGCTACGATAACCTACTAATTCATTTTCCACAAATTGCTGTACACGCTTTGCTATCTCATTACCTTTATATTGCATGACAAAAGTATCAACACGTTCTTTTATAAATAAATCCACCTGTGTCACACTTAAACGCTCTTCCTCCGTTAAATGCTCTGGCTTCATAATGGCTTCAACTGCAATCAATAACTCTCTTACGGGCCGATCCATTTCACCTAAGCTATTTCCCACTTGCATCCCCACGAAGCGTTGATATAAAGATTTATTTTTAGGCCGCTGCCCATCGCTACGAGTACGGAGACGTAAATGGAAACGACCACTAGCTCTATGCTCACCTATTTTTTTTATACCCTTGCCATTATTGTCGCGATTACCAGAAGAGGAAGAAGCTTTCTGCCATTTTTCGCCAGCATAAGCATCTGCAGAATTTTCTTGTACACGATCCCGAAAAACTGGTGAACCAGAATGGCGTGCTGCTGCTGCCACAGTATTAGAATCAACAGTAGGTGCAGGCGGTTTCTCGCGCCTTTGCGTAGTGGGTTTTAAACTAAGCTTACGAGCAGTAGAAGGTTTTGCCGCAACTGAATTCTCTTTTCTTGGGTCAGTCTCATTTGCTAGAACATTACCATTGACTGGCCCTTCTTCATTATCAAAATCATCTTCACCAGGTTCTGAATTTACTGGCGGTTTGACTGCTGCTGGCTGCGGGTTAGTAAGTTCTTGCATAAGTGCAACACGATTAGACGCTTCTAATGTACCGTCTTTTGTACCAACGTTAACGTGCTTGAGAACTTCTGCAATTTCAGCGGCTTTTTGCGCATCGCCGATTTCAATAGTTAATGCCATACCTGTTGAAAATTTAACAACAGGAAGTTCTTCTAACTTAAAACGTTCGGCCAATGGCTTGGCTACTCTTTCTTTCATGACAGACATAATAGACTCCTGTAAATGCCATCCTTAGCAAATCAGTGAGAGCATTCACTCCCAGTTATAATTCCGCTCTTCTCGTTGACTCATTGATGAGGAGGAATAAGTGACCTATGAGGTATCCTGACGATGAAAAGATATAACCATTCCTTTTATTCTTTCAACGCGGTTGTATATTATTTATACTTAAACCTTATAAGCTACTTATTATTATAGTCGGCATTTGGCAACTGATCACATTTCGAAGTGATTTCTCTCGCTATTCCATGGTTTCTACACACTGAAACCTAGCCTCCAGCACAGATTTGAACATTTGGCGTGCAATTTGCACATTTTCCTAATAACGTTATTCTTTCTCTGTGATTAAGTCTTAATTAGAGCGCACCCTAAAATTTGTTGGTTATTTTACTCCCTTTTGATACTTTTTAATAGTATCTTCGTAAATTGATAGTAATGCAGGAATTACTATTAAAATCAATAAGGTAGCAAAAGCTAGCCCATAGGTAATCGAAATTGCCATGGGAATTAAGAATTGTGCTTGCAGAGAACTTTCGAATAATAAGGGGGTTAGGCCTGCAATAGTTGTTAATGATGTGAGCAAAACTGCCCGTAAACGTTGGCAAGAAGCTTCGACAATGGCTTTGCGTATCACTAAACCTTCATCTCGTAAGGCTTTGTAACGACTCACTAAAATGATCGAATCATTAATCACAATACCCGACAAGGCAAAGAAGCCAAATAGCGATAATACCGTCAAATCTTTACCCATGATTAAGTGACCAAAAATCGCTCCGACCAAGCCTAGAGGCACAGCCACAAGCACTACAAAGGGCCAACCATAAGAGGCAAATACCCAAGCTAAAACGATGTAAATTAAGACAAAGGCGATAAACATGCCAAACTTCATATCTTGTAAGGTTTCGCGCTGCTCATCTGCACGGCCCTCTAATGCATAACTCACTCCATATTTTTGTTCAAGATTAGGCAACACCGTTCTCTGCAAAGAGGCAATAATCTTATTTGAATTACTCACATCGGCATCTACCTCAGCAGTTACATGAACGGTCAGTTGCGTGTCTGTATGGCGAATAATATCAAAACCACGGCGACTCCTAAGGTCGACAACAGAACCGAGGGGAATCATTTCTGCAGCGCTGGTAACAATAGGATAATTCTCTAAGGTACTAAGAGAATTACGCTCATTATCGGGTAACTCTACCCGCACTTCGATTTCTTCATTGGGTTGATGATAAATTTGTGCTAAGGAGCCGGTAAATGCGCTACGTAATTGCCGACCTACATCTGCCACCGCTAAACCAACGCTACGCCCCTCGGGGGTTAAGCTGTAAATTAACTGCTGTTGACCATAGGGGAGGTTATCCTCTATCTGTGAAACGCCCGCATAGGCAGAGAGTTCCTGTTGCAACTCCAAGGATGCTGTTTTCAATTGACTGATATTTTCACCGCTTAATTGAATATCAATATCTTGCCCGGGCGGACCTGCACGCGCTGGACTGATGACTAGATTCTCTACCACAGGAGGTAGGGTAAAATTCTTCCGCCAGGCTTTAATAAATTCTTTATTTAAAACATCGCGATTATCAGGTGGTATCATTTCCACCATAATAGCAGCATACTGCATACCGCGATTACGTAGATAACTGCCTTTATTAATAAAGGTCACCGCTGTTTCTACTAAATTTTTATTAGTCTCACTTAACTGTTCATCAGTCTGCCATAGTGCGTTTTGCAACTGCTGCATCGTTTCAACCATAACATGCTGCGGTGTACCTGCGACAAACTGCACATCGGCGCTGATCATTTGCCCATCCGGTGATGGAAAGAAATTAAAATTGATCCAGCCACTGGCGACTATACCCATAGCAATAATAAAACTAGCTAAGGCTATACTCAATGTTAACCAACGATGGTGAATTGCTCGTGCCACAAAGGGGCGAAATTTTTTCTCGCGAAAGTGATTAAAACGCGTATCAATATAATCTCGTAAGGGATGGGTATGCTTCGCCTGTAATTTACGGAAGCTATGGTACAAATGCCCTGGTAAAATTAAGAAACATTCAATAAGAGAAGCAATAATAATACAAATCACCACCTGTGGTATAGCTCTTAAAATGGCACCGATGGTATCACCAATCAATAACAAAGGTAAAAAAGCACAAATCGTCGTAATTGATGATGCCATAATAGGTGCTAACATGCGCCTAGCGCCCGTTTCAACAGCCTCTAAAATAGGTAAACCCTTATCATATAAACTCAGCGCTTCTTCACCAACAACGATAGTATCGTCAACGATAATACCTAAGGCCATAATCATGGCAAATAAGCTCACCATATTAATACTGCCGCCAGTTAAATGCAGTACCGCTAACGATGCCATAAAAGAAACGGGGATCCCCGCCACAACCCAAATAGCAACACGACGATTTAGAAAGAGGAATAATAAGATTAAAATTAAAATAAAACCGCCTAAACCATTTTTCAGCAATAAATCAATACGTTGTTTGATGTATTCCCAATTTTTTTCATAAACGTGTAATTTTACGGTACTCGGTAGTGTTGGTTTTACTTGTGCTAACCAGTGATCTAATACTTTGGCTTCATGTAAAGCATCAGCACCTTCGGTGCGTGATAATACCATTTCTACCGCAGGCTTACCCTGATAACTGGCTTCTACTTCACCCTCTTGCGGCCGCAAAGAAATATCAGCCACATCACCCAGGCGGAGTAAATGCCCATCATTATCGGTAATTAACGGTATATCTTCAAAACCAATAATACTGCGCTGCTGACTTAGGCTGCGGATCTGTTGTCGTAATGCGCCCTTGCCAAAGGTACCTGCAGGTGCATCTTGACTACGACGCGCAATAATCTCAGCAATATTAGTTAGCGATAAATGTAAGCTTGCTAAGATTTGACTAGGGATTTGTACAGTAATCTGTTGATCGGGTAAGCCGATAACTTCAACCTTAGCAATTCCTTGACTTAGCAATTCACGTTCAAAGCGATGCACTAATGGCCGCAGCTCTTGTAAGTCTTCAGGCCCGGAAATAATTAAGCGGGCAATCACTTCATACACTTCTTGCTTTGTAATGAGTGGTTCTTCAGCATCTTCGGGCAAGTTACGGACTAAACTAACGCGTTTGCGTACTTGTTCAAGTACAGTTGCATCATTAACGGAATCATCAAATTCTAAAGTAATCTTGGCATTACTTTGGGAAGCTTGAGAAGTCATTTTATCTAAATGCTCTAGCGAGCGGAATTCTTTTTCTAAAGGAACAATGACTGAAGTTTCTACGTCTTCAGCGCTGGCGCCTGTCCAGACAACCTCTACGGTGACAATGTTTTTACCATAGGTAGGTAAGAGTTGAGTATTTAAATTCCATAGAGCCCACACCCCCATGAGTACCATAATCATCATTAATAAATTTGCCGCCACGCGATGACGAGCAAAAAGGCTGATTAAGCTGCGGTGCGGATGCATTACGGCGTTTCTCTGAAAGCTTTCACCTTCAGTCCTGTTACTGCATTGGGTAATTGGGTGACGATATATTCATCACCCTCTTGCAATGCATCACTAGTAATCACTATACGCTCTTCACCATTGGCTAAGACTATATTCCCCAGGCGGGTGATTTTGACCGGGACTAAGCGATCACCCACCACTTTATAAATGCGATCCGCACCATAAATAGCATGTCTGGGGATAGCTATACTATTAGGAATGGTTGCTAAGTCATGGTGTAGCAGTAATGTACGCCCCAGCGCTAAACGCTTACTGCCTTCAGTCACTCTGAAAAAACCATCCACACCGGCTTTACCGCGGTCTACCTGACCTGAAAGACGTTCTAACTGCAAGATTATCTTTTCACCGTCATAATCTGCATAAGCATCCGGATGTTCACCACTGGCTAGGGCATGACGCACAGCCGCCAAATAATCCGTTGGTATTTGTGCACGCACCTCGACATCTTCGGTATCAAACATATCTAACAAGGCTTCACCATCTTGGACGCGATCACCCACAGACACTTTGACATCAGTAACCCGACCAGAAAAAGGTGCACGAATGCGAGTACGTTCGACATCAAGCATGGCTTGCTTTTCTAAGGCTTCCGCACGTTGTAACTTAGCTTGCAATTGGGCTAAACGATGATCGTAATCGGCTAATTTCATTTCTCGATCTGTGACCATTAACGAACGCCGGCGTAATTCTTCTTGTGCTGCATCCAGTTGTGCCTGTGAGCCGGCTAATTTTTCTTTTAAGTGGGCTTGACGATCTAAGCTTTTCTGTGCCAGGTCCATTAAGTCTTTTTCATCCACAAGGGATTCTTGATCGGCTTGATAACGTCGTTTTTCTGCTTTAATTTGCGCTTCTAAATCTGCTACTTCCGCCTGACGTTGCTGTAATAATAATACAGCATCACGATCATCAAGCTGCACTAACAATTGATCTTTTTTCACACGCTCGCCATCACGTACTGACACTGCTAAAACATCAGCTTCTACTGCCGCTTCAAGCGTTGCTGCACGAGGCGATTCCACACTGCCATATAAGGTTACTCTAGGGGTATAGTCTCGTGGCCGCACAGTTTCTACGGTCACATGCCAAGCTTTTTCACTATTGGCTTTTTTCTCTGGGGAAGGTCGCATCAGCATTAATAAAAAAACAATCAACACAGCAGCAAGTATGACTACAATAGGTATAACAGCACGCATTTTAAAGGTTATTTTTTTCATTGTATTAATACTGATTGATTATCATTTCGTTACATCAAACTTAAACCTAGTTACTTGCACCAGCGCCACCAGCACCACCTGCGCCGCCAGTACCTCCAGTACCACCACTAGGTGCATTACCAGGACTACCTGCACCACCTGGAGTACCTGGCGTCACCATATTAACAGTACCACCATCGCCGCCATTACCACCGGCACCGCCAGCATTAGCCGTACCATCAACATTGGTTGTAGGGATCCCTGAATTTTGTGATGCAATACTATCGCCACTATTACCACCGCTGCCGCCGTTACCACCGGTACCTCCGTTGAGGTCACTGACACTCGTTGTGCCAGGTAAGGTAGAACCACCTGCGAATGATGCAGATGTTGCATCACCACCATTAGTAGCATTACCACCAGCACCACCTAAGCCCGTTGTTCCACCTGTCGCCACCAAATTATTGCCTGCGATATTATCTCGCACATTACTTGTACCTGTGCCGCCACCATTACCACCACTGCCTCCGGCACCTCCATTAATTTGTGCAATGGTTAAGCCTGATTGTGTACCACTAGTACCACTAGCAAGTGACATACCTACCGCATCTCCAGCAACACCACCATTACCTCCGGTACCTCCAGCGCCTGTATCACCACCGTTTGCATTTAATCCATTGAAAACAATAAATGTATCATTAACATCAGCACTACCTGATCCCCCCCCCGATCCACCATTGCCTGCTGCACCGGCTGTCACAGTTGAAATTGTTGAGTCAGTTAGTGTTAATGTACTGCTTGATGCTGCTAATCCCTCTGCTGCTGCACCATTACCACCCGCACCACCGTTGCCGCCCGTGCCTGTTGTTCCGGCAGTTAAAGTAGACGTTGCTGCCGAGAAAAAGTTATTAAATGTGTTATTGACATCTGCAGACCCTGAACCACCTGCATTACCACCATTACCACCACTGCCCGCTAGAATACTGCTTAATGTAGTATTGGTCATAGTAAAGCTACTACTATCGACATTTACACCAGTCGCACTGCCGCCATTACCACCTGCTCCTCCAACACCACCTGCACCTGATGTACCCGCAGTGACGACAGATACTGCTCCGCCGCTACTTGTAGAGTTGCCATTAGCGCTACCACCAGTACCACCATTACCCCCAGCACCACCATTTGCCGTATTAATATTACTAACCCCACTTGAGGTCATCACTACTGTAGCGCTGTTGCTAATATTGACTCCGATACTGTCACCAGAGGCACCACCATTACCACCTAATCCTCCCGCACCGCCTGTACCCGCATTAGCAGTCGCTCCACTATTAGTATCTGCTGCACCACCGTTACCACCATGACCACCGGCGCCACCGACGCCGCTGGTAATATTTTGAATAACGCTCATATTAACAGTGACATCACCACCATCGATATCTACACCCGTAGCATCGCCACCATCACCACCATCAAGGCCATCGCCACCTGCACCACCAACACCAAGGGAATTATCACCGCCCATAGTAGCACTACCACCATTACCACCACTGCCACCGCTACCACCAGCGCCACCATTAATATTAGAAACATTGACACTGCTTAGCGTCGTATTGGTATCACTGACTAAACTAATACCGACAGCATTACCACCATTGGTACCCGCACTCGTACCATTACCTCCATCGCCGGCAAGACCGCCAGGTACATCACCGCCCGTACTACCTTGCATGCCTGATGTACCCATACCGCCATTAATGTTACTCACATCGACAAAACTCAACATGACATTATCACTATTGCTAATGCTAATACCGGTGGCATCACCACCTGTAGTTCCAGTATAACCACTCACACCCACTTGATTGATAGTAATATTATCTGCATTATTGGCTTGAATACCGATGGTTTCATTGGTACCTGTGCCAGTTAAATTCACTGCACTTACGGTATTATTACCGGTTAACTCCAAACTACCGTTGAAAGTTGGGCGATTACCCATAGAAGCTGGGAAGCGATAATTCTGTGTACGACCATAAATAGATTGCCCATTAACCAAAGTAATTTGATTATCGCCTGCACCATTAACCGTATATGAACCTGGTGAAAAGAATAAGTTCGCCTGTGGCGTAATCGTGTCAATCGCATTCACATTAGGTTGGCTGAAGCTTTGGGCATTACAAGGATTTTCTAGGGTACAGTTATCTAAACCATTAGTAGCATCAAAGCTAGAACCATTTTGAGCAGTAAAAAACCATACATCCTCGAAACGCGTGACTTCAGTGAAGGTATCTAAAGTAAACTTACGATTGCGGGTACCACTGCCGGTATTCAATGTACCTAAGTGACGAATATTTTGATCGTAAAGATGGGTGATGGGTGCAGTTTTACCGTAGTAGCCTTCATCAGGCACTTGCGCTTTAGCAGGACCACCGAATTGTAGTACCACACTGGCTATAGCTGCATTGTGAAATAAATTGTCATAGCTATCTGCTAAACGTAATTTTGCAAAGGAAGTCACTGGCAGTTCAGCACCTACTTGGCCTCCGCCTAAGCTGCTGCCATGGGGATAAGATACATAATAACCCCCGCCATCTAAGCGTATACCACCAATATAGGGAATATTTTGTGGGAAGGTATAACCAATATCGGTATCCACCCCATTCCCTACTTCATCGATAATTTTAAATTTCTCTGCAAATACACTATGGCCCGATGGGCGTACCAACTCTGGTTTACCTAATTCATCTGCGAAAACAGTCTTAATGGTTTTTTCTTTATTGCCCACAGGAAAATAACCATTGAGATGAAAATCCATAGAAGCAACGTAATATTCAAGACCTGGGTTAAAAACCCAAAAGGTATTATTTTCATTCGTGACATCTTGGTCAGCAAAGATATAACCGCCAATTTGATTACCTGCACTCGTAACAGAACGAATACCTGTACCCAAGCTACCAAACCATGCCCCATCATCGCCATACTTACCATCAACATCACCGTAATAGAGTAAGCCGGTATCTTCACCACCAATGATAGGGAACAAGGCATCCACTTCGCCAAAGGTTAATTTACCACTACCACCTTCAGCAATAACCCGAGGTGTACGGTCAGTATCGGCAAAGGAAGGTGTACATATGCTACACAGACTCATAGCCAGTGCCGTTAGGCAAAGCACTGGAGATACTATATTTCGTCTATTGAGCATTGATTCATCCATGCAATCATGTGAAAAATGTATAACTTTTCATTATCCATTAACTGATAATAATTGCAATTGAATCATGGGATTAGATACAGCTAGTTTTCCATATTTGCTTTTTAATAGTAATCGCCGCCGAACACTCGTATAATAGCATGGCTTCATATTATAAATATGAAAGAAAGGGGGAGCCAGTACGCTGAGAGGTTTGCCATAATAGGCAAACGACCCATTGACCTGATCAGATAATGCTGACATGGGAACTGTATCATAATGACGAATGCTGCCAACATCATTATCCATAATGCTCATTTACGCTTCGCAGATAAAATTTTATTTGAAAACTTAAATGTCACTATCGCCGCTGGACGCTGGACTTGCTTATTAGGTCCTAGCGGGGTGGGCAAATCGAGTTTATTACGTTTGATTGCCGGTCTTGCTGAACCTCACACAATCGCTGGTGAAATCCGTTCAGATCAATATCCCAATTTAGAAAATAAAATTGCCTATATGGCACAGAGTGACTTGCTGCTTCCTTGGGCAACCGTACTTGAAAATGTTTTATTAGGCGCAAAGTTGCGCAAGGAAACAAAACCTATAGAAAAAGCTAAAGCGCTATTAAAGCAGGTTGGTTTAGACACAGTTATTACTCATTATCCCCATGAATTATCGGGTGGTATGCGCCAACGCGTTGCCTTGGTACGGACACTGCTTGAAAATCGCCCTATTGTACTGATGGATGAACCCTTCTCCGCTTTGGATGCCATCAACCGTCATCGCTTACAGAATTTAGCTGCTGAATTATTAGTAGATAAAACCGTTCTGTTAGTTACACATGATCCTGTGGAAGCATTACGGCTGGGTCACGATATTTATGTTATGGCCGACTGCCCGGTTAAGTTAGGCACACCTATTTGTTTAACAACGCCCACACCAAGAGCAATGAATGATCCTGAAGTGAGTCATTTAGAAGATGAACTCTTAGAACGTTTACAAGCGGCGCAGGAGGACATCATATGAAACTACTGCGTGGACTATGTATCATTATAAGCTTATGTATACTTTGGCAAATCATTATTTGGTTATTTAAATTACCGCCTTATATTTTACCCAGCCCTTGGCTGGTGGCCAAGACACTCTATGCACAAGCTGATGTGATTGCTGACCAATCTATTCCAACGATTGTTGAAATTCTCTTGGGATTATTATTTGGTATCTTGATTGGTATGTTTAGTGCTTTAATACTTGCTATATTCCAACCGTTACGCGCTTGGCTTATGCCCGTGTTACTCATTAGCCAAGCAATTCCCACCTTTGCGATTGCACCATTACTGGTAGTATGGTTCGGTTATGGTATTGCCTCAAAGGTGATGACCACGGTGATTATGTTATTTTTCCCAATTACCACGGCTTTTTTCGACGGGTTACGCCGCACGCATCCTGGCTGGTTAGATTTAGCTAAAACCATGAATGCTTCAACTTGGCAAAGCTTTTGGCATATTCGGATCCCTGCAGCATTACCTTCACTGGCCTCAGGCTTGCGGGTAGCAGCAGCTATCGCTCCTATCGGTGCAATCATCGCTGAATGGGTAGGTTCGAGTCATGGTTTGGGCTATCTCATGTTAAATGCTAACGCGAGAATGCAAATTGATATGATGTTTGCTGTGCTGGTTGTGATTACAGTTTTGACTTTATTATTGTATACTGCCATGGACAAAGCATTAAAATATTTTATTTATTGGGATCCGTAACAGAGAAAAATATGAAAAAAATATTACTAAGCCTACTCCTCACTTTCATGCTCTGCCCCACCGTTATGGCAGATCAAGCATTAACACCTATGACTTTAATTCTCGATTGGTTCCCCAACCCGAATCAAGCGCCCTTATTTGTCGCGCAACAACAGGGATTTTTTAAACAACAAGGCTTAGATGTGAAATTAGTCTCTCCGGCAGATCCTGCGGATGCCCCTAAATTAGTTGCTGCCGGTAAAGCCGAGCTTGGCATTAGTTATCAAAGTGGACTGATGTTTGCCGTAGCGCGTGGTTTACCTCTCGTGCGCATTGCAACATTAATCGACTCGCCGCTTAATTGTGTCGCAGTACTCAAATCCAGTGATATAAAATCAGTCAAAGATTTAAAAGGTAAAACTATTGGCTATGCCAGTGGCGGTGAAGACCGCATCGTCTTAAAAACCATGTTGGAACATGCCGGTTTATCCTTAAGCGATGTGGATTTGATTAATGTCCATTATAATTTGGCACAAGCGTTGTTATCTCAACGTGTAGATGCTATTACTGGCGCAATGCGTAACTTTGAGGTGCCAGAAATGGCTTTAGCTGGTAAACCTGCGCGGGCTTTTTATCCAGAAAACAGTGGTGTACCACCCTATGATGAACTGATCATTATTGCGAATCGTGATGAATTAAAAGATCCAAACTTAAAGAAATTTTTACATGCTCTGCAACAGGGGACTAGCTATTTACTCGCCCATCCGCTAGAAACCTGGAAAACCTTTGCCAAACAACACCCTGAATCTAATAATCAGCTTAATAAGCAAGCATGGTTTGCAACGTTAAAATATTTTGCCAAGCACCCGGCAAAACTAAATAAGCAGCAATATAATAATTTTGCAGCATTTTTACAGCAGCAGGGAGCTATCGCCCACGCACCACCTGTTAAAGATTATGCTGTTCAGCTTTGAATCATTGACCGCTGAGAACTCTAGTCTGCATATATGATGTAGAATTATGCGTGCAGAATATCTATACAGAGCGTAGAGTTTTTGTCTTATGCACGCTTTTTATGTAAAGTCAGTAAATAAAAATCCCCGCAGCAAGCTGCGGAGAATCAAGCAATGCAATAAGAGGAATAACACCATGTGGGATTTTCTAACTTTCCGGCGCATGTTAACGCCGATTTTAATTCAAATTCTATTTTGGATTGCTGTGGCAGTCAGTATTTACGTGGGCATTATTGATATTCTCAGCCATCAAAATGGTAGCTTAATCAAAGGACTGCAATTGATTATCTTTGGGCCAATTTTCGCACGTATCAGTTGTGAAATCCTGATTTTATTCTTCCGTATCAATGAAACACTGACAGAAATTAAACATAATCAAGAACCGCAATCGGCTGAGCAACTGCTGGAAAAAATGGCCGACTTAAAGGAGTAAAGATTGTATAACGGCTGCTTACTATGGAGTGAGAGTAAACTTATTTAAAGATCAGCAACTGACTGGATCCCGCTGTCAAGCAGCGGGATGACAGCGCTTTTTAACATAATTGATGACAGAATTTTTTCTAGTCTCAACAGATTAGATCATACATTAAGAAGGATATCTCATCATGGATGTAAACTTATTTTCATATATTTCAGGACCTCTAGAAACAGTTAAACTCGCACTGGTAGTGATCAATGCTTTACTTCACATCATTTTTGCTGGCGCGGTAGCCAAAGATGCTGGCAAGTTAGAAAAAATTGGCCACCCTACTTTTTTAGTGTCAGGTGTCACCTGGGCCTTTGCCACTTTACTCGGTGGGGTTTTCATTGCTGCTATTTATTGGTTTATGCATCACCTAAATTTGAGACGGTCTTGATAAGAATGAACTGAGACACATAGTGATCGTAAGGTAAGCCATTTACCTGCCACCAAATTGTGCAAAGTCTCATGTTTTTCTACCAGATAATTTATTTTATCTTCAGTGGCATCAATGAAAACACACAATCGCCTAGGCTCGTGTATACGTTTATTTTTAAAAAATACACTTTGCTCTGGCAGCCCATATTTAAGATCGCTTTGGTTGCCTTCCATTACACCTACGGTCTTAATAATATTATGGATAAGCTTGCTTCCACTACCAAAGTTATGCGGGTCTACTGATGAAAAGTAGTACTGTGCATTAATCCAGTGTGCTACTACGACTGGACCTAACAGTATGGATTCTAACACTGCACCTTCAGGATCTGTATGAGTATTATATGAATGTAAAAAAGTTCGGCCATCTAAATTGAGCTGTGTTGTTAAACAACGTGGCGCAATAATCATAGCCGAGTTATTTGCTAAACCCCATTCAGGAATCAGTTCAGCCCAGTGCTGTGAGCGCTTAATTACATCATTATCACCTGGTAATTTTTTTATTCTTTCTTGTACTGTTAGCTTAGTTGTATTAATCACATCATCTTTAATACGCTGAAGTCTATCTAACTGCTCTACAGATAGTAATTCTTCTTCATAATACCATTCAATCATATCTGTAGTGGTATCATGATGAGCTGGAATAAAAACGGTTGTATTAGGTATGTTTATGTTTTCTGCTGATAGCTGTTCTCTAATGCGTATATCATTTAACACTTGGCAAGCAAAAACTGCATTACTTATACCGTTATTACCACCGCAAGCACCACAATGCAAGGCAGCTTGATAAGGATTGTTCTCAGTGGTGGCACCATGACTACAGACTACAACAAATTCTGCAAAATTATTGGTTAGATCAATTGCATTAAGCAGCGACTTTGCCGCATTAACTAAAACAGCGAAACTATTATCATCTGTAGCAAATACTGGCATCGCAATTGTAGGCTGCGATGGCGATTTTTTACCAACGCATAGCGTTTTAATTTTATGGGTAAAAGCTAGTAGATAATTTTTTAAAATCAAAGTGAACGCAAACCAAAATCCGACGATTTCATAGAGCGCAAAGGCTGAAAGCAACATACCCTTACTGGTATGAATGCTATTACGCATCGATTGTGCAGCCTCATCGCACACAGTTCGATTTTTATGCGGAATTTCACAAGATAACTCAGGCTCTATCAGTGCTGGTGATTGGCAAGTGATTGTTTTATTATTTGGATCAATAAGCTGATGTGGAAAACCAAAAAAACCAGCAAATCCGAATGTTTCGTGCTCACCTGCGCGCTCAATGTGCCGTCTGATAATCTCACTACGAACATCAATACAAAATATCCATTGAGACTGTGGTAATTCTGTTGTTACCACAGAAGAAGAAGTGTCTTGCTGCAATTGACTCTGAGCTGTTAATGTCTTCTTTTCTTCTAATAACTGTTGGTATAAAGGCTCTTGATAGCTTAATTCATAAGCATGCTGCCATATCCAACATAAAGAAGTTACACTGATATCATGATTCCTAGTCAGTAATCGAATGTACTCTCCACCTTTTTCACTTAAGTTTATATTTATTTCATTAATATAATCTAACCATACTTGTTGTAATGGCGTATTCATTTGTGTTTGATATTCGACAGCATAATTCGGCACAAAGCTCATGATATTTTTTGCTGAATTTACGCGTTGAAAAGCTTCATTTGCCAACCAAATTGCAATAATTTCTGCAATATCAATCGTTTTATTAAAATATGGACTATTAAGATGATTTTGTTGCCACTTTATATAACCAATCCAGCCTTTTAGCTGCCAGCAAATTGCCAACATATATTTTTCTAGTGCATCCTTTGGAATTGCCAACTCTGAAACAAGCGCATCGATGAAATCATATAAATTACCAGGGCGAGCACAAAGAAACTGTTTCCAGGCTTTATTTTTTATGGTCATGACTTTATACCAACCGGCAAACAAACTATCTGCAGCACTATCCGGGCTATTTTGCTCAAGTTTCTGTAATATTGTTTCATATAGAGCTGTTGGACAAAAATAATGATTCAACCAACTGATACACTCGTTGGTCACTAAGTCTAGTGTATTATCATAGCCAAGATGCTGCACTTGACTAGCAAATAAGATAGAGCTTTTATTTTCGATAGTATACATATGCTCTTGTAATGCTTTGAGTAATTTATTCTGATTAAAGCTAGAGGTCATAAAATCAAATAGTAATTGTATGTGAATACTATTATCAGTACTCCCCATTATATTATTTTGACAAACTGCTGTACTAATAGCTTGATGTAATGCCGTACGACTGATCTGGCCACTAAGATACTTCTCCCAGTACTCATCCAAAGTCATAGTCATTTGTATATTAGCATACTCTGGAAATAAGCTAGATACCTCACTCATAGGCTTATCGATACAATCCCACAAAGGGTTGGTGGCAACAAATTGCTGCAATGGCCAGACACTAGGAATGCATTTTAATGCTTTCTGTATGGCTACAGTCATATTATGATTATTAATAACGTGCATAAACTAAACTCCCATGGCCTTGCTAATCATGTTCAGTAAAAAATGAGGGTAAATCCCGTTAAAAACATTAAATACAATAATGGCTATTAAAATAACGTGTAATTTCACTGTAATAGGTACTGCATATCGTCGGATAGCGGCAGGATTAAAGAAATAAACTTGTAAGCCATGCAGCACAACTAAAGTTAAAAGTATCATGGCAAAACTTATCAGAACGGCGAATATCCAATTAATCTGTAATAGCGCATCTAGCAGATAAAATTCACTCACAAAACTAGCCGTGCCTGGAATACCAATTAACATCATCAACCCCAAACTCATATAGAAATAACAACAAGGCAATCTATTCTTGATAATGGTGTCGAGAGGAAGTCGGATACGACATTGTCTTGATACTAGAAGTAAACCCAGCATCAGCAGACCACTGTTAATTAGTTGAAAAATACCTATTATTTTTACCTCAACAGGTGTTAACGTTAATGCTATACATGTCATCAGCACGACGACTAATGCCAGGAAAATCAATAATAGCTTCAGTGTTTTAGCCCTATTCGCAATAACCAGTATCCCCAATAACGCAAATATATTTATAATTGACAATAGGTTGTACTTGAAAAGTATGCCGCTATAGTAAGCAAAAAATAGTAATACTCCAGCAGCAATGCTGGAAATATAGACTGTCAGAACAGTCTGCTTTTTTATAAAAACACTAATCGAAAGGACTAACTCCGTTAGATAATCACCGAAGTATCTTAAAGGATTTAATAAATAACGACGATAACACCTTTCTACATTTAATTTATAGAAGGTCAGACTATAAAGCCTATATGAAAAAAGTGATCGCTTTTGCATAGCAGAAATTAAATATACGACCATACACAACGTTATACCTATAGCAATCAGCATGACTGCAAACCCAGTAAATAAAGTACTTGTGCTATCAGGGATACTAGGCTGCATGATAGACGCAAAGCACTGTAAGCTGAGTAGATAAATAAGATATACTCCAGCAAGCAGCGTAAGACTAATTACTTGTACTATTAGCTTCTCAACTCTTATGTAAACTTGGTTAATTAATTGAAATAAGCTGATAGCAATGAACAGCCATAAAATTAGGTTTATTTCCTGGCCAGCACCCTGTTTGGTAAAATGGTTTGCCATCACATAACCAATGACTATAAGAATACTAGTCAAACAGATTGCCTTGCACCAACGTATCAATGCTGGCTTGAAACTAGTGTCACGTTTATTTTCAGAAAAATTGGTATATTTCAGTTGACTAGCTGATGATAAAAACAATGTCGCCTTAAAGAACCCGTGAGCGACTAAATGGAAGACAGCCGAAACAAAGCACCCTAACCCGCACTGCATAACCATATATCCCATTTGGCTCATGGTTGAATATGCGAGTTGTCTCTTCACATCAGCCTGATTTTGCATAAAATAGTTGCCTAAAAATGCAGTGGTCATCCCTATCAATGTGATAAATAGCATAAGATAAGGTGCACTATCATAAAGTGGACTTAACCTTGCCAATAAAAACCCACCGGCATTAATAACCCCAGCATGCATCATTGCGGACACTGGCGTTGGTGCTTCCATGGTATCAATTAACCATATATGAAACGGAAATTGCGCAGACTTAGTCATAACAGCAATAAAGACTAGCAATAATATACTGCTATTTAGCATATGGCCCTGTTGAAAAAGCACTGTAAATTTAGTTGTACCAAACTGATGTGCTGCGATTAAGACAGCGATTAAAAAACACATATCACCGAGACGATTGATGATAAATTTCTTCTTTGCTGATTTATTTGCGTTGACGTTATAATGATAATGATTCAATAACAGATATAAACTGATTCCAATAAACTGCCATGCAACAAAGGCTGTAAACAAGCTACCACTCATCATCAACAGCATCACTGAAAACGTTAACAATGATAATTGACCCATAAAGCGGATCTGATTTTTATCTGATAATAAGTATCTCGCTGCATAACTATTGATAACTAAGCTTATAAAGCTGACAAGACATAGCATTATCCATGTTAAACCATCATAATATAACTCAATACCTATATAGACGTGAGGCAGCAACTGCATTTGCCAATGCCAAGCGTATGGCATTGGCATGAGTAAAGGTGATAAAAAGCTAAGTATAGTCACTATTAAAATAGTCACTTGTGAGAAGCTATTCACATTATTACTGCTAAAACAGTGATAACACAGTAAGCTAACCGAGGAAAACAGGCTAAGAAATAATATAATAATAAGCCACATAACGTTTAAACCTTCTTATAAAAGCGCGATCAAGCTGCTCTTAAATGTTCACTTCGACAACTAAAGAATATTTTTTCATTAGAACGCCCATGCATTTATTGACAAAATTTTTGCACGGCATTAACATTAGTTCAAATTTATATTTGCATGGTAATACATCATTTTTTTGTGATATGAAAATTACTCTACATCAGCTAAAAGTATTTGAATGCGTTGCCCGAATGGGCAGTGTTACCCAGGCAGCGCATGAATTGCATATGACTCAACCGGCCGTTTCGAATATTATTCGCCAGTTAGAGGAATACTATGACTGCTCACTTATCGAAGTGATTGGCCGCAAGCTTTCCTTAACTGTTTTCGGGCAGACGCTAGTTGAAGGCTGTCAAAAATTACAAACAACGCTTGAAAATACCCAAACTCAGATCGATCTGTTGAAAGGTGGTTTAACCGGTACACTGCATGTTGCCACAGTTTCCACAGCACGTTATTTTATCCCTCGCTTGCTGGGGCACTTCAAAACTAAATATCCAGATATTCACATTAAGCTGGTTATCTGCAACAGACATGAAATCATTAACCGCCTCAGCAAAAACCTTGATGATTTTGTTATCATGAGTAATCCACCGCGCAACTCAAGCGTCGATTGTGCAAATTTCTATGACGACGAATTGGTTATTGCCTCTTCAATTAAGCACAAGTTGAGTAAATCGAAACAACCCATTAAGTTATCTTCATTAAAACAAGAGGCATGGATATTGAGAGAAGAAGGCTCTGGTACACGTTATGCTACGGAGAATATATTTAGGAAATCGAGATTCAAACCTAAGGTAGAAATGGAAATTAGTGATAATGAAGCAATCAAACAGGCCATCATGGCCAATATAGGCATATCAGTTATTTCAAAACAAAGTATTAAAATTGAATTGAGTCATAAACTCATATCACTCATACCCACAACACAATTCCCGGTTAAACACACATGGTATCTCGTCAAGAATAAAGGTAAAAATTTAGCGCCTATTGCAGAATCATTTTATACCTTCGTCAATCACCATCAGCCAATTTTTAAAACGATATACTAAAATCGCTTGTACTGCTTTGTTACAAAAATTCAGAAAAATCAATGATCTTGGCAAAGAACCCGCTTTCTTCAACCGCTTCAGATACACTATTACAATGGATCAGCACTGGCCGTACTGAGAAGTTTCTTTTGATTCCCAGTGCATCAATTTTCTTTTGTACTTCCTCAATAACAGTATGCGGAACAGGATCTTTTGAATATTTTACTTCACAAACGTACAAAGTATTAAAGCGAGTCTGGATCAAATAATCAATTTGGCAACCTTTCTTAGTCTTAGTAGCTCGTTGCATATAAGGATTATCACAAATAATTTCTTGCTGTGAGATATTTAATGCTTGTTTGATCAAGTGGCGATTGTTTAGTACTAGATTCTCGACCTGTAACCCAATAATAGATGACCAACCTGCCAGTGACGTCAAAGATACTTCATCATAACTACCTGCTTCTATTTTAAGTTTATTTGGCAAGATATACTTTAAATAAAAACGGCAGTAGTTATCACTAAGACGATACCAGCTAATCTTGGCAATTTTTCCACTACTAATATGCCAACCATAGTCTCGCGAAATGAACCCAGCAAGTGCCAAGTTTTCTAGGCATTTATAATCATCACCATTGCCACTCATACCGGTGTGCTGAAAAATAGTTTGCGCATCTGCCGGGCCTGATGCCAAGCACTCACAAATATCTTGGTATAAACTTTGCTGTTTGCCAAATAAATCTGAAAAGATTTGATCAAATTCTCTTAATAAAATACCATCTTGGCTGAAACACAGATTCTTAATATTAGTGTCCGCAGATAATTGCTGATCAATTTCTTCAAGATATCGAGGTATGCCACCTGTCACTGAAAGGATTAATAATTTTTCTTGTACTGAGACTTGGCTACCTATACTGTCCCAAAACTCTGTACAATCCTTCAATGGCAATTCTTGCAATGTCATGATTAAGGATAATCGTCCCATAAAGCCTGTACTACTCAGCAAGTTATTATCTATCCACATAGAAATTGAGCTACACAGCGCAAGGATAATTTGAGAATTCAGCTTAAAGTATGTTTCCCAAGCTACTTTGAGCTTAGGTAAAAAAGTAGGCTCATCCATAGCCATCCAAGAAATTTCATCCAAAACAACAAGTACACGCCCAGTCTTTGTCTGCTCCGCTAAATACCAGAATAAGTTACCCCAATCATCTGTCTTAAGGCCTCGTAAGCCAAATTGAACCTCCAATTGTCGAGCAAACTCTTCGCGCTGATCCTTCGCTGTAACACCTTCTTCAGGTGCTAAACCAGAAAAAACATACACTTTGTTTAAATTTTTGCCAAATTCTACCAATAAACGGCTTTTGCCAATACGTCGACGCCCCTTGATCACAATCAATTTGGGCTTTTTTTGATCGGATAGCGATTTTAACTTGGATAATTCACGCATACGGCCTATAAATTTTGTCACATCCAGTATCCTCGTCAAATTACTTTTTTTGTATTTTGACGATATTATAGAGGCATATAAAAAAATCGTCAAATTACTATTTATGCATTTTGACGAGAAAAAAGCACTCTTAAAAAAATCGTCAAATTGTGTTTTTATTAATTTGACGCGGATATAGGGACAGCTAAGACTAGCTAAAATAGTAAGGATGGCTATTCAGGTAGGCTATAAGGACCAGCATATTGCGGTCCGAGTTCAGACTAGATTCTAATAACACTTTATGGATTACACATGACTAGTTTGTAAATTCAAGCCAACTACCCCAGCGACAATCAAAGCGACTGAAATAATTTTTAAAATCGTGGCAGGTTCTTTAAAGTAAACCACCCCAATAATGGCAATAAGCGCTGTACCTAATCCAGCCCATAGAGCATAGGCAACACTTAAATCAATATCGCGTAATGAGAGCGTCAGTGCCGTAAAAGATAAGCCATAGAAAAAGAAAATAGCGATAGAGGGGATCAGCTTTGTAAAACCAACTGATAACTTCATTGAAGTAGTGCCTGCTACTTCCAGAAAGATAGCCGCGATTAATAAAATCCATGCAGTCATTGATTATATCCTTACCGTCTCAATACATAATTGCCGCCATTGCTAAAAATAGATATATCTTACTCTTAACAATGAGTGTCTTTGATAGTACCATAGGTTTCCTCGCTATAGAGTAGCAATCTCTAAATCATATGCGAAAACCTTTTAAATATATAACCATAATATACACGTATCGACAGATTTTTACATTACTGTACTAGGTCCAACCGCCTTGATGTTTTTTCTAACTTAAGGAGTTTATTATGCCTGGCTATCTTTCTGGTCCTCGACTAAATTTTTCTGGTTCTTTTAGGGCTGATCCGAGTACAATCAATAATAATGACCCTGTATCATCTGATCACAATGATGCCAGAAACTTTCAACTTGCCACTGAACTATCAACTGAAGAATTTGCTGACATCGTGCTCAAACCAGATGCCGATGGCAATTTACCTCGTCGTGCCGGCTGGAATCCTTATGGCACTGGCGTATGGAGCTTTGATAACTGCAAAGTCATGGATTTTAGGTATGCTGATGGTAGTCATGATCCTAACGACTCAGTTATGCACTTATCTGTATCCCCAAGTAACCGAAAAACCGATGGTAAAATTGTTGATATTGACCCTGCTAATCAAATGACTTCGGCCATTTGGGGATTCCAAATTCGTTTATCTGACAGTAATAATCAAGATATATTTGCTGGTGATTTTCACCCAGCAGCCTTCCATAATGTATTTTTTCAACGCATGCGGAATCGGCAAACAGGGGTCAGTGGTGCTGAAAATGCGGGAGCCTACTATCATTCAATTATCAAAAATATTACTTGGAATGACCAACGCATTACTGACTCAAGATTCTTGACTGAATTAAAATCTGAATTTGACAAAACGCAGTTACTTTCTATTCGTTTTTCCACTGATGGATATTATGGTTACGGTAAAGATCGTCAAGATCCACGTTTTTCAACCGGTCGAGTTGTTGGTGTCATCAGTGGCCATACTGAAGGCAACCCCTGGAGTTTTGGTATTGGTAGAGCTTTAACTGTCACTTACCAGCCACGTGGCTCGGAAGATCGACAGATCGCTACCAGTCCAAGCTTTGCTGAAATAGAAAACTTAGATGAAAATGATTTTCTTCTACATATTGATTTATCAAGCAGTTTACAAGTGCAAGAGTGGCGTGGTAATTTTGCTGATTATGGAGAATTGCATTTAGCCCTGATAAATAATGATAGTAGCGTACAACGACTTGGCATACCTATTCCCTATCGAGAAGATAAGTGGCTAGAAAGAACCGCAGGAATTTTTACTATTTCTCTAACTAGTGAACAAGTTAATGCTCTGCAAAATCGCCCCTTAGCTGTGGTTAATGCTGATGGCCATCCTATTCTTCAGGAAGAAGCTAATGGTCTATTTGTCAAAGCAGAAGAACATATCTACCGCTTAAATGATGGCGATCGTAAGGAAGTAAAATTAGTCGCCACTCGCTTTGGCAAGCCTTTGCCAGATATGCCCGTTACGGTGTCTCTAACTCGTGAGCGAGTAGAACATCGTGTTAATGGTTTAACCATAGAAAATGCCGGTGATTTGAAAACTAATGCTAAAGGCGAAGCCATCTTTAATATCGTAGGCACTGACACAGAACAAGACCCAAGTACACGACCAGCCGCACGCCGCCATGTGGATGGTGAGCTATTTAGTGTCTTTTACTCTGTTAGAGAGGGAGATACAATTGTCCCACGGGGTAGCATGGTCAATCGGTTTCCAAATTCTTCAGATATTTTAAGCGTCCTTGTCTGGGATCCTTACCAAGAAACAACATCACCTACGTGGCAGGAGCATATAAGACCTATCTTTCACCAATACGGAAATTTATATCCGGTCATGCGTAGAATTTTAGACCTCTCAGACTATCGTAATGTCACCCAACATTTAGAAAGTTTGAAATTAGCATTTTCTGCATCTGTTGAAGACCCACATTACATGCCAGTGACTCGTGATTTATCTGCAGCCAAACAACGCACGATTTTACATTGGCTTGATAACCCTGTTTTTTCTAAACCATTAGAAACTCAGCGGGAACGTATCATCACATTAGAAAACTTAAAAGAGGCACTGCAATTCGCCATTGCCTTTGAGCATTCAACCATCCCTGTGTATTTATGTGCACTCTATTCGATTAAGCCAGGGACTAATCTTGAAATTACCAGGATTTTACGTTCCATTGTTATGGAAGAAATGCTACACATGACCTTAGCATGTAATATTTTAAATGCTATAGGTGGCTCTCCTGTTTTAAACGAGATCGACTTTGTGCCTAATTATCCCGGAGAATTACCTTATGATATTCTCAAGGGATTAGAGATCACCTTAGGCCCATGCACAAAAGAAAGGATACGCAATCTGTTTATGCGTATTGAACAACCTAATGAAATTGCTGATATTCAAATGCCTGAAGGTGTTGATCCTATCGACACAACAGAGGATGCAGAGGCATTCACCATCGGTGAATTTTATGCAGGAATCAAAGAAGCACTGCAAGAACTCAGTGACAAAGATCCCAATTTATTTTCTGGCGATCCAAAACGTCAAATAAGCATTTGGCCACACTCAAATGATAATATTAGCGTGGTTGATTTAAAAACCGCTATTATGGCCTTAGATAAAATCGTTGAACAAGGCGAAGGCGTATCTTTAACTAATGTTCTAAATGAGGGTGATGATCCTGCCCACTATTACCGCTTCTTAGAAATTTATGCAGGTAAATTGTTACGTGTTACTGCCGCGGGCATCGGTTATGAATTCAGTGACGAATCCATTGCCTTTGATCCTGAGGGTATTTATCCTATGCGGATTGGCACAAGCAATGATGATCTGCCTGAGGATAGTCCTGGGAAACATTTGCTTAACCAATTTAATGAAATGTACGCAAGGTTATTAAATAGTCTACAAGAAGTCTTCAATGGTTTGCCTCAAAATATCATTCATGCACTAGGTATAATGCGTAATCTACAATTGACTGCTCAAGATTTAATGCAATACCCAGATCCTCGAAATACAGGAAATGAAAATTTCACCCTGGGTCCAAATTTTCACTGCCAACCTTACTTACAATCTGCACCTACACCATCCGCTCCACCTGCTCCACCTGCACCTGGTCCAACCTCTCCAATCTCACCTCGCATTAGGGCTGGGATGGCTATATTTGAGCCTTCTGGGACGGCAACTGCAGAGGACACCTCACGTAGAGGTAGATCTCTACTGGCGGCACGTACTCTTGGTTTGTTTGGAACTCGTGCCACTGGAAATCAACCTCAAGCCTCAAGCAGCAACTCTACAGGTAGGAGAGCACAACCTAAACTAGGGCAAGAAGTCATTATCGAACGACTAGTGACTTCAGATATTAACCCAGTGGACGGAATGCCGGCATCACCTCAAGGCTCAGATGAGCATGGACAACCGCCGAAGATAGAACGCTTCTCTATGATGAAGCGCCCTTAAAATATCATCCCCCTATGGTCTCCACATCTGTGGGGACCATAGGACCACTCATGTACAGGCCATTCTGATAACATTGCAACTATCACGCAATTTTAAAGGCATATGGCATATAGCTTTGATAATTTTGTGCAGACATTTCATGTCCATCCCATCAATATTTATCTCAAACAATGCCACTATATACTCCCTATCACTAAAAATCTGTGTTATCATAGGTCGTTTTGTATAAACTTCGTCCACTCGGCCTATTTGCCCTGAGGTAATTAACAAGATAATGAGCATAGAGAACAACCATGCTAGGCTGTTCCGCTGACAAAACAGTAATACGACGGCTGTTTTGTAACTTAAAAAGAGTGTTTACTTGCTTATAGTAAGCATTCTTTTTAAGTTTATGGAAACCTAGCTGCGCGCACAGTGTCACACTGGTTTAGGAGGTGGCTATGGAAACACAAACCATTGCACAAGAACAACAAACGCTGGATCTATCACAGGTTGTCGATACCGCGGCTGAAACCCCTATCAGCATTACTTTGGTTAATTATAATGAATCTCAAATTACCGAGCGGTTGAATATCACTGCGGCTGAATGCCAAAATTATATCAGCAAAGAATCCTTCACCTGGATCCATGTACAAGGTCAACCTAAACCATCGACCCTACGGGAATTTGGTAATCTATTTAATTTACACCCCCTAGCATTGGAAGATGTCATCGACATTGGCGAGCGTCCAAAAACAGAAGCCTATGAAAATCAAATTTTGGTGATCTTGGGTTTATTAAATAAATCTGGCTCCACCATCATTAATGAACGCGTTAGTTTATTCTTAGGTGATAATTTCTTGGTGAGCTTTCACAGTGGTGAGAACGATCCCTTCCGTGCAGTACGTCGACGTTTACATCATCCCCAGTCTGCGCTGCGTAATCATAAAATTGATTATCTCCTGTATGTGTTAATTGATGTGACCATTGACCATTGTTTCCCGCTCTTAGATGAATTTGATGATGAGATTGAAGCGGTGGAACAAGCCTTGTTAGGCCCTACTGGTGAGGAAACAGTTAACGACCTCTATACCATTAAACGTGAATTATTGGTTTTACGCTTAAAGTTACGCCCACAACGTGAGGCGATCCGAGTCTTAATGCGTAATGATAATGACTTACTCTCAGATGAAACCAAATTATACTTACGTGACTGTTATGATCACTTGATCCGTCTCGTTGATATTCTCGAAATTTATCGTGAAATGACTTCAAATATGTTGGAAACCCACCTATCACTCGTTAACAACAAA
Organism: Gammaproteobacteria bacterium; assembly: GCA_965230425.1. GTDB lineage: Bacteria > Pseudomonadota > Gammaproteobacteria > UBA1113 > UBA1113 > CBDDKW01. The sequence continues at coordinate 182,461 of CBDDKW010000008.1, read as the reverse complement.
ACTTTTCACTCCAATGAAGTCCAGCGTAAAGCCACCGTTTGGGCAGTTATATTCGCACCATTAACCTTTATTACCGGTATTTACGGCATGAACTTCCTTAATGTACCTGAATTACAATGGCATTATGGTTTTTTCATCTGCTTAGGCGTCATGGGTGGTCTAGGTGCATTACTCGCTTGGATATTTAAACGCTGCGGCTGGTTATAATAAAAATCCCCGAGGCAAGCCACGGGGATTTTTATTTCCTAATAATATTTCGCCTACGCGAACCAAGTTCGCGTAACGGCAACTTAAGGGGAGTCTACGCTGACTCCCCTTAAGAATCCCCAAGCGTAAAGTCCCCGCAGCTAGCTGCGGGGAATCAAGTTTAATTTGTTAATAATTTCTTAATATTTTTTTGTTACTATCGGGTGCTATCACGAATAACTATAATAATAAATGTGAGATGATTATGCGTTACTATACTTTTCCCCTCTTTCTTGAGGGCCTAGAGCTTGTGTTATTACCCGATGAAAATAATGGACCTTTGCATATTCTGGGTACATTGCGTCTAATAGAAAGCTCTCAAGAGTCTGGACTAAATTTAGGAGTATTTGGCGATAAGCTAATTCGCCCATTACGAGATGCGCTATCTGCAGAAGGGATGAATATAAACCTCATGTCCACCCCTAACAAAGATGCTTATTTCATTGAAAACACTCCGGAATTACTTGGAATTTTAGAAAGTATCGAGTTAGATTTACTTATAGAGGATAATGATGCTTCCCAATCGAGCTCAGATGAACCAGATGCCGATTGTGGGTCGGATATGGATACTACTGGCGATAGTACACACTCTGATTCACCTAGCCCCCTAAGTAGCTCACGAACATCAAGAACAGATAGTTCTTCGCAGCCTAATTCTTCTATACATACTGTTGCTTCATGGCCAAGCTTTTTTAACTCTTTACCTGTAAATAGCAGTGATTATGATGATGTTGATCCTGAGTTAGCAGATATTATAGGAAGTTCTACATCTATCCATGCATCTACATCTGGAGAACAGCGTACAACTGTTTCCCTACCAACTCCTGCACAGTTACAAGCCATGTTAGCAGAAGTAGCACAAAGGAATAAACAGCCAGGACTTACTCAACCAGCAGTACAGACACCACCCGCTCCTGCTGCTAACTCAACAACTAGAACCGATGTCGTAAAAACGATTACTCACTCAAATGGCAACACTGTTATAGTACCATATGCTATACGTCCATCATCTGATTCCCAGCAACCTTCTGGTATTGTTATACGCGACGAATTTGAAAGACATGCAAATTCAGCTTTTACGCCTCCTGCTCGAAAATGCGGACGCTAAGTCATCGGCTTAAAAAATAGGCTTTACTATAGGCCCATCCGTCAAAAATAAAAAACCGAAGCAAGCTTCGGTTTTTTATTGCCTAATGATATACCCATAGTGTCTCATATTTAGGGCTTTCTAGCATGTTATTTTCCGCCAGCTAAAGATTTTAAATTTTGCCAATAGCTAGCTATTACCTGCAATTTAAAATCTTTAGCTAACGAAAAATCCCTGCCCTATAAAACCCTAAATATGAGACACTATGGGTATATTTCACTTACATAAATCGTGTTCATACTGCTGAGAATCAAAACTAGTTAATGCTTATAACTAAGATGCCTTCCCAAAGCCACATAAGAACCGATTAAGCCTAACAATGCACCGGTAATTAATAAGATCGCCACGGAAGGTAAGCCAAGCTCAGCTAAATAATATTGGCTATTATATAATTGTGCTAAATTTGCTACCGGCTGACGTAACCATAATAAAACAGCATCGACTAAGAGCCAAGCGATCACCCCGCCAAATAACCCATAGAACATGCCAATATATAAGAAAGGTCTACGTACAAAGCTATTACTGGCACCGAACAATTTAATCACTTCGATTTCTTTACGGCTGTTCTGTGTGGATAAACGAATCGTATTCCATACTACTAAACATACCCCTAAGCCTAATAAAAAGGCTAAAGCTAATACCGCGTGTCGGCCTAATTCAAGAATACTAAAGAAGCGTTTCATCCATTGCATATCTAATTGCGCAATATCCACTTCTGGCAAACCACGCAAATTATTTAATAATTGTTGCATGGCTATTGCTGACTGTGCATCTAGTTTCGGTTTAACGATGATGACTCCGGGCAATGGATTATCTGGCAAGGCATCTAATAAGCCTTGAAACCCGGCCATTTCTTCAAATTCTTGCAGGCCTTGCTGCGGTGAAATGTACTGCGTCTCGGCAATATCGGCTTCTTGTTGTAATTCTCGTGTTAAATCGCGGGCTTGAATTTCACCTACATCCTGCTTTAAAAATAAAGACACTTGTGCTGTATTATCCCACTGTTGTCCCAAGGTCTCCATATTGTTTAATAAGAGGAATAAGCCCATAGGTAATGCTAGAGACACACCAATCACTGCCATGGTCATGAGTGTGGCAAAAGGTGTGCGGCTTAAACGGCCTAAACTGTTAATACAGGCATCTACATGGCGAATAAAATATAAGAATAAAAAATTCTGATACATACTATCAGAGCGTTTTTGCGTCACCTTCTTTGCAGATGTATTTTTTTGATCGGGATAACGTGGGTGTTGTTTATTGGCCATCATCGAATCGCACTCCTGTACTCACCATGCGGCCTTGATGCAAGGTCATGATACGTTGATTCATACGACCAATTAAGGCTAAATCATGTGTAGCGATGAAAATGCTCACCCCAACTTGATTAAACTGTTCGAATAAGTGCATGATTTCTGCTGATAAACGTGGATCTAAATTACCTGTGGGCTCATCGGCTAGAAGTATCGGTGGTTTATGCACGACTGCGCGGGCAATACCCACGCGCTGTTGCTCACCCCCGGATAAAGCTTTTGGTAATAGCTTTTCCTTATTGAGCAAACCTACCTTATCTAAGGCCGCTCGGACTCGTCGGCCAATCTCTGCTGGTCGATAACCTGCAATGGTTAAGGGTAACGCCACATTATCAAATACGGAAATTTCTTCGATCATATGTGGATCTTGGAAAATAAAACCAATATTGCGGCGTAGCTCTGGAATTTTACGATTAGGTAGTCGATTGATATGTTGATTATTGATATATATTTGTCCGCTAGTGGCTCGCTCAACCACGGTAATTAACTTTAGTAAGGAACTTTTTCCCGCACCAGAGTGGCCAGTTAAGAATGCCATCTCACCTTCAGCTAAATGGAAGTTCACATGGCTTAAGGCATTATGGCCATTGTCGTAAGATTTATTCACGTTTTCAAAGCGTATCATGGTATTTTCTCATCAATTATTACTGCATATTGTTTATCTGATTGCCAATATACCCGTACTCATGCTGCCTGTAAATGTGTAGCTGATTAGACTATTCTAACTCTGCAATTCTGCTGGTTAGATACAAAGGGTAATTTTCAATATTGGCTTGTTTATCTAAATTCAATGTAGACACTCGTAAAGCGCGCTGCGGTTGATATTTTTGCATATACACTGATAAGCTTTTCTTCTTATTTGAACTGCCAGCTTTCACTTCAATCGGTAGAATTTCCTGGACATGCTGTATCACAAAATCAACCTCTGCCTGGCCTTCACTGGCCCAATAATACAAACCCAAATGATTATTACGGGCAACCAATGCTTGGGCAACAAAATTTTCTGTCAATGCACCTTTAAACTCTTGGAATAATTCATCGCCCATAATAACTGTTTGCATTGGCAAATCACTCATCGCACCTAATAAACCTACATCTAACAAAAATACTTTAAAAATATTTTTATCGCTATAGGCATCAATGGGCAGTTTAGATGCAGAAATTCTAAAGGATTGATGTATCAATCCCGCATGACTTAACCATTGTATGGCTTCTTGGTACTCTCTTGCTCTAGCACTCTTACGTATCACCGAAAAAATAAATTTTTTATTTTCTTTTGCCAGTTGAGTAGGGATAGATTGCCAAATTTCATTGATTTTCATCACTTGGCTAGGCTCTGCATGTTTAGCAAAATCAAAATTATACGCGGCTAAAATTGCTTTTTGTATCTCTCGCACTTTGTCAAACTCTTGGTGTTGTACATAAGTGTTGACTACTTCAGGCATACCACCAATCACATAGTAAAGCCTCAATAGACGCAATAATTCTTCATGAAATGCTTGTGGAATAGCGATACATTCACTTAAGTTATCTAAATATTCTGCTAACTTAACTTCACCCACTGCCTGAATAAATTCTAAAAAGGTTAATGGATATAAATCCATAAAATTAACTTTGCCCACAGGAAAACTTTGCTGGCCTTGTAATTTCACCCCTAATAATGAACCTGCTGCTGCAATGTGATATTCATTATGCTTTTCATTGAAATATTTAAGGCTATTTAAAGCTTCAGGGCATTCTTGTATTTCATCAAAAATAAGCAGTGTACTTTCAGGCTCAATAACCTCACCAGTATATATTTGCAAATTTTCAATAATACGCTCTGGGCTTAATTTACCTTGAAAGAAACTAGCTAGCTGAGGATCTTCTTCAAAGTTTAAACAGATACAATGCTCATATTCATTTGCACCAAATTGCTTTAATAAATGTGTTTTACCAACTTGGCGAGCACCACGTAGAATTAATGGCTTTCTCGATCCGTCCTGTTGCCAGCGCTTTAATTCTGCATATTTTTGTCGGTGCATTATCATGAACGGTCCTGAAATAACTTATGAATTGTCTTGATGATAGCTCATATATGACTCAAAATCACGTTTTTCCAATGTATTTCGTGAGGATAATCACGTTTTTCCAAGGTATTTCGTGAAAATTATCACGTTTTATGAACGTATTATAGAAGTATATTATCTTGTAATTAACCTATCTATATGATTTATAATTATTTTTTGGAATAAGGATTCTATTTTACCCATTTATATGCTGAAAAATATATAAGGACTTGAATAAAAACACCAATCTATGTAACTAATTTTTGATACATATCAAAATTTTGATATGTATCAAAAATATGATCATGATAGTTACATAGATCCCTTTACCATGTCAGTTACAATTTTCTTATTAGAGCTAAGTCATTGATTGTTTTCAGGATAGCTGCATTATCTTATATTTTTTAACCACTCCCACGCTATTTTTTATCAAAAAACAGTTGAATTAATCAGTTTTCAGACTAGTATATGCGTTACAACATTTATTGGTGAATCAATAAATAGTATAACGATGAAAGAAAACACGCTTGTTACCATGGAATAATTTTGCAATTTTGCTTAGTTTAGCCGCATATCTCCCTGCCGTGATAACAAGCCTACCCACAAGGAAATGGACATGAGTATTTATCTACACATCCCCGCCATCAAAGGCTCTGTACACAACAAAGGCTATGAAGGTTGGATAGCCTTACAAGATGTAGAATTCAATGGCTTACATAATCCCATCGATATGACCGTGGGCAGTGCCATTAAACGCTTTAGCACACGCCCAAGCTTCGGCCAACTGGCTTTAATAAAAGCCTTAGATGACAGTTCAATCCATCTCTTTCAGGCAGTACATAGTGCGCAAGTCTATCCTACGCTAGATATTCATTATGTCACGAGTGGCGATGAACCTGTCACCTATGCAAAAACAACCCTCACCAATGCTGCGCTGACCCATTATGCCGAGCGCTTTAGCCCCACGTTTGATGAACCTCAAGAAATCATTCATATGGCCTATACACAAATCCAACGGGCTTTTATTCCCCGAGACAGTAATAACCGCACAGGCAGCCCAATGATAACAGGGTATGACTTAGAAACAGCCAGTGCGATGTAATCGCCCTATCAGGAGACAATCAATGATTACCTTCACGGAAGCAGGCGATACCCCCAATAGCATCGCTCATAAAGTATTAGGGCATTTAGATGAAAGTTATGCTGATAAAATACTAGAGGCCAATAAAACCAGCTTTGCTTATATGCTTATGAATTATAGCGGCTTTTATTCCGGTAATCGCGCCATCTGGTTACCCGAACTATCACGTTATGATGATAATCCGCTGCATTGCCGACGCTTAATCAGCGAGTTCGACTTTATGCCTTCCTATGTACGCGCTAATCTGGTACAACTGCAAAAGCAAGGCTTGGATATTAACTATTTGGCAGGTATCGCCAAGTGCACCTTAGGGTATAATAAGCACCACCGCGAAGATGGTATGAAAATACTTGGTGCCTTCGCTGCCCAGACAGGCGTAGAAAGTGCTAATCGCTTTATGGAGCGTATCGCCAATACCTCAAAACGTTTTTATGGACATATGCATGAATTGAACCAAGCGTTAGCAGACTTAGTGGATGCAAGACGAGCAGGAGAAGCTGAAAAGCTACAGGCCCTACGCACTCGCTTAAATAAAGTACGTCGGCATGTGTGCCGAGAATTACACGCGGAGGCAGAATTGTATACCAAACGACTCAGTTTAATGACACAACAAGCATTGCACTCATCTCGACGTTTAGAGCGTTTAGCCTTTAAAAAAGGCATTATGGTCACTGAGCTAGCCGATGTTAGACTCATTGAGTATATTGGGCGCGGGTGTAAATATCTCACCCGTGGCACATATGTTGCATCGCTACTCACCGGTGCCTATGATGTCTACAAAGAGTATAAGAACGGCGAGGATTGGCAAGCGGATTTGTTCGGGATTGGTGTGGGCATGGGTGCTGCGGCCCTTGCTGCTGCAGGGCTTGCAGTGATATTCACGCCCGTAGGACTGGTGACGATTATTTGTACTTCAGTGGTGGAAGGTGCTTTCATAACCGGTGCGAATATTCTCGGCAGAAAATGGGGTACTACAGGCTATAAACAATTAGAACCACTATTAGCCCAATGGACATAGATCATGAGATGGCACCGCTGCAGAACACGCTTTAGCCTTTTTTGTATTACTTGCTTCTTCATTTTTGGCACTGCTCTATTACTCGCGTTAGGGTTATCACACTTAAATGCGAGTAATCTATTAGATTTTAGTGCAAGTGTTGGTTTCCTGCTTTTCGGTATCGGCTTTATTTTATTCATTATCAACAGTTGGATTGTTGGCGCGCATTTTGACCGTGTCTTTAAAAAAAGAATGATTAAAAATGCCTTTGCGGGTGATGCTTATGCAATAGGCTTTCCTATATTGGGTGGCTATATTTTTTATTCCCGCATAGTCAGAGCCGCAGTATATTGTAATTGTATGATTTACAAAGACAAATCAAAAAAAGCTATCGTTGCACGCTATTTATTTAGAGGCTATGATTTCCGTGGTAATGCCCGCACTATCGATAAAGTATTTACTTTCATTGAAGCTTGCTTTTTACTCGGTGGTGCCGCAATATTTTTTGTGATTTTTATTACTCAGTACTTCTGGCCTTTTGTGCTAGATGTCTTTGCATAAATTCCGGTATTACTGGGCCTTTGTGATGAGTATCTTTATGCAAGTACCATCGATACGTAAGCCTATAGTGTGGCATAGTCATTAATATGCTGGGATAACAATTATAAAGTAGCTAAACCTTCGCTGCCCAGACAGGCGTAGAAAGTGCTAATCGCTTTATGGAGCGTATCGCCAATACCTCAAAACGTTTTAATGAGCATATGCATGAATTGAACCAAGCGTTAGCAGACTTAGTGGATGCAAGGCGAGCAGGAGAAGCTGAAAAGCTACAGGCCCTACGCACTCGCTTAAATAAAGTACGTCGGCATGTGTGCCGAGAATTACACGCGGAGGCAGAATTGTATACCAAACGACTCAGTTTAATGACACAACAAGCATTGCACTCATCTCGACGTTTAGAGCGTTTAGCCTTTAAAAAAGGCATTATGGTCACTGAGCTAGCCGATGTTAGACTCATTGAGTATATTGGGCGCGGGTGTAAATATCTCACCCGTGGCACATATGTTGCATCGCTACTCACCGGTGCCTATGATGTCTACAAAGAGTATAAGAACGGCGAGGATTGGCAAGCGGATTTGTTCGGGATTGGTGTGGGCATGGGTGCTGCGGCCCTTGCTGCTGCAGGGCTTGCAGTGATGCTTACGCCAGTCGGGCTGGTGACGATTATTTGTACTTCAGTGGTAGAAGGTGGCTTAATAACAGCAACGAATATGGCTACACGGCAATGGGCCACTAACAAGTATAAAGAATTAGAGCCGCTATTAGCCCAGTGGACATAAATGATGAGATGGCGTCGTTTCAAAATACGCTTTAGTCTTTTTTGTATTAACAGTCTCTTTGTTTTTGGTATAAGTGTAGGCATAGGGTGTGGTACTACAAATGTACATGCTCATAATGTAATAGATTTTGCTACAGGTATAGCTTGTTTGTGTTTTAGTATCGGCTTTACTTTATTCATTATCAACAGTTGGATTGTGGGCGCGCATTTTGACCGTGTCTTTAAAAAAAGAATGATTAAAAACGCCTTTGTCGGTGATGCTTATGCAATAGGCATTCCTATATTTGGGGGCTATATTTTTTATTCCCGTATATTCAGGGCCGCGGTATATTGTAACTGCATGATTTACAAAGACAAATCAAAAAAAGCTATCGTTGCACGCTATTTATTTAGAGGCTATGATTTCCGTGGTAATGCCCGCACTATCGATAAAGTATTTACTTTCATTGAAGCTTGCTTTTTACTCGGTGGAGCTGCGATATTTTTTGTGATTTTTATTACTCAGTACTTCTGGCCTTTTGTGCTAGATTTCTTTGCATAAATTCCGGTATTACTGGGCCTTTGTGATGAGTATCTTTATGCAAGTACCATCGATACGTAAGCCTATAGTGTGGCATAGTCACTAATACGCAAAGGCAAAAACACAAAATGGCATATTCAAATCACCGTAAAAGCTACTTTTGCATCTAGGCTTGGGCTATATATTCGCTTGTTACCTTCTTGTCTTACTGTGACTAATTTATCACTCAACAACCGATTAACTGCTCTCGAAACAAATACCCGATTTTTATTCGATAATTCTGTTAACTCAGAGACATTAACTTCACCCTTTTTAACAATCACTTTTAATAGGAACTCTTCACTTTCTGGCAAGTCAAATTTACGTATACGTTCTAACGCTAACGCTGCAATCGTCTGCTTCGCTAATTCTGTTGATGCTGTTTGCAAGATTTTACCGACTTGTAAGCGTTGAATTAGTACATAGATTAGACCAAATATATATCGTAAGCGCCCACCGGTTATTTCATATAAATAGTCAAAAACGTCTAAATTAATTGGGAACTGAGCTTGCTTTTTTAATTTATAATAATCAAGTCTTCTTTTGATCAGGGTATGATAATATTGCTTACTTAAAGGCTTTATGAATACGTCACTACTGACTATGTCATCAAGCCTATCAACTCGTCTAGCAATAAAAGACCGTAGACCAATATCACCAACAAGAAACCATGAAATATTAGAAATTTGAAAATAATCTCTAGCTGCGTTAAATAGATACTCAAGATGCTCCTCACTATGCACAACGTTCACATCTAGATTATTTAACTGGATTAATAAACCATTGGTGTAGCCTAATTTGACAGCTAGCTTACCTAAATCTTCAAGATGGAAGCCAAGTGTAGTGGCTGGAACAAATGTTGGCTGAGTAACACTGACAGATTTTCCGTAATTACCACCTACAGAAAAAGCAGTTAATCCAAAATTATTATATGCTTCAGATAAACGATAAGATAAAGCTTTTGTTTCCTTGAAAATCTTATTATTCTTAATTTCTGCTTCATGCACTAACTCAAGCTCTCTAATGACGGTTGAAATCACTGCTGTTAACAGACTTTCCAGATTCCAGTGTTTTTCAACACTAACCTCATCCCTAGGAGCTAAATATAATTTCTTTTCTTGGGCCGAAAATTTTAAATAATTTGCAAATGATGTAGTACCGACGCCTCTAGCACCTTCAATAATTAAGCGTACATTTTTATCTTGCAGAACACTTTGGCATAGTAATACCTCTTGCTCATGCCCTGTAAAAAGCTCTATTGTCTCTGCTAAAATGGGATCTACAGAGAATGGATATTTTTTATATCCAAGTAATTGCCATTCCATTACCTTTTACCTACCATATATCGAACACAAGAAAGTAATGTAACATATTTTTGATACATATCAAAATTTTGATATGTATCAAAAATATGATCATGATAGTTACATAGATCCATCTCCCTCACAAAAACCATTGATTTATATATAAAATATGTTTATTATTTATGATATTGTTGAATTAAAGGTTCTTTGTAAAAGTGGAACACTTGTGTTACACTTTATGGCATAGTTTATACAACTGGAGAAAAATCATGCCTACCAGCAATCCAAGAATCAATATCACACTGGAACAAGAAACTGCGGGAATGCTCGCATTATTAGCAAAGCAGGAAGAAAAATCTGTTTCACGTCTTGCAAAAGAGCTTATTTTAGAAGCCTTAGAACGACGTGAAGACAAGTTACTATCAGCTCTTGCAGATGAACGTGACACGGATCAAGCCAAACGAGTAAAACATCAAGATGTCTGGAAATGAACTTTATATTATTGAGTATCTTGCGTCAGTCATGGAGAAAGACATCCCTGCACTTACTAAATCCGCACGTACACTAATAAAAACAGCGATTGAAACACGTCTTACAGTTGACCCGATTGGCTTTGGCAAACCTTTGAGGTATAGCCTAACAGGACATAGGAGACTGCGTGTAAGCAATTACCGAATTGTATATCGAATTGAGCCAAATACGCACACTGTTTTAATCACAGCAATTAAACACCGTAAAGACATTTATGATTAGCTTTAGCACTACAGTTAACTAAAATTATTCCCCCTAACTGCGATGGCAGCCCACCTATTCAAACAAAGCTTCAATAAACTCCTGAGCAGCAAATGGCCGTAGATCATCAACGCCCTCTCCTACACCAATGAAGCGAATGGGCAAACCGAGTTCCTCGGCTATAGCAAATATGATCCCACCTTTTGCTGTACCATCTAATTTTGTCAGGGTTATACCACTCACATCTACGGCTTGGTGAAATTGTTTTGCTTGGGTCAATGCATTTTGGCCGATGCCGGCGTCGAGTACGAGCATCACTTCATGCGGTGCGTCGGGGTTTAATTTGGTAAGTACTCGTTTTACCTTTTTTAATTCTTCCATTAAATTCGTTTGCGTATGTAAGCGTCCTGCTGTATCGGCAATCAACACATCATAACCACGTGCAGTGGCTGCTTGTAAGGCATCATAGACAACAGAGGCACTGTCAGCTCCAGTTTGCTGGGCAATCACTGGCACTTGATTACGCTCACCCCAAGCTTGTAATTGTTCCACTGCTGCGGCACGAAATGTATCGCCTGCCGCTAGCATGACGCGCTTGCCTTGTTGTTGTAAGCGTTTCGCTAACTTACCAATGGTGGTGGTTTTTCCCGAACCATTAATCCCTACCATTAAGATCACATATGGTGCTGGCGCACTCGTCACATCTAATTCATGAGCACAAGGCTGGAGAATATCTAGCAATTGTTGTTGTAAGCTTTGCATTAATACTTCAGGATCACTCAATTGCTTACGTGCAATTTTATCAGTAATGGCTTTAATAACGCGCTGTGTCGCAGTCACACCCACATCGGCTGTTAACAATTGCATTTCAATTTCATCAAGTAAATCAGCATCAATGGTCTTTTTACCAAGGATTAAATTACCTAAGCCACTGGCAAAACCTTGGCGAGTGCGGGTTAAGCCTGTTTTGAGTCGTTGGAACAATCCTTTTTTAGCTGGCTTAGCTGCTGCTGGCTTAGCTGCTTCTGATTCTAACTCGGATGACTCGCTATCTGGGCTATCTGGGCTATCTGGGCTATCTGGGCTATCTGGGCTATCTGGGCTATCTGGGCTATCTGGGCTATCTGGGCTATCTGGGCTATCTGGGCTATCTGGGCTATCTGGGCTATCTGGGCTATCTGGGCTATCTGGGCTATCTGGGCTATCTGGGCTATCTGGGCTATCTGGGCTATCTGTATAATTATTATCCTCAACCGCGATCGTTGATTCAACCACTTCGTCTGTTTGTTCAGTAGACTTAGACTCTGCTTCAGTAGGCTTAGGTCGTCGCTTGAATATTCGTAACATGTTTAACCTTTTTACTCCAACAATGCTTAATATGAACCAGAACGTCCATATTTGGATAATCTTGAACGAAAAATGTCGCTCCGCTGCTCAGGTATTGTGCATACATTGCGCTGCTCGCTCCATTTTTCGTTCAACCTTACCTCAAATCTGAACGTTGTGTGAATTCTAGCTCCATATTTAAAATTGCTATTTTTACTCACCAGAAAATGCGCTATCCTACCACCTTCGTGAAGATAGAGATAGAGCAATAATCAATCAAGATAAAACTGTTCAATAGGAATACAATCACTATGAGTCTTATTAAACGCCTTTCCCTCCTCAGCCTTATCCTCGTCACTAGTATTGGCTGGGCGAGTAGCAACAATATCACTGAATTTACCCTCGACAATGGCTTAAAAGTCATCGTTAAAGAAGACCATCGCGCTCCTGTGGTGCTATCTGAAATTTGGTATAAAGTCGGCTCAAGCTATGAGCCAGATGGGATCACCGGCATTTCTCACGCCTTAGAACATATGATGTTTCAAGGTACAGCTAAATACCCAGAAACCAGCTTCTTTAATACTATTGCCGAAAATGGCGGCGAACAAAATGCTTTTACCACCGCCGACTATACCGCTTACTACCAACAGCTTGCCAAAGAAAAACTTGCCTTGAGTTTTGAGTTAGAAGCTGACCGGATGCAAAATTTGAGTCTTAAATCTGAAAACTTTGATAAAGAAATCAAAGTGGTACAAGAAGAACGACGCTTACGTACTGATAATAATCCGATTGCTCAAGCTTATGAACGCTTTCAAGCTGCAGCGTATATTGCAAATCCTTATCACCATCCCGTCGTTGGCTGGGCCAGTGACTTACAACACATGAATATACAAAATGTACGTGACTGGTACCACAGTTGGTATGGCCCTAACAATGCCACCTTGGTGGTTGTGGGTGATGTAAAACCCGCCGAAGTCAAAGCCCTAGCTGAGAAATACTTTGGTCACATTAAACCTATAAAGACACCCGAAGTAAAACCTGTAGCGGCGTTAGCGCCTCTAGGCACACGCGAAGTTAACGTGAATGTACCTGCTAACTTGCCCTATTTAATGATGGGTTATAATGTTGACTCCTTAGCAACCAGCAAAGATAAATGGGAATCTTATGCGCTTGAAGTATTAAGCGGTATTCTTTCTGGTAGCGATAGTGCGCGTTTACCTAAACAATTAGTACGTCAACAGCAAATTGCCACACAAGCTGATACAGACTATGGTTTATATAGTCGCTTACCTACTTTATTTGGTTTCTATGGGATCCCTGCCCAAGGTCATGATATGGCTGACTTAAAGCAAGCCTTCTTACAACAAATCAAAACACTGCAAGAACAGCCTGTTACTAAAGCTGAATTAGATCGCGTTAAAGCCATGACCATAGCCAATAAAATCTATGCCCAAGACTCTGCAACTTACCAAGCCTTCTTAATTGGTAGTTTAGAAAGTGTGGGATTATCTTGGCGTGATATTGATAATTATGCGAAACAGATTAATGCCGTCACTCCCGAACAGGTACAAGCCGTTGCGAAAAAATACTTAGTGCCTGAACGGCTGACCATTGCAAAATTAAAACCATTACCTTTACAACAGCAATCACAAGGAGAACATCATGCACAATAAGTTATTCAAAGTCCTGTTTGCTGTTAGCATTATCTTTATGACAACAGTGGTAGCTAATGCAGCCACCAATCATCGCAGTAAACCTGTGGTCGCTATAGATCATTGGAAATTAGATAATGGTACGCGTGTCTATCTTGTCTCTAGTCATGAATTACCTATGGTGGATATTAAAGTGCTATTTGATGCGGGTTCTGCTCGCGATGGTCAGTTATATGGCCTTGCTGCATTAACAAACTCCATGCTGGATGAAGGTACGGCTAAGCTCAACACGGATCAAATTGCTGAGCAATTTGATAATGTCGGCGCAATTTTCAGCGGTGGTGTTACCAAAGACAGTGCTTCGATTTCTTTACGTAGCCTCACTAAGCCTGAGTTACTCACACCTGCTTTAAATAATTTCGCTACTGTACTAACTCAAGCAAGCTTTCCAGAAAAAAGCTTCCAACGCTTACAAAAGCAAACCCTACAATCTATTGCCGCTGAAGCTCAAGATCCTGGCGGCTTATCTACACGCACATTCTACAAGGACTTATACGGTGATTATCCCTATGGCCACCAAAGTATCGGCAATAAAACTACGGTGAATAAAATCACTGTGGCTGATTTGAAGAACTTCTATCAGCAATATTACGTAGGCAATAACGCCATTATCACTATCGTTGGCGATGTGAGCCGTAACAAGGCCCAATCTATCGCCCAACAGATTGCCGGTCAGTTACCTCAAGGTCAAAAGCCAGCGAAACTACCCAAGCTCAAACGCAATGCAAAAACAAACTCTGAGCATGTGAATTATCCTTCAACACAAACCTATATACGTATGGGTGAAGTAGGTATTAGTCGTGATAACCCTGATTACTTTCCACTGCAAGTAGGTAACTACAGCCTGGGTGGCAGTATGCTAACTTCTCGCTTATTTAATGAAGTGCGTAATAAATATGGTTTGTCTTACAACGTTGCCAGTAGGTTTATCGCCATGAAAAAGCCCGGGCCTTTTATTGTCAATCTACAAACCAATAACGCTCAAGCCACTAAGGCAATCACTGTCACCAAACAAGTCGTCAAGGATTACATTACTAATGGCCCGACAAAAGCAGAAGTCGATGCAGCAAAGAAAAATATGATCGGTGGCTTTCCATTACGCTTAGATAGCAATAGCGCAATCGCTAATAATGTCGCAATGATAGCGTTCTATAATCTGCCTTTAAATTATCTCGACACCTACCGTGATAATGTTGCTAACGTTAATGAAAAGATGATCCAAAAAGCTTTTGCTAAGCATTTGAACCCGGACAAAATGATTACAGTTACCGTGGGTCCCACACAGTCTGTTGAACAACAGGCAAAGAAACAGTAGATAAACTCTAGCATGGGACAATTGCGTATTATTGGCGGTCAATGGCGAGGACGTAAATTTGTAGTACCTGATTTATCAGGCTTACGGCCCACACCTGACCGAGTCCGAGAAACGTTATTTAATTGGTTATCTCAATCTATACCACACAGTCGCTGTTTAGATTTATTTGCCGGTAGTGGCGCTTTAGGACTTGAAGCCTTGTCACGTGGTGCGGAGCATGTGGTTTTTGTTGATAATCAAGCAGCAGTTAAGCAGCACTTACAAACGGTGCTAACGACTCTTGATTGCGACCATTATGACATTATCATTGCAGATGCTAGCCAGCCGCTTGCGTTACCAGACCAAAGCATTGATGTTGTTTTTCTTGACCCACCTTTTCATCAAGGCTTATTAGCATCTTGTTGTCAGTGGTTAGAAGCAAGTAATTTGTTGAGTCCTGATGCGTATATCTATATAGAAGCTGAAAAGAATTTAACGACTCTTTGTCTACCCGATAATTGGCAGATCAAAAAATCCAAGCAAGCTGGACAAGTGGCTTATTACCTTATTCAGCGTCTAACGGATTCTGAGACACACTAAAACAATGCTGATAATCTAATGCTTATTGACCTTGAGCCAGACTAAAGCCACGCTCACCATCATAGGTATACAGATTCTCTGTCTTGATAGCGCTAAATCCAGCTTCATGCAATACAGCGATTTGTTTTAATACCTGTTGATAATCCGTCGCGGAGAATTCTGCTGAGGCTTGATAACGACAGCACCACTGGTCACTTGCTTTAGTTGCGCGACACTCGCCTGGCCACATTAATAAACCAAGATTGGTAATAGCAATTAACTTTAATGGACCATCGATTGCTGCGACCTGACCACAGAAATCTTGAATACTGTCAGGCTTGGCATCTAAGAATATATCCACACCCACTAACTCTTTCTGTGCAGGCTTTTGGGCTTTGCTTTTGTGTTTATTATTTGCACTTTCTTGGTCGTTATGTGATTGATAACTTACACTTGGGAACGAATCTGGTTTTTGACCTAAACGTTCAATCACTGCTTCGGCAAATTCATCAGTATTAACTTTCTGTTGACTATGGCGAGGGTTATAAATATCTGCGGTATGGATGCCATCCTCAATGGTGCGTAACCAGGCATTTTGAATACGTGCAGCTATTTTAGGTTGGTCGATATGGTTAAGCATCTGTACTGCACCATTCAATAAACCTGATGGATTCGCAATCTTCTGTCCAGCAATGTCTGGCGCTGAGCCGTGAATAGCTTCAAACATAGCTACTTCAGGGCCAATATTTGCAGAACCGGCTAATCCTACTGAACCTGCTACTTGAGCTGCCACATCAGAAATAATATCGCCGTATAAATTTGAAGTAACAATAACATCAAAGCGCTCTGGCCGCGCTGCGAGTAAAGCGGTACCAATATCAATGATTAAATGTTCTACTTCAAAACCTGGATACTCTTCAGCAATTTCATTAAAGACTTGATGGAACATTCCATCTGCCATCTTCATGATATTATCTTTACTCATACAGGTGACTTTACGCCGATTATATTTTTTCGCATATTCAAAAGCATAACGAACAATGCGTTCACAACCGCTACGGGTAAATATTTTTAAACACTGCACGGCTTCTTGAGTTTGGCGATGCTCAATACCCGCATACAAGTCTTCTTCATTTTCTCGCACAATGACTAAATCAATATCGGGGAATTTGGTTTCAACATAGGGATACAATGATTTACAGGGACGAACATTGGCATATAAACCCATGGTTTTACGGATAGTCACATTAAGGCTTTTATAGCCACCACCTTGGGGGGTAGTAATAGGTGCTTTTAATAATACTTTAGTACGCTCAATCGAGTCCCAAGCTTCGTCTGGAATCCCCGTGGTATTACCACTGAGGTAAACTTTTTCACCTACTTCAATTCTTTCTGGTGCTATCTGTGCATCTGCTGCTTCCAATATATTAAGTACAGCAGCCATGATCTCTGGCCCAATCCCATCTCCATGAGCCACAGTTATTGGTGTTTTATTAGCCATCTTTTTCCCCATCCCTAATTAAGATAATTCCAACAAGTATAGCTGCTTTTTATAATACTGTTATCGAGCTAAATATGAGCAAAAAATGTCAGCGGCACACTAGGAAGCATTAGACCAGCTAATGGCTTTGCACACAAAATATAGTTTAACTTATTGATTTATATAGAAAATATATATTTTCTTCTATTTCAGCGAACTATGGTAGTTAAGTAATCGCTTATTAAGTAACTACTTAATAAGCACTTGCTTAATAAGCAGTTACTTAGTTATAGTAAGCCCAACTTTGCTGATGCCGTCCTAGGGGAAATGTATATGTCACAAGAATCAATGAAACAAACCGTTGCTCAAGCCGCACTTAGCTATATCGAAGATAACAGCATTGTGGGTGTGGGCACTGGCTCTACGACTAATTATTTTATTGATGCCTTAGCCACACAAAAGTACCGTATCGAAGGTGCAGTTGCTAGTTCAGAGGCAAGTGCAGCACGCTTACAACAACATGGCATCCCTGTATTTGATTTAAACACGGTTAATAGTGTACCTGTTTACATTGATGGTGCTGATGAAGTGAATGGTTTACAACAATTAATAAAGGGTGGCGGTGGTGCGCTGACACGAGAAAAGATTATTGCCGGTGCAGCTAAGAAATTTATTTGTATTGTTGATGACTCTAAACAAGTACGCATGCTCGGGCACTTCCCTTTGCCCATCGAAGTGATACCTATGGCACGCAGTTATGTCGCCCGCAAAATCGTCAAGCTACAGGGTGATCCTGTCTATCGTGAGGACTTTGTTACCGATAATGGTAATATCATTCTCGATGTACATAATTTGAAAATTATGGAACCCATGAAACTAGAGCAAACCCTGAATAATATTCCTGGTGTAGTCACTAATGGTCTATTTGCTCTGCGCGGTGCTGATGTTGTTTTAGTGGGTAGTGAGAATGGTGTAGAAACAATAGCTAACTAAGATTCGATAAATCTGCTTCTGACCATTTTGCTGTTTAGTGACAAAATGGTCAGTTTAAGCATCCTCTCGTCTATAACTTATAGTTATAAACCTGATTTCTTATCCTCATGGCGTAACTCATACCAAATACCCATTAAGATAGCTAATGAGCAGGCAAAACCTGTACCTAATATCCATGCAAAATACCACATTGTCTTTATACCTCTTAATACATTACTTTCTGATCATCTAAAATCTGCTGCTCAGTCACCTTACCTCGCATCACTCGATATACCCAACTGGTATAGAGCAGAATGATGGGCACAAATACCGCTGCCACTAAAAACATAATAAATAAGGTTATATGGCTAGAAGAGGCATTCCATACAATCATACTCATATTAGGAAACGTTGAGGAAGGTAGAATAAAGGGAAACATACTCACCCCTACAGTGGCAACCACGCCGATAATACTAAGACTACTCAATAGAAATGCAAATTTCCCACTACCTCGACCAGAGAAAATCAATGAACCAATTGCACCGACAAAACCCAGCCCAGGTACTACCATCAGTATAGGATAGTTACGAAAGTTAGTTAACCACGCTCCTACTTCTTGAATAACTTCCTTGTGAAATGGTGTTGAAGGCCCATCATGCAGTACAGGATGTACTAAGGCATACCCCATAAGACCATAGGCAACCCATACGCCTGCAGCAGCAAAAAAGCAGATAAGCGCAACTGTCGCCCAGCGGGAATAACGTAATGCACGATAATGTACTTCTCCCTCTGTTTTTACCGTTAAATAAGCACCACCATGCATGACCAACATAGCTATACTCGTTAATCCACACAGTAAAGCAAAAGGATTTAATAATCCTAGAAAAGAACCTGTATAGAATTCACGCATACTATCGTCAAAATGGTAAGGTATCCCTTGTAGAATATTGCCGAGGGCAACACCAAAAATTAAAGCCGGAATTAATCCACCTAAGAACAACATCCAATCCCAGGTTTCACGCCAGCGTGGATTGCTGACTTTACTACGGTATTTAAAACCCACGGGACGTAAAATAAATCCAGTTAATAAAATAAACATTGCCATGTAAAAGCCGGAAAAAACAATGGCATAAATATATGGCCACGCGGCAAAAATTGCCCCCGCGCCTAAAATGATCCAGACTTGATTCCCTTCCCAAACTGGCCCCACGGTATTTACAACCACGCGTCGCTCAATATCTTTACGCGCGACGAATGGTAATAGTATACCTACACCTAAGTCAAAGCCATCCATAATGGCAAAACCAGTGAGTAATACACCGAGTAATAGCCACCAGATAATACGCAAAGTTTCATAGTCTAAAAACATCTTATTGCTCCATCATGGATTTAGTAGTTGGTTTCACCATAGATTTTCGGTTGTGATTCTTTAGGATATAAACGCTCTGGGCCTAGGCGAATATATTTTATCATCAAATAGATTTCGATAATTGCCAACACGGTATAAAACACCACAAACCCAATTAATGAAAAACTAATATCGCCAATACTAATACTCGAAGTGCCTAAATTTGTTGGTAGTGTACCTTCGATGAGCCAAGGTTGACGACCATGCTCAGCCACAAACCACCCCGACTCTGCGGCAATCCAAGGCAAGGGCAAGCTCCAAAAAGCCAAGTGTAAAAACCATTTTTTCTCTGTCATGCGATCTTTAAAGCATAGGTAGAAAGACAGCATGAATAAACCGGCCATCATAAATGCACACGCGACCATAATTCGGAATGCCCAAAATATGGAGAAAACACTCGGTACAGTATCCCAGGCGGCTTTTTGAATTTGTGCCGGTGTTGCATCAATTACATTGGGTGCATAAGGTTTTAATAGTAAGCCGTAACCTAAATATTTTACGTATTTATCCAGCGTCTGCTTCGCAGTAGCATTGTCTGGATTTTTACGTAATTGTTGTAGTGCACCGTAGGCTTTTTGACCTTTCTTCACTCGTGCTACATTGTAAGCAACTAAATCTTTAATGCCTAAGATTTTGGTATCGAAGGATCGTGTTGCGATAATACCTAAGACATAGGGAATTTGTATGGTATATTTAGTAACGTGTTCTTTTTGATCGGGGAAGCCAATCACTGAAATTGGTGCAGGTGCAGGCTCGGTCTCCCACATGCCTTCCATAGCGGCTAATTTCATATCTTGAGTTTCATTGGCAAGATAGCCACTTTCATCCCCCAAAACAATGGCTGAGATAGAACAAGCAAGCCCAAAAGCAGAGGCTATTAGCATTGAACGTTTGGCAAATTCTATATTGCGCTTACGCAAGAGGAAGTAGGCGCTAATAGACAGTACAAAAATAGATCCTGTCACATAACCGGCACTGATAGTATGCACAAACTGTGCTTGTGCTACTGGGTTAAAAACCACATCTGAGAAGTGAGCCACTTCCATACGCATGGTTTCATAATTGAAGTACGCACCTACTGGGTTTTGGATCCAGCCATTTGCAATCAAGATCCACAACGCGGATAAGTTGGTACCCAGCGCCAATAACCATGTCACAATCAAATGCTTCACTTTAGATAAGCGTTTCCAACCAAAGAAGAATAAACCCACGAAGGTTGCTTCGAGGAAAAAGGCCATCATGCCTTCAATCGCCAGTGGCGCACCAAAGATATCACCCACATATTGAGAAAAGTAAGCCCAGTTCGTACCAAATTGAAACTCCATCGTAATACCGGTAGAGACTCCCATGGCAAAATTAATACCTAATAATATCCCCCAGTATTGCGTCATACGTTTCCATATTTCACGGCCTGTTAATACATAGATTGTCTCCATGATGCCTAGCAATACTGTCAGACCCAGTGTTAATGGCACAAATATGAAATGATACATGGCGGTTAAGCCAAATTGTAATCGAGACAGGTCAACTAAATGCTCTGTTGGTAACATGATGATTCCTTTTTCTTTATCTAGCTCTGTCGCCTATCTACGTATTGTCAGGAACAGAAATATCATACTCGCCTAATTCACTCGCAGGAAATTATTCAATCTACTGAAAAAAAATGTTGTGGTATTTGTGCTTGTACTTTAGCCTCATCAGGTGGGCTAGAAAAGCAGACATAAGCAATAAAACCAAGAATTGAGAACTTGATCAACAGCGCAATGACAACTTCCGCACAAAGCTTTTTCTGAAAATTAGTACTGTATCTATCTACACTCATGACGGCCAATTACCTTCATCTTACCAGAATAATTTACTCGCCAGTAAGACATTATGGAATTACCTACTTGCTTTGGCAATAACTAACTAGCAACGTTTTACTGTTTATATAAAACTGTATCACTTATGTGGCTTAATCACCAGCGTATCCATAGATGCCCCCTGCAATACTGCTGTAGCCGTAGAACCTAGCAAGCGGCTTAACCCATGTCGGCCGTGACTACCCATCATTAATAGATCAGCACCAATGGTCTGAGCCGTTTCTAAGATCATGGCTTTGGGCGAGCCAACGACTAAATGCTGATCGGCTTCGGGAACTTTGATAACTTTACCCAATTCAGCTAATTCTTGTCTAGCTTGCGTTTGCAACTCCTGCTCAAGATTGACAATACCCATATAACCTCCAGCATAAGCAGGCATTGATTCAACCACATGCACTAAGCTCAGCTTAGCGCTAAACATCTCTGCCATATCGGCAGCTTGTTGCGTAATTGTACAACTTTCATCATGTAAATCCGTTGCTAGTAAAATATGATTGTATTTGCTCATTTCTTTTCTCCCATATTAGTATTATCACAAGATAGAACTTGTAATTGACGTAGATCCTTTATATGAATATGCCGATGAGTAACTTCAAGGATATTCTCTTTACAGAAATGAGACATAATACGACTAATTGTTTCCGTAGCAAGCCCTAAATAATTAGCAATATCATGTCTCGACATCGACAAATTAAACTCTAATTGAGAATAACCGCAGCGATAGTAACGATTAGATAAGCTCAATAGAAACATAGCAATCCGCTGTTCTGCTGTACTATTAATCATTGCACTTAAACTAGATGTCATTTTCTCACTCATCAATTTTAAAAGTTGCTGTTGCAGTGCTGGAATTTCACTGGCCAAATTTAATAGCTTATTAAAGGAAATCTCACAAACAGCACTTGTCTCCAAAGCCACACAGGAAACCGCATTTTGGCCACTGTGAATACCATCAAATCCTACCATCTCACCAGGTAAATAGAAGCCAACGATTTGTTCACTGCCCAAACTATGGCTAGTAAATGTCTTAAATGAACCAGACCGCACGGCCATGAGCTTACTAAACGCATCACCTCTTTTAAAAAGATATTCACCTCGCTGGGTGACTGTGCGTTTATTGACTAATGTCTCTAAGCGCTGCATATCTCGCTGTTCTAGCCCTACGGGTAAACAGATTTTCGATAGATAACAATTTGCACATGCTTTTCGGCCTTGTTGATCTTCTAGGGCTTTAGACAATGAATTCATAAACGTGCTCATAAAATATCAAAGTGGGCTATATTTTGGCAATCTTGCTTACCAAGTGCAACTTTAACTAGACTTATTATGATCTAACTCAATATCCTTTTGTAAATCATCACAGATAAACCCATGGTTGTTTATGGAAAAAACTTCATATGTACTAAAGCTATGCTAACATGAGTACTATGGATATCGCCTAGCTAATCAGGATGAATAATGGGCAAATTATTTACAAATTTTAAATTACCAGAGCGCAAACTTCTTTACCGTCTCAGCATTTTACTCATTATCATTCTTGGCATAATGACGTATCACTGGTTAAGTTATCATTTTACCTATTCTCGCGATGCTTATGTTTACGCTAATGTCATCAACGTGAACAGCCAAGTACCGGGCAATATTAACAAACTCTATGTCCACGACAACCAAGCAGTGAAAGCGGGAGATAAACTATTTTCAATTGACGCTCGTCCCTATGAATACAAAGTTGAACAAGCGCGTGCTAATCTAGCCTTAGCGAAAAATAGTTATCAAACAACTCTACAAGCGATAACCACAGCCACAGCAGACCTAAACCAAAAACAAGCTTTACTCAGTGAGGCAACTGACCATTTACAGCGTTATCAAGATTTAAATAAAAGTGGTGATATCGCGAAAATTGTCTACGTCAACATGCGTTTTCGTGTACTGCAGTTACAGGCAGAGGTTTCCGCGGCGAAAGAAAAACTCGCTATTGCCAAGCAGCAGCTCACCTTAGATCACATCAAAAAAGCAAAGGCTGAATTAAAAACAGCGTTGTATAATTTAGCGCATACGACCATCTATGCCACTCATACAGGCTATGTTACCAATTTTCACTTACAAACAGATGACTACATAAAAACTGGCCAAGCGCTCTTTGCTTTAGTCGATACCAAACATTGGTGGGTTATTACACGTTATCGGGAAACGGTATTACGTAAGATCCATCCAGGCGACCCTGCTGATATTAAAATAGATATGTACCCACATAAAGAATTCCATGGCATAGTTGATAGTATTAGTTGGGGTATTAACCGCATTCAATCATCAAGTAAAGCTGCTCATTCAACCTTAACCTATGTAGAACCTACGGAATATTGGATCCGCATTGCTCAACGCTTTCCCGTACGCATACTCATTACTAATACGGATCCAGAGTATCCACTAAGAGTAGGCGCTAATGCACATACAACTGTTAAAAACAAATCATCTTCTTAGGATGCTATTGTGCAGGTTATAAGAGAATTTCTATACCCTGGTACAGCCGCTGGAAAGTTTGCATTTCGTAGCTCTATCGCCATTATTCTTGCCACCTATATCACACTAGTACTACATTTGTATGATCCACTCTGGGCCGTTATGAGTGTTATTATTGTCATGCATCCCATGTCAGGACCTACATTAGAAATGGGCATTATGCGAATCGTAGGTACTTTACTCGGCGCTCTAGTCGGCTATTTCCTAGCTGGCTTAGTTGCTAACCATATTCTATTTTTCTTATTAAGTATATTTTTTATTGTACTCATTTCTGTCTATCTTACCTTAAGGACTCGCTACATAGATGCAAGTATTATTGGTGGAACAACTGCTTTTTTAGTGATTGCTAATTTAGTATATCACCCAAACATGGTATTCAGTTACTCTCTTTTTCGTGTAGCAGAAATTTTGGTAGGTGTAATTACTGCTTGGGTCGTAGCTGTATTTGTATTCCCCTTAGACACTAAACAATGTTGTAGAAAGGATAGTAAAACTATAAGTAAAAATATCCTGACACTCTTTCAACTCGTTGTTGCTCATTATCAAGGAGAAGAAAACTCAGATAAATTCAGCTCACTGATTACAGCAACATATGCAAAACTCGATGAAAATGAAAAGTTACTTCACACAACTCGCCCAGAATTTGGCACAACAATCTATGACCTTAGTTTATTATCACAAATGCGCTTTAAGCTCAAGTCACTCGCACATCAGTTGGAAATCATGTATTTATGTAAAGATAGGTCTTTAGACTATCAGCTAATATCTGACAGCAAGTTACCAATTACAGCCTTGATAGAAAAAGTTGAAGCATTATTTGAGAAAATAATAAACCACGACACAATATATATCGATGAAACGATGCAAGCACTTTCCAATGCCCGTAAGAACCTAGGAAAAATGTTTTTACAAATGCGCGAAGATGAAACGATATTACAATATCCACAAGGTGAAGGTATCGCTTTTCATGGTTTTATTAGCCAAATAGATACTACCATTGCTATTCTCATTGACATAAAACAACTTGTTTTTGAACAGAAGAAATTAGATGACGCCAATATCGCCAACTGTGTTAATCCACGAATTTATACAAACAAGATAAATGCTATTAATTATAGTTTGAAAGCAGGTCTTAGCACACTGCTAGCTTTGATTATATGGTTACTTTCTAATTGGCATGCAGGCTTACAAGGCGTTATGAGTTCTATGGTCATTTCTTATGAAAAAAATGCTTATGACGCACGTTACATGGCACAAATGCGGCTTATTGGCTGTATCCTAGGTGGTGGTGTTGGATTATTGACATTGCATTTTTTCATCTTTGATACAAGAATATTGATGTTAGTTCTATATATCTTTTGCTGGTTATTTGCTTATATTCGAGTTATCAAGCCGAAAACGATTTTTATGTGCCAACAGGCATGTATTGCGCTAGCAATGACTTTACTTCAATCAACGATTCCACCAATTACTATAGCACCTGCGCTAGAACGCTTAGCCGGTATACTGATTGGTATTGCTGCAGCATTTATAATCGGCCAACTGATTTGGCCCTCAGATCCACATAAAATGCTACAAGCTAGCATACAAAGAACATATTCTAAATTACGAACATTATATAATAAGCTCATATTCAAACAGCTGACTAATAAAGAGATTACTCACTATCAGGCTGACTTACATCATGCCATCACTGAGCAACGACAATTATTTAGCTCGTTACTCACTTATCATCATGCAAATGAACCACAGATGTTAGCCTTAAAAAAAACTAATGATAATCAACAAGCACTAGCCACATTGCTACTTAGCATTGCGGCAACAACAGACTTAGATCTAGTGGCTATATATCAGAAAAAGCTAGATTTTTATACTGAAGATATTATAGCTAGTCTAAATTTTTACTGGGATGACGTAAATAATCAAACACCTATTAATAAATCACAACTATCTTTAGCATTAGACTCCCTTACTGCTCAAGTAGTAACATTACGCGAGAACAAAAAGGCGCTTACATTACCTTATAAGGAAGTAGAAAACTTTTTATTTTATATTAACAATCTGAAAAATATTTTGAACATTTGTATTAACTAATATTTCCTTGAAAGTATTATCAAAGTCAAGGTTGCAATATGCACATTATAAAAGAACTGCTTTATCCATCGACTGAGACTGGACGATTTGCTCTACGTTGCGCACTTGCTATTATTATTGCGACAATCACAACTTTAAATTTACATTTATCAAACCCCTTTTGGGCTGTCATGAGTGTCATCATTATTATGCACCCACTGGCAGGCCCTACGTTAGATAAGGGCATTATGCGTATCTTTGGTACATTAATTGGTGCCGCACTAGGTTATCTCATTGCCGGGCTTGCCATTGATAATATTTTGTTATTTATAGGTAGTATATTCTTTGTAATTAGTATTGCCTTCTATCTTTCACTCATTACTCGTTATCCTTATGGATGCGTTATCGGAGGTATTACAGCTTATTTAATTATTGCCACATTAGTGTATCATCCCACGGCCACTTTCGATCGTGCTATTTGGCGAGTAGCTGAAATTTTAGTGGGCGTGGTTTCTGCATGGGTTGTTTCACTATTAATTTTCCCTACCAACACCCAAGATACATGCAAACAAGATATTGATACAATAATGTCTGAATTAAAACAGTGTTTTAAGGATGCTATTAATAATTATACTAAACTACAAGATGATGGTGCTTTTCATAGTACCGCTAAACAAATCAGTAAAAAGCTAGATAAGAATGAAGAGTTACTCAAATCAGCTCGTCGTGAATTTGGTACGTCGATCTATGATATTAGCTTACTGAGTCAAACCCATAGTAATATAAGAG
This sequence comes from Gammaproteobacteria bacterium, assembly GCA_965230425.1. GTDB lineage: Bacteria > Pseudomonadota > Gammaproteobacteria > UBA1113 > UBA1113 > CBDDKW01. Next base: position 155,623 of record CBDDKW010000008.1, on the reverse strand, counting down.
GACTCTTACGTCAGATCAAATTACTTTATCTCAGTAAAGATAATTCACTCACTTATGAATTGATAGTAGATGGCTGCTTCCCTGTTGCTGACCTACTTGAACAAATAAATTTGTTATTTGATACTATTATTACCCATGATATCAGTAAGATCGGACATGTTATACAAGCCACTTTACAAACTTATGAAGTACTAACCAGCAGTTTCTCCCAAGCGAGAGAGCAAGGTGATGTTTTACAATATCCTATTGAAGAATGCGTTGCTTTCCATAATTTCTTACATCAAATTCATGAATTGATTGAACAACTGATTGATATTAAGCAGTTAGTTTTTGAAAAAGAAAAATTTCCTGAACCTGATAATATAGCTAACCGCACAGTAATGATGGGTACCACGAATAAAAAAGACGCCATACAATACAGTATTAAAGGTGGACTCAGTGCTTTATTAGCAACTATCATGTGGATATTTACCAACTGGCCTGGTGGTCTACAAGGTATCATCAGTTCTGTGGTTATCTCCCTACAAAAAAATTCTTATGATGCCCGTTATGTAGCTGAAATGCGCTTGCTTGGTTGTACTTTAGGTGGTGGAGTTGGACTATTAGCCTTGCACTTCTTTGTTTTTGATACAACAGTTTTACTAATTATCTTATTTATTTTCTGTTGGTTATTTTCTTATATTATAGTTGCTAAACCGAAACTTATTTTCCTAGGCCAACAAGCCAATATGGCATTGGCAATTACACTATTAAGCTCCTCTACGCCACCTCTGACCATTGCGCCAGCCTTAGAACGTTTAGCAGGTATTTTTATCGGTATCGGTGCTGCATTCATTGTTGGTCGTCTAGTTTGGCCCTCTCATCCAAACACTATGTTACGTCAAAGCATACAGACAACTTACATACAACTACAAAATCTATATGAATTAATTATTTTGCAAAAACTGGATACGCCTTTAATTAATCAATACCAAACTGATTTTCATGACTTGATTGTAAAGCAACGGCAATTACTTGAAGCCTTATGGACATATCACCGTCAAGGTCACCTTGAATTAACGCACTTTGAACAAGTCACAGATAAACAACGTAACCTTGCGACGATATTACTGGCCATCGCCTCAACAACGGATTTACGACTCGCGAGTGATTATGCAGAAAAGCTAAATTTTCAGCTTGAACCAGCTATCAAGTGTGTTACAAATTATTGGATAACAAAAAGTAATCACTCATGTCCAAACACTTCTGAGATAACCCAGGCTTTAGAAGAACTTAATAGCCAAATCAAACAATTACGTGAAGACTCACCTGCCCTCAAACTACCTCGTCAAGAGATGACAAATTTTTTATTTTACGTGAATAATATTAAAAATATTTTACAGACTTGTTTAAAGTAAATGCCATTAACTCTCTCTGTGCACATCATGGGTTGAAGACTGGGCAACAGGCAAGACGATTAAGTCTAATATATTCACATGAGCAGGTCTACTTGCAATAAACACAGCAATCTCAGCAATATCTTCTGCGACTAAGGGCTGCATACCATGATAGACCTGCTTAGCACGATCATTATCACCACGAAAACGTACATTACTAAAGTTAGTCTCGACCATACCGGGGTCGATAGACGACACACGAATATTAGTCCCTGTTAAATCTACTTTTATACTTTCATTAATCGCTCTAACTGCATGTTTTGTTGCACTGTAAATATTGCCGCCTGGATAAGTTTGATGTCCGGCGATTGACCCCATATGGATAATGTGACCACTATTACGTGCCGTCATGGTTTTTAACACTGCTTTATTTACATAAATTAAGCCTTTAATATTCGTATCGATCATTTCATCACAATCGTCGTAACTTAATTCATGAAATTTACACAAACCACGGGCTAGACCTGCATTATTAATTAAAATATCGATAGCAGACCATTCTGCAGGTAGTTCATCAATTGCACGCGTAATATTCTCCCGATCAGATACATCCACAGCAAGACAGTAGCTTTTCGCATTAAAGTCTTTTTCCAATTGGTCAGTTAATTCTGCTAACATATTTTCTCGTCTGGCACAGAGTATTAATTTTGCACCTTGTTTAGCAAATTCTCTGGCACAGGCTGCACCGATGCCGCTAGTTGCTCCAGTAATAAACACTATTTTATCTTGTAGTAATTGCATAATACGACTCCTCTTTTTGTTCGCTTAGTCTAACAAGATATAACTCAAATAAACATCCCTAGAATGAACCTTAGGACATGACTTTTTATTTTATCTAATGAATGTATGTGCTATACAATATTCAAATAGCAAAAGTGCTAAAAAACTATAGAAAAAAAACCATATCGATTATAATAATGCCAACAGCATAACATTCAAGGTACCTATATGACAGATCCAACATCTAAGAGCAAATCCTCACGGACTCAACGTTTACTACGTATCATTGCTATTTTAGTATTAGCCATCTTGCTCGCTAAACTAGGCCAGCATTTTTGGCACAGTAAGAACAAGTCTGTACCCACACCATCACGGCAACAGAACTGCGATTTACATCAGCAAGCCTGTACCGTCCTCATGAAGGATGGTAAAAGCGTTACTTTAGAGGTTTCTCCTAAATCAATACCCTTGGGTAAGCCTATCGCATTGAAGGTAACGTTAAAAAAAATTCAACCGAAGAATGTCAGTGCCATCTTAACCGCATTAAAATCTGGACGTTCATCATCAACAATTAATTTAACGCCGAAACGCAATAATAGCTACACGGGCAGTGTCACCTTACGTAAGACAAGTGATCCTAAACAACGGTGGATGATATTGGTAGTTATCAATACGGAAGAATTAAATATTGCTGTTCCTTATAAGTTTTATATTTCACAATGATATGACGCGCTGTCATTTTAAGCACAGTGGGGAATCTCCTGATGATTTAGTCAACAATAAGTTGTTGTCATCAACTATGTTGTTTTTGTTTGTTTATCGTTCAAAAATTCAGCGATTCTAGCATTAGCAATGACAATAATCTTCCTCATAACTCGAGCGCAAGCGAGAGATCCCCTCATGGTTTAGCGAACATGAAAATTCTTATAACTAGGCAGTCAAACCGGCGGGAGATCCTACGTGCTTCGCACTCATGATAACAACATTTTTTCTCATCACAACATAGTTGATGATAGCAGAGACACTACACCGAGAGATGACAACATTTTTTTGGTAACAATATTACTGATGACGAATGAACATACATAAAGTAAAAAATATCAAGAACCATTTCCGTGCCGCGGCAGCGGTGCGACTTGCGGTGCAGAGATATCAAAGGTAATGTATTTATAATCTTTGTGTGGATGTTGTTCTACACCTTCAAATACGCTACGTATATCTGCTGTTAATGGGAACTTATAAAGGTGATTCATGCTACTGACACGTAAGCCATCAAATTCTGTTGGGAAATGACCTTTAACCATTTGTTTACAAGGAACGCAATAAGCAAAACTATATACAGGATTATCTTCTGCTGTATAAAATTCATCGACTTGATTATCTGCTCTAAGCTCCGCACGTCTTGCCACGTAGGCCAAGTATAATTGCGTCTCAAGACAAAAGGGTTCAGGCGGTCCAAAGCGACGGGTCTCTACTTGTTGATTACGCAATGCATTAATGTGCTTAATCAAACATTCAACGTAAGCTATATCTGCTGTTTGTGATGACAGTTGCTTATTAGCCAATTGCTGAGCTTGGGCAAATATATCAGCGGTGATTTCATGATTATTCTCTAACTGCTTAATAACACGAGAGCAAAGGTCAGGAAGCTGGTCAGTATAGATATTAACTTCATCAAGCGCACCTTGTGCTCGGAGCTGTTGTTTTAATTCTTCACGTTTTTCTGCCGTTTTTTGCTTTAATATTTTTTGCTGGTATTGATCTTTATGCTGCCTATATACAGTATAGGCAAGCGTATTCATAACCTGCACATCTGCTTGCTGCTGTGGTGTTAATTTAGCCTTTTCTTGTGAGAAAATCTCGCGAAATGTCTGTATATCTAAACCCGTATCCTGCAACATGCTGTAATCGTTATTATGTAATGCCTGCGTAAGCAGAGGTTGTTGATACTGCTCAAGCAAGACTCGATCGAGCTGTTTATCTACATCATTTTCTTTCACCGTAGGTAGTATTGCTCTTACAAAGAGGGAAACTGTTTGTCTATAACGTGTTTGTTCAGGACATCTTGCCGTTTCTTGAAATGCCTTTTGCCACTCTGTATCAAATAATTGCTGTACATTTTGGTTATGCTGCGTATTATTCCTTCGACAGTAGATTCCCATAGCTAGTTGTGCAACACGATCATAAGCAGCTTTATCTTGCTCTTGCTTATGTCGGTCCCAGGCATTATCAAGAAACATGCGATAACATCTATCTATATCAGCCAATACTATATCCATATTAATGCATTTTTCATCTAATCCCTGTGATACTAATTCGTTATTTGCTTGTTCGACGAAATATTCAAGATAATAATCATCAGGATTCTTGTGGCTTAGCCCACTAGTTGCATAACTAATATTATCTGCAGCTATAGTGGCCTTTTTGACAACATCGCGCGGTAATGCTGCTTTGAGTATATTATAAGATAAAATTAAAACTTCTTTTGGATCTAAATCAAGGCCAGCCCCATCACCATTTGACCATTCATCCTCAAAGTAAGCTCTCGGATAAACCTGCTCACTACATAAATACCCACGATATGCGGCCTTATAATCGGCTAATGTTATGTTTAACTCTTCAACAGAACTAAATTTATCAGCTAAATTATTTTTGACTATTGCTCGCGCTTTTTCATCAACGGACTCTATTGCATTTAATTTTATTGGATTAAATTGATTATCTACATAAGGGACTAATAGTGCAGGTGCTAACTTACCCTGATTCACTACCACATCGTGAAATGCTTGGCGGTGAAAAACGTTGAGCGTCATATCAGGTAATACCATGTAATAATGTTCATGATCAGCTTTGGTTACAATGGCAACACCTTGCTGTGGAGGCGTAAACTGCAACAGTTGATTGACATCCTGCAATTGAATGTGCCGCTCATAGGCATAGCTATGTTCAAGTAAATGGCTCATTACTGTTTGGGCATAAGGATCAGCTTTACTACTTGTGCGTTGCTGATACTTGTTCACCAATTCTGCAATAGTTTCTACGCTGGGTAATAACGGTATGCTTGTATCACCGCTTTTTCTTATTCTTAATACCTCTTTTAATGTAGCCTTATCATTGCTTTCTAATACGTAATCACCATCTTTCGCTTGCAATATCAAAATCTGTATAATCTGTTTAAGTTGCTGTATATACGTAGAGTCATTCTTACTAAAGGTACTTTTTACTTGGATAGATTCCAATCGCTGTAGATAAAGCTTTAAATCTCTTACGGTTAAAGGTTGTGACTTATCGGGCAAGCCGGTAGCAGCAGTAATGGTTGCCGCGCGGAGAGTAGCGGCCATAGGATATTTTTTCAAAGAATGCTGCACATGCTGCGCGAGAAAGCCAAGTGTCTTGGCTGTAGCCTTTTTCCGCTCAGCCGGAGTATCGATACGGTATTTTTCACGACAGTTATTTAAATAGTTGGCAATGTTGGTTAATTGTGCCACAGTAAGCTTTACATCAAGCTTCTCATCATCTGCTTGACTATTCGCAGTATCAAGATTCTTAATACCATGTTCTGCTGCAATCTTTTTAATCAACGCTTCATATTCTGTCATTGCCGCACTTAAGCCGATGATACTAAAATTTCGACGGAAGAAGCCACGATGTTCGCGGTAGTAATCAAAATAAATCAATAAATCACGTAGGGTAAGATATTTAGTGGTATCAGGAAATTCAAACAACTGGGTATGAGTCGCTTGATATTTGCGTGTGTCCACTTTACTTTCATTATTTCTCTCTTTTTGTACATCACGCGCAAAGATATGCTTCAGATGTGCACGTGAATGCTCTGAGAGATAATTAAAAAAGCGACTTTCAAAGCTATTTGCATCGCGGGTTGTACGGCTATTACGTTGACGACGACTCGCCATTACATGGCTAAGCATATGCATATCGTCAAGGCTTAACTCATGGCTATCTTCTTGCTTACGATTGTCAGTTAGCCCGTATTGAAACGTAATAAATTGATATAAATCTTGCAATGATTGTCGATAGGTATGCCCTGCCTCTTTTTCATATTGCTTGAGGATGCGAAAATATAAACGTAAATCACCTACAGTAAGTGGCTTCGTTTTATCAGGGAATCTATCTAAGTTAACCATGATGGCTTGGTAGCGCTCATGGACTTTATCTTGTTGATCTTTATCAACGGGCAGATAGTAGTAGTACTCTGCTGATTTACGGATCTGTTCTGCCAAGGCATTAACAATTAAATTCGCCGCAGCTAACGGATCAAATAAACTACTCGCAGTACGGCGTAATAAAATCTTCTGGCTAAGCTCTTCTAGTTGTTCTAATGTAAGTGCTGCACTTTCATCTGTTAAATTATTAACAAAATCGTTAAATTCTTTAATAATCTGTGCTTGAGCTTTTACATGCTTATTACTACGGCGAGAACTTTTAATCTCTTCATATCTGCTGGTCAACCAAACAAGATTGGCACCAGTCATGGGACATTTAAAATTCTCTGGATTGCTATTATCGTATACAGAGCCCTTTGGTTCGGCTGAACCAAACATTTGCGTAGCAATACGCTTTCCTAATTGGCTGGGGTCTAATGGACCTAACACTGAGCTTCCCATCACTCACTCTCCTAGAGTTACCTATCTTTATTTGCTTGAGATAACGTACTCATACTTGTAATAATTTGTGCTGAACTATAACAAAAAATTCTTAATACTATATTAAGGATACAATTACCGAGCGTTTAGCCAGGTTACTGAAAAGGTTCTTAACCAAATTATCTTTTAATTTCAAAAACTTATTATTACTTATGTACAATCATTTTATTCTAAAACAACGTTGTTGACGGTAATAATAGCCTATCTAGCTAATAATTGCACATTTAATGGTTCTATCTAATAAGCAAACAGTGCTTGTAACACATCAGTCACCTCGTCTTTTGCCTTACGGTTAATCGGTCCCAAAATCTGTACTACTCTTGCTCGGTCAATAACTCGTAATTGATCTAATGCTACTTGGCCACGCTTATCTGCAAAATTTATTGTCACCCGTGTTGGAAAATTTTCTCTAATTTTTGAAGTTAATGGCGCAATAATCACCGTTTTTAAACGACTATGATTCATTGAATTTGGAGAAATCACTAGACAAGGCCGGGTTTTCTTAATTTCTGCACCTACCGTGGGATCTAAATTTACCAAGCACACATCGAATTTTTCCGGTTTTACCATTGCCAATCATCCTCATCAAACTCTGACTCAATATCACTAAGTAACATAGTATCCTCACCAGTATCTGCAATCTGGTTAAATGCCTCCTGCCAACCTTGGCGTGGCCCTGTTTGTGGGATCAGCATGATATTATTCCGCTCATTGACCATGATCTGCATTTTTTGGCCCAGTTGGACCCCTGCCTGTTTGGCAACCGCCATTGGTATACGTATTCCCATTGAATTCCCCCACTTAAGTAGTGTTACTGTATTCATAGCCCATGTCTCCCGAAGCGCCATTTATGTATAATTTTATATAATTATTTTTTGTATAATTATCGTGCGTATTTAAAAAATGTCAAGGCTCTTATGGAAAAAATCATTTTGTAAAAGGCCTATCCCCCCCAAAGCACTGAATACTTGAAAACAACTCTAACTTCAGCAACCATAGGCTCCTAACTAGAGAAAAGTGACAAAAAATCGTATGTTTAAAAAAATTGTGTTTAAAAACAATATGATACTTATATGTTGCTTTTACATTGCTGCCGCTCATGCCGCTTTACCACAGCCATGGCAACAAAATGTCCAACAGCATACCTCTATCCCAAACCCTTGGGCTGACAATACCTACACTACGGTGAATACTGATAAAAAAATCCTTGAATCTACAAGGGTTCTTTCACCTCAAGACCAAGGTACAACCCCTAATGCTACGCCCCACTATTTGCCCGATACGCAAACTCCCACGGAAATAAAAGAAACCACGGCCTCTGGCACTGCTACTGCAGCATCAGAATGGCCGCCTGCATTGAAACGACTTTCTAAAGATTTTCAATCTGCGCGCAAAACCGCAAAACTTTCGGAACCACCGCAATTAGAGGATATACCTAATGCCACTGATGTATTGGAACAAGGTGCTGCGCCAAAACCCTTATCTCTCTCTGAAGCTATTTTGCTCTCTCTGCGCTACAACCCTAATGTACAATCAGAACAAGTACAGCGCGTAGCGGATAAATTCGACCTGCGCGTGGCTGAGAATGACTTCGAGTGGCAATATTCACTAAAAGGTTCCGCGCAAGCTACGGCGACACGAAGTAATGGAGAAAGCACATCAACCCATTCTACCTCACTAACACCCGCAGCATCACTGAATGGGATCTATGGCACAACTTATGATGTAGCCATGCAAAATGCCACGGATACTAGCGGCCATTGGAACCCTGGTTTAGAATTAAAAATTGAACAACCGCTACTTCGCGGCTTTGGTAAAGAAGTAACTCTAGCTTCATTATATAATGCCCAAGATCAAGAAGTTATTTCCAGGCTTAGGCTTAAATCAACCGTCATACAAACTGTAGTAACGGTGATCGAAGATTACCGCCAATTGATTTTTGATCAAAATAATTTACAAACCTCAAAACTCTCTCTAACCGGTTATGCTGATACAATCAAACTCGACCATGCAATGATTAAAGCCGGACGCAAAGCTCCTACAGAAGTGTTACAGGCAGAAGCACAATATGCCTCAGAACAAGTCACCTTCCAAAACACTGAAAATAGTGTCATTAATGATAAACTTAGTCTAGTGAACACCATTGGTTTACCTTCTGAAACTAATTTTGAAGTACCCAATGATGTAGATAATATTGAACTCATTTTTCCTAAGGTGGAGGAAAGTTATCAATTAGCATTACAAAACAATATCCAATACTTAACTGATATTTTAACCTTACGCCAAGATGAACGAAATCTTGTGGTTGCAAAAGACAATGCGCAAACACAATTAAACCTAAGCCTAGATGCAACCACAGGTAACGGTATGGGTGGTGGTAGAAATCAAGGTTTAAGTAGCTTGTCCAATAATCAAAATACCTCTGTGATGGTTGGCTTAGATTTAGATGTCCCCATCGATGACTACACATTACGTCAAGCCATCATTCAAGCACAAGTGGCTGTAGATACAGATAAAATCAATTTAGCCAGAGATAAACGTGAATTACGCACAACCATTATTAATGACATTTCCAATATCGAATCGCAAGCTAAACAGGTACTTCTTAGTAAACATGCTTTAGAATTACAACAAAAGAACCAAGAATATTTAATGGCTAAATTAAAATTTGGCTTAGTCAGCACCTTTCAGGTCACTACAAAACAACAAGATCTAGATACTGCAAGACAAACATTGATTCAAGCAAAAATTGATTATTTAAACAATTTAACCCGCCTATATGCAGATATGGGCACAACACTGGATATTTGGGCAATTAAAGTTAGGTATTAATGATGAAAAAAATTCTATTATTTGTACTGGTCTGCGGCTTAGTCGTAGGCTGTGGAAAAAAGGATACACAGCAAACACCGTTAGAAACCTATACGGTGAAACTCAGTGATTCATCCGCTCCTCTTTATTTCACTGGCTCAGTCAGTCCTATTCGTATTATTTCCGTGGCAACCCCAGAAGCAGGCACCATCAACCAGCAATTTTTCCACTATGGCCAACAGGTTAATAAAAACGATAAGTTATTCATCATTATTTCAACTAAACTAGAAGAAAATTTTCGTACCGCTGTATCTACTTATTTAAAAGCTATGGATGATTATGCTGATAAGCACCGTAAATTTACAGGCTCACAGGAACTACATCACCTAAAATTTATCTCTGATGATGACTACTATGCAGCGCAAAATGCCAGTAAGGAATCGTATCTAGCACTGCTCGAAGCGCGCTATAAATTAGAAGCTATATTCAAGAAAGCAGGCATCCATGAACAAGTAACAAAGTTTCACTTTGATAATCGAGAAGAAATTTTTAAAATATTTTCAACAAAACATGACTCACTGATTATACATGCTCCAGCAGCCGGGATTGCACTTTTTCCGAGCAAGACTACTGAGCGCTCCAGCCACAATGCAAGCAAAGAAATATCCGTGGGCAGTGAAGTCAAAGCAGGACAAACTCTCTTGGTCCTTGGCGATATCAACGGGATAAAAATTAATATCGATGTCAATGAGATTAACATTAATCAAATAAACAGAGGAGAAAAAGTTATCGTCACAGGCCCAGCATTTTCTCAATATACCCTACATGGCGTTATCACTGCCGTGAATACCCAAGCAAAAACTCAAGCGTCGCAACAACCCACATTCCCAGTGACGATTGAGGTGCCACATTTAACAACCCAAGAACAACAAAGCATCCATGTAGGCATGACTGCCAAAGTTAAAGTCACTTTAGACCAGCCGCAAATACTCAGCGTACCCATTGCCGCCGTCACGCATCAAGGCTCACAAGCCTATGTTCAACAACAGGACCCTAAAACCGGCCGTACCAGACAAGTTGCGGTTACTACTGGACGTACGACTCAAGATACTGTAGAAATTACAAAAGGATTAAACGCTGGAGACATCATTGTCATCAATCATTGATTTAAAAAATATCACTAAAACTTATACCGTTGGTGAAAACAACATCCAAGCTCTTAAAGACGTGAGTTTCAACGTACAAGCCGGTGAACTAGTTTCAATTATGGGCACTTCTGGCTCTGGTAAATCAACACTCATGAATATCATTGGTCTTTTGGATAACCCAGACACTGGTGACTACTATTTAACCGATAAAGACGTGTCACAACTGAATGATAATCAAATGGCCACACTGCGTAATCGGCTCATTGGTTTTGTCTTCCAATCTTTTTTCTTACTACCACGCTTAACCGCGCTAGACAATGTATGCTTACCACTGATATATCGCAATATACGGGGCGCTGCGGCTGAAGAATTAGCAATGCACCGCTTGGAGCAGGTAGGCATGGCTGATTACATTGCTCACCAACCTAATGAGTTATCCGGTGGTCAACAACAACGCATCGCCATAGCCAGAGCACTGGTGGGCAACCCAAGTGTTATTCTCGCGGATGAACCTACTGGTGCCCTAGATTCAAAGACAAGCCAAGATGTCATGGATTTATTCATTCAGCTCAATGAAGAGCAAAGTACAACCATTGTCATCATTACCCATGATCCAAACGTTGCCGAGCAATGCAAACGCAGTGTGCACGTCAAGGATGGCTTGGTAATTAATGATAATAGCATATCTGTAACAAAAGCTTCTAAAACGAAACCAACACAGGAAAAAGATCAGCCCAAAGCAGCCATTGCTAAGGCAGATAAAAAAACAGTAGAGCCTAATGAGGCAAAAACTACCCAGAACAAATCTCAGCAAACCCAAACAGCAGCAAAATCTAAATCTAAGCAAAAGAAAAAACCAACGAAAAAGATAACCCCGAATAAACGACAAAAGCAAACCATTGCCACTGATGAAGCAAACGTAAGCCAACAAGTTCCTCCTACACCTACAATGCCCATGATGCCTACAGCACCTGAGCAATTAGAGGAAGCTCATACAGCTATAACCAGCCCAGTAGACACTGAACAAAAAATATCGGCCGCTAACACTGCAAAGAAAACATCGGAGACAAAACAAACCCAGACAAAAAAAAGTCAAACAAAAAAGACAGCAACAAAAGCCAAGCCAAAGCATAAACCCACAAAAACTAAACAAGCAGCGGTTAAGAAACCAACAACAGTTCCTGAGACAAGTAAAAACGACCAAACCAGTGAAGTCAAAATAGCAACAACTAAGCCAGCACCGGCTAAGAAATCAACAATAGCTCCTGAGACAAGTAAAAATAGTCAGTCCAGTAAAGTTAAAACAGCAAAAGATACAAATACGCCAACAGAGCCTGCAACAGATAAGGCTAGCAGCGAAACAAAACCGTCAATGCAACCAGTGGTCATTGAAACAGCAAACATCACACGTAAAACAAGGGTAGTACCTGAACAACCATCACAGAAACGCAAACCTGATGTTGTTTTACCTCCCAAAGCAAAGCCAAAGCGTAAAGTAAAGCGTCCAAAACCTGATAATGACAAGAACACTGAGTAGAGAGAAAATTGTGAGTATTACCATACAATCGAAAGATGCCATTGCAAATTTACTATCAGGGAAGTTACGTTCATTCCTAGCTATCTTAGGTATTCTCGTGGGTACCGCTTCCGTTGTTGCTATGGTTTCCAGTGGCGAATTAGCCACCCAACAAACCTTAGCACAATTTAAAAAATTAGGGACAGATTTACTATCCGTATCAATTGGCGAAGCAGGTAAACAAGCCACTAAGAACACTGGCTTCACCCCTGCTCAAGTCAGTTCACTAAAACCACCCACAGATAATATTATAAAAGCAGCGCCTTACACAGACACTTATGCAAACATTTATTATCACGGCCATAAAATCAATGCCAATTTGATCGGTGCAACAGAAAACTTAGAAGATGTGATCAAAATTAATTTACAACAAGGTCGGTTTATATCTAATTTAGATAATTACCAACACTATTGTGTTATTGGTAAAGATATTGCCGAACAGTTAAAAAAATATGCTGTATACGATCCTGTAGGCAGACAATTACAAATTGGCACAGAATACTTCACTGTGGTTGGTGTAGCTGAACACTGGCCCGAAAATTCTTTTTTTAACGGCGATATTAACCGCTCAATAATTATTACAATCCCAGCAGCAACAACTGTATCAAAATTTGCAAAAATCAATAATGTCATTTTACGTCTACGGCCAGATGCTGATATCGATGCCACACAAAAAATCATGACAAATTACATCAATCAAATCGCCCCTGGTAAACAGTTATACTTTCGCAGTGCCAAAGAACTCATCAATAGCATGATTCACCAAAAACAAATATTAACTATATTACTCGGATTAATTGGCAGTATTTCATTAATCGTCGGCGGGATAGGTGTGATGAATATTATGCTAGTCTCAGTAGTCGAACGTAAACGTGAGATCGGGATCCGCAAAGCTATTGGCGCAAAACGAAGTGATATTCAATTGCTTTTTCTGATTGAAGCAGTCACATTATCATTATTTGGTGGTGCATTAGGAGTAATTTTGGGTATTTTGACATCATATATTATTTCGATTTTTGCTCACTGGCATTTTAAAATTTTTATCTTACCGCCGGTGATTGGTTTTGCCGTGTCAGCATCCATCGGTATTTTCTTTGGATTTTATCCAGCTTATCAAGCAGCAAGGCTAAATCCTATCGAATGCTTACGTTCGGAATGATATATCAGCAGTACAAAGACCCATCAAAACATTTCATTGCCAAAAACCTTTTATTTATGCTTTTATGGCCTATAAAAAATAGCGTTCAAATATTGATTAAAAAATCTTTGCCTGAAACTTCTAGTGTAATGCTCCCAAACTTACTAGAGGGCATTCACCGAAGCATTACCTTCTAGGACTAACTAGGACATAAAAATAGACGCTTATTATTAAATAGATATTTGGGATAGCGCCCACATTCGTACCAAAATTTGTGGTTATAAATGTTCATTTAACTAAACTTTAGTATCTGTGTCTTCCATCGTCACAATTTCCAATTTAATTCCATTTAATTCTTTAAAAAAGAAAGAAAGATAATTAAGTCCATATTCTGGATAATCTTTAGGAGCATCTAAAATCTGGCAGTTTTTATTTTTTTTTACCCAATGATAAACCTTAACTAACTCTTCTTTTGTATTAGTGTGAAAAGCTAAATGATGAAGTCCCACATTATACCTATTAAATTTAGTATCTGATGTAGGAGACTTTTGCCATAAGTTAATCCATGTACCAGTATTATCGTTACCAAAAAGGCCGCACCCAAAGTAGCTATCTTCTATTTGTGACTCATTAGGAAGCATTGCTTTAAACTGGTATCCTAATAAGGATAAAAATGGCTCATAAAAAGCTATCGACTCTTCGAGATTTAATACAGTAATTGCCACATGGTTGATGCTACCAGTTTGCATTAGTGCCCCTTTCATTATATAAAAATATGTCAGTTTAGGATTAATAACATATTTTATTGATACAATACTGTCAACCTCTTAAACTTCGGTCAAATATTTTTGACTAATTAAGGTAACCCAGTAGGCAAACTTATCATTCATCAACTTGACGATGAATCCACCATTTCAGTGAAACTCGAAGGAAATACCGTTTAGCTTATCCAAAGACAACTATCTGAAATTTTAGACACCTCAAAAATATTTATGCTAACGGTGGATTGATTGAAACAGCAACTACCGAGGAATTCTCAGTAGTTCGACAAGGGGGGCAGTACATTGATGCAGAACGGGCAACCGATTATAAACGACAATTGTTTATTTTCTTCTAGGTATTGTCTTTTTTGTGTACAGATAGTCTTTCCCACGCTGATGCACCATCACCACAGCATGGATATATGTATTAATGAATGATTTCAGCCGGACAACCCGGACATCTTGAATGTCCGGGTTAATGTCCTGGTTTCAACAAAAACCTTTTAATTTACATTACCCACTTGGACAATCTTCAAGGTATTAGAACCACCGTGTAATCCCATATAATCACCGCGAGTGATCATCACAAAATCACCATCATCCACTAAACCCAATGCTTGCATTTTTTCAATCACTCGACCATTCACTTCATGTCGGCCATGCTCAGTAACATCAAAATGGATAGGATACACGCCACGAAAGAGCGTCATACGGCGTTGAGATGCTACATGGCGCGACAAACCATAAATGGGGATACCAGAGCGGATCCGTGACATCCATAATGGCGTAGAGCCTGATTCAGTGAGAGAAATAATGGCCTTCACATTAAAATGATTAGCCGTATACATGGCCGCCATGGCAATGGCTTCATCAACACGGTCAAATTCACTATCTAAACGGTGACCTGATACTTGAGAAATACGATTACGCTCAGCACCTAAACATATCCGCGCCATTGCAGCAACCACATCATCAGGGTGCTCACCTGCAGCAGTTTCCGCAGACAACATCACCGCATCGGTACCATCTAACACTGCATTGGCCACATCAAATACTTCTGCGCGAGTAGGAATACTGTTATGGATCATCGATTCCATCATCTGGGTTGCTGTAATCACTGCTTTGTCTAATGATCGGCATTGATGAATAATCTCTTTTTGTACTGAGGGTAATTCCGCGTCACCAATTTCAACCCCCAGATCGCCTCGAGCCACCATAATAGCAGCCGATGCTTTAATGATTTCTTCGCTAGCAATTACGGCTTCACTACGTTCAATTTTGGCAATGACGCCAGCCGAACCACCTGCCTCAGCAATTAACGCCTTAGCTTCTTCAATATCAGCCGCACTACGGGGAAATGAAACAGCAATATAGTCAACGCCTAAATTAATGGCAATTTTTAAATCCGCTTTGTCTTTCTCAGTTAACGCAGCAGCAGATAAACCACCCCCCTGGCGATTAATACCTTTATTATTAGATAATTCACCACCGACAACCACTTGGCAGACAATTTTATGACCTTCTACCGCAGCCACACTCAAGACAATGCGGCCATCATCTAAAAGCAAATTATCACCGACACTGACATCACGTGGTAATTCTTTATAGTCAATACCAACCGCTTGCTCTGTACCCTGTTCTGTATCTAAGGCAGCATCAAGCACAAATGTTGCATCTCGTTGCAAAAGTATTTTTTTATCTTTGAATCGGGCAATACGAATTTTCGGGCCTTGCAAATCGGCAAGTATGCCCACCTCACGGCCTAACTTCTGAGATATATCACGCACTTGTTGGATACGCTTCGCATGGTCTTCAGCATTACCATGAGAAAAATTAGCCCGAACTAAATCAGCACCTGCAGCAATCACACGTTCTAATACACCAGGCGCATCTGTCGCGGGACCTAAGGTTGCAATAATCTTCGTTCGTCGTAAGGCTTCTTTCATTTTATTATCCTATTGCACATCATGAGCCCGTTGCTCTAACACTTCTACAGCAGGCAATGGTTTACCCTCTAAATATTTTAAAAAGGCACCACCCCCAGTGGTAATATAAGAAATTTTATCTGCAACATTATATTTGTTAACCGCCATCAACGTATCACCACCACCGGCTACCGAAAATGCAGAGCTATCTGCGACAGCATGAGCTAATGCTTGCGTCCCTTGACTAAATTGTTCATATTCAAAAACACCTACTGGACCATTCCATACAATAGTTTTTGCATCTTTTAATAACTGTGTATACAGTTCGATTGTTGCGGGACCTATATCCAAAATTTTATCATCATCAGCAACATCATTAATCAACTTCACCTCGGCTTCAGCAGTAGAGGAAAATTCTTTAGCCACAACCACGTCCACAGGTAAGGGTAAATTTGCCGCACCTGCATCCGATTGAGCTAATAATTGCTGCGCTTCATCGATAAGACTTTCTTCATACAGCGACTCACCAATAGGGAAACCGGCAGCAGCTAAAAAGGTATTGGCAATACCACCGCCTACGATCAAATGGTCCACATTATCCATTAAAGATTTTAATACGCGTAATTTCGTTGACACCTTTGCCCCACCAACAATGGCAACAATAGGCTGGGTGGGTGATTGCATCGCTTCATGTAATGAGTTTAATTCCTTCACTAATAATGGCCCCGCACAAGCAACAGGAGCAAAGCAAGCAACGCCATGAGTCGATGCTTGGGCGCGATGTGCAGTACCAAAAGCATCCATCACAAAGATATCACACAATGCAGCCATATGCTTCGCTAACACTTCATCGTTATCACGCTCACCTTTGAGCATACGTACATTCTCACACATAACGACTTTACCTGGAGAAATATCAAAGCCATTACTCCAATCAGAAATAAGCGTTACCGGTTGATTTAATAATTCTGATAAATGTGCTGCAACAGGTGCGAGTGAATACTCTTCATTGAATTCCCCTTCTGCAGGGCGACCTAAATGCGACATTAAAATAACTGCAGCATCATGTTCTAGGGCATACTCTATGGTAGGCAGTGCAGAGCGAATGCGCGCGTCATCAACAACCTTGCCATTTTTCACTGGTACGTTTAAATCCTCGCGGATGAGTACGCGCTTATTTTGTATATCTAAATCTGTTAACTTGAGCATTGTCATATTTTAAAAACTCTCTCCCGTCTGCTACGTATTAGTCACTCGCTATTACAGCATGTGCTATACAGAACTATTTTGCTGCGGTCATAGCTGCAGCGACATCGAGCATACGGTTGGAAAATGCCCACTCATTATCATACCATGCCATCACTTTCGCGCTGCGCTGTAAGACTTTAGTTTGTGTCGCATCAAAAATACTTGACGCTGGGTGATGATTATAATCCACAGAAACCAAGGGTTCTTCAGTATAGCCTAGAATTCCCTTTAATTCGTTTTCTGCGGCAGTTTTTACAATTTGGTTAATTTCTTCCACACTAGTATCACGACTGGCTTGAAAACTGAGATCAACTAAAGATACATTCGGCGTAGGTACACGCACTGCCATACCATCCATGCGGCCGGCTAAGTCAGGGATCACTAAGCCAATGGCTGCCGCTGCGCCTGTTTTGGCTGGGATCACTGATTGTGTTGCGGAGCGAGCGCGGCGTACGTCTTTATGGTTTGCATCTATCAGCATTTGATCATTCGTATAAGAATGAATCGTCGTCATTAAACCTGTCTCTATACCAATCTGTTCATGTAGTGGTTTAACTAGAGGCGCTAAGCAATTAGTTGTACAAGAGGCATTAGAAACAATACGGTCTTCTGCGCGTAAAATGCCATGGTTCACCCCATAGACCACCGTCGCATCTACATCTTTACCTGCCGGTGCAGAAATCAGGATTTTCTTTGCGCCAGCACTTAAATGTTGCATAGCCTTTTCACGATTACGAAAATGGCCGGAACACTCTAAAACAATATCCACATCCAACTCACCCCAAGGCAAGTGCTGAGGATTACGGTCGGACAAACGGCGAATGCGATAACCATTGATAATAATATGATCATCTTGATAATTTACATCCATATTGAAACGACCATGAGTTGAATCATAGCGTGTCAAATGTAAACAACTTTCTAAACTACCCGTATCATTCAGTGCCACTAATTCAAATTCTTTCTCGCGACCAGCTTCGAAAATTGCTCTTAAAATACATTTACCAATTCGCCCATACCCATTGATTGCGATTCTAATGGCCATTACTTATTCTCCCATTAATTCTTTTACTGTACTTACGATGTTCTCGCTAGAAAAACCAAATATTTGCATTAATTGCTTAGCGGGTGCTGACAGGCCAAATTGACTCATGCCAATAATACGCCCTTGTTGGCCAACATATTTATACCAATAATCTTTACTGCCAGTTTCGATGGCTACACGCCTTTGCACATGGCTCGGTAAGACTTGCTCTTTATAACTTTCATCCTGCTGGTCAAAATAATCGCAAGAAGGCATAGAGACCACGCGCACATGTTTACCTAAAACTTCAGCCGCTTGCATAGCTAAACTCACTTCTGATCCTGTGGCAATTAAAATCACAGTAGGTTCACCCTCGCTATCGCGTAAGATATAACCACCTCGCTGAATTTGAGCCACTTGCTCTTCATTACGCGCTTGATGCGGTAAGCTTTGGCGAGACAATAATAAACTGGTAGGACCCTGTTGTTTCTCAATAGCCATACGCCAAGCAACGGCCGTTTCCGTGGTATCACAGGGGCGCCAGACTGACATATTCGGTGTCAATCGCAGCATAGCGGCATGTTCAATAGGCTGGTGTGTAGGGCCATCTTCACCCAAGCCGATAGAGTCGTGCGTGTAAACATAAATCACGCGCTGCTTCATCAGTGCGGACATACGCACAGCATTACGCGCATAATCTAAAAAGGTTAAGAATGTTCCTACATAAGGTATAAAGCCTCTGTATAGGGCCATCCCATTCGCGATAGCTGACATACCAAATTCACGGACACCATAATGGATATAGTTCCCGGCCGGATGCTCAGCATTTAGCACCTCAGAACCACTCCAATTCGTCAAATTTGAGCCACTTAAATCGGCTGAACCACCTAACAGTTCAGGTAATACAGGACCATAAGCATTTAAAGCCATTTGCGACGCTTTCCGGCTTGCCACTGATTCTGCTTGCTGTTGACATTGGGCTATATAAACCGTCGCTTGCGCAGACCACTGGGCCGGCAATTCAGCACTTAAACGACGCTTAAATTCAGCAGCCAATTCTGGATATTCATTTTCATAGGCAGCAAACAGAGTTTGCCACTGCGCATAGCGTTGGCTACCTTGCTCCTTAGCATCCCATGCTGCATAGACATCTTGCGGGATCTCAAAAGCAGGATGCTGCCAACCTAATTGTTCACGAGCAGCTTGAATTTCAGCATCACCTAGCGGCGCACCATGGCACTTCGCACCCCCTGCGGCATTCGGTGCACCATAGCCAATGATAGTTTTGCAACAAATTAAACTTGGCTTATCAGTAATTTCGCGGGCTTCTTCAATAGCCTGTTTCACTGCCGCCGGATCATGACCATCCACATTTGGCACCACATGCCAGCCATAGGCACGGAAGCGGGCTGGCGTATCATCAGTAAACCAACCACTGACATTACCATCGATGGAAATATCATTATCATCCCAAAAACAAATCAAATGGCCCAGGCCTAGGGTACCGGCTAAAGAACATGCCTCATGAGAAACTCCCTCCATCATGCAGCCATCTCCGGCGAAAACGTAGGTAAAATGCTCGATAAGTTGATAACCTGGGCGATTGAATTGTGCCGCCAATGAGCGCTCAGCAATGGCCATACCCACGGCATTTGCCAAGCCTTGGCCTAAAGGCCCAGTAGTTGTTTCCACCCCTATGGTATCGCCATATTCAGGATGGCCTGGGGTTTGTGAATGTAATTGACGAAAATTCTTTAATTCTTCAAGACTTAGATCATAGCCCGCTAAATGCAGCAAACTATAGTGCAACATAGAACCATGGCCATTGGAGAGGATAAAACGATCACGATTTAGCCATTCTGGCTGCTGCGGATCATGTTTTAAAAAGTCATTCCATAGTACTTCGGCAATATCTGCCATTCCCATAGGCATACCGGGGTGACCAGAATTCGCCTGTTGCACGGCATCCATGCTCAAAGCACGGATAGCATTGGCAAGATCTTTACGGGATGGCATGGTGTACTCCTTAAAGTCGTGCTCTTTGTATTGTCTTTGCAATAAAAAAAGCCATATTAAACTGACCAAACATTCGGCAACAATGTCAATTTATCCATCATTCATGAATGCTTCAGCCAAGATTGATTTTTAGGGCGCATATTGTCGCTCAGGATGAGGTTTTGAGCAACTGTTCATTTTCTAGCTGTTGGTAACATGTCATATGTCCGGTATATGTAACATGCTATTTGTCCGGTTTATATAGCAAGATCGGAAAACGTCAACAACATTGACGAAATTTAGCTGAACATCATGTAATTTACCCTGTTCTCGCGCAAAAGGACAAAAAAGATGAATCCTTGCGCAAACTTTAGTATGATGCGGCCTCGATTAATAAGTTTATCGATAATTAACCTCTAATTGTTCAAAATAAACACAAGAGAGATACTATGAATCATTCTGGCATATTTACTTCAGAGTCTGTCTCTGAGGGCCATCCGGATAAAGTGGCTGATCAGATTTCAGATGCCATTTTAGATGCAATTATTGACCAAGATCCGAAAGCGCGAGTTGCCTGTGAGGTATTAGTCAAAACCGGCATGGTTTTAGTAGCAGGTGAAGTAACCACCTCTGCTTGGGTCGATGCTGAAGAAATCGCCCGTGAAGTTATCCGTGATATCGGCTATAACAGTTCAGAGATGGGCTTTGACTGGGCTTCTTGTGCTATTTTAACGTCCATCGGTAAACAATCTGCTGACATCGCCATGGGTGTCGATCGTGCCAGCGATGAAGAACAAGGCGCCGGTGATCAAGGTTTAATGTTTGGCTATGCTAGTAATGAAACTGATGTATTAATGCCAGCACCTATTACCTATTCTCATCGGTTAGTACAGCGCCAAGCAGAACTACGTAAGAATGGCACCTTAGCATGGTTACGCCCTGATGCGAAAAGCCAGCTAACCTTCCAATATGAAGATGGCAAACCTGTCGCTGTGGATACCGTCGTACTTTCCACCCAACACAGTCCTGACATCGAACATACGCAATTAACCGAAGCAGTGATTGAAGAAATTGTTAAACCAGTGATCCCTAAGCAATGGATCACGCCGCAAACAAAATACTTTATCAATCCTACAGGGCGCTTTGTTATCGGTGGCCCTGCTAGCGATTGTGGTATGACTGGACGTAAAATTATTGTCGATACTTACGGTGGTATGGCGCGCCATGGCGGTGGTTGTTTCTCAGGTAAAGATCCTTCAAAAGTCGATCGCTCTGCTGCCTACGCTGGCCGTTACGTTGCCAAGAATATCGTCGCAGCAGGTTTAGCAGACCAATGTGAGGTACAAATTGCCTATGCCATTGGCGTAGCTGAACCTACCTCTTTATTTGTAGATACCTTTGGTACCGGCAAAATCAGTAATGACAACATTATTGCTCTCATCAAAGAGCATTTTGACTTACGCCCTTATGGTATTATCTCTATGCTGGATTTAATTCGGCCTATTTACCGCCAAACTGCTGCTTATGGTCACTTTGGTCGTAACCACGCTGATTTTAGTTGGGAAGCGACGGATAAAGCCGACGCTTTACGTGAGGCAGCCAAGTAAGATTTATCAGAGCAGATAATACATTGCTTTGAATACTGAGTGTTGATTACCAGGCAAAATGACCAATACTCAAGTTAAGAGATTTAAATGGGATTGCGTTAATCATTACACGTAAATATTTTTTTACCTCCATACATTTTGAGGATCCCCTAGCATAAAGCACCAGCAACAAGCTACGGGGAACCAAGTTAAACTTAGATAAACGAGGAACAATTATGACTTCACAAGCAACTGCTGAGGAAACTACCATGCAAGAAGACTTTAAAGTAAAAGATCTATCCCTAGCTGACTGGGGCCGTAAAGAAATCGCCATTGCCGAAACTGAAATGCCTGGCTTAATGGCTTTACGTGAAGAATATAAAGGTCAACAACCCTTAGCCGGTGCACGCATTGCGGGTTGTTTGCATATGACAATTCAAACTGCAGTATTGATTGAAACCTTAGTGGCCTTGGGCGCTGAAGTGCGTTGGTCTTCCTGTAATATTTTTTCTACGCAAGATCATGCGGCTGCCGCCATGGCAAAGGCGGGTATACCCGTATTCGCCTGGAAAGGTGAGACTGATGAAGAATATGATTGGTGTGTAGAGCAAACCATCGTCGGTCATAATACCTGGCGTCCGAATATGATTTTGGATGATGGCGGTGATTTAACCCTAATGATGCATGAGAAATTCCCCGAATTAATGGCGGATATTAAAGGTATCTCTGAAGAAACCACCACCGGCGTACATCGACTCTATGAAATGGCACGTGAAGGTACATTAAAAACACCTGCTATTAACGTCAATGATTCTGTAACTAAATCTAAGTTTGATAATTTGTATGGTTGCCGTGAATCTTTAGTGGATGGTATCAAGCGTGCAACGGATGTGATGATTGCGGGTAAAGTAGCCGTAGTCCTTGGCTATGGTGATGTAGGTAAAGGCTGCGCTCAATCCCTACGTGGCTTGGGTGCAACAGTCATGATTACTGAAATTGATCCGATTAATGCCCTACAAGCAGCAATGGAAGGTTTCCGTGTCGTTACTTTAGATGATGTAGCTGCTACTGCCGATATCTTTATCACTGCCACAGGTAACGCTGACGTTATTACTCATGACCATATGGTGCAAATGAAAGACCAAGCTATCGTTGCGAATATTGGTCACTTTGATTCAGAAATTCAAATTGCTGCCATGCGTCAATATGAATGGGAAAATATCAAGCCCCAAGTGGATCATGTGATTTTACCTAGCGGTAATCGTATTATTGTTTTAGCTGAAGGACGCTTAGTGAATTTAGGGTGTGCCACAGGTCATCCTAGCTTTGTGATGTCAGCATCTTTCACAAACCAAGTGCTCGCACAAATTGAGTTATGGCAAAACAGCAGTAATTATGACAAACAAGTTTACGTATTACCGAAAAAATTAGATGAAAAGGTAGCACGTCTCCACTTAGGTAAATTAGGTGCGAAATTAACGCGCCTCACCGCAGAACAAGCGAAATACCTTGGTTTGGATGTGGATGGTCCTTATAAACCTGATTATTATCGGTACTAAGCGGGCATGTTTTCTTAGGCTGTGCAACTCACGGCCTAAGAAATTGCAAGCATTACTCCTTGATACTTAAATAATCCAACCCATGTGGCAACCCTGGTAAGGATATCACCATGACCATTCACCGCATTTACCAAGATACTGAGCTACAACAAGGACAGGCTATTACCCTTGAAAGTAATGCAGCTAATCATGTAGCCAAAGTATTACGCTTACGTGTGAATGAGCCTATCATATTGTTTAATGGTGATGGCCATGAATATCATGGCCAAATTACCCAGATTGAAAAACGTCACGTAGAAATTGCCATTAATTTTTGTAAACAAGGCGATGTAGAATCCCCCTTAAAGCTTCACTTAGGTCAAAGTATCGCCCGTGGTGAACGTATGGATGCTGTGATCCAAAAATCCATTGAATTAGGCGTCAGTGAGATTACCCCCCTATTCACAGAATTTTGCACTGTAAAATTAAATGCTGAGCGCATTGAAAAACGCCTGCAACACTGGCAAGCCATTATCATCAGTGCTTGCGAGCAATGTGGTCGGAATCAAATCCCGCAATTACACCCACCTGAAAAATTAGCCACCTGGTTAGGTATTGTAAATAGTGATTTAAAAGTCATTTTTGATCCCAGCGGTGAACAACAGTTACCTAGCCAATCCCCTACATCCGCAACCTTGCTCATTGGTCCCGAAGGTGGCTTTTCACAAAAGGAAGTGACACTTGCCCTAGAACATGGATTTATTGGCAAACAATTAGGCCCACGGCTATTACGTACTGATACAGCCACTGTCGCTGCATTGACTATGTTGCAGAGCAAGTATGGGGATGTTTGAAAGTTAATAATTTATTATTTTTAAAGGAAAAAGCAATGACCATAGCCACCAAACTTGTAAAATTTGCAGTAACAACGTTCAATGCCAATAACATCCCTCATAACGTATATCAAACAGCAATTCTAGCTCTTATTGATCAGTATGGATTACAAATTGGTGGTAGCGAATTTCAATGGAGTAAAGTTATATATAGAACTCATACAAAATATAGTACGAGTAGTGGCAAAAGTAGCATCACAACATACTTAGATAAAGTGTCTATGATAGATGCTGCTTTTATCAATGGGTCTTTTGCCCATGCACAAGACTTCGATGATAGCCACCAAGAAGCTCAAACGCATCCTGGCAGCGTTGTTATCCCTGTCGCTATAGCCGTCGGAGAGCATTTAGGTTCACCTGGTGAGCAGGTTATTAAAGCAATTATTATTGGTATGGAAATTATGCTCAGGCTGGCACACTCATTGTGTCCCGCCTGCATTCAAGGTGGACATCACACCCCTCCAACTGTTGGTCCATTTGGTGCGGCCATTGCTGCAGGTTTATTATTAGAGTTGGATGAAAAACAATTAGTTAACGCACTGGGAATATGTGGTAGTTACGCTGGTGGACTTGTCGAATATACTCTTTCTGGCGGCTCGGTCAAGCGAATACACACTGGCTTAGGTGCAAAAGCAGGTGTTGAAGCAGCACTACTAGCAAAAGAAGGAATTACTGGTCCTGAAACAATTATTGACGGTGACAAAGGGTTATGGGCTATTTTCGGTAGAGGGAATGCACATCCTGAACGTTTACTAGAAAAAATTGGCGAAAATTACATTTTATCAACACTGATGTTTAAACCTTATAACTGCTGCTATTTGATCCATCCTGCAATTGAAGCCTTTACACAAATTTGTAGTAACAATCAATTGACACAAGCAGATATTAAATCTGTTCACGTAGGAGTCAGTGCTTTCACATTATCTCATGCTGGACAAATTATTATTCCAAAAGACGAACTTGGTGCACAATTCAGTATAAGTTTTACTTTGGCATTATCGTTAATCATATCACCACCTACAATGCGATCTTACACGAAACAAGTAATTAATAATCAAGAGGTCAAGGCATTGGCTAACAGAATTAATATCTTTATGGATGACCTGGCTGACTCACAATTTCCTAAGAAAAATGGTGTTATTGTTTTAATCACAACGAATACTGGCGAAAATTTTGAGCTAAGAGTTACTGATCCTAAAGGTAGTCCGGAAAATTTAATGACCAAAGATGATGTCTATATGAAGTTTCAACAAAATGCAGCATCTATTCTAGGTGAGCAACGAACAGAATTACTTTATCAAAGCTTAGAAAGCTTTCGGAATATTACTAATGTTAACCAATTACATAAAAATACGCTTCCTACTGGCTAATAACACACGTATTGCGCCATTTATAAATATGCGCAGCGCATTATGAATAGTGAATACTTTTCTCAATAATGACAGAAATACATAAGATGCTATTGTTTAAAATAATTAAGCATAAGGAGCTGTTATGAAACTTGAAATTAACATCAACGATGATTTTTACCATGAACTGGCTGTCTATGCTAAATCCTCGGAGAAAACTCTCAATGAAATTATTGTTGAATTGCTCGAAACTAAGCTAGAAGAAGTTCAAAAGAAAGTTTGGCCCCAAATTATTTACGAATTCACCGGTGAGCCTGACTTTCTAAGGTTCGAAACTTCTCGTACCAATCTAAAATAAGAAGTTTATAATTATTTTATTTCCTTTAACTCAAGATCGCTCAACGCATGTAACTTGATTTCCACAATCGCACCCAGTGATGCAGCAGCACGTTTTAAACTCTTTAAAGTTATGTTTTTTCCGGCTTCTATCTGTTGATAATTTTGATAACTTACCCCCATAGAGCGAGCAACGTCCGCCATTGTGTAATTTCTTGCTAAACGTAATTTATGTAATAAGACTGGTACCGCCACCTCTGGACTCACAGTTACTAATACTTCGCCTTTACGACAATTAGATGGGTCCGCAATTTCTAATTCATCTTGTGCCATATCTAATAATAAAATATCCAACACTTCTTGAGCATTAAATAATGCTTCCTCATATGTATCACCCTCAGTAAAAATATTGATTAAATCACGGAAAGTTACTACAAAACCATCACCTTCTTGGATAATTCTAGCGGGATAAGCTAGTGAAAACTCTTGATTTGCCATTTTTTATCACCTCATTTTAGTTTTATACCAGTTACTTTTTCTATATTGTGTAATGTGCCTATTCTTAAATCTTTTTTCCCATGCACTGGCACAATAATTGACGGATGCCCCAGTTTTTTAAGCTTATGGTGGCTACCGTGTGTACTAACATGTATCCAATCAGCTTTTTTGTAGCTGCTTAATCACTGATTTACCATCCACTAGGCTTGTACTCCTCATAAGCACAAGCTTTAACTTGTAATATAAAAATAGCATAGCATCCACACGAGCACAAGTCAAAACTTGTTATTATTTAAAATAATATAAAATATATTAATATACTGACCAATCACGACTTTACAGTATAGTATAGAATCAAATTATAATATAAAGAATATTAATTTCAATTAAAAAAGAATTTTTTGCTAGACTTAATGAAATGTAAATATTAAAAACAAAACCCCATAACTGGCTGCCATGGGGTTTTGTGGAAGATAGGTAACCTAGCGTTTTTTAAGAACCACTAGGTCCCGGCTCCTGGAACCGGTATGGCAGGTGTTGCAGGCTGCTCTGCTGGCATATCTGCGTCATCAGCAAGATTATTCAGCATAGACATGCAAGGTGAGAAGAAGTAACCACCACCTTTCGTAGTCACCACTTCTCTAAGGTCAAACTTAGCTTTACCTGCTGCTGCATTACCCCATTTCCTAGGCCATTGCTGTTTAGTCGTGCCACTATTTTGACCAATGGTAGGATCAACACCTACTGGTATAGTCTGACCATTAGCATCTTGTTTAAATGGAAAATTATCTGCATTAGCCCACATGCGCTGCATAAAACGAAATTGATTATCTAAATCACGTTGATAACACATGAATAACAAACCAGAACCTTTTTCTGGATGCGGTACTTCAGAGATATCAACACCATAACTAATACCTCGTCGAACAATACGGTGTTCACGCTCCTGGTCTAAGCTCTCACCACGGCCACCACTACCGCGCGGATTGGTTTTACGGATGTGAGCGTGTAGAGGACATTTATTACCGTCTGGATCATCATTATAATTAAAATCATTACTCATTGCTGCACTTGGATCTGGCGTTTCATGAGTGACTACCGGAACACCATCTTTTTCATGGCGTCCAATGGCATAAGCGTTACCTAAGCTTTCACTTATATTAACTTCTCCTTCAGCATCTTTACCTGCTTCATCTTTTAATTTTGTTAATTCGGCATGATATTTTTTAACATTTTGTTCCAGTTTACGGAAAACAAAATAACTACCAAAGCCTGACTCATCACCATCTTTTGCGTGTGGATCCGGCCTTAAAGCTAGATTTAAAGGCGCACTGGGATCCCATTTCTGACGAGTTTGTGCAGCAATCTCTGGCTTGGTGAATAACGGTTGACTGATCCCATCTGGATTACCAAAATGCTCTATCACTTGGCCTTTGCCATGTTCATCTTTTTTATCATTTCTCAAGACAAAGCCATGTTCAACGTGGAGTGCGTCATTATCAATTACCTCTGAAAATAAAGCTTTTATTTTAGCCATTTCAAGGGTTAACATTGTTTCATCATTGTGCGCTAGAATAATCATCGCATGGGACTCTTCCTGTAAACCTTTATCCCACTTATCCTGAGCAGATTCGCCTGTATCATTCAATGATTTCCAATCACCATCTGTACCACCCATACCCTTGTTAAAGGCGCTTAACTGATTTGCAGATGGTGAGGTTAAACCAAGAAAATCATAGCCACTCTTAGAAAAAGCCACATGAGCAAAAGGTAGTTCTGTGAACTCTCTGCCTTCCTTTATTGCTTCCGCTCTTGCCTGCTGAGTTTTATGTTGATTCAATGCAGTAGTTATATGGCGCATGGCAAAGGCTTTAATCACGCCTTTAGCTTTGGTTTTTTCAGCAGCAGTACTACCTTTAAAATTAAGAAAAATAAAATTCGCATGTTCACGATCATGACCACGAATAATATTACCTTGGATCCCAGCTAAGGCAGGATCTAAGGGATCAATACCATTTTTGTTTGCATCATTTATATCTAAAGCCATAACAGCACTCCTTAAAAGTTTAAAAAAATCCTATTTGTTCTTACTATATAGACTAAGTAGACCAGTGAATATTAACCTCCTTATATAGTTCATCGAGTTTTTCCACATCATGGTGAAACCAATTTTTCAGCCATGCATCATATTCTTGAGTAAATATTTGATCATCAAACTGCAGTCGTTGCTGTTTACTGATTAAATCGCTGGCGTAGATCCCCGACATAATTGCACGCAATACGCCATGGGATGATGCCGGATCTAAAATACCTGCAGCATCACCTACAAGAAAATATTTATTCCAAGTAGACTTTGCGGCATAACGCCAAGTGACATCTGCGCCATAGGTTTTACCCTGCTTTCCCAGTGTATTTAATTGCTCGGGTATTGCTTTTGCTGATTGCGCATTCTGCGGCTCCCAGAACAACTTTGTCCATTGTAAAGTTTTATCGCCAACATTGGCTAACCATAACCAACCTGCTTCATCACTACAGATCATCGGCACGTGGGCAAAATCATCATCTGCTATTTCATTGATATAACCATATCGACAAAATAAAGGAGATGATAAATCCGTAAAGGCAATATCGCGCTGGCGTGCAAGCCAATGCCAACTACCGCTGGCATCAATTAAATACTGTGTTGATATTTGCTGCTGATCCGTTGTGAGAAGAGTATGATCTTTATGCTCCGCCACTGCTACTGCTCGTTCAGGCATATAGATACAAACACCGAGTGATCTTGCCCTTTGCAATAAAATAGCATCAAAACGTGAGCGAATAGCTTGAAAACCATGCCAATCCGCTTCGTCATTGTATGTCTGATAACTAGGCTCATTCGTACCCCATTGCATTTGGATACCTGGATGTCGCACAAAATTAGCAGCTAACACTTCATCCCAAGCACCAAGCTGCTTTAATAACGGCTCAATGCCTGGATGCAGTGTTTCGCCAGGACGATAGCGTGGGAATTGCTCACGCTCGACGATACAGACACTAAGTCCAGCAATAGCGGCAGTAATAGCCGCCGCTGTACCTGCTGGACCTGCCCCTATTATGACAACATCATAATCTACTTGCATTATCACATGCTCTAACAGCGATTATCAGAGTGCTGGTACAGGTGATGCTGCAGATGCAGGATCCCTAGTCCAATCAAGATTTGCGCCTTCCCCATGATTAATGCTTTTCACACAGATCAAATCACGATTCTTACCATCAATTAGCAACTCTACTTGCTGACTAAATCTGGCTCTAAGTCTATGATGAGGACGATCGAAGCCAGCACCCCTGTTCTGAGGGATAGGCTCATTGTAGCGCACAAAGACAAATCGGTAGACTTCATTACTAAAGTTTAATCCACTAATTCTGTCTTGCGCATCCTGAACACTAGCATGAGTGCTGGGCTCTAAGGAGAAATTCACAATTGAAATGCCAACTACAAAGTTAGGGCCGCCAGATGGTAGTTGTAGATCCCTAACATGTTTAGCTAGATAATTTCTTACCGCACCCATAGTCAAGATACGACGCTTGTATTCAGCACTCGTCATTTTACTGGTCTTCACCATAGAAAATTTACCTTTTTCTGTATCTTTGGTGTAGTCAGCATACAGAAAACTTGGATGCTCAATTTGAGGAACTGTGCCACCTGGAATAATATTAGGTCCCTGTAGACCATCCCATGACAAATCACTACTAATTTCATCATCTGTCATTGGTACAGTTGTACTCGAAGCGAGTTGATTATTAATAAATAGCTCTTCTCGTGCAAAAGTCCGTGTAGTATCAGGTGCTACTGCTGGCCAAAAACCATTGAGTGCGGCACAGAGCTTAGCATCTTCTGGAAATGGGCTACCTAAACCATAGGCAGCTAGGTGCCCTTGCTTTTGCTCATTGACATCAAAGCTAACAACCCAACCTGGAGCATATAAACCAGCGGCTGCATCAGGCAATGTATTTTGAGAAATTTTAAATTCACTATCAATATGCCTACGTATAGGTCCAGTACGACTCTCTTCAGCTTGAGTAATAATCGCAGTAACAACAGGATTCTCCACCTCTGCATCATTATCAAAAGCCCCTGGTAGCGTTAAATTAGGTGGGAGTCTATCTTCAGATAAAGCATCCGGTTCACGGAAAAATAAAATATTAGGGTTATTGCTATTGGCCTGTCTCCATTCGAGAATATCACGTTGATCTACCAGTGGATAAAAATCAGGAGCACCTATTAATGAATATGCATTAACGTGAACTAAATTGGCTAAAGCATTGCTGCCACTAAGTTTCAATGAAACCCATCCATCTGCAGTCGTATCGGCAAAATGCATTGCTCGACGACCTTCTTTCAGTAGTTGTCTCGAATTTGCCAAATCCACTGAATCAACTTGGTTTAAATCACCTAGCACATCATCCTCACGTATATGAATATATTCTGGGCCTGGACGATCGCCAACTGGTATCAAATCACCATCATCGTCTAATATTGGCATATTCGTTACAGGGTTCATTTTGACATTATTAGTACGCATTTCGAGTGTTGAAGATAATATACGCCGGTCTTGGCTGTCTCGGCCAAAAATTCTTACAGATGGTTCGTTCGGAGATGCATTAGTATTCCTTTCTTGAGGCACAATAAAACTAACTTTGTTACCGTCTTCATCCTCAGCAACTTTAACAAATGGCTGTGGCTTTGGTGTAATCCAAGCACTAGCCTTATCAGTACTATATTTCACTGTGGCTAAGTCCTCTGTAATCGTAAATGGAGCTTTGGTTAGATCATCATTATTATGCCCTGCGTTAACTCCGATTTTCTTCATCATCAGATGAAAACGTTTAATTTTTTCATTAACATGCTGTGCATTTAGCTCACACTGTAAGTTCTCACCACGTAAACATTCACTACCATTAAATAATTTATGTAGTGGTACCCAAAATTCAAAACTGCTATCTGGTTGTTTTGAACCATCAGCAATTGCAGCAATATTAGGTGGAGGACCAAATTCAAAACCCTTATTATTTGCAAGACTTTTACGCACTTTAACAGCAACATAAGCATCATACTTAACGGGTACTATCCCAAAATCATGGGGCTGACTCTCATCCACAGGCCAATAGCCTCTTAACTTTCCATCATAACCTGTATCAATAGTTCCCACTCTTGCAACACCTGTACGAGAAAAACAAATATCTGCATGTTTTCGGTGTGGCGTTTTATGTGCTGGCCTATATTCCGTTGCAAACACAACAACGCCTAATTCTGGTGTATTATCACCTGTTAACTTTGTTGCTGATCGTTTAACATCATCTAATGAACGCTTTGCACTCGCATAGACATAATTTTCCACACTGACTAATTCATCCTGTGTTGGCCATTGCGTCATTTCATTATTTTGACCATCGTTAGTCATGTTGGGTGATGCTAAAGCATGGTATAAAATACTGCGAGCTGGTTTTCCAGGCGTTATTAATTGTTTGGCTTCTGCAGCCATATCTTTAAAACCAGACAATTGTCTAAGCGCGGTGAGTTCACCAGTACTAAGTGATGTTGTTAATTGTGCCGCAACTTCTGCATCCGTCATTTGCGTAGTGATATTTAATTTCGTCTTTGCAAAAACACGTTTCCATGCAGGATCCGAAGATAAACGCGTGACTACTTTTCTAACGTCGTTAATTAATGGCATAAATTGATCTCCTTATTCTCTTGTCAGAGATACTTCTGTACATAAATATTAGGTACAGGAGTGGTTAATAAAAAATTCTCTTGAACTTTTATGTATCTAATTATCCATCTGTAATGCCGTACTGAACTGAGTGATTGTTATTATTTTTTCTTTCGAACGATCGGTATAATAGTTCAGAAATATTTTAAACGCAACTATTCATGATCAATTATTTTTGTAATTAGCTAGAATGCAGAGTTGCATGAAAAATAGCACTGAAAGAACATGCATCGACTAAGGAAATGCTAGGCTGTTCACTTCACGTGGTAATAGGCTTAGTACAATACATTAAAAAATTTTGTATGCGATACTGGAAAATACCCACAGAACTGCACTCTATTCAGATATAGGTAACACTTTTAGTCATAATCTTTAGAGTTATAGAAATGGGAGGTTTAAATACGTTTAGATATTAAATCTCAATCTGCCAACCAATTCACAGCATCTTTAGCAAAATAACTAAAAATAAAATCTGCACCGGCGCGTTTAATTGAGAGTAATTGTTCTAAGGCAACTTTGCGCTCATCGATCCAACCTTGAGCTGCGGCAGCTTTGATCATGGCATATTCACCGCTCACTTGATAAGCCGATAGTGGTACACCAGGATGTGCTTGTTTTACATCACGAATAATATCAAGGTAGTTGACTGCGGGTTTGACCATGAGCATATCAGCACCCTCAGCTATATCAAGCGCGGCTTCGCGTAAGGCTTCTGCCGCATTAGCGGGATCCATTTGATAGCTTTTGCGATCACCATATTGCGGTGCTCCCTCTGTCGCTTCACGGAAAGGTCCATACATAGCTGAGCAGTATTTTACAGCGTAACTAATGATAGGGATATGCTGATAATTCTCTGCATCTAAAGCAGTGCGAATAGTCCCGATCATGCCATCAATCATACCACTGGGCGCTACTATATCAGCACCTGCTTGAACATGACTCAATGCTTGCTTTGCTAATAGCTCAAGTGTGGCATCATTGTCTAAATCTATTTGGCCAGTTCTGTCATTCATAATGCCACAATGACCATGGTCGGTGTATTCACAAAAACACACATCGGTAATCACCAGTAATTCAGGTGCAACGTCTTTTACCAGACGAATAGCTTGCTGAATAATGCCCTGTTCACAATAGCTATCTGTACCAGCAGGATCTTTATGTTCTGGAATACCGAATAGTAATATTCCGGGTATGCCTAGTTTAGCAATTGTTTCTATTTCCGCCGCTAAGGTATCCACACTCCATTGATAATGGCCTGGCATACTTGCGACTGGCTGTTTCTGCTGTTGACCATGGCGGATAAAGAGTGGCAGGATAAAATCTTCCTTGCACAAGTGCGCTTGACTAATAAGGCGACGAACTTGTGGATTTTGGCGTAACCGCCGGAGTCGGGTTTGCGGGAATTGACCTGTGTATGTTGATTGCATAAAAATTCCGGGCTTATATCTAATAGTGTGTTAAGATAAGCTCTATTATCGTTAAATAAAATCCTCGAGGCAAGCCTCGGGGATTTTATTTTGGCTGATTTTGGCCGATAGTGGGTCGGTTGCGGCGCCTACAATGGCAGAATCGAACAGACTAGTTGGGAATGGTTCTATATCCTTATGCAAAAGATGTCAGCGCTTGAATACAAGGCTCTTTGCGAGTCAGCGGTCGTTTTAGCAGATTGCAAGTACGGCCCCAAAATTTTGCAAACGGCCGATAATAAGATTGTGAAAATATTCTACCCGCGCAAGAAGAAATTCTCTTCTAGTAAACTACGCCCTCACGCACAACGTTTTAGTCGTAATTCTCGCCGTTTGGCACAATTACATATTCCGGCTGTTCATGTTGAACAAACGTTTTCATGTCCTGAAGAGAATATACACTTGGTGATCTATCCCAAAGTACCAGGTGAGGAAGTACGCCATTTAGTCTCCGCGTCAAATCCAGTAATTCTGACTGAACTTGCTACTTATATCGCCCAGTTACACTATCAAGGGATTTTTTTTCGTGGTATTCATTTAGGTAATGTTTTGCGAAATGATGAAGCACAATTTTATTTAATTGATATTGCAGATCTGAAAGTTCGTCATAAGCCTTTGAATATTTGGCATCGTATTCGTAATTTACGGCATATGATATTCTATGATACCGATATCGCTGCGTTTAAAAATTATGGGATAGAAAAATTTATTGATAATTACCTATCTGTGGCAAAGTTGTCAAAGCATCAAGCTTACTATTTGAAGCATGTATTGAATCGTAAGTCAGTTGATATTATAGAGTAGTTTTCTTTGTTATAGTTACCTAAGTATTCAGGAGATCCCGAATGTGAAGCATGAGGGATCTCCTGATGATTTGACTACTTAGAATAAACCTCTGTTCATGTTCACTAAATCATCGGGAGATTTCTCGCTACGCTAGAAATGACAATACACTGTCGTATTTATAACAGCGTATTATCAATTAAACAGCAGTTCACCTTCCTCTAAAGGCTGAAAATAACTATCAATAGTCGCCTCATCTACCTCTGCTAGCGTTGCTGGTTGCCATATGGGTGTGTTATCTTTATCAAGTAGTACAGCGCGTACACCTTCATAAAAATCGTGAGCAGCTAAAATACGCTGGCAAAGTCGATACTCCATTTGCATGCAACTATCGAAATTTAAAGCAACGCCTTCTCGGATCTGACGTAATGTAATTTTCATACTAGTAGGTGATTTTGTTTTTAACTGTGATAAAGCCTTTTGGCTCCAGGGTTTATTATCCTGTTCTAAGCGAGTTATGATTGCTTCAACTGTATCGGCAGAGAAAAATTCATCAATTTGATGACTATGAGTGGCAAGTTCAGATAATTCAGTCTTTACTGAAAATTCATGTAAGATATGCGTTACACGCTCTTTTGCTTCTTCTGAAAAATTAGTTCCAGCAATGGCATCAATAATTTCATGCACATGTACACTAGAAGTAAACTCGTTAATTAAGCCAGCAAACATGGCATCACTGGCATTCAATCGCGTACCGGTTAAACCTAGGTAAATACCTAGCTCACCCGCCAAACGTGAAAGAAAATAAGAACCACCCACATCAGGGAAGAAGCCAATAGCGGTCTCAGGCATAGCGAATAAAAATCGCTCTGTGGCAACGCGGTGGCTGCCATGAATGGAGACGCCGACGCCTCCCCCCATGGTAATACCATCGAGTAAGGCGATATAAGGCTTAGTGAAATTATGAATGCGATGATTCATACGGTACTCATCATGGAAGAATTGGCGTGCTTCTTCAATACCGTGCTCTTTACCCTTTTGGTAAATGTGGCGGATATCGCCACCGGCACAGAAGGCTTTCTCCCCTGCGCCACGGATAATGACGGCTTTTATATGCTTGCTATCCTGCCAGTATGCTAACTTGCTATCCAGTGCTAAACACATAGCATGGGTTAAGGCATTCAAACTCTTTGGGCGATTGAGGGTAATGAGTCCAACACTACCGCCATTACCGGAAATTTCTTCAAAGATAATATCGTGATTTGTTGTCATTTAGCACTCCATACTAGCATCATTACGCAAGTATACTTAACAATGATTTAAGTGTCTTGTACTTTACAAAGGTTAACATATATATTAACATTAAAATATGAAACGTACAGTCAATTTTTTCAAAACAGAACAAGGGCTATGTCCTGTAGCTGAATTTTTAGATAGTTTATCAGCCAAACATGCTCAAAAAGTTATCTGGGTCTTACAACTTATTGAAGAATTACCTGTATTACCTAGACAGTATTTTAAAAAAATCGTTGGCTCAGATGATATTTGGGAAGTCAGAATTCAACAGGGTAATAATATTTTTAGACTTCTCGGCTTCTTTTTTGCTAAAGACTTATACCCATAGTATCTCATATTTAGGGTTTTATAGGACAGAGATTTTTCGTTAGATAAAGACTTTAAATTGCAGGTAATAGTTGGCTATTGGCAAAATTTAAAGTCATTAGCTGGCGGAAAAGAACATGCTAGAAAGCCCTAAATATGAGATACTATGGGTATATATATTGTTACTAATGGATTTCAGAAGAAAACACAAAAAACGCCAAAATCTGAAATCTTATTGGCTGAAAAACGTAAAGGTGACTACTTAAAGCGGAGACTATCATGAGTGACTTAAAATCATATATAAAAAAGCGTAAATCAAAAGATCTTGAATTTGCAATTGATTATGATGAAGGATTTAATGAATTTAAAATTGGTATTATACTAAAACAACTCAGACTTAATAGTGGTTTAAGTCAGCAAGAATTAGCAGATCGTTTACACACTCATAAACCTGCAATATCGCGCTTTGAAAATCATGCAGAGGACATTCGTCTATCTACATTATTCAAAATTGCTCACGCCCTAGGAAAAAAACTAGATATTAGATTTATAGATCAAAAGAATTAATATACAGTGTAAGAACTATTATTCTCTTATAGCTTTGATAATTCAATAAGAGGTTTTTTTGCAAATAAGGTTCAAGATGATGAAAACTATTCAGCACTACAACGACCAACCTATTGGAGTATTTGATTCTGGTGTAGGTGGATTAACTGTTTTAAAGGCACTGCAAACTCTGCTGCCCAATGAATCTTTTATTTATCTAGGTGACACAGCACGTTTACCCTATGGCACAAAAAGCGCATCGACCGTAACACGTTATGCACAACAGGCAACACATTATTTAGTCGAACGTGGGATCAAATTATTAGTAATTGCTTGTAATACAGCCGCGTCCACAGCTTTACCCGTTTTAGCAAAAGATTTTTTAGAAATACCTGTTATTGGTGTAGTGGAACCTGGGGCTGAAGCTGCATGTCAAGCTTCAAGAAACGGTGATATTCTTGTCCTTGCGACTGAAAGCACCGTGCAAAATCGTGCCTATGAACTTGCCATTCATGCGAGACAACCTAACTATAAAGTCATCTCGCAAAGTTGTTCTTTATTCGTTGCACTTGCTGAGGAAGGTTGGACTGAAGGTCCTATCGCTGAAGCAGTTGCCGAGCGATATATTCAACCACTATTAATACCTCAACAAGATTTAAGCCCTGACTGTATCGTTTTAGGTTGTACGCATTTCCCTGCACTGGCGCAAACCATTAAAAAAATTGCTGGTGCTGATATTAGCGTAGTGGATTCAGCGCATACCACGTCCCATGCAGTACAGCAATTATTGCTGGAGAAAAATCTACAACGTCAATCTACCCAAGAACCAACCATTGAGTTCCTTGCAACCGATGCCCCTGAGCGTTTTACGCGCATCGCTGCGCGTTTTTTACAAAAAGATATCAGAGAAGATGAAGTAGAGTTTATTGAAATCACTCAACGTTAAAAAAATCTTATTAATCAGTAAATTAGACGGAAATTAAAAAAACACAAGGGAAAAAATAACAAAAATTAAAAAAAAGAAAGGTAATAAATGAACAAACTGTGACTTTTTACAAGGTAATATTGTCTCTTTACTCTTGATTGGTAAGTTTCTGATATTCATAAACTGTATTTGCCATCGATGCTTTAATACGGCTAATTTCACCGTAACGATTTTTTTTAAACACCAGTATAATGCAAACTCTTTGAACATATAAGAATAACAATACGTGTTTCGCGCTTGTATTTCAGATCAGCACATCTTCTTCAAGTCTAGAAACACTAGATAGCTAACATATCTAATCCATTAGCTGTCATTACTGAGGAGTAGCATAATGCCACGTTTAATTATTCCATTTTATTATACTAAGGATCTCGTACTAGATTATGATGATAAACAATTATCATCACTAACTATCGCCGATTTGAAACGCGATTTACACACACATCCTGCCATTAAAAAGAGATGTAAGGATATACTGATCGATATTAAATGTATTAAAGATGGAAAACTCCTTAAAGACTCACAAAAAGTCAGTACTATTTATTCTAAAAATGATAAACATTTTTGTATATGTATACCTGAATTGAAATCTATAGAATTAATCATTAAGTGCCCAGTAACCCCAAGCATATGTTTACGCTACGATGGTCATGATTTTTTAGCATTAACTGTTGCTAATGTTAAAGCTGCATTTAAAAAAAATCATGTTATAACGCAAACTTTAAGAAGTGGTATTCTAGGAGTTAAACTCTTTAAAGTTCCTGTCAAAAGTCGTGATTTAGCGCTTGATGATTCGCAACGTATATCTGATCTATATTCTGAAACAGATAGCTGTAGCTTGATGTGTACAACTATAACAAAAAGCATGGTCGATAAGTGTATTAAAAAAATAGTCGCCATCATTCATCAGGTTTGTGCTTCTACCACAAATTATACAGACAGCATGGCAACAGACTATGCTAGGACAATTTTACTTGCCTATCAAAATGATTCTTTCAAGGATTTACTTGATGATCCTAATCACAAAGAAATACCTAAAAT
Organism: Gammaproteobacteria bacterium; assembly: GCA_965230425.1. Taxonomy (GTDB): domain Bacteria; phylum Pseudomonadota; class Gammaproteobacteria; order UBA1113; family UBA1113; genus CBDDKW01. The sequence continues at coordinate 116,795 of CBDDKW010000008.1, read as the reverse complement.
CTTGGTAGAGAATATCAAGAGTGATACAGCAGCATTAGTTGAGTCACGGGCACTGAAAAATTTTGAGGAATTAGACCACAGTATTATTGCAAACTTACGCACGCTTAGAGATTCATATCAGCTATTCGATCCAATGGTTGGTTTAACTTATTTTGAAGAATCTATTCTTGTTGAATTAGCGAAACCTAATAATCGATTTATTGAAAAGCCAACAACAGCAAGAAATGATTCTAACGCACAAATGACACTGACTAAACAATAAATCGCGATAAAACTAACGACCGACAAGTAATACTAACCAAATAATAAGTCGCGATAAAGCTAACGACCGATTGGATTATTTATTATAAATAATCCAATTGCGTTCATACAAAAATTTATTCTCAGTTCTTAATGTTTTCTTAACTTCTTTACTATATATTACGTAGCCATTAAGAATATCTTGAAATATACTTCCAGAGAACGATGAAGCTGCTTATGATTTTTATCGCAGGCAGATAAGAATGAGAATAATCCTATGGCCTTTGATTTTGAGCGCTTACTCAGTCAATTACGTAAACTACAAACACAAATTCTAGAAAATGATCATGCATTCGATACGCTAAATGATGATGAGGTTGTGGTTAATGGCATCTCCACATCATTACGTAAAGAAGCTAGAAAAGAATTTGTTGCACTTTCTACTGCCTTAATATCTATTGTCCAACGTAGGCTTAATAATACAATTGATGAATCAGACGCTGTTTATTTACTAAGAACGCTATTATCTGCTCATTGGTTTTTAACAAAAAATTCTCCTCTTAACTATACATCGCAACCTTTTCTTCCGAATAATCTTTTAGGCCGTTTAGTTGCAAATATCATCGTGCCAGAAGACGAAGCAATTTGTTCTCTGCTAATGCCTACAGTGACCAAAGTAATAGGCCCTGCTGATGTAAACACAAGCTTAATGGATGCAACTGAGACAAGAGAAAAAGGATTGAGAAATTTCCAACCTGAATTATTTTGTTTAGGTTATGATGATACTTTACTGTCAATACTTGAGATATTTGAATATGCTACAAATTCTCCAGCAAGATTATTTTCTGATGATAGCCCTTTTGAACTAGATGAGGCAGAACGAGAAATTTTACGTTATAGTTGTGGTGCACATAGCCGTGTTTATTATGACGCTCTAGACGAATTATACCTCAACCAACAAGATGAAAATAGTTTTGGCAAACAGCTTGAAATGCTAGCTAATGATTTACTTGCTGGCTCTATCAGCGATAGAGGAATGGCTGCCGATAAGCAGGCTGATTCTAATTTAACTTTTCAAGCTATTAGGCGTTTTTACGATGTCTGGATGAAAATCCCTCGAGAAGACCTACAGACTCAAGAAGTCAGCAGAGATAAAGACACCGTTATTAGTCTAACGCGTGTTTCATTATCCAAACTACGAACAAAACACTATGGTGAAAATGCACCTTTAATATTTCATTTGCTTGTACTTTTTAATAGTTGTGCTGAATATACACCGATTACTATTGGTCAAAAGAAGTATATAGAATTAGAACTAAAACGTAGTCGCGAAATTATTGATTGCACTAATCAAATTGGTAATACGTTATTGGAGCTATTAAGCGAGTATCCAGAACTCTATTGCTTGAAATTAAATGGTCAATCTTCAGAAAATATGGCTGCAGTTAATTATTCTGAGTCGCACAAAGAGTTAGAAACTGCACTTATGGACCCACAGCGTCCACCACATCCATTACACCATAATGGCAAATTCATATCTAATAATAATGCTGTCTGTCAGCTATATCAGACTATCAGTAATGAAACCTTTCTCACCCAAAACGTCGAAGATAAGCTAAATGCAATCATCAATGATGGGTGCACTATTGTTATATTGGAATTTATACTATTTCATCGATGGGATAACTGGGAGATTTCTGCAAATAAACTCTACAAAAAGCTAGCAAAAGCAAATACCATCGTAAAAAAGATACTATCTAACCGAGATACATTCCTGAGTATATTAGACCAATGGGATAGTCGATATTACCAGTACTTAATTCGAGCACTTAGCCTGCGTTTTATTCAAGAAAAACTTATTTATAATCATAAAAATCTATTGATGCTATTTAAAGTTGTTCCTAATAACAAGCATCACACTATGTGGCGCTTATTAGGAGAATCTCTTTTAAAAAATGCTATCAAAACTTTCGAAAATGCTTTCGAATTATTAGCAATGCTCTCTGGACCTGCGCAATTTGCATTAATACGACTGGTTGCTTACCATTTTTTACCAAACGTAAGCAGTCTTGGTTGTTTTATAAAACAATTTAATCCTGACAGCTGGGCAGCAGTTTTTCAGGTATTAGGCAATATATTTATAAAAAAACTCATTCCGGATTTTTTATCTCTCTGTGCGTTGTTTTCTCATGTGACTGAAGGGCAGTATCCGGTGCTTCGGCAGGCACTCACTCACGACACTATCATAGAAATTCTTAACGGTGTTGGCATAAGAGACTTTGCTGACGAACTACTAATAAAGCATCCCACTGATACATATAAAAGAATACTTGAAATTTGCGGGCCCAAGGTACTAATAAAAATAATTCCCGGTGCAAAGGAATTTGCATTTCTATTAGAAAGACTCAACCAGCAGCAGCAATTAGCTTTTACATCTAATCTTCCTGAGGACTATATTAGACATTTAGCTAGCTTCGCTAATAACATTTATTTCTACTCAGTCTATGCCACACTAATAAAAGAAAATAAATTACTTTTTCTTAATAGATGCGCTGCCGTTTTAAATTATTCTTCGGCAGCTAGAACTACGTTAAATCAAGAAGATATCACGACAAGAATTGATGATTTTATCAAAATGGAAACTGCGATAGCAAACAAAACCAGATGTAAAGGTACATTTGTTGACAATGAAAATTCAGCAGAATTTGCAATCTCTGACCGGCAACAAAGGACAGCTACGACATCAGTAATAACACGTCGAGCTTTCTCACCTCGCAATTTTCCGCAATTACATCCATCTTCACCACTAATCAATGAGAAAAGCACATCATCCGATGCAGGCCCAAGCGAGAATCAAACGTGGCAGTTTAGAAGACCTGCTCAAACCCATCAAATACCGGTTAGAACGCGCAGCATAAGTTTTGCTTAATTACCCTTAAATTCTGGTTCTTGTTTTTCTAAGAATGCACTCACACCAATGTGTTTATCTTCAGTGGCACAGGTTAAGCCGAATTGTATAGCTTCAAGGTGTAAGGCATCATCTAAGGTCATATCATAACCAGCATCGATCACTTGCATAACACTAGCTATAGCCATAGGTCCCATGTTTAAAATAGTTTGCAATGTGGTTTCTGCTGTTGATAATAATTCTTCTGCTGTTGTGACTTGACTCACTAAACCCCACTGTAATGCTTCTTCTGCTTTTATAAAACGTCCTGTAAGACATAGTTCTAAAGCTCGGCCTTTACCTACTAATCGCGCTAAGCGTTGTGTGCCACCGTAACCCGGTATAACACCTAATTTTACTTCTGGTTGACCGAACATGGCTTTTTCGGCAGCAATCCGTAGAGTGGCACTCATAGCTAATTCACAGCCACCACCAAAGGCAAATCCATTGATTGCAGCAATAGATGGTTTACCTAAGGTTTCTAAATATCGAAATACTTGCTGGCCCTGTTTTGCAAAGGCAACGCCTTCCTTAGCATCAATTTCGGCTAAGCGATTAATATCAGCTCCAGCACAAAATGCTTTACCTTCACCAGTAATAATTAGACCTTTAACAGCTTGATCTTGCTTTGCTTCAGTAAAGACATGATTTAACTCTGTGAGTACACTATCGTTTAGAGCGTTTAGTTTATCGGGGCGATTGATGGTGATCAGTTGTATACCATTGTTTTTTTTGCTCTGTAGTGAGGGTTGTGTAGTTCATGTTTATTCCTTTTTTACAGTTTTTATCTATTCTTGAGTTAGTCAAGCCACCAGGAGATTTCTCGCCGCGGCTTTACAGCCACGACTCGAAATGACAACATACTTTTTATAAATAACAGCTTTTCTACAGTATAAAACTATCATCTAGCAAACGTCGGCTAGCAATGACGCGCATAATTTCATTGGTTCCTTCTAAAATCTGATGCACACGTAAATCACGGAAAAACCGCTCGATGGGATATTCTCTTAAATACCCATAACCACCAAACATTTGCAGTGCATGGTTCGACACCTCAAAACCCACATCTGTTGCATAACGTTTTGCCGTGGCACAAAATAACGGTGTCTCTGGATGTTCTGTATCAATGGCATGCGCAGCTCGATGCACCATTAAACGCGCAGCTTCTAACTCTGTATACATATCGGCAAGCCTAAATTGCAGAACTTGAAAATCCTGTAACTTCTTACCAAATTGCTCACGCTCACTGAGATATTTCCGTGCTAAATGCAAACATTCACTGGCGCCCCCCAATGAACATGCCGCTACATTAACTCGACCACCGTTTAATCCTGATAATGCAATATTAAAACCACGGTTTAATTCACCAATAAGATTTTCCCTAGGAACACGGCACTCTTCAAAAAACACCATACTGGTCGGCTGACTATTCCAACCCAGCTTAACTTCTTGCTTACCATAACTCAGTCCTGGCGTATCCTTTTCTACAAGAATGCAAGAGATACCTTTTGCTCCAGCTTCACCCGTGCGTACCATACAGGCATATACATCACTGACTGAACCACCTGACGTAAAAGCTTTAGAACCATTCAATACATAACAGTCACCTTCTAAGCGCGCTGTGGTTTTTAATGAGGCCGCATCTGAACCTGAACTCGGTTCGGTAAGACAATAACTCGCGAATTTTTGCATACTGACAATATCGGGCAACCATTTTTGCCGTTGTATATCACTAGCATGGGCATCAATCATCCACGCCACCATATTATGAATGGATAGGTAAGCCGCTGTTGATGGACAGGCTCTTGCTAACGCTTCGAAAATAATTGCCGCATCAAGGCGCGGTAAATTTGATCCGCCCACATCTTCTTTTACATAAACACCGCCTAAGCCTAAGCTCGCAGCTTTACGCAAGACCTCTTTAGGGAAAATTTTTTCTTCATCCCACTTAGCGGCATGTGGCGCCATTTCTTGTTGAGCAAAATCTGACACCATCTTTTGCATAGTGCATTGTTCAGCACTTAATTGAAAATCCATTTTGATAGTCCTTGATCGATGCTGCTGTATTATGCCACCAAACATAGCATGATTGACAAGCTTTTCTAGCTATACTCAGTCACCTAACCAAAAGGTCAGCCGCTAAATACTTATCCACACGCAGTAGTGATCTATAGTCAAATCAATAGATTATCTAATCTTTATGGCGAATAACCTATAACTTATTGATTAATAAAGATTAAATTTGGTTTGTTTAAACTTTGGCAATTTAATGTGGATAACTTAATTTTTTTTGTGCGAAAAATTCAAAAATTAACCACAAAGTTATCCACAGAAATTTTGCCCCAATATCAAATTCTACTTGTCCTTGCAAGCCACAATCAGGATAATTCACTCACTCTTTTAATGATTGTGCAGGAATATTGTTAACGTGTTAGTCGATACTGAAAAAGTGCTTACTTTGCAAACAACGGCAAAGCCAACCAAGCAACTGACTCACACCATTCTCAAGGTTGCCTTATCCACACCCCTGCGTTCAACTTTTGACTATTTATTACCTAAAAGACTCGAAGACTGCACATTGACACCAGGTATACGACTTAAGGTACCTTTTCGTAATAAGTGCCTCACGGCTGTATTGTTAAGCACAGACAATCATACTGATGTACCTATCCATAAGCTTAAACCTATTCACAGCATACTTGATGAGCAACCTGTACTAAATGAAAACCTGTTGCAGCTAGCCCAGTGGGCTAGCGATTATTACCACCACCCCATTGGCGAAGTCATCGGTAATGCCTTACCCATCTTATTGCGTCAGGGAGAGCCAGCACAATTTAAACAACAACGCCTATGGGCATTAAATGCTACAGGCCATGCCACATCAGCCGATGATTTCAAACGTGCGCCAAAACAATTGGCTGCATGGCAATTATTTTGTCAACATCCGCAAGGATTAACTGTGACACAGCTTAAGCAATTTGGGATCACAACACCTGTATTAAATAGCCTCTGCAGTAAAAACTTATTACAAGAATCTACCCAAGATAGACAACCAGCACTGGGATGTGTAACAACGACAGAGCCTGCCTTATCTCTCAATACTGACCAAAGTCACGCTGTTGCCGCCATCTGTGAACAGCTGGAACAATTCCAGACGTTTCTTTTACAAGGCGTGACAGGTAGCGGTAAAACCGAAGTATATTTGCAATGCATTGCTGAAGTACTTAGCCAAAACAAACAAGCACTGATCCTTGTGCCCGAAATTGGTTTAACCCCACAAACTGTGGCCCGTTTTCAGCGACGCTTTGGCGTACCTATTGCTGTATTTCATTCGGGATTAACTGACCGTGAGCGTTTAGATGCATGGCTACTTGCAAAATCTGGCCAAGCTAAAATTATTATTGGTACACGCTCGGCTATTTTCACTCCTCTAGCTCAACCTGGAATCATCATTATTGATGAATCACATGACTTATCCTTTAAACAACAGGATGGTTTCCGTTACTCAGCACGAGACTTAGCCGTGGTTCGCGGACGTTTAGACAATATTCCTGTTATTTTAGGATCGGCTACGCCAACCTTAGAAAGTATTTACAACGTTAGCAACGGCCGTTATCAGCGTTTAACATTATCTGCACGTGCGGGTAATGCAAAACCTCCGAGCTTTGAACTCATTGACACTCGTAATCAATCATTACAGGGTGGATTATCGAAGCAATTAATTGGCTTAATTAAACAACATTTACAGCAACAGCAGCAAGTTTTATTATTTTTAAATCGACGTGGATTTGCTCCTTGCTTAATTTGTAATAGCTGCGGTTGGATTGCCAATTGTCGCCGTTGTGATGCACGTATGACCATGCATTATTCTCCAAGTTACTTACAATGTCATCATTGTGGCTCCACACGCAATATTGATACCCATTGTCCAGAATGTGCAAGTAAGAGTTTGCAACCATTAGGCGCTGGCACTGAACGCTTAGAGCAAACTTTAATAGAATTATTTCCGCAGACACAAATTACTCGGATTGATCGAGACACTACGCGTAGCAAACAAGCACTACAAGCTAAACTTGAAAGTATTAATCAAGGAGAAAGCCAAATCTTAGTGGGTACTCAAATGCTGGCAAAAGGTCATCATTTTCCTAATGTTACTTTGGTTGCAATTTTAGATGCGGATAGTGGTTTCTTCAGTGTAGATTTTCGTGCCCCCGAACGCATGGCACAGTTACTCACACAAGTATCAGGCCGAGCTGGTCGCGGCGATAAAGCCGGACATGTGGCAATTCAAACCAAAAACCCTGAACATCCTTTATTGCAAGAGCTAATCCAACATGATTACACAAAATTTACTGAAGCCGCACTCAATGAGCGCCATTCAGCATTACTGCCACCTTATTCATTCATGACCCTGGTACGTGCGGAAGGTATGCAGCAATCTGCTCCCAATGACTTTCTAAAGTCAGTTGCAAATATCGCTAACGCTTTAATCGATAACACTATCTGTTTATATGGCCCGGTGCCTGCACCTATGGAGAAACGAGCTGGCCGCTTCCGTTACCAACTATTAATTCAAGCCTCATCACGGCAAGGACTACAAAAGATGCTAAAGCAATTAATAAGTCGTGTCGAACAAGCCAAAATAGCCAATAAAATCCGTTGGTCTATTGATGTTGACCCCATGGAGATGTATTAATGACACACCCTGATCGTTATGCCGTCATCGGCCACCCAGTCGAACATAGTCTATCACCACAAATTCACCATCTGTTTGCTGAGCAAACTGGCGAGCATATTCATTATGAAAAAATACTTGCACCGCTTGACGAGTTTGAGCAGACTGTTGCTGACTTCATTACTTCAGGTGGTAAAGGTTTTAATATTACCACGCCGTTTAAACAACAGGCATGGTCTTTATCACAACAGCGCAGTGATATAGCCGAACTAACAAAATCAGTTAATACCATGAGCATTGTGGGTGAAAATAACATTCTCAGTGGTGACAGCACCGATGGTTCAGGACTAATACGCGATTTAACTCAAAATCATCAGTACACTGTTCATAATAAAAAGATATTACTATTAGGTGCCGGTGGTGCTGCTTTTGCCGCGGCTGGTTCTCTACTTGCCGAAAAGCCACAATTATTTGTTGTGGCTAATCGCACAGAGACAAAGGCCCATGATTTAGCAGATTGGTTTAAATCTGCGGGCAGTATACAGGCATGTAGTATGGATCCTGATAATGCTATATTAAATCAGCACTTTGACTTAGTGATTAATGCAACGACTGCGAGCTTACAAAATAGCAGCTTGGCATTACCCGCTAGCATTATTACCTCTGCAACGGTTTGTTATGACATGATGTATGGTAAGAAAGAATACCCCTTTCTCAATTGGGCAAAAGAAATGGGCGCGCAGCAATGCCATGATGGCTTAGGCATGCTTGTGGAACAAGCCGCTGATGCATTTTATATATGGCGTCAAGTTCGTCCGGAGACAAATCGAGTTATTACACAAATCAGGAACATATCTTCATAATAAGCTGTCATCATCAACTATGTTGTCATTTCGAGTTGTGGCTGTAAACCGCAGCGGGAAATCTCCTGATAGTTTAGCTGACATGAAATTATGTTATAACTAGGCAGTCAAATCATCGGGAGATCCCTCACGGCAGCTATCGCCACTATTCGAAATGACAAAACTCTTTCTACAGCACAGAGCCTATTATGCCTAATACTGATTCTTCACTTTCACATAGTGCTGCGCACTATAAGGTAGGAACTCTCTCTCTTCTGCTGTTAAGGGGCGTATTTTTTTAACTGGCGTACCCATATAAAGATAACCACTTTCTAATATCTTATTTTCAGTAACTAAGCTACCAGCACCTAAGATCACTTCCGATTCGAGTACAACGCCATCCATAATGATTGATCCCATGCCAATTAAGCAAAGATCATGTACCGTACAACCATGCAAAGTAACCCGATGACCGATAGTATTATCATCACCGATAATCAATGGTTGGCCTGTGGGATTTTGTTCACGTTTATGAGTGACATGTAGAATTGAGCCATCTTGGATGCTATTACGTGCACCTATGCGAATATGATTCACATCACCACGAATAACTGCCATTGGCCATACTGAGGTATCAGCCCCGATGTTTACTTCACCAATCACCATTGCAGCGGGGTCAATATAAGCGGAAGGATCAATGTGAGGATTAATATTTTGAAAGGATCTGATATTCATATGTATGTCCTTATAATCAGGCAACAGTGTCCTATTAAACCACAAAAAGCTGGCATTGCGAATGGCAATGCCAGCCTTCTATGAGAAATGCTAAACATACAATCCCTTGAGGCAAGCCTCGAGAGATCAAATGTAATTATTTAGCTGATTTGCTAGCTGCACGTTTTGCAGTTTTAGCAACTTTACGTCCTTTTACTGCGCTACTTGTAGTACGGCTTTTTGCAATAGTAGGCTTACGACCACGTTTTGCAGTACTTACTTTAGCTTTTTTAACGGTTTTGCTTGCAGTACTTGCTGATTTGCTAGTACTTGCAGGCTTACGACCGCGTTTTGTAGTACTTACTTTAGCTTTTTTAACGGTTTTGCTTGCCGTGCTTGCTGATTTGCTAGCACTTGCAGGCTTACGACCGCGTTTTGCAGTACTTACTTTAGCTTTTTTTGCTGTTTTACTTGCAACACTGGCTTTTTTAGCCGTTTTCTTAGCTTTAACAACAAATTTCTTTGCTAATTCCTTTTCAATTTTCTTCTCAGCCGCAACCATTAATTTAGCACGTGCTTGAACACGTTTCTCAACCATGGTTAATGCATCTTGCATACCTTGCTGATAAGCTGCATCCTTTACTTTAGCAACTTGGGTTTTAAGCTCCGCTTTTAATTTAGCGACTTGGTCCTTTAGTTGCTTTTGTACTTGCGCATGCTTGGCTTTAGCTGCTTGCATTTTTTGTTTTAATGCAGTGACAGGGTTAGCTTTCGCTTGCGTTACTTTTTTGGATGTAGCAGTTTTCTTACGTGCCATATCAAACCTCGTATAGTAAAAATAAAAACAATTTCTGCACTTGTTCATAAAACGAAATGCAAAAACGCATGTGAGTATAATAAAAAAACAAATATTTGCAAGCTTTTTGTACATATTTGTGCAGTTTTTTTATAAAAAAACTATTTTTGATGTGAAATATAAACTTTTATTTTATTTTAAGAAAAATTTAACGTGATTTTTTTATATTTTTTCTGTTAGTTTACGGCTGTTCACACTGTTATTTAATAAGATATAACGGTCCTGGTATGTCTTAGTTTATCCTTGATAGGCGGATATCGACTTCAATTGCTATATTTAGCTTTAAACGAACATTTCATATTTTTACCCACTATTCAGCTACTCCGTGCATCTCTTGTTTGTATTTCAGCTAGATTTAAGCTAGGGTTTTAGTCTTTAGCTGAATTTTTCATATCCGTTTAAAATTAGGTATTCATCATGTCAAACCCGTTACTGCAATCACATTCTTTACCTGCATTTAGTGAAATCAAGCCTGGGCATATAGAACCGGCTATTGATCATATTTTAGCGGAAAACCGCCAAGCAATTAATAGATTATTAGAGCAAGATAGTTTTACTTGGGAGAACTTGATTCATCCTTTAGAATTACTAGATGTTCGCTTACACAATACCTGGTCACCCGTATTACACATGCACTCAGTGGTTAATACAGAAGAATTACGAGCAGCGTATCAGCAATGCTTGCCCAAGTTATCAGATTATCACACCGAGTTAGGTCATAATAAAAAGCTATACCACGCTTTCGTTGCTATCAGTGAGTCACCTGAATTTGCAGACTTTGATGCTACAAAACAGAAAGTTATTAATGATGCTCTACGCGACTTTCGTTTATCTGGCATTGGCTTGAATGATACTGACAAGCAGCATTTTCAACAATTAGAACGAGAGTTATCTGAATTAACTACTAAATTTGAGCAAAATCTCTTAGATGCCACTGATGCTTGGTCCAAACATATTACTGAGGAAGTAGTACTAACCGGTTTGCCAGAGCATGCGAAACAAGCAGCACATGCTGTAGCCCAACAACGTGATCTATCAGGCTGGGTACTGACATTAGAATTTCCCTGCTATTACGCGGTGATGAACTATGCCGATTCACGCTCATTACGCGAAGAGATTTATGCTGCTTATGCTACTCGCGCTTCAGATCAAGGTCCGAATGCCGGAAAGTGGGATAATTCTGAAGTAATGAATAACATTGTTCGCTGTCGTCATGAAATTGCTCAGCTACTGGGTTTTGATAATTATGCTGATTATTCGCTGGCAACGAAAATGGCAGATGATAGCGATACCGTGATTAATTTTCTTAAGGATCTACGCCAACGTTCTTATGCAGAGGCAAAACAAGACTTCGCTGAACTTTGCGAGTTTGCAGCACGACATCATGATATGCCTGAATTAAAAGCTTGGGATATCCCCTACTACAGTGAGAAATTACAATTACATAAATATCATTTATCGCAAGAGGAATTACGCCCTTATTTTCCAGAGGACAAAGTATTATCCGGGATGTTTGCTACTGTTGGGCGATTATATGGTATGAACATCAATGAAGTTAAAAATATTGATACCTGGCATCCTGATGTACGTTTCTTTGAAGTTTATGATGCTACACACCAGCTACGCGGTAAATTTTATATTGATCTCTATGCCCGGGCCAATAAACGCGGTGGTGCCTGGATGGATGATTGTCGTCAACGTCATATTAATCATCAAGGTGATATTGAAATCCCAGTGGCTTATCTAGTTTGTAATTTTGCCGGCCCCTCTGCAAATAAACCCGCTTTATTCACTCATGAAGAGGTCATTACCTTATTCCATGAATTTGGTCATGGTCTACATCATATGCTGACCCAAATCGACCATTTAGATATCTCAGGTATTAATGGTGTGGAGTGGGACGCAGTAGAGTTACCTAGTCAATTTATGGAAAATTGGTGTTGGCAAAAAGAAGCTTTAGCACTTATTTCTGGGCATTATGAAACAGGTGAACCTATCCCTGATGAATTATTTAATAAAATGATCGCGGCTAAGAACTTCCAATCTGCCATGCAAATGGTACGTCAAGTGGAATTTAGCTTATTCGACTTTTATATTTATAAAAATTACTCCCCTGAAAAAGGTGCTCGCATACAAGAAACCTTAGATGCTGTACGCAAAGAAACTGCTGTTGTACCTATTCCTGAATTTAATCGCTTTCAACATAGTTTCTCACATATTTTTGCTGGGGGTTATGCTGCTGGCTATTACAGTTATAAATGGGCGGAAGTTCTCTCTAGTGATGCTTTTTCTAAATTTGAAGAAAACGGTATCTTTGACCAACAAACAGGCCAGGAATTCTTACACTGCATTTTGGAAAAAGGCGGTTCTGCCAAACCCATGGATTTATTTGTTGCTTTTCGGGGACGTGAACCCAATATTGATGCCTTATTGAGACATAGTGGGATTGCTTAAATTTTGCTCTTTTTTGTTATTTTATAGAAATCGCAGAAGCTGTACAAATACAACCCAGCGTCGGCATGGTTAAAAATAGTATAAATATCAATTATTTATATGGGGTATAGATTTATTTCTTCTCTAGGTTAAAATGCTTTAACTCAAAGCTCTTTAAGTTAAAGGGCTTTAACTTAAATCGTTTTAACTTAAAAGGCTTTAACTTAGATGTAATTGAGTTATACTTACCTAAATAGCATGGCCAGCATATATTTGAGGTAAAGATGTTTAGACGATACTTCCCTAAGGGCGTCGCAAAAGGCGTTCCTTTTTTCAATAGGCTTAAAGAATTAAAACGACTAATTGGCAACATTCATGAAGGCGCACACACAGTCTTAATAGCCCCTAGGCGATATGGAAAAACGAGCCTAGCAAAACATGCCATTCAAAAAACTGAATTACCACACAGTGAAATCGATTTATTTGTTGCAATTAATGAAATTGATATTGGCGATAAAATTATTACTGGCGTCAGCTCAGTTATACAACAAATTACCTCAGGTCCAGAACAGTGGTTTAATGTCTTAAGAGAATTTTTCAAAAAAGCTGATAAGAAGTGGACAATAGGTATAAAAGGAGCCACGCTAGAATTAATTCCCCATAATCCAAAAACTGTACCACAGAATATACTTGATGTATTAGAGGCGCTAGAGTTCATCCTAGAAAAACGAAAAATGAAAGCTATCATTTATATCGATGAATTCCAAGAAATTTTAGAAACTAACGCTGGTAAAGCCATTGAAGGCGCAGTAAGACATTTTGCCCAAGAATGTAAGCATGTAGTATTTATCTTCTCTGGCAGCAGCCGTAAAATGCTCAATAAAATTTTTAACGATCGTTCTCGTCCTTTATACTCATTATGTGATGAGATCAGATTAGATCGTATTGATGCATCTTACTACGTCACTTATCTGAAAAAAGTATCACAAAAGACACTTGGGAAAGTACTCCCGGATAATATCATTGAAAAGATTCTAACATTATCTGATCGTCATCCGCGCTATGTATATTTACTATGTACGGAAGTCTGGTTACGCTGTGATAATAAGTTACCGACAATAAGTGATGTTGAAAAAGCATGGCATGAATATATTTTACAAAAACATAAAGACATACGGCTTGAATTATCGCGTCGCTCATCAACACAAATACAATTACTCTGTGAAATAGCTTCAGGCAACAATAATAGCTTATCTAGTAAAGAAAGCTTATTAAGGTTAGGTTTAACAAGTAGCTCCGTTGTACAAGCATTAAAGGCTTTAGAAGAATTAGATTATATTGAGCGGCTGGCTTCTGGCGAATATAGAATTATCGATCCTTTGATTAAAAGCACGTTGATTCATGTTTATTCCTAAAAATATAAGCTATCACCTACCATCAAAGTAGAAAGAAAGTCTACCTCTCATCACAATCAATATATTTGACTTAGGTTCTTCCTAGAATATTAAGAACAGTTTATCCAAACGGGGTGCCACAAACTCAATATCGATTGCTTCTGGCATCGCTAACAACTCAACAATACTAGCGTGTTCCTCAGTAATTTGTTGATAATCCTGTATACTCATTAATTCATGGGTAGGTTTACCGCCATCTGTAATGAACACAGGCCCGCTGGCAGTGGCATACTTTGCCTTACCCATATTTTGGTTGAATTCTTGGCTGGTCATGCTGATAATATTCATTAGTTATACTCCTCGCATTTTGTATATATTCTGAATTTAGTCTTTATTTTACCCCGATCACGCGCCGATACACCCAGTAGCACAACAATAAGGTCACGATTAAACTGGCAATACTGGTATAGACGACATCTTGCTTAGGCACAATATCCCATACATCGGAATTACCACTAATGACAAAAGGTATAGCTAATAGCACCCCCGTGATGGCGGCGCCTGCCACTAAACCACAGGCGATCATCAAACCACATTGATGAGCATTGTTTGCAAACTGTTGTCCTTGTTCGGCATCAGCTAATTTTTTACTACGACGTTTTATTTGTCGATTCACAAAATAAGATAATATACCGCCAATAACTAATGGGGATGCGGTACCAACCGGTAAATAAATACCAATCCCCACAGCAAGAATCGGTACTCGATAACCTTTAGGTTTTAATATTACATCAGCAATGAGTGCACCAATGCCAATAGCAACACCTATCATCGCCATATTCCAATGGGCATTATGAGTAATAATACCCGTGACTACCGCCGCCATTAATCCTGCCTGCGGTGCTAATAACATTTGTGATGGATCCATACCGGGTCTAGGGAATACGCCACCTAATCCATAGGCATCAAACAATAATTGTAAAATAACCGGCATAACTAAGGCTGCAACAATCACACCAATCATTAACATCACTTGCTGTTTCCAAGGTGTTGCCCCCACCATGTAACCTGCTTTTAAATCTTGCATCGTATCATTACTAATAGCGGCCACTGCAGCGATCAGTGCCGTAATAATAATTGCTGTTCCAGCAATCGCGGCTGACTCAGCATTTTGCGCAGTGAGAGAAATATACTGACTCATTAAGAAAACCAGCGCATACGACACAACAATTAATGCAATCAACGCCATACTGGAAATTGGACTTGTGGATGAACCAACTAACCCAGCAAAATACGCACAAATTGATGCAAAAATAAAACCACCCAGCAATACAAATAACACACCAACGCCATTAACACTGTAATGCAATCCTGTAGATATATGTGGAATATGGCTAGTTCCTGCATACTGAATAATAAAATACACCGGAATAATCGCGATCAAACTTCCCCACAACACATAATTGAGTGGGATATCTTTTTCAGTTCGCTCAGTTGCCGCTGTACCTGCACGCTCTTGATGTAAAGCGTGCATAGATGCTTTCACCCCCTGTATCATGGGTTTAACTAATACAATCACCGCCCAAACACCACCAACAACCATGGTACCTAAACCAATATAGCGAATATATTGATCCCATAAGGTCATCGCAATACTGGTTGAATCCGTAAGATTTGCTATAGGATGAAAATGTGAAATAATCGGTACACCCACAACCCAACCCAAGAATATACCTAATAAAATGCTCAATGCCGTATTCACACCAATGATATAACCGGCGCCAATCAATGCAGGAGCAAAACCAATACTCGTACCAAACACAGTAGATCCTTCTACTACCCAAGCATTTAAACTATCAGATAATACTTTTATACCACCCTGGCAGAATGCGATGACAGCACCCACGCCACCACCATATAACAAATTATGCATATTGCCAGCTTCCATATCATGGGCTTTTAAAACGGTACCGATAGCCGTTCCTTCAGGGAAACGTAATGCAGGATCATGCAGCATGGCACGTCTTAAGGGCACAGAAAATAACACACCTAAAATTCCACCCACCATCGCAATAGCCGCTGTAGCCAAATAACCAAAATGCGTCCAATGATGAATGACAATTAAAGCAGGCAAGGTAAACGCAACACCGGCAGTTAAAGCCTCACCGGACGATGCTGCCGTTTGTACAATATTACTTTCAAGCACATTGGAATTTTTAAAAAACCGTAAAATACCCAGCGCAATAACTGAAGCAGGTATTGACGCTGATACTGTTAAGCCTACCTTCAAGCCTAAGTACGCATTCGCAGCACCTAAGATAATGGTTAAAATAATGGCGAGAATAATCGCTCGCAGGGTGATTTCAGGAATAGAACGCGATCCGTGCATATAACTTCCATATATAAATTCCAATTGTTACTATTTATACCATAGTTATAGGCGCTTCTCGACATTTAAAGCAGGAAATCTCATCCGCTTGCAGGGAAATCAGAGTACTAAAGTTTCCCGCACGAGCAAAAGCATACAGGAAATAATCTTTGTCACTTGCTGAAAAGTGGCTAACAGAACTTAACCTGTAAGCAAGCAACTATCACTAGGCGCCGGATATGTTCATATAAAAACCAAATTCCACACAAAAATACCAATCCAACCAAGGATTCGCGAAATCAAATTGCTATTTTACCTTGCTGCGTATATTCTGCAGGCTCATTACATATTACGAAAATAACTTCCGTAATACATTGACCAATAAAAATAAAAGGGAAATCACTCCATGGGACTATTTAACGGTGCTTATAGGGGAATTTGTAGCCTACTCTCAATGTCTAGAAGTCTTTCAAAAACTTCCACGAGAAACTATTCAGCTACACCATCTAGCCGACGTCTTATTTATCATCCAGGTAAATTTCCCCCAAGGGATCCTCAGGGCGCCGCTATTAGCACTGCTATAGTCCTAACAGCTTCAGGCTATTGCTTCTGGTTAATGTATAGTGAGTACCGGCAACGACAAAACGCCATTCAGCAAGCGCAACAAGGTGAAAAAACTGAACTAATTGCGAATAGTACAGAATCAACATCCACACAAACCTGCGTCAATGAAGAAACAGATGATCTAATGCGTACTGTTATGTATTGCCTAGGTTCGGGAGAATAGAAAATTATCACTCCTGATTATGAAAATAACTAAACAATAAAAGGAAAACAACATCATGAGCTTAGCTGGTTATAAAGCCATTCAGCTTTAGTAACCCCAGGACTATTCATGCCATTCCACTACATGTAAGAAATAAAAAAAAATGCATCAATCTACTTTCCAGCGATAATAACCAAAAACTTCCCGTAGTTTTGTTTGCCAATTGCGCTAAAAATGATTATTCTTTAGCAAACCAAACGTTTAGTCTTCCTATATAATTCTAACTGACTGACTAAATCTGAATTCCAACCATAGTTATCGTATGACTGAACTATAGCTACTGACGTGCTTTGTGAGCATAAGCTCAGCTACCGCGCCACAGCCAAATCATGTCTTACGACCTGACTGTATTTTATATTCAAAATTATTAATTGTTAAAAATCATGTGGGAGAGAACGACCATGCAGCATCAAGAAGAAGAAGCCTCTAGTCAGGCTGCGAACCCAGAACCCGTTTTTCGTCTAGAAAATATGCAAGAAATGCAACCTCGGCATTCTTCCTTTATGGAAGATAAAGAATTAATGCGACCAGCTCTTAAGGCGCTACAACAAGGCGATAAAAATAAGCTCAAAAATCTTATTTCAGCACATGAAGAACTGGTCTGCGAAGAAGATTCGCATGGTAATACGCTAGTTCACCACGCGGCTATCATCGGTGATGATGATATGATCGAAATATTACATCAGAACGATGCTACAATGGATGCTAAAAATCAGTGGGGGCTACAACCTCTACATCTAGCCGCCTACTATGGCCACATAAGCGCTCTGAAAATACTCTTTCCGAATACCTTCACTTCTCAAGCTTTGGTTAATGTCTCTGTATTTAATTATAAACTACAATGCTTTGCCGTGCATTTAGCCTTGCTCAATAATCAAGTTGATGCTATGCGATATTTATTACAGCAACAATCAAAACAACAAACTGGAGCTAATCATTTAAGAATAAGAGGTATCGGTAACATCCTTCACTTAGCTGTTTTGGCACGAGATCCATGGATAGTAAAAACCTTATGCTATGATTCATTGGTGCTTGACTCCAATGATGACCTATATAATGAACTCAACGAGCGTGACGACACACCGCTTCATTTAGCAATCCGTATAGGCAATCAAAGTGCAGTCACAATACTATCATTTCACTCAAAAGTAATGCTACAAACGAAGTCACGAGAGCACGGATATACAGCGCTACATGTAGCGGCTGAAGTAGCTAATCGTTCCGCAGCAAAAACAATTATACGTCAATTTGCCCATAGTGAAGGTGCTGTAGAACAAGCTGCAGATCATGGTTCATCAGCTAATAAGTTCACAGCCTATCATGTTGCTTTAGAAAAGCGTGATGAATTTAAAAAAATAGGGAATAGTAAAGAAGTGTCTCGCTATCAGCTTATGATGAACGTTTTATCTAACTTCGATAATAATGCATGGCATAAATTGCGCCAAGAAATTTCCAACACAAACTTATATAAAGCACATCCTATACGCGGCTTAATTTGTCAAGGTGGTGGCTCCACTTGCACAGGATTTTTGCGTGCAATACAGGAAATAGGAAAGCAATTAAATAGCTCTAGCATTGATTCATCTCTAGACTGCATAGAACGTGTTGCAGGAACATCTGGAGGTGGAATTACCGTAGGTATGCTTGCACTTCCGCTGAACCCAGATCAAATTGAACAAGAAATAGATAATTTAAACTACATGGATTTATTAGACGATGTTGATGAAACTAAACTAGCCCTATTAAAACAAACGGCATGTGAGTTAAGTGATCACCCCAGCATCGGTAATTTTCTCAAAACAGCATTAAAACTAATTCAAAGTGCCTATGAGTGTAAGAACAACGCAACAGCATTGTTACACTTAATACGTAATCGACAGCAAATTTGGCAAGACTTACAAGACTTTGAAGGCTTATGTACCGGTAAAGCGTTCTGCGACTGGCTAGAAGATCTAGTCAGAAGGTGCTTTGAGCAGTTAATGAGAGAGGGATCTACTGACTACAACAAAAAGATTACAGCTACATTTTCTAAACGTAAATATACCGATCTTACCATGGGAGACATTGCAAAACTAAAAAGCTTAGGTTTACCTTTCAAGCACTTACATATCATCACATGCTGTATATCTGATGGAACGCCTAAATTAATTTGTATTAACACGGAAGATCCTTATTGGGCAAACGTACGCTATGTGGATGCTATAAGAGCAACGATGTCAATTCCTGGGGTGTTTAAACCCCACACTTTTACATTCTGTAATGGGGAAAAGACCATAACACTCACCTGTGTCGATGCCGGAATGTTTGAAAATTGTGCGATTAAACAATTTGACCGTGTCAAATACTTAAATCGATATATGCAAGGCCATGGTGAACGTGAAATATTTAACGAAGAAGTTCGTGCACTACGCATGGTTAATTTCGCTACACCAGAAACACTTACCCCCCCAGAAGACATTAAGCAAACAAGCTTAAGCCATGTACTAAAACAATTAGCCGTAGCCTATTGGGAAGTAGAAGGTTTAATAGCCCAGTTTGAGCAAAAATTTCAGTGGCGCGCTATTGAAATAGATAATTTAGGTTTTACAACGCTGTCTTTCAACATGAGTGATAAAGATAAAGAAGCATTAAAAGCTTCTGGCGTTCGTGCAGTTGCAAAAGCATTTGGCGAATATGAAGAGCTACTCCAACACGATAGTAGATCAGAAGTACTTGGATCTAGCGCTAGTAGTGACGCATCTATCGACATAGGCGCAAGTAGTGGCAGTGTAGGCTCAACAAGCAGAAATGATAGTTCTTCAAGATCACCTTCACCTCGAAAAAAGTAGCAGGCCACCATGAGCTAATAATCGATGATAATGGTGGCCAAAATACACATCGCCAGCAAAACGCACCAGCTCAAACAGATGTGTACAGAAAATTATTGACTGATAATGAGAAGGCAATAATTCGTGAATTATTTAATCCACGAGGCACTCATAAGCAAAATGGCCATATAAATTATCAAGAAGAAATCGAAGAAAGACTCTTACTTTTAGCACAAAAATTAAAAGAAAAAAAGAGCTTTATACCAGATAATAGTGATTTTATAAGAGAAAGACTTAACATAAAAAAATGGCATACATTATACTCAAGACTGATTGATGAACTTACGACACAAACTAATGACATAAATTTTGATGAAGAATTGCTAAAAGACCGTATTATTAATATTTGTAAACATGTTTTCAATCTTTTATGTAGAAAAAATCAATTTGCTATTGCTGATAGCCTACGGTTTTTTGACGAAAATTCTAATAGTGCCGTAGCGGTGATTAAACACGCGCGAGAAAACCAATTTAGATTCAAAAGAACACTACATGAGTATCTGATCGACCAACAAAAAGAAAACATAGATTGCTTCATCAACCTCTGTCTCGTTGGTGAGGTGCTAGACAAAGCTTGGCTTGATAGAGTAAATTTTTCCGGGACTGACTTTTCCCATTCAGATATGGATCAAGTAAGTTTTGATGATACAAATCTGGATGACTGCCGTTTCTATGGGACGCAATACATTGACCCAATAAGATTATCAAGAGCGAAGTATACTGAATTACATGGCGATAGAGCTAATAAAATTGTTTTTAGAACAGCAAATCAATTCAAAGAACAAAAGAGAACGACTAGCTATAACGAACGAAAAACTGAAGAATCTAGGACACAAGAAAAGCATTATCAACCAAGACATAAACTACCAGAATTATCTTAATAGTTAATATGATTATATAGTTGAGGAAAATCAAATAATGGAATCTGGTGAACACAACAATTCTGAAAATCAATCTAGCCATTCTGGTGACTCATCATCACCAGATATGGTACGTTATCAGCCAGAACAACATACAACCAGTGACGATAGTACACGGTTATCTGACGATAGCTTTTCTGGCGATAATGTTGATGCTTATCATGATTACCTCAAACAAAAAGAACAGGAATCATTCGCGCGCTGGCAGGCACAAGAGATTAAAACCTTAGTCAGTCATGTAGGATTTTTTTACTTTCACACATACCAAAAGATCCACAACTTACTAATAGAATTTTTAAAAAATAATAAACTGGAAATAACATATGATCGGCAATGTCAAAGAACATCACGCCAACGAACCAATAATACTTTACGTTACTTATTTCCTATATCAAACAATAATGAAAATAATGCTCCAAAAGCGCTTGAGCTGATCACCTTAACAAATGACGAAAGCAGCAGTAAAGTCGGTGATATAACAGTCGAATCAAAAAAATCACACACGAATAATAGCTTGTTCATGCAATATCTCGCGTATTTGGTTAGTATATCCCGACCTACTGATAAACATGAACCATCAACATCATCCGAATCATCCACACCAGCTGAGACTTCTAAGCACTGGCTACAAACAACTGATTTTGTTTTCTACTTACCTTTATGTCACTTACATGAATTTGTTAGTTCAATTGGCTTAGAAACATTGGAAGAAATTGATAATAATAATTTACGATTTCGACAGATTGCTGAATTTATCCGATTTTGTTTGGAACGAGAAAACCGTCAACTATTCAGAGACTCCGAGCATGTTTTGTCAATTCAACATATTGCATCTCTCTTACGCGGAGCACGAAAGCCAGATCAAGAATCAAGCTCAGATAGAAATTTACTTACTTATTGTGGTTTACTACTAATTGATAATATAGAGAGTGTTAACAGTATACTAGACGATGAAAATCATCCGAATTACAGCTTACTAAACTCTTTACTCAACCTAACCCTGCAACCGCATTTAAACATTATCGTCAATGGCGAACTTTCAGATTCTTTTCAGCATACATCAGCAGGATGCACCGAACTTACAATCACAAAGATTAACAATATAAAACTTTATGGCGAAAGAATTTTAGATTGTATAGCAAAAGAAGAGTTTGCGATCTATGTCGAATTAAAAGCAGATCTTAGTGGCAATGATGAAACTAAGATAAGAGAAGCATTAGATAGAATAAACAATGAATGTGTTATTTTAAATTCTGCAATGGAAAATACACTGATAGATTTACTGGAAACTTCTGATACAAACGACTCCCCCAGCAAACCTGACTCTTCTTCTCAAGCAGATAATAACTCGATTAACGCTAGGCATACAAAAAGGCCTATTCGCGAAATTGCTCAAGCAATACTTATATCATTCGCAAAACATAAAAAAACTAATGGCCGCCTTGTACGAACCTATGCCATATTAACTGGGCGCAGCACTGAAAGTCATAGCCAATTTGCTTGGGATGGTCTGAAATTATTAGGTGTATCTCAGCAACCTACCATACTAACAACCCTACAACAAAATCTAGCTCAACATCATCCCAATATTATTCGCAATAGCGCGAGGTACCTGCATGATATAGGTGAGCTATTTACAGAACAAAATTTCAGGATAATACACAGTGAGATAAGACAGGTAAATTTAGATTATGTACTGATTGAGTTTTACCTGCTACTTGCGCAATTTCATGATTGCGAATACTCTCGTGATGAGTTGCTGACTATATTATATGATAGTATTTACAGTGATAATCTACTCGAGCGACAGTCTGCTAGTTTAGTAATCCCTACTATTAAAAATGAAGAATTCAAAAGCACATTAATTATTAAAATATTTTCACACTTGACTAAGTGTAGTCAACACCATAACCAAAATTTTGGCGGCTGCATCCAGGCAATTGAAACCATACTACAGCAATTATCACAATTTATTACCCGTTATATCCATACCGTCATTGAAATATTGATGCAAACCGAAAATCCCATAAACCGGGACAATATTGTTATATTACAACAGAGTTTAAATAGAATTATATCTATTACTTCATGTGAAATGCGAGAAAACATTCAACAAACAAGACGTGAGCTACTTAACTATTACCTCACAGACAACGACTATTGTTCATTAATTGAATTAGCCAATTTATTCGACGAATACACGTTTACACAGGAACATATTGTTCACACAATCCAGCACGAAGAAAAATTAGACCACGCACTTTTTTGTTACTTTTGTTTAGAATTTAGAAAGCCGTTAGTTAGAAAAGAACCGAGAATTCGTGAATTTATTTTATGTCATTTACACTTATTGCCAAGCATACACTTTTTTGAGAATACTGATGCACTACTGCTCAGTTTAGGCGACAAGCTACATGCATTTCTTCTACAAAATAATATAACCCTACTCAATAATGCCGTCGAACCAACGACTTGTATTAATTTATTAAGAAGTTACTCTATTCTTGAACAAGATGTAGCTAAGAAGAAAAATTTCTTCGGCAACTTTACCCATCTAAGTCAAGATGTTTGCGACGAAGTACAAATTCTTAGCTCACAGACAGTAACTTTATCCACAAAACAAGAACAACCGCAATCATTGTCAGAAATAGAATTGGATGTAGTTGCCGATCAAAAATGCAGTATTGAACTAGAAAAATCACCCTCACTCACAACACTGAATCAAGCACCTTATAGTTCTCCTATGCACAGTATCTATGGGATGGGTAAATATGAAATTGACCACCATCTAGCTCAAGGTAACCAATCTCTTACCGCAGCATTCGTCACTGAACAGCGACCATATCATTCATCACCACAGCTACCTATACCAGATGCTATCTCATTAACAACTAAACCCATTTCTCTGCTGGATGAGAAACTTGATGCCGTAACGCGAGATTTAAAAGACTACTACCACCGTGAAGCCACCATAAAATTACCTATTTATGATACGCCTCAACACGTGAGAGATAGCTATATTCATTTAGCAATCGTTGATGATAAAAAGCAAACTGAATTTGA
Organism: Gammaproteobacteria bacterium; assembly: GCA_965230425.1. GTDB lineage: Bacteria > Pseudomonadota > Gammaproteobacteria > UBA1113 > UBA1113 > CBDDKW01. The sequence continues at coordinate 92,650 of CBDDKW010000008.1, read as the reverse complement.
AACTCAACGCCTCTCAGAAAATTCTCCGAGTAATAATAGAACTCATGGGCATCTAGAAGCAATTCATTCTTATGAAGATATTTTTCAATCAGGCGCCGAAGTCAGCATGAGTAACCTTTTTACTTGTTCTGAGCAACTATTGGTTATTGGTCGTGCAGGGATCGGTAAGAGTACCTTTTGTAAGCATTTAGCCCATGAATGGGCCTTAGGCACTTATCTGAAGGATTTTAAATATCTATTCTGGGTACAACTACGCCATATTAACACATTTAAATTTAGTGAAAAGTACTTACATGCATCCGATGCTGATTTAGAAAAATATTTAAACCAAGAAATAGCTGCGTTCATTTCCCACGCTATAAAAATGCAAATCCAAAATAAAAAATCAACGATAGTGTATGAAAATCTAGACCCAAATTCAATTGCATTGATTCTTGATGAGAGAACGCACAAAAGCTACTTTATCTGGGATGGATTGGACGAAATAATTGCTGATTTAAAAGAAGAAATAGAAAATTCATCAGATCACTTACGTAAACGGAAGAAGAAATTTCTTGAATCCTTACTTACAAAACAAAATTCAGCCATAACATCTCGCCCACATGCAGTAGGAAGTACAAAACAAACAGCAACAATTAAACCAGAAAATCGTTATCAATTAATGGGATTTAATAATCGCGATATTAAAGATTATATTAGTAAAATTTTTCAACTAAATAATCGCTCTGGAGAAGATGCAAGTATACTTACGGGAATACTTCGTGCCAATTTAAGCTTGTGGTCTACTTGCCACATTCCTGTGAATCTTGCGTTAACCTGTATAATTTGGCAACGTGGGATGTTTGAAAGTAATCGGGAGGGTGCAAAAGACACTAGCCTTACCCAATTCTATACAAAAATAGTCGATCGCCTATATGAAATTTCTGCAAAAAGAGTACCCCATAAAAATAACTATGCGAAACTACTAAAAAAAATAAAACCTATGTTAGCCAGGCTAGCTTATCAATGTCTGCTGGACAATAAAATCATTTTTTCCGAAGATGATATCATAGCTGCTATAAATACTACGGATTTAGAACTACTTGACTTAAATGAGAGCTTATTTGATGAGCTTGGCGACTTAGGTTTCATCAATATACTCAATGACAGAGTCATCGACGTTGACGGAAAGCAAATCGCACAAAGAAATTTCTCCTTTATTCATTTAACTTTTCAAGAATACTTCGCAGCGTTACGGCTTAAAGAATTATTCAATGAAGCAGTAGAGACAGATGACGACAAAAAAATCCATAACTTGATAAAAAATATTCGTGATGACCGTTATGCAGTCATGTATCAATTCTTTGCTGGCTTGCTTAAAAGAGATATTTTGGAAATTTATTTAGTACAATTATTAAAGCTTTATACTGGCTCACTGCATGAAGATCCTGAACTACTATTCCTAGTTATGCGGGCATTAGATGAAGGCTGGGACAGTATATGGAGTGCTGATGACCGTGGCTTATTAGCAGTAATGAGCCGTGATGAAATCTCGCCTTATTCTAATCTAGGAAATGACACATTTGAAAGTTCACGCGACTATATTTGTAGTCAACTCTTTATATTTACTGAACATTTAATCTATCATACGGATACAAATTCTAAATTAGAAAAATATCGTAAGCCCTATATACACTGTCTACAATTCACCCCAAAATTAGTAGAGTATTCTGGATTACAAAGACAATTAACAAAAATTGTTGACAATAAAAACACACCTACATGGGCAAGTTTTTTGCTGGCTCAGCTTGTTGCCAAACAAGAAAATTCTGAAAAATGGATCACGATTATTAATGATTCAAATTTGCCATGTACTGAACGTCTTCATGCCATAGAACAACTTGCTAACGAATTAAGTTTTGACCCTACAGTCCAAGATTTATATTATACTTATCTGACCCTTAACGAAGAAGAGCTACGGCAAGCTGTTTGGCACAATTTACTCGAACATCGTTGTGTGGATAAATCAACAATAAAAAGCCGACTCCTACATGTATGGCAGCATAATGATTTATCAATTAAAGCCTTTGGCTTAAATTGTTGCATAGAGTTAGGCATTTACGACCATACGTTATTACAGCAGCTTACATCTTTAGTCTATACCAAATCTTTGACTGCTAGAGCTGATGTTACGGCTAAATACCCTTTATTTATTTTACTCGACAAACTTATTATCTACGTAGATAACATTAATTTAATTAAAGAAACTTTCATTACAGTTCTAAATCAACCGATTTCCTCACATGAGACCTGTGTTATTTTCATAGAAATCTATAAATACATTGAAAATATTAAAAAAAGGAATAAGGAAAGCAACCGTACGCCCCTAAGTATTGAGTTAATCTTATCAGATAAAGACATCGAGTGTGTGTTATTCAAGCAGCTTATTACGATTTATGCCCTGCGATTTTCATCCGCAGAATATTCCACTTATTCTGCTTTAATTATTGAAAAATCTCGCCAACTTCTCACCTCACCTCATGTGACACTGTGGTTTGAACAGCACTGTGATCAAACCTTTACGCGGGGCTCACGGGAACAGCAAAATAATATTTTAGAGTTAGCGCAAGTATTACATTATGATGTCAGTAATTCTTTGACAAAACTAAAATTTCGCTTCAACTCAGTTGAAGAAGCCCAAACAAACTATGCAGTATGGCAGCATGGCTTAACATCCATGCGTGGACTAGATATCACTGAGCTAAGTTTAAATCAGCTTAAATCAACGTCTTCAGAGGTACAAGCTAGCGCTCTAATTTTTTTAATTGAACAAGATATTGTTAATGAAGCTGTAATGCATACATTCATTTCACACTTGCTCGATGATAATCTTAGTCAACATGCATGTAAATTGTATCGCCATTTACGTGGTTTAGTTCTTGAAGACGAATCATTAAAAGTGATAGAATCTATTGTTGATAACTCTAGTACACTACAACAATGCGTTCATCCTCCCACTCCTCTGCTACGCTGGGTTGCCATCAATCTGTTAGTTAAAAATAAAGGTATCAACGCTAACTATTGGAATGAATTGCTTGCATTATTACGCTCGCATATAGAAATATGTTTACACGCTGATAATTTCGCTATTTTCCATTTAAAGCATATTCCTGGCGTCAATGAAAGTATGCTGTCTGCTTTACATACATTATGTTATTCATTACTAAAAGACGCTGAACTATCACTTATGCTAGCCATCGCACGTAATGCATTACGATTTAATAACTCAGAGCTGACAAAAAAAACAAAAAAAATACTCATTAGCCATATAGGAACAGCAACTAACTTTACTTACAGTAATAGTATTACTCGACTATTACAAACGAAACAATGTCTATTAAGTGACGCTGATTTTCAAAAAATCTCTGCACAATATGTTATTTACTTTACAGCTCATAACGGTAGTAGAAAAGTATTTTCTGATTCTGATATAGCTCATTTGGATTTGCCGCCAGTAATACTTAAAACTATCATTGAAAACAAACCTACTCTACTCTCTCTAACGGTTGTTTTAAAATACATCTTAAATTATTTTTTGGCACACACATCTTTTGATTTCAACCAACAATTCGATTTTGGTAATGAGAACTATAATGAATATTACAATATTTTACTCAAACTGCTTAAATCATCTAGTAAATTATTAGTTAAAGTATACTTCGATTGCCTGCAAACAAATGATTTAAAATTTATTGCTCTTCAGTTTATCTTGGCACACTCTTCAAGGCAAGGGTATGATGCAGCACTTATACTTACCTGCTTTCATGTAATTCTTGATTTTACTAAATCTACAGAATTATACCTAGAGACAGAGAGTCATATTGCTAAATTTATTACAGAGCATGGCCGTAATACTGGAATTATTGACTTATACCTTAATCGACTGCCCAGTGCGGAAAATACTGAGAAGATGTTTATACTCGAGCAGTTACTTATAAATCTCGAATATTTAGGTGAAAAAAGGTTATTGACTAATAGCGAATATGACATTGTTACAACTTTAAAACTACATCAAAGAGAATTAGATATTGATCAAAAAGGCAGGCTATATCAAGTTTTACAAACCCATGATATGCAAGATAGTCGTCAAACTGATATGACCACTGAAAATTTGTATAGTCTCAATGCCGATGACCGTTTTGAGCAAGCAAATGCACTTTATTTAACAGCGATGTCAGAACAAGAATTAGAGTCTCAGGAATCTGAGGCATCAGATAAGTTAGATCAAGAGGAATCAATATTATCTAAACACAGCAAACTTATTGCAGAAGCACTGTCTAGAAACCTGATTTCACCCAACCTAAAAACAAAAACTAAAAGCTTAGAATTATTAACTTATATAGGCCAATATAGTGAAAAAAACTTAGCAGCAATTGCTGATGTATTAATATCCCTATACCAAACTACAAATGATGGAATGTTAGACACTATACTAGAACTTGTTAGTGGATTGCCACGGCTTGAATGCATCACGAGGAAATTAGTTAATTATTTTGTAGCGCCCAGTCATCCAACCACTAAAAGAATCATTAAAAGACTAACTGATGAAACAAACTTAGTTAAAGGAAATATAATATTTAGCCTATTTCATGAGCAGACCGCTGATATATTAGAATTAAAGCAAACGAAGGTATCTATTTTAGAAAATGTGCAAGATCTATCTGTGGTTAACCAATTAGCTATTCAATTTGTCATCAAAAATCATTCTGATTTTACTAGTGAATTTATAATAAGATTTTTAAACTATATAATATCTACAGATGAGCTAATAGATGAAACACCCGAACTACTTCCATTTTTATATGCTACACTCGAGCACCCTGCTCCCTCTGCTTGCTTGGGTAGTGCACGCCTTCTGTCAACTGAGTTTGAAAGCTTATCATCTAATATTCAAAAACAGGTACTACGTATAGCTCATGCGCAACAAGATGGGCTTATTAATAACTTAGGCGAATTATCATGCGAATCTCGCTTATCTTGGCATTTATTAGCATTATATCTTTTAGATAACGTAGTAAATCCTAACCTTATAATTAGCATTGCTAAGTCTAATATCTCTAACACACCCGATAGTCTATTAGCATTTTTAGAAATATTAAATCATCATGATAACAATGACCTTCCCAATACCGCTGAAGTAAAAAAGTTATGGGCAGTGACTTTATGGGTGTTACTCAGCTATTGTACACATGCAGAATCTAATATACGTTATTACTGCTGGCAGCATGCAGTTTATTTTTATGAACCTGCGCTACTACTTGATTGTTACCCACCATTAAAATTAAAGCTTCATAGTCTATTACGTGCAAAAGACAATCCTGATGTAGTGCTGAATGTCCTTGAAATACTAACTTGGAACACTTTTTCAGGTCAACATTATACACTTCCCTTATCGCTTACCGAATCCTTTGCAAATATTGAGTATGATAATGAAGTTATCATATCAAAGAAACTAGAGTATGCTGCTGCAACATTCACTACTAACAAGACACTAAATACCGCATTAATAGAAAAGCTTAGCTTTGCTAATTTAGAGACGCTTAGCCACAACGATGAAGCTCGAGAATATGTTATCAATCTCATAAACTTCTTGCAAAATCAGATAATCATTTACTTAAAAAGACATCATATATCCATAAATGTTAATAAAATTTTCATAGAAAAAATGAAAGATTTATTTAACAGTTATATTGATAAGCTCACTAGCATACCAAACAACCCCGGTGATAGCACCGTAGTCGTTAAACCTATACTGGCTGAGCTTAAACTTATCTGGGAGATTTTCACAAACGTACCCGACACAAAACATGTAATAAGTTATGCTCATGTAATAAGTTATGCTGGTATTTATAAGTTTTTATTAGATAATCTCAAAAATACGTCATTACCCTATCTATATCAACAATCCATCATTAAAGCCCATGCCGACGCTAATATTAAAGGCAAACAACTTGCGTTTATGCGACTTCACATATTAAAGGCACATATTAACGTAGGTGAAACTATTGGAAATTTAGCTCGTAACATCCATAAAGCACATAACCGACTTAGTCCTTATCAGACTTGTCTTATCAATTTATTTTTCGGACTCACACAACACATAATCGCACTTGAACCCGCTACACTAAAGAGAATAGATAAATTACGCAGCAAAATTTTCCCTGTAATCAACAGCAGAGCTGATGCATTCATTAATAAGCTACTTGATGATGATTTATTTTCCATAGATTTAGATGAGTATTTAAATGAATTGCTCACTGATGAAGAGTCTATAAATTATCGTATCGCATTCATACGTATTTTTGCCCTATCGCAAAGTATCAATGCAGATATTAACGCGTGGTGCTGGCAACATGATGAAATTCAATCCTGGATAACTTCTCTACGTTTTAGCAATGAAAACTTGCAAAAGTTAATTGATCACGATAACGAATTACGTCCCATTTCTGTTATCAATGAGACACCACAAAAGTTAGAAGAGCTATATACTGAAAATAGCTTTATGCAGAGTACACCACTGCAGCCTGAGGAGCTACATACTCAACTCAAACAGGTCTTGCAGTCGTGTCAAAACTACTTGGGTCAGCCACCAGCTGAATACCAGTGTCTATTATTAAGTCAATTTATAGATTTGTTACAAACATCGCGACCATCATTAGAATACGCTTTTATTATTAGTCCTGATGCAATCATCTCTTCTGGTCGCATTATCTTTGTGAGAGGCTATTTTGAAGCTCTGATTGCTAAATTCAATAGTGAAGTATGCAGACTTCGCCTCAATCTTACTACACTCACCTCAATAACAGACCGATTACAATGGCTTAACGCTGATGAACTTACCGGACACTTATTCTTTTACCGTGATGGAAAACTCTATCTCGATGATTTCCGTAGTTGCCTATCATTACGACGCGATCAATTCATGCGTTTTTTACTTGCAAAGGAAATTTACGTTCATAAGCAGCTAACACTAGATACTTTTAAAAAACAATCGCTGTTAGAGCTTATTTCATCTGATGCAGAAACCTTATTTTATCGTGATTATCTGTCTATATCGAGAACATTGGCAACATCCTCACACACGACTGTTTTTAATCTATGTAATAGCTTTCTTCAGCTAGTAAATAACATTAATTATTTACAGATAATAAAATACATTGATTATGATTTACTTTACTCAGCAGCAACATTGAATGATTTACTCAAAGAATGCCTATCAGATGAGCTAACTGATACTATAAAAACCATACAACTGACATTAATTAAAATTCGTGAGACAAATATTGATGGACAACCCTACCTCTGGTTATATTACGATTTTCTTGATGAACTGACTAATTTATTAGTACTGCATCATTGCTTTTATTCACAAAAACCCGATGCTGCAATGCTATTTTTTTCAAGTAGTGAGTTGAAACGAAAGCTAACCCGCTTAGTTAATATGTATGAGTGTGTTCTGCCTGATGAATTAGAAATTGCAGTACAGTATCCTCAAGAGTACAGTATTAGTAGCAATACCAATAAAAAGAAAAAATATACAACTCGTAAACAGCTTAGAGGTGCTGCCGTACTTACTGCTACTGATAGTGGTTATTATCAAGTAGCACAGTCTGCACTCTACCCACCTCCTGATATGATAAAAGCGAATAGAACAGCAATCTTTTCTCAAAAAAATAAATTACAATCACGATTACGCCGAGAAGCTCGCAATAGAAAGGCTCTATACAATTATATTGATACGAGTGACTGCTACGCTAGCATGGATTCTGAATCTACATCCAATACTGAATATCGTGACGGTCACATTGTGTTTCATACATCGCCATCACCTTCAACTATAACAATTGAATCTTCTGAACTATTTGATTCAAGCACGTTACCTGTAGACACCGAAAGTCCTATAGCCGATCCTATCATTTCACCCCATAGAGATAAAATCAGACAATTAATTCATAAGGTTAAAACTCAAGGTAAAACTACTCTTGATTTATCATCTGTTAATGTCGTTGATAGCGATTTAGATATAATATTTTCCTTATTAAATAAAGCTCCTAACGTTAAAGTAACAAGATTAGTTTTTAAATGCCACCAGATCACTGAACAAGGTGCAAGCAGACTTCTTCAGGCATTGGATTCTGAATTATCTGAGTTGCAAAAACTTAATTGGGGAAAATCTCCTGTTAACGATATTTCCACTCTAACAATTGAAGAAACAGATTATCTTCTCAGTGAACATCAGTTACCTACTCTGATTATAAAAGCAAAAGAAGAAGGTAGTACAATATTAGACTTATCAAATTTATTAGTAAACGACCGTACCATTCGCCATCTTATAAGTTTACTAGGTCAGTATGGTCTTTTTACAATAACAGAACTACACTTAGGTTCGCATAATATAACTCATGTAGGAGCCACTGCAATTCTAACAGCACTTGATACTGAGTTTTCAGAACTCATGGAATTATCATGGGAAGCTAAAAGCGCAACATTTGACCCTAAAAAGGAAAGCACAATATCAGGATTCGATTCATTATTATCAAATACTCCTGAAGCTTTTACAGAAATTAATAATATACTTATTCAGCGCCAACTCAACACTATCATTTTGCAAACTAGTACAGACCAAGAATTAGATTTAGCAAGCCTAGTCATTACCGACCAGCATATTGAAATATTACTAGAACTACTTGAAAGTATTCCAGATCCTACAAATATAGCAACATTACGTTTAAATAAACATCAATTAACTTATGACGGCCTGAATATGCTTTTATCTGCACTCGATAATAAGCTCGAAGGTGTGATTTGTATTGAACCTCCTGGCATTCTATCTCAGCCATTAACCCTACCTAATGAACTTACGATTGTTGAAGAGATTAATGAAAAAATTATCGAGCTTAATCTTATTATACAAGTTAATAATGCAAGACGTACAGGCATATTAGATTTATCTAATACTAAGGTTAATGATGAATACATTAATAGAATGCTTGCACTAATTAGTGAAGACCTTGGTGACATAATAAGGGAGATACATTTTGATGATAACAATATTAGCAGTCAAGGTGCTCAATGTTTATGTGACGCTCTTGATTATATTTTACCTAATGTGGCCAGTATACACTGGGGCTGGAGCGGTTATGCACATATTTCGGCTGAAATTTTAAAGCAAATCAAGAATAAACTAAAACTACCTGAATTTTTGCAATTTATTCGCTCAGTTGGAAGCGACTCGAGTACAATCCTAGATTTGTCAGGTATATTGATTACCAATCAGCATATCGAAATGCTCATACGATTATTAGAAATAGAGCCTTGGCCTCAGTTAACTACATTAATATTTGCTAAACACACAATAAACGATACAGGCGCCCGACTGATCCTTGGTGCACTACCTACACATTTATCAAAGTTAACATACATTCAGTGGGGCTTAAATACAGAACGGTGGCGTGGTTCAACTGCAGATATCTCTGCAGGTATGCGCCAGAAAATTGAAGAACACCTGCACCTACGTCAATTACCCGTTCTCATTGAACAAGCCAAAGCTCAATCTTCTGATAGACTCGATTTATCAGGTATCACTATGACTGATCAACATATTAATAAGCTAATTGAATTACTCACGCAAACTCCATGGCCTAACTTAAAAATCCTAAAATTTGGACAGCATCGTATTAATGACGCCGGGCTACAAAAACTTCTTCCTGCCTTAACCGAACCACTCTCTGCATTAACGAATATCGAGTGGGGACATAGCCCTACTTCACACCTATCTTCGACGCTTCTGCAAAACATAGATGAACAATTACAGCTTCACCAACTTCCAAAGCTTATTGAAAGAGCTAAAGTTGTATCACCTGACAGATTGAATTTAGCAGATATCACTGTGACTGATCAGCATATTAATAGTCTAATTGAATTACTTAGGCAAACTCCGTGGCCGAATTTAAAAGTCTTAAAATTTGAATCGCATCGTATTAATGATGCCGGGTTAGAACAACTTCTTCACGCCTTAAACGAACCACTCTCTGCGTTAACGAGTATCAAGTGGGGGTATAGCTCTACTTCACACCTATCTTCGACACTACTCCTGCAAATGAATAAGCAACTGTATACGCGCCAATTATCAATACCACTAAAAGAAGCAAGAACTAATAATAGACTAGACTTATCCGCTGTTAGGGTTACTAATGATCATATACCGATTTTGATCACGCTATTAAGCAATAAACCAGAATTACAATTGGAGGAATTAACATTTGGTAAAAATAGCCTTGACGATCAAGGTGCTCAACTGCTCCTTGAGGCAATGCCCACCATTTTTTCAAAGTTAACATACATTAACTGGGGAGGGAAAATCGGGATCAAATTAGTACCGTATAGAGTATTCGGAGCAGGTCCTATTGCAGTTTCTACAAGTATGCGCGAAAAAATTGAAGAGCACTTACACCTTCGTCAGTTGCCCGGTCGTATTCAACACGCTAAAGCTCAGTCTTCTGATAAATTCGATTTATCAGGTATCACTGTGACGGATCAACATATTGATAAGCTAATCGAATTACTCACCCAAACTCCGTGGCCGACCTTAAAAGTCTTAAAATTCAAAAAGCATCGTCTTAATGATGCCGGGTTAGAGCAACTGCTTCATGGCTTAACTGAACCACTCTCTGCGTTAACGGATATCGAGTGGGGACGCCCTACTTCACACCTATCTTCGACGCTTCTGCAAAACATAGATGAACAATTACAGCTTCGCCAACTTCCAAAACTTATTGAAAGAGCTAAAGTTAAATCACCCGATAGACTGAATTTAGCAGGTATCACTGTGACTGATCAACATATTGATAAGCTAATTGAATTACTCACGCAAACTCCATGGCCGACCTTAAAAGTCTTAGAATTCAAATCGCATCGTATTAGTGATGCCGGATTAGAGCAACTGCTTTATGCCTTAACTGAACCACTCTCTGCGTTAACGGATATCGAATGGGGACATAGCCCTACTTCACACCTATCTTCGACACTACTCCTGCAAATGAATAAGCAATTGTATACGCACCAATTATCATTACCACTAGAAAAAGCAACAACTAATAATAGACTAGACTTATCCGCTGTTAACGTTACTAATGATCATATACCGATTTTGATCACGCTATTGAGCAATAATCCAAAATTACAATTGAAGCAATTAATATTTGGTGAAAATAACCTTGACGATCAAGGTGCTCAACTAATCCTTGATACAATGCCCACCATTTTCTCAAAGTTAACATACATTGACTGGGGTAGAAACACATTACGACAGGATCATTCAACTGCAGTTTCTACAAGTATACGTGAGAAAATTGAAGAATATCTACATCTACATCAATTACCTGATCTCATTGAACAAGCCAAAGCTCAATCTGCTGATAAACTCGATTTATCAGGTATCACTGTGACTGATCAACATATTGATAAGCTAATTGAATTACTTAGGCAAACTCCGTGGCCGACCTTAAAAGTCTTAAAATTTAGGTCGCATCGTATTAATGATGCCGGGTTAGAACAACTTCTTCACGCCTTAAACGAACCACTCTCTGCGTTAACGAGTATCAAGTGGGGGTATAGCTCTACTTCACACCTATCTTCGACACTACTCCTGCAAATGAATAAGCAACTGTATACGCGCCAATTATCAATACCACTAAAAGAAGCAAGAACTAATAATAGACTAGACTTATCCGCTGTTAGGGTTACTAATGATCATATACCGATTTTGATCACGCTATTAAGCAATAAACCAGAATTACAATTGGAGGAATTAACATTTGGTAAAAATAGCCTTGACGATCAAGGTGCTCAACTGCTCCTTGAGGCAATGCCCACCATTTTTTCAAAGTTAACATACATTGACTGGGGAGGGAGAATCAAGCAACGCTACATATTACGAGGAACACTTTTTAGAAGTATGGGCTTGAAAACCGCAGTTTCTACAGCTATGCGCGAAAAAATTGAAGAGCACTTACACCTTCATCAGTTGCCTGATCTTATTGCACAAGCCAAAGAATCTGTTCCCGCAGTATTGAACTTGTCACGTATTAGAGTTACTAATGCACATATTTATTCACTTATTAAGGCATTAAAAAAAGAAACTAAATTGAGGATAAGTAAGCTAATATTAAATGAACATCGACTTACCGATAGTGGTGCTGAATATATTAGGGATGCAATGAGTAATGTATTTTTAAACTTAAGCATGCTATCATGGGGAAGTTCGGGCCACTCAGCTATTTCATCAACCATTCTGAGTAATATTCATAGCCAGATCAACCGTACTCAAATATCTGAAATTATCCAGGATGCAAATGAACATTCAAATACTACGCTTGATTTTACTGATTTATTATTTACGGACGATGACATAAGTACCCTATCTCAAGTATTGGGGAAAACTGAGGATTTTAAAGTTACAAAAATAAGACTAGAAAAACATACTCTCACTTCTGTTGGTGCTTATAAACTACTAGATGCACTAGATGCTGAATTATCTTCACTTTGTAAAATTGATTGGGGGCCAGAAGGTCCGAAGAAGATCCTAAAACGATTAGCTAGGGGGATAGAACGTAAGTTAAGAAGAAATCAAAGATTATCTAATACAAAAAGTGAAACTAATGCTTCAATCAGAATACCTCGTTCAAAAAGCATATCTGATAAGGTCGCTGAAACTATAAATGAGGGGCTTTCTCATTACGAGGAGAATCTTCACAAAAGAAGTGAAGGTCTAGAAAAAACGACAAAACCAATGACACATAGGTCATCATTATTTACTCATATCGTTCCGCATCGCCCTCTTTACGACGATGGTGGAATAAAAATAAAAACACAAACCACCGCACAGTCTTCAGCTCCTTCCACATCTGTGACTAATCCCTATGTTGATATAACAACTTCAGGTTTTGCACCCATAAAATTAATCCTTATCGGCACTCCTAGTACTAGTAAAAGCTCATATGTATCACGCTTTATTGGCCGGAACTTCATCACCAAGCCTATGTACCCTTCTGATGAAATTGTGAAGATGGAGATCTGGGATACTGCGGGGCAAAAGGTATTTTTTACTCCACCACACCGACATATAGGTTTAGAAGATGACCATGGCATCCCCCAAAACCGCTACTCACTTTTCCATACAAAAAGAGAAAAAGAACCACCACAGAAAACCAGCCAAAAACAAGTCACCTATAAAGCAACAAAACACAAACATGCATTCAGATAATCTGACACAGGCTTATTATAGCGACGTAATCAGCAGTAAAGCTAAATAACTGAGATAAATCGCTAATAAAATGCCGCCGCCGAGACGTTTCACATGACCAGAGCCACGACGACGATAAGACATAATAAATAATAAAAAGGCTAAGCCAACCATAACCGGATAATCGCGACGCAGTACTTCCGGATCAATAGGGCCTGGATCAATAAGGCCAGGAATACCCAATACCGCCAGCAAGTTAAACATATTTGAACCAAGCACATTACCAATAGCAATATCATCTTCACCTTTAAAAGCACCCGCCAGTGAAGCGGCTAACTCTGGCAAACTGGTGCCGATAGCAACGATGGTTAAACCAATAACCACATCACTCACACCAAAGTGGCGCGCAATGGTGGTTGCACCATTTACTAATAACTCAGAACTCAAGGGTAAACAAATTAATCCAAACACGACCCAACCTAGGGCTTTGGGCATAGACATATCCTTAGGAATTTCCGCATCAAATTCTGCCACCATCGGTTCATCATTACGCTGACGTAAGCCTTGCCATATCATCCAAGCCACCACTAAAACCATGCCTGCTAATAATAAACTACCTTCCAGGCGTTGTAGTTGATCATCCCAAAGGATCACAGCCACAGCGAACATAATGATAAATAATACTGGGAATTCTCGCTTTAAAGTTGAGGAGTGGACTGTCAGTGGCCGCAACAATGCAGTAAAACCAATAACCAACCCCACATTGGCTATATTTGAACCAATCGCATTACCCACGGCGATACCTGGATTGCCACTCAGTGAAGATATGATGGATACAAAGATTTCTGGCGCAGAGGTACCGAAACCAACGATGGTTAAACCAATCAGTAAGGGTGACACCCCTAAATTACGTGCCGTCGCAGAAGAACCTGCCACAAAGCGATCGCCTGAATAGACTAACAAAATTAAACCAGATAAAACCAATAAACAGGCAGTTAACATAACATCCCTTGCAAAAACCTTGTTAAATAACTTGGCCGCAACCAGCCTAAATAGTATCTAGTGTGCGCCAGTACTTTGCTCTTCTCAGATATGAGAAAACCACTCTCTTTAAACCTCTGAAGCCCTCTCTGTAATACATAGCCGTAAGATCGTCACACAAAACACTTGCATTGTAAATGACAAAGTGGATAATCCTGAACCAATGATTCAAAATTCTCACAATGAGTTCCGGGCAATCGAATTTAATATAAGAGCACTAAAATGAAAGAACAACTCAAACATTTACTAACAACCACAGTCAAGCGACTGTCTGAACAAAACATGATCAGCAATCCCAATGCTGCTGAAGTACAGATCGACCGCACCCGTGATAAGCAATTCGGTGATTTCTCTTGTAATATTGCCATGATCTTAGCTAAACCTAATCAGGCTAAGCCTCGCGATTTAGCACAACAAATTATTGACCACATACCCACAGCAGACTTTGTGGAAAAAATTGAAATCGCCGGTCCTGGTTTTATTAACTTCTATTTGAATGAAACTGCTCAACACAGTGTGATTAATACCATTCTCGCTTCTGGCAAAGACTTTGGCCATTCTCAAGTAGGTAATAATGAAAAAATAAATATAGAGTTTGTTTCTTCTAATCCCACAGGGCCATTACATGTAGGCCATGGCCGTGGTGCAGCCTATGGTGCCGCCGTGGCAAATTTACTTACCACGGCTGGCTTTGACGTTCACCGTGAATACTACGTCAATGATGCCGGTCGACAAATGGATATTCTTACCACCAGTATTTGGTTACGCTACTTAGAGTTAGCTGGTGAAAAGTTTCGCTTTCCTAAAAACGGCTATCAAGGTGATTATGTCAAAGACATGGCGCTAGAAATACAAAAAAACCATGCCGATAGCCTAGTCTGGCCTGCCTCAGAAGTCTTTGAAAACATTCCATTAGACAGCCAAGAAGATGGCAGTGGCGATAAAGAAGCGCATATCGATGGTTTAATTGAACGCGCTAAGTCTATGTTAGGTAAAAATAGTTACCACGCGGTGCATCAGCTTGGCTTAAACACCATTCTCGATGGCATCCGTGAAGATTTAGCCGATTTTGGGGTTATATTTGATGAATGGTATTCAGAGCAGCGTGTGGTTGATGAAGATGCCATTACCCATGTCTGCGATAAATTAAAAGCTGCCGGACATACTTATGATAAAGAAGGTGGCTTATGGTTTAAAGCTACGGAATTTGGTGATGATAAAGATCGGGTACTACTGCGCAGTGACGGACGGCCGACTTATTTTGCCTCGGACGCAGCCTATCATTTAACAAAGTTCGAGCGTGGTGCTGAACGGCTTATCGATATCTTTGGTGCCGATCATCACGGTTATATTTCTCGTATTAAAGCTGCAGTAGCGGCCTTAGGCCAACCTACTGATAAATTCGATATACCCATTGTCCAGTTTGCCGTTTTATATCGTGGCGACAAAAAAGTACAAATGTCCACCCGTAGCGGCTCGTTTATTACTTTGCGCGAACTTTACGAAGAAGTAGGCAAAGATGCCGCTCGATTCTTTTATACCATGCGTAAGGCCGAGCAGCACTTAGACTTTGATTTAGAATTAGCAAAATCACAATCTTCAGAAAATCCTGTGTACTATATCCAATATGCCCATGCACGGATTTGCAGCATATTCCGTCAACTAGCGGATAAAGGCTTAGAATGGGATCAAGCGCAAGGCAGCGAGAATCTGGATTTATTACTGGTAGATCATGAAAAAAGTCTCATTGAAAAGCTCACTCACTATCCGGAATTATTACAAGCCGCCGCGCTAAACTATGAGCCACATTTGCTTGCTCACTATCTGCGAGAATTGGCCAATGAGTTCCATACCTACTATAATGCTCATCAATTCTTGGTAGATGATGCGGCATTACGTAATGCGCGCTTAAATTTAATCAAGGCAACTCAACATATTCTGGTAAATGGTCTAGAATTATTAGGTGTATCAGCACCGGAAGCAATGTAATCATGGCAAAAGACTACGCTAAGACAACAGGGAAACAATCGAATAAGTCACGTGGTAGCACAGCTAAACCTCAGACTCATGGGGTAGTATGGCTGATCACAGGATTGTTAATTGGGTTGTTTATCGCGGGCTTGACCTATATCAAAAGCCACCAACAACAAACCGAACAGCATACTCAATACGCTGAAAATCATACTCACGTAAAAAAATCCCATAAACCCAAAAGCCATCATAATCACAAACAACCCCATTTTGATTTCTATAAGATGTTGCCACAAACAAAAGTGACCTACTCACATACCGATAAAGTAGCAGCTCCTATGGATAAATCGGTAAGTAAAACCACTATCGATCAACATAACGCTCATTATCAATATTTATTACAAGTAGCTTCTTTTAGACAATATAAAGATGCGGATAGCCTACGCGCTCGATTAATACTACAGGGCTATAAAGCTTCCGTGAAAGATATCGATCATCATGGTAATCATTGGTACCGAGTCATGATTGGTCCTTTTACAACCACTGCTGCGGCAAATCATGCCCAACATGCGTTAGAAGATGAACATTTGAACAGTTTATTGTTAAAACGCGACCTTGCATAGCAGTATTTTCTATGGCTTCAAATACTGTCGTCATATACCTTACAGTCTGCAAAAGTATTGTCATCAACTATGCTATTATTGAAAAAAATTTTGTCATTTCGAACTGTGGCTGTAAGCCGCAGTGAGAAATCTCCCGATGATTTGTCTACGTATAACAATACTTTGTTCACACCCGCTAAACCATCAGGGGATATCTCGCTGCGCTCGATATGACAGCATATTCTTATTATTATCCCACAGCTCTAAGTACCGTAATCCCACAACCCCATATTATCGTCATCCCGCGGCTTGATCGCGGAATCCAGTAACCTTATGATTTTCATAAAGTTTTTATGATAAAATGTGCTCGACATCCAATCTAAACTTGAAAAACCACGATTCAACCCCCACCTCTTAGTATTAAGCAGTAAATTATGATATAAGAACACTGCTTTCTAGCAGAATAATCATCACAAGGTTTAAATACTATGGAACAATATGAAGGTACCACTATCCTGTCGGTACGCCGCAATGGCAAAGTCGTCATCGGTGGCGATGGCCAAGTCACCCAAGGCCACATTGTCATGAAAGGTAATGCACGTAAAGTCAGACGCTTATATAAAGATCAAGTACTTGCAGGTTTTGCTGGTGGTACTGCTGATGCATTCACCCTCTTTGAACGTTTTGAAGCGAAATTAGAAATGTATCAAGGCCATTTAACCCGCGCAGCGGTTGAATTAGCTAAAGATTGGCGTACCGACCGTATGTTAAGACGTTTGGAAGCTTTACTCATTGTCGCTGACAAAAAAGCATCCTTAGTCATCACCGGTAATGGTGATGTCATTGAACCTGAAAATAACCTCATTGCCATTGGCTCCGGCGGACCCTATGCGCAATCAGCAGCTCAAGCTTTATATGACAATACTAAGCTGGGTGCTAAAGCTATCGTCGAGAAGAGCCTCACCATTGCGGGTGATTTATGTATATACACCAATAAAAACTTCGTTATCGAAGAATCTGAAAGCGAATCATAACCAATAAGAGAAAATACTATGTCCGAAATGACACCTAGAGAAATATCTGAAGAGTTAAATAAACATATCATTGGCCAAGACGATGCGAAACGCGCCGTGGCCATTGCCCTGCGTAATCGCTGGCGCCGTCGGCAAGTGGAACCAGAAAGCCTACAAGAAGAAATTACCCCAAAAAATATTCTCATGGTCGGCCCTACTGGTGTAGGTAAAACAGAGATCGCTCGGCGCGTAGCTAAACTGGCCAACGCACCTTTTATCAAAGTAGAAGCAACCAAATTTACCGAAGTGGGGTATGTTGGTCGTGATGTGGAAACCATCATCCGCGAATTAGTGGATGTAGCCATGAAACACACCCGTGAGCAGGAAATGCATAAGGTGGATCACCTTGCAGAAGATGCTGCGGAAGATCGTATTCTTGATGTCTTGGTACCACCAACACCGGATAAGAGTACCGACAGCAGTGAAGATGAGTTTGAGTTAGAAGATAATATTCCTAGTAGCAAAACGGATAAAGACTCACCATCCCGACAATTATTTCGTAAAAAATTGCGCGAAGGTGAGCTTGACGATAAAGAAATTGAAATTGATTTAGCTGCTACAGCCATTGGGGTGGAAATTATGGCCCCTCCAGGCATGGAAGAAATGACCAATCAATTACAAAGCATGTTCCAAAATTTAAGTAATGAAAAAACTAAAACGCGGAAAATGCCTATTAAAGAAGCCTTTAAAATTCTAAAAGAAGAAGAAGCTGCTAAATTAATTAATGAAGATGAAACCCGCACCATGGCATTAGACGCTGTTGAGCAAAATGGTATTGTTTTCATTGATGAGCTGGACAAGGTTTGTCGCCGCAGCGATCATACCTCCGGCGGCGATGTATCCCGCGAAGGCGTACAGCGTGATTTACTACCTTTAATTGAAGGTTGCACAGTTTCTACCCGCTACGGCATGGTGAAAACGGACCATATTTTATTTATCGCCTCTGGTGCTTTCCATTTATCAAAACCCTCTGATTTGATCCCAGAATTACAAGGTCGTTTACCTATCCGTGTAGAATTAAAAGCCTTAACTGCCGAAGATTTCATGCGTATCTTAACCGAACCCGATGCTTCATTGACAGAACAATACACTGCATTGCTGAATACTGAAAATGTCGGTATTGAATTCACTAATGATGGCGTTGAACGTATTGCAGAAATTGCCTGGCACGTGAATGAATCCACAGAAAATATAGGTGCACGACGCTTACATACAGTCATGGAGCGTTTATTAGAAAATATTTCTTTTGAAGCTTGTGATAAAGCAGGTGATACCTTAACAGTAAACAAACAATACGTTAATGAACAGTTAGATAAATTAGTCAAAGATGAAGACTTAAGTCATTTTATTCTTTAATTTGAGTTATTATCGTGATAAAGCCTACAGAAATAAAATTACTGCAAAAACCTAAAGTGGTTGAAATCACCTTTGAGGATAATCAACACTTCACGCTCAGTTGTGAGTATTTACGTGTACACTCGCCCTCGGCAGAGGTTCGCGGCCACGGCCCCGATACGGAAGTCTTACAAACGGGTAAAAAGCATGTGAATATTATCAATATAGAACCTGTCGGCAATTATGCGGTTAAATTATTTTTTGATGATGGCCATAGCTCCGGCATTTATTCATGGGAAACGCTTTATGATTTAGGTAGCAATCAACAAGCATACTGGCAAGTTTACCTTGATAAACTCGCCGCCGCAGGTGCCAGTCGTGAGCCAGAGAAGGAAAATACACATGAGTGATAAGTCGGAGACAACGCACTTTGGCTATAAGCAAGTAGATACCGATGCTAAAGTTAAGTTAGTCGGTGAAGTGTTTCATTCTGTGGCCAGTAAATATGATCTCATGAATGATTTAATGTCCTTTGGTATACACCGTATTTGGAAGCGTATTGCCATTCATTTAACCTCTATCCGCCAAGGCCACAAAGTACTAGATTTAGCAGGAGGCACCGGCGATCTTGCTGCACTGATGGCCAGTAAAGTCGGTTCAACAGGTGAAATTGTTTTATCAGACATCAATGCATCCATGCTCAATGTTGGTCGGCAACGGTTACTCGATAAAGGTATCGTGGGTAATGTACGCTATGTGCAAGCTAATGCCGAATGCCTACCCTTCCCTGAGAATTATTTCGATTGCGTCACCATCAGCTTCGGCTTACGTAATGTCACTGATAAAGATGCTGCTATACGGTCTATGTTCAAGGTTTTAAAGCCCGGCGGACAATTACTGATCTTAGAGTTTTCTAAACCAACCATGAAGGCTCTAAGCAAGGTATACGATGCTTATTCGTTTAAGCTATTACCTAAAATTGGTAAATTAGTTGCTGGCGATGAAGATAGTTACCAATATCTTGCCGAATCTATTCGTATGCATCCAGATCAGGCAACACTAAAAAACATGATGCAAACCGCAGGCTTTGAGAATTGCCGTTATCATAACTTAACTGGCGGAATTGTCGCGATTCATCGCGGCTATAAGCCTTAACTATTTACCAGTGCTTGAGCTACATTCTGTAAGGTGCGTAGAGTGACAGCATCTTCAATCTCTGCCGTTTCAATTTTTACTACACGGGATGGATCAACGCCTAATCGCTTAGCAAATTGGTTAATTGTGATACTTAATGTTTTTCTAAGCGTTCTCACCCAACCTTGTTTACCAAAATAAGCTACCATATAAAGCTTAGAGGAAAAAATAAAATATCCTAAAATAAACTGCGAGATGTTTTATTTCCTGTATTTTTATAGACTGTACAAATAAAGACCACCTTGCAACAATTTATGGGTAGTCCACAGTGCATAAGTGCTACAGCAGACTATAGGAAAACATGTCACGTGCATATTAGAAAAGCAACAAATGATGATAGCTTCATTCTCTATGACCTTCATATTAAGTCCATCAAGCATTACTGTGCCAGTTTTTATTCAGATAGTGCTATCTCTAGTTGGATTGCATCAAAAAAGCCCTCCGCGTATATAAATCTACCAGATTCTACGATTATTTTAATAGCTGAGATCAGGAGAAAAACTATAGGTTTTGGAATGATCAACCTATCAACACAGAGTATCGACAGCCTCTATTTTCTACCCGGATACTGTGGCAATGGTTATGGTCGAATTTTATTGGAAGCCTTAGAGTCAACAGCAGAAAAAAATAATCTTAATGAGCTCTGTTTAAATTCAACATTGAATGCTGTAGATTTCTATAATCACATGGGATATAGCTGTAATGTTCCAACTACATTTGCCCTACGTTCAGGTACAAAACTTAATTGCGTTAGCATGAAAAAGAAGCTCATGCATACTGTAAATTTGTATGACACTTAATCTGCTAAAATACTACCATGCGTTTTAGCCATTAAATAAAATGTTTAAATCAAGCTTTAATTGATACAATTCTCATGAGTTTGATATAGATATTTGAAAAAATATCAGACTTGATTGAAAACAAAATTATTTGACAAACAACAGCGAAAACCAACCAATTTAGATGGAGATCCCTCTGTACTATAAATTGACAAGCAAGAGTTGCTAAAGGTGTCCATGATAGAATTAAGGTAGATTTTTTCACCCCAGCTTTAATAAGGCCTTGTTGGTTTAGCCAGTTTTGCAAAATAAAAGAGAGGAAAGCAACAAGCAAGATTAAACTAAAAGCATGCATGTCTAGATAATGAGGAATATATGTAATTGGTGCTACAAATAACAAAACACACCATAATGCCCAGAATCTTACAGACAAAACTTGCGAACTAGTTAAATCTGCTTTTTTGGATAATGCAAATGAAACTTTTCTATAACAAAACCCGGCGATTCCTCCAAGAAAGCTGATCGCTACGCCCATTATAGATAACTTCAAAATAAAAGCACCAAGCACTAATACTAAAAATAGCAATAAAATATGAAGTGATTTTTTTTTATCTAGCCCTAGCACAGATGCTAATATAGCAGTGATTGAAAAATAAAATATATTATAAACACTCGCTCCTAAGTAATGTATGCCAGAATAAGTTGCCCACCAAGTAACTGCTAATGATAGATTAACATTAATACTTAGAAACGGTGCTTTTGCCAGTGAAAGATAAACACATTTAATATCTTTAACGTTAACCAAATGAAAATAGATGATAGCTATTGACGTAACAATGAATAATACTAAAGTAGAAGGAATATTAGTAACTAACTGGTCAATAGTTACCGTAGCAATCGCACTTGCAATGACAAATGTAATTGAATATAACTCAGGAATCATACGACAAAGCCTTCATGTGCTGCTTGTTTTAGTGCATCCTTATCTCGTAAAAGTTGATCGCGATCAGTATGTAACATATGTAACTTTACTGGGGATGTCGGTAAAGATATCGTTGGCACAATATAGTCACCTACATCCAGCTTAAAGTATGCATTTTTTACGCTAGAAAAAGATTTAACAGACTCTTTAAAAGGGATGGCTTTAAGTCGCCCTTCCAAGTTTGTGGCAATATCGATTATTAGCTCTTTTTTACGCAGTTTATTTGATACAGAAGCTATTTCTTCTAGATAACTATCAATAGTTAAATCAACAACATTATAACCTAACGCCTCATTACTAATTTTAACATTCGTTGCACCACTAATCCGAGCAGCAATTTCTACTAAAACTGGTCCTGCGTCTGTCATGATGATTTCAATATGGCTAGGTCCAAATTGAATCCCCACAGCACTTGCTACTCCTTTTGCGTAATCGATAAGTTGTTGTTGTACTGGACCTTGAAAGTCTAACAATTCTTCAAAATCATAAATATGTCTCATATTAAATGTTTGTTTATGATATTGCCGTACCTCCAGTACAAAATGCTGACTCTCATAACTCACCAGATTCACAACGTACTCTTCACCCTCCAAGTACTCTTGTATTAAAACTTCAGAAGAATTATTCCCATAAATAGTTTTTTTGTCTTTAATATCTTTAAAAGCCACATTTACCGCTTCAATATCATGACAAATATGTACATTATCACTACCACCGCTATCTAGCGGTTTAACAACGACAGGAAAACTGCCATGTTTCGATGCCCATGCCAATAATTCATCAAGATTAGCAGTTTTATAATGTGATGCGATTCTAAGACCATAATTTTTAACTGCTTCGCACATATCATATTTATTACGTCGAGCTGAAACTAAATCATCATTATTTCTTCTAAGATGCAAAAATTTTGCTAGGGAATGAGCTAATTCAACTCCAGATTCCGAGCCAGGAATAACTGCCATGACTTCGTAATTATCTGACATAAATTCTTTCACTAAAACATCATTATTCACATCACCTGAATAGCAGGACAAGTAGTTATCTGCTTGAAATTTTTTTTCTAGCATGCTGGCACTCACAACATGTATACAATCAATATTACGATTTTTTAATTGCTTAGGAAAAAATCTGCCTGCATTAAATCCATCTATGATTGCAACTACTTTTCGCATACATATGCTCCTATCAAAAAAATATGAATTACTAACGTAAAGGGTATATTGAATTATTCTTCTTTTTCTTTCTAGATATTTTTTTAAGTAAATTTTTTAATGCTAACAACATATCAATTCCTCCATATTATTTACCACTCAGTATTTTTTCATAAATTACATCAGCTAGTACTTTATTTCCGATGTCATTAAAATGCACACGATCTACAAATAGCGTCTCAGCTAACTTATCAGTAGTCGATAATAAAATGTTCATATCATGAGCGGGAATGCCATATTGAAGAGCACCTTGCTGTATTGCATTAAAAAATACTGGATGTACTGATTTACCGAGCACACCCTCAAATAATCGATAAAAATTATTCGGGCACTGATCAATAGCAAAAAATACAGCCTCTTCTTCAGGTGTCAGATAATCACGAGTCCAATATGCTAAAGGCTGCAAAACGAACTGCAATTTCGCATGAAAATCGGCCAATAACAATTTCCATTGGTGAATTGCATTCACGATGACACCGGCTGCTCGCATAATTCGCGCTTCTAGATTAATACCTTGATCAGTGATAATAATATCAGCAGGATTTTCATTTTGAAAGAGTGATTTCAGTCTTTTTAATCTAGAAAATGGTTTTTTGTTACTACTTGAAAATGAATTACTTTTTCTTTTCATATCTTCATTATATTTATTCATATAATGTTGAAATTCATACGAATAATAATATCGGCCATGATCACTCGATAAATGGTCAGGAATGCCTTCAAGAGCTAATGTATTAATACCGCTTAAAATTAACACCTGTCCAATTTGTTGAAATTTACATTGGTGCATCAGGAACATTATCAATTCTTGAACAGAATTGTACCCACGTCCAGCAAAATTTAGCCAAACTTCATTTGTTAGTTCGGATAAATAAGAAGCAACTGTGGTTTCATCAGAGGTTGCACCAACCCCTAAAGCAGTTGATCCACCAACCAGTAAATTGACCCTAGTAGGTGCAGTAGGCAGCTCAGCAATACTATAACGTTGGCCTTTCAAGTAAACATACCTGAAACCTAGTGAATCCGTGTTAACCGCGTTAGATGTAAAATTTTTTTCATGAAAATACATAGTATAAGGCAACCATCTGGCACCTACATGCATAAATTTGTCGTAATCTTCAATTTGAGGTGTTAATTCGTATACTCGCTGCAGCGCTTCATCATGTGAAAGTGGCTTCTTATTTTCTAATTTAGCGGCATTAATCAAGGACATAAATTTCCCTCCAATTTTTCTGCTCATTCCATGTCGGTTGGGTTCGTTTATCTAATATATAATTACCTATTACTAGATAATCCATTGCTGTTCTCATGAAACATTGATATGCATCCCGAGGACTCTGTACAATAGGTTCACCTCTAACGTTAAAAGAAGTATTGATGAGGATAGGGCAAGACGTTAATTCATAAAATTTTTTTAACAATTGATAAAACCTCTGGTGAAATTCGCCATTTACTGTTTGAATTCGTGCGGAAAAATCAACATGAGTTACAGCAGGAATTGTAGTTCTTATAATTTTTAACTTGTCTAATCCTTTTGTTAAATTATTTTTTTCTTCAAAATCATATTGCAATCTATGCTCATCAAGAATCTCTGCAACTATTAGCATATAAGGCGAGGCCCTATCTAATTCAAACCATTTTTCAGCATGCTCTCTCAAGATAGCTGGCGCAAAAGGCCGGAAAGATTCTCTATTTTTAATTTTTAAATTCATTTTAGATTGCATGTTTTTCACTTGTGGATGACCTAAGATAGACCGCGCACCTAATGCTCGTGGTCCAAACTCCATTTTTCCTTGAAACCATCCAACTATTTTTTCATTCTGTAGAATTTTCGCAGTTTCATCAATCAAGGTATCATCATCATGATAAAGATAATTAGCCTTGAAGCTATCAAGTATAACTTTAATTTCACTATTTTGATAAGCATTTCCTAGATATGCACCTTGCATCTGATCGCCAGATCTATCCACATGCAATTTATCTTTATCACGATAGTAGCCAAAATATGCAGCACCCAGCGCTCCTCCCGCATCACCTGAAGCTGGTTGTACCCAGATATCACGGTAAATTTTACTTCTTAATAATTTGCCGTTAGCAACACAATTTAACGCAACACCCCCAGATAAGCATAAATATGGCATTTGCGTTTCTTGTTGTAATTTGCGGGCAAGCCTAAAAACCACTTTTTCTGTTATCGATTGGATAGATGCAGCCAAATCCATTTCTCTTTGTGTTATTTCATTTTCCGGTAATCGACATTTTCCGTTAAAAAGGGCTTCAAAATGCTGACTAAACATTCGATTACCAACCTCATATTCAAAATATTTCATATTAAGGGTAAACGTACCATCGTCACGTAGATTAATAATATGCTTTAAAATAACTTGTTCGTACTTTGGTAAGCCATAGGGAGCCAATCCCATTAATTTATACTCTCCAGAATCTACTTTAAACCCACAAAACTGTGTAAAAGCAGAGTATAACAACCCTAATGAATGTGGAAAATCTATTTGCCAAAGTGGTTCAATTGTTGACTGATTTCCACGCCATGCCGAAACTGTCGCCCACTCGCCTACTCCATCAATACATAAAATAGCAGACTGCTCAAAAGGCGAAGCATAAAAGGCTGAAGCAGCATGAGAGAAATGATGATCTGAAAATATGATTTCTTTTTGGATCTTGCCAAAATATCTAGTTAAATTTTTTTCGATAATTTTGGTGATATTTCTTTTCTTTATATATGCTGGCATATTGACTAATAGAGACCCAAAGCCTTTAGGGAACTGCCGCATGTAAGTTTTAATAATACGTTTAAATTTCTTCTGTGGATCTTCGTAATAACACACCAGATTAATTTTTTCATAGGAAATATCTGCTACCATTAAGCAGTGCTTAATAGCATTAATAGGAAATCGATTATCCTGTTTAATTCGAGTAAAACGCTCTTCTTGAAAAGCCGCGACAATACAGCCATCTTTTAACAAAACTGCTGCACTATCATGATAGAACGCTGAAATGCCTAATATATAAGTCATCTTAAAACAATCCTATTACTATATCGGCTGCCTCTATTAAATCGCTATAAAACATGGGGTACTTCTTGAGTTTTTTTCCTACAAATTAAATTAATAATTGAGATAATACTATGTAAACAAAACTCTTTAGGTGGTATCAAAGACCTATATCCAGTCCAAATTCTATACCAGTGATCTTGGACCATTCTAGTTCCACCTTTTTGATACAGTTCGTCTAAATGAATTTTAATAGCCTCAAGAGCCCATGCAGTATGGCCAGTTACAATATTATCAATAGTATTATGTAACTTAGTGAATTGAGCACTAAAACCATAGTATTTCAATATATCACCTGCCCTCCTATACTCACCACCTATCCCAGATAATTCCATAGCTAAATTCAGACCTAGAATTTCAGGAAGATATGTTCTTGGAAATAAAGATATTGATAACCAAAAGACTGGAACTCGCAGATCATTTTTTGTGAAATATTTACTGCATGGAAATTCAGAAGTAGTAAAAGCAGGTAAATCAACTTTCATTTCGTTCATTAACGATCGATAAATATTTCCATGATGTAACCGTGTATCACCATTACCTAGTTCGTCAACATAAATGTGATAAAGCCTACTACCCACATCTGTTGTTACTATATGTGGTAAAACAGATTTTCTAACCCACGCACCATCAATATATGTCAGTGGAACTAAACGGATAGCCTCATGAATAATCGAATCTTTACTTTCATTTGGACACCCAGTTAAAGGGATATATGAGGTAACTTGTTTTTGATGTTGTTTTTCTAGCCATCTATCCAATTTTTTATGACTATATATTTTAAAAGGAATAGAGCATGCACCAGAGAATAATCGCAATTTATGCTTAGCTAGCCAACGAGCTGCATAATGTTTAGCTACTGCATAAGCATCCAAGTACTCATCGATATTTAATAAATAATAATAGAGTTCTTGCAATGTACATCTTTTATATTTATCTAGAAAGGGAGTAGATATTTTTAGAACATCTGCTTTAGATAATATTTTTGTTTTTTTATGTGCTTTGCTTTGTGCTTTATTTAAGTGATTAAGTTGAGCAAATTTATTTTTTCCTAATTCAGATATCCAAAGCTTAATAATGTTAATTTCCTCATCTGAAAATACACGAAACATTGGCCCTTTAGGTGATGTAATATATGTAAGAAATCGGCTACTTTCTGGTTTTCCCGGTTGTATATAGGTTGAGTTTGCTAAAGCAAAAAGTGTATCTTTTGCATCAAAATGGTCAGGGTCAAACCACACATCAATTGGTTTGCCATTCATCTTACCTTTTTTATGGTAGCCATATGCTTTAGAACCAATTTTTTCTACAATAGCCAGCATCTTTGCGTTAATACTGAATAAATTCTTGTCGCTCATTGACAAAGTTAATTTGTCATAAAAATTTTTATACATCATCAATGTTACGAAAAAACCTTGCTCTATTTTGTTAATAATCACATTTTTATTATTTTTGCTACTAAGCTCGATATAAGTATAAATAGCTTTCATGGCATTTTTAATGAGCACATTCGTTGAAGTTTCTTTAGCATTCGCAAATGGCGTCGGCATTATGGAATCTGAAGGCATCAATATTGGATAATTCATTAAAGCTATAAGAAGATTTGCACCTAATATTTCAGGTAACAGCTTTGTTGGATACTGTGACAATGACAAAAGAAATACGGGAAGTTGGAATGCATAATCTTCTATTGTTACATCTTCAATAAAAGTTTTTGAAAAAACTGGAAGAAATTTAATTTTTTTCGAAGCAGCATATTGCTCAAATAGATATGAATGACTTTTTTCAACATTCCCATTACCAACAATCTCAGAATGGCTTTTTAGTAAAGCCGCACCATATTCATGACACGAGTCCTTCAATGAAATATTGCCACATAACCAACATCCGTCAATACGATAAAAAGGAGCGTATTGTTTAATCAGATACTGCTGAATATCATTTGAAAATAATGGACTTACCCTTTTTTTAAAAGGCTCAATAATCCTATCTCTAAAGGCAACTAAATGCTCAATCATGTTATTATCAGCATCAATGTTAAGCAATGAACTTAGCTTAAGATCTTCATCGTTTTCATATACCACAGACAATTGCTGAATAAGCTGTTGCCAAATTACCATGAGCAATGGTGTATATGTCTCTATATTTAGTAAATAATAGTAAAATTGTCTACTATCAGCCAAAAATTCATCTCTGACGGACATCCCTTTTCTCCATGTGCAAACCTCATTACATGTCGACCTCTATTATCTTTGAACAAATTATAATCATACAAAATTCTCATTTATAAAATTTGCACTACTGAATTAGCAGTTTCAGTAAACAATGCTTTCAACATGTCTTTTACACTTTTTACCATGAAAGATATGCAATTCAACAAACGTATTTCCTTATTTAGGGAATAATTATGATTAGTTATATTATTATTTTTCATTCATAGCAGAATTATTATATATACACATACATTAATCAACCTCTAAAATTATAGCACTTGAACAGATATACTTGCCCTTTTTGTGTGAAAAATTTAACTGCTGTTGTTTTAGGGCGCCACTATCAAATATTGAACATATTCATTCGGCTTCGTCAGGATCTAATGGAGTTGCTCCTTCCTCATATTCAAACAAATTATTCATTCCACAAATACTTCCATGGTTTATCTAATAATTCTTGAGTTAACTCATCCTTTTGTGCTGCAAGCCATTGTTCATCCACTGTCTGTGCTTCTAAATCCATAGCATGTGATGTTCTATTGACTTGTTCTGTAGCCACAGAATTTGCGCGATCTCTTATAGTCTCTTCTAAACTTGAATTCGGGATAAAGTAATAAACGAACTGACAATCTAGTGCTTGAGCTACATTCTGTAAGGTGCGTAGAGTTACAGCATCTTCAATCTCTGCCGTCTCAATTTTTACTACACGGGATGGATCAACCCCTAATCGCTTAGCAAATTGGTTAATTGTGATGCCTAGTGTTTTTCTAAGCGTTCTCACCCAGCCTTGTTTTGGGGTAATATGTGTGTATTTCTTTATCGCTATTAATAGGCTATCTAATTGCTTCAATGCTGCTAACTGCTCTTTCATATTTACCTACATATATATAGCTAAAGTTTACTAAGTTTAATTATATATATGTAATCAATACTGTCAAACACTGTTTATAAATATCTACGTAGGTAGTATTTTATGATTTTTGTCTGATAACAATTTATTGACATTACGCAATTTGCGTATTACAGTCTGCGTAATATGGTTTAAATAGAGAAGATAAATGAAAAACTACTTCCCAACAGTCTTAGCAACTGGTAGTGCTTTTTGTAATAGAAAAGAAGAGTTGGCCCACCTAAGCCATAACTTCGAGGCGGGTACACCAACACTGCTAGCATCTCCACGCCGATATGGTAAAACTAGCTTGGCAATTCGTGCTTTAGAAAAAGCAGGATATCCATTTACACATATTGATTTATACAAAGCATTAAATGAAAAAGAAATTGGCGAGTACATCCTTAATGGAATAGGTAAGTTATTAGGACAAATAGAGAAAACACCCAAAAAATTAATGCGGCTTGCAACTTCGTTCTTCGGCGCTTTCCAACTAAAGTTTACATTTTCCGATGTTGATATTGCAGTTGAACTAACACGTAAGAAAGGTAATACAGCAGAATTAATACTCAAAGCACTAGAGCATTTAGATAAGCTTGTGATAAAACATTGTCCCAAAAAAATTGTAATACTTTTCTTAGACGAATTTCAGGTACTGAGTGAAGTAACAAACGATACTGCTATTGAAGCAGCTATTAGAGAGGCCATGCAAAAAGCAAAAGCTATAAGATATTTATTCGCTGGTAGTAATAGACATCTTATAGAACGCATGTTCAATGATCATAGTAGACCATTTTTTAATTCATGCGATCAAATTACTTTAGAGCGTATCGCACCAAAACATTATATAAGACAAATTAATAAAGCAGCTAGAGAAAGATGGCAAGAAAAATTATCAGATGAAACCATTGAAAGTATCCTTAATAAATCTGAATCACATCCATACTATGTCAATAAATTGTGCTCCATCTTACTACGCCAAAAAAACATACCCAGTAGCAACGATGTAGTCCATTACTGGGATAAGTATAAAAGTGAGAACACATCGCGGGTACAGCAGGAAATATCACTTCTTAAACTAAACCAACGTAGGATATTAATTAACATTGCAACCGACTATGAGGTGGAAAACCCATTTGGAATTGAATACTCTAATAAGTGTGAACTTTCACCAACAAGTATTCATAGAGCCATGGCGTTCTTGATAGAGCACGATTATATCTATAAGAGTAACAACAAATACAAAGTGTTAGATCCACTAATAGGAGCGGTATTAGCAGAATAAAACACCACAAATATGTAACTAGTAGTTAATTATTTTACCTACATATTCATGGGTAAAATTTACGCGAAATAAATTACCTCATTGATTTTTAATATATAAATACGAATCTATATTATGCCTTTGTGTTGTCCTTCACTTTTGAATAATGCTCGAAAGTGAAGGACAACACAAAATGTCTTAGTCAATTTCTATTACATGGATAATAATCGGTGTCGTACACGTAAATATGATAATAACATACTGAATATTAATGATTTTTTAAAGGAAATGAACCTCTAAGCAATTAGACGCTAATGGCCCTTCTTACCCCACAACTCCTCTAGACGCTTATCGCGGCCGCAGCTATAACGGTAGTATTTATAACGGATGGGATTCTTTTGATAATAGTTTTGATGGTAGGCTTCTGCTTGATAAAAGGGGCCAGCGGGAACAATTTCGGTGACGATTTGGCTGAGTTTTTTACTATTAATCAATTGTTGCTTACTACTCTCTGCTAGCTCTTTTTGTTGTTGATTATGGTAAAAAATTGCGGAACGATATTGTTTACCCACATCACAAAATTGTCGATTAGGCGTGGTGGGATCGATGTTATGCCAAAAAACAGTGAGTAATTGCTGGTAAGTGACTTGCTTGGGATCATAAATTATTTGAATTGCTTCCGCGTGATTAGTTTCCCCTGAAGAGACTTGTTCATAGGTGGGATTTTTTAAGGTACCACCGGTATATCCAGATGTGGTACTGATTACGCCTGGGATTTTATCAAAGGCAGGCTCCATACACCAAAAGCAACCACCAGCAAATGTGGCCTTTTCATAGTGTTGTGCATCTGCCATTGTTGTTTGCATAAAAATACCTGCGATAATTAGAGTAATTATACTAATTAGCTTTTTCATTGCATGATTCACATTATGTTTTTACACTTAAAGTGTAGTCTATTTGCTGACAGGTGTCATGGTAGACAATGTTGCAACAACTCGGCCGCAAGCGGGGAAGATTTCTTTCTTTAAATAAAAATCCCCGAGGCTTGCCTCGGGGAATCAAGTTAAATTTTAACATGATTTTTTCTACCAAAATCTTTGTTGTGAATGAGCCAGAGTAGTTTGTTCTCCATAATAACTTCCAGATTGATCAGCAGATGCGTATTGTCCAGTACCATATTGCGACGAGTCTCTTGATGTGCTTGGGTATGGTTGTGCGTATCTTTCTATTCTTTGCCTTCTGCCAAGTGATCTATCTCTTCTTTGCACTAAAGCACTATGTCCTTGCTGTGTCGATGCAGAGCTTGATTTAGCAGGCGGCATAAATCGGGGATCATATCCATTATTATAACTTAGACTACTTGAAGGAGCACCATCGGATTGACTCAGTGATGAATCAGCTCTCTCTTGATGGTGTGTTGCTAATAAAGCTGAATATAATTGCTTATAACAAAGAAAAGCGCTCGGAAACTGAAACCCCGCCTCAAACTCTTGGGCTTGAACTTGTTGTTCATGCAGCTCTTCTGATATAGCTCCTTTTTCTTTCTCATAATAAAACAAATGTAAATCTACTGCCGCCTTTATTTCATACATGGCCCTCTCAAAATTATTACAAAAATCACTATAGTAGTCCCCCAACTGACGATGGACCTTAGCTTGCATTCTTGGCTCATTATGTTGTCTTGCTAGATATAAAACTTCACTATAAATATTCTCAACCCTACCGATATATTCGCTTCGTTCTTCATCTGATATGGATATTTTTAAATCCGCTTCTATGCTTTTTGCATAGCGCAAATAACAATTAATCTGCATATGTTTTATCGAATTTACATTCTCTATGTCATCGTGAAATTGTATTAACAGATTACTAGCCGATATAAAGTCGCGTATTGCTGGACGAAAATTACGCTGGCCCATTTGGATCACTGCTCTGGTTGAATATGCAAAACCCAATCGGCGTTGAGTCTCAACAAATAAACGCCCTCGTTCTGTTTGTGACTCAAGAAATTCAAATAGCTCTTTAAGATGTTCTACTGTAAATTCAATAATATCTTGTGCTTCATCTACATATGTATTTTTAATAATACGTGCATATGCTTCTGCACACTGCCCTAGAAAATAACTGCGGTCGATACTAGTTTTATCTCGTTTCCAACTATTAATCATTGCATTATAAGCTTCTCGTAAGCAATTTACTTTGTCAGGGCCTTTAGAACCTCGTGATTTTTTATAATAGCAATCTGCAATGCGATAATAGCATTCGGCGATTTTAAACTGCTCATCATGCTGAAGTGCTGTACTTACCTTCTCACTGATTGCCTTTTTTAATATTTCATGAAATACTATTTTATACTTGTTGAGTGAAATTAAAAAATCAAAATCTGGATTGAATTGATCATAGTTTTTTAGAAAATCGGTGAAAACGACCATTGCGCTTTCTGCAAGTTGTTCTATGCGCTGAATATAAATATCTCTTGTATCTCCATTTAATTGCTCAGCCTTACTCAAGCAGTCATATGCAGTCATTAAATATTCAACTTTTTTGCGAAAATCATCTCGCTCCAAATGCTGGAAAACCATGTGACTCATAATATCGCTGAAAGCTCGGTACGCTTCAGCCAGGTAGTCTTTTTCATACACTCCACTATAACTTTCATAATAGCTATCCAGGGAGTCGATAACATCTGTTATTCTGACCTGAGTGACTTTAGCGCGCCTTTTACTTAATGAAAATAAAGCATTTTTTAGGTTGGTAAGCCTATAAGTATAATGTGTTCGAATCTCACAAGCAGGTTGCATTAAAATACACCCCACTAATTTGTTAACTGCATTTTCTACTTGTGTCACTGATTGTTCATCGTAAGTATTTTGTATTTTCCGTCCTGACATAGTATGCTCAGCCCCTTAGATTTGAAAAAACAACAAGCCGCCAATGATATATAAGATTTCTTAAGGAAAAATTAACTCGTTAATTCCCTGAAAATTATTCTCAGGGCAAGCGCTTGAAAAGATTAAAAATCTATGAAAATCAGAAACTTAAGCCCGCAACAATATTATTTTAGTATTGCGAGCCTCGGAACCCAGGTCTGCGGGGTGCATTATTCGGATTGGCACTTCTTTTCTGAGAATCTTAAATCCGTCGATAGCGTTTTGATAATCCCCTGAACGCATACAACTTTCTGCATGAATCGAATACGACAAGGCAAATGCCCGTTGCGCCCTGTCCTTTAAATATCCTTGCATAAATTTGTCAAAATTAGCATAAAAAACTTCGGTAGATCATTCTTTAGTAAGAACTCTTGCATATGCTTGTGCGCAAAACCCTAAGTAATATTGGCATTCAAGGTTCTCTGTCAGTAATGTTGCACTTTCTAACAGTGTATTATAGGCAGATTCTAGTTAATAATGTATTTATCCTATTTTGCAGGTAACACTGTACCTACGACCTCACCAAAGCCAACACAATAGTTTTGAGCTTGGCAGTACCCACTGATTATTGCAGTATCACTATCTTCGAGGAAAACACGTTGTTCATTGTTATCTAACGGTATGGGATCTCGGCCAGCCCAGCTTAACTCTAGCAGGGAACCTGCTTCGGCTTGGCTGGGACCACTAACCGTGCCTGAAGCATACATATCACCAATTCGCATTTTACAGCCATTGATAGTGTGATGTGCAAGTTGTTGAGCATAATCCCAGTAAATATATTTATAATTGGTCGTAGCAATTTGCTGAGCCTTGGACATATTCGCCGTTTGTAAACTTAAGCTTAATTGAATATCGATATTACGTTTTGCTTGGGGTTGTAAATATACCATGGGTTCTGGGTCTTGAACTGGCCCATCAACTTTGAATGGCATGAGAGCATCAAGGGTAACCACCCAGGGCGAAATTGAAGTACAAAAACTTTTACTCAAAAATGGCCCTAGTGGTACATATTCCCATTTTTGAATATCTCTGGCACTCCAATCATTCATTAATACCACGCCGAAAACATAATCATCTGCTTTCTCAACAGGTATTGTTTCTCCTAGTGCCGTCTCTTTACCGAGAATAAACGCCACTTCTACTTCCACGTCTAAACGTTGACTGGGGGAGAATACCGGTGGTTCATCTTCCTTAGGTTTGATTTGCCCTTGAGGGCGATGAAAATCTGTGCCACTGACGACGATATTACTGACTCGTCCATCATAACCTACGGGTAAATGTAACCAATTAGGTAATAAAGGTTCTTGTTGGGGCCGAAACATTTTTCCAACATTCTGTGCATGTTCACGTGAGGAATAAAAATCGGTATAAGCACCTATCTCTACCGGCAGTAATAAATCCACATCTGCCATCGGAATTAATGCAATCTCACGCAAAGCACTATTGTCTCTGAGCGCAGGATTATCATGGCGCAAGATCATACTGACTTGTTGACGTATGGCGCGGTTGGTTTCTCGGCCTAGCGACATCAATGGATTTAAACAACTTTGTGCAAATACAGATTGGCCTTGCACTTGGTAATCTTGGAGCACACCTGCCTGCTGCAATTGCTGTAAGTCTAAGACGTAATCACCTATTGCCACACCGACTCTAGGCTGGCTTAATGTTTTGCTGGTAAAAATCCCAAAGGGTAAGTTTTGTATGGGGAAATGGCTGGTTCTGGGTATATCTATGAATGACTTAAGATTAGGGTTATTGGCTTCTATTGTTGCTTCCATATCCACCTATCTCCTCATTTCACAAGCTGTGCAGCACACTCTGCAAAATCATACCATCAAATAATGCCATAAGACACCTAAGCAATCTTAATAGCTAATAAGTTTAACTAGGCATTGATTCACCATTGCGCTAAAATTATCATCATTACGCTGCAACCTTATGAATAATTGAGCAAAAATATGACTATATTGCCCTTGGGCTTATTTGAACGGCTCATCAATCGTTACTTACGTCTAGATCCAGAGCTACCGGAGCTATTAAAGCCATTGACGGGTAAAGTCGCGGCTATTGAAATCACCACTTTGCGACTAACCATTTATATCGCTTTTTTAAGTGACGCGATTACTCTGCAACGTGACTTTGCTGGTGATCCTGATGTATTAATCAGTGGTTCTCCCTTTGATTTAATGAATATGAGTTTCAACAATGGTCAAATTAGTGCCAGCAATGTGCATATTAATGGCAGTTTAGAATTAGCTCAGAATATTAAAAACTTATTTGACCGCTTGGATATTGACTGGGAAGAGCAAGTGGCCAAGGTGACTGGCGACCCTATTGCCCATGGTGTGGGTAGTTTTATCCGTAAAGGTCTGGCCTGGGGTAAAGAAGCTTGTGCGATCTCAAAACAAAACGTTACTGAATATGTGCAAGAAGAAGCGCGTTGTTTTCCACCACGTGAGGAAATTGAAGATTTTCTTGATGATGTAGATCTACTGCGCAATGATGTGGATCGTTTGGAAGCACGTATTCAGCGACTAATGAACTTAGGGAGCAACGCATGAAATCCTTAATGTTACTGTTCCGTTTAATTAAAATTAACTTTATCTTTGCTAAACATGGTTTAGAAGATATTGTTTTAGCCACCCGGTTGTTTGCCCCTTTGCGTTTCTTTGTTTATTTAAATCCTTGGTACTGGCTACGTAATCGCAGAATTTCTCGTGGTGTACGCTTACGCCATGCTTTAGAAGAGCTAGGCCCTATTTTTGTTAAATTGGGCCAAATGCTTTCTACTCGAGCCGATCTATTGCCTGATGATATTGCGAAGGAACTTGCGCTACTACAAGATAAAGTGCCGCCCTTTAAAGGCGCTAAGGCGATTATTGAAAAAGCCTATGAACACGACTTAAGTGAAATCTTTAGTGAACTTAACCCCGAAGCATTAGCATCTGCCTCCATTGCTCAAGTGCACGCAGCGAAATTGACTGATGGCCAAGATGTTGTAGTGAAAGTTGTTCGACCTGGGATCCGTAAACAAATCTCGCGAGATATTGGTTTAATGTATGCTTTTGCACGTTTGTTAGAACGTTTTTGGCAGCCAGGTAAGCGTTTGCATTTACAGGAAGTGATTGAAGAATTTGAGCAAACGCTTAATAGTGAACTGGACTTAATGCGCGAAGCCGCTAATGCTTCACAATTACGGCGTAATTTTGATAATTCAGATTTATTATATATTCCCGAAGTTTACTGGCCCTATACCCGTGCGAATGTGATGGTGATGGAACGTATTTACGGCATTCCTGTTGCTAATATTGCAGCACTAGAGGAACATAATATCGATTTAAAAGCACTGGCTGAACGCGGTGTTGAGATATTCTTTACTCAGGTATTTCGTGATTGCTTTTTTCACGCAGATATGCATCCTGGTAATATTTTTGTATCGCCTGATAATCCGCAAAAGCCACAGTATATTGCCGTGGATTTTGGCATCATGGGAACACTCAGCGGATCTGATCAACGTTATTTAGCAGAAAACATGCTAGCTTTTTTTAAACGTGATTACCGTCGCGTTGCACAATTGCATGTGGAATCCGGTTGGGTACCTACGGGTACCAAGGTACATGAGTTTGAGGCAGCGATTCGTACTGTGTGTGAACCTATTTTTGAACGCCCATTAAAAGATATATCCTGTGGTCAATTGCTGTTACGTTTACTCAATGTGGGCAAGCAATTCCACATGGAATTACTCCCGCAATTAGTTTTACTGCAAAAAACCTTAATTCATATTGAAAGCTTAGGCAGACAACTCTACCCTGATTTAGATTTATGGAGTACGGCACGGCCTTTCTTAGAACATTGGTTGCGGCAACAAATGGGACCTAAAGCTTTCATCAAAAAAGTCCGTGAAAATATGCCTTTCTGGTTGGAAAAATTGCCGGATATTCCTAATATTATTTATAGTAAATTGGAAACACCACCAGAAACCGTGATGACCGCACCAAAGCCAATAAAAACATCTAACACCAATGTAAAAAACAATGCGGTCTTACAAGGCGTTGGCCTAACCTTATTATTTAGTGCCATTGTTTTGCTGCTGACAACTGAACAGATTTGGCCAAATTACTTAAACTTACCCGTACTATCATGGATATTTGGGGTCACGGGGTTAATTGTTTTTATTCTGGCAAGCTTTAAGGATAATATTGAAACTTAAAAGGAGAGATGCATATGGGGATCAGCGGAATAGGACCTGGCTCACTGATTTTAATATTAGTGATCGTTTTATTACTCTTTGGCACTAAACGGATCCGTTCACTTGGCCATGATTTGGGTGCGGCTATCAAAAGCTTTCGCAAAGGTTTAGAGGAAGAAAAACCTGCATCAAAAGATGATGAGCCCAAGGCACAATAGTCCTCATGTTTGATTTTAGTATATGGGAAATTGGTTTAGTATTATTAGTGGCCCTACTTGTTATAGGCCCTAAGCAATTACCAGACTTAGCACGAACACTTGGCCGTTGGCTACGCTATGGCCGTAACAGTTGGAAAGCCATTAAAGCAGACATGGAACAAACCATTGCTCAAGATGAGCAGACTTCAAAAAATGACGTCAAGGATGACACAGATGACAGACATCACTCAGAATAACCATCTGCCCCATCTGTTGGAACTACGTAGCCGATTACTACGCTGTGTACTGATATTATTATTGTTTTTTGCGATTTTCATTTACTATTCAAGTAACTTATATACTCACATTGCGACACCCTTATTAAATCACTTACCTCACAATGGCCAATTAATTGCAACTAAATTAACGGCAACATTCACCGCACCGTTAAAATTAAGCTTTTATCTCGCTATTTTTGCAGCGATGCCTTTCATCTTATTTCAATTATGGCAGTTCATTGGGCCTGGTTTACAGCCTACCGAACAACGCTTCGCTTGGCCCTTATTACTAAGTTGTATCGGCTTATTTTATTTAGGTATTAGTTTTGCTTATTTCATCGTTTTGCCGCTACTTTATCAATTTTTTATTCATATTGCTCCGACGGGGGTCACTGTAATGCCTGATATACAGCATTATTTAGATTTAATTTTAAAATTAACCTTAGCTTTTGGCTTAGCATTTGAAGTACCTGTGATAGTCTTTACGTTGGTTATGTTAAATATTGTAGACGCTCAGTCATTGAACAAAGCCAGACCTTATGTTATCGTCAGTGCTTTCATTCTGGGTATGGTATTAACACCACCGGATATACTCTCTCAAATAAGCTTAGCTTTACCTATTTATGGTTTATTTGAATTAGGACTGTTATTAGCAAAACTGATGCGAAAATAAAAAAATAACTATATGAAGTTATCTGACGATTTAAACACCGTAAATTTACCGGTATTTTTTAATAAACAATAAGTATCGTTAATCCATGAAAATAATTTCTAGGTTATAAATACAGACTATCAATAACTACATAATTAAAAATAACGAGCGCAATATTATGTCTATTAAATCGAAACACATACACTTAATTATTTTTTATTTTGATTTACATACTAAGCGACATCAATGCTTGCTTCGGTTGACTGGAAAAAAAATTAAAGATAACGAAACGAATAAATATTATAATGAAATTACTGCACTAGAATGTATATTGCAAACTGGAGAACCCATTAAAGATAAATTCTTATTTAAACTATTTCCCTTAAAAAAATTTAAAGCTGCTGGTATTTTAACATTATTGAATACGGCCACTCAGATAAGTACACAAAATGGAAATCCTGAGGAAACATTACATTTACATTATGGATTCCAATTATTTAATCTTGCAGAATTAACGTCAGTTGCTCAGCATCTTGAGCAACATGGATATTCTGATCTGATTAGATTGGATGTTTTCAATATCCCTTATGAACATTCACATGTAAATTATTTTACTAATGTTGAAGCCAAAATACCTTCAGGAGCATTTACTCCCTCTGTTTTTATTGATATAAATATTATAAGAAGTAATGATGCGAAAAAAGGCCGAACGGAACAACAAAACTTCATTTTATCAGCTTTACTCCAGGGCAACTTAAATCTATTGGAAACGAACGACAGTCCATGTATTTATAAGCAGATAGAAGCATATTCTTCGTATCAATCCTCATTTTCTTTAACTCCGATTAAATTGATTATTACTTATAAAGACCGTGAAAATTCTGTCCATGTATTATTAATGCAGATAGTACCTAAAAAAGAAAAAGTAAGGTCTACAGATATCTATACCCTTCCAGCTATCTATATTCCATCGAGTATTCAACCTAGAGATTTCATTGCGGCATTATTACAAAGTGTAGCAGGCTACGATATTCAAGTAACAGATACAGGAGCCGCCTGCTCAACAAATCTGGAAGAAAATACAGAGTTTTTTGCTAAATATTCTGCAAGAAAAGTAGATGAAACTGTGGTACAACCAAATACAGTAACGGTTAACCGGATCAGTAATCGAAATAATTTTCGCCTCCATACTTTATCTGCTGAAATATTCGCCTCAACTCGCTCCACACTAACCCAAGTATTGCAATTAATGAACTTACATCTCGGTACTAATTATGAGTTTAAGACTGTAAAACTGACAACTGAAAATGTCGAAAAATTATTTCCTGCTGAATTTGAGCGCCCTGGAAATGTAGATGAGCCTCCTGCCGTTTCTGCAGGTCCGGAGAATACTGTATCAGTAGTTAAGGGTAAGGCTTTAAATGAGGCGCCATTGGCTAAACCAATGATACCTACAAGAGCTGTGAAAACTGCTGAAATAACATCTAAAGAAGAAGCCCAAAGACTAAAAGAACAAAGTTTACATGATAAGTCATTACTGCTAACACAAATTGACCGTCTATTTCCTATTATTGTCTGTTATCAAAATTCTATTTATTTAGGGTTTGAACCAGTTCAATCACAAACGAAAAACTTATCCCCTCATACAGGCATCCAGCAGTACAGAGTAAAATTACCATTACTAGGCTGTCGGCGAATAATACCTTCGCCTCAATATATAGAGCAATCGTTCACTCACGACATCGACATCGACATTGAGCAGATAAGAAAAGATCGGGTTATTATTTCTGTTAATGAGCCGATACAGCTTAAACCCGCTTTAAAAGATACCGATTTTGGTCAACCCATACCACTAGCAAATATCTCTCTCAACGAAGATGGCACAATGACGATTAAAGATAGTAGTACTGGATCTGAAACAACATACCAATTAGACTCACATTCTGAGCCTGTATTACGAGACTATATTGAACAATGGCAGCAGCAAAACACACCGAGCGCAACGATATCAGCCAAACAGAGCAGTCCGTAAGGCTTGATGTGTGGCTATGGGCCGCTCGCTTTTTTAAACAGCGCAGTTTAGCTAAAGCCGCTATTGAAAAGGGCCAAATCCGCTGTAACCAAATAAAACCTAAACCCAGCCGTAGTGTTCAGCTTGGCGATCTATTAACCATAGAAAAGGGCCATGATGTATTAATAGTGGAAGTGCTTGGCATAAGCGATAAGCGCGGGCCTTATAGTGAGGCAAAACACTTATATGTGGAAACAGCCGATAGCATCCAACGCCGGCAGCAACAGGCTCAGCAGCGTAAATTACTGAATGTATCAAATCCGGCACCTGACACTAGACCTTCGAAAAAACAACGCCGACAAATCAGGCAATTTAAAGATCATGACTAACAACCAAGTACGAATAAACCCGATATAATTATAAGTAACCTCAGCGCAAGTACTAGTGATCTCAGCGGCAGTAACAAAGATAAAACTTGACCAAGAAAACATCCCTGCTCTATAAAACCCTAAATATGTGGAGTTATGGGTATATACAAACATGTTTTTCATAACCCTGCGGGGTATCGCGACAAAATACCGCTTCATTATTTCTGATAACACACCGCCAACTTTGTAATTCCTGTGGATATGATTGGGTAAATGCAACGGGAGTAAAGACTGCTATATTTGTACCATGTTGTTGCCTAGCCGAAGGATATACAACTGTTTCAATCTCAGCTAAACGAATAGATTTTCCTAGCTGCTGAGTCCCTTGGTAATCATCTGGGTGTACAATAACATCGTGGTAATCTTGAAAGGCCGATTGCGTTAAATCCAAAGCGCGTGCACTAAGAATAGGAACAGAGAATACCGTCGTCATAATTTCTAAGTAAACAATAGGCGCTTGTGTGTGTTGCATGAATAATCTACGATAGTGAATAAATTCGTAAAATGTAGTTAAGTACTCGCTAGAACCATACCAAATCCCACAGTCATACTCGGTACCAAAACGAGAACCATGCCTTAATGGCGGAGTTCTGAAGGGTTTACGTAATAGGTAATGTAATTTATCCATATCTTTAAATGGACATAGGCGTGTTTTTACTTTGGCAAGCATGGTATTGAGTAAATCACTTTCTAATTCACTGTCTACAAGTCGTCGCGTTGCATGTTCGCTCTCACTGGCAACGGTTCGCCAGGCAGTTGTTGATAAATCGACAATATGTTGCTGTCCTTGGCAGGCTTGCCAAATACTCTTTTGCATAATGCACTCCCATATTCAGTTATATATGCTACTTGGCACTCATGGCTTCAAGATAGCGCACAACATTCATTAAACCATCAACGTGTTTAATGGCTTCTATGGGTGCTTGAGCGAAATAATCATTATGACTGCGAAGCCACTGTTGGCATAACAGCGGTTTATCTCCCAGCAAATCTACCAGGCATTGATACAGGCGGATCAATATCAAAGCAAGTTCACCTTGCTTACTTTGTGGGTCAAACACAGTTTTATGATTATAAAAACGGCTTAGCGTTGCCTCACTGACGCCTAATATCTGGGTCATTTCGCTACGAGAAATATCTAATAAAGTCCCAACTCTTAAAAGAGCTTTACGTAGAACTTCTTCGTTGTTAGCACCTTCAGGATTCTCAGCATATTGTTTTTGTGGGTACATAATTCTATCCTCCCTTTTCAATAGAAAGGATAAGACAGAATTATTCAGAAAGCAAGAAAAATTTAATTAAACATCAATATTTGATGCTGAAAGAGCATTTTCCTCAATAAACTCCCGTCGAGGCTCTACTTGATCGCCCATGAGAGTGGTAAATATTTGATCTGCAGAGACAGCATCTTCAATGGTCACTTGCAGTAAACGCCGCGTCTCAGGATCCATGGTGGTTTCCCATAATTGATCAGGGTTCATCTCACCTAAACCTTTATAACGCTGTATTGTTTGACCTTTTTTAGCTTCAACCATGAGCCAATCCACGGCTTCTTCGAAGTTATTGATTTCTTGTTTACGCTCGCCTCGCTCAATATACGCCCCCGCTTCAAGTAAACCTTGTAACTTTTG
Source organism: Gammaproteobacteria bacterium (assembly GCA_965230425.1). Lineage (GTDB taxonomy): Bacteria > Pseudomonadota > Gammaproteobacteria > UBA1113 > UBA1113 > CBDDKW01. The sequence continues at coordinate 49,427 of CBDDKW010000008.1, read as the reverse complement.
CCCAAGCTCTGCGATTAACTCATATTCTTTACTGCCAAAAAATTCTTGGCTGAAATCATAGCGTGAACTTGCTCCATGCACTCGTACTTCCAGCACAGGATGGTAAATAGAACGCTCAGGATCTTCTTCAATGGAGACTTGATAACGTGTACCATTTTGCTGACATTCTTGTAAACGCGTATGCAATTCTTGCGTCCAGTGTTCAATATCATCACGCTTAGTTAGTTGCTCGGCTTCTAGTCTTGGCATATACACTAATCGCTGTAACATTTCTTCGGGGAAAATTCGACTCATTCGTTCGATGATAGTTGTTACTTTATAGTGATGATTCACTAAGTTTTCTAGCGCTAAACCATTAATAGCGGGAACATTTTCACCTGGATATAGCGCTGCTTTTTCAATGGCAATTTGTACTAAATATTCATGTAACTCATCATCATCACGCACATAGCGCTCTTGCTTACCTTTTTTCACCTTGTATAAAGGTGGTTGAGCAATGTAAATATGACCGCGTTCAAGTATTTCAGGCATCTGCCGATAGAAGAAGGTCAGTAACAAAGTACGAATATGCGAACCATCCACATCCGCGTCAGTCATAATGATAATCTTATGATAACGCAATTTATCCGGATCGAATTCCTCTCGCCCGATACCACAACCTAATGCGGTAATTAATGTACCTACTTCAGCAGAGGACAACATCTTATCGAAGCGAGCTTTTTCTACATTAAGGATTTTACCTTTCAAAGGTAGAATCGCTTGTGCCTTACGATCGCGCCCCTGCTTTGCAGAACCGCCCGCTGAATCACCCTCCACTAGGAATATCTCAGACAGTGCCGGATCTTTTTCTTGGCAATCGGCTAATTTACCCGGTAAACCTGCCACATCCAGCGCACCCTTACGGCGCGTCATTTCACGCGCCTTACGCGCAGCCTCTCGTGCTCTTGCCGCATCAATGATTTTCATCACCACAGCTTTTGCATGTTTAGGATTCTCTAAAAGGAATTCACTGAGCTTTTCTCCCATAGTTGATTCAACAATGGGTTTCACCTCAGACGAAACTAATTTATCTTTTGTTTGCGATGAAAATTTAGGATCGGGAACCTTAACAGATAATACTGCAGTTAAACCTTCACGCGCATCATCACCCGTTGTGGAGACTTTACTTTTCTTTGCTAGGCCTTCTTTATCAATAAAGGAATTTAAAGTCCGTGTTAAAGCACCACGAAAACCGGCTAAGTGGGTACCACCATCACGCTGCGGGATATTATTGGTAAAACAAAAAATATTTTCTTGGAAGCTGTCATTCCACTGCATCGCAACATCGACAGTGATCCCATCCTTTTGTGTTGAAAAATGAAATACTTTATCAATGATGGGGGTTTTATTACGGTTAAGATGTTCAACGAAGGAACGTATGCCGCCTTCATATTGGAACGTTTCAGATTTGCCGCTGCGTTCATCAATGAGTTCAATACAAATCCCTGGATTTAAAAATGATAATTCGCGGAAACGCTTAGCAAGAATATCGTAATGGAATTCAATATTCGTAAAAATATCAGCGCTGGGTTTAAAATGAATTTCGGTGCCAGTATTTTCTGTCTCACTAACCACGGCTAATGGTGCCTGTGGTACACCTAAATGATAGTGTTGTTCATGTAGCTTACCATCACGACGTATGGTTAAGTGTAATTTATCTGAGAGCGCATTTACTACTGACACACCCACACCATGTAAACCACCAGAGACTTTATAGGAGTTATCATCAAACTTACCGCCAGCATGCAGTACTGTCATAATCACTTCTGCAGCAGAACGCCCCTCTTCAGGGTGGATATCCACGGGGATACCGCGTCCATCATCACGCACGGTGATAGATTCATCATGGTGGATAGTGACCTTGATATGAGAACAATGACCCGCTAAGGCTTCATCAATGGAGTTATCGACAACTTCAAAAACCATATGGTGCAAGCCGGTACCATCGTCTGTATCACCAATATACATACCGGGACGCTTGCGTACGGCATCTAAACCGCGCAAAACTTTAATATTTGATGAGTCGTAAGCTGTCTCTTGATTCATATAATTGCTCCACATATTCGCGGTGTATATTATACACTTTTTGAGCGATTTAGACAGGATTTTTGCTCAATAATCATGAGAACATATCGATACGCTATAGACTCAACAGACTGATTATGCCTTAGCAAAACTAATCAGGTTACCTTGTAAACCAGCAACCGTTCCACTGAGAGTAATGTCTTTGCTTGTGATCCGCACTGTACCATGCTCATCTAAGATAATTTGGCTATTTCCCACTACCAGCCTAATCGTCTTTTTAGTTTTGATATACAGCTTATTTGCAGCATAATTTATATTCTTTGCTGCAATATCCACTTTAGCTCTGTGGGCACAAAGGTCTATATTTTGTTTTGCTACCCATGAGTGCTCGCAGTGACTTTTAAAGCTTAAGCTCTGTGTTTGCGAAATATAACGCTGTTCTTCGCTTGATGCTAATACCACATCCTGCCCTGAATTTAGTTGTAAATTTGCCTTGCTGGTTGTGACGGTATAGCCTTTTTTAACATTCAAGGTATAACTCTGATCCGTTTTTAGTGTCAGTGCATTACCAACAGCATAATACTGAAATCCCTGTATATTGGTTGTGAGATCGCCTTGCTGTGAATTGAGCGTCACCGCCTTTGTTTGTGTATCCATAGCTAAATGATGTTGTTGCTTTGCACTGGAACATTGGAGTCCCCTCTCATTCATTATTAAGGCATGTCCCGAGCTGGTTTTAATGATGTGTTCTTGGGCGTTTTCTTGAGTAACTAAACAAGGCGTATTCGCCAAAACTCCCACAATAATAGGCTGGGTTAAATCACCCTGCTCTGCAGCAAGCACCACGCGCGTTCCTGGGTAAAGAGGAAAGTGTTGTCCCTGATGATCACCTGCATGAGTTTGTAACATAGGCGTCGCTGGGCTTGCTTGAGTATGAGCTGATCGACGTTCATCAAAATCATAGCGAATACGGTAACAACCCTGGTCATCAATATAGGGTAAATTTGTTTCAGCTCCCTCAACCACACCCGTCCAAAACCCCGAATGACATGGCTGACGTATAGGTAACTTGAAGGGTACCGCTGCTGGGATAAGTAATAGTTGTGTTTGAAAGTCGGAATGAGATTTAGCATGTTGTTTGTATTGTGAACAGTGCTGGCCCTGACGAAAGTCAGCTTTAAATTGACACTGAATGACTCTATATTGACCATTCATGCTGGATATTGGGTGTTCTTTAATCCTAATCACAGAATTTAAATCTAATCGGCTATCTAGACTTATTGCTGTACAAGTGTTGGACTGCCACTGCATACCTTGTGTTAATATGCGTAAGTACTCCTTTCTAAGAGCTGTATTGTCCATGCTGTTATCTATAGTTATCCAATGACCGTATGCTGGTTCATTGATCTGTATGTTTTCTTCTGTAGGTTGCTGTTCAACAAAGGCAGAATAACTGCGTAAGTGATAATGTTCAGAGATTAACGCACGCTGTTGGTGCACCTTATAAATAACTGCAGAATCATGTATGAGTTGATGCGCGGTTTGAAAATGCAAATCGATGGGGTCTTTATTTAAATTTTGTAGATGATCCCTTATAAGGACTTTAACCTCTTCTCTTCCTTGGGTAAAACCTAGCGTCAAACCATTGACAGCAAGTACTCGCTGTAGGAACTCAAGATCCGTTTCTTGGTACTGAACATAGTTTTTTTGACTCAGCGGTGAAGATATTTGAGTGTTGAGTCGGAATTTTGGCGTCAAATAAGGCTGAAAAATTTCATCGATTAAAGCCTCTATTTTAATATCGACAAAAACTTGACTCTTGAGCTGGCGACTTAAGTTATACAAGGGGGAATGCATATGTAACCGATATTCAGTTTGCTGGGAATATGCCGTTATCTGCTCCACTCGGGTGATTACCCCATGCCAATAGCGTTCGCCATGAGTGCCAAATAGGGTTATTCGCGCAGCTTTATCAATAATGTCTTGTATAACTTGTTTCGCGATAATCACTAATTCAAAATAGTAATCCATAGCAAAACCGTATGCATGACAAGGCATATAATTTTTTTGTAAATCAGGTGTTTGCAATTCTAATAGCTCATAAAGAACTAGTTTGCCATCATTATTTATTTGTAGTTGAGCAAAGGTAGACATGCTTTATCACTATAATTACCACAGGAATTATACGACAAAGCATATCATTTTAATCGCTTATATGCAGCATGTAATAGACATATCACAAGAGAAAATATTGTAGTGATAGAACCGATAACTAGACAGTCATCAAGAATAGCCATCCATATACTGTTCTTAGCTTTCTACCAAGAGGGAATTGTTCCACGTGGAACACTCACCCGTTTCTACTTCCTGAAAAATACCATGTTCCACGTGGAACAATTTATGCGGAACATCAGAGAAAGATTCACTATAGGTATTTTGAGTCACACAGGTAACAAACACTTGAGCTGCCAAATCAACTAAAACCTGGCAAACATAAGCTTGCCGAGTCTCATCCAACTCTGCAGCTAAATCATCAACTAGATAAATACAAGACTTTTGGGCTTGCTCACGCAATAATATCCCCTGCGCCAACCGCAAAGCCACTAGCAAAAGTTTCTGTTGTCCCCGGGAAAATCGCTCATAAATAGGTACTTTATTTATTTTAATAGAAAGATCGGCTCGCTGCGGACCGTATTGTGTATAACCTAGGTAACTATCACGCTCAAAGCTATGCTTAAGCACGTCTATATAATCAGCCTGCTGGTCCCAACCTCGGACATAATCTAAGCTGACGTCCTTACACTGCAACAAATTAGAAAAAACTCTATTAAAAACAGGCACTAAGCCTGTAATATACTCTTTTCTAAGTGCATCTATTTGCTGAGCTGTATGCTGTAACTCTTCATCCCAAACCTGTAATTCAGAGTAACTCTTTACTTGTTTTAGAGCAGCATTACGCTGCTTCAATAATCGCTGTAATGATTTCCAGTGTTGAAAGAAAGATTGTTCCACGTGGAACAATCCCCAATCTAAAAATTGCCGGCGATACTTAGGACCAGACTCTAAAATACGGTAACTATCTGGGTTTATCACTTGGACAGGCATTAATTCAGCTAAATCTGCTGACTTTTGTATTGTTTCATTGGCTATGCGAATTTTACTTTCACCAGAGTTTTGGCGAGAAATTCCCACAGAAATAGCTTGTTCCTGGGCCTGAAGCTGACCGAAAAGTGAAAATTCAGTCATATCTTTATTAGTAATATGCTTGATTAGCCTACTTTTAAAGGATCGATTATGAGCTAGAAAATAAATAGCCTCTAAAATACTGGTTTTACCGCTACCGTTCTTTCCATAAATAATATTAACCCCAGAGACAGGGTAAAGTGACGCAGAAATAATATTACGGAAATTATGGATATCTAAGCGGATCAGGCTCATAAGCGCATCGGCATAATGACATAAACGGCAGAGTCATCCTCATCTTCTGACTCAATCAAAACACCACTGTAAGCATTAGTCAGTGTTATCTTCACATTATCTGTATTAATGACGTTTAATACATCTAAGAAATAACTGACATTAAAGCTAACAGTGAGATCGTCATCACTATAATCAATATCTAACTCTTCAAAAGCTTCCTCTTGCTGAGGATTATTTGCAGTCACTCGCAAAAAGTTATTCGTCAACTCAAACCGTACGCCCTTAAACTTTTCATTACAGAGAATTGATGTGCGTGTAAGTACTTGTTTTAATTCATCTTTATTAACGTATAGCTGCTTATTACCTGTTCTGGGTACAACTTTTCGATAATCAGGAAAACGGCCATCAATTAATTTCGTCGTGATTGTAAAGTCATCTGCCACGATACAAGCATGTTGCTCACTCAGCTTAATGACAACATCATCTTCTTTAGACTCCAGCAACCGAGCTAACTCAGCAATCCCCTTACGTGGAATGATAATCGACATAGAGGGTAAGCTACTATTATCAAGCTTCACACTTGAAAGCGCTAAGCGGTGACCGTTAGTTGCCACAGCCGTTAATATGCCATTATCAATTTCCCATAGCATTCCATTGAGATAATATCGAACATCTTGCTGTGCCATTGCGAATTGAATTTGTTCAATCAGTAATTTCAAATCAATACGGGACAAGGTAAATTCTAATTTAGGCACATCATCTTCAATATTGGGAAACTCACTGGCAGGCAAGGTTGCTAAAGTATAGCGCCCACGCCCAGAACGCATGGTAACCATTTGTTTTTCAAAGGATAATTCCACTTCATTATGCTCGGGCAGAGAACGACAAATATCAATGACCTTGCGTGCAGGGATGGTAATATCAAAATTTTCATCGCTTGATTCTATTTGCGCATAACTGAGTAATTGCACTTCTAAGTCCGTACCCGTTACTCTCAACTCTTTACCATTAACACTGAACAATACATGAGCAAGAATAGGCAGAGTATGCCTACGCTCTACGACACCCACAGACATTTGTAATGACTGCAATAAGGCTTCTCGTGAAATGGTTACTTTCATATAGCGCTATCCTTTTTTACAGGCGTTTACCCCGATAATATTAGGTTGTTAATATCCTCAATAAATTCTTATAGTCTTCGGCAACGTCCGTAGAGTTTTCACAGAGTTCTTTTATTTTACGACGAGCATGTAACACAGTTGTATGATCTCGTCCCCCAAAGGCCTCACCAATTTCCGGCAAGCTATGGTTAGTCAATTCTTTTGCTAACGCCATTGCCATTTGTCGTGGTCTGGCAACAGAACGATTACGACGCTTAGATAGCACATCTGCAACTTTGATTTTGTAATACTCAGCAACGGTTTTAATAATATTTTCTATTGTTACTAGTTTATCTTGCAAAGACAATAAATCTTTCAGCGTTTCCTTTACCAGCTCCAATGTAATGGGCTGTCCGGTAAAGTTAGTGTGAGCAATTACTCGTTTCAGAGCGCCTTCTAATTCACGCACATTTGAACGTATCCGCTTCGCCACAAAAAAGGCCACCTCGTAGGCTAACTCAATACCAGATTGCTCCGCCTTACTCATCAAAATAGCTACACGGGTTTCTAGTTCAGGTGGCTCTACCGCAACCGTTAATCCCCAACCAAACCGAGACTTTAACCGCTCTTCTAAGCCTGTAATTTCTTTAGGATAACGATCACAGGTTAAGATGATTTGTTGCTGCCCTTCCAGCAAGGCATTAAATGTGTGAAAAAACTCTTCCTGTGATCGATCTTTACCCGCAAAAAATTGAATATCATCGATCAATAAAGCATTCACTTGACGATAATAATGCTTAAAATCGTTCATTTTATTGGTTTGTAGTGCTTTAACCATTTCGGCAACAAAACGTTCTGAATGCAAATAAAGCACACGCGCATCTGGATTGCTTTGTAAAATATGATTACCCACCGCATGCATTAAGTGAGTCTTACCCAAACCAACACCACCATAAATCAACAGAGGGTTATTCGGACCTCCTGGATCATTACCCACCTGCTTAGCCGCCGCCAATGCTAGTTGGTTAGATTTACCTTCAACAAAATTATCAAAGACAAAGCTACGATTAAGATAACTTTGAAAATTAGCCTGACTATCGGCACTGACTCTACTACCTGCATAAACATGAGGCTTATGTTGAGCTGCTCGTGAGGTATTACTATTTGCTTGTTGCGCCCCGCCCTGTTCCTCATCACCTCCAGAGCGCTTAGAACCTATTTCTAAACGTACAGTTGGGGGAGTACCTTCAGCTAAGGTGTGTAAAATTTCATTAATTCTGTCGAGAAAATTTTCATTAATCCATGCCAGCACAAACCGATTTGGCGCCAGCAATATCAGAGCGTTTTCTTTGTCTTCCACCTGCAATGGGCGGATCCACGTATTGTATTGTTGTGTTGAAAACTCATCACGCAGATGGCTTAAACAATTCTCCCAAAGAGCGAGAGACATGCCACTTTCCTCCATTTCTTTCCATTCGCCATTTCGCATTCTCCGATAACCGTACCAAAAAACGCAGAGCGACAGTGTATACCCCTTTTTTGAAGTTATCCACAGAAAAAGCTGTGTAAATCCTTGGAATTATCTCTATTAAATAATGTGGATAAATCTTGGAAAAAATGCATTTTTCAAGATATCCAAGATCTGCACATAGGTTGATCTCACGCTATGGAAGCAAAAAACACAAGGTTTTTATATCTGTAACGTAATGAAATATATAGAAATAAATGAGTTATTCACAGAAAAAAAGCGACGCTAATAATAACAATAATCAAATAATATATAAATAATATTTATTATTAGTTGATAGTGCTTTAGCTTCGCTCTTGTCGTCAAGTATATTGTTTATCGTCGAAAAATTGTTGTCATATTGAGTACGAAGCACAAAAGATCCCCCTATGATTTAGCGAACATGAACAGAGGTTTATTCTAAGTAGTCAAATCATCGGGTGATTTCTTATTGCGTCTTACAGCCACAGTTCAAAATGACAATATTTTTTTCAGTAATAACACCGTTGATAACGAGGTCTCTTCTCGTAGTAGGTATAACGAAAAATATAAAAATCGAGAATCACAGCATTAAATCCTGTCAATAAAACGTAGCTAATATGGGGAAAAATTCACAATGGCTTAAGTTACTCACATTCATCCAAGTGTAGATCACGGATTAATCGAGGCCCATACACATGATTATTATTAATATAAGCTATTGATAAATATAAAAATAACAGGGTTACACACAGATAAAGCATTGAGTAATAATAACCATAAATAATCTTAATATATTTAATTAATATTATTAGGGATGTTAGTAATTCTTTATGTTTCGAACACTTTTTAAACACGTAGAAAATCTCATAAAACAATGAATTTAGCATTGACATTCGCGGCATTGATAAATATGATCGCTGGCTAGCTTTTTGACACTGACAGTATCTATAGGTAATGACATGAAAAGAACATTTCAACCCAGTCGATTAAAACGTAAGCGCCGTCATGGCTTTCGTAAACGCATGGCTACAAAAAATGGCCGTAAAATAATTAATGCCAGACGCGCTAAAGGCCGTAAGCGCTTATCAGCGTAGCATACGACTTGCAAGCCCTTATTTCTCAGCACTTCCCTGCTGATTTACATCTGAAAAAGGCGGACGACTTTCAGAAAGTTATGACAAAACAAGAGGTTAAGCTAGTTAGTCGTAATTTCGTATTACTAGCAACTGAGCATGAATTAGGCTTTAGCCGCTTGGGCCTCGCTATTGGTAAAAAAAACTTCAAACATGCCGTCGTCCGTAACCGAATTAAACGAATTATTCGAGAAAGTTTCCGCCAAAGCCTCATAAAAGAGATTGGGTATGATATAGTTGTCATCGCCCGCAGAGGCGCGGATTTACAAGCAAACCAATACCTACGTAGAGATATAGACAAACTGTGGTCACGATTACCAAAGGGATAAAACAATTAGCAATAAACTTGATAAAAGCTTATCGCTACCTGCTCAGTCCTCTTATAGGTTGCCACTGTCGTTTTTATCCCACTTGCTCTGAATATACTTTGCTAGCTGTGCGACGTTTTGGCACATTACGAGGGTGTTGGTTAGGATTGCGTCGAATATTACGCTGTCATCCTTGGGGCCAAGCAGGATATGACCCGGTTCCAGAGGCTAAGAATACATCGTCTGTCAATGAGAGAATAAATTATGGATCATAGAAAAATAAAGATTGTTTTACTAATAGCCTTAGCCGCCATAAGTGTGTCCCTATGGAAAAGTTGGCAAGAAGAACATCCTACTGTCAGCCCTGCAAATGTTGCCACAGATACTGCACAAAATACCACAGTAGAAAATAATATTCCGACAGATATTAATGACGATAATTCTGCGGTAACTGCCAAACAAACAGCAGCGGCAAGCACTTCAAGTACAGCGGTCACAAATGATGCTAATGATTCAGGACAAATTATCCATGTTCATACTAATGTTTTGAATGTAGAGATTGATACTCGGGGTGGTAAAATAATACAAGCAAACCTACCTGCTTATCCTGAAACCTTAGGATCCACTACTCCTTATCCCTTATTTACCAATAATCCAGATAATCGCTATGTTGCTCAAAGTGGCTTAATTGGCAAAAACGGTCCAGCAACAAAAGCAGGCCCAGTACAATATCATACAGATAAATTTCAGTATTCCTTACAACCTGGAGAGAACAAGCTCGTTGTACCAATGACATGGATAAATCCTCAAGGTGTTAAGTTTACTAAAACCTTTACCTTTGAGCGTGATCTGTACGATATAAAAATGACCTCAGACATTGCTAACCAGTCTTCCGCTGCCTGGAGTGGACGCCTATTTACCCAATTAAGCCGGATGAATACGCCGCCGACTTCAAAAGGTTTATTCCACGTTAATGCTTATTTTGGTGCTTCTTACTCAACTCCGGATGATGCTTACAAAAAAGTATCATTCAAAAAAATGGATAAAAACAATGTCAGCGCCAATGGCGTCGGTGGTTGGGTAGCGATGCAAGAACATTACTTTTTAGGTTCTTGGATCCCGGATCAAACGCAAAAGAATCACTTTTACTCGAAAGTTTCCCCTTCTGGTATGTACACCATAGGAACTTTAGGACCTAAACTGACAGTACAGCCGGGAGAAAATTATCAAACCACAGCACAGTTGTATGCTGGTCCAGAAATTGCGAAAAATTTAAAAGCCATTGCTCCCCATTTAGAGATGACGATTGATTATGGTTGGTTATGGTTTATTTCAGTGATTATTTTCTGGTTAATGCAACAAATTTATATGATAGTTGCTAACTGGGGTTGGGCCATTGTTCTAGTGACGGTCTGTATTAAATTACTATTTTACAAACTCTCTGCATCAAGCTATCAAGCTATGGCAAAGATGCGTAACCTCCAGCCGAAAATAGAATCGCTTAAAGAACGCTATGGTGATGATCGACAAAAATTATCTCAAGCAACCATGGAGCTTTATCGTAAGGAAAAGGTGAATCCTCTTGGCGGTTGTTTACCTATTTTAATTCAAATTCCTGTTTTTATTGCCTTGTATTGGGTCATTATTGAAAGCGTGCAATTACGGCAAGCACCATGGATTTTATGGATCCATGATTTATCTATCAAAGATCCCTATTACATCTTACCTATTGTGATGGGCTTGAGTATGTTGCTACAACAAAAATTGAATCCGCCACCACCAGATCCAACTCAAGCAAAAGTAATGATGATGTTACCTATCGTCTTTACTATATTGTTTTTAAACTTCCCCGCAGGTTTAGTCTTATATTGGATAGTGAATAATGGGTTATCCATATTACAGCAGTGGTATATTATGCGAAAGTTTAATACGAGCGGCCCCTCAAAAAAAAAGACCGAAACTAAAAATAGGAAAATGACGGCAACCTAATGAGTGAAGTGAATAATGATACGATAGTGGCTCAGTCTACCCCACCTGGACGAGGCGGTGTCGGCATTATTCGATTATCAGGTCCACAGGCAACAACGATTGCCGAAAAAATGATAAAAAGCCTGCCGCAACCTCGGCAGGCACAATTTCGTGAATTTCACGACAATGATAATGCCATTATCGATATGGGCTTAGTGCTCTACTTTCCTGCCCCCTACTCTTTTACTGGCGAAGACGTTGTAGAATTACAAGGGCATGGTGGTCCGGTGGTTATTGATGCCTTATTAACACAGTTAGTGAACCTGGGTGCGAGGATAGCTAAACCAGGTGAATTCAGCGAACGTGCCTTCTTAAATGGCAAAATGGATTTGAATCAGGCTGAAGCCATTGCCGATTTAATTGATAGTGCCTCACAAAAAGCAGCTCGTTGTGCTATTCGCTCCTTACAAGGGGTTTTCTCTGAACAAGTGAATGCCATTGTTGAATCCATCACCAAACTGCGCATGTATGTTGAATCATCCATCGATTTTACCGATGAGGATATCGATTTCCTCGGTGATGGCAAAATATCTAGCGATTTAACCTTAATTATCGAACAATTAGATGATTTACGCGATGTCACTAAGCAAGGTACCCTGTTACGTGAAGGGATGAATGTAGTCATTGCTGGTAAGCCGAATGCGGGCAAATCACGCCTATTAAATTCATTGAGTGGCAGAGAATCAGCCATTGTTACAGATATTCCAGGCACTACCCGAGACTTACTAAGGGAATATATTCTAATCGATGGTATTCCTTTGCATATCATAGATACTGCCGGCTTGCGAGAAACACCCGATGTCATTGAGCAAGAAGGTGTACGACGAGCTTGGGATGAGATTAGCAAGGCAGACCGGGTATTGTTGATGGTTGATGGAACAACTACGCAAGAGACTGATCCGAACAAATTATGGCCGCCTTTTGCTGAAGCTGAGATCCCAGATAAGGCAATTACCATTATTCGTAATAAATGTGATTTAACTGATGAGCCAGTTGGTATAAGCTATGAAAAAGAGCTGACGATTATTACCTTGTCAGCTAAGCATGGTCAAGGCGTAGATTTGCTCAGAGAGCATTTGAAAGACTGTGTGGGAGCGGATATAGATGAAGGTAGCTTTATTGCCAGGAGACGGCATTTAGATGCATTAAAGCGAGCACGTAAATACTTAGCTCATGGTCAAGATCAGTTTAGTGAATCACAGGCAGGTGAATTATTAGCTGAAGATTTACGCCAAGCACAAAATGCCCTAGGAGAAATTACCGGTCAGTTTACTACCGATGATTTATTAGGCAGAATATTTTCAGAATTTTGTATCGGTAAATAAAGGTAATAATAGCAAGCAAAAGACTTGCTTATTAAAGACAGAATTTAGAAAACACTAAAGCCCCTGGCAAAGGGTGGGGCATCAATGAGGGACATACTATGACTAGGAAAGTCTTACTTGCAAGTCTTTTGCTTGTGATCGCATGGCCAGTTCTGGCTAAACCCGTTATCAATTTAGCTACTTCTGATTGGGAACCTTATGTAGGGCAAAATCTCAATGGTAATGGCTATATCACCGCACTCGTTAAAGCCGCATTAGAAGATCAAGGCTATGATGTGAAAATTCATTTCATGCCATGGGTACAAGCGAAGAATTTAGAAGCGAATGGTTATGATGCTTACTTCCCTGATTATCGACGTTCGACAGATAATAATGAAGTGTGTTCTCATTCCCTATTTGGTGGCCTTGTTGGCTTCTATAAACGTAAAAACTCACCGATAAAATATACTGTGTCAAACCCAGGAAAAAATCAGGAACAAGCCATCCAAGGTTTACGTCAGTATACATTTGGTGTGGTAAAAGATTACCACAACATCAAAGCACTTGATGATGCTAAAAATATTAAAGTCGTTGCTGCTGATAATGATTTCCAAAACTTAATGAATTTACAACAAAGAAAGGTAGATTTAGCCTTTACAGATGTCTTTGTTGCAGAGTATTTAATTGATAAGAATTATCCACTTCTCAATGATATTGTCTTTATGGGACCATCATTAGAAAGTGAAAAGCTATTCATTTGTTTCTCTGAATATTCGCCTGATTACCAAGAAAAGTTAAATGCCTTTAATAAAGGGATGGAGAATTTGAAGAAATCCGGAAAAATGAATGCAATTATTCGTAAATATGAGGTTTGAATAAGCCAGAATGCTAAAGCACTAACTCAATGGGTCAGTAATACTTAGTCACTATTATGTAACTTAGAGTTAATATACCTATTGAGGCTAACACCATTTTCTGCGGCTTGTACAGCTAGCATTCTGTGTATTTCTGGCGTTGTTCTTACTTGAAATTTACCAGAGTAATTTTTTTCAGATAAAGGTTCTGGAATAAACTCATTATTTTCTTCCATATCTTTAATGATTTCACGTACTAGGGCTACGATACCTTCTAAAGCTCGTGTCTGGTTTTTATCTAAAAATGATAAGCTAGGAAATTCTACGCATAAGCCGACATGTTCATTATCATCTACTGACCACAAGACCCGATATGTATAATGTTTATGGTTTATCATATTTACTTTCCTCAATAATTTTCTCTATAGCTTGTAGTGCTTGTTTAATTTGGTAAATTTTAGCTCTCCCATTTTGATTTTGGATGTTGATTCTTGGATCACCAAACCATGGCATTTTATATACATAGTGACTTGTACCGTTATTTCGTGGTTGTCCGAAGTAGTGGGAGCAAACTTTCTGTAGATCACTGAATCGTACTTTTTGAGGCTGCTTGTGCATTTGCTCAATAATAGCAGTGATCTTCATAAGTATACTCCATTTCCCGAATAATAGTATCAATAATAATACTAAATATTTACGAAAAATACAATAAAGATTTAATTTTTTATGGTTTTATTGAGATGTGTCCATTTCTATCAGTTCTAGGTAATGCTGTAATTGTGCTATTTAGAACAGTACAAATGTTTCTGTGGGGATCAAGAGTAAGTTTCGCTTTGATATCAGCACCTTTTAATTTGTCCGCAAATTTTTGCATTGACAGACCATTAGAGAACTGTATACGTACTGCTGCGGTCGTCGTCGTGAACATTTTATTTGTTAAACTAGGCTCAAAGTCTTGCAGAAAATGAAATAATCGTTGTTGGCGTTCATTGGGTTCATTTGAGGTTTGCATATAAGGCCTTAAATGCTCAAAGCTTCTTAAAGTAGAGCTAGTGCGTGATATTGCAGTACCACATTGTGTCAGCGGACACTGCTGCTGAGTATCATTCAATAGTTCGCGCGCAGTTACCAGTCTTTCTTGTAAGTTAATGCGGTTGTCCTCTTCATCATATAATTCATGATCCTCTGAGCTTAATGTTTCAAGTTGCTTAACTAGTTTAGTGAATACCCCCTCTGCTTGAACAAATTTATTATTTAAGTACAAACTGCGTCCCATTAATTCCATGGATTTAATCAGTTGAGCTGGATCAGGTTTTAATTCGATTAGTGTGGCATAAACTGCTGTGGCTTCAGAGTATGACTGATGTTGAAAATAAGAGTCACCGAGATCAGCTAATAACTGATATTTCATTTGTGATAATTCTTCAGCTTTAGATCCTGATACGTAAGTCAGTAACGTATTAAGATCCTTAAGGGATTGCTTTAAATAAGAAGTTGCTCGAGTAAAGTTTGCTTGATCGTAATAAAGGCTAGCAAGACTATGCTGGATATTCACCGCCGTATGTGTAGCAATTAGGGAATCATCACGATCCAGCTCAGCTAATCCAAGCTGCTTAAGCTGGGATAAGCATTCGGTATACTGATTAATTAAATTCTCTAGATCACTATCTATTTGTTTATTAAGGAAAATAACTTTGTTTTCAATGCCGCGAAGCTGAGTTGTGACCGTCATAATTTTGCTCCATATACCTTGTTAGTAGAATTACCAACATGAAAATTATTTAGTCACCATGCAATGTGAGGTGGTCAATATATCACCGAAATATTAAGAGAAGCTTAAGGTTGTGTAAAATTAATTCAAAAAATGCGGGGGGATGCATTTATAAGATAAAATTATATAAAAATCAGTAGCTTATTGGATTCAGCGGTCAAGCACTGGGTGAGTGTTTTGGTATATGGCTATTTACAGCAATGCTTATTAGGTTATGATTATTTTTTTGTAGATAGTAAAGGAATGTAGGTATGTCATCATGAGCGATGCGACACAATACAGACGCTTGTATATATTACCTGCATTAAGCCTATCCCTATTAATTATGATGCTTACAGCCTGCTCAGGTATTAACCTATTTGAAGAATATAACACCTCTAGTGCTGAAATGTCACTGCAAGACTTTTCTCCTGAAAATGTTCAAGCGGTGAATCAACTAAGCTATGCTGCTCATGCTTATGTTAAACATTTCCATCGTTGGCCTATGAATGAAAACGAGTTGATTCTATTTAGCCAAAATCAGCATATTCCTTACCCTACTGGCAAATTTAGTAGCATCACCTTTTGGGTAGATAAAGATCTGCAGTTACATATCTATGTCATCGTCGCTCGTTTAGCTGATTATACTATGGCACGCTATTTCGCTAAATTAGAACTGATCTTATCCAGCTCAGGCCAAACATGGATAAAAGTTATAGGGCGCTTCAGCGATCACCCTGGTGAAGCCATTGAGATCCCTCAAGGTGAGAATGAAGTCCCTTTACCATTCTATGAAAGCTTTATTTGGCCCCAAAGCGATTATCGACAGATTTATTGTCAGCCGGTGACTAGGTTCTTCTACGCACTACGTTGCCAGAGACCCGTTTGATAACTTCGTAACTATCTATACTTCGAGAGAAGAGTCTTGAGAAAATTAGTTATCTAATATCAAATTTAGGTTTCGAATAAATCATCTATGGTAATAATATTATCGAAATAAGCTTGCTTTACCACATTGTCAGTAGCACCGTAATTCGTAATCAATACTTTTTTAATGGTATAATTATTATCACCTATAAATAACTCGAGCTTTTCTTCCATGTCTGCAATTACTGAGGGGCCAACAAAGGTAGAGTGGTATTTTATCTCACAAACAGTATACACAGCTTTACTGTGTTCAAAGATCAAATCAATTTGATAACCTGGTTGTTGTTGATTCGTTTCTCGGTTGTAGTACACGCCCCATTTATACTGCAGACCGGAAAAACCAAGAATCTTTGCAATTAAGTGTTGATTATTCCTAATTATTCGTTCAAAGGCATAACCCATCCATATATGGTAGCTCTGCTGGTTAATCGCTTGAGTCGGATTATAATCGTATTGACCTAATTCAATATTCTGTTTAACCGGAGCAACAAATTTATAATAAAATTGTAGATATTCATCTTTCACACAATAACGATAAACTCCACGACCTGATTTCATTTGATAAGGTTTGTAGCGCTGGATAAAGCCACATTGTTCTAAATCATCGAGTACCTTAGTTATGCCACCACCTGATTTAATGCCTAAGTGCTTTGTGATCATGTCACGTGAAGCATAACGACGGTTGCTTAAATATTCGATAATTTTTTGATAATGTGGATTACTATTCAGGCTACTAATAAAAATCCGTTCATATTCTCCACTCAAAAAGCTATCTTTAACAAAAGCATTTTCACATATGCCTAAGTAAACAGACTGAGCATTATAGATATATTTTAAGTATTCAGGGATCCCTCCCAGCGTTAAATAAGCAAGTATTACCTCATGATTAGAAATATTTTTTAAGAACTGTTTAGTCTCGTATAGTGTGAAAGGTAATAGATGCATTTCATACTGTGAACGATTATATAAAGCTTGTGAATGTATGACTTGATTGATCATAAAAGAAGGAGAGGAGCCGCACAATACTATACGTAACTTGGGGTTGTGCCGAAATTGATTATCCCAAGCAAATTTTAAGGCGCTAATTAATAAAGAGTCGTAGTTTGCCAGCCATTGTAATTCTTCTAGGTATAAAGTGACTTCATGATCGGCGATATGTTCAGCGATGAGGTCAAAGACTTCTACCCAGGACTCATAATTTAAATCAGCAATATAAGGCTTGGCAAAATAATGAGCTGCTTGGTAAAGTACTTGCTTAATTTGTCTTTCTTGTGGTTGATTTTCTAACCCTTCGAACTTTAATAAGAGTCGATCCTTAAAAACTTGTTCGATAAGTTCTGTTTTACCAATTCTTCTTCTGCCATATATGACTAATATTGCGGCATGAGACAGGCGAGCAAATTTTGTCAGCCGTTTGATTTCTCTCTCTCTGCCTGTAAATGATTGATTTTTAGGAGCTTTATGACTTTTCATCTGATTAATCTCTATACTTATAGTTAGAATTATAGTCGGCTGTCGCGCCAAACGCAACGAAAATTGGGGTGTTTGGCGCGAGATGAGAAGCTTTTTGGCGCCAAACACAAGGAAAATTGAGGTGTTTGGCGCGAGAGAAGCGTTATTTTGGCGCCAAACGCAGTGAAAATCGAGGTGTTTGGCGCGGACTATAGTAGTTCTCAGTTAATTAGATGTTTGAATATAATGCTTCCACCACAGCGCCAGATTGAGTAAATACCATAATTGATGCCCATGTTTTTGCTCTATCATGGTATTAACCGCTTGGGGGTTAAGTAGGTCTGTTTGCTCACAAAAGTGAGTTAACTCTTGACGAGTTTTATCGCCAAGCTTATCAAATAGCCATTCATAAATAGGCACGCCGAAGCCCTGCTTTTTACGATGAATTAATTCATCAGGGATCAAACCCTGCACCGATTTCTTTAATAAGTGTTTTAAAGTACCCTGTTTAATCTTTTGTTTAGCTGGAATGCTCATAGCTAATTCAACAAACTTGTGGTCGAGGAAAGGTACTCTTCCCTCTAGGCTAACTCCCATACTCATTTTATCCACACGCATGAGTAATAATTCAGGTAAGCGGAAGTTTAAATCCAAATAGGACATCCAGTTCAACCAATGGGGATCCCAAGCTTTGCTTTGAAATTGCTGATACAGAGGTTCAATCGCTTCCCATGAAGTGCGTCCTGCAAACTGTTTTTGCAGGCGAGGTGATAACAAATGCTGCTTTTGGTATTCCGTAAATGATTCTGCTCCACCCCAGAATACTGGCTGTTGCATAGTACCGCGACGTAATAATTCATAATATAAAGTATGCTTTTTGTTGGCGGCGCCTAATAAACCTAAACCCATGCGTTTAAGTAATCCTGTGCCAGGTATAGCGCTCAATTGCTGTAAATTTAATTTAACTTTCCAAGAGGGGTAACCACAGAATAATTCATCTGCACCTTCACCTACCTGGCAAACAATGGTGCCATTTTTACGGGCAAGTTCAGAGACATAGTACACCGGTACACAGACAGGATCAGCAATAGGTTCATCCTGTAAATGGATCATTTGCGGTAGA
The DNA here is from genome assembly GCA_965230425.1 of Gammaproteobacteria bacterium. Taxonomy (GTDB): domain Bacteria; phylum Pseudomonadota; class Gammaproteobacteria; order UBA1113; family UBA1113; genus CBDDKW01. The sequence continues at coordinate 30,475 of CBDDKW010000008.1, read as the reverse complement.
AAATTCATTAAATCATCGACATTGAGTAAACGCTCATGATAATTTGCCGACACTTCATGCGCCATTTGTTTGGCGAAGTGTAATTCATTTTGATAGCTATCATACTTGCCCTCATAACCGATGGAGAAAGTATTAATCGGTGTATCACTGTCCTCAGAAAATAGTGCGGCATTAGTGCTAGAGTCAATACCGCCAGATAGAAATACGCCAACAGGAACATCACTTTCTTTACGTAGTTTAACGGCTGTGCGTAATTCTGCCTGGACCATTTCCGCCAATTCTGCATCTGAATGATTTTGTAAAGGGGTCACATGATCCAAGACGTCCCAATATTTATGCTCTTGTATTTGACCATCGTTCTTTATCTTAAGCCAACTGCCACAGGGTAATTTATGAATACCTGCAAAGAGTGTATCGGGTGCCGGTGGGGTTAAAAAAGATAAGTAATGAAAAAATGATTCTTCATTGATTGCCCGTTGTTGTGCTGGATCGCGCAACAGAGCTTTAATCTCCGAGGCAAAAGTTAAACGCCCATTATGCTGAGAAAAATATAAGGGCTTGATACCTAAGCGGTCGCGTACCAGCCATAGAGTCTGCTCTTGATTATCCCATATAGCGAAGGCAAACATGCCACGAAATTTCTCTAAGCAATCAATACCCCAATGTCTAAAGGCATTTAATAAGACTTCAGTATCAGAATGATCCGTTTGCCAATCGTTTACGCCTAATTGTATTAATTCACGGCGTATATCCTTATGATTATAAATTTCACCATTGAAGGTTAAGACAAATCGTCCGTCTTGACTGCGCATGGGTTGTGCTGCGTGTTCGGACAAATCGATGATTGATAAACGGCGATGACCAAGTCCTACATTTCTTTTCGGTGAGACCCATACGCCAGCACCATCAGGACCGCGGTGGACCATCGCATCACGCATTGCGGTGATATATTCCGCTGAAATGGCGTAGTCGTTAAAAGCAATAGCGCCAACAATACCACACATTATGCTTGTCCTAATTGAGCTTCAACATCCAAGGCGATTTGTGATGCTTGCAATTGTTGCCATAGCGGAATCGGCCACTCACCACCCTGTTTAATTGCTTGAATAAAATCAGTTAACTCTTCTAGTTGACCTTTTTCCATAGTTTTAGTGCTGAGTCCTTTGGCCTTGCTGCCGGAAATATTTAAAGACTGATAATCCGCTAGCTGAATGACCTTACCATCCACATAAACATCACATAACTCTTTAGGATGGTCCTTTGACCCAAGTGCGGTATAAGTTAAGTGTGCAATGGAACCATTAGCAAAGCTTAAATTCACCATGAAATTATCATTTTTACCGTAAAAGCCAGACTGCGGTTGAATAGCTTGAGCTTGAACATGAGTCACTTGGCTATCGGTTAAATAAGTAAAAACATCATAAATATGACAAGCTTCACCAATATTGCGGCCACCACCTTCAGGGCCGTGTACCCAATGATCTTGCGCTATATGTCCAGCGTTCATCCGATAGTTGATCATCAATGGGCCTTGAGCGCTGTTGGTTAATTCACGGGTTTTACGCATATAGCTAGAAAACCGCCGGTTAAAGCCAGTCAATAATATGGGAGCACTGTCCTTATGTGCCGCATAGAATTGCTTGATTTTATCAAGCTCAGTCTGTGACATAGCCAGTGGTTTTTCCAACAAAACATGTTTACCTGCTTGTAATGCTGCAAGCGCCATCTCGCAATGTAGATGGTGACGGGTGGTAATAATTACTGCGTCCACTTGTTTATCGTCAAGAATCTTTTGATATTCCGTTGTACCGTACTGTGCTGAAAATTGTTTTGCTGTAGCTAAGGCATTATGGCCGGTCCGGCTCATGACCGCATATAAGCGTGCTTGATTACCTAGCTTATCTAAATTAGGTAAATGCATACCCTTAGCGAAACCGCCAGCACCAATTAAAGCAATATTTACTTTATCTGTATCGAGTGCGGTTGCCTTTGGATTGGTAATTTTAGTCGTAGTACGTGCCTGCTCATCCTGGGGATATTGCAATAAGGCAATTAAGGTATCTGCGGCATGATGTTTGATATCAGCATAGGCTTGTTGTGCTTGTTCAATGGGATAAACCTTGTCAGTTAATGCCTCAACATTGATTTTACCTTCAGCGATTAATTGTAGATATTCAGCCATATTACGATTTTCAGTCCAGCGCACATAACCGATAGGATAATCTAAACCATGTTCTTCATAGTTACTGTCATAACGGCCGGGACCATAAGAACAGGAAATATAAAAATCTAATTCTTTCGCATAAAAATCTGCGCGTTTTAAATCAAGCCCCACATCCCCTACTAAAACAACACGAGCTTTTTTGCGACAGAAGTTAAAAGCACTAGAGATAACTTCATTCGATGGAGTTGCTGCGGTAATAATCACACCATCGGCACCATGACCGTCAGTTAAACGTGCAACTTGGGCAATGGGATCCTTTTCTTCTGGGTAAATACCTACATCCAGACCTAATGATTCCGCGCGTTGAATACGTTGAGGATCCAAATCAACACCGATAACCCGACAACCGTGCGCTTTTAATAATTGACTAGTTAATTGGCCAAGAATACCTAAACCGACAACGACAAAGGTTTCACCTAAGGTAGGTTGCGCACGTCGTACACCTTGCATAGCGATAGCGCCCAAGGTAACGGTAGACGCATCGGCTAAGCTTAAACTATCGGGCACTTTCACGCTTAAATTACGTGGTACGCGGATGATTTCTGCATGATGGGCACATTGCGCTCCAGCACATGCCACACGATCTCCAATTTCAATATCGGTAATATTAGATCCTATGGCGATCACATGACCCGCAGCAGAATAACCACTGGGAGTACCCGCGGCAAGTTGACCCTGGACAACACTCTTGGTTTTAGCGAAGCCAGAAGTTGCAGCCATTTTTAAGACTTTTTTCACATTATCAGGCTGTTTTAATGCACGTTTCCAAAGCGGCTCACCGCTCATTTTTAAACCAGCCATTTCAGTGCCAATAGAAATGCAGCTATGATCCACCTGTACCAGAATAGTATCAGGCTCTACCAAGGGTGCAGGAGTTTCCTCAACCACGGCATTGCCTTGTTTTATAACGACTTGTTTCATAGAAGATCCTCATATCTGCATTTCGAAGCGGCCAAATAATAGCATTTTTGTGAGGGATATTCATCGGAAATGTAAGATTTTAGTCAAGTTTTGGCCGTATTTCGGAATTTTAATGCTATGGATTTTTAACAATAACACCCAGTCAGCATTCCTGGGTGTCATTATTAAAAGTCCCCAGGTGTAAAGTGCCTATAGCAAACTTTAGGGAATTGCGTCAAAACAGATAAATTAACCACCTGCATATACCAAAATTAGTAAATTTGTTACACTGCTCCCCATTTGGGAACAATGACAAACGAAAATGATGTATGCACTAACCGCTTATCCTCTGTCCAAAGATTATAAAGCCAAGCTTGAGGCGCAGATCCAAGCGCCTATTGATTATGTCATGGTAAAAGACCTGAGGAATCAATCCCTATTGGGCATGATAAAATCCCTGCGGCAGATGCGGGGCGATTTGCTCATTCCCCTAGAGGATGTGAATAGCAAAGCCATCCTGCCTATATTACGTATCATCGGTTTATTCACCCGCTGCAAGAGTAAACACATTATCTGGCCAGATTTAGGTAAAGAAAACAGTTCATGGTTTAAAGCGATTACTGCGGGCATCGGGGTAGTTTTAGCTTCACTGCAAGGTAAACTCGCATTAAGACAATGCAGACAACAGATGCAAGGATTACTAAAAGCAGAACCCCTTGCCCTGCCAATGATTAAAGACTTTGCCGATACTCAGTTACTTTATATCAATGCCAATCTGTGGTTTGGTATCAAAGCCGGTGGTTCTATTGGCCATGTGGCGGGTGTGGTTAATGCTCTCATCGATCAACAATGCCAGGTAACCTATGCTGCTGTTGATCACAATCAATCTTTAGCCCCGCAAGTGAATTATCAAGCCTTAGATGTGCCCAGCCATTTTGGTTTCCCCTATGAAATGAATTACTATCGCCTACAACAACAGATAAGCCGACAGTTATTAAAAAGTATTAAACAAGGGAAAAAACCGCAATGGATCTACCAACGATTATCTATTGCAAATTATGCAGGTGTGTTGGTAGCACGAGCATTGAAGGTGCCGCTAGTTATTGAATACAATGGTTCCGAAGCTTGGATCGCAAAAAATTGGAGCCAAGGATTACGTTATCACCAACAAGCCTTAGAGGCAGAACAAGTCTGTTTACGTCATGCAGATCGAGTAGTGACGATTTCTGCGGTATTAAAAGATGAATTAATTGAACGCGGTGTTGCAGCAGACAAGATCATTGTCTATCCCAACTGTGTTGATACGCGCTTATTTAACCCTGAACAATTTACTCACACACAACGCCAAAATTTACGGTCGCAATATCATATTGACGAAGATACCTTAGTCTTAACTTTTATTGGTACTTTTGGTCAATGGCATGGTGTAGATAAGTTAGCCGCAGCAATTAAAATGCTCGTAGATGAACACTCACAATGGCTAGCACAACACAAGCTACGTTTCATGTTGGTGGGCGATGGGGTAAAAATGCCTATTGTCAAAGATACGCTACAGGATGCAAAATACCAACCCTACTACACGCTGACAGGTTTAGTACCGCAGCAACAAGCTCCCTTATATCTTAGTGCGGCAGATATTTTACTTTCCCCTCATGTGGCGAATGCGGATGGTAGTCGTTTCTTTGGTTCACCAACAAAATTGTTTGAATACATGGCTATGAAAAAGCCGATTATTGCCTCTGATCTTGAACAAATCGGCGAAGTGTTAAAGCAATCATTACATGCGGATGAATTACAAAAAGAAAATATACAAATTACGGATCAATTAGCCGTATTAACAGAACCAGGCAATGTAAAGCAATTAGTTGACTCTATTATCTATTTGGTTGAGAACGCTGAAATTCGCCAAGCCTTAGCGAGCAATGTGTATCAAGAAGTGATGGACAAGTATACATGGCGACACCATGTTGAGGCATTCCGAGCTTAAGCAGACTCAACTAACATCCAGAGGTCGAGAACGAGAATGAGAAATGAGGATAGTAAAACTATCCGACATCTTAGCTGAGTCTGCTTAAACTCGAAATTCCGTTTAAAAACATTAAGTTAATGCTCAAATACTTCGAGCTTGAACAGGCTCAACTAACATCCAGAGGTCGAGAACGAGAATGAGAAATGAGGATAGTAGAACTATCCGACATCTTAGCTGAGCCTGTTCAAGCTCGAAATTTATTCTTATCCTTAAGATTCGAAATGAAGTATACACAAACTTAGCACAATGTGCAAGCATTTTTGGAAATTAATAATTTATTTTTAGGAAATAATAACTGTAAGCGCCAACTTCTTGATTATACTCTGCATTTACCGTAATTATGCAGATAGGCTTTCTAAAAATAATTTCGCTTGCTCTTCCCTAGAATACTGCTGTCGGGCGTGTTGACTATTGCCTTTAAACCCTTGCAACAATGCGGGTGATTGATATAAATCATTGATGGCCAATGCTAAGGCTGCTGGATCGCCAGCCTCAACGCATAAACCAACTTTCTCTTTTTCAATAATGTCAGTAGCTTGTCCTTGCGGAGCTGCTAATAAGATGGGCAGTTGCATGGCCATGGCTTCAAATATTTTTGAAGGGATGACTGATTCAAATACCGGATCATTTTTTAAATGCACTAAAGCTAAATCACATAAAGCCCAATACTTAGGAATATCTTCCTTACTTTGTCGATCAATAAAGATCACATTATTCAATTGCTTTGTTTGCGCCATTTGCATCAGTTGCGGTTTCTCTGCACCACTACCCACAAAGACCACCACAATATTCTCATGTAGCTGTTCTGCAGCCAGTAAAACATTACTTAAATCATGCGCCATGCCATGAGTACCAATATAGCCAATGACAAATTTATTATGCAGATTGTATTTATCTAATAAAGCGGGATCTTTAGCCTGACAAGGGAAACGCTGTAAATCCACCCCATTGATAACCACATCAATTTTATCCGCTGGAATCTGGCGGTTAATTAAATCAGTTTTAAAGGCAGGACTTAAGACAATAATACGCTTTGCTCGTCTATATAGAAATAATTCAAGTTTCTCTAGCCAAGTAATCAATATGGATTGTTTCATTGCGCCTACAGCTTTAATTGATGCGGGCCATAAATCACTTAATTCAAAGACAAAAGGTTTCATTTTTAATAAAGATAAAAACCAGCCACCTACAGCAGTAAAAAATTGTGGTGAAGTAGCGACGATAACATCCGGTTTTTTTTGCCAAAGACCGACGATAATTGCCATAAACATAAAGGAAAGAAAATCCAGCACCCTTTTAATAAATCCAGCATTCTTTGTTATATAGGTTTTAACACGGATCACTCGGATCCCATCCATACATTCTTCTTGGTACCATTTGTTTTTATAGCCAGGAAATACTTGTCCATCAGGAAAGTTAGGCGCACAAGTAATTACTGTGACTTGATGTCCCCACTTCACCCAATAACAAGCACGCTCATATACACGTGAAGCACAAGCATTCACTTCAGGGGGGAAATTGTCAGAAAGGAATAGGACTTGCATTAATATTCAACTGTTATGGCATATTGCGTAATTCGACATCACGGCCGATAAAAGACATTTTTGTATCCATTTTGAACAAACCTAAGCTGCGTAGATCCTGTAAATGCAGATTCTACGTAGTTTTTCGGGGCTTGTAAATCCTACGTAGATCCTGCAAATGCAGATTCTGCGTAGTTTTTTGGGACTTGTAAATCCTACGTAGATCCTGCAAATGCAGATTCTGCGTAGTTTTTTTAGGGCTTGAAATCCTACGTAGATCCTGCAAATGCAGATTCTGCGTAGTTTTTTTAGGGCTTGAAATCCTACGTAGATCCTGCAAATGCAGATTCTGCGTAGTTTTTTGGGGCTTGTAAATCCTACGTAGATCCTGCAAATGCAGATTCTGCGTAGTTTTTTAGGGCTGATAAATCCTACGTAGATCCTGCAAATGCAGATTCTGCGTAGTTTTTTGGGGCTTGTAAATCCTACGTAGATCCTGCAAATGCAGATTCTGCGTAGTTTTTTTAGGGCTTGAAATCCTACGTAGATCCTGCAAATGCAGATTCTGCGTAGATTCAAGCAGCGTCATTCTGTGGCAGAGACTGCGGAATCCATGGCTTAGGCAGTCAAATCACAAGGTGATACTCGCTAACGTAGATATAGCTATACTCTTATAACCATCAGTTGTACCATTACCTGAAAAAATATCGCCATCGATGGTATTACCTTCTTTGCCAAAATCTGCCATTTCGCACAACGTAAGAAATCTCTAGGTGCTATACAAATGGGTGCCAAGTTATTGATGTTGCCAGAGGAGCAGAGTCACTTGCCGCCGAGCTTGGTCCTCTTTGCGTACGAGCGGTTGGAGCATCGGCACCTGCCGAGATAAACCCTTGATGCTCACTGATCCCTGTGTCCTTACTACTTTCAACTAACCAAAGTGATTTTAGGTAGCCCCAGTCTTGCCTGAGCTGTAGAGCTTTCTCGAGTTTAGGGATACGCTGACTCCACTCAGATTGAGTTAGAGTGTAGCGTGCTAGTGCGAGCCTCGTTTTGCAAAAGGTAATCAGTCTCTGTATTAGACGAATTTTAACCGCTTCACGTAAAGGACCATCTTTAATGTCTCTGGCTTCAGCAATAAAGGCATATAATTTGTAATACACTGCATCTGTATCAGTCTTGTCGTTAATAGCAGCAACTCTCCTATCAAACTCTGTTAATAATCTATGTTGCAGATTTGGGTTAAGAAATGGCCGCACCTGGTGCATAGCTGGATTTTCTTTCGCATAGCCATAAGCTGTAGTAATGGAATCCTTGGTATCAAGTGCTACCCCCTTAACAGCCAAGGCAATACATACATCAATAAGTCCGTAATAGGCGGCATAGAGTAGCAATGTTGAATTATTGTTGTCACGTTGCTCTAATTCCTCAACCGTAAATTGATTCATAGCTGCACGAAATAATGCGGAACTTTTATTGAGTGCTGATAAGGATTCCTTTTTGCTGATCATGTTTCCTGGTTCTGAAATCATGTTTGTAGAAGCGCTAAATCTATGTTCAGTAAAAATAGTATAAAGTTGTCTAATGCGAATATTTATATCTTTTGGCAGAGTAAGGATCGTGTGGCCAAATATCGTGAAATCAAGAGTACTAGTATCATATCTAAAGCAGTCAGATAGAATAATAACAAAAATACATTTATCTTCATTATTGGTAAATGTGTCAACAATTTCAAAACCTGCCGTAGATGCTAAGTCTAATAATTGTTTCCGAGAGAAGTATTCGAGACAATATTGTAGTCTTAGGGTCTCAGGCAAAAGATTTAACATAGCGGTTAAATCCTCGACTGTCTGTATAAATCGATTTGTCAGCTCTATACCTACGGGACTGACTAATAGAGTAAGTCGGTCATCACAGGGTATTTCTTCTAGAAAAGTAGATAAACTAGGATTAAAGTTCGTAAAAAGACTTTTCAATTCGTCTATTGGTAAGACTTCAGTATAGAAGAATAAACGTTTATCTTGGGGAATGTGGCGTAGCTCATAAACGTTATTAACAGCCTTTTTTTGAATATTTAGACCGATATCCCAGATATAAAAATCTCGCCAATGATGCAGCGGTAGCATAGATAATAAGTTTTTTAGATCTCGTGATGTTTTAAACGGAGTCACTATTTCTTGCTCATTTCTATCTGTACTTCCACACTCGTCGGATGCAAAATAACTTTGCAAGTATGCAAGTCGGTCATTTTCATTAAGGAGTGCGAGAATTTCCATCAAGCTGTCAGAACACAAGTCAAATGATTTGATTTTATCTTTTAATTTTTTACACAGTAAAACCCGCTCATTTTCATCTAAACTATTTAACAGAGCAGGCAATTCACATGTATATCTAATCAGCCTATTTAGTGTGGCGAGGTCTAAATGATATGTGTAAAATGAATATCTCATTTCAGAATGAGGGAAAACAGCGGTGGCTAATGTAACGAGATTATCAACAGTATAGTAGGTTTCTTCTACAAATTTTAAAATAAAATCCATGCCTAATTTGTTGAGACAGAATTTATACCTAGGGTTGGTATCATTGCTAACTTCAGCTTGACCTTCGGCATCAGTTTGTGGAAATACATCGGATATCAAACTGATAAAATTATTTTGAGATAATTCTAGGCTCTTAATCAAAGAGACGCCGGTATCTAATTCACAGAAACGTTGCTGCTCCTCAAGAGATAAAGTGCCTAAGAACGTATCCTTAAAATGTGTGAGTCTATTACAGTTAGCCTTAGGCAAGAGTGATTGTAGTTTTTCAAATCCTAACGTGTCAGTATAAAATTGACGGCGTTGTTGGCTTTCAGGAAAGACCGTCGTAACTAACTTAACTAACTCATCAACAGAGGAAATAGTTAGACTTTTAATAAAGTCGAGACCTAATGACTTTACGCAAAATTCATGTCTGGTCGTCGGATCAGGAAAGATGGCTGTGATTAATGTAGTAAAATCTTTGGCAGATTCTAGGTGCTTGATGAGTGCGACCCCGGTGTCTGATCGGCAAAAGCGTTGCTGATCTTCTGGTGATAAAGAGCCTAATAATTTATCTTTGAAATTCTCAAGTTTATGCCATTTATCCGCAGACAAGAGTGATTGTAATTTTTCAAGGACTAAAGGATGGGTATAAAGCTCATAGCGCTGTCGGCTATCCTGGCAGTATGTCTGTGCTAGTTTTACAATGCCACTGATACTAAAGCTACTGTTTGCAATAAATCTTGGGCCTAATCTGGTAGTAAAAAATTGAGCTCTAACGTCGGGTTTTGGAAAAGCTTTTGTCACAAAGTTCTTAAAATCGCTCATATACCATTTAATATTGACTATTAAAGCTACTCCAACTTCAGAGCAAAAAAAGGTTGATCGTTCATTTGCATCGAGTGATTCCCTGAGTGTACCTAGGTCATAGTTGTTAGTAAAATGCTTTTGTAGTACCTTAAGCCCTAAGATCTCAGTATAGAATATACGCCTTTGTCTTGATGTAGAATAAAGTGTAGATGCAACTTTAATGATTTCTGAGCTGCTGGTACACCAAGAGGCTTTAACAAATCCTGCAGGTAAATCAGCGTAAAACGCTTCTCTAGTCTGATCTTCTGCAAAGATATCTTTGATATAATCATTTAGATTATATAAGCTTGGTTTAAAATGCTGTATTAGCTCAATCCCCACGCTGGATTGGCAGAATGCTTGTTGGTCTTGTGTCTCCATTTTTCTAAGCCAGTAAGATTGAAAATCATACCATGAACTAACAAAGCCTTTTAATCGTTCCATGTTGCTACTGACATTAGCAAGATGATTAATTCTATCTTTTATGTTGGGGAAGAGTTTAGTTAACAATTTCCGTAAGTCTGATAAATCACCAATAATTTCATTCAAATAATTATTTATGAGCTCTAATTGTAAAAATGAATTTTTTTTTGCTATCGTCGGAAATGTATTCTGAATAAATGAAATTAAACCCCGACGATCAGGTTTTAAGGTGACAATAAGCTTTATTCCTGCTGCAGATAGAATAAAGGCGTGTAGATCTGTTTGATTAAGTATTTCGGATAAATTTTCAGTTAGAAAAGTTAATTTATCAGCAATACATTTACTCAGTGTATTAGTATCTATACGTGTGAGATAATCAATGCGACGGTCTTCAGGAAGGCAGTTAATAAATTCACGAAAGTCGTTTATACACGTGATGATGCTTATGATAAACTCAAAATTTTCGGGCGTATCACAAAAGCGTTGTAAGGTTTCTGGTGTCAGTAAAGGTAATAAGTGTCTTTTAAAGTCAAACCACCGAGTAATATGTTTCTTAAGCCCAGCAATTCCGATAAGCTCAGCTCGTTCGTCAGTTACTGTTTCAGAGCAGTCAACAAAGGTTGTCATTAGCAAATAAGCCAGTGTATTTTCAATATGAGCTGGCTTGGTAAGTTCAGTGGTAGAGGCACAGGATAGGACATGGAGTTGTTGACAAGCCTCGGGCATTTTGAGCATGTAAGCAAAGGTTTTTGCTTTATCAATGTCGTGTACATGCTTGGACATGTCACGCGTAGTAAATAATATGTAAATAGTTCTTATTGCTTGATTTAGTTCTGGAGTAAAATATTTATTTACTTTAGTGCCTAAGGCAAAATCAAGATAGTCTGGCGTATTGATATCTAAAAAATGTAATAAAAAGATCAATTTTTCCTGGGTTGTGTGAAACTTGCCTAGAAGTTCAGGTTCAAGCTTACCCTGCATGGTTTGTAATTTCTCTCTCATAGATTTTGTTAAACAAAATGCTAAGCGGCAGTCGCTTGGTAGGCGGTCCAATATGGTCTCTAGTGCTAGATATGAATCAACTAAATCACCGACCTTTGATAGGGTGATCGTCTTGTCGCAAAAGCTATATCTGTCTTCTACGGCAAGTGTTTCTAAAGCCTGATCCAGTTGAGTAATCGTTGTTATATTATTTACAAGAAAGTCTTTACCTAGAACATTAGTGTAAAATGGCAGGCGGTCCTCAACCTTAGGAAATATCGTTTCAACTAAAGTAGAAAATGGCTCGTCATTATTTAATATAGCACTAAATAAGTTAGCACCCAATACACTGTGAAATAATACTTTGGTGTCTTCTTGCCTTAGATGAACTAATAGCCATGTTTTTAATGTTTCTGTTTTATAGCCGAAGATATTTGCTAATTCTGTAGGATTTTCATCGTAAGCAGCATGTAGCGCTTGTAACCGTTCATCTGCTGGTATTTGGGATAGTGCTTCTGATAAAGCTTGGGCAGAGCAAACTTTCGTAGCGTCAATAGGCATAGTGATTCTCGGTATTCTCTAATTAATATTGTTATATTCTCTCTGGATATGTGTTCAGATCATCTACAGATAATACGAACATAAGCATGATAACAATTAAGCTCCGAGGAGTAAATTAATTACCAATGAATGGACCATTTGATACTGGTGGGTAATGTAGCTTTTGTTTTTGCAAACAATTGTAAGTTAGGTAAGGCTAGGCCAAATTCTGGATACCATTTGCCATGATCAAGCTGTAAAGCGACTTTTTTATCAAAATTGATAGTCGCTAAACGCTGTTCTGCGGCATTTCTGACGCAGACAGTATATTGATCTTGCAATTGTAATTTAATATCAGGGTGAAAGTGCAATGCTAAGACTAAATTATGCTCTTCTTTGCCGAGTACTTGATCAAGGATATGTAAATGATTCTTACCAAAGCTCCAATGACGCCGATGCCGTGGTTTGCCTGATAAACGCTTGTAGCCTGTATGTGTAGCAGCGATGGTTAACTTGCCTTCGGCTTCTTTGGTCGTGACTTGTTGTATTCTGGCGCGCCGACCAACGCGAAAACTCTTCCATACTTCAGAAGAGTTTTCACCATCAATTTCTAGCGTATTATGGGCTAAGGTACCCCGCTGTTCACTGCGTAATGCACAGACATCGTAAACTGATGTGCCGGAATTCACTAAGACGCGCTGACCATGAATTGATAATTCAAAACTTAAACTATCCGCATGGGCATGGCCTGGCAAATAATCTGGACCAATCGCAGCAATATCGAGGAAGGCGACGGTATCATTATCTTGGACACGTACGTAACCTGTATTGGGTAAGTGATGTGCACCATTAGAGATGGGTTTAACTGGGATCAAATTTAATCGGGCAGAATAATCTTGTAGCTGTTCAAAGGTCGCTGCAATACCAAATGCGGTATCATTAAAAAATGCTAATTTGCCATCAGGATGCAACATAAACTGTAACCAAGGCATCATTTTTTCGACGCCGTAGAGCCATGAGTTAGGTACAGTTTTACCATAAGTACGGGAAACATTAATCACATCTAAAATATCTTCGAGGATCAAAGCGTGATACATCGGGCTTAATTCAAAATGGCCGCCATCATCTAATATTTGTTTAGATAATTCTTTTTGATAAGCATGTAAGCCCTTTTGATACCAACTTTCTGCCTCGGGGCCAGAGAAAAATAAACCAGCAAAAATCAGCGCTTTCATATTTGCGAGTAAATGATTACCGAGTAAGTGATATTCCAAGCGACGTCTTAACGCTCGAGTTTGTTGCACCATGCTAGTAAGTAAGGTGTCATCTAAGTGATTGCCAGCTAAAGCCCATTTGATCCAATTCACTAAACGTAAGGAAATGGTATAAGATTCCCAACCAACGCCCTTTGCCGACGCTGGGTTTTCAATGACCCAACGATGTAATAAATCCTGGTGCCATTGCGTGCGTTGGTCAGCATCTTGTGCGCAGAGATCATCAAAGTAATGTAAGCTATATAACCATAAGCGTTTACGCTGCGGATGGTTCCAGTCTTGAGCCGTTTCCACATCATAGGTTTCATTTAATAAGCAAAAACGCTGAGGTCCCTGCATAGTAATACGCTTAGGGATGGGGGCTAACCATTCTGTGGCCACAGATCTAAGGGGAAGCAATATGCCAGGTTTAGGCTGTGGGTGCTGACAGTGACGAATAATCCGCCAGGCGATTTGGCGCCATTTTAAATAACGTACTGTATGAACAAAGCGTTTTAAGTTCACTGAGTTATAGCCTTATTAATCTCGATACAAATTTCAGCCACAGTAAATAATTCCTCAAGTGGTATCGGGCTAGCTTGCCCGGTCTCGATAGCTTTTATAAATGCTGCTGCGCAAGCGTTTTGGCCTTTATCTTGCTGCCATAAATGCATTTTTTTGAATTTGCCCCAACCATGGGCTTGCAATTGACGGAAATTATTCAATTGTAATACCTTATTACCGCAGAACACTTCTAAACGTTCCTTAGCAACCCGCGGATGGCCATTAGTGAGATAATGAATCGTGCCTACTGAGCCATCAGCAAAGCTGAGCAAAATACTGACACTGTCTTGAGAAATACCCTGAGTAATATTTTGTGCCTGCCATTTAACAATAGCAGAGCCTGCTAAATAGTGTAGTAAATCCACAAAATGGCATACTTCGCCAATAATACGGCCACCACCAGTTTGACTATCTTGGGTCCAATGTTCCGCATCGATATGTCCAGCATTCACCGTCATCATAAAGTGTTTGGGTCGCTGTTCAGTATTTAAGAGCGATTTTATTTTAACAATATGCGGGGCAAAGCGACGGTTAAAACCTACCATTAATAAGGGGGCTGATTCATGCTTGCCTATAGCTGCTTTTATTTCATCCAACTGTTCTTGGGTAATGGCTAAGGGTTTTTCAACAAATACATGCTTGCCAGCAGCTAAACTTTTACATACCCACTGGGCATGGTTATGGTGCCTGGTAGCAATGACGATAGTATTCGCATGCTCATTACCAAGTAAGCCTGCAGCATCGGTAGTCGTTTGTGCCACCGCATTTTTCTTCGCCGCATGATAACCACTTAAGCCACGTTGGGAAGCGATAGAGATAATTTCTGCCCCTGTTTTTTTAAAGGCGGGGATCAAAATACGCGAAGCATAATTGCCGGCGCCGATGATGGCTAATTTAGCCGCGCTGGCGGTGCCTGTGGCTGCAGGTTGTGCCTGCTGAGGCAACGTTACTGTACGTTGAGGGCTAGATTCTGCATGTGGATATTGCAATAAAATGCCGAGAGAGGGCTGTTTATTATTTAAAATATCATACGCTTGTTGTGCTTCAGCAAATGCAAAGCGATGGGAAATTAAATCTTTAACGTGCAACTGTTGTTGACCTATGGCCTGTAAAATTGCCTGAAAATTACGTTGTTCAGTCCAACGCACAAACCCTAAGGGATAATCTTGACCTTGTAATTCATATTGGTCATCGTAACGTCCAGGGCCATAAGAACAAGATACTTGGAAGCGTAATTCTTTTTCATAAAAATCAGCACGGGATAAATTTAAGCCAGTAACACCTACAAGAATAATACGGCCTCGTTTGCGTGACATGGTTGCTGCCTGATGAATTAGTTCATGGCTATCGGTTGCCGCGGCAATGATAACCCCATCAATACCCTGTTGATTAGCAAAACTGCGTGCCATAAACACAGGATCGGTTTGTTCGTTTAAATTAATAGTTTTTATCCCAGCCTTTGCTGCTAAATCTAATTTATGTGGATCAAAATCCAAGCCGATAACATGGCAGCCATTGGCTTTTAATAACTGTGCAGTCAGCAAGCCCACTAAACCCAAACCAAATACCGCAAAATATTCACCAAAGCTTGGTTCAGCGAGACGAACACTTTGCAAGGCAATGGAACCTAAGACGGTAAATGCGGCATCTTCATCCGCGACGTCTGCGGGGATTTTCGCGCAGAGATTTTTTGGGACCACGATATATTCTGCATGATGGCCATTAGAGGCAACACGATCGCCGGGGCGCAATTCAGTAACACCGGCGCTTACTTCCATGACTTCGCCGACGTTACAGTAGCCCATGGCCATGGGTTGTTCTAATTTGCTTTTAACTGCTTCAATGGTGGGACCCAGACCGTCGGTTTTTACTTTATCTAAGACCATGCGTACTTTATCAGGCTGTTGTTTGGCTTTAGCTACCCAATTGGCTTTGCCAAATTCTAGCATCATACGTTCAGTACCTGAGGAAATCAGGCTATAGCGACTACGGATCAATACATGTCCGGCAGGAACTTGTGGGTAAGGAAGTTCGGCGATTTCAATATCGCCGGTTTTTAAATTTTGCAGTAATTGTTTCATTGTGCCTCGCACTTATGTATTAGTAGTACAGCCATCTGAGTTGTATTATCTGGGTCAAGCCGCGGGATCCAGATCTGATTAACTTAGCCCCCACTGTTCAATAGCCGCTAGGATACGCTCTGCAGCATGTCCATCACCATAGGGATTATGCGCAAAACTCATGGCCTTATAACTGTCTTCATCATCGAGTAATTGCGTGGTGGTGGCAACAATTTTTTCAAAATTAGCCCCTACCAGTTTGGCGGTGCCTGCGCTAACTGCTTCAGGGCGCTCAGTGATATCACGCATGACCAGCACAGGTTTACCTAAGGCAGGTGCTTCTTCTTGGATGCCACCCGAGTCAGTCAAAATTAAATAAGCTTGCTTCATTAAGTAAACAAAGGGTAAATAATCTAAGGGTTCAATCAAATGAATATTGTTGTATTGGCTTAAGCTCTCTTTGACAGGGCCTTGGACATTGGGATTTAAATGTACAGGGTAAATAATTTGTACATCGTCTCGTTGTGCTAATTTGGCTAAGGCTTGGCAAATATTTTGAAAGCCATCACCAAAACTTTCACGCCGATGACCTGTGACCAAAATCAGTCGTTTGTTAGGATCAAGTGCGGGTAAGTTATTCGCTAATTTCGCTAATTTAGTTGCGAGCTGAGTATCAGCTTCAATCATATTCACAGTTTCTAATAAGGCATCGATCACGGTATTGCCAGTAATAGTGATGCTGTGTTCTGCGCCACCCTCTTGGCGAATATTATTCGCCGAAATTTCTGTGGGGCAAAAATGCAAAGAAGTTAAGCTGCCGGTTAATTTTCGATTAGCTTCTTCAGGCCAGGGCGCGTAAATATCGCCACTGCGTAATCCAGCCTCTACATGTCCCACGGGAATTTTTTTGTAGAAAGCCGCTAAGCTGCCGACAAAGGTTGTTGTTGTATCACCATGTACTAAAACTAAATCAGGTTGGCACTCTTCTAACACTCCATTTAAGGCTGTGAGAATATTGCTGGTTAATTCGCTAAGTGTTTGATTATTCTTCATAATATTCAGATCATAATCTGCTTCAATGGCGAATAGTTCTAATACTTGATCTAGCATCTGCCGGTGTTGTGCCGTTATGCACACTTTAACCTTGTCACCATAGCGTTGCTTGAGGGTTTTATAAACGGGAGCCATTTTAATAGCTTCTGGGCGTGTACCAAAAATAAGCAAAATTGTTTGCATAAACATTGTCCAATAACTGATGAAAGCTTTCTCTTCTAGGCGAATCGTGGGTATAATATCGCCTTTTTTTAGAGAAAGAAATCTCTCGCGGCCGCTAACGGCCTAGTCATAGCATAAATTTAAAGAGTAACTAAATTATAATGAATGAACATTTTCAATCAGTTAGCGTCATTGGCTTGGGCTATATTGGTTTACCAACCGCAAGTCTGCTAGCCACTAAAGGTTTTCAAGTACATGGATGCGACATCAATGCGCATGTGGTTGATACCATTAATCGTGGTGAAATTCATATTACTGAACAAGATTTAGACGTATTAGTGCGTTCTGCAGTAAATAGTGGCCAACTAAAAGCTTACACGGAACCACAAGCAGCGGATGTTTTTATCATTGCTGTGCCAACGCCTTTCCAAGCCGGCTTTAAGCCTGATCTTAGTTATGTAGAGTCTTCCATTAAAGCGGTAGCGCCGGTATTGAAGCCAGGTAATCTGTTAATATTAGAATCCACCAGCCCAATCGGCACCACCGAGCAAATTGCCCAGTGGTTAAGCGAGTTGCGTCCAGATTTAAATATGCCTAGCCCCCAAAGTGCAGCGGATGAAAGTGATATCTATATTGGTCATTGCCCAGAAAGAGTCTTGCCAGGGCAGATAATTCGCGAGCTAGTGGATAATGATCGCATTGTTGGCGGTATAAATGAAGCCTCAGTGGTAAAAGCAAGCGAGTTTTATAGTTTATTTGTCAATGGTGAGTTGCTGACAACCGATGCGCGCACCGCAGAGATGGCAAAATTAACCGAAAATGCCTACCGCGATGTGAATATTGCCTTTGCTAATGAGCTATCAGCCATCTGTGAACATATTGATATTAATGTCTGGGATCTGATCCGCTTAGCTAATCACCACCCGCGTGTGAATATATTACAGCCAGGACCTGGCGTAGGTGGCCACTGCATCGCCGTGGATCCTTGGTTTATTATCGATGCCGCGCCTGAACAGACACAATTGATCCACCAAGCTCGGCAAGTGAATGAAACTAAGCCAAAGCATGTGATTGCAAAAGTCAGCGCTCAGGCTGATCGTTATAAAGCGCCGGTGATAGCCTGTTTAGGGCTGGCGTATAAACCCAATATTGATGATTTACGAGAAAGTCCTTCCTTATATATAACGGAAGAACTCGCTAAATTAACCTTAGAGCGCTTACTGGTTGTGGAGCCGCACATTGAGGTTTTACCGGAATCCTTACAAGCCCATAGCCCAACAGTTGAGTTAGTCAGCGTTGAGCAAGCTTTAGCGAGTGCGGACATTGTGGTTGTTTTAGTTAAACATAATCAGTTTTTAGAAATTGATAGGCAGCGACTATCAGAGAAAGTGATATTTGATACCTGTGGGTTGTTGCAATAGTGCTTTGCTTTATTGCAAGCATTCGAACAAATATGTTGTCATTCCGAACAAACTGAGAAATCTCCTGATGGCTTAGATAGTATGCAAGCATCAGAAGGTAACTTCGACAGTTTTTGATATGGCAGAGCTGTTTTTAAATGAGAATCTCTCATGAGATTAGGAGACAAGTCATTGACACAAAATTTACATGAACGCTTAGAACGCAAAGAAGAACTCAAAGGCTCTTCAAACCGATCCTTTGGTTTTATTTTCGCCGTGTTTTTCGTCTTAGTAGGCACCTTACCGGTACTACACCACCATGCTTATCGCCCCTGGGCTTTAATTTTGGCGGTAGCGATTTTTGCCGTTGCCTTAGTAATCCCCAATATCTTGGCACCACTCAATAAACTTTGGATGCAGTTAGGTTTATTACTGAGTAAAGTGATGACGCCGATTATTGTGGGTATTATGTTTTATGTTTTTGTCTCACCCATGGCCATGGTGATGCGATTAATGGGTAAAGACCCTTTAAAATTAAAACTATCATCTGAAACATCGAGTTATTGGGTTGAGCGTACGCCGCCAGGCCCAGAACCAAAATCATTACGTAATCAATTTTAATTGGAGTAGAACATGTCCTTTGTAGCTGAATTATGGTCTTTTATGCGAGCCCGCAAAAAATTCTGGTTGTTACCATTACTCTTGGTAATGGCTTTATGTGGTGCCTTGATTGTCTTCACTCATGGTAGTGCAATCGCCCCCTTCATTTATACAATTTTTTAACAGGAAGCACCCATGCGAATACTAGGGATTTCAGCCTTTTATCACGATAGTGCAGCCGCTCTTATAGAAGACGGCAATATTATAGCTGCGGCACAAGAAGAGCGTTTTACACGGAAGAAGCACGACGATAGCTTTCCGCACAAGGCTATAGATTATTGCCTGCGAGAAGCCAATATCAAATTAACCGATATTGATTACATCATTTTCTATGATAAGCCCTTTATTAAATTTGAGCGATTATTAGAAACGTATCTTGCCTATGCGCCACGAGGCTTCCGTTCATTTAAAATGGCATTGCCGCTGTGGTTAAAGGAAAAGTTATTTCAAAAAAGCTTGATCCGTAAAGAGCTGAAAAAGAATTTACCTAAATTCAATTGGGATGAACGGCTTTTATTTTCCGAGCATCACTTATCCCATGCTGCTAGTGCATTTTTCCCCTCACCCTTTGAAGAAGCTGTGGTGTTAACCATGGATGGTGTGGGTGAATGGGCAACAACTTCAGTAGCTATCGGCCGTGGTAATAAATTAGAAATCACCAAGGAAATACATTTCCCCCATTCTTTAGGCTTACTCTACTCTGCCTTTACTTACCATACTGGTTTTAAAGTTAACTCCGGTGAATATAAAGTCATGGGTTTAGCGCCTTATGGTGTACCTAAATATAAAGACTTAATCTTTAAACATTTGTTGGACATGAAAGCGGATGGTTCCTATCGACTCAATATGCAATATTTTAATTATTGCGTTGGGTTAACTATGACGAATGATAAGTTCACTGAATTATTCGGCGTACCACCGCGCAAGGCTGAAGATGAATTAACCCAAGTACACATGGATTTAGCTGCCTCAGTCCAAGCCGTGGTTGAAGAAGTCGTATTAACCTTAGCACGCTCATTGGCCAAAGAAACTGGTATTAAAAACCTCTGTTTAGCCGGCGGTGTTGCTTTAAACTGTGTCGCGAATGGTAAGCTGTGGCGCGATAAAAGTTTTGAAAATATTTGGGTACAACCCGCTGCTGGTGATGCGGGTGGTGCTTTAGGGGCAGCCTTATGCGCCTATCATATTTTCCAAGATGGGCCGCGTAATATGAGTGATGCGCGCGATGCGATGAAAGGTTCTTATTTAGGCCCTGCCTTTGCCCAGCAAGACATAGAGGCACAATTGCAAGCCGCTGGTGCTGTCTTCGAAGTTTATAATGATGCAGAGATTATTGCTAAAACGGCAGAAGACTTACATGCTGGTAAGGCTATTGGTTGGTTCCAAGATCGCATGGAGTTCGGTCCTAGAGCGCTAGGTAATCGTTCGATTATTGCAAATCCCACCAGTCGTGAAATGCAAACCACGCTTAATCTGAAAGTGAAATATAGAGAGTCTTTCAGACCTTTTGCACCTTCTGTGCTGGCTGATGACGTAGCTGAGTGGTTTGAATATGATGATGAAAGTCCCTATATGTTAATGGTCGCTGATGTTGTAAAAAATAAGCGTATTGCTATGACTGAAGAGGAAAATAAATTATTTGGTATTGAAAAGCTAAAAATACCGCGTTCAGAAATACCATCAGTCACTCACGTAGATTACTCGGCACGTTTACAAACGGTCCATGAAGATACTAACCCTAAGTATCATCAATTGATTTCTGCTTTTAAAGCGCTATCAGGTTGTCCTATTGTGGTGAATACCAGTTTTAATGTGCGCGGTGAACCTATCGTCTGTGATCCTAAAGATGCATTCCACTGCTTTATGGGCACCGAAATTGAAACACTCGTGGTAGGTAATTGCTATTTACGTAAAGAAGCACAGGATCCTGCGTTGAAATTAAATTACAAAGATAACTTCGAATTGGATTAGATATGAGTAGTAAAGTTGCAAAGAATGTCTTATTTAGCGGAATTTTAATTGTCATTTCTCTAGCAATCGCCTTGGTAGTTGCAGAAATATTTTTTCGAGTTAATGACGGCTACAGTTTAGCTCATGCCCATTTAGTAGCGACTAAAAAGCAAGATAAATTGCAACAACAGACAGAGTCACAGGCCAGTGGTATTGATATTGCTGCAAGACATCTCAAGGAGATCCCTTTAGCTAAAGGCGTGAAGCAACAGTGGTTTTATGAAAACCCTCCCGCATTACCCAATCGCAAAGCACACCCTGATGATTATCTCGTTAAACGTAAACAATCTGTAGCTAAGTTTTCCAGCGGCGGTTTAGGGACCAATTATGTCTGGAATATAAATTTTGTGCTCGATAAGGTTTGTAATAATAGTAAAACCTATAGTGAGTTTTTCCCTTCAGGCTTGCAGGATATTAATGTTTTCAAACCTTTACATTATACGCCCTTCCCACGGTTTCGTTATTTAAGCTCAGTCACTTCACCAGCAGGTTTAGTGACTAATCAATATGGTTTCCGTGGCCGTCCTATCAGTTATGATAAGCCGAGTAAAACCATACGTATTGCCTTTGTGGGTGCTTCAACTACGGTCAGTGCTTATGCCTACCCCTTTGTCTACCCTGCTTTTGTGACTAACTGGCTGAATATGTGGGCCAAGGAGCAAGGCCTTGATGTGAAATTTGAAGCCATTAATGCAGGACGCAGTGGTACTAATTCAGATGATTTTGCTGCGGTAGTACAAAATGAATTAGTGTATTTACATCCTGATATTATTTTCTACTATGAAGGTTCTAATCAATTTTGGCCGGACAAATTCATTGTCATGAAGCATTTGAAAAAACATGGCAAACCTGCAGACACTTTGAAGATGAGTACCTTGGCTGAATATTCTGCCTTTATGAAACGCTTCGATAATTTAAAACAAATG
Organism: Gammaproteobacteria bacterium; assembly: GCA_965230425.1. Lineage (GTDB taxonomy): Bacteria > Pseudomonadota > Gammaproteobacteria > UBA1113 > UBA1113 > CBDDKW01. The sequence goes on along the minus strand of CBDDKW010000008.1, from coordinate 8,399 downwards.
GTTAAATATGCCGGTGGTAAGGAACCAAAGAAACCTAATTATTATGTGGAATGGCCATTAAAACTCGATGAATATAATCCTGATATTCACTATAAAAACTTACCCTTGCAGTTACCTACAATTCTTGCGGATATGGAGCAGATCAGAACCACCAGCGAGAAAAATGGCATAGACTTTATTCCCAGTTCCTTTGTGTGGTTAAGCTATGACGGCATGACCTTAAAAATCCCCGATAATGTTTATATCTACAATTATTTGAATCAGTCTTTCTGGCCATATCAGTATAAATGGATCCGCCGAATGGCTGATTTCCAAAACCGAGTTTATAAGAATTATGCCAAAGCTCATCATTTAGATTTTGTAGATATTGCTAAGTATTATCCACAGGATCAAGATTTGTTTAATGATGCGATTCACGCGAAATATCCAGGCGTGCGTTTACGTGCTTGGATTGTGTTCCAGCAGTTATTGCCCATTGTGCAGGAGAAAATTGCCAAAGGTGAATTGCCAAAACCCGCCACCCATGCGAAGCAAATGGATCCGGTATTTTTGGCATCAGTTAAGTCATTTAATGTGACAAAGCAACAAGTGAAGGACATGTGTCAGCATCGTGAAAAGTTATATCCGGTGAGTTGATGGTATAGAAAAAATGTTGTCATTCCGAACAACGTGAGGAATCTCCTGCCGGTATGACTACACTCCACAAAGAAATAAATTGTAAAAGAGATTAAGTAAAACATGCGACAAGTACTCTTAAATAGCCAAGGCGCGCTCATTGCCCGCATGCCCAAACCTGCATTAACTGCAGGTCATGTATTAGTGAAAGTGCATTATTCTATGGTCAGTGTCGGTACTGAAATAGCCGCATTACAGCCCGTACAAGCTGAGGCGAGTAATGCCGTCAGTGCTACGCTTGCAAAATCAACCTTAGCGGTTAAATATCTTGGTAAAGCTATCAAAAATCCTCGCAAAGCGGTGAAGCGAGTTAATCAAATCTTACAACATCGGGTATTACCCCATGTTGTTAAACAGTCTGCTAATACTACAGCCGTTGCTAAAACAGGTACGGATGGTGTGGCGCAAACTTATGATTTACCTGCTACTGAATTAGATCAACAAGGTTGGCATGTGGGTTATTCTGCGGTAGGTGAAGTTGTCGCTGTAGGCGAAGGTATCCAAGATATTAATGTGGGAGATTTAGTGGCGTGTGCCGGTGCCGGTAAAGCTAATCATGCGGACTATATTAGCATTCCCCGCCAATTGGCTTGTCCACTACCTGAAGGTTGTAGCGAAAAAGCGGCAGCATCCACAACCATAGGTACGATTGCCTTACAAGGTGTACGCCGAACTGATCCTAAGCTGGGTGAAACCATCGCCGTGATTGGTTTGGGTCTATTAGGTCAAATTACTGCACAATTGCTCAAAGCTAATGGCTGCCGTGTGTTTGGTTTAGATTTAGACCCTACGCGGGTCGCAAAGGCACAGAGCTTAGGTATTGATGCAGCTTATACTGACCAGCAAGCCTTATTAAACCAATTACAATCACAAACACAGCATCAAGGTGCGGATGCAACCATCATTACCGCTGCAACAAAATCAGATGCGGTAATTAATCATGCGATGCAAATCACGCGCCGGAAAGGTCGCGTAGTGATTGTGGGTGATGTGGGTTTAGCAGCGGAGCGCGCTAATTTTTACAAAAAAGAAATTGATTTATTAATGAGTACATCTTACGGCCCAGGCCGTTATGATACGAATTATGAAGAACAAGGCCAAGATTATCCCTATGCTTATGTGCGTTGGACCTTAAATCGCAATATGTCTGCTTACCTAAACTTAATCAAGACACAACAAATCGATATAGAAGCCCTCATTGATAAGGTCGTCAGTATTGATGATGCACCTGCACTTTATGCAAGTTTAGTGAATGATAAAAATAGTAAGCCTTTAGGTGTTGTGATTGAGTATCCGGCAGATAAGCGACATTTACCCCAAGCTAACGATGCCAAATTTGTTAAACCACAGGGGCACCGTCAGGCAAAACAAGGGCCGAATAATTATATGTTGGTGGGTACAGGTGCCTTTGGTACTTGTATGCTCGTGCCGACCATGGATAAGCTAAAGCAACATTTTTTCTTAAAAGGTGTAGTGTCACGAGATGCGGCTAAGGGCGGTAATTATGTCAGACAGCAAGGTTTAGAAATTCACGCCTCTGATTTATCCGCGGTTTTGAATAATGATGATGTCGATATGTTGGTGATTGCAACGCGTCACTGTGAACATGCAGAGCAAGTCATCGCAAGCTTAAATGCCGGCAAGCATGTCTTTGTGGAGAAACCCTTAGCACTTACTTGGGATGAGTTAGACCGCGTATACACTGCTTATAAGAAATTGACGCAGCCACCCTTACTCATGGTTGGCTTTAATCGCCGTTTTGCCCCAGCCATGCAGCAGCTTAAGCAAGCTATTACTCATCATAATAGCCCGATAATGATAAATTATCGCTTAAATGGTGGCTATATTTCCCCAGAACATTGGATCCAAAATCAACAAGGTGGTGGTCGTAATATCGGTGAGGCCTGTCATATCTATGATTGCTTCCGTTATCTGATTGATGCGCCGGTGAAAAAAATCGAAGCCCAATCAATGGATCCCAAAGACAGCCGTTATCTAAAAAATGATAATTTTATCGCGACACTGACCTATGAAGATGGTTCTATTGCTAGCTTAATTTATACGGCGGCGGGGCCAAAACAAGGGCTAGGGAAAGAACGTCTCGAGTTATTCAGTGAAGGCGAAGCCTATGTCTTAGAAGATTATGAGCAACTAAAGCGCGCCAGTGATGATACTGTTTTATGGCAAGGGAATGTGGATAAAGGCCACTTCAATGAATTGCAAGCATGGGGAGAAGCCTTGAGTTCTCAAGCAGCAAGCCCTATAAGTTTTGCCGAAATCATTGAAACTACCGCGGTAAGTTTACATATTGAGGATTTAATTTTTGGACGAGCATACACGGATGAGTGAGACAGCAACACAAAAATCATTTTTATTGTTAGCAGATAATGGTACTAAGGTAGCTTATGTTAACAGTAATACATTAGAAAACTTGCAGGAACGGCATAAGTTAAGCTTACAGGTGGGTGAGTGGCTCAGAGTGAATGAGATAGCGGATCCTTTAGAGTCCGCCAATGGGGTGGTTATTAATTTACAAGCAGGTTTGCCCAATCGTACAGAGTACCGCTTAGCAAAAAAATACCTTAATGCGAAACAAACGGTATGGTTTAATTGGCCGCAGGAGCAGGCGGTTGAATCCATTGATGCAGAGCGCTTACAAAGTTATCGACATCACCGTTGGTATAAATCGCTATTAGAATTATTCTTCAATTTACCCAAACAACTCAAGCAAGATAATACTCTACGTAAGACCATAGGGTTAGTGATTTTTGATGTGCGCTCACTGTTACGATTCACTCGACGATTATTGTACCAATCAGTGGCTGCAAAAAAAGTACTTTTTTTTCGCCCCATATATAAAGATTTAAATGATTTTTATCATCATGCTAAGCCTACAGAGTTTACCCAAAACCAGTTAAACCAACTTAGTAAGCAAGAAAAATTTGCCAAGGTTCGCTATGTACGCTTAGATTTTTGGAATAAAAACTTACGTTGTGGAGGTTCCTATACGCATACGTGTTATGTGGCTCAAGAGTTAGCAAAATGTTGTGATGATTTTCAAGTGCTGATGCCATCTCAATACGAATTACTCAGTGAAATGGGACTGAGCCAACATTTATTACATGATGCTGGCAATGGTATTGAAGAAAATATCATGATGTCAAATGCACGTTACTATAAAGAATTGAAAGCACTATTAGTCACAGATAAGCCTGATTTTATTTATGAGCGTTACTGTTTGGGCATGTATGCCACGGCTAAGATAGCCAAAGAATTACAGATACCTTATATTATTGAATACAATGGTTCTGAGGTTGAGATAAAACGCAGTTTTGATAAACAACCCTATCGCTATGCGTATTTTCATAGTCATGCAGAATTAGCGGTACTGCAACAGGCCACACTGATTATAGTTGTTTCCCAGGTGATAAAGAAACAATTAGTAGCATGGGGTATACCCGCAAAGCGAATTTTAGTGAATCCTAATGGCGCAGATGCAAATGCTTATCAACCTGCCACTAAAGAACAAAAGAATGCTTTAAAAGCCCAGTTTAACTGGAATGAAGATAACACAGTGATTGGTTTTGTGGGCACCTTTGGTGGTTGGCATGGTATTGATACCTTAGCCAAAGCATTACCGCAGATATGCCAGGCCAAACCAGAAGCTCGTTTTCTACTTATAGGCGATGGTCATCATCGCCATTTGGTGACTGAAATTGTTGAGCAATATAATTTGCATGAACAAGTAGCCATGACTGGAGCTGTTCCTCATGAAGAAGCCATTACGCTGCTAAAGACTTGTGATATGTACGTGGCGCCACACTCCGCGCATATGAAAGGCTGTGAATTTTTTGGCTCACCAACCAAGCTCTTTGAATACATGGGGCTCGGTGGTGGGATTGTCGCTAGTGATTTAATGCAGATTGGCGAAGTGCTAACACCTTCCCTGCATGTAGAGGCACTAACGCCCGATACCATGCATAAGGTAAATGATGAACGTGCTATCCTATGCCCACCGGCGGATACACAAGCCTTTGTGAATGCAGTTACCTTTTTAGTTGACCAGGCTGATGTAAGAGAAAAATTAGGCGCAAATGCGCGCCAAGCTTTATTAAATGAATTTACCTGGGAACGTAATGTTGAGCGTATTTGGGATTTTCTCTTGCACAGCACCCAGCAAACAAAAAGTAATCTAAGTCATAAAGATCATTCATCTAAACTACCTACTGAGAAGTTAGAACATTATAAATCTGAAGTACAAAATCAGTGGGATAATAATCCCTGTGGCTCACAGTATGCCAGAGAGACTAACAAATATTCTGCACAATGGTTTAAAGAAGTAGAAGCTTACCGTTATGAAGTCTATGGCCCTTGGATCCGCGAGCTACTATCAAAACAAGATGTGGATGGTAAACGAGTCTTAGAAGTCGGTGGCGGTTTAGGTACTGATTTAGCCCAGTTTGCCGAGCGTGGTGCACAAATTACAGATTTAGATTTATCTACTGGGCATTTGAATCTAGCGAAAACTAATTTTATGCATCGTGGTTTGACCGGTACTTTCTGCCATGGTGATGCTGAAAATATGCCGTTACAGAATGACTACTATGATCTTGTCTACAGTATTGGTGTCGTACATCACTCACCTAATACCCAACAAATTATTAATGAAATGTGGCGAGTGCTCAAACCGGGTGGCAAAGCGCTCATCATTGTGTATGCAGAAAATTCCTTACATTATTGGCAACAATTATTTAAAGAGCAATGGTGGTTAAAGGATAATACACACCGCTCTATTGCAGATGTGCTCTCTGATACGGTCGAAATCACTGATAATGATGCCAGACCTTTGGTGAAAGCCTATAGCGGCAAACGCTTTAAGAAAATGTTTGAAAAATTTGACCATATCAAAATGCACAAAAAACATATCTCTAAGCAGCATGTCCCTTTGCTACTAAAGTGTCTACCAGAACGTTATTTACATAAATGGGGTGGTTGGTATTTGATCTTAGAAGCGACGAAACCCGATATTCATTAAAAACATAGGTAAATGTATTCATGCTAACAGCAGCACTAGACACAATTAAAGTACCCAGCAAGAATGCTAAAGTATTGTTTGCTACGACATTTCTTGAATTTAAAAAACGTTACTCCGGTTCCTTATTCGGGATCCTCTGGGCAATACTGTATCCACTGATGTTCCTGGGCGTCTATTTATTCTTATATCTTATTGTTTTCAAGGTGCAGTACCCGGATCACAATACCTTAGATTCAGTGATTTATATATTTTCAGGGTTAGTGCCTTATATTGCCTTTATGGAGACCTGTAGTAATGGCTGTAGTGTTATAAAACAAAATATTCACTTAGTTAAAAATGTGATTTTACCCTTAGAGTTAATCCCACTAAGAGTAGTCCTGATGGCATTAGTCACTGAACTTATTGGCTTATTAATGATCTTCATTTTAGTCGCTTGCAATCACGGCATTACGGTTAATTTATTAATGTTGCCAGTGGCTTTATTTTTGCAAATATTATTTATTTCAGGGATTGCGCTGATGCTTGCACCCTTGGGTTTGGTTTTACCGGATGTGAATTATTTTATTAATATTATTACTTTATTATTGTTATTTGTATCGCCCATTGGTTTTATGGCGTCGATGCTGTCAAGTAATTTGCATTTTATCATTAATGGTAATCCCATCTATTATATGATTGAGCCATATCGCATGGTTTTCTTTGCCAATGAACCTATTAGCGTACATGTTTTATTGATATCAGCGTGTATGTCAGTTGGTATGTTTTTATTGGGTAGTGCATTTTTTCAGAAATTTAAAGATCAGCTAGCAGAGTATATATAATGTTAGGTAAGCTATTAACTAAGCAAAAGTTAAAAGATAAACGCACAAGCAAGCGTTTGCGTAAGCTGCTGTCAGGCTGTTCGGCAGAATTTTCAGAGGCGGCATTAGCTACTTTTACCCAAGCAGATGAAAATACCTCATATATATTGCCTTCGTGGCGGACAATTCATGCTAAAAAATTTACTAAAAAGGTGATCCCCCAAATTGAGTCACTGTTAACAAATTTATGGCGTAGCAAATCACGCCCACATGGTGTTTATTGGATCAGTGTCTCAAATTACCAAAATGGCATAGAGCCTGATGAAGCACTAGCATTGCTCAGTCGTTGGCTTGAAGTGACCGTCATTAAAACGGAAATGCTCGATGAGAGTAAAAATATCACTTTGGTATACGGTTATTTACGCCAAGAATGCTGGGCACTAACGAGTCTTTATCATGATAATTTATTGAAGTTATTTCATGCTAACGATGTGTGCCAGCTATCATCGGTGTACTTTACAGTCGAACAGCTAGAGCAATTATCACAAGATGAAAAGCAACGAAAAACCATCGTTAAATGGTTGGATAAAAATGAAATTAAGGTTGGATTGTATGTTGTAAAGGATAGTATAGCTACTTGTTACGAAGATTTATCCACAGCGCTTGTTAAAGTGCAGCAAGTACTTAATAGAGATGTAGCCACTAATATGATTGCCTTTGAAGATGGCCGTGTACTTGATGCGCCACAGCGTTTTCATACATTACTCAGCCAGCTTAATATTGCACTTGATAGTACATTTAGCTGTGATTTTAATGGTCATCAATCCAAGGATAATCTTACCCAGCCTTATTTGGGTTTAGCTCCCTACTATCCACAATCTTTTGACCCACGTACCCCTGCTGGGACAGCTAGTGGTTATCTGACTTTACCAAAAATTGATATTCAAGATTGGTTAATGCAAACTTATGCAGTGTATGAAGATGGTATTTCCTTCACCAATCGCATTTTAAATAATGTTGATAATAAAATAATTCGCATCCCTGCGCAGCTTATTCGGGCATTTAATTGGGGATATTATTATATTAAAAAATTTTTCCGTTCACGCTCATATCAATATGCGAAGAAAGGTAACTATCAGCGTGTGGCTTTACTACGTAATCGCTGGCAATCTTCGCTGAATGAATTGATGCAATTAATGGATGCCAGCCGCATTGAATATTATAATATCTCTGCTGCAGATGCGATTCCGCTGACTCAATGCTATGAATATTTCAAAATTTACAATCGCCCTGGCCCCGATTATCGATATCGCATCACCTACATTGATTTATCTACAGTGGTTAATGATAAGAAAAAATTAATCAAATCCTTAACGCACTTGACTAGCTTAAATTATAGCTTGAAGAATGGCACGAAGATGATAAATGGTACTGAGCTGCTGGACTTAGTCAATGCAGAGGCCAATTATCGTCTTAAAAATAATGTGGCAGACATATTAGAACAACAAAAGCAATTACACGGTTATCTTGCTGATATTCATGTGGATACTGATTTACGCGCAGATATACAAGATTTCAAACAATTTATTCAACCGCAATTAGGCCGCGTTTTAGAGGTGGGATCAGGTTATTGCCAATTAGCCAATCATTTACAAGCACAGGCCGAGGAATATATTTGCGCTGACTTAATGAAAGAAATGTTTCAATATTTTAAAGCGCCAGGGAAACAAAAAGGTATTGTTACTGATATTCATGACTTACCTTTTGATGATGAAAGCTTTGACCAAGTGGTTGCTAATAATATTTTAGAGCATGTATATGACCCACTAAAATGTTTACTCGAAATCAAACGCATATTGCGTAAGGGTGCCAGTCTCTATGCCTTAATA
>CBDDKW010000007.1:0-3037 GCA_965230425.1 Gammaproteobacteria bacterium | reverse complement strand
TTTGCATCTGCACCACATGAATACCTAAATTATCTGCCGCTTTGTTAAATACAGGGTAAGCACTGTGTGGCAGTATGATTTCTGGGGTTGTTATTTCAGGTTTGAGTTCCCGCGCTCTATCTCGTGCTGTTTTCATCGCCAGCATAATGCTTTCTGAACCACCGGTTGTTAAAGTGGCCGTTGAATCTTGCGGTGCGTTTAGTAGGCGCTGAACAAAACTGAGTACATCTATTTCATATTGAAGTAACGCGGGATGTAGGGAATTACACTGAATCGCATTGTCACCCATATGTCGATTAAAGGCTTCACGAGCAATAAAGGCAACATCGTCACCGGCGAAATAGGATGCAATAAAGTTTTTCTCGGAAGTCCAGTCAATATCATTTTGCGTAGCTCTATCCATTAACTGTTTAATATGGCCCCAGGGGTTACCTGTTTCTGAGGGAAACTTATCACTATCCGCAGTTTTAATAGAGGGCATGGAATTCGACTTCATAATGACTCAAGCCTATCTGATAGTTGTGATCGTGCTTAAAATACCTTCGGCATAGTATTGGCTATTTACGCATTTAACAACTATTTATTGACCTAACAAAGGTCTAACGAAAACGTAAATTATCGTTCGATAATTGATCAATCGAAGTACACCCCATTAATTTCATATCCCTTTCTAATTCAGTACGCATTAACTCTAAAGCACGTTCAACACCAGCTTGCCCTGCTGCCGCTAAAGGGTATAAATACATACGGCCAATACCTACTGCTTTAGCACCTAACGACAGAGCTTTTAATACATGAGTACCTCGTTGAATACCACTATCAAACAGTACATCAATCTCATCACCCACTTCATCTACAATCTCAGCTAATTGATCAAACGGACTGCGAGAACCATCTAATTGACGTCCCCCGTGATTCGATACCACAATGCCTGTACAGCCAATATCAACCGCTCGACGGGCATCCGCTTTACTCATAATACCTTTTAAGCAAAATTCACCATTCCACAATTGAACCATTTCAGCTACATCATCCCAATTCATCGAAGGATCTAGCATATGAGTAAAATAATCACCAATAGAACTAGCGCTACCATCCATATCTATATGCTGTTGTAATTGTGGTAAGCTAAATTTTTCGTGCAACAAATAGTTAATTCCCCATAAAGGTTTTATGGCAAATTGCAATGCTCCTGCTAGAGTTAGTCGAAATGGGATAGAAAAACCTGTGCGTAAATCTCGCTCTCGATTACCTCCGGTAATTGAATCCACAGTTAACATCATAATATCCACTCCCGCGGCCTTTGCTCTTTCCATCATAGCGCGGTTAAGACCTCGATCTTTGTGAAAATAGAATTGATAAACTTGAGGAGTATCTACCTGCTGTGCAACTTCTTCTATACTCACTGTTCCTAAAGAAGAAACACCAAACATGGTGCCGTATTTTTCAGCTGCAGCTGCCACAGCACGCTCACCTTGGTAATGAAAAAGTCGTTGCAAGGCAGTGGGAGAACAATAAACAGGCATAGCTAATTTTTGTCCCATCACCGTTACCGAAAGATCAATATCTTTAACGCCAGTTAGTACATTTGGCACTAAATCACAGCGCTCAAAGGCTTCTGTGTTGCGGCGATACGTTACCTCATCATCAGCACCACCATCAATGTAGTGAAAAATAGGCCCCGGCAGACGCCGTTTTGCTAGCAATCGGAAGTCATGGAAGTTATGGCAATGATTTAGTGACATATTTAATCTCTTAGTCTTTTATTGTAGGAGTATTATGATAAAAACAGAGTGGTATATCACCCTCTATTTATACGATATGGACTAAGGTATAAAACACATCACAAATGTTCAATGATAAGTTCTTTTCAGCTAAACTATATTTGTTTAGCAAACCAATAAGGTAACTTTACTTTCAGCAAAGTCACCTCATAAAGATAATACGTTAACTTAAATAGAACTCAACTGCTCTAATTGCCATTCTGCCATAGCTGCATATTTTTCGGCACTCGCTGACTCCCTAGCACAAGAACCAGCCTGCGCTAAATCTGCTCCAGGGGCATTATAAATACAAGCCTGAGTTGCTCCCAGTGCTGCCACTTTTTTGGTATGACCTTGAACGGCTAACACTGCCTTAATTTCGTTTAAGTCCTCTAATATATTATTATCTAGAACAATAGCACTTGAGTCTTCTTGAGCATCTCTTAACGCTTTAATCAGCTGAGAGGCCTTATCATGTTCTTGAGTACCCTCAATCAGATTGGGAATAGCATGCGCAGCAAACTCTACCGCAAAAGCAAATGCACTTTTTGGCGAGAGTAAACCACGATTCGAGACAAACGCAACAAGATCTGCCGCTGGGATTTGTTGATCTTTCGGCAAAACTTTATTCACCGTAAGAATATCATGTAAAGTCGCAGTTTCTTTATTTTGAAACATTTTAATGAGCTTTTCACTGGGTATTTCACCACAATTAGTTTCGCGGGCCATGCTCACAATATCAATGGTTGGCACGACTACAATATCTGTCAATGAATCCACTTTTGATTTTATAAGATCAACGACATGACTTTCCTGAACTTGCGTGGTTGCATCACCCACTGCAAAGTAAACAGTTATTTCATTTCCCGAATTAGGAAAGCTAGCTGGGTTAGTATAATTACTCCCAGTTTCTTGTGCACTATAATTACTGACCCCAGGCCCTTGAATATTCATACCACCAGAATTAGCACTAGAGTAAGGAACATCAAAATTAATAGTGATTGATGTCTCGTTATCTGGAAGCAAATAAGTCACCGACCCCTCGGTTCCTGTGGCTGAATCTTTAGCGCCTTCTGCTTTAAAGGATATGGTAGCACCACTAGCAATTTGTGTAGGAGGACTTGTGCTCCATTTGCCCCAACTCAAATTATCTGAAGTTTTGCTCATAGTGCCACTCGTTGTGTTTTTAATATACATTGTACAATTTCTATTTTCTGCCATTGTTCTCACCTATCTATTTTTTACGGTTTGTTGATTAACATTGTGTGTGAAGA
>CBDDKW010000006.1:0-113442 GCA_965230425.1 Gammaproteobacteria bacterium | reverse complement strand
TCATCAATGACTTTTGCACAACAACTGATTGAAAGCTTATCATTAGCTTGAAGTGGATGAACATTAAAATAAACGAGTTTTTCACCTTCAACCGTTGCTTGATGAATATCAAAAGCATGAATTGCTGATGTTTTTGCTCCTGTATCAACTTTAGCTTTTATTGCTGGAACGGCTAATGCAGGGAAAGCACACCATTCTGCGCGTCCTATAATCTGTTTAATAGGTTTCATTGGCCCTTGCCTTAATTGTTATCATAATAACTCATCATCCGAATGCTTATTCTCATAATCATGAAAACGCTCTTGTAACAAATCTATTTGTGCCATTGCATGCTTTGGTACATCAAAACAGGCAATATGAAATAGAGCAGCTCCCTCGTGTACCAGTGGAAATTCACTTTTGCCGATGATAATACCGCCGATAGGTGACATCAGTGAATGTTCTTCTGTGCTATTAGGATTTGCAATCACTGCTAATAACTCATCTTTTTTAACTTGTTCACCAAGTTTTTTGAATGGTCTAAGCGTGCCACTATAAGTTGCACGCACCCAATAACTCGCTTTTGCAAGCGCAGGGATCACCATTTTGTTATGTTTTACAGGTACTTTCAACATACCTAGATAATCCATAACATTAAGAATCCCACGTATACCAGTACGAATTGATATTTCATCAAAACGCAAGGATTCCCCTGCTTCAAAAAGCAATGCAGGCTTATTATTATTTTCTGCATACTCCCTAAAGGAGCCTTCTTTACAACTCGAATGCAAAATAACAGGTGCATTAAATGCACAAGCTAATTGCTTAAGCACATTATTGTCCAAATTCACGCGTATCTGTGGTAAGTTAGTCCGATGCAATGAACCTGAATGTAAATCAATCAGATGTGTTGCTTTTGAAGCTAACTCTTTTATAACGAGATGTGCAAGACGTGCCGCTAAAGAACCTTGCTTTGACCCTGGGAATGCACGATTTAAATCTCTGCGATCCATTAAATAACGATCTTGATTAAGAAATCCATAGACATTAACAATAGGTACCATGATTAAGGTACCTCTGATCCGCTTTTTACACATTCGTTTATTCAATCTGCGAATAATTTCTACACCATTTAACTCGTCACCGTGAATAGCTGCCGTCACACATAGTATAGGACCTGGCTCTTTTCCATTTAAGATATGAACAGGCATTGCTAAAGGCGTCCAATCATAAAATTTTGGTACAGGTAACATGATAGTCTTGTACTCGCCGGCCAGTACTTCTTGATCATGAATGACTATGCTAGCATTTTTCATGTATTATCCTTGATAACGGCTTGTTGAGCCGATGGGCTTAGCATTTTTGATAATATATTCTATAACAAGCTTTGCTACATCTTTATTTGTAGCTTTTTCAATACCCTCCAGACCTGGCGATGAATTTATTTCCAAAACTAATGGCCCTCGTTCAGAACGCAATAAGTCTACTCCAGCAAATCTTAACCCCATTATTTTGGCGGCTTTCACAGCAACCTCACGTTCTGCTTTAGTAATTTTAACTAACTCTGCACTGCCACCTCGATGTACATTTGCACGAAACTCTCCTGGCTCTGCCTTGCGTTGCATAGCGGCTATTACTTTATCGCCTACAACAATACAACGAATATCACAGCCTTTCGACTCTTTTATAAACTCTTGCACAATAACATTCGCATTTAGTCCCATCAATGTCTGCATCACACTTTCTGCAGCTTTTTTAGTCTCTGCCAATACTACACCCACACCTTGTGTACCTTCTATTAATTTAATTACTAAAGGTGGTCCACCAACCAAGCGAATTAAGTCATCAATGTCATCTGGAGCGCTCGCAAAGCCAGTAATTGGCATATCTATACCCTTCATAGCTAATAATTGTTGTGCACGTAATTTATCCCGGGAGCGAGTAATCGCTAATGAAGAGTTAATTGCATAAGTTCCCGTGGTTTCAAATTGGCGTACTACAGCAGTACCATAGAATGTCCTTCTAGCACCGATACGTGGTATTACGGCATCAAACCCTTGCATCACCTCACCTTGGTAGTGTATGGAAGGCTTTGCAGAGGTAATATTCATATAGCAACGTAGGTAATCTATGATTTCAACATCGAGGCCTAATTCTTCTGCTGCTTCACGTAATCGTCGGGTCGAATACAACATTGCATTCCTAGATAAAATACCTATTTTCAATTGACTATTCCTTCATAACTTGCATACATCTTTAAGCCTAGCACTCTTTTTTACAATAGAGCAGGGCAACCGCACGTAAAAATTAAATTCCTATTAAAATTAAAAAGTTACCGGATCCTATGGTCAAGCTGTGAGATAACGAAATCTTTTATTATTCATGGAGTTAGCTTATTTAGTGCAATTGCCTGTAGGGTAGGTAACTTAAAAACTAGCTATCCATTCTTACTATAAGAATTAAGCTAAACTACAACAAAACCTAGCACTACCAAAAAGTCAAAAATAATGCCACAAAAATCGCTATGCCCACCCAATTATTATTAAGAAACGCTTTGAAGCAACCATCGCGGTGACGGTCTTTAATAAGGTACTGTTGATATATAAATAACACACCAGCTACAACCAGACTTGCGTAATATATTTTTCCAAGCTGTAGCTCCCAGCCTACTGCGCTTAATAAACCAAGAGTCAAAATCTGTAACAGACCAATAATCAATTTATCATAATGGGCAAATAGAATGGCGGTAGATTTAACACCGATCTTTAAATCATCTTCTCTATCTACCATGGCATACATCGTATCGTAAGCCACAGTCCATAAAATGGCAGCTAGATATAATAACCACGCGACAGGTGGGATAGTGTTATTCACCGCAGTAAAGGCCATTAACATCCCTACATACCAAGCAATACCCAAAACAAATTGTGGCAAATGGGTATAGCGTTTCATAAAGGGATAAATCGCTCCTAGTACAACAGCGACACAGGCGAGTAAAATGGTGTAAAGATTTAATTGCAAGACTAATAAAAAAGAAACGCCTGCCAAAAACATAAATAATAATAATGCAGCACTCGGCTTAATCGCTTTTGTTGCCAGTGGTCTATGCTGGGTTCGTTGCACTGCCCCATCAATATGCCGATCGGCAAAATCATTGATCACACACCCTGCTGAACGCATTAAAATCACCCCTAAAGTAAAAATCGTCAGTATCTTTATACTAGGCATACCCTGTGCAGCTATCCATAATGCCCACAACGTAGGCCACAGTAATAATAAAATACCAATGGGTTTATTAAGTCGCATTAACTGAAAATAATGAGTCAATGTTGCTTGCACCGTATAATTACCTTAAGGCTGATGCCTGAGAAATAATAGGAAAGAAAATTTCATTCACAATCAATGGTCGCTCAGAAAGATAGAACACTGAACGTCGCGCCCATAAAAACTCAGGTCGCTCACTGATATTTTGTACCGCCCATTGATATTCAATATGCTCTGGTGTTAATTTGGCTAATTGTAATGGGGATCTGCGCATGTTCGGGTCACTAAATAAAATATCACCGATGGGGCGTTTGTTTAATAATGCATGTAAACGTCGACATGAACCCTGCATCGTGGTTTTTGGTACCACAGTGTGAGCGAAGATAAAACAGGCATTATTACAAAATAACTGTACTTCACGTACCAAGCTTGGCATCTTATTTGGTATAGCTATCAAGCGTGCTTCGCTCGTGGTAGGTAATTCCCACTGTTGCTTAAGGACATCTACGTGAAAGCTAGCTTGGCCTGCCCGGCGTAAACGTTTAGTCATTGAACCACTAGCCAATACCCAAGGACGTAGACCTAGGGGGATTTGACGAATAGGAAACTCCCATTCATTGAGCCATACTGTAGGTTTATTAGTATTTATCATTTGTTATTTCATTGTCACAAATTCTTCGGCACTGGTAGGATGTATCGCCACGGTATTATCCAAATCTCGCTTACAGGCCCCCATTTTTATAGCTACCGCAAAGCCTTGTAATATTTCATCCGCACCAGCTCCCAGCATATGACAGCCAATCACTTTCTCTTCAGCGCCAAGTGTTATTAACTTCATCGCCGTGGGTAGCTGGTGAGTCAATAGGCTATCTCGCATGGGTGTAAAGCGAGCAGTATAAACTTTTATCTGATCTTTGCCAAATTGCTCAATGGCTGCAGGCTCGGTTAGCCCTACGGTACCAATAGGTGGATGGCTAAATACCACCGTGGGTATATTCTCATAATCTAAGTAATCCTGCTGGTTATCGAATAATCGGTTCGCTAATCGCCGACCTGCGGCAATAGCAACGGGCGTTAATTGTACCCGCCCACTGACATCACCCACAGCATGTATATGAGAAACGCTGCTGGTCTGCCATTTGTCAGTCACAATATAACCGCGCTTATCTAACTCAACCCCTGCTGCCGCTAAATTTAATTGTGTCTCTGGAATACGCCCCACTGCCCATAAGACTGTATCAAAGCCGGCAAGATTTCCTCCATGTTCAAACTGAATCGTTATCGTACCGTCCTCTTGCTGTTCTAGGGCACTGGGCACATGATTAGTTAATAACGGTAAACCTTGTTTTTCCAGCGTGCTCACTAGAGTTTCGATGATTAAGGGATCAAAATTACGTAGCGGGCTTTGTTTGCGCACGATGAGCGTGGTATCACTACCTAGCCCATGTAACATACCTGCTAATTCTACGGCAATATAGCCGGCACCAAGTACCGCGACTTTTTTTGGCTGTTGTTTCAAGGCAAAAAAGTCATCTGAAGTAATACCCAACTGCGCACCGGGGATCTTCGGAATGCTGGGCTTACCACCGGTAGCAATTAAGATCTGTTTACCGCGATACTGTGTGCCAGCCACGGTAACTGTATGAGCATCGATAAATTCTGCTTGACCTTGAATATGGGTCACACCATTCTTATTCAGGCCGTTAGCATAGACATCATTCAATCGGGCAATATAGGCGTGACGTTTTGTCACCAATGTGGCCCAGTCTAATCCATGATATGTGAGCTCAAACCCATAATCTTGCGCTTCCTGGACTGTCGTGGCTATCTCACTAGCATACCACATGACTTTTTTTGGCACACAGCCTACATTGACGCATGTACCGCCTAATTTAGCTTTCTCAATTAAGGCGACACTGGCACCATAACTGGCAGCACGGTTAGCCGCAGCAATACCGCCGCTACCGCCGCCAATCACTAAAAAATCGGATTCATGCATATGTATCTCCTTTTGCAGTACAAACGGATTGATAGCATAACGTTCATACCTTAAATTTGTGACTTTCTTGGCCAAAGACCTTGACTATAGCATAGATTCAATGCCACTCTAACACTCCGTTACAGTAAGATATACGCAAACCCTATGACAGACAATGATACCCCCATACATGGCTTCTGGCTCGGCTTTCGCGACTGTGTCCCAGTCAGTATTGCTGCCGGTTTATTTGGCTTCGTTTTTGGCCTGCTCGCGCATACCAAGGGGATCAGTCTAGTTAATGCGGGCTTTATGAGTGCTGTAGTCTTTGCAGGTGCAGCCCAAACAGTTTCATTATCGATCTGGGCCAGTCACCATATTCCCTTATTCTCATTACTCATGACAGTGTTTATTATTTGTTTACGTTTCTTTTTAATGAGTGCTACCTTGCGCCCTATTTTGAAAGATGTACCCAGTTATAAGGTCTATTTATCCTTATTTTTTCTTGCCGATGAAAATTGGGCGCTCACCCTCATGAAGCACCAAAAGAATAACCACAGTGCTGTGTTTATTTGGGCTTATTATTTGGGTGTTAGTGTTATCTTTTATATTGCTTGGCTATTCAGTACCTTGTTGGGTAATTATATGGCCACTTATATTAGTGACCCGAGTAAGTTTGGCTTTGAATTTGCCTTCATCGCTATTTTCCTTGGCTTGCTCATTGGCATGTGGCGCGGCAAGCGTGATGCTATCCCCTGGTTAATCGCTGCTGGCTCTGCCATTATCTGTGCGTATTTTATTCCCGGCAATTGGTATATTATGATAGGCGCCCTAGCAGGTAGCTTTGCAGGAGTATGGCGTGACAATCACTGAACCCAATATATTAATGACTTTTTTACTCATGGGCCTGGTAGTTTACCTGATCCGTATCGCAGGTTACTGGGTAGCAGGTCGTATTACTATTAGTAAAAAAATAGAAATTTGGCTGGGTTATTTGCCTGGCTGTATTTTAATGGCTTTAGTTGCACCTGCTATTTTATCTGCCAGCTTTTCTGAAATGCTCGGTGCTGTTGTGACTGCCGTGGCCATGTGGCGTAGCCGCAGCTTACTGATTTCTATGGTGGCAGGTATCGGCACTGTAGCCATTGTTAATTTGTTTTAGCTAGCGCTGTTAACAAAGCAATACTGACCTGTGCAGCAGCAGTTAAAGTTTTTTGTTGTACGTCAGCCTCACCAGACTCATTGACTAAGGGCGCAACTTCCATCATATCAGCACCTGATAGAGTGAAATGCTTTGCTAGGTACTCAATCATGATGATTGCTTCATCCACTTGCAAACCATTATCTTCTGGTGTGCCTGTGGCACTGGCAGTATTGGCATCTAAGGCATCAATATCGAAGGTAACGTACAGCTCCGTCACACCCTGTTGCTGCAATTGTGTCACAACTTGCTCTACGATTACCTGGGCACCTTGCTGATGGATATCCTGCGCCCAATATTGTTTAATACCTAATGTTTTTTCCCAGTGGGATTTATCATATCCTGTAGAGCGTATACCTAATTGTATTAAATGATCACGTTGGGGTAACAAATCAAGAATATGGTAGGTCCAACTACCAAAGCAAATATCAATCCCTAAGCGCTGTGATAGTAAGTCAGTATGGGCATCGAAATGGATCACGGCTACGGATTGTTGTTGCACTTGCTTTGCTTCTAAATAAGCTTTTATGACAGGATAACTGCAAGAATGATCGCCGCCAATAGTAAATAATTTTGCCTCTGGCTTCACTTGATAAAGCTCTCTTGCCACCTCATAAGCAATTGATAAGGGACTAACGGCTAGATGGCTATTAGGATCACCATACAAAGCTTGACGGCATTGTTGACGTGTTGTCTCATTGACATAATCATCTAATAATAATTGCGGAATGACTCTCACATCACCTAGTTCAAATAGAGATATATCAGGCTGCTGTTGGTAAATGGCTTGGCGTACATATAAAGGTCCCCAATTAGCACCGCGTTGAATACCACCCCCTACATCTGAACTAATACCTAATACAATAGGTTGTATTGTCTTAGGTAGTTGTTGCAGTGAATCTTGCCATTGTTGAGTTACATCAGTCGCACCTGGGTAAAGCTGTGTTTGCAATGCCTGCCGACGTTCTTGGCCCGTATGAACAGTATACACTCCGCTGCCTGGGGGGCATAAATAATTTATTAATAATCTCTGCCACTTATTCATTTCTTGTATTGATACCTCACATCTACTTCTTTAGCTTAGCAAAGAAAAGAAAAATCACCATCTACTTTTCATTGTTGGCACGGCTCAACCAAGCACAGTGCATTTATTTACATTCTGAGATGATATTTTTGTTTGCTAATTCGATTTTTTAGTGTATATATCATCTTGTCAGTAAGACTTAAAACAGCCTAGTGGCTGCATCAAAGTCACTTACTAGACATTACGATCGTACCTTGTTTGGAACGAGTTCTACGTCTAACTTTATTTTATAGGCTAGGTAATAACGATGGAAGAAGATGACTTTGATATTGAAGATGAGGCAATTGAGTTCGACTTAGAGCTTGACAATAATGACAATATTTTCAAGAAAACTTTATCTGCGAAAAAAGCAACGAATCTAGAAAAGAAACGCCGCATCGAAGCGTTCCTCGAAGATAGGCAACTAGCTAGAGAACTAAGTGAATACGGTTATCATTTTAATGATGTCGATATGGACTTCGATGATATGCTGTATGATTAAAAGATCTCTACATAGGGCATTATAGGGTAATTCCTGGTGTTAGCTGCTCTGGCAAGATCATTTTCTCTGCTTGCATACTTGCCACCGGATAAGCACAGTAATCCGCAGCATAATAAGCACTAGGACGATGATTACCGCTATGACCTATGCCGCCAAAGGGCGCGGCACCACTAGCACCGGTAAGTTGTCGATTCCAATTGACAATACCTGCTTGGCTGGCTTGATAAAATTGCTGATAAAGCTCTGCGTTATCGGTAAAAATGCCTGCTGATAAACCATAGGCTGTATTATTGGCTTCAATAATAGCAGCATCAAAATCTTTCACTCGGATCACTTGTAATAAGGGTCCAAAACACTCTGTATCTGCACGTTCTTGAATAGCAGTAACATCCAATAGTCCAGGTGAAATAAATCCTGTCCCTGATTTTAGTGATTTTGCCTCAATTAATACTTTACCGCCAGCATTGATTAACTGTTGCTGTGTATAGAGTACTTTTTCAACCGCTTGCTCACTGATCACAGGCCCCATGAAAGGCTCAGGATTATCTTGATAAGCTCCGATTTTGATATTAGCAATAGCTCGCTCCAATACCTGAATGATCGCTTCACCCACAACAGTACTATCAGGAATAATCAAACGTCGTGCGCAGGTACAACGTTGGCCGGCAGTGATAAAGGCAGATTGAATGGTGTGATATGCAACAGCGATATAGTCAGCCACATCCCAAACAATCAATGGGTTATTGCCACCCATTTCTAAGGCTAACATTATCTCGGGTCTACCGGCAAAATGTTCATGTAAGCGTTTACCCGTGGCATAGCTACCAGTAAATAATACGCCATTAATATCTTCTTGTTCAATTAAACATTGACCTACAGCGCCACCACCTTGAACCAGGTTTACAACGCCGGGAGGTAAGCCTACGGCATCCCAACACTGCAGCATTTTTTCTGCAACCATGGGGGTTAATTCACTGGGTTTAAAAACAACCGTATTACCGGCTAATAAAGCAGGAATGATATGCCCATTCGGCAAATGCCCTGGGAAATTATAGGGACCTAAAATAATCATCACACCATGAGGTTTATGTTGCGTTATGGCCATAGCGCCAGGCATTTCTTTTTCTGTATATCCACTACGCTCTTCATACGCGCTAATAGAAATCGCAAGCTTGCCGATCATAGCACCGACTTCTGTGCTACTTTCCCAGAGAGGTTTACCGGTCTCTTGAGCAATGGCTTCAGTTAACATTTCTCTATGTTGTTCAAGTTGTTGTTTGAATTTCTCGATATAGTGTAAACGCTCTTTAAAACTCAATGCCGTCCATGTGGTTTTGGCAGTATTAGCTGCAGCGACTGCTGCTGTTATTTGTTCTATTGAAGCTGCTTGGCCTTGCCACAATATTTCACCAGTGGCTGGATTGACGGAGGTGAATGTGTCACTTTCGCCCGCTTGCCATTGACCGTTTATATAATGTGTATTCATATTTCAAAAATCCTTCTTCATCCGTAACAAACAGACATTATCTCCTGCTTTTACCTGTAAAGCGCGTGCTGTTGCTTCATCAATTTTTACACCCTCTTCATTGACAATGATATGCGTTAAACATAAACGAAAATTTAAACCTGCTTTGCATACTAAATATTTCTCTTGGTTATCAATATGTGGCTTTACTTTAGTTATAGGCATTGTTTTAGTTCGCCTGATCGCGCGAATATTTTGATAGGATGCTTCTATAGTTGGCCCTGCGTCAAAAATATCCACATAACCACGATAGGTAAATGCCTGCTGTTCTAAAATTTTACCTGCAGCCTTTGATGAAGGATGAGGTTCACCTATAACAGTCTGTACATCTTCAGCTAACATATTCACATAGACAGGGTACTTTGGCATTAAGTCTGCAATAAATTGTTTTTTGCCTATACCAGTCAGATAATCTGCCTCAGCAAAATCTAAACCAAAAAAATGTCTACCAATCGCATCCCAGAAAAGAGAATGGCCGGTCTCACTAGACACTCCACGCAATTCTGAAAATATGAGTTCTGCAAATCGTCCTGGGAATTGCGCCATGAATAAAAATCGTGATAATGAGAGCATCTTACCATTATGATTTTTACGATAATCAGGATGTAAATATAAAGAACACAGTTCTGTTGCTCCTTGAAAATCATTCACAAGCTGAAGTATTTGTGTTTCTTTATGAATTTTAAATTCTTTATTAATTTGTACTACATTTGATAACTTATAAGAATAAAAAGGTTTGCGGCCACCTACCGCTGCTTCAATAGCACAACAACCCACCACTTGTTTTTCAGTAGTGTCTTCTAATACGAAAAAGTAATACTCATCACTAGGTTCACTAAGTTCTTTTGCAAAACTATCTATAGAACGTTGGATGTTTTTTTTCAGTGCTTTTTTATCGGCAGGTAAAGTAGTTAAACCTATACCCGCACGCTTAGCCAGCGCTAATAAGTTATCAACATCATTGGGTGCTACGTTTCGTACTATCATCATCGGTCTAATTCCACTTTATTTCACCACTGGCCAGTTTCATTAATAATAAGGCGGTGAGTTTGGCGCGCTCTGCTAAGCTATCAAGTATTATATATTCTTCGCTACTATGAATATTACCTCCGCGTACACCAAGAGTATCAACCACTGGTAATCCGGCCGCTGCTAAGTTATTACCGTCACAGCAGCCTCCACTACTTTGCCAGTGTAGGGATAATTGCAATTCTTTAGCAACTTGTGCCACTGTTTCAAATAATTGCAATGTTTTTCCTACTAACAGCTTTGGCTTACGGGTAAAGCCACCGGATATCTCTATAGAAATATCTTCTAGATTATGCTGCTGCTGAATACGCTCAAATTGTGCATGCACCCAGGTTTCGTCTTCTACAGCCTGTATGCGTATATCTAAGTGAGCCACAGCCGTATCTGGCACCACATTTAAAGCTTGACCACCTTGGATCTTACCCACATTAATAGTCACACCATCACGCTGACCATTTAAATGCGCAATGGCTTGAACAACATGTGCTAAGCCTACAATAGCATTACGTCCTTCTGCAAAGGCACGTCCTGCATGGGCAGCTTTGCCCTTTGCTACCACAGCAAATTTACCACTGCCTTTGCGTGCACCCGCTAATGTGCCCGTTTCATCGACACTTGGCTCAAATACCAAACCAAGGTGATGCTGTGCAGCAAAAGTACTGAGTAAATGTGCTGAGCCCGGTGAACCTATTTCCTCATCGGTATTGATAAATACTGTCCAACCCAGGTTATTAGCATCAGTAAAATGTTCTAAGGCTTGCAGTGCATACAATATGACTAACAAACCGCCCTTCATGTCAGCAACACCGGGACCTTGTACACGGCCATCGGCTATTTCCTGGCAATGCTGAAAGCTGTGATCAGCCCCATAGACTGTATCCATATGGCCACAGAGTAAAACTTGCAGAGGCGCTTGAGGGCGCTTTTGTATGCTAAGCCCTTGACCTAGGGCAGTGTGGGTTGCATTACCAGAGTCATCGATGTGTTGCCATGGTTGAAGCTCATGCTCTGTGATTTGACCTTGCAGGACCGCAAAGTCTTTTTTTAAAACTGCTGACATGCGAGCTAAACCGGCTAAATTGAGCGTACCTGAATTAATATGGCACCAGGTGAGTAATTGCTGCTGCATGCTAGAGGCTTGCTGCTCAATCCATTGTAATGCTTGATTTTGGTCCATATTCAATGCCCTTAGCCTACACAGAGAACTCTATAGGTAAATATAACTGATCCTGGTAACCTTGCCTATTTCAGATAACAAAGACAGAGCATTGAATAAACTCACTAAAAACTTACAAATTACTGGTTCCCGCAGTCAGGCTACTTGGTGATGAAATCTATTATTATTCAATAAGTTATATTCACTTATGTTTGCCTCATATGGGCCGTGCTCTATTCATATATAGACGCCAACCCATAAATCCCGTACAATTGCGACCAGTTTTTGTACTATTAACAGGGAAATATCTCGAAATTTGAGTAATCTTGTCCGTATTATTAAAAAAGCTTTTACCCCAGCACTTGGCAAAAAAAGAAAAAATAAAATAAAATCAGAGCCTTATGTCGTGCCACGCGCGGAGCATGAGATTTCGCGAAAAAGCATCAGCGTCAATGCCATTAAAGTACTCTATCGCTTAGAGCGAGGGGGATATAATGCCTATTTAGTGGGTGGTGGCGTACGTGACTTATTATTAGGTCGTGAGCCTAAAGATTTTGATGTGGCCACTGATGCCAAACCCGAACAAGTCAGAAAATTATTTCGTAATTGCCGGCTTATTGGCCGCCGCTTTCGCCTAGCCCATATTCATTTTAAAGATGAAATTGTTGAAGTCGCTACCTTTAGAGCCAATGAAAGTAAACAGCCAGAGACTAATCAACAAAGTGATCAGGGAATTATTACTCGCGACAATGCCTATGGCAGTTTAGAAGATGATGTCTGGCGACGTGATTTTACGGTTAATGCTCTGTATTACAATATCGCTGATTTTAGCATCGTGGATTACACTGGCGGGCTTGCTGATTTACAAAATGGTCTGGTCCGCATCATTGGTGATCCCATACAACGTCTACATGAAGATCCTATCCGTATTTTACGGGCAATTCGCTTTGCAACTAAATTAGGCTTTCGTATTCATGAAGATACGGATGCAGCAATGCACTTATGCCTCAAACAATTACAACATGTGCCTGCGGCAAGAATTTTCGATGAAGCATTAAAACTCTTGTTAGGTGGAAATAGCGTCTCCACTTATGCAATGCTGCGGCATTACAAAGCCTTTGAATTACTATTTCCTGATACTGAACAATCCCTTAGTGATGCACAGTCACATCAGCAAGCCGAAATACTTATCATCAGAACACTGGAGAACACTGATGAACGTGTACAGACAGGAAAATTTATAACCCCTGCATTTTTATTTGCAGCGTTTTTGTGGTACCCCACCCAAGCATTAGCAAAAGAATTGCAAAAACAACATAACTACAGTGCGCATATGGCCTTTGATAAAGCAGTGAATCAAATTTTATCGAGGCAAACGAAAAGCATGTCAATCCCTCGCCGTTTTACTTTAACCATGCGACAAATATGGCAATTGCAATACCAATTTACCCAACGCCAAGGCCGCCGCCCCTTGAAGTTTATTCATCATGCCCGCTTTCGTGCTGCCTACGACTTCTTGCTATTACGTGCAGAGGCAGAACCGGAATTAGAAAATCTTGCCGAGTGGTGGACTGATTTTCATAATGCTGAACCTGATCAACAACAAGAGTTACTCAATAAAGTCAATCAGCGCAAGCGTAAACATAAACGGAAAAAATAAATGGTCGCGTATACTACGGCATACATTGGCTTGGGTAGTAATCAAGATAATCCTAAACAACAAATCTATGCAGCGCTAGACAATTTACAGCAATTACCACAATCACGTCTCAGTCAATGCTCTAGTCTTTATAAAAGCTCACCAATGGGTCCACAAGATCAAGCTGATTTTATCAATATGGTTGTCGCTGTTGAGACACAATTAACACCTAATGAATTACTGACTCAGTTACAAGGCATAGAAGCAAAGCAAGGCCGAATACGTCAACAGCATTGGGGACCTCGCAGTATCGATCTGGATATTTTGTTATATGGTGAATTATCAGCACAGACAGAAACCCTGACTATTCCACATGCTGGATTGACAGAACGTGACTTTGTTGTAGTACCCTTAGCAGAGATTACACCACACCTGATCTTGCCAGATGGTACAGCAATTCAAGAGTTAGTAGAGCAACTAGTTGACGCGAGTGGCAAGACCTACTTGCTTGAATGCATCCGTGAATCTTGAGATTAAATAACCGCCAGTAAACTGGCAAAAATGCAGACTTTTATTTGTTAATCCATCTGTTATTCACAAGCAATTACGAGCAAACATGGCAAATACCGGGGTTCTTGTATTTCTTAGCACAACTCTACAGCAGGTTATAAAGAGGATAAAATTAAAAAAACCCAGATAAACTGCATAGTTTATCTGGGTTAATATCAGATACTCTTATTTTAATGCACTAAGCGATACTTAAATCCATTAATTTCATATCAACGCGTAGGTAAGGACCACGACGTGCGAAATCACTGGAATGATTAACCGTATCAATGTAACCGAAGGCACTGTTTGCAATCACATCAAAGTAATTTTCAACTTCGTAGCCTAACTCAGCGCCGAAGGCAATATGTGGATTAATATCATGGTCAAAACGCAAACCGAGGCGTGCATCTGCTTCAGGTACAACGCGCATAGCGGTATCAACTTTTGTTGCCTCTGTTGTCATCACTACAGCACCATTATCATTAACAGCTTGTGTTGCATCACGGTGAGAATCTAAATCACCGACTAACAAGGAACCAGCAATACGTCCAATCACGGAGAAACCTTTACCAATATCAAAGCTAGCATCCATACCTAAACGTGGACCAGCACCTTCAAAGTCGCTTTTATCTCTTGTGGTTAAGGTATCAATGGCACCATCAACAAGATTGGTTCGACCATAATATGCACGATTTTCTTGCTCAATATCAGCGAAGCGAATACCTGCAAAAGGATGTAACTGCACACGGCTGCCCACTTGAATACGACGACCAGCGGTAAAGTCAACCACATCTAATTCATTATCTTGTTTACCAATAGCTGAATCCCAGTTTTGTGCTAAGTTACCAGCAGGCCCCGGCAAAATAATTTGAGGCTGTCCACCAGCAATAGCATTACCATCAGCAACGCTTGTACGGTTAGCATCATGGGTATGTAAACGGGTATACCCTACAGTAATATCATCCGCATTACCTGCAGCTTGATAACCAATATCAATGTGGCCACCCCAATCATGGTCATTATCAACAGATTTAATTTTAGAAGCGAAACTATTAGATAAGGCAGGGTTATCAAGAACGTTCGCATATTGAAAAGCGCTATTTTCGATTGATTGCCAATAACCTTCTAAACCAAAGGCCCAACCACCTTGCTGTTGTGGCACAGTAACATTTACTTCAACAGGTGCTGGTGGTAAAACTTCATCACCCGCAGAACCTGCAAATGCTGAACCACAGACACTGAGTGCAGCTAGAGCTAATAGACTTTTCTTGATCATGGTATCCCTCTTCCTTGTTGTCCATGTAAATGGATGTTTAGTAATTACTCAAGGCCATGTTTAGAATGCCGAAACACAATAAACTGACGAATAAACGTTCATCATAAAGACTTTTATATAGCTACGTCAAGCATATTTACGCGAAGAGCAGATATATAGACGGGAAAGTCCATCCTTGGACAATTATACCTCAAATAGGCCATAATCAACGATGGATTAATATCCATTCAAGTGTACCCGGTTGACCAAAGCTGCACACATGCTGCTGTTGAGGAACAGCTTTAACAGATGTTAGCGGCAAAATGCCATCGCCTACAGAGCTGGCGAATACTGTTCCACTGAAAATCAATACAGTTAAAGCTAAAAGACCTTTCTTAATCATGGTTTCTCTTCCTCTATGTTATTCATCTTGCATAAGCATTTAATAGTTATTATCTAAGCTAAAAGTAAAAAAGCCCGGGAGAACCCGGGCTTTAATTTCGCATCGTTTTGATTGTATGGTTTAGATACAATCAAAAAAGTAGCGGCGTGTTGTTAAACACTACACGCCGTCTATCGACATTAAGCTACTTTGAGGTCTACTCGTAAGTAAGGACCACGACGACCTAAATCACTGTTGTGATTAACGGTGTCAACATAGCCGAAGCCACTGTTGCCAACTGCGTCGAAGTAGTTCTCAACTTCATAACCTAACTCAGCACCCATCGCTACGTCTGGGTTGAAGTCATGGTCATAACGTACACCTAAACGTGCATCCAATTCAGGAACAACACGCATTGTGTCATCAACTTTTGTTGAAGCTGTTGTTAAAAGTGCGTTACCACCGGTAACTTGTGTTGAAGAACCTTTGTCTTCGAAGTTACCAACGAGTAAGGAACCAGCCATACGACCTGTTAAGGAGAAGCCCATTCCTAATTCGAAGTTAGCATCCATACCGAAGCGAGGACCGATACCTTCGAATTCGCTGTCGTTTTTACCATCTAAGGTGTCAAAACCATCGTCAGCATTCAAACGGTTGTAGTGAGCGCGGTTATCTTGCTCGATATCAGCATAACGTAAACCTGCGAATGGGTGTAAACGTACGCGTGAACCTACTTGGATTTGACGACCAGCAGTTAAGTCAACAACGTCAAGTTCGTTGTCTTGCTTACCACGAGCGTTATCCCAGTTTGTTTGGTTAGGACCTTGAGGACCAGGAACGATAATTTGTGGTTGACCACCATTTAACTGGTTACCATTTGATGTATTCACTTTGTTTGAATCATCAGTATGTAAACGTGTATAACCTAAGGTTATGTCGCTTGCATTACCAGCAAATAAGTAGCTTACATCAACGTGACCGCCCCAATCATGGTCAGGATCAACTGACTTGATTTTTGAAGCAAAGCTGTTTGAGTTAGCTGGGTTATCTAAAACGTTAGCGTATTGGAAATCACTGTTTTCAAATGACTGCCAGTAAGCTTCAACACCAAAGGCCCAACCACCTTGTTGTTGTGGTACGGTTACGTTCACTTCTACAGGAGCTGGAGGTAAAACCTCATCACCCGCTGAACCAGCGAAAGCTGAACCACACACACCAAGTGCAGCTAAAGCTAATAGACTTTTCTTAATCATGCTTCCATCTTCCTTTTGTAAATTTAAGTTAACTTAAAGTAACACAAAACCAGGCCAACAGATTGCCAGCCTAATTTTCCATAATACCAACTACTAAGACAGCACGGAAACAGAACTGCCCTAACAGGTGATATGAGAAATAATAATATTTTCTGATAAAAAAACAACTTTATTTCTTATATTTATTACTTTTTTTTATATTTATTTAACATTTTTTCGAAAAAGAAATAGTTTTTGTAAATTCTTTGGTCAAAATTAAATTTCTTCTATAATGTTTTGAAAAGGAAAGAAATTTCACGAGGAAAAAAACCAACATGCAAGCTGAAAAAAATAAAAACAATTGTGCACAGAATAAAAACATCATTTGTTTGATGGGTCCAACAGCATCAGGTAAAACCGATTTAGCCATTGAGCTGTGTAAAAAATTTTCTGGTGAAATAATTAGCGTTGATTCTGCACTTATATACCGTAGTATGGATATTGGTACTGCAAAACCCACTCAGAACATTTTAAATACAACGCCACATTATTTGGTCGATATTTGCGACCCTGCTGAAAACTATTCCGTGGCACAATTTTGTAATGACGCAATAAAGTACAGTGAAAAAATTTTACAGGATAAAAAATTACCTATTTTAGCGGGTGGCACAATGATGTACTTTCATTGCTTACAACAAGGATTGTCTGAACTACCCGGGGCTGATGCCAATATAAGAAAACAAATAGAGGACAAAGCCAATTTACATGGCTGGCAAACATTACATAACGAACTTGCACAAATCGATCCCACAGCCGCTGAACGTATTCACCCTAATGACCCTCAACGCTTACAGCGTGCGCTAGAGGTTTATTACATCACGGGACAATCAATGACAGAATTACTCAGTCATCAGCAAGGCTTTTTAAATGATTACAACATTATTAATATAGCTGTGGCCCCTCAACAAAGAGAGCAGCTCCATGAACGTATTGCAAAGCGTTTTGATTTAATGCTAGCCAATGGTTTTCTTGATGAAGTAAAAGCCTTATACCAACGTGGTGACCTTACTATTAATATGCCTTCCATGCGCTGCGTAGGTTACCGGCAAGCTTGGTTACATTTAGAGGGTCAACTCACTACGGCAGAAATGCGCGAACGCGCCATTATCGCCACCCGTCAATTGGCTAAGCGTCAGTTAACCTGGTTACGTAGTTGGCGTGATTTAACCTGGTTTGATAGTAATGCGCCTGATTTGCTAGAACAGATGGGGGAATTTATTAGTAAACAGATAATATAGTGCGTTATCCTGCAAACAACTTTTGCATTTTACCATCAGTTAAATGCACACTGGCTTGGCCAATGTCTTTATTATTACCTAAGATTTTATCGGCTTGCTCTAAGTCACGTAATAATTGATTCATCTCTTGAATAGATAAATTATCTGGTTTACCGATATACGCTTGCTGCGCTAATACCAGCATCACTTGTTGCATTAATTGATTGGTTGAAGTTTTTTCATTCGTGGTTTGTAATAAATTAGCGATTTTTTCTAAGGCAGGCTTCACGGCTAATTCTTTTAAGCAGCCTGGCAACTGGCGTAACATTAAAGCCTCAGGTCCTGTACGAGCAAAAGTCATCGCTAATTTTTTAAATTCTATTTGGTAGCGTTCAAATAAACTGATAGTTTCATCGTCTAGTGTCACGGTAGTGGGCACTAATAAAGGTTGTGACTTTAACTGTACACCTTGCCATGCAGCTAATAACTTGGCATAAGCAATACGCTGACGTGCCTGGCAAACATCAGTCATAATAATATCTTGTTGATTTTCACTACAAAGATAACGCTGTTGCAACTGTACCACTGCGCTGCCTAAAGGATAGGTTTTGTAATCGGTTTTTACTCGCTGAGTTTGCGGTGGAGCAGCTACGGCAGTATCGCCGGCTTCTGCCTGTTGTAAAACACCATAACTAGCCATTTGTTCACGCACTTTACTTGGCCGTGACGCAGTTGGCATGGCCCATGGTTGTCGCTCATTCGTGGCAGCACTATTGGTTGCCTCCACTGTTGGAGTGTAATCAAAGACAGTACCTGTAAAGCCTTCATCACCCTCTTTTAAAGCTTGTTGGACTCGACTACAAATAAAATCATGCACTAAACGACTATCACGAAAACGTACTTCATGCTTAGTCGGATGTACATTCACATCCACAGTTTGTGGATCAATATCTAAATATAAAACATAACAAGGATAACGCCCTTCTGCGATACTATCTGCATAAGCTTGACGCACCGCATGATTAATGACCCGATCACGCACAATGCGTCCATTAATATAGAAGTATTGTAAATCTGATTGACTGCGATCATAACTAGGCAAACCGATCCAGCCCGTCATGTGTAAACCGGCTGTTTGAAAATCTACATGTAATGCTTGCTCGATAAATTGTTTGCCACATAATGTCGCCACTCTTTTTTGTTTCTCATCTTCGCTAACTGCAGGTCGTAAATTTAGTAACATACGTTGATTGTGGCGAAAAATAAACGCCGTATCAAAACGACTCAAAGCAATTTTGTGGACTAAATCTTCGATATGTAAAAATTCGGTTTTATCACTACGTAAAAATTTACGCCGTGCTGGGGTATTATAAAATAAATCACGGACTTCTACGGTGGTACCCGTTGGGTGGCTAGTAGGTTCAAGCTGCACATCCATATCTCGGCCTTGGGCAGACACTTTCCAAGCTTCGCTGGCACCTTCTGCGCAAGAGCTTAAGGATAAACGTGACACAGAACTAATACTGGCAAGCGCTTCACCACGAAAGCCTAAACTAGCAATGCTCATAAGATCAGATAATTCTCTAATCTTACTCGTGGCATGTCGACTTAACGCTAAGGGTAAATCTTCCTTACTGATCCCCACAGCATCGTCACGTACTCGAATTAACTGTACGCCGCCTCGCTCAATATCGAGCTGAATTCTCTTAGCACCAGCATCGAGACTATTTTCTAACAGTTCTTTAACTACAGATGCTGGTCGTTCAATCACTTCGCCGGCAGCAATTTGATTCGCTAGTTGCTGACTTAATTGATGAATTTTCATGATGTATACCTCTTATGCGCAGTATGAGATCCCTGCTTTGCTTGAGCTATCTTATACTTTTGCTGTTCTGCATGTGCTGCAATCCAAGTACCTGGTGGTGGGCGCTGATAAAAATATTCACGAATGCCTCGCATCACGGCTTGTGCAACTTTTTTCTGATAGGCTTTTGAATGTAACTTACTCGCTTCACGTGGATTTGATAGGAATCCCGCTTCTACTAGTACAGATGGAATATCCGGTGACTTTAATACCACGAATGCTGCCTGCTCTACCGAAGCATGATGTAAGTGTGCCACATGACTAAGCTGACTAAGAATATCACTACCTAATTGTAAACCTGCACCGATAGTCGCTGTCTGTGATAAATCAATTAAGACAGAACGTAAGACATCACCTTTACCATCTAAATTCACCCCACCCAGTTCTGAATAGTTTTCTTTAGCCGCTAGCCAACGTGCGGCTTCACTGGTAGCACCTTTTAATGAGAGTGCATAGACGGATGAACCACTTGATCGTGCATTCTTAAAAGCATCTGCGTGAATAGCGACAAAAATATCAGCATTATCTTTACGTGCCGCCCGCAATCGTCGACGTAAACTTATATAGTAGTCGCCTTTGCGTGTCATCACTGCTTGCATGCCGGGTTCTTTTTGAATGAGTTTATACAACTCTTTGGAAATTCCTAAGACTACATCCTTTTCTCGGATCCCATGGGCGCCAATAGCGCCTGGATCCTTACCACCATGGCCTGGATCAATTAATACCGTGACTTTACGCAGGGAATTACTATGTGGCACAGTCATTGTTGGCTTGAGTGTTTTATGGGGGGCAGGTTTACTTGTTTTTGCAGTTAAATCAAGCACAACTCGCTCACCGTAGATTTCATTAGCCGCTAAATTAAAGGCGTGAATTTTTACCGGAGACTGCAACTCCATCACCACCCGCAAACCATGTTGCGGTCGACGCCCATGGCGCATGGCTTTTATTGCCGTATTGCTGAAATCTAATGCAGACATATCAGTTTCAAGATCAGTATCATCAAAATCAATCACCAAACGACGGGGGTTTTGTAATTGAAAATAGTGATAATGGGTAGGCGAGGTTAAATCAAAAACAATACGTGACTGATTATCTTCAGCGGCAGCAATGCGTACATCTGCTAACTGTGTCGGCGCTGCAAACACTAGGCTAGGTAAAAATATGAGTAAGAGCCACCCTACTCTCATCGTCATTCCTTAATATAATGTAAATACTCTCGTCAACACTACAATTTGAGCACTTGTCGACCAATCTGAGTGTGCGCGGTCGTGTTAATTATTCGACCAGTTTGTTGGATTTCGAGTTTACAGACCAAATCTGCTTCTGGCAATAGCTCACCCCCATGCTCTGGCCATTCCACTAACCAAATGCCAGGCATTGCTTGATAATCTCTGATCCCAATATATTCCAATTCTTCTGGGTGGGCTAAACGATATAAATCAAGATGGAACACATGCCGATGCGGCAGTTCATAATCCTCCACCAAGGTATAGGATGGGCTTTTCACATGCCCAGCGTAACCTAACCCTGCAAGAAAACCGCGAGCAAAGGTAGTTTTACCCGCCCCCAGATGCCCATGTAAAAAAATAACACATGTAGCTGGACATTGCTTTGCAAGTGCCGCTGCATAGTCCAAGGTAGCTTGTTCATTTTCTAGTTTAAGATTTGACACATTCATTCACCAATTGGCGCAAATAAGGCATTAAATCCATGGCCAATAAACCGCGTTCTCCCCCAGCATTAGCGGCTAAATCACCTGCATTGGCATGTAATGTCACGGCTAATCTTGTCGCATCTATTACTGACAAGCCTTGCGATATTAATCCAGCAATTACACCGGTTAATACATCGCCCATGCCTCCCGTAGCCATACCGGGATTACCTGCATTACACACACCTGGTTTATGATCGGCACCTAACACTAAACTACCTGCGCCTTTGAGTACAACAACGCCTTGATAATCGGCCTGTAATGCATGCACCGCGGCTAATCGGTCTTGTTGCAAAGTCATCGCATTCACTTTTAATAAACGCGCAGCTTCTCCTGGATGCGGAGTTAACACCCAATCAGGTCGGGCAAAGGGATGCTCTGCCAATATATTAAGTGCATCAGCATCGACAATTAAAGGTAATTCTACTTTTTTGACTAAATCAAAAATTGCTTTGGCCCAGGCATCTTGGCCTAAACCAGGACCAATCACAATGGTAGTAGCACGTTGCATTAAGGGCACCACATCCTGTGGTTTTGCTATACCATGGCTCATAATTTCAGGGCGCATCGCACTAATGACATGGGCATGACTTGGATGCGTCGCGATACTCACTAAACCTGCACCCACGCGCGCTGCAGCTTCTGCTGCCATCCGCACTGACCCTGGCATACCTACATTGCCACCAATAATTAATACATGACCGTAGGCACCCTTATGTGCATTATAAGGGCGCGGTTGTAAATGTTGGCGTAATTTTGACAGTGATAAACGTTCAACACTTGCGGTTAATTTATTCTGCGCTTCAGCAGGCACTTGTAAACCATCAAAGAATATTTCGCCACTGTAACCAGGACCATCACCTAAAAATAACCCGGCTTTTAAACCGAGAAATGTGATTGTAGCATCAGCAGCAACTGCGGCACCGCGTACGCTGCCATTATCAGCATCTAAACCGGAAGGAATATCAATGGCTAATACGGGACATTGTTGTTGATTAATATTATCAATGATCTCTATCCACTCACCGGTAACATCGCGAGTTAAACCAATACCTAACATAGCATCCACAATAAGATCGGCATCAATATCTTGCCAATCAATATGGGTATAGGATTGTATTGCAATATTTTCCTCTACACAGGCTTGTGCAGCAGCTTTAGCAATCCCCTGCAATTGCGCAAAATCACCGATATGCCAAATATGTACTTTATAGCCAGCCTTTTGTGCTAATCGTGCGAGTATATAACCATCGCCACCATTATTACCTGGCCCACAAAAAACCGAGATAGAGTATACGTCCGGCCACTTATCTTTTAATAAGTTAAATGCTGCAGCACCGGCATGCGCCATGAGTCTATCGTCAGGGATCCCATGCTCAGCAATGGCAGCTTTTTCCAGCGTTCTAATTTGTTCACGTAGATATAAGCGACTCGGTAGTGTAGTCATCTTGGTCATCCCTAAAAATACAAATACCGGTAATGATTATTCTAAATTAATAAAATGCTGCCGGTAATAACGTAATTCTTCGATAGATTCACGAATATCATCTAAGGCTAAATGTTTTGAATCTTTTTGATCTGCCTGCATTATTGCCGGCTTCCAACGTTGGGCTAATTCTTTGAGTGTGCTGACATCAATATGCCGATAATGAAAATATTTTTCTAAACGTGGCATATACGCATACAAAAAACGTCGGTCAAGACAAATGCTATTGCCACACATGGGCGATTTCCCAGCGGGAACATACTGTCGCAGAAACTCGATGGTTTGATCTTCTGCATCTGTCTCGGAAATCCGACTTTGCTGTACTCGTGCTACTAAACCCGACTGGGTATGCTGCTTGGTACACCAACTGTCCATACTTGCCAACAGAGCGTCATCTTGATGGATAGCTAAGACAGGCCCTTCAGCTAAAACATTCAAATGCGCATCCGTGACAATGGTGGCAATTTCAATGATACGTTCTTTTTCTGGTGCAAGACCAGTCATCTCCAAATCTATCCAGATCAGATTTTGGTCATTCATTGTCATTTGCTTTCCTTTATCGACGCGTGAGTACTCATAGCTTTGGTAAGCCTATCCTAATTGGACAAAGCTTGCCAGTGAAACATAGCGACACGAGCTATTCTCACATTTAGTGCATTCGCGTATCATCAGCCACGATGATAAACTCACATCACTTGTAAACACATCAGTACAGGATATTAAAATATTGGATATGCTCATTATTGCTGGCTTTATTCTCTTTGCTTACTTATTAGGCTCTGTTTCCAGCGCCATTATTATTAGTAAGATCATGCGTCTGCCTGATCCACGTGAGCAAGGTTCCGGCAATCCTGGTGCAACCAATGTACTACGTTTAGGTGGCAAAAAAGCAGCCATTGCTACCCTAGCGGGCGACATATTGAAAGGTGTGATCCCTGTTTTAGTAGCAACACTATATGACTTTTCTGGGATCTTGCTTGCCAGCGTTGCCTTTGCTGCTTTTATTGGACATTTATTTCCTATCTTTTTTGGTTTTAAAGGCGGCAAAGGTGTAGCCACTGGCTTTGGTGCTGTGACTATGCTGGCTTGGCAGGTAGGCATTGCGATGGTTGCTACCTGGTTGGTAGTCGCTTTCTTATTTCGCTATTCATCTTTGGCGGCACTCGTAGCTTTTATCGCCATGCCTATTTATGCCTATTATCTCTCAGACCATCAATATGTGATCCCTTTAGCACTCATGGCACTCATCATGATCATTCGGCATAGAAGTAACATTGGACGTTTACTGAAAGGTAAGGAAAGCAAAATTAAATTTTAATTGTCCTGTTGTAAAACCCAATTATCCACACCTTACTCTGCACAGCCTATTTATAAGTTGTGAATGATGTGTGAAAAAAACCATACCAAACATCGCTGTTTATTTTCGCACAGACAAAACAAGCAGATATTTGCAAAATTGCGACAAATTTTTGACATTTTTTTATATTTATTTATAAATCATACAGTTATGATGTTACCCTCGGTTTATCCACAGGCTATCACCGACTCTACTCAAAGATACTGTGGATGAAGAATCATGCCTGTCAATTTTTTGACTTTAAAATATATTTCTTTTAAATTCATATAGTTATATAGATTCACAAAGCTTATCCACAGTCTACTCTGACGCTTATCCCACAAATCTGTGGATTCTATGTAGTAACTCAAGCAGTAGCACTCAAAAGTACCAAACAAGCCTATAGTTGTCCTAATCTTTGATGTTTTTCATTTATTAGGACAATTATAGCCTGGCTATAGTTGTCCTAATCTTTGGTATTTTTCATTTATTAGGACAATTATAAATTGGTTATAGTTGTCCTAAAAAACCGTTTGAACTATTTATTAGGACAACTATAATATTGCTATAGTTGTCCCGTTGAGATAAATATTATGAAAGTGTTTGCTAGAAATGCTGAAACAAAGATATTTGATAAATTTTTAGCCTCAAATAAACCAGAGTTTATGGCAGTCTATGGTCGCCGTCGAGTAGGTAAAACTTTCATTGTGAATAATCATTTTGCAAAGGAGAAATGCTTATTTTTCTCAGTCACCGGAATGAAAAATGGTTCATTTGAGAATCAACGCCATATTTTTTGTAAGCGTATCGCTGAAGTATTTTATGATAATATCCCTATTGAAGTACCTGATACATGGTTAAAAGTCTTTGAACTTTTACAGCAAGCAATTCAAAGTACGTCACATAAAAAAATTGTCATTTTTCTTGACGAATTACCTTGGCTCAATACGCCACGTTCTGGTTTACTTGATACCATTGAATACTACTGGAACCAATACTGGTGCCATAACCCACGCATTAAATTAATTGTCTGTGGCTCACTATCCTCATGGATCATCAAACATATCATCGATAATGTAGAAGGTTTGTATAATCGTGTTACTTATCGCTTAGAAATACAGCCTCTCACATTACACCAAACCAAGCTGTATTTAAAAGGCAGAGGCATCACGCTCACACACCGACAACTGCTTGCTATTTACATGGCAATCGGTGGTATTCCACTGTATTTAGATCAAATTCAAAAAGGCCAATCTGCAGCACAAATCATCGACGCACTATGTTTCTGCAAACAAGGACTCCTATTCGACGAAATTCATGAATTATTCCAATCACTATTTAAAGAATCTGCCAGTTACGTAAAATTAACACGTGAAATAGCAAAACATCGCTATGGTGTTACCCGAGCACAATTGGCAAAAACCTTTAAAGATATGGCTGGTGGCCGTTTAACAGAAAATTTAAATGACTTAGAAAACGCAGGCTATATTTCTTCAGCCATTCCTTACCAACATAAAAGTAAAGGCGTTTACTATAAACTAAACGATGAATATATTCTGTT
Source organism: Gammaproteobacteria bacterium (assembly GCA_965230425.1). GTDB lineage: Bacteria > Pseudomonadota > Gammaproteobacteria > UBA1113 > UBA1113 > CBDDKW01. The sequence goes on along the minus strand of CBDDKW010000006.1, from coordinate 87,456 downwards.
TTATTTTAGCTGGATTGAACCTAACATAGCGCTCATTAAACGTTTACAATACGCTAATGGGCTATGGCCTGAACTCATGCAAGGTAATGCATTTTCTGCTTGGAAAGGTTATACCTTCGAAACAATCTGTCTAAAACACTCACAACAAATTGTTAAAGCATTAAATCTAAGCCCAGCTAGTATTCCTTATGGTTGGAAATATATCCCCAGTAAAAAATCGACTGAAGATGGTGCACAAATTGACTTACTCTTTGACCGTCCCGATGATGCAATTTCATTGTGTGAAATCAAATGCACTGATGAACCTTTTAATCTTGATAAACAAACAGCAAAAGCTTTACAACAAAAAATTCAAGTCTTTCAACGCCGCACTGGTACAAAAAAACAATTATTTACCGTCATAGTCTCAGCAAGTGGGTTGAAACCCACGATGTATTCTGAGGAATTAATTGCTAATGTGGTGACACTTGATGATTTGTTTGATAATTAGACTTAACATATCCGATAATTTTTATCACTAAAATAATATAAATTCAATCTTATAAAAAATGACATTATATTAGATCATTACATCTGGTAGAGAATAAATACGGTCATTTTTAACGTAATAATATTTCACTAAAAAGGTTAATATATATCCACTTGTTACTTATTTATTAATGTAACTTGCCAGAACTATAACAAAAATAATTGAAAAAAGAGAGCTACCATGCCGTTAACTACAGATGATTATGCTTACAGAGCATTAAAAGAGAGAAAATTTTCTGCTAACAGGGTCCAACATCACCCAAGGTTTGTTCAAGAAGAAGCTGAAAGTATTTATCGAGGGCTAGAAAAATTAGCTATGCGAGACCATATTCCAGCTATGATAGATTGTTTTAATAGGACTGACAAGCAATCTCTAAAAGCTAAATTGCTGAATAAATTCAAAGAGATAGATTTTATTGACGTACATTTCTTATTAGGTCAAATATATTATTTTGGTGATGATCTGCTGGGCATATCACGAGATATTCAGTTAGCTGCTAAATATTTTTCTCGTGTACTACCCAATGCTACAGAACTTTTAGTTTTTAATTTCAAAAAAATGCTGAGTTTATCGCTCTATGAAGATATGCTTGAAGATCATGAAATAAATATCGAAACAGAAGTTGAGATGGCAAAACTTCATGGAGAAGAAAAAGACAAATTAGTACAAATTAAAAGAAATGTTGAAATAAAATATGCAAGACTTCAGGAAGAATATGATCGGCATAAAAAAGATCAAAATGATTTAGCTGAAGCACTCAAGCAATACAATATTATTCTCACAGATTACACTATGCGAGATTCATTCAATATAAAAATAGAGCTATCTCAGGGAGAAACAGACTTTATAGAAGCAGTGAAGCAAGGGAACTTAGATTCCGTAAAGAAATATCTAGAAAATGGTGGTGATCCAAACCCAAGAAGCTCAGAATATGACGATACAACGTTACATCATGCTGTGCGTACTGGAAATAATGCTATGTTATCTCTCTTATTACAATACTATAACAAATATGGCTTATTTATTGATATCCTGGAATCTGAAAAACAAGATACACCATTAAAATTGGCATGCTGCCATGGCGAAAGAAACATTATTACTACGCTTCTAGAAACCGGAGCTAACCCATTTCTGCGTTTTGGGCATAGTCCCTATGCTGCCTATAGCGCATTTGGCAGAAGTCTGTCAGTACAAGCAAGTGATGCTCTAACACAATATACTCAAAGGAAAATAATTCATATAGTGCTAGACGATTGTGATATTTATTTAACAATTGGTTTTCATGGTCGTTTCCATCGTGCGTTATATGCGTGCCTTGACTTCAGAGAGAGAAGCGAAGGAACACAAAGGTTTTTAAGCACTATGAATGAGTATTTAGCTAGTAAAAATTGTATAATGCTTGACGAAAGTACTAACCAAGCAGAAATATCTGCTATGCAAACATTTCACATACTATCTTATTTTCAACAACAACGTATGCAAGGTGCAAAACTGACATGCAATAGTAAAAAGAATATAGGGCAAGTACGCGATATACAGGAAAAGATAGCACTATATGCCTATCCAAACTCGGCCAGATTACGTATGAATGTTCTATTTAACTGTGGTATGAGAGACGAAATTGCACAGTCTGCTGATCAACTGCAACAATTGGATCCATTTCGCTCTACTGTGTCACTAACTAAAAAGTAGTCTTTGCTTAGCAGTGTAAATTAAGTAGTAAACGATTGGCATTTCTCTAATTGTTTGGCGAAATGCCAACTCAACAGGCCAACTAAAGCTTTACAACAAAAAATTCAAGCTTTTCAACGCCACACTGGTACAAAAAAACCATAACAATTGTCTCAACACTGTTGAGACAATCTATCAAATATCTAACTTAGTTCCATTAACGGCCAGCGAGGTTGTACAGCGATGTCGGTTGATTGATCGTGTTCGCCACGTTGCATGCGTACACAACCCACATAGGCGATCATAGCACCATTATCCGTACAGAATTCGTGGCGTGGATAAAAGACTTCACCGCGAATACTATTAGCAAGTTCACTGAGCTTATGTCGTAAAGCACGATTTGCACTAACACCGCCTGCGACTACAAGGCGTGTTTGTTGCGTTTGTTTTAAAGCGCGTTTGCATTTTATAAATAAAGTATCGACCACGGCATCTTCAAAAGCGCGAGCGATATCGGCATGTGTTTGTTGGTCCTTAGCTTCGCGATTAATAGTATTCATGGCAAATGTCTTTAAACCACTGAAACTAAAATCAAGTCCAGGCCGATCTGTCATGGGTCTGGGGAAATGAAAACGTGAGGGATCGCCCTGTTCTGCTAATTTCGCTAAGGCAGCACCACCTGGATAGCCTAAGCCTAGTAGGCGTGCAGTTTTATCGAAAGCTTCGCCTGCCGCATCATCAATGGATTCACCCAATAAATGATATTGGCCAATGCCATCCACTTGTACCAGCATGGTATGACCACCCGAAACTAATAAGGCAATAAATGGAAATTCAGGCACCTGTTCTTCTAGCATGGGTGCTAATAAGTGGCCTTCCATGTGATGAACACCCAATGCAGGGATACCCAAACCCCATGCTAAGCTACGTCCAAGCGTTGCCCCCACTAATAATGCGCCCACTAAACCAGGTCCCGCTGTATAGGCAATACCATCAAGCGCGGATTTTTTTAATTGCGCTTGTTTGAGAACATCATCAATCATGGGTAAGGCTTTGCGGATATGATCTCGAGATGCTAATTCAGGCACAACACCACCGTATTTTTCATGCATATCCACTTGGCTATAAATAGCATGGGCCAACAATCCCTGCGTAGAGGAATATACTGCAATACCTGTTTCATCACAGGAACTTTCTATACCTAATATATTCATTGTTACTCTTTATCGTTTAACAAAGCTCACGTATCATTGACTAATACCCACAACCGTTATGAGAGAATAATGCATCAGCGATCTGTACTTTTTTGGCCACTCGTACGTTTAACTGTATTATTTATTCTCTGCCAAGTTATCGTTGCCTTTATCACTGCCGATCTGAGTCATCACGGCGCCATGGCAACAATTAGTCAATTTTTGCTTCAACATGCTGTGCATTCTAGTACAGTTTGGTTAGGAATTGTATATTTTTTATTTGTACAATTTTCACTCTACTGCATTTTCATACTTTGTATTTACTGGGGTACTAAGTTCTTAGCAAGGCAATGCAAACTCAGCGATAAACACTACCGACTTTTAGGCCTTAGTAGTTGGACAATTGCTGTATGCTTCATCATGCTAGCAAATACATACTTTTATCCACGTTCACGCTTTGCATTTTTAGGCCATCTATTTCCTAGTTTACACAGCGACTTAGGATACTATACTCTTTGGTTACTCGGTAGTTTCATTGTCATCCTGGCAGTATGCGCTGTTCTGGAAATCCTCAGCATACTGCTGCGAAAATCAAAATATTTAGCAAGTGCTGCCATCGGTTTGAGTATAATCATACTAGTTATTACGTTATTACCCCGACCATCTTCCCAATCTATTTCAACCCAACCCAATATTATTATCATTGGCATCGACTCATTGCGGCCAGACCATTTGCAGTACTTTGGTGCCGAAAAAAACTTAATGCCACATTTAGAGAAACAACTAGCAACAAGCACTGTCTTCGCTCATGCATACACACCATTAGGCCGTACATTCCCAGCCTGGGTGAGCATTTTAACCGGTGAATATCCTAAAACCAACGGCGCGCGCGTTAACTTACAAAATCCACAAATGATAAAACACCAGGATTCCATTGCTTTTACATTACAACAAGCAGGCTATCATACTATCTATGCTACTGATGAACGTTGGTTTAATAATATTGATGAATCATATAGTTTTGATACAGTTATTGGACCGCATTATGGCATGAATGATTTTTTATTTAGTTCTATTAATGATTTCCCCTTATCAAACTTACTAATGAATTTTGCAATCAGTCATTACTTATTCCCATACAATTATGCTAATCGCGCAGCCAATGTGACTTATTATCCTGAAAGCTTTTCACACTTACTCAATCATGCACTGAAGGCTAATCACGATAAGCCATTGTTTCTTGCCGTGCATTTTTGTTTACCCCATTGGACTTATACCTGGGCACAAACACGACATACTATTTCAGCTTCAACATCTGTGACAACATTACGCGCGCTTTATAATAAAACCCTCGGCGCCACTGATCAGCAAATTGCAACTCTACTCAAGCAGTTAAAAAAACAAGGGTATTTAGATCATGCACTTGTAGTTTTACTATCTGACCATGGCCAAGCCTTTGCCTTTAAGAATGACCGCCCGAGCAAGGGAAAATACCAAGCAAGCCAAACCAATCAAAAGGCCCTGAGCGCTTTACCACGTTAGCCCGGCACACGGTCATGGCACCGATATCATCAGTGTGAATCAACAGCATGTATTACTGGCATTCAAACTATACGGCGCAGTACCCACTCATCATTTCTTCCCAACGACCCCTGCTTCTTTGATTGATATTACTCCGACGATTCTTGATTATTTGCATATAGCTTCACCATTACGAGATGGCGTATCGTTATTACCTATATTACAACAAGCAAAATCCACCATTGAACAGCGACCACTTTTTTTTGAAACGGGTTTGACGACGATGGGATTACTCACAGCATCACCTAATGTAGACAATATTCTTAGTGATAATATTAATTATTATACAACTTCCAAAGCACAGAATACCTTGGTACTCAAACAAGAAGTGATACCACAAATTATCCATGGAAAACAACGTGCAGTATTAATATGGCCTTGGCTGTTAGCACGCTATCCTAATCATAACGCTGCCCCTAGTTATATTTTATTGAATATGGAAACAGGTGCATGGACAGACCAATTAAATTCAAGCTGGGCACACACAGCCCCGACCAAAAGTTTATTGGACACATTAAAGGCATTTTTACAAACAGGAATTAATTAATGAGAAAAGTTAAACACTCAAAAACCCTGATCTGGCCATTAATTCGTTTAACATCCTTATTTCTAGGCGTGCAAATATTTCTTATTATCTACAGTAAATTAGAAATGCAATATAGACTTACCGTGACTTTTGGTAATGAACTTATCCATACAATGTTATTATCACATAGCTTTTGGTTAACCGCACTACGCTATATTTTTACACAATTATCTTTATATGCTCTGTTCATTCTCATTATATGGCATATAACTAAATTAATCTCAGAAAAACATCCCATCAAAAATAAATCCTACATACGTTTAGGTATCAGTTTATGGACATTAGGTATTTTATACGCCTTTGTTGCAAATCAATATTTTTATCCTCACTCTACCGCTGCCTTTCTACTAAAAATATACCCTAAGTTAGGACCTACAATTAATCTTTATCTATTCTATGTTTTATCCATAATTGTCATGCTGATACTACTATACGTTTTGACTTTATACATTATAAAACTGTGGCAAAAACCCATAGGCCAAGTGACGATATTGCTAATACCGATTATTCTATTCGGTTACTTTCTATGGTCTGTACGTCCACCTCAACAACCCCTCTTATGCTGAATCTAATATTATTATCATTGGCATTGATGCTTTGCGTCCTGACAAACTCCAATATATGAATAATTGACAATAACTATATGCCTTTTTTAAATCATACACTTAAATCTTCTACAATATTCACTCAAGCTTACTCACCACTAGCACGTACATACCCTGCCTGGATGGCAATTCTATCGGGGCAGTACCCTAAAACCTCAGGTTCACGATTTAACTTACAACCGCCTAACTCAGAGACCATGCGTACTCTGCTATCGAAACAATTGCAAGCATCAAACTACCTCACTCTGTATGCAGCAAGTCAGAATCGTTTTACACCCATTAATAAAAATTATGGCTTTGACAAAACGATTGGTCCAAAAGTGGGTATTGGCGATTTGATTATTGCCTCTTTTAATGATTTGATATTTTCAAATTTACTAATGAATACTCCGCTTGGAAAATACCTTTTCCCTTATACTCATCAAAATTTATATGCCAGTGTCACCTATGATCCATATGCACTGATTCACAGTATCTTGAGAGAAATACCGAACAGTAATCATCAACCCATATATTTAGCTGTACATTTACATCTTACGCATTGGCCACATCAATGGGCTCGCTCACAACCTGAAGCAAATGATATAAAAGATAAGCATGCAAAGGCAATAACAGCTTACAACCGAACGTTAAAAACTATAGATGAACAAATCCAGCAATTAATAATAGGTTTAAAGAAAAAAAATCGACTCGACAATGCGATGTTGATATTTATATCTGATCATGGTTTTAGTTTTGGTTTACCACAAGATCGCGTATCTGACTTCGACCACTATATCCCTGGCAGCGATACAAAGATAAAATATCGCGCTCATTCTAATAAAACTAAATCAATCGGTTATGGTGGTGATTTGATTAGTTTAGTGCAAAATCATGTATTACTAGCTTTCAAGCTTTATGGAAAATTAAGCAACATATCGACAAAGATAAGCTATCCAAGCTCTTTAGTTGATATCAACCCCACTATTTTAAACTATTTACGTATGCCAATTATCAACAAAGATGGTATCTCTTTATTACCCTTGATTACTGGGAATACAGACCAAGCCTTACAACCGCGACCAATCTTTATGGAAACTGGACTAAGTCTTTCTGCAATTACAAAAATTAATCCTGATCCTGCGCAAGTATTAGCTCAAGGAATTGATTACTACAGCTTTGATAAAAAAAATAATTATATTACAGTTAACTCAAAGCTAATGAATCAAACGCTAGCAGCTAAACAGAAAGCTATCTTAAATTTTCCATGGCTTCTTATTGTAATACCCCATGGGGCGCAACCAAACGAGGTAATATTAGCTAATTTAAAAACTGGGCAATGGACATTAGAGCTAGACTCACCTCTGGCGCGTCAAGCCCCGCTTAAAAACATTAAACAAGAAATGCAGAAATTTTATGGTAATGAAGTAAACGGTCTCTGATAAACCTATAATATTTCTTATAAAGTAGATACCGCTCTTGAGAGGACAAGAGGCAAATATTACCTAGATATCTTTACCATCTTTACTGATCTTTGTGTGCTTCATAGTAAGCTCGTAATACCGCATTAATACGAGTTTGGTAGCCCTTACCCTGAGATTTAAACCAATCTAAAATGTCATCATCAAGCCGGATAGTGATGCTCGCTTTGTTCTTGGGGAGAATGATTGCCGCTTTATCAAAGAAGGAATCATCCAAGGGTGGTGCATCAGAGTAATCGATATCCGCATCTGACAGAGAGCGTAGCCTCTGTAAGTCGCTTGAAATAGATGTGTCTTTCTTTTTCATTTGCCTTCCTCATAGAAATCATACGTAAATTTTTACCACGCGGCGTATGTACGAGCAGCACCACAATCTCTAGTAGGGTACCTAATGTGACATATCGGCGTTCACCATAGTCACGCCGCTCATCCAAAAATGTAACCGTTGAACTCATAAATACTTGCTGCGCATCCGCAAAACTCAATCCATGCTTTTCCAAATTCTTTTGGTATTTTTCTTCATTCCATTCAAAGCTCATCAGCTATCCTCCACAATTGTAGTTACTATTTGTATGTACGTCAAGCTGTTTTTATATTTATTTTGTTTTATTTAATATTCATATATTAATATATATTGAGGAAAATACAAATCTTATAGCAAATAAAGTATTTAACTAATTGAAAAATATACACATTGTATAGAGATAACCGTAATGACTAGCTTCACTTTATCCTGCAAATTCATTCGCCTAGCAAATGAGAAAATCACCTTTTTAATCCTGACAGAGAGGGCCAGTTCCTTTACAATACGCGCACTTGATAATGAGGATATGACAATAAATGACCAATTGGCTTAAAACACTGCCCCAATATTTATTTCCACAGCATTTTCTATCGCGGTTATTTAGCCGCTTTAGTAACAGCCAATGGCCTGCCCTGAAGAACTACATGATTAGAAACTTCATCCAACGCTACCAAGTCAATATGACAGAGACGCCACTTGAAAAACCAGAAGACTATAAAACCTTTAATGAATTCTTCACACGCCCTTTGAAACCTGGAGTGCGGATCATTGTCCCTGACCAGCAGCAGCTTGCTTGCCCAGTGGATGGCACTATCAGCCAATTAGGTGATATTCAGCAAGGTCGAATTTTTCAAGCCAAGGGCAAGCTATTCAATTTACTAGAACTTGTAGGTGGCTGCGAAACCACCGCGGCACCTTTTCACAATGGTCATTTCTCAACGCTTTATTTAGCACCTAAAGATTATCACCGTGTACATATGCCCTACTCAGGGACATTAAAGAAAATGATATACATTCCTGGTAAATTATTTTCAGTGAATCAACGCACAGCCTCGCAAGTCAATCATTTATTTGCACGTAACGAGCGAGTTGTATGCTTATTTGAAACTGAGCTTGGCCCTATGGCAGTCATTTTTGTCGGTGCGTTCTTTGTGGCAAGTATTGAAACAAACTGGGCAGGTGTTGTTGCTCCCGGTGCTAAACGACAAATACACCATACGGATTATACAAACCCCTCACTTACCTTTGCTAAAGGTGATGAACTCGGCCAATTTAAATTCGGATCTACGGTGATTTTGCTGCTGCCAGAACAATCTATACAATGGCATGAATTCCTCAGCCCTAATCAACCCATTAAATTGGGCCAAAGCCTGGCTATGCGAATTAACGATTAGCGTATTTATACTTTTTTAGCAGTAGTTGTTCTAATCTTAAATTGCGTAGCACAGCCTCTGTTGGCTCCACTTGATTTAAAGTATAAAAGTGTAATCCTGGCACTCTCGCGGCTAACAGTTTTTCGCATAACTGGGTCACTATATCTAAACCAAAGGCATGACTTGAAGCTTTGTCATCAATATAACTTTCCATTTTACGCCTAATCCACAACGGTATTTCTGCTGCACAGGAACGCGAAAAACGTAATAAACGAGGAAAATCAGTAATTGGCATAATGCCTGGGATAATTGGAATATCTATCCCCTGTGACTGACAACTATCCACGAAATGAAAATAGGCATCACTATTAAAAAAGTATTGCGTGATAGCACTAGTGGCACCTAAATCAACTTTGTGCTTAAAATACACTAAATCATTCTGTGCATTCTCTGATTGCGGATGATATTCAGGATAAGCAGCGACAGCGATTTCAAATGTCTTGCCAAAATACTGACGGATATACGCCACCAGATCACTCGCATAGACAAAATCACCTTTATAGCTTGCTGAACCTATTGGCAAATCACCACGGATCACAACTAAACGTCTTATACCTAAACGTTGATACTCCAATAATAATTGCTGTACGACTTTTTGAGTTAGGCCTAAACAAGAAATATGCGGAGCAACGGTAGCACCAGTAGCTATTAATGATTTCACAGTCTGTAAAGATTTTTGCTGCGATGCACCACCAGCACCAAAAGTCACAGAATAAAAATCTGGTGATAACTCATTTAATCGACCATAGGTTTTCAATAATTTCTTTGCCCCAAGCTGCGTGTTAGTAGGAAAAAATTCACAGCTTAAACTAAAGTTTGCTTGACTACACATAATCTACCCTCCTAGAGCAATAGCGCTGTATCTCTATGGCTATTTTATACATATGGCAGTATGTAAAATCGTTGGTTTATACACTACAAAGCAATTGCATTTAAAAGTTCCTGGCTCCCGCGGTCAAGCTGCGGGATGACGAAACTTAGAAGCTGTACGATGACGTAGCTTCAACTATTCGACGAGTTAACTTATTAAAATACTATTACCATGTTACATACTGCCATTTTTGACCCAATGTCACATTCAGAATAACCCGTAGAAAAACTAATTACTTTCTACTAAGACATCTAATGCATACTTTGCTCGTAATTGTTTTGCTGCATTGACTAAATGTGTTAATGCAGCTTCAGTTTCTGGCCAACCACGTGTTTTTAATCCACAGTCCGGATTGACCCATAAACGCTCCACAGGGATATACTGCAACGCTTTTTCGATTAAACTCACAATGTCTTCTTGGCTTGGCACTCGTGGTGAATGAATATCATAGACACCTGGGCCGATTTCATTGGGATAATCAAAATCTTCAAATGACTCTAATAACTCCATATCAGAACGCGAACTTTCCAGGGTGATTACATCTGCATCTAAGGAAGCAATCGCCTGGATAATATCGTTGAATTCCGAATAACACATATGTGTATGGATCTGGGTTTTATCACTCACCCCACTAGATGCAATACGGAAACATTGGCTTGCCCAATCCAAGTATGCCTGCCAATCATAACGTTTTAAGGGTAAGGTTTCCCGAAAAGCAGGTTCATCAATTTGGATGACTCTAATGCCTGCTCGCTCCAAATCCTTAGTTTCATCACGCAAAGCAAAGGCAATTTGTGCAGCAGTTTGCGATCGTGGCTGATCATCTCGAACAAAAGACCAAGCTAAAATTGTCACCGGTCCAGTCAGCATGCCTTTTAGAGGTTTATCCGTGAGTGACTGTGCATACTGCGACCATGCGACCGTTAAGGGTTGTGTTCGCTGTACATCACCGTAAATAATCGGTGGTTTAACACAACGTGAACCATAGCTTTGCACCCAACCATTCTGAGTAAAAACGAAACCATCAAGCTGCTCACCAAAGAACTCCACCATATCATTCCGCTCAGGTTCACCATGTACTAAAACATCTAATCCCAAAGCTTCTTGTTTCGTAATCGCTTGCTGGATATGCTGCTTAATCTGTTGCTCATAATCCTCTAAACTAATTTTTCCTTGTTTAAAATCCCGACGTAAACAACGAATATCTTGCGTCTGTGGAAATGAACCAATAGTTGTGGTTGGAAATAAAGGTAAGTTTAAAGCGTGGGTTTGTACCTTTGCACGTTGACCATACGGACTCTGGCGTTTTGCCGTGTCTTCTGTAATCGTAGTAAGCCGTTGTGCCACCGCATCATTGTGGATCCGTTTAGACTGTTGGCGAGATTCAGCGGTACGCTGACTCTCAACAAAAGCTATTTGGATACGTTCCTTATCTTGATGCGATTCCTGTGTTAAAGCCAATGTTAAAATCGCAACTTCCTGTAATTTTTGTACCGCAAAGGCTAGCCAAGATTTAATATCACTGTCTAAGTCCTGTTCTATCTCTAAATCTACAGGTGCATGTAATAAGGAACATGAGCTTGCCACCCACAGATTATCTTTAAACTTCAGTTGAGCTACTTGTAACTGAGCTAAGCTACGCTGTAGATCTGCCTTCCAAATATTTCTACCGTCAATGACTCCCAGCGATAACACTTTCTCCGCGGAAAATTGTTTAATCACCTCAGGCAATTGCTCAGCACCACGGCAGATATCAATATGCAAACCATCAATGCTAATATTCTCTAGCACGGCAAGATTATCTGCAATAGAACCAAAATAAGTAGTCAGTAAACATTTAATACCGGCTAAATACTGACGCTGATACGCGATACTGAATGCTTGTTGCCATTCTGTAGGCAAATCTAACACTAGGATGGGTTCATCCACTTGCACCCAATCAATACCTAGTTCTGTGAAACGTGTGTAAACCTGAGCATAGGCTTGAATCAACTTAGGTAATAAACATAACTTATCAAATTCATTGCCTTTTACCTTGCCTAACCATAGCAGTGACAAAGGTCCTAATATCACCGGTTTGACTGTATAACCTAAGTTTTGAGCTTGCTGAATATCGGCAAATAATCGCTGACTCGAAATACCAAATTCTTGGTCCAAGCTAAACTCAGGCACTATATAATGATAATTAGTATCAAACCATTTGGTCATTTCACAGGCTTGCGCATCTGCGCCATTCGGTGCCTGACCACGCGCCATACAAAAATAAGTATCCAAGGCTACTTCATCTCCAGTATGCCCAAAGCGTTCAGGCACAATGCCAAACAATGTCGCTGTATCTAAAACATGGTCATACCAACTAAAATCACCCACAGTGACATAATCAAGTCCTGCTTGTTGTTGCTGTTGCCAATGAACTTCACGTAAATGAGAACCTACAGCTTCTAATTCTTCTGCAGTTGATTCTCCGCGCCAATAAGCTTCTACTGCTTTCTTAGCTTCGCGTTGGATACCAATTCTAGGAAATCCTAATATATGTGCTTTACTCATGATAGTTACCTCTCTTCAATTAACATTATTAAAAATCCCCGAGACAAGCTGCGAGGGATCAAGTCAATAATTATTCATTACTTGCTGTAACCCACAGCTAGTTCCGCAGTATGTGGCTGAGCTTGGGGAAACATACCTACTCTTGATTTCGTAGGATCATTCCCTTGCTTTAAACAATTATTACCACTGGTGAATCGACCTAGCAGAGCTTCTAAACTCTCTCGTAGACGACTCTGCTCGATTTCAAACGTATCAGAAGCGTGCCTTGTACTAGCCAGTTGCTTACCTTGGCTAGGTTGTACAGTATCTCTCTGCAGTTTAGGCTTGACAGAATGCTCTAATGCCACGTTGCTACTTTCCGGGTCAGCAATGGTGATAAAAAACACATTAAAATCTAAATCAAGAACACGTTCGATATTAGTAAGCTCAGAGTCAGTACAGTAGGCAATAGCAAAAGCTGGATTGTGACGATAATCTAAAGGTGTAACACATAAGCATTTATCATCCCCTAGGAATGATCGGAATGCTTGGGTATTTGGTTGGAAACTATTGCGGTCTACTGATTTACCATTGTAGGCTAATACCCAAGCACAGTATTCCCCTGCTTGTTTTTGCCATAATTGTTGTTGATTTGGTATTTTATTTTCGAAAAAAGTTGTAAAGGGATTAACTCCAAGCGCATGATACAGTAAATCAGCTAAACCAAAACCACCGAATCTACCAGGGTTAATTTCCACCGGCACAAGCTGCTGATCCTCTAACTTAAATTCACCATGGACAGGAAATGATTTTAATTCATGTCCTTTTACTCTTAGCTGTTGGCGAAGTTGTCGATAAAACTGCTTAGCCAAATCTGCATATTGTTCGTATATATCCTCATGTGTATAGTACAACACCTGTGAGTAGGCAGAATCTGTAGCAACAGGATGCTTATAAACAGCGACAATCACTGGTTCACCTTGCTCATCATAATAGGCATCAATAGCAAACTCTTCCGCTGATTCACCAATATATTGTTCAATGATGACCTCTGTAGAAGATATCACTGATTCAGGAAAGCATGCGGAAGCTTCGGTAATCTCAGCAAGAATTTCTTGCTTTATCTTTGACAAATCATTTTGGCAGGTAATCTCTCGCACGCCGGTACCGAAAAAACCACGCACAGGTTTGACTACATATTTTTCGCATTTTCCAAAGTCAAGTTCTATATCTTCAAGTGCCTGTAATGTCACTTTCTTAAAATAAAAGTGGGGATATAGTTCTGCTAGTAAGCGGCGAAATTCATACTTGTCTTTGGTCGCAGAAATCGCAGCTAAACGTGCTGGATCATCATCACGCTGTAGCACGATTTCTAATGCGCCTTCATATGGGACATATATTTTATCAGCGGCAGTGAATCTAATATCGGATGCCGCTAACTGTGATTGTGTTAATACAGTATATTGTGGATTATTTTCCAACTCAGCAAACAAGGGAGACGTAAAATTCTCTCCCGGATCTGCAGTGATAATATAGTACATTGTTATTCTCCTATTCTTACTATTCGACTAAAGCAATTACGCGTGCTGAAGCTTCTGGACCGGCTGCAATCTTTAAAGGTAAAGCGAATACAGTAGCTCCACGCGGTGGTAATTGATCTAAGTGAACTAAGTTTTCAATTTGGAATTTGCCATTACCCAGTAATACATGATGTGCAGCAAAATCTGTACTTACACCTGGGTCAATTGACAAGGTATCTAAACCAACGCCAGCGATATGCCTATCCACTAAGAATTCTGCTGCGTGCTTAGAAAAACCAGGGAAATGTAAAACACCCTCAGCATCAGAATTGCGATAGCGTTGTTCATCAGGCCAATGACGCGACCAACCCGTATGAATTAGCACAATATCACCCTCATCAATAGCGCCATACTGTTCTTCCCAGAGGATGATATCTTCTACACTCAAGGCATAATCAGGATTTTCTTGTACTTGTTCGACAATATTGATCACACAGGCTGGTGCGATTAACTCCTCTAAACTGAATTCTGCAATGCTTTTGCCACCTTCAATGAAGTGTGCAGGTGCATCAATATGTGTTCCTGTCCCTTCTGCTTGCAAGAAATTATAAATTCGGCAGCCTTGCGGATAATCGCAATGCAATGTCCGTGTGAAACGCTGACTACCCGGCCAAGTAGGAATATCTTCTTCGATAGTGTGCGTTAAATCGATAAATCGATGTTCTAAAATACTCATAACTGTAACCCCTTATCGTTGTAAAATGACATTTTCTTGCTTGCAAAAAAAAAACCACTGCAGCTATTCACTGAGTGGTTTCCCCCTCGCTTTAGCTGCGTATTTAACGTGCCCGCAAGCTGATTTCTCAAATCGACACGTAGAACCAACAGCCACAGATAACCCGTGGTGTTTCCTGTTTGGAATGCCTGCGCGAACCAAGTTCGCGCGACGGCACTCAAGGGGGAAAATCGCGATTCTCCCCCTTGAGAATCCCCCATCGCGTAAGGTAACCTCGGCAAATACCAAGGTCTTCGCTTCGCTTATACAAAAACCTATATGGTCTGTATTGTTTGTTGAATTTTGTTTTATATCATAATGCTAACTATCGCCTTAAATTTTTTCCAAAAAAAAACCACCGCAGCTAAGCTTGGTGGTTTCCCTTCGCTTTAGCTGCTTGTTTAACGTGTCCGCAAGCTGATTTCTCAAATCGACACATAAGATAATCCTAGCACCTGTTTGGTTGCTTTGCAATGTGTTTTCTAAAATTTTTTATTGTTTCCTAGCCGCCCGTAGTTTTTTCTTTTAAAATACCCCAACTATGGGCATATATTATAAGGAACAAAAACGCTATGAATATTCTTATTGTTGGCAGCGGTGGACGTGAACATGCATTAGCCTGGAAGGCGGCACAATCTACATTAGTAACAAAAATCTTTGTCGCCCCAGGCAATGGCGGTACCGCCAGTGAAGCAAAAATAGAAAATGTAAATATTGCAGCTACGGATATTGCGGCATTGATGGACTTTGCCCAAACCCAAGCAATAGACTTAACGATTGTAGGACCTGAAGCACCCTTAGCAGGCAGGTATTGTGGATCAATTCTCTGCCCAGGGACTTGCTTGCTTCGGGCCAACTCAAGCAGCAGCACAATTAGAAATCCTCTAAAGCGTTTAGTAAAGATTTCATGCAACGGCATCAGATCCCTACTGCAGCATATCAAAGCTTTACCGAAACCGATGCAGCAAAAAACTATATAGAACAACATGCTATGCCACTAGTTATCAAAGCCGATGGATTGGCTGCCGGTAAAGGCGTAGTCATCGCTCAAGATCAACAAGAAGCCATCGCGGCAGTTGAATCCATGTTAGCCGGTAATGCCTTTGGCGAAGCAGGCCACCGTGTGGTCATTGAAGAATTTCTCCAAGGTGAAGAGGCAAGTTTTATTGTGATCACTGATGGGACTACCATTTTACCTTTAGCCACATCACAGGATCACAAAGCGCGTGATGAAGGTGATCAGGGACCCAATACAGGTGGTATGGGGGCTTATTCCCCTGCGCCAGTAATAACGGCAGAAATTGAACAACATATTATGGATCAGATTATTCAGCCGACTATCGATGGCATGGCACAAGACGGCCATCCCTACTGTGGCTTTCTCTACGCTGGCTTAATGATTGACCAACAGGGTAATGCGAAAGTCCTTGAGTATAATTGTCGCCTGGGTGATCCAGAAACACAGCCAATCATGATGCGCTTACAATCTGATTTAATTGCTCTGTGTTTAGCCACAGTTGAGCATTCTTTGGCTAAGCAATCACTGCAATGGGATCCACGACCTGCTCTTGGCGTAGTACTCTGTGCAGGTGGTTACCCAGCCGACTATGACAAAGGTCATATAATAAGTGGGATTAAAGAAAATCATGCGGCAATTCCACAAAAAGTCTTCCATGCAGGCACTGTTTTGAGTCATAATCAGCTACGAACAAACGGTGGCCGAGTACTCTGTGTTACCAGCTTAGGTGATACAATTACTCAAGCCCAACACAACGCTTATGCATTGGCAAATACAATATCATGGGATGATATGTATTATCGTAAAGATATTGGCCATAAAGCCATTGCACGAGAATAATAGCGAAGGAAACAACCATGCGAAAGGAATCTTTACTTAAACCTCTCGCCATGAATGACGATGAAGCCCGGCCTGAAGCCATTGAATCCTTAGATTCCCTAGAGCCATCACAGGCGCGTGAACCTTTACCTACCTTGCAAAGTTTTTGTCAGACTAAAACCTTTAGCGCAAAATTAGGTGTGAACCCTCTAGTCGCGGGCGCTTCAGCTTTATTTGCCTTGGTTGCCAAACTCCGCCAATGTCAGTTTTATTGTGATATAGATTCACTACGCCAAGAGTTAGTTCATGAAATTAAAGCCTTTGAATGCACCTTGCAGACTCGCAACTATCAACCTGAACAAATTTTAATCGCTCGCTATGCTATCTGCGCTACACTTGATGAAACCATCCAAAGTACAAGCTGGGGGCGCAAAAGCAATTGGCATGAACAAAATTTACTCTACCATTTCCAAGGAGAAATGTGGGGTGGCGAACGTTTTTTCTTAATTGTGGAGCGTTTAAAGCAAGATGCTAGAAACCAAATCGATTTAGTAGAATTTATATATATTTGTCTGAGCATGGGCTTTGAAGGTAAATACCGCGTCATTGATAACGGCCGCGACCAATTAGCCAATGCCATGGATGATCTTTACCATGTGATCCGTCAACAACGTGGTGATTTCCCTACTCAATTAGCGAGACAACCCAAACGCAGCACCAAAACAGCCACAGCGCCCACTCATACCGCACCAAAGCTCTGGGTCATCGGTGCTTGTACTGCTGCAGTTATCGCTGGCGTGTATTTATGCTTCAGCTATTTAATCGGCGTCACAGCTACTCCCTTAGCAAATACTTTAACAACAATGAATCAAACAACAAACCATGAATTCTCATAATAAACAATTTATTTTTTCTGCACTGATACAATTAGCCATTGCGGCATCACTTATTGGCTTTATCTGTTTAGTCGGGCCCATGATTGCCATTGGCCACAGTTATCCCTTTGCCAGTCAATGGACGCGTTTCATTACTGCCGTGCTCATTTGTGCGGGTACTGCAGGTTTATTGATGCATCAATATAGCCGGCTAAATTTTTCCGAGCAACAAAGCGAAGATCAAGAATCCCCCATGTCAGAAATGGAAAAAGTACGTCGCCACTTCCTCGGCGCCTTAGAATTTTTAAAAAAAACGCAAATTAATTTCTTAAATAAGAAACAACGCTTATATGACATGCCATGGATTTTATTAATCGGTGGTCCGCAATCAGGTAAAACATCTTTATTAGCACATTCAGGATTAAGCTTTTTACTCAGTAAAAAAGCCAATAAAGCACCACGGCCTATCAGTAGTACGAAACACTGTGATTGGTGGGCTACACGTGAAGCTGTATTATTGGACACTGCTGGTACTTATACGATCCACGATCAGCAAAATGAAGAACAACAACGTTGTTGGTTAGATTTTCTATCATTGCTTAAGAATAACCGTACTCCCGCCATCAATGGTTTAGTGGTCAATATCAGTCTAGAAAAACTGGCAACCCAAACCAAGGCAGAACAAACCATTCATTTTCAAAGTATTCGTGAACGTTTAGGAGAATTACAGCAACACTTGAGCACTGCCGTGCCGGTATATATCGTCTTCACAAAATGTGATGCCTTAGCGGGCTTTACTGAATTTTTAAACATTTAAATAGCAAAGAACGCGAACAACTCTGGGGCTTTAGTTTTACCAAAGGTCAAATCACCAATGCACAACGCATCGCCGATGCTTATGATGGTGAATTCGATAAATTATTAAAACGACTACACGCACGATTAATTCCCCGCCTACATCAAGAAGTCAGTAAAGAAAAACGTGCGGTTATTAATAACTTTCCACTGCAAATGGAAAGCATTAAACAACCTATCGCCAGCTTGTTAAAATATATTGCTGAGACCACCTGTAATACCCAACTCACCACCTTACGTGGGATTTACTTCACCAGTAATACCACAAAAGGTAAAACCTTCGACAGACTAGAAGGCTCGCTAAGTAAAGCCTTCGCCATTGAAACGTATACAGGTCGGCAACCTTATCAGAGTAAACGCTCACACTTCGTCAAACAATTATTTACTGAAGTCATTTTCCCCGATTGTCAGCCTACAGATACCGTGAATACCCCGGAAAAAAATAAAACTAAAAAACATATGGCACAAATGGCCATTGCCGCAGCAGTCATCATCAGTGTTGGCAGTGCTGTATTATGGACAAAGAACTTTTCAACCGATGTGATGCAAATCAGTGACGCTGAACAAGCGATCAATCGCTACCAAGCATTAACCCAATCAGAACAGCAGCTAGTAGATGCCAATACCGCACTAAGCGCATTAAATACTCTGGAACATGCACAGGATATTTTACAACATGCTGACTTACCAGAGGCCGCAAACATTGGCTTGCACCACGCTAATGATTTAGCTGAAAAAGCGCGATATACCTATCAAGAAGCCGTTCAACATATTGCACGTGCAGAATTAGAGCATGCAATAACGAAACAAATCGCCCAAGAAAATGCAGTACAGCCTGAAATCTTATACGGCACCTTGAAAGCATATCTCATGTTAGGTCAACCGCAACATGAAAATAAGCAGTATGTTGATTATTGGTTCAAACACTATTGGCAACAAGCCTTACCTCATAATACCCATAAACAACGTCAACTATTAACTCACCTAAATCATTTACTGTATAGCCACATTAAACCCATGCAACTGGATC
Source organism: Gammaproteobacteria bacterium (assembly GCA_965230425.1). Taxonomy (GTDB): domain Bacteria; phylum Pseudomonadota; class Gammaproteobacteria; order UBA1113; family UBA1113; genus CBDDKW01. The sequence goes on along the minus strand of CBDDKW010000006.1, from coordinate 67,805 downwards.
CACAGTTGATAACTCAGGCACGCCAGCATTTGGCGAAGTTATCTCATGCTGAATTGACCTTAGCGATTCTTGATAATGACTACAATCCCAATAATGAAACTCTCAAAATCAATATCCCTAATGCGAAGAACTTTGCGCCAATCTTTGCAGGTCAACAAGAGATAATAACAATCCCTGTCATCTATACTGCGAAAAACTTTCAAGCAATGTATGATAAATTAATCCCAGCAGCGGCAGAGCATGTCACTAAGGGTAACTGGGTACTTGGGACAACAGCACATAGTAAAGCTAATCCACAGAAACTCATTGATGATATACGCACTGATTATATGAATGCCTATATCAAAAACTGGCAACATGTCATCGCCCAACTACAATTAAAACCCATTCAGACCTTGCAAGATGATATCAATGTTATCGATAGTTTAAGCAAACAAAACACTCCACTTACTGCTTTGCTAAAAACAATTCATGACAACACCGATGTACACTATGACAATATGCCTACACCAATCAGTATTAAGTTTGCCGACTACAATCATTTCATTGCTGCCTACCAGCAACACAAATTACCCGTATTAAAAAAAGCCGTATCCACTGTAGCTGAAACCTTAGTAAAAATTCAGCAAACGAATGATCCAAATCAAAGTAGTTTTATTGTGGCAAGACAGCGTATGCAGTTAGGTAAACACCACGATGCCTTCGATGCCCTTGCTGAGTTAGGTGCAAAAGCACCCGCACCCTTTAATAACTGGCTTACCACTGTTAGCCAAGATAGTTGGCACATTTTATTAAATAATACGGCTCACTATCTTAATGATACTTGGAAAGAAACAGTTGTTCCTGAGTATAACACCACCATCGCCCATCATTATCCCTTTGATAAAAAGGCTTCCACTAATGTTGCGATGAAGAATTTCAGCGCCTTTTTTGGCCCTAAAGGTATTTTAAACGCCTTCTTTATTGACAACTTACATGCCTTTGTTAATACCAAACATAGCAAATGGACTTGGAAAATCCGTAATCATGAAAGTTTAGATTTCAGTGATGCGGTATTGCGACAATATCAAACCGCAGCGATCATACAAAGCATGTTTTACCCCAGTAACACGGATAAAATAGAAGTTAAATTCTTATTAAAACCATTACAACTTAACAAAAACACAGAAACCTTCGCTATCGCTCTTGATGATCAAAGCGCCGCATATACCAAAGAAACCCTAACACCCACGCCATTCAACTGGCCAGGCCGTACGAAGCATCCCGCCATGACACTCAGCTTCAGTGGTGATAAAACCGACCCTGCCAGTAAAACAGATACCGGTATCTGGGCCTTCTTCCACGCTATCGATAAAGCACCAGTCATTAATGAAAAACGTCCGAATCAATTCAAAGTCACTTTTGACTTACAAGGATATTCAGCACTGTGTGAAATTATTAGTGACAGTGCTATTAATCCATTTACTTCAGGGATTATTCAAAGCTACGCTTGCCCTGAGAATTTGTTTGGGTAAAGATGTTATCAATATAACTAATTTTTTTATTATCTATTATTTTACTAGCTACAGGTAGGCACTTTGACTCCACTATCACTAAGCGTTGCTGCTCCAGAGTCGTTATCTAGTGTAGTTACCTCAGTGCTATTTGCCATCATACACATAACTGAGCGATGGTAATCACGAAATAAGTTAAATTGTTCTAAACGTATAGTATCTTCATGTTGTTGCACACCAGCCTTTCTTGCTTGCACTGAGGTACTATCTGCACTATTTACCTTTTCTGTATCTTGGCCAGTGCTGCAGACCATTTGTTCCTTATCATTTGAACTGCTTACTACTTCTGTATTTTCTCCAGCATACATCTGCATTTCACGACATAATGCAGATGCACCGTTTATCATTGGATATTCTCGTATCTTCTGAGCGACTATATTAATCAAACTTTGGGGGCCTATCGTGGGATTGTTATAGAACATCTGGCATAATTTGATTCTAGCTCCCCTTGGCAGTGACTTAAGCATCCATTCCACTTTAATTATGTCTTCTTCTGAAAGGTCTCCACTAGATATCTTGTATCTATGACGCCGTTCAGAAAAAAATCCAGACTCATCTATACCATAGAGGATCGCTCGTATATTCATATAATAGGCAGAATGCAACAATACATCATCAATATTCTCATTTCCATTAATTTTTGTAGTAAGATAGTTAGAGTAGCATGTTCTCCATACATTATTAAAAAATAATATTCGTCTAAAAACTCTTAAAAGATGTTGCTTAGACAGTTCATTTTCCTCCTCTGATAAGCAGCTTGTGATAAATGTAAAATTTCTATCATCTCTTTCTTGAATCATAAGAAGATCAACGCAATTACCATGCATAGATGCTGCATATGATAATAATTCTGTAGAAATGTAGTAATAATCATCATTTACCGCTTGCTCTCCAGCATCGCAGGCAGTAGTAAAAAGTAGTGAACTAAAGCTATAAATAAATTGTGTTAACTTTCTATCATCATTGAGGTACGGTTCCATCCTTGAAGACTTAGTTATGATTCTCTTTATTAGTGGCGACTTAAGCTTAGAAATAGATGCTTCTGGATTAGAAAATTTATACAAACAAAAATCCAGTTGTTTTTTATATATTTCAACTAGTTCAGGATCATTTTTTACTTGTGCTAATTTAGTTTGAATCACTACAAAATCAAGATAATGCTCTTCATGAGGCGATATAGTCAAAAATAATTCACGCAAAAGACTGTGGGGCGATTTCTCAGCAGTAGTTGGTGTAGAAGTATCACCCTGAAAAAATGAATTTGGAGTATATGAAATACCTATGATCCTATCATACGCTGCTTCTACACGCTCATGAACCTCATTATAGCTAAGCAACTCTCTATCGTTACCCTTTGGAGATCCTGCTTCAAATACTGCACGTAATTCATCTTTGAGTAATGCTCGAAATTCAGCGTTAACTCTTTTAGTTCTCTCTGCATCAGCAAATGTCTTTAAACGTATTTGTTTCAGAATTATTTTTTCATCATGAAGCAATTCATACCAACGCTTACATACTTGCTTTAACTGATAATGCGTGTTCGCTCCCTCGTGTGAAAATTCAGAACTGCGATTAATTGCATACCATAAAATTAAGGATAGTACTTCATTAGGTAAACTAGCTATGCTTGCTGCCGTAACTTTTTTATTATTTTTTTGTTGATCGCAGGCATTAGCCTCACTTTCATCTTGAAGACTTTCAGTTGTCATGGGGACTATTGAGTCATCAACACTGATATCTTGTGTACTGGCGGTTACTATGGGGGTTGATTGACCATCTACACTCATATCAGAAATAATTGTAGGATCTACTTGGGTAGGATGCGTTAATGGCATAGTATTTACCTCGTTCTCGTATTTTTAACTCAACACCTCAATCGATATGGTGGCAAGTTGTCTCTATGTGATGCAGCTATGGTATAAGAAAATGATTAAGTAAATATTAAGAAATTAACATAAACTTTCATATTGCTTTTATATCGCGCTCAATGGTCAAAATTTTATAAAAATCAGTAAGTTACTGGATTATGCGGCCACGCCGTGAGATAACGGAAATCTGAGCTAAGGGACAGTGAGAATTCAGCCACGGAATAATCAGTGTATTGGTCTACGAGATAGTGAAGCGTTTTATTACTTAACGGCTTCCCTTCTCTTGGCATAATTACTGTGTTTACATTGACTAAGAAAATAGTAATTTACCCCCCAGTTTATTTAGACTAAATCACCATTTTTATAGGGAGGAATATAAATTTACTATAATTCTACCTATAAATTTTGAGTCCAAATAATAATAGAATAAAAATCGTGATGAACTCAATAATCTACATGGCGTCTTATAATTGATGCTTGTATATATATAGGCTACAATTTTATGATACGTACATGGAAGCATAAAGGAGTTAGACATGCTCATGCATAATCCACCACATCCAGGCTTACTCGTCAAACGTGCATTGATTGACAATACTTCACTCTCTGTAACTAAAGCAGCACAATTATTGGGTGTTGGGCGAGTCACATTATCAAAACTCATTAATAAAAAAAGTGGGATCAGTCCTGAAATGGCAGTGCGACTTTCCATTGTCCTCAACACAAGTAGTGAAATGTGGGTGAATATGCAAGCAATGTATGATCTAGCCCAAGCCGAAAAATTACGCGATCAATTCAATCTACAACCATTGGATCTTGTTGATATAGCTTCATAGATGGGTAATGTAATGCTCGAGTAATCTGCTATATCGGTAATGCTGAAACATTAGCATCTTTTGAGTAAGCGTCGAGGATTTCATTAATTAATTCATCGACTAATCCTAGTTCGCTTACTTCGCCGATTAAGCCTTGCTGCTCTTTTGCCGCCATGAGACGTTCTTCAAGTAATTTCGTAGCAGAGCCGCTGGGGAACAATCGAGCGAGTAGTCGGCGTGCTGGTCCTGGCCCGATACGTTTATATAATGCATTACGTAACTTCGCATCTTCTGCGGTGGTACTGAATGCCCATAATTCAATAGGACCAATAGTTGATGTAAGTAGTTGAGTATACATGCCACCCTTGGTAGCGAATTGGGCCAGAAATGTCGCACCACCTTCACGTGGACCATGCACGCGTGTATTTAAGGCAATTTGTGCGGTTTCGGAAAGACCAAAAATTTCTGCAGTTTTCTTCACGGTTTGTGCTGGACCTGCATCCATAATAAAAATAGACGTGGCAAACTCTACCATCACACTATCAAAATCTTCTACAGACTGTGACACCAGTGCGACTTGAACTTTCCATTTACGTCCTTCCCGCATATCCACAATAACTTGATCACGTACTGCTTTGGCTTTTGCAGTTCTATGGAATTCATCATAGACAATACGTTTAGGATCTTCGCGAATTTCAGCTACACGCTCGTGATGATATTCACGATAGCGTTCTGGCATATCCGCAACATTATCTTCGGTGAGATAGTAATTCTTAGCAAGTACATAACGCGCTAACATATACATGACGGCAGTTTGTCTATCTGCAGCATCACCACCGGTTTTTGCTACTTCATCCAAATCCAGTGACACGATACGTGCATCACCAAGATCAAAGGCAGTGACACGTGATAAAATTGGATATTCTCGAATCGCACTGGAAATCATCCGCGCAAAGGCATCGATTAATGACTCACCTGTGGGCGCAACAATCTCTCCATATAAATCTTCCACCGCTTTATTACGACAAACTGATGCCGCATCTGAAATTAATGGCATAGCGTAACGTTGGGCTAGCATGGCTTCGTGTATGAAACCTGCTAAGTACAATGCATCCGTGACTTCCCACCAGGTCGTGTGTTGATCTCTGACAAAACCAATTTCTTCTAAAATGCCATCTAATAAAGGCTCTAAACCTGTGGTATAAGTATAAGGCTTACCGTCATCGGCTAATCCTTTATATAATTCATCCACAACCATCCCCGCCATATCAGGAATACCATCGTAAGGACGTTCAGCACCCAAAGGAGTTGCGAGCAGTGTCATAAAGTTCACTAAGAAGCTACGCTCCTGTGGTGTGGGATAACGCGAACCTAATTGTGTATCAAAGGGATTAATTGCAAATTCAGGTGTCATACGTAAACGGTGATAGGCGACTAAATGGCGATCTTTAGCAGGTAATGCTTCACGCAATAAAGAAATTAAACCACTACTAGAAGGACCAATATCTACAATAGCAATGCGCGGTAAACGTTTTAAACCACCATACAAGCATAATGCTAAGTTTATCGCATTAGACAATACAGATTTACCCGAGCCAGGTCGTGCATAAAACAAATCAATCCAGGTAGTTTGCAAGGTGGAACCTGGTTGATATGGCCATGGCTTCCCATCTGGAGTACGCAGTAATAAAGCGCCCGTGCGCCAAATGGATGCGGGCCTAGTAATCGGTAAAATGTATACAGCATCTTTCAGTGGGGCAATGGCAGGGATGGCTTCACTGCCGCCGGAGACACCTAACATACTAGAGACAATGCCGCCGAAGGGATCGCCGGATACTTCTGATACTTCACAACTACCCCAACCTTGTACTGCCTTAGCTAATTGTGAGGTGCGTGTACGTAAAAGTCGTTCCTCGCCCACTGGCGCCCAAGTGGCTAAAGCAACCCGTAATTTAATCACGGCATCTTCACCATTGAGCTCCATCTCACGTAATTTATGAATGGCATCACTAAGTAAACGATTTTGTGAAGAACTGAAACTTAAAATAGCTGAAATTGCTGAACGAAATTGTATCGAAGATAAGCCTTTACTATCCATAAAATAAGATATACGCCATGGGATATGGGCATTTAAAATACGCTGAAATAATTGAGTAAAAGGTTTAATTTCCTTAGGAAATAAATCAATAAATACTGCTGTATAAATACGATCGCCAATTCTGACCGTACGTAAATCCAGCTTTTCAGCATCTCTTGGCATCACTTGCTGTGATAAGGGTGGATATAATACATTCGCAATATCATCGGGGAATTTTTCTGAAGCACGCTTACGTAATCGGTCACCTGGCAACACAGGGCGCCAACTACGGTCGGTAAACTCTGGATCGACGCTCTGACGTACTTCATACAATGCTTCATGCACATTAAGCACAGTGGTATACAAATCTAAAGCATTCAAATCATTATATACGGAGCGAATAAAAGAATCATGAGTATTGCGTAGATCCGGGAACGCGGCAATTAAATTTTGGCTATTGTTAAACGGTGGAATACTATTAGTACGAATACCTTTTTGCTTATCTTTTAACGCACGTTTTTGTTGCTCTGGCGTGAGTGTACCTACGCGTGTCCATAAGACCATGTAGATACATTCCTTAGCGCAATAGCCCGAAAGAAATTTTAAACGCTCATCAAATAAGTCATTTAATTCTAAACTTAAATTTTTTGCGGTAGCTTTTGCTGGCGCATAAATATCATTGATTTCTTGCTCAACACCATCTTTATCATAAGTAAATAATACTTGTACACTGTGTCCTGGTCGAGACAAGGTTGCTTCTAATGATTGGCTGATCCCTTTATGCAATTTATTAAATTCGGTCATACCCACAAGGCCGGTGACGCCTTGCACTTTTAATATGGAAACTAAAGAGCCATCTTGGGCAACAAGCGTTGTTTTACTTTCTGCAGTTTCTAGATCGCAATAGCTCGCCATGGTTTGCTTGAGGCCAGAGCTTAACCATGATAAGAGTGTATCGAGTCCATCGACGACTGGATCCATGAAACTTGGCATATATTAATTTCCCTTTCTCTGTCTCTCTGTGATTATTCATCAATCACTAAGAAATACTTCGGCTATTCTTGCACTCACATATTCCTGCAATTTTTCCGTTCGCCACGCTGTAACTTTCAGATCCGTCACCCCGAGGCTTGACCGCGGGGACCATGGATATCGCGGTATAACGAAGTTTTGAGCCACTACGTAGCTGATGATTCAGCTACTGCCGCTTCTGCCCATTTTTTAATTTGCTTTTCAAAACGTCCCCGCGCTGGTAATAAGCGTACGGAATCTAATATCTTGGGAGGTTGTTTACGGTGATTCATTTTATAATCAACTAACAACTGACCAAATACAGCCGGCTCACTCACTCCCTCACCAAATTTATCATCGATAAATTTTGCGCGCGCTCGAAAAGTACGATAAATAGCCTGAGCACTATCTTTATAGGCTGTATTATTGACAATGGCACAAAACAGGACATGGCAAAAACTATTTAATTCATTTTGTGTCATCTGCGGTAAGTAAATTAAAGTACCCGCCACCGTAGCCACCCTCACCTAGAGATTCAAGCATGCTACACTGAGTACAAAAGCAACAGGATGTTGCTAAATTATCTAACTTGTTGTTGCGGTAATTTTGATCAACATTAACGACTTCTTGATAGTCTTGAGCTTGAAAGCCACAAAACTGGCAAGTGTAGTTATCTCTAGTCCAGACCTTCTTACAAATGTCCCGAAAAGTTTTATTCGCTTTTCGGGACATAAAGGCTGAGTAGTTACTCATTGTTGCATTCAACACTATCGGCCGTAACATAGCGGACCCTCAGTTTGATTAGCTGCCGCCAGGTTTAGAAGTACCTGAAACGCCACCTGAACTTGCGCTATTACCAAATAAGGTTGCGCCACCAGATTTGATCACGTTTGGTAAGAAAATTAAGGCAACACCCACACAGAGTAAGGCGAAGGGAGTACCAATAGGAATTTGGGTTGGGTTATCTTTATAGGCTTTGAATTTTAAGATAGCTGCAGCAGTAAAACCAATACCTGCAATAAATGAACCTGCAGTAAAAAGTTTAGCCAGCGATGTAAAGGTACTGGTCACATTACTAGCAATTGTACCAATACTACCCTGTGTTGCATCAGTAGCAAAAGCATAGCTCACAAAAAAGCAACTACAGCCCGCCACTAACATCAGCACTGATTTTATTAATTGAGCTTTTTTGCTCTCCACTTTAGCCATCAGACTTTCCCCTTTTACAGTTAATAATTGATCATGTAAATTTACTCAACTTTGAGTGTTATGTCCATCCCAAGGTTGAAAACAATATATCCTTTGCGGCAACGAATATTCATACATAGAACACCCCCAAGCACATGGATAACCCCTTTACCAAAAAAGTTTTGTTGTCCCGCCCCTTGGCCTGACCCAGCTTTATTCAGATAAAACAGCCCGCGCACAATGGCAACAAAGCCTACAAATTGCACAATATAGATAATAGTTTGTGCCATTTGTGTAGCAGAGTCCCCTGCTGTGGTGCTATAGGCTTGGACACTTGAAGTGCCGAACACAGTGATCAGTAATGAATTTAATAAAGACGGGGTGTACATCAGTGCTGCACCCACCGCAATCATAATTAAAGGACCACGTAAATCCGTATTCGAGGAAGTCATGGTACGCATATCACCATATTGTTTTAAATTAAAAATTGCTTTGATAATCAACATCAAGCCACAAGAAATGCAATCCCACGTACAAGGGTCCACAAATAAGGCAGTTGCTCATTGATATTTTGTAAGACGACGCTGATTGATGCAGGTGGTGTCGTGGGACTTTGGCCGCCAGCAGGATTATTCGTGGGTAGGCCACTATTAGGATCCGTTCCTCCGCCCTGGTCTCCATTCGCAGCAAAGACTAATGTGGGTAATAAATACAATAATAGCAATAAACCTATTTTAAATACTGCTTACACTGGTCCTGCATCGCTGGCGTCAATTCAAAATAACCGAATCTATATGTATGTCTATACATCACTGCTCCCATCTTCAACGGTACCTATCATCCTTGATTGTTGTAGCCAAGGATAGTTGCGAAGTAATCCCTTATTCCTGATAAACCTCACAATTAACCCTCTTCAATACCATATTGCAGAGTAATGCCCACACTGGTTTGGACAATACCTTTCTGAGGATCAATCTCAGTAATAGTGCCATAGCCTGGTAGAGTGTCACCGGCAACAACCGTGACTGTTTGTCCATTAGAGCTTTGTAACCATGCCCGTCCAGGAATGATCGCTGTGACAAAGTAACGCATATTTGCCAAACTTGATCCTGTGGATGATTTACTCGGAGCCGAGCTCTTTGATGGCATACTTGTGGATGCTGAAGAAGATCCACTGTTAAAACTTGATGGCCCCATACCAAGTTGCTGTGGCACACCGGGTACCTGATTTAAGCTCGTTAAACGTTCTTTAAATTCAGACTGTAAGGTTCTAAAATCACTGACAAAAGCTCTTAATCCCTTATTCATATTATTAATTTGATTCTGAATATTCTGTATATTCGCTTGTAATTGCTGGATCTGCTGTGCACTTTTCAAATCCATTTGCTGCATAGTTTTTAACTCAGCAGCTAAGGTTGCATCTTGCTGCTCCAAAGTATCAATACGACCCTTGGCTAACTGCAAATTATGCTCTGTTTGCTGCACATGTTGCGATACTGCAGAAGTTTGTTGGGCCAATGCTGTTGTGGCAGAAGGTGTCGTCTGCTGCTGTGCCGGTAATTGCACTGGCTGTTGTTGCTGCCCTGAGGATTGTTGTGTACCCGTTGTTGACGCTTGTTGAGTTTGTTGCGTTGAAGTTTTTTGTGGTGTTGTACTTGTTGGCGTTGCTAAATTAGCATTGGTTGCTGAAGTCGGGGTAGGACGACTAGAAAATTTCCCAAAGAATTCATAAACACCAAATACAACTAATAAGATAATTAAGGCACCTACGATCAATGGCGTCATTGATTTTTTCTGTGGCGCTTCTTGTTCACCTAGATCAGCAAAGGATTCACTTTGCTCATGGTCTTCTTGCTCAAAACCAAATTCTGAACTCTCTTCTACAGGTGCATCAAGAGGGTCTTGAGGAAAATCAAATGAATCCTCTTCATGCCCAAAACTAAATTCATCATCACTATCATCAAAGTGATATTCATCCTCTTCACCAAAACCAGGATGTTCATTTTCGTCAAATTCGTCATCAGCCATTTAAAACTCCACCCATCAAATCACGATGTTGTTGCAGTATTTTGTGTTGGTATAGTGACATCCTGCAAAAACAGCACGCCTAAACCGGTACCTTGAGCGACATAAATGGTATTTTGTCGATCAAATATATCATTCAGTTGATCTGCCCAGTTAGTACCAACTTGGCCAACCGCAGCAGCTAATTCTTCGCTTGGATTCAATTCTTGATGCACAGATACTGTTGAACCTGTATCTAAATTCACCGCGATTGAACCTGCTTGGGTTACCGCATTACCATAACCTTGCATGAAGGATGCAGCAAATAAAGTCCCATAGCGTAATAAATAATGGTGATCCACATCTGTTGCCATCGCTGTATTAGCTGTATCTGCATCAATCGCCACCGCACTGACACCAATACTGCTAGTTAATTCAGGAATACTCATGGTATTAAATGTCAAGGTCACGGATGTAGGACCATTTTCACCCGTGATCTCCGGCCCGTTTTGTACCGCACCAACTAATTTAGTGCCTTTTAATTTGCCTGAAACGATGGTTGCTAAAATCGGTCCTGGATTATCACTATCCACTTCAGTATCCAAGACAGCAAACAGAATATCACCGGATTTTATCGTCACGCCTTGCGGAGATTGATTGGATTGATCCGTATTATTATTTTGCCCAGAATCATTATTGTTATTGGTATTATTGTTAGCGCTAGAACCATTACCATTGCCTTGTCCCGTTTGGCCTTTTTGTTCAGCCTCACCTGCTACATAAGCTTGCGGTGCTACTTTATTCCAAGCAGCTAATAATGCCTTAGCTTCATTTTCCATGGATTGTTGTTTTTGCTGTATCGCCTGTTGTGCTTGTTGGCTGGTAGCTTCCGCTAATTGCTGTTGCAATATTTGCTGTTGACTTTTTAATTGATTAATTTGTGATTGCTGCGCAGCATTTTGAGCTGAATTAGCATTGTTACCTTGTTGGCCTTGGCCACCAAAAACCCCAGTCTGTGATCCACCTTGCCCTGCAGTACCGAAACTACTGGTTACACCTTGTTGACCTTGACCCGTCACACCTTGTTGACCTTGACCTGCAGCACCTTGTTGGCCTTGACCTGCAGCACCTTGGCCTTGACCGGCAACACCTTGGCCTGCAGCGCCTTGGCCCTGCCCTGCAGCACCTTGACCTGGGCTAGCAAAACCAGCAGCCATGCCACTAGTATCTTGCTGAGGTTGACCAATCACCGTGGGAATACTACTACCATCCGTTTTCTTTGCCTGCTGATAGCGTTGTTCGTTAGCTTGTGCAGCAACTTGTGCATATTGAGCTGTGGGTTGAGTCAAACCAGGTACAGAAGTAATCTGCGGTGCATTCGCAACTTGCGCACTGCCACCAGTACTAGAGGCTGATTTCCTAAAGCTGGTAATACCAATGCCAATGACTGTCAATAAAATAATTAAGGTGAAAATGATGATCGTCCGCGTTTTCACATCAGAAAATAAATTAGACAAATTCGCTAAGTTTTTCTTCACATCTGCCATCACTACAATCCTGTAATCTTAACTTGTACTGCCTTGCCATGTCGTGACATGAGGATCAGTGGTGTTTTTTGCATAGCATACGCATTCATACCATCAGCACTGGACATTTTATCCAACCATGCAGGCGACAAAACATTATATTGCGTTCGAATAAACAGTTGATTATTAAACAACCAAGCTTCAGCAATATCGCCTGTGACTTTTAAGCGTTGACTACCCTTAGGCGGCACGCCATCAAGAAAATTAAGTAACTGAGGGTTAGCAGCGGAAGGCAAGCCGACAGATTGAATACTCGGATGTGCTTCTGGCCCAGTACCCTGTATACGCAAATCAACACGATAATCGACTATTTTTTGTCCTGGCACTAGGGTTAACATGACGGGTGTTTCTAGACCTTTTAAGCGTACTGCTAAATTGCCATACACATACGTGGTTAACGCTTGCACCATAATGGTATTATCTTTTTTATTCCAAGTAATATTAAAAGAAGTGGGATCACCCAAATCATAAGCTGTAATAGGCCAAGGCGCGCCTGTATCATCAATAAAAACTAATGAAGACACAAAACCTTTAGATAAACGGATCACGGGTGGCGTAGAACCTGGTGATAAATTCACAAATAAAGATGAAGAGGTAGGCTGTGGCGGTGAATTATAAGGTGAAGCGGCACTAACGCGCTGGGTATCGTCTAAAGTATTGTGTAATTTTTGAATTTGTTCCACTGACATGGGAAAAGCACTTTGCATCACCGCTTTAAAGGCTTGTTTATTGGTCATTGCCTCTTGTTGCTGTGGTGTTAGCGTACTCCCTGCACCCCCTTGCTGACCATTCTTTGCACCTTGTTGTGAACTAGATTGGGATTGCCCCGTAGAATTTGACGTACTTTGCGTAGATGACTGTGAGCTTGTAGGTGCGGCAGTAGTGTTTGGTTGTTGTGCTGTTGTGGTTTGAGGTGCTGTGGGCATTTGTCCATTCTTAGTGGCTGACTGCATGTTTTGCAGTGACTGCACTTGCTGCGCTGCCTGGGGATTTTGCGCCAAATATTGCTGTAACTTTGGATTGTTTTGCATCTGTTGTTGTAAATTTTTCGCCTGGCCAATGGCGGCGGATGATTGCGATTGTAAATCAGATAAACTAGGCGGAGACTGCAGAGTGGGTGACTGCTGTGCTTGAGCAACTGTCACGCTTAAAGCCCCCATCAGAATGAGCAATTTTTTACAGTCATTGAATAGATTCATTACAAGCCTTGTTCACCACCCTTCATCGATTGCATAACATGACCAACAATCGATAAAACATTACCTCTACCCTGCACAGCAAAGTCTTTCTCAGTTTCCCACAGCTAAGCTACTGAGTAAAGGTTAGTTTTACATAAGTTTCAAACTTGTACAACTGAAAAGAGATGATTCAAAAACTAATTAATCACAGGGACTTAAACAATTTGCGTTGAGAAAGAGTCAATGCCAATCCCTTTATCATAAAGCGTCGTCGGTACACTCACTATCAACAATGTGACGATCATTTGGTCGGCTTCCACTTCACTGGCACTTTGGTAGGTAACACTGATCGGTAATTGTACTTTCCATGAATACTTTCCATTAATGACACCTTGATCAAGGATCACTACGGTACCTTGTACAACTGAGCTAACAATGACTTGATTACGCACGATACCCTTTAACACGCCTTTAGCTTGTAAATCGTTGACAAAAGCTTCACCACCCGCAGGGGTAAAGTATTTCGAAATGACCACCTGAATTTGTTTCTTGTAATTAGCAAAGTCATAGTTATAAGCGGCCGTTGTTGCTGCGGCTGCCCAATGACGTAAAGAATCACGATTAAGCACTGGCCGATTTAAACCTTGCATATCCGGCGTATAGACCACATTCTTCTGCGGGTTAAAACGGATAAAAGGCGGTACTGGCTCATGTGTCATTACGTACATGTCCACAGCAATCAGCCCCATAATCACAAAGCAGCAAAGACTGATTAGATACATAGCAAATGTGTGTTGCTGCGATGCTTTCATGACTAACCTATACTGCTTTAGTCGCGGAGGTAACTTGCTGGGTATCAGGCGCAACTTGAATAGCTGCAACACCGATACCTTGTAATGCATCCATATTGCTGGCCTTATTATCAACAATTGTTGAAGAACGCACCACTAACAAAGTAATTGCTAAAGCCCGCTGCTTTTTTTGTTGCTCGTTTTGAAAGGTAATCGTAATGGGTACATTCACTTGCCAGGCATAGCGATTGGTATAAGGTGAGCGCTGGTAAATACCTTGTTCTAATAACTGCGGCGCACGTGTGGCCATGGCGGTGACAATATATTTACCTTGCTGAATGGCTGCTAAATCATTAGATACTGACAATGCCTGTTGATACTGCTTTGCGCCTTGGGGAGTAAAATAAGTATCTGAGGTATCCTCAATCTGAGTACGATACTCCACATAATTCAAAGTCATGGCGCTCGCTGCTGCACGTACCGACCAATTCAGCAACTCTGCTGTACTCACCGAGGGCTTATTCAAGGGCACTAGCGCAACTAAACCACCATCAACATTCGTTGCAAAATACTTAGGTTGTGGTCGATGTGTCAACAGATAGTAAAGTAAACCAGCAAGAACACCGATAATCACTAGCAAAAGTAGTAAAACCAACAATAACCGACGATAACTATCTCGATAAAAAAAGTTACGCAAACGGATAACTTCTAATGCATCTTTTTTGATTGCTTTAGCCGCCGCTTTTTGCTCCTGTTGGGGGTTCTTGGCGGCTGGTTTTTTTTTGGCTTTTGCCATGTGAAACTCCTACATTGTTCATCTACTTGGCAGTCTGCTGCAATTTGACAAATACATGCGCACTTTACGCATCTCACGCTTTATACTGTCACTTTCCGGAAAGTAATTTGCACACGTCGATTGGTGTTCTGACCTTCATCTGTACAATTTGTTGCAATAGGATACTGCGCTCCATAACCAATTGAGTACATAAAACGCGCATCTAAATCACGCTTTTGAATATAGTGGGCAATATTTTGAGCTTGTTGGCGTGAAAGCGCAATATCTCGTAAGTTTGAATTACTTTTATTCGTATAACCGGCAACTTTAATATTTTCGGTCTCATATTGACCAATAAATTTTGCAACATCATCTAAGGCAAAGAAATAATTTTCATTTAAATGGCTAGAATTTGGATAAAAGAAAATATTACTGGGTAAAACCAGCATGGTATCTTCACCCACTTGAATCACTTGCACATGCTCTGCAGCTAAACGTTGGCGTAGCGTGCGCTTGTCTAATGGCGGATTGAGAAAAGCAAGCGTACCACCCACGGCAGCACCAGCGGCTACAGTCGCAGGTGTACTAATACCACTGGTAGCAGCACCAGCAATTGCCCCAACCACAGCACCCGCAGCAGTACCACCCACCACATTGACGATTTCAGAATTATTCATAGGCGCGGAAGCATGTGTATGAGATTGACAACCTGCCATACCTATAGCCAGCGTACATAGCACTGTGATTGCCATTGTCTTAACCAACGCGGTCATTCAGGAGTCCTTTACACTTGATAGTTCTATATTGATAGTACAGTATACCCATGCTAGCTGTAAATGCATAAAGCAGGGTTAATAAACCAAAGGTCTACTCAGTCATATGGCAAAATTAAAAAAACCACCCGGCCCCCACCTATTTACTCGTTGGGAAAAGCCACCACGCAACTTCCCTGATTTAGTGGAAAAGTTAATGGTACGCTACGGCGGCATTTGCCATTTTCCTGGGTTGATCAAAATTTATCTGGTTACTGATCCCGTGTGTATTCAGCAGGTACTGCACAGCAATATGGATAATTACCCTAAAACTGGTTTTCATTACCGCCGTTTAGCATTGATGCTTGGCCAAGGCTTGCTCACAAATACGACTCCCACCTGGCAACATCAACGAGATTTATTACAACCCTTTTTTCAACGTAAAAATACTGATGGCTTAGTACCCACAGTGGTTTCAATTACTCAGGACAAAATGCATGAGTGGCGCAAACATGCAGATCAAAACAATACCTTGGATTTAAGCCATATTATTATGGATGTGGTGCTGGCTAATGCAGCAAAGATCCTGTTTAACACCGAATTTTCTGCCCAAGATAGACATGATATTTTAACCACGGTTGATATTGGCAACCAATTTGTACCCAAAACCATTGCCCTACCACTTTGGTTTCCTAGCTGGCTCAATTACCGCTTCAAACGATCGGAAAAAAAATTGAATGCGATTTTAACGCGCATGATTACAGAACGACGGGAACATCCTCAAGCTGATTCACATGACCTGCTTTCGGTAATGTTATCGGCACAGGCAAAGAACCCTGCGGGCATACTGACCGATTCTTTTGTACACGATGAAGTAAAAACATTTTTAGTCACCGGCCATGAAACTTGTGGCCGCACTTTAACGTGGGTGTGGCACTGTCTACAGCAGAATCCCGAATGCTATGAAAAAGCCATTGCTGAAGTCAATTCTGTTCTTGGCGATAGGCCAGCAACAGTAGATGACTTACCGCAATTGAATTATTTACGCATGGTATTAGAAGAAACTATGCGTTTATATCCGCCTTTATGGGCGATGATGCGTTTAGCTGTGAATGAAGATTGCATCGCTGGTTATCGGATCCCAGCTAAAAGTACATTGATGGTTTCCACGTATGGTGTCCACCGCCATCCAGATTATTGGGAAAACCCACACGTGTTTAATCCAGAAAACTTCACCAAAATAAAGAAAGCTGAACGCCCAGCATTTAGTTACTTGCCCTTTGGTGTCGGACCAAAGATTTGCATTAGTAGTCAATTTGCCATGACCCAGTCTATTTTAATCTTAGCAACGATTTTGCAACACTATCGGATCAAGATTATTTCACGAGGTAAAGTTAAACCACAATTTTTAGTGACACTGAAACCACGCAAGAAAGTGAAGGTAAAACTGGAAACAAGTTGAATAAATACTTTGTGATTAGTAGTCACATCATTAGGAGATTTCGAGCGCAGCGAGAAATCTTACGATGGTTTAGTCACTATGAACAACATGTTATTACTCAACCATCACACTAAACCCACTCCCTAAGGCTGTGGTCAAACCCAATAAACAATGCGAGCTTGTTAATGTAGTATCGTGATGATCACTAAACTGCAATTCAAACAGAACATCGTACCCAAATAAACAACCTAAATACCGTTCTATTAATGAAAATAACTCATCACGTTGAGATTGATTACTAAGTAAGTTAATCATTACAGTTAAAGCATGATGGGAAAATACAATTTCAATATGTGATACGGCTTGATAGAACTGTTGACCTAATAACGCATTATCGGCTAATTGATTATTTCTCACACCCAATGCACAAACACATTCACCCAGTGTATCAGTCCAACGGGGAGTACGTTGCTTGATAGCAATTGTGTGGTCAGGGTAGTGATTTTGCAGCATTGTGAGTAATAATGCTGCTGCAGGTATTCTTGCACCAAAAATGTGAGCATAAGCAAACTCCTGTCGGTCTTCATGGGTTAATATATTGCCTGATAAAGCGACTAAACTATCTAAATAATTTTCAGATGAATAGGCTAATTGTTTATGAGGATGATTAGCTAACCAAGCTTCGTATAATAGATCGTAATAACGTGTCTCAAGCATGTGTAAAAAATCACGTATTCTGACATTTTTATCACTGTCTCCATTAGCAAGATCAATAAAGTAGTGTGGTAACGGTGAATCTGTGCCCGTTAAACCAAAAAAATTAACATAGACATAGCATTCGTCATCTTTGTCATAGATGTGTTCTACATCAGTACAGGGGAAATTTATTGCATGATGTGAGTGAGTATGCACCGTAATCGCACGACTTTTGAATTGTTCCAACCGATAACGCAATTGGAAATAACTGGAATACTCACAAGCGTCTATATGCTCTGTCATTGCTTGCCTAATATAGGTTGCCACTGTAAAACCTTATTTGATGGATGGCAGATAATATCAGTTTTAACAAAACTATTCATTGCACCATACATCGTCAGGAAATGATGTAGTACAGTACCAAATAAGTAGAGCTCACTTTCATGCTCAAGTCGTTCTTCCTCGATTCCGATTGAAAAACTCAACCCACGCATAAACACCCCTTTTTGGAAAAATTCTGTAGGTTTAACACGTACTGAAAATATGCTGTCAAATAAGGATTCGTGAATATCCGGTGAAGCCCAATCATAGCGTGCTAATAAATTCTTAAAATTATCCAGCTCAGCTAGAGATTGATAATTTAAAGATAAATGTGAGACTAAAGACCATGCAAGCTGATCAGAATCAGGCGGCAACACTAAGGTAGTTGGTTTAGTCAAATTGGTAACCGTTATATCGGATGATACATTTGCTTGTAATTGATTAATAGTGTGCGCCGTTAAATACATGGCTGGATAATTCCCATTACAAACAGTGATATCACAAGATAGTGTCATACCAGACATATCTTCAGTTTCATTAAACGCAAGAGAAGTCACTGGAAATTTCTCACCATCAGTACGTGTATAAGTTTGATAAACTGGGACCTTAGTATTACGGTGATGAAATGCATGCATGGGCTTAAACAGTGTTTTGGTGCCATCTACATGGTGACCATAGACATTATCAACGCTAAATATATTCATACTATTTGGCTGTGACGCATCAGCAACAACAGAATACTCTTCTTTTTGTAAACTGAGGTGAATCGGTTCACTTGCCGACCCATATAAGTTGATGGCAGGAACACAATGTAATTGAAAATCCTCTGATTCAATTTGATAGCCTTGTGGCAGTGGCTGTTGTAATTTAAATTCGAGCATAAACTCAGTACATGCCTCTGGAAAAACTAACTCTTCTAAACCATGTAGCTCGATAAAGAGATATTTCTGTGGGAATAGAAAGTAATCATGTAATAAATGAAACCCATAGAAACTATTATTTCGACTTGGCAACATTGCATCATTAATATCTAGAAGCGTAGGGCAACATAGCGATTGGTCACCTAAAGCGATTGACTCTTGAAAATTATTTTCAGAAAATGTAATTTTAAGCTCTACTAATTCAGATGTTAAAAGTTGGTAAAGTTGTTTAGCAACATGGTTCTGGCTATGCAAGTAGAGACGTAACTGTGCTAGATCTAAATGATTCATGCCGTCTTTACTTTGACATTGGAAATATAGTTTCAGATCTCCCTGCCCATCATGGCTATGGGATGTTTCCACTTTAATAATACATAGGGGGTTTACTTTTACTGCAGACGTTGTACGAAAACGACAAATAGCCCTTTCTTCACCCACAGGGTCACTGGTAATAACTGTACCTTTTGGTAAATAGGTAGTCTGTCTTATCTGATTTGATTGTGCAGTAAACTGCGCAATGGTTGCTGAAGGATATACACGCAAAAACTCTGGTGCTACTTGTGTTAATAAACTTTCAGCGATATCAGGTAAATGCCCATCTGTAGTTTGTTGTATTGTAGAGTTAAGTTTGGCTAAGCCTTCTAATAATCGAGTTACATAGGGATCTTCTTGATCAACCGAGCTAAGATTCATCTGTTTTGCATGTTGGGGATGCTTTTTAATAAATGTTTGCATCATAGTTCGTAATGCCACTTGTTCTTCTGTGAGTTGTTGCTGCATTATAATAATCCTAAAAATGTTAACGACATGGGCTACATATGGGGGTATGATTGATTCTGCCTATGTCATAAGGGAATGTATTGATGCTATTACGTAGGTCAACATGGCGCACTTCTCTACCACACATTCTCGGGCTAATATCAGGATAGACTGGCCTCGCAGACGTGCGAGTAACAGATTGCAAGCCTGTGATAAGATCAGGTAGGCGTGGTCTATCAACCACATAATGGTTAGATTTCTCGTATGTACAATCACTGCCAGTAGTGAGTTTATCACGCAAATCACACACAAACTCTACAAAACTGGCAGAAATCCATGCAAAAAACTGACGAAAAATACCTGGTGAGTTATCTAATACAGCAAGTTTGCTATCTTGATCATGTCCATCTAATCTGCGTTGAATAGCTTTTCCTCTTCGTTGCAAGGATTTCTTGTGTTGATGTAGCTGCTGTAAAATTTGCTTAACCTTGAGGTTTTTTTGCTCTTGTAGGGTCGCGACAATTGGTTGATTACCTTGTAATTTTAATTGCTGTGCTACTTGCTTGTAATTACGCACTTGACCACGCATCGAGAGTGTTTTTGTCAACTCTACAGAAAAATCGTCAACGCTACGTCGCTTATTACCATGAGCGTCCATCAACTGGTCTGCACTCGCAGACAATTGTTGTGCTCGTTTATTTAAATCACTAGACATTTTAAAAATAGCTTGGTTCTGCTCTTCGCTGTTTAAGCGGGTAATTGTCATCTCAAGACTTTGTACACACTTGAATTCAGCCATTATGCCTTCACTGTGCAACCAATTATTTACCGATAATAATGCTTTTTCTTGATGGCGAGCATCAATAGCGCTGACAAATAGTTTTTCTTTCTTTTCCTCTGACTCTTTATCTATAGCATTTATTTGATTTGCTTGTGCTATAAAATCATCAGCAGATTCTTTTGACTCTTCAGCCATAGCAACTAATTTTTGAATATAAAACTCACCGTTAAAACGGTTAGACGAATCAGCTAACGTTATTTCAGCAATTATTTTATCTATTAAATATTCTTGCTGCTCCAAGCGTTCTTTTTCATCAACTAAATTTTGGTATACACCTTGAATCACCAACTGAAAATGCCTACATATTTTTTCAACTTCATTTTGTGCACTATCAAGCTCACTCATAATATTTTCTACTTCTCGTGTAACTTGCTTACCTCGCTCAAACAATGCAACTGGCCCATTAAATTTTTGCATAATTACTGACAGAATAGATTCAACACTAAAACTGTTATAACCTCTATCATCGAGCATAACTTGAAGTTTAGACATAGCATATATAAATTCAGCTAATTGATTCTTCTTGCACAATTCTAACACTTGAGTTTTATAAGCTTGAAACTCTTCATCTTGTTCTAATGTACTTCTATTTTTGGCAGACGTTGAAACATCGTCCAATTGCTTATCTTGGAACTCATCATCTTGTGTTAACTCACTTTCGCTTTCAATAAATGTTGAGACATCTGCTAATTGCTCACCTTGAGACTCATTATCTTGTGCTGAGTTACATTCCTTCTCGGTAAACGTTAAGGCACTTTCTAATTGCTTATAAAAGAATGAAAGCTGATATTCTGGCAGTTTATCTCGCATTGTCTTTAAATCTTTAGTTAATTTAATAGCATCATTGCCTGCACATATTGTTTCAATCCTATTAATAAGATCACTGATGTTAGTAGAAAAATCTATAAAATTATTTTCATTTACACTAGATTCGATATAAATCATTATATCCTGAATAATTTGGTCATTCTTCAGGTTAATTTCTCTTTCACACTCACCACATTTTGTTTGCAGATAAATATCCCACATAATACTATCAAATTCATTTTTCAACTCAGAAAGTTGACCATTTTCCCCTTGGCCTAATTTATTAAATTGCTCTAGGTTAGCGCGGGCTTCTTCAAGGGTTTTAATTTTTTCATGTATATCTTTTAGCTGATCTATCAAAGCTGCTTCATCCTGCATGTTAGAGTAAAATGACTTCATAATCTCTAGTGCTAATGCTTTGGATTTTTTGCTAGTCTGGCCGGTGTAGCGTTCACTAATGCCCCATAATGCCGCACAAAAATAGGGAATATTATTATCATAAAAATATCCATGGGCCTTGGCGAAGTCTTCTGCTAATTCTTCTCTGACTTCACGTAGCTTGCGCATATGAACAACCGTATATTTCACAAGACTACTAAATGAAAATGCTAGATTTCTTCTGTATTTCAAATCCGTCATTTTAATTGCACAAAATTTACCACTATGCTCAACGATATCGCGGATGGTATTTTGCTCTTTTAAAACACTTTCCAAAAAATTTTTATTGGCTTCTTCATCTTCACTAGCATTCTCTTCAAGTTCAGGCGAAGCAATCTGTCTACAGTCACTAATAAAGCTTATCTCTAATTCTGACTCTTCTACTGATTCGTCTTCTGAGCCTATAAATGATTCTTCTATAACTTCATCTGTTTCGATCAACCATGCATCATCACCCCATGAATGATTATCCTGTATGTCATCCTTTTTATCTGCAACAGTTTTATTGGCAGTATCCTCGTGAGCGACTAACTGGCTTCTCACACCTACCTTGACAACGGACGGACTGACTAAGGCAGCAATGTGAGCAGGCTCCTCTGTGGCGATCTGAGAAAAACCAGATGTATCAAAAACTACTTCTTCACTACCATCATCAGTATAAATCACACTTGCTGCAGAAAAAGTCTTCATATTTCCATGTCTAGTACCCAGGCCACTATTGTTTGTATTTATAGGCATTGCGGCTTCCTCTATTCTTATTGTTATTCACATTAATGGGCTTGCGCTTAATACTCCTTTATGGCGCATCGAAAAATATGTAGTGGATACTCACAACTTATTACTACAGACGCTCTATTCAAGCATAGCTCTTTGCATACTTCTTCAGAGCATCCAGTAGTTAAAGTGAAGACAGAGAATTAAATTCAAAAATTTACAGTGATAGTTTTGTAACTATGGTTGGTCCTGTAGCCTTTATTCTTCTTCTATGTTCCCATCTTATTTTTCTAAATTAACCCAATGTTGATACTTGTTTTTATATCGTTATTTATTCGAGTTTCCCCTCGAGCTTTTAACGTATAGACAAGGAAAATTTGCCTTGCAAATGTAACAATTCTGTAATTTTACTGGTTTGTAACCTTGTGCCTTGGGTGTTTATGCTAACTGTATGAAATACAAATAAATTTCGCATAAAATTAATTTTATTACTCAAGTCTTACTTTATTAATCTCCTCTTAGTGCGTTGAAATTATTAATCTTTTTCTAATATCACTCGATTAGTGTCAAATTTACTTATCATCGCTGTAAAGTTTACAGGATTTTTATTAAACAATGTTGCGCTAATTATTAACGTAATCGTTGTTTTTTCGTGCAGCCCCTTTTCTTGCGCCAATACTTTGACATTAGATAATCTCCGCTCGTAACGACTGGTTAACCTAATCACATCTCGCTTTAACACTTCTATCGAATAGGGTATCTGCGTATAGATTAGATGCAAATCAGGCATACCATAGTCAGGCATTTGCGCGTAACAACCGCCACGTGTATTTAATAAATAAGATAAATGGCGTTGAATACTCAGTATCTCTTGTAGTTCAGCATTGCTATTTTCTTTTGTAGATTGTTCAGGATCCGTGAGGAGGAAGTCGAGTAATGCCATCGTAGTTATCTCACTTCTCTCTGGCTGGATAATACATTTTGGATACCTCTTTGATTCATACATGTATCTTTTAGCCTTTATTTGTCCATTCATCTTCACTACTAATATTACCATCCAAATATTGCCAAAGAATCTTTTCGTAGCGGAATGCCACTTGTTCTAAGTGCCCATAGGCTTCTTTGGATTTATCTTTGATATCCTGCATGGCTGGTTTCATGGAAACAACTCGCGCATTAGTTAACTCATGTCGAAAATACTCATGCTCTTGGCCTTGGTCATTGATTTGGTACCAACATAGTTTCACATGCTGTAACAATCGTCCACTACAGCAGGCTTTATATAAAATAGGCGTTGCACTACAGAAATTTTTCATAATAGTAAATGGCTCATGCTTACGGGTTCCAGTTAAGCTCCCGGTATCACTATCATTAGGGATATAAATTTCGTGACTAAAGCCTTGTACTTCGATGCTATGCTCACGGCCGCTGATTTTTACAGTACCTTCTATAGGGGCACCGTGGTCATCTGTAATCCACATATAGCCTGGTATTGCCATGGTTAACTCCTTTATTACTTATTTTTCTGGATTCCGTGTTCAAGCCACGGAATGACGATAAAAATACAGCCATCGAATGGCAAGAAAAATGCAGCCACATACGATGGTAATCATATATATTCATATAAGTACATCATTCACATTTACTAAATCATCAGGAGATTTCTCGCTACGCTCAAAATCTGAGGGATCGGCTCAAATATTAACATAAGAAGCCTCATAACAGTAAGTATTAATCTGTTTAATAGATTGTATAAAGTCGGCTTTATACAATCGCAACCTCTGTCCATGTTTACATACTGCATCACATGCTAAAGTGATGACAGATAATACATTCCTATGTCGAATAGTATTTGCTTGATAATGCCTACTTTGATTATTTTTTCGCAAAGCCAAACTAATAAGCCAGCATAACAATGTGGCTATCGCAGCAATCAGTAAAAGCATAGCTAATCTTACTGGATTACGTGTTCCTGAAAATTTTAGACCAAAACCATATTTAGGATCTTTTATGTCACGAAACTCTTCTTCAATTTCCATTCTTTTCTGATACAATTTAATTACTTTTTGGCCATTACATTGCTCAGGCGGTAATGATGTAATTATCAAAAAAGGTTCTCGATGGCTTTTAGAGTGTGCTTTACTTACTGCTTGTTGGCAGGACTTCTTGTCATAGGCATTTAAGCGTTTTCTTCCTTTGATTTTCCCTTTATACAAATACATATGGCTCTCTATCTGCTTGCTTTTAGGAAATAATACCTTGCCTATATATTGGACTTTGGCATTGGCTTCATTGTATAACTCATAGGTATTCCCCCATGTCTGTGTGCGCGAATCATAAAAATTATTATTATTTCTTACACGTCCTAAATAGTGCCATCCCATTGATTCAACTTTTTTAAACCAAGGGGTTCTAAATCCTGCATCTGTAATAATTAATGGGCAACAATGTTCAGGAAGCACCGCTTTTAATGTGTCTAAAAAGCGATTGTGAATATCGTTGTTTTTTTCTTTTACTCGTGGGTGCACTTCTTCATAAATCGTTAGGGAACGACCCTCGGCATTAACACTAGCGCGTAAACAATAGTTGTCATGGCTAGAGGTAGTACTCCAATCTACGCTAATCGATGGGTTCATCAAACCAGATAATATGATACGCGCTCTTGCTTTATAAATCTCTGGAATATGCGCATGAATTTTCTTATTGCCAATCAACCGGTCTAACTTACGAATGCCATTTTTATTTGTACAATCACCCTTCACATGTTTACCTAGTTGACTGATATTTAATCGTTTACACCGAATAAGGCTGTCGGCTGCATTGACTAAGGCTATGAGTCTTTTTAAATGGAAATCGGGTAGTGCTTTTCTCAATAATTTCTGTAACAATACAGGTGCGTGCATGAGTGCCTCCTTAAATCGTTTTTGTGGTGAAAACAGATATTTGATCAGAGTCGCTCATGCATGTCAACAACAATCCCTTGATTATTAATCGGTTTCTTTGGGATTTTGAGCCGATACGTCAGGCTCAAAATGACAAGTTTTTTCTTAACATTCTAAAAATACTTATCACCATGTGCTAAAAATTGTAGCTCTTCTCATCATTTGCTAAAATCCGCAGATTCTCCTTTTGATTTTAGAACGACTGAACTCATCATTAACTTTCCCTCACAGCCTATTCTTATTGGCAGGGAACTGGGCAACTAATGATAATTTCACATCCACACCTTCTAGCTGAAAATGCGGTTGTATAAGCAGGTCCACATTGAAGTATCCTGGATTATCCGCTTGCATTGTTACTTTTACCTGACCTGCGCTTAAGGGATATTTTGCTGCTAAATCCTGGTCAGGATTACGCATCTTTGTGACTAAGGTCTTCAGCCATGTATTTAATTCATTTTCTAACTCTGTAGCAGTTTTACTTGTACCAATATTTTCCCGCTGCAAAACTTTTAAATAATGGGCGATGCGTGATACAAGTAGAACATAGGGTAATCGTCCATTGATACGACTATTTGAAGTTATAGCATCATCTAAATACTCAGCGGCTTTATGTAGAGAGTTAGCAGAAAAAAAACAAGCATGATTGCTGTTCTTGTAATAACTTAAGGGGATAAAACCTAGCTCGGCTAATTCGACTTCGCGAGTTTCAGGGATTAAGGCTTGGGTTGGAATTTTACTGTGTCTACCTTGGCCAAATTCAAACTGAGGTAATGGAAGATTATCCACTCGCCCTCCTGATTCTGGCCCACGAATATTCACTGTCCAACCGTACTCTTTAAAACTCTCTACCATATTAGCCGCGAAGGCAAAACTCGCTGCACCCCAAAGATAATCCTCTTGATGCTGTGTGGTCTCTCTGAATTGAAAGTGCTTTATTGAACGAGGTTGCTGATAAGGTAAGCGTAATAAAAATTTTGGCATGGTTAAACCGATATGCCGAGCTGCATCTTGTGTACGAAAATTATTCCAACGTATATATTCAGCACGTTCTAAGTAATTTTTCATATCATCTATGGCTAGAACATCACTATAATATTCCTTAGCAAAAAATTGTGGGCTTGTGCTGCCGATAAAAGTACAGTGTGTCCATTGACAGCTTTTAGCGATATTTTCTAATAGGTCGATATCCTCATTAGATGCAGTGAAGCTGTAATCACTGATAAGTGCGGTAATTGGTTCGCCACCTGGCATATCATACTCTTGCTCATAGATATGTTTATATAAACCTGTCTGTTGTAATTCATCAGATTTATCAAAATCTTCTTGCAATGCATGTTTACTGATATCGAGTAACTCTAATTTTATATTACTGCGAAAGTCGGTACGATCCACCAAGTATTGTACACTACACCATAGTGACTCAAGCTGTTGAAATTCTGCGTTATGTAAAATGTTATCTAAATGTGTATTTAACTGTATATCAATACGTGAGATAAGCTCATCAATCAGTGATCTGTCAATGCTAGCTACTTGCTCATCCTCTTGTTCTAATAAATTGATCAACGCGAACAATGCTGTACTTAAACATTCCGTCTGATCGAGCTCAGCAAGCTGTTCTCGGTCACTAAATCGCATTACCGCAGGTAACTGTTGTGCTGGCTGTAAATTTACAGCTTGACAAAACTCTTTGTATACGGATGTTTGCATTGCCATATTCATGCCCTTCTAGAGTTATTCTGCATTTATAGTAATTAATTGACGCAATTCTTCCTGTAAGCGTCGTCTCGCATCTGGATTCTTTAGTACCGTATGTAACTGTGAACGTAAATTTGCATCTTCTAGTATGTGGGAGCGTAATTCTTTTAATAAATGTCGCATGGCGATTAATTTTTTTAGTTTAGGAACTTGCATGGCAATCTGTTGTGGATGGAAATCTTGCATATGCTGGAAAGTCAGTTGTGCTTTTGTATCAACATCCTGTGTATTGTGTGAATTTATTCCCACTTCTAATGTTGGTGATAAACTCGCTAAAACTTCATTAAAATTATGCTGATTAATTGTGATACGCTGACGCTGAGCTAGAGGCTGCTGGGATTGACCTCGACTAAAATCACCGAGTAGAACGAGCTTTAAAGGCAGTTCCTTTTTCAACTTCACCCCATTCGTCTCTAGGTCGAGCGTGATATTCACGCGGGCTTTAGGGGCATCTTGGCTATGTATGTCCATACCATCTCCATAACATATAAATTAAATGTTAAAGAGATGGTAAAAGGAATCAATTAAAATTGCAATAAAATATTTTAATTTTATTAAATAGAGTATATAACTCTTATTGTCCTAAATATGTGACGCTATGAATATAACGACTTGCCGCCATCTAAAAATAGGGTTTGACCGGTCATATAATCTGCTTCTTGAGCAAGGAATAGCACAGTTTTGGCGATTACCTCTGGGTTACCACGACGTTTTAGCAAAGTATTTTCAATGGCTTGTTCACACATATCTGCATCCATACCACTACCCTCAACAGGCATTAATACTGATCCAGGTGCGATAGCATTGACTCTCACTTCGGGACTTAAATCTTGAGCTAGAGTTTTTGTCAGCATCTCTAATCCTGATTTAGCAATACAATAAACAGAATAATCTTGTTGTGGTCGCAAGGTATTGACGTCGGTAATATTAATAATACAGCCTTCGGTATCTTTAAGTGCTTGTGCAGCCGCTTGACTTAAAAAGAAAGCACCTTTGACATTACTATTGATTAAATCATCCCATTGATTTTCAGTCACACTGGCTAATGGCGTGCGATAAAAACGTGACGCATTATTGACTAGCACATCAAGTCGTTGCCAATGTGATAAACAAGCTTCAAGAATATAGTTTACCTCTGCGATATTATTTAAATCTGCCTGTACAGTTGCTGCTGAATCAGCGCGTTGCGTGTTTAGTTCTGCAGCTAAAGCTTCTGCTGCAGCTTTTGATTGATGATAGTGGATCATCACATTAAAATCATGCTGGTGCAGATGACGCGCAATCTGCGCACCAACACGTACGGCTGCACCTGTTACAATCGCTACTTTATTCATTTCAACCTCACATACATATTTTTTATACAATAACTGGTTACTTACAAACAACATTTCTTATATTTGTGACCACTCCCACAAGGGCACGGATCATTACGCCCCACTTTGTCCTGTGTGGGTGGCGTTAATGTGCCCGCAACACCATCCACATAAAACCAACGTCCATCTATCCTGTGAAACTCACTGCGTTCATGTAACTCTTGCTGCTGGCCTTGATATTCAGAAGCAGCAATAAATTCTACATATGCTCGATCAGCAGATACAACCTCATGCTCCAAGACTTGCAAACCCAACCATTTGACTGACTCAGCCCATTGCTTTGCACTCACAGGATCAAATCCCTCGGCAGCCTTGCCACGCATAGTTGCCGCAATATAATCGATATTGTTTAAGGTATAGGCAGTATAGCGTGATCGCATTAAAGCTTCAGCAGTGGAAGGTAATTGATTTTGTTGAATGAATTGTCCGCAGCAATTATCAAATGGCTGCTGACTACCACAGGGGCATTGTTTCATAGGGATTGTTTCTTATCAGTAGGTCGACTTTTATTACCATACATCAGCACAAAAGTGATGACAAGCAAAATAATCCTTGAGCTTAATCTATACCCATAGCGTCTCATATTTATGGTTTTATAGGACAGAAATTTTTCCTTAGATAAAGACTTTAAATTGCAGGTAATAGCTGGCTATTGGCAAAATTTAAAGTCTTTAGACGGCGGAAAATAGCACACTAGAAAGCCCTAAAGATGAGACGCTATGGGTATGTCAATTTTTCACTATTAAAAGATATTATTTTTTGCCGCTTCTAATGTTTCGTGTTTGTTCTGGAAAACGAGTAGATGACCAAGCATGCCCGTTAATGTCTGCTCTAGGGATATATTTTGTATTACTTAAGCCTAAATGACGCTTCATTATCTCAGTTGATCTTTTTCTATTTATGGCATAAGTGCGCATAACAGATTTCGCATCAAGAGGCGTATCTCTACGTTGCTTAATTGCTCTATTCACTCCACGATATCCCGGAGCTAAGTTATCTGAGACCTTGTTAAATTTACTTTTAATATGATCTGCATATAGAGCAAGCGTCTTTCGGTCAATAGGATTCTTACTAAAAATTTTACGAATTGCTCGTTTAACTGTTGGAAACTCATAACGGGAACTGGTACCCATAAAATATTTAGTATATGCTGAGAATTCGATTTTTAATCTCTGCAAATTTTTATGGTCGTAAACATCCGCATACTCTCTTGCTCTAGTAACCGCAGTATCTATAATTTCATTAAATTCCTGTGCAGAAATAAAATGGCAGGTATCTAAACGCATTTCACCCATTTTTTTACCTGCACTATATCCTGCAACAAATGCTTGAGCAGGTTTAGAACGGTCCGCTGCACTGACACCTTGTTCACGCTCAAGAATGGTAGGCAGAGCCTGCATTTGATTACTAGGTCTCTTATGAGTCGTAGATTTATAATCTTCTGAGATTGTAGTATGGGAAGCCCGTGCTGGTTTTGACCCATGAGACGAGCGAGATTTTACATAAGCTTTCTTACCAACAAATTCGCTCTCTGATGCTGATTCTATAGGTGCCGATACAGAGAATTCTTTTTCCTTGCCCTTAAATGTACGTTTTGAATCAGTATCACTACCCACTAACCCCCATTTATCCACAAAACCAATGGGATTACCCTGTACGAAACCATACACATTCAAGCCATCAACTAAACCTGCTGGATCAGGTGCTATCCAGCGGCCGAGCTGCGGTGCGTAATAACGTTCACCATAATAGTATAATCCTGACACATCACGTGTTTGACCAGAGTAATAGTAATCATTCCTATATAAATAACGCTCATCGGCACTCACTAGATACGCATGGCTACCATAGGCTTGATACGCTTGATAGCTATCAACATCACCCGCTGAATCAACATCGATGACGACAGAATTAAGATGATCAGCAATATGATAAACAAGCTGCTCCGTGGGGTGTGCAGGTGAAGGTTGTTGATTACATTCACGTTGCAGGTCATCACGCAGCCAAGTATGCTTGGTCGCAATGGGCAGGTCATCATGAGTAATGTTAATACTATGACGTTCTAATATCAAAGTAGCCTGCATCTGTGTTGTTGCATCTGCAAGATCTGGTAGCCCATCAGGCTGCTTTGCTATGGGATCGTTAGATGCAGCATGAGTTTGATTCTCTAACTGCCAAACGCGCTTACGTTCGCATCCATGCGCATAAACGTGCTCAATTAATTCTCGCTCACCGCTGGGTAATTCTATACATAATACTTTATAAGCACGCTCTGTGATTGCAAACAATAACTCCCCTGTTCCTGTGGGCTGCTTAGCTTGCATTGTCTGCGCGGCAAAGAATAAAGGCGTACGCGCCGCTGATTCATTAGATAATTTCTGAGTAAATAAAGCTGAACGGTCATTGCTGCGATAACCATAGTATTCTTTTATACTGGCTTTCTCTGGCACAACCTGACCACTTGTGTCCTCTGAGGAAGATCCTGCAGTATGTTCACCCTGTGGCTGTTGCTCAAAGAAACGTAACTGTTGATCGTAGCGCCAAGCTAAGGTTTGTTTTGAGCCATCATCACGCTGCCAATCAGTCATACTTCCTGTGGCATTGTAAGCCAGCGTGCCCGCCCCTGGACTATCACTAGCTTGTGTGCTTTGCAGTTGATTACTATCCGCCGCAATTCCATAATCCAATGTCCAAGTTGAGGCGGCATCGCCTGCAGAGGCAGTGTGATCTATCTGCGTTAAATTATCGGCATTATCGTAGCTAAATCTCTGCTGGTATATTTGGAAACTGACTGGCTGCTGATTATCAGCAAAATTACAATGCGGTATTCGCTCTAAGTCTGATGATAAGGGTGATTGTTGTAATTGTAAGCCACTGCTGTTAATCAACTGATAGCGACTATTATAACTATAGCGAGCTATATTTTCAGGCACACTTAAATGATGATTGCCGATTAAATTAACTTCAGCAGCCTCTTGTCTTATGGAGATAATATGACCCACGGGGTCATAAGTGTAATATTGAGATTGTAAGAGTTTATCTTTTGCAGTGCAGCTTGCGTGAATAAGTCTTTGGGTGGTGGGCTCATAATCACAGGTACTCTCAAGGCCATTACCATACTCGGTCTGCGTCGGTTTACCAGAAGCATGATAATCAATTTTTTTAATGACAGACTGGGTATTAACCTCATCTAGTAACGCTATATTAATTGCTTCTAATAAATTTGTAGCATTATACGTTTGTGAAATTCTCACAGGTGCACTATCGGCATCATGAGCGGGTAATACTTGCCATTGCAATCGCCCCAAAGCATTGTAACTGTTGATACAGGTAATACTTTGCCAATGCGATTCGTGGATATCATTTGCTAGTGGTTGTGGTGCTGCCGATTCATACTGCACTAAAGCATCAATATTAGGTACTAATATTTTTTCTGTCATCATGATTGCCCGCCCTTGTAAATCAAAGGCAGTAAAGTGAGTAAGTGTATCTTCAGTTTGCCAACGCACTAATTGCCCACATAAGTTACTCTGACTTGGCGCGTGCCGACTTTCCCCATACTCTTTTTGCTCGATTAACAGCAATTGGTTATCAGGTTCAGTCTTATCATTCACATAACGAGCAATCAAACGCTGCCAATTATCGCGTTTTAACACTGTTAACCAATCGCCTTGTCGTTGACGAGATAGATGACCATAGACATTCTCTAGCCGATAGGCTACTCCTGCATCAGGGCTGTCATATTGCACCATGTCGCCAATGCCATTATAACTAAAGCGGATACTTGGCTCCATCAACCGTGCATCAAAATAAGCTTGCACCTGGCCTAGTACATCGGTATCAGCACGTACAACCTGATAGTACGCTGTTGTATTTTTATCATGTGCTGCACTTGTTTGCTTATCATTGACTATTTCAACAAAGGCACAGGGTTCACCCTGTGCAGCAAGTAAATGAAGAGAGGGAGTATACTGATGGTTCTGAGATAGCTCCGTGACTGTGCGCACATCTTCGCCCTCATCCCAGTCAATATCTCCCTCGTTTAATGCCGTTAATGCAGTATCATTTTCATCATAGTGACTTGATCCCCAGGCATGAATATGCCACTGTTTTATAAAGCCCTTAGCGGTTGTTTGTTGACGTAACCGTCCTAAGGCGTCGTAATAATACGTTATTCGTGATGACGATATAGTATCGGTAGTGGATGTATCTCGCGCTTGTACTTCAAACAAGCCAGTTTCTACATAAGAAGGTAGTGAGCGCTGAATCAGTTGGCCACTATGAGTATGTAATCTATTACCAGATGTTAACCATCCACCAGTATTTGTGGTGCTATGGCCATCAGTATGTATCACCTCATTGGCCTCAGCTCGCACACTGGTTTGCCTTACATGACCAAGGCTATCAAAATATTCCACCATGAGCATGATGCGATCACTTGCTACATTTGTTGCTGTGGTAATTGCACTGTCTTCCAAGGCAGTACCGTCCGCGCTCTCAATAGCAATTTGATGTGTATATTCTTTTGATCGTAATTGTATACGGTAAGCAGGTGATTCTACATGCCTGGTGTAATCAGTATAGGTTACATACAACCATTGGTCATGAGGCTTCCTAGCACCTTCCTGTATAAAGTCATCAAGCTGCTCAATGGCTAATTGTTCTTCTAGGCTTGCCCGCTGCAATTTGCTGAATAAGGCACAAGCCATCTCATTGATTTGTCTTGCAGAGAGTGTTTTATTTTGTGTATCTTGCACCAGAGGATTGCCTAGTACATGGTCATTAAGTAACCCATCCTGCGTGTATGCCAGCAGTTGACCTAGTGGACTGTAAACCTTAAGACGACAATTATCATTGTAATCTATCTCTTGTGCAGGCTGCATACTCTGGTAATCTATCAACGTACGCCTACTAAAAGGCCTTGTTTGATGTCCCTGCCACAATGTATTGATTTGCTCAACAACGGCAAGTTGATAATCATCATAGACAATCTCTTGTCTATAGCGTAACTCCGTTGCTAACTCAACTATTGTCTCTGTATTAACGTGGGCAGTGATATTATGCGTGATCAATACTGGTTGATAATAGGTTGCCTCTGCTATGTGCACGAATGAGTCTGTTACAGATGACGCGCGATTTGCTTGCGGGTTAGCATAATGGTATACATGATCTGTCATCCAATAATTCTTTTCATCACTAATGTAGCCAAGCTGTTCAAGCATCTCGGACAATGTTTCATCAGCTTGTAGTAGCGGGGTATGCCACTGGGATACTTGTTCTTTTGTACCTAGCCAGTGCTCCTCATGATGTAATAATGGCAGGCCAATATCGTTGTCACCATCGAGCGCGACATCATTCAAATCTGCTTGCCAGTAATACCAACGTGTTCCTCGGCAACGATAAGTAACAAGTTGTTCAGCCTGTTGTGATAAATGTTGGAATTTATTGTGTAATTCAACAAAGGCAATAGGCTGCTGGTTAATAGGGATATCGATACTGTTAGCTGGGATATCATATTTTTCTACGCCACGGCGAATATGTTTGAAACTATAATGTTTCATAGCTGCACCTGTAGCAGTCGTAGTATCTGCAGAGGGTTGCACACGTGATGCAGGATAAAAATTTTCTCGCTGGTATAACACCATGGTTTTTTGCTGTAATGCTTTCAGGTTGTCTGCATCTTTAGCTGCTAAACTCGGCTGCGCATCCGTGCCGGTGTTTAATTGACTCAGTATTGTTGCCGCAGAAGCATCCGGATGACCGTAGAAAAGCTGAGCTTGCTCAATACAATTAGCATAGTCAGCCGTCCAAGCTAAATAGGCTGTATGGTCTATACGTGGGAAGCTCCCATCTCGCTCAAAAATATACTGGATATTTTCGCGCGGGTTTACCAACATCACAGCATGTGGGATGTTCTGCCCTGTTGAAGCTTGTACACGAATAACGTGATAAGCTTTATCAGTAACATGATAGGGAATAGCAAGTTCAGCGTCACTATCAGCACTATCGGTAAGGCTACTTGTATCCGAGGCTGTCGCTATCTCTGCAAACACATTTTGCCGAGGAAAATCCTGGGCGGCATAGACCTCTTCACGCAATAATGAGCCATTCACTGCAAGACCGGCCTGGCGCATGAGTACATGGGTATTAGCTCGACTGGTATTGATATGATCCTGGCTCGTTGCATCAGTGATAGCCGAGTTTATGGGAGCAATAGCCGCATGGATAAAATAATCCTCTGTAGGATAATGTAATGATTGGTCTTGCTCATCATCGCTATCTGCATCAAGGCTATGGGTCACACCACAGGCATACCAACGTCGTGTATAATTCACTTCACTAAATGTGGGTATATGTTCAGAGGCATCTTGTCGCGAGTGTTTCTGCCAACGCTCTACAAAGGCAAATCCACTAAAATCACGCTCACGAAAGTCATAATACCCACCATGATACTCAAAATGTTGTAAAAATGTTATGCCTGTTTGTTCGTCTTGCTGAGTCACCCTTGCCACGACCGGAGTAGCAAAGGGTAATACTGGATAACGTGCTTTTAAAGTGGGTTTAGTACGTTGCTGCAAATAATTCTTTGTTGAGGTAGTGTATGTAAATGTCGTCGTCAGCCCCAGTGTACTAGACACTTGCGCAAGTAAATAGGGTTTGTGATCTGCTAAACAGCACTGCCAATGTTGATACCCGCCCATAAACATTTGGCTAAGTAATAATGTCGTTGTACCATTACCGAAGATATCTCCAAAACTTAATTGGTCACCCACATTATAGCGTACATGCGCAGGGAAGCTGATAATGCTTGGTACAGTTGAAAACTGTCCACCATGGTTAGGATAAATAAGTAGTTTATCTGTATAGGCGTACACAAGGTCCGCCATACCTGAGCCATCTATATCTACTAAAAATACACTCTCACTATTGAAATCCTGCATCGAAGTACTGAGGTTATCACTTTCTCTAGCAACATTGGTTTTACTCAGTACTTCGCTATCAGTGTATGCAGGAATACTAAGTGTGACCTGTTGCGCAAATCTACCATGCCCCAGATTGGGCCATATACGCATCTGTCCATCACTGATTTCTACTCGATGCAGTAATCCATCGCCGTAAATGTCTGCAAAAGTACGTAGCGTGTTATCTCCATCACTGTTTGTTAAAGAAAAAGGTGTACCACCAGCAAAGTCCAGATTCTGCGACGTTTTATAACCTTGCTCACCATTGGCGGGAAAATATTGTGGGCATACTGCATTAAAATCTAAGTAACCGGACTGACCACTACTATCAAGGTCAAGAGGCATACCACTGACACCCATGGGCCAATTCTCGAAGGACTGAAAAGGTTCCCAGTCAATATCATGGCCATCAGCATCTTGAGCGAAAGGATCTAAAGGCTTAAGTCGATAAAATCCATTCAAACCTGCATCATTACTACGGACGACCAGTGCTAATTGCTTGTCCTCACCGAGGGCCGCTAAGTATTGCACTGAATCGCGGTCATGATCGAATGCAAATGTGCTCAAAGGCTTCGCTTGAGCAAATTTGCCATCACCCATACTCCGCCAAAATAAAGCAGTATGCTCATCCGTGTACAATATCCCCGGTAAACCTTCACGGTACAAATCAAATAATTGAAATTTACCATTCAACTCCGGCTGGAGTGCTAAGGCATCTTCTACTAATAACAAGGAGTCAAAATTATTTTTTATAGTAGCATTAAGATCATTGAGCGCTGTATATTCAAAACTTACCTCAGGCAAGGCTTGGCACAGGTACTTACCGACATTATCTCGCCGACATCCTACAGACTCAAGCTTGGTTAAACAGGAAAGTGAATATAATGTTTGCTGAGTAGCTGGCGCGTCTGTCGATGAGGTATCATCAAATGAACGGCTAGATTCAGAGCTATCCGGTTCAGGCTCTGGTAATACTAACGCGCTATCATTGTTATAGTGGAACTGCCAATAATGTGCCAGTACGTTATTCGCTTCCTCATGCGCAGAAAAATGCTGCCATATCTCAATACGTCGACATAAATATTCAGTTTCCACTAAGAAACCTGGGCGATAGTTTTTAATACTATCGTATCGCTTCTTAGAAGATAAATCAGCGTCATCTACCTCAGCAGCCTGTGATATATCTGCCGCCTCGCGCCATATTGTATCGGTGTAATCAAAACGCACCTCAAAAGCATAACTTTGTATCCCATTATTGGCTTGCTTGGCACGGTAATTACCATACAAAATACTCTGCAAGTATCTTTGCGGATTAGGTATATTCTCATCCTGAGAACCCTGAGAACCTTGATTATACTGGTAGTAAATTTTATTGCCACGTGCATCACTTGTTTCTTTCAGCAGCCATTGGAATATATGCCCTTGCTGGCTATCTTGGACGACCGCAGTCACCTGCTCCCATTGTTCAGATTGTAATATCCAAGGCGCATCACCAACACAATGGGTATGTCCATCTGCTTCGCGGACTAACCAAAAGCTAGAGCGCTGAGGTGCTCGTGAATCATTACTGTTGTCTGGTTCATAAAGCACAAATTCAACATGAGCATTGTCCACGCGCGGGCGATAACATCTGTGCTTGTAGCCCGGGATCGCAGTCTCGTTCACGAATGTCTCAACTTCAACTAATTCACCGTGCTGGCTACTAACATACGTGTCATTGCCGTTATAGTGTGGTACGCCATGCTGGGTCATACGTGAAATTGATAGATGATTAAGGCTAAAACCTTCGCCAAAAATGCCATTGCCACTGTGAGAATTATACCGTAGTCTCAATTCAGGCGTTAATCTTGCTGCTGGTAAGGTCAATGGTAATTGCCAGTTTACAGCACCTTGTGCAGCATCAATACTAACCTCATCAACTACGCTTTGCATCGAACCACCTACTGGCTGTGCAACCTGCTGTGGTATGTTTATACCACTGGTTATTTTAGTTTTCATAGACTGATCCTACCTTAAACGCTAGGACGTGTACTGGCTGAAGCCGTCAAGTCAATAGTATGATCTAGACTATAATCAATCATCATGACAATATCTCGAATCGATTGATACATTTGCTGTCGCTTAGCAAATGCTGCTTGACGTAGTTTTCCTGCAGGTGTGTCATCAGTTCCAGGTTTTGCTCCGGCAATAGCTAAAGACCATGTAGTAGCCGGATCGTAGCCCTCAAAGGGTAAATATTTGGGTGAGTTATAATTTGGCTCAAACATACCTGTGGCATGAGCACT
The DNA here is from genome assembly GCA_965230425.1 of Gammaproteobacteria bacterium. GTDB lineage: Bacteria > Pseudomonadota > Gammaproteobacteria > UBA1113 > UBA1113 > CBDDKW01. The sequence continues at coordinate 29,953 of CBDDKW010000006.1, read as the reverse complement.
GGTTGATATTGCAATCTGTTCTTGGCTTTTAACTTCACTTAGTACCAAATTCACGCTTTGATAGGCACCTGATAAAGCAGGCACTGACATACGTACCATTTTCATACGGCGTTGTCCTGATGAATTAAAGTCGCCGTTAAAGTCAAGTGCATCTAACTTAAAGGACAATCCACCTTCTGCTGTTAAGGCATCGGTAAAATCTTTTTGTATCTGCGGATCTGACTTTAATTGCTGATAAAAGATCTCTTCCGTTTCATTTGGTGTATCATTACGTGAAAATTTCTCAGCATAATCACCGTTAGTTATCTTTGTCATTAACCACGCTTCTTTAACAGAAATGGTTTTTGTTATTTGCAGCTTACGCTTATCACGCTCTAAGTGATCTTTCTCCATTTCAAGTATTTCTGCGTGCAATTGCTCTCCGGCTAACAAACCGCGACGTGAGGCATTCCAAAACCCTGTCCACTGGCGAGGTGGCACCTGACTGATTTCCCAATGGTAAGCCTTCTCAGCCTGCCTCGCCATATCAAGCGCCGTGTCATAAGCACGACTATACAGATCAACCAGTGTATCAACATACCAATTGTACAGATCCATGTTCGTGAAGCTTGTTAAATAGTATTCATGTCTAGCCCGCTGTTGTTCAAAGGATTTTAACAAATTCGCCATGTCTAATTCCGCAATTTTTAATTGCAGTTCTGCTGCCTTTGTTTGCTGTGCTAATGCCTCTAACTCATGGCTTGCCTGATCACGCTGAAATTCCCAATCTCTTTTTCGACGTTCATAGCCTGCAGTTTGCTGTAATATATTGGATGCTTGATGCAATCCTCTAGCAGCTATATCCGCCACAATCGCCGCTGATTCCATACCGCTTTTTACCTGTGCACCGCCTTGAATGGTACCAATTTGGCTCGCCACAGGCGGCACTGCTGTAGAAATAATCATTGGCATCGTACCACCGGCCTTCGCGGCCGCATGTAAGCCCATCCCCAATAACTCCGCCACATCGGCTGCACCTTCAATTGCTAATGCTGATATTTCAAGCTTACTCAAACCAAGGCTATTACCAGAACTACCACTGATATAATCAGCAAAGGTATCACGGCGGTGTACAACCACTGCCGTTTGCTTACTCAATTGTTGTATCTGCACAGTGGCAGCTTCAATTTGTTTGCGCTTAGCTTGCTCAAGTAGCGGCATAAGCTCGGTTTCAAACTGATTATTCATATCCACTAAACGCTGATTATCTTGCCGCTCCAAGGCTGCATATAGTTCTCTGCCAAGACTGATTAATTGGTTAGTAAATTGTTTTGCATACTCAATCAACACACTAAAGCGCTGATGCGGGCGATTTTTCCCCGACAAATCATCTAACACTGACTGAATAAAATCACCACCACGTGTCGCTGCTGCACGTACTAACTGATGAGGATCAAGCTCAGGTGAAAATAAATCCAACTGTTGACGCATACCCGCTAAACTTAAACTATGCCGCAGCTTGTATAAGCGGTCAGAGACATCTGTCCAATATTGCATGAACTCATCATTCTCGGAAAGCTGGAAATAGCCTGCTGGAATATAGTTGTATGGATACAGTCTACCCTCGGTCTTTGTCACTAAGGCCCGGTCGCCAGGCTGCTGCAGGTTACGCAGCAGTAATTCTGCAGCCGAACGACTCGGTCTTGTGTAGGTGGCTGAGTGTAAAGCACGCGGTGGGTCACCAATCAATTCCAATGCTAGGAAATACAATTGTGACGCCTCGGCTAAGGCTTCACGGGTATTACGACTAAACTGCGCATCGCCCCATGCAAGTAAGTTACGTAGGTATTGCATCACCGTGTATTTCTTATAAGGCAGTAACCAGTGCTGAGCAAGCGCATGGCTATTGAAAGCTTGTTCACGATAAATTCTGCGCATTTGCTCACTACTGAGTTGTTGGGTAATATTCTTATAAGAAGCAAACAAAGGCGCAAAATCAAACATCGCGTGATCAGCTTGTACTAAGGTACGAGTACTACCATAGGTATTAATATTCGGATTAAACAGTGTCTCATACCACTGCTGTGCCAATTTATGCTGATGTTGGGAACGTAATGTATTGGCAATAAATAAGGGCGCATAGTAACGCAACTCCCAATAATATCCACCCTGCGGATCATCAAAAGCACTGTTATCTAAGTGTGATTGTACTCCTTTGAACCAGTTATCAAAGGGATACTGGGCTATCCGCTTCATGAGTTGTGCATAATATTCTTGGTACGGGCGCACCGCGCTAGCTTTGATCAGGTTGTCATAGTACTTGTCATCCTGAGAAGCGATTAATACATATGCAGCGCTGCTTTCATGTCCTTCATCGATCCCATCAAACTTGTCTAAATGGATCCAGATATCTTTACCACCCTCATTCACTCTCCCGCCAATTTTTAAAACATTGGCATTTTCTGTGACCTTAAGCGGAGTGATGGCTAATTCCGCATTGGGCTCTGAACGATTATCAAGCAGTAGCAATGGGGCTTGCCAACTGCCATCCACTTTTTGATATGTACAAGATATTTGACAATGGTGCTCTACCGGTGCTGGCTTTCTTGAATCGTTGGTTTCATTCGCATCATACTGTCTCACTGTGCGTCGGGAGATCCTTTGCCAAATTAGATACATACGATCATTGGCATAGACCGCTTGCAAGTTCAAACCAAAATTATTACTGCTTGTTGGATTTTCACCTGGCAATAATTGCGCTTCTTGTATAGACAAAGTGATCTTTTGCCAGAAACTCCACTCAGATAAATCTTGATACAGTGATGCTTTCGCTTGACGTTGCCAATCACTAAAATCATTGGTATGTAGTGAGGATACCCCACTAGTCTGTTCAACCACGGTACGGTAATAGTATTCCTTTGGCTCTGTGCGGGTGCTGGCAACAATGTAATGAGTGATTTGGCCCCGTTCATTCACCGGTGACGAGCACACTGAGCAGGGTTGGAGTTGTGATAAGTGGATGATCTGAGCAAGATAGTTACGAAAGGCTTGAGAAATATTTTCCTCAGCAATATGGGCTTTACTTAAATCATGAGCTAGTTGCTTAAATTCACTGGATTGGCGACTGCGAATTTCAGGCGCTAAGAAATTCTCAGGAGATAAAAATACTCTTCGATTAGCTTCCCACACCCGGTAATTCATCACCCTATCCCACCAGGTGTTAGGGATGGTATAATCCACCATCATATTCGGTGACTGCTCAATACCGGTGCGACAGCGCCGCAAATACCACTGCAAACTTGTATGAGCTTGGGCGATAGGTGAGGTATTATCAATCCCTGCTATTTTTACATCAATCAATAAATATTCTGATACGCGCTCTGGTGTAGTCAGTGGTGTCTCTTCGTCAATATCTTGCTGCTGCCTGATAAAAGCATCTACCAGTACATCTCGCTTTCTTTCCAGCAGTTTGCGCACGGCTTTATCATGGGCACTGGCTTCATAGCGTTCAGTCATGTTACTGACAGCATAGGCAAGCCGCTCTAATGCATATTGTCTATCTACTGCGTCTGTTGATAATAAGTATGAATGTAATTTAATTATAAAATTATGATCTTTATGGAGCTTATTATACAATGCAACTAACTGATTTATCCGTTCAAGGTAACGAATATTATCGGTAATATCCTGACTTTCCTTGACTAATGCGAAGGTACTATTGAGCATTCGCCAGATATCAACGGGAATATGTAATGCCTTAGCAAGCTTATGTGTATCTTGTTCACTATTCTCTTGATAGTGGTGTAACAAGCTAAGCACATAATTATTAGTATCCTTGGCTTGCTGTTGTGAATCCTTATAAGCAGCAAAAACACGGATCAATGGTAACGGGATACTGGCGGCTTTTGACAATGTACGCTCTGTCATCTCTGATTTGAGTAACGCAAGCAGTACAGTCACATCATCAAGATCATACTCTGCTTGAGACGCATCAGTACGCTGATAGCGTTTGGCCTTTTGATCGACTTTCATGAGTCTGATGAACATAGCAAGCCGGTGTACAGCGCGTAAGGTTTTTTCCATACCTCTGACATATTGACTAGTAGGCTGATCAATAGTTTCAGACTCATTTGTATTAGTATCTGTAGTTTCTTCAGCGGATCTGTGGCGAGTTGCTTCACTGATATGCGCAAAAGAGCGGATAATTAAATCTCCCAGACCAAAGGCATTAACACCTTCTTCTGCATCATGATGATCTATATCGGACAAACGTCGGACTAAATTATCATCTAACTGAAATATCCTAGCAATTTGTTGGCGCACATAGTCTTTAGTGATTTTTTTATTGTACTGTTTAGTATTATTTGCAATAAAGCTAGTAAAATCCTTAACAATATCATCATACTCAGATGAAATGTCTTTTGTGCGGCTGCTGATGATATCAGCATAGGCTATATAACTTAATTGATAGGAGTTGAAAGCTAGGCGGTCTATCCATTGCTTATGTGTTTGTAAATTCAAAAGCTGCTCACAGATAGACTGTGGTTCGGTATAAATGATATCGTAAGCCGTTTTTAACATTGTCCCTAAATCATAGCTGCGGTCGCTATGCTGTACTGATGCTGTTCTCTGCAGTCTCAGTAGTGCCAAATACTCTCGTAGAGATACATCGAGCCAGCGTGCCTGCTGCCCCAGTATAAAAAGAAACTGTAAAAGCCGGTGGCCACGTACACTGTCATCGTCTAAATCACTGGCTATCTCGTTCAATCCAAGCTCAGGTAACGCGAGTAAATCTTTCAGTGATACGTTTGTCACTGTACTGACTAAGCGTAGCAAGCCACTGGCTTGATAGTATAGAAACTCTAACTGTTCATTTAAACTATGTACTTTAACCTCTTCCTTCATTCTTAAAAGTTCACTCAAGTTTTCTAGCTGACTCACCGCTGCCTTTTTATCGAACAGATAAGTCAATACATAGGTAAGAGACGCACTAAGTGCTTGCCAACTACCTTCATGCCAGCGCAACTCTATGGCTTGTTTGTTTGCAATAGCAGTAGTGATATAACGAGTTAATATTTTATTTTCATCACCCGATAGATTATCTGCTATCTTCAATATCCAAAGTAATTCATTTAAATCACAGTTGATAGCATCCTGACATTGCTTTACTAAAATAATCTTTTGCAAGTCATCATGGCTCATTGACGCTGAGCGGAGATGCAGTACGCTGAGTGCTTCATCTAGTTCTGTCACATCCCACTGGGTGCGCTTACGTAAATATTCAAATACACCAATGCGACGTAATCTTTGCTTACTTAGATGACTGATATTCTCTTGACCTTGCACACGATCAAGTTCTAGGGTCAGTGGTTCACTAGGATTATCTAAATTAATATAAAAATCTGCAGGTTCCTTGATAAGTGATGTGCGATCAGGCTTAGCTTTTTGAATACGCAGTAACTCACCTAGGGTGGCGTAACTCATGTGAGTATAGCGGCAGAATAGTTCAGTATTTGTCAGCAAGGATTCATCAACATCATCTAACCCTTGCGCCGAATCTGCTAAGATGCTGGCACAGGGTTTTGATATTGCCAAATAATCTAAACTACGATGAGATACATCTCCCAGTTTCGTACCGGCAATCTCCGTAATCTTTTCTAGCAATGCATATAAATTGGTGTCTATTTGCGGTAGGTAACTACTCAAAGTTTCGTATTGCAGCTCAAAGGGCCAACGAAAGATATTACGCACCGGTAAGTTCTGAAAGGCCGCACGTTCATAGATATCCATCAGCTCAGCATAATCATGCTCTGTGAGAGCCTTTTCAGATCTGATGCTCATGGGCGCTAAATGACGCGCTAGCACATAATTGACAATACTTAGATGAGGAATAAGTTTTTCTGTGTGCGCCGCATCTAAAGGAATATCAAAGATATCTGGCCTACGATAGTAAATACTGTGCCTAAAGCTGCTAACATTCACATAGCACATGATAACACGCAGTAACTCGAAGAGATAAGCAGCCGGCCCATGCACCGTCTCAGCTTTGTGTGCTCGTGCATAGTCTAACTCTAATACATCAGCAAGTGGCTGGTTATTTAGACTATCCTTCGCTACTGTTTGCAAGGGCTTAGGATGGCCAAATGCGCGATTCACTAAAAATTCTGACGTTGATAAGGCACCAATGATTTGAGAAAAATTCTTTTGCAATAAACTCGAATAAACCTGTTGCTCCGAAGAACCGTGAGCCAGTAAGTAACGTAGATAACTAGACAGGTGCGCAGGCATTTGTGCTTGATATTTCACTAAGGCTGCTAAACAGCGTGTATATTCGGCTTGAGTAAAGGCAAGGTGGTTTAAATCTTTGAAGTTGTTGGGAAATGATATGCTCTGTATGACAGAGCTAGCAGCAATAGCTGCTAAGATTTTCTCAATAGGCCATTGACTTGTGCGATAACTGAATAGGAAAGTTAATAACTTAGTATCTAGAAATGTGACTTTGTCATCTTGTATTTGCTCAATAAATAGATGCTGCTGTGAGTCAATATCTAAATCATATTCCTTAAGGACACTGCTCGCAATAGGATTATCGCGAAAATCAACCACAATCATTTGTTTGTGGTGACGGTCTCGTGCTCTGTTAGTATCTTGAACTTGCTCAAGAAAGTTTTTAACTGTATTACCTTCTCTGAGATTGACATTGGTTAAATCAAGCCATCGTAATGCGAGTTCATCCGGTTCATCTGCGAAAAAGCGCATTAACTGGCGAATGGTACTATAATCCAATACTAGATGGCTTAAATCCAGACTAACCAAAGATTGTAAAGAGTGCGGTTGCGCAAAAAGTCTTTCTAATACGGTTTCCGTTGTTTTTTCATAGGTGTTTTTCTTGCTCCAGTTGAACACCGGTACCGGTGACATACGCGCATCAATATTCACGATGTCTCGATTTTCATCTGCGTATACATAGCCCCATGATTCAATACCATTCTCATCTGTGTAGTTGGTAAGTGCTATACTTTGATGGTACTCGTTTACTAGTGGAGCATCATGCATGATATCAAAATGACTAAGCTCTAATTGCTGTAAATCAAAATAAATATCTGCATGACGATACCTTGCAACTTGATTATCACTAAATTCCTCAACCGTCACGGTAGCAATAAGCATTTTAGTTGCAACATCCACGCGTGCGACTAGATCAGAGTTGGGTGAAATATTGATTGCTGACTCGTCAAAAGTGATGCAATCAAATTTACAAGTGGCATCTGCATTCCAAGCTTGCATGGTTACAAAAATAATATTGAGTTTACGGCTATCATCAATAAAGAGTACTGGCTGAATAACATCATCATGTGCCTTTGATAATTCACTATTGTTGATAGGTGTGCCAATCACTTCTGCTTTTGGTATCGGTATATGTGCGTATAAGCGGCATAGATTGCTCCAATTATCGTAATCTACTTTGTTTGGTTCATCTACATGAAAATGATAGCGTATAATATCACCGGTTTCTTCTTCTACCATAAAGAAGTGCATCTCGCGCCACTCTTCAGTGTATAAATATGCTATTGTATTTTCTTTGGGATAAATGTTTGAACCCGCTATTGAATCTAAATGATATTCGAGCGTAGAATTTGTCGTATTATCTTCACTATTTTGTGGCTCTGACTTCTTCCATTTGCTACTCCAAGTGAGATGTCTAGGCCTCCTCCAGGAATCAAGATAGAAAAGATGGTAATCGACATAATCATTACCATCTTTATGGCTAGTCGTGTAGGTTGCTAGTATTTTACCGGTATCCACAGACATAGATGCAGATGATGTGCCTCTCTGTGAGACTGAAGAGACAAATTCCTTAGGTGTTAATTTTCTAGACTTTAGTCCATATGCCTTTGTCCAGCAGATCTGGGTAATCTCACTCTCTTTATCCAAATAAAAGAGGTGTTTGACTTTATTAGGTGTTACCATTGAGGCTAAAGTTGACAGTCGCTGGGCCTGGCTTGGGATAAGACTTTCAGTATCAGGTTGAGCATTAGCATGGCGTCTGCGTAAAATCCCATGCCAATTACTATTCTTAGGATGAGCGTTTGCTACGGAGTTATTCCATTCATGAATAATATCACCTTTTGCATCAACATAAAAAAGATCTGTGTATCGTCTTTGAGGTGATGTGCTTGTATAAAAGCATGTTGCAATTGGACGGCGTTGATTAGTTCTTGAGGCAAATTGTTCGCTGAAATTATGCTGAACAATCTTACCATCTTCCTGTGTACTATAACATTTAATTTGACTCTTTTTATCAACATAGATACGGCCAAAGGGATCTTCAAGCTCGCCAGGTTCGTCCCTATAGCCGCTTAATCCAAGGTTATATGCTGGGTTTATATCAGATATATCTTTTTTTATGTCAATATTCTCGAAAGTTAGACTTTCAGGGTTAAAAGTTACTTCCGCATAGTTGTTTAAATCGGCAGTCTCACCAACCAGAAGACCTACTATAAATTTTTTCTTCTCGCCATGATAACAAGCCGATAATACTGTATCTTTCGCAATCTTTATATCCGACTCGTAAGCAATGACACTGATATTGAAACTTGAATCAGTGTGATATACTATCGCCAACTTGTAATTATTTTGAGTTTCATAGATTAGAAAGACTGGGTGCCTTACACGACTGACTTCATTTTGATAGCCTTCAGCAATTGCAATTGATACTATTTTATTTACATTATCTGTAAAGTCATTACTGCTAACATTCTCGAAAATTTTCTTGTAGAAACGAACATCTTTGCGTAAACAATGAATATCTTGGCTTGAATCATCAATGAAGTATACAATGTCTATATTATCTTCACTGAATCCCTCTATACTATAATCTTTTGAATATACATTTAAGCTATCTAGCCGCGCTGGTGGTACATCAACACTAAAGACCCGCGAGACATTTTCACTTAAAGAAGATGGGTACGCTGAACGAACTTTGTTGAAATCACTGTCATTTAAAGGTTCATTTGCCTGCGTCCCTGTGTGCTCAATCAAAAAAGTCTGTACATTGCCCTGCACATCAATATAATAAAAGCGGGCTGTAATTTGAGGAATATGCTCATCTGTAATATAGTCATCAGTGGAGGCAAAAATCCTGCCCACGCTTGCTTTCTTGTCTGCTGTATCTAAACCATCTGGATACTTCACCTTGTGGTAATGGTAGACACTAGGATCAGACATATTATCAGTACCAGAGCTACGCACTATGTAACCGATATCACCGTCACGATCGACATAAAATACTTGAAAAATGTTTTTATCTTTGATGTGAGTTGATGAAAAAGCAACAGTGGTTAGCCCCCCTGACTGAGCAGGAGTTACAATATTCTGATTATTATTTGCTGGGTTGTAGTAAGCTAATTCACTGAGATTAATTGCTGGGTACAACCGCGACCCAGCAAATTGAAAAATTGGCATATATTGGATATTGCCATGTTTATCTACATAGGATAAATGCAATATAACCATTTTAGAGTTGTCAGCATCGCCTGTTCCCAGATATTCGGTAGTACATTTTATTTGGCTATTAGGACCTAGATTAAAAATCTGGCTAAGCCCGGGATCTTCCTTTTCTATATCGCCATCCTGGAGTCGCTGCGCAAAGGTTTGCTCCACAATATCTCTGACATTGAGTTGTGTTAATTTTCCGTCATCAAGTAAAGTTTGAATTTCATCTAATATTGACATGACAATAGTCCTTATAAGTTAATTCCTAAAAGCAAAAAAAGTAGGCTTCTTTTCTGTACACACGTTTATGAAAGTTCAACAACTCAAGCACTAGTAGGGAAATAGGGTTGTCATTTGCAATACGACAATCTATAAGTTATTTTTTTGCAATTTTTGAGTTATTAGGTTGGACGCCAGAGAACATATAATAATTTTCTATAGTTTTGCGTAGACTGCAGTAACTGCATATTTTTCAAGAATTCGCCTCGACGAGGTGTGATATTACAATGTTACTTGCAGAATTTCAATCGAATGATCGGTAAGCTTTTTATCCGTTTCAAACTCAGCCATAAGCGACTAAGGCTGTTCCCTGATCAAACTTTAACCGACATAGTAAACTTGCACCGTCAGTGTCCCAGGAAAGCCTATCTAGCCCACAAGTGAAAGCTCAGCACTATGCTTGCCACACTAGTAAGTAAACTTTCTCTGCCTAAAGTGAATGGTTTTTGGATTTACAGCTAGGGTAGCTACAAGTACAATAATGCTGCATTAGCTAATATTGTACTAAAAATACACACTGGTTGTAGCCAGTTTGGACAACCTATATGTCACTCTATATTGAACAAACATTGCCAGAGCCCAGTGCTGAAGAGCAGCAGCATAGCCTTGCATTAGTGGATTATATCCGCACCCTCATGGCTAACCATGATGAGCATATTACCTTTGCTGACTATATGCAAGCCGCCTTATATGCACCAAACTTGGGATATTATAGCAGTGGCCGCCAGAAATTTGGTAAAGGTGGCGACTTCATCACTGCACCTGAACTCTCTGTACACTTCTCTCACTGTTTAGCTCGCCAGTGCCAACAAGTACTCGCGTCAGTACATGAGGGTTGCATTTTAGAATTAGGTGCAGGTTCAGGAGCTATGGTAAGTAATATCTTACTGGCTCTTGAAGGCTTAGATTCATTACCAGAACAATACTATATACTCGAAGTCAGTGCTGGACTACGCCAACAGCAGCAACAATGCTTGAATGAACGCTGCCCACATTTATTACCACGTGTGCATTGGTTAGATTCCTTGGAAAATTTCCATTTATGCGGTGTAATACTGGCTAATGAAGTGGTGGACGCCATGCCTGTGCACTTATTTAATATTGAGGCACAGAGTATTTCAGAACGCTATGTCACCTGGGATAAGAATAGATTTGCCTTCGTAAACAGATCGCCTAGTTCCTACACTCTAACAGAAAGGATCAAGACACTACAGCAAGAACACTTACATCATCTCCCCGCAGAGGGCTATACTTCTGAAGTTAATTTATTACAAACACCCTGGCTAAACAGTTTATCTCACTGTCTAGAACAAGGGTTATTATTAATCATGGATTATGGTTATAGCCAGCAGGACTATTATCATCCAAGTCGCCAGCGTGGAACGCTGATGTGCCATTACCGCCATTTGGCCCATGAAGATCCATTAGTATTGCCCGGCCTGCAAGATATCACGACCCATGTAGATTTTACTCGCTTAGCAGAGGCAGCACTCAATGCAGGACTCACAGTGAATGGTTATATAACCCAAGCTTATTTTTTATTAAACACAGGGATCCTGGATATCAACATACCGGATAAAATTGATGCAGAAACCTTCACAATACAACAACAAATCAAACAATTACTACTCCCAAGTGAAATGGGAGATCGTTTTAAAGTACTTGCGTGTAGTCGTGATCTAGACTTGGAATTATTAGGTTTTAATCAACATGACATGCGCTATTATTTATGAGGAAACACCATGGCTGAATTAACTACCATTGAACTGTATAAAGAAAATTTTAAATTTTCCTCTGGCCATTATACAATTTTTTCTCCCACACGTAGAGAGCCATTGCATGGACATAACTTCACTGTTTATGCAGCGATTACTGCAGAGTTGAATGAATTTGCCATGACATTTGATTATGATATTTATAAAAAGAAAATATACTCTTTATGTAAAAGTTTAACTGGTTATTTTCTACTCGCAGGCAACTCCAAGCACCAAACAATCGCAGAAGATGGTGACAATATCTATGTACATTTTAGCGATGAAAAAATTCCTTTTTTAAAGAAAGACGTGATTATCTTACCTCTAGTTAATATTACCGTTGAGGACTTAGCCAAATGGTTTGTCGAACAATTGCTTAATCCAGAAGATGTAGAAAGATTCAAATTACATCATATCCTGGTTAAAGTCTTCTCTGCACCAGGACAATCTGGTTCTGCCCAGTGGTCAGCTAGCTAACCGCTTACGTAATTGATAAGCAATTTCAAATACTGAAATGGCTAAGACAGCCGATAAAAATGAGCCTAAGAGCACACCCTGTCGCGCTAATTGTTCATAGGGCGTACCAAAAAATGCGAGCGAAGCTAAAAATAAGCTCATGGTAAAGCCAATACCTGTCATTGCGCATAAGGCGAATAACTGAACCCAATTTGAACCCGTGGGTAATTTAGCAAATCCTATTTTGATAACAAATGCAGAACAGATAAAGACCCCTATGCTTTTACCTAAAAATAACCCCATACTCACCCCTAAAGGCACGGGCGTTAAAAACGCACCAAGGGTCATACCAGCAAAACTGATCCCACCATTCATAAACACAAATACAGGTAAAATAAAATAGGCTACCCAAGGATGTATAGCATGCTCTAAATGTCGCAGTGGCGAGTGATCTTCTGCATTTTTGCCACGCATGGGTATCATTAAACCCACCACCACACCGGCTAAGGTTGCATGCACACCTGATTTTAATACACACACCCAAATAAAAACACCAATTAACATATACGGCGCTATGCGTTTCACACCGAGTACGTTGATCATTAGTAATGCCACAACACCACAGCCCGCTAGCACCAATGATAAGGTTGAAAGATCCGTTGTATAAAACAAAGCGATAATCACTACGGCGAGAATATCATCCACAATGGATAAAGCCACTAAAAAAACTTTTAAGCTAGTGGGTACGCGCTTGCCTAGAATAGCGATCATTCCTAAGGTAAAAGCAATATCAGTTGTCGTAGCAATGGGCCAACCGGTGATCGTCGTCGGTGAATGATAATTTATGGCATAATAAATAAGCGCAGGGAATGCTATCCCGCCGATCGCCGCCATAATCGGCAATGCTAATTGCGTGGGCTGAGATAATTCACCTTCGTATATCTCACGTTTGATTTCTAAGGCTAACAACATAAAAAACACCGCCATTAAGCCATCATTGACCCACAGAAATACCGGTTTATGAATTTCTAAGTTCCCTACTCGGATCTGAATAGGTATTTCCGTAATCAAATCATAGAGATCGGCCAATGGTGAATTGGCAATGATTAATACTGCAATAAGCACGGCAAATAATAAAATACCACCAGCACTTTCTAGAGAAATAAATTTCTGCACTTGACGTGTGACCACAATATTACATCCTATGTACGTTTATGTTTGCTTTTCCCTTCTAACTTTGCACAAGGTTTTAAGAGAGGCTTCAAGCTTAACATGACATTGTTGAGAATTAATTTTTGTGCTTTTTCATTGGGGTGAATGCCATCTTTTTGCATATATTCTTGTTTACCGCCCACATGCTGTAAAAAGAAAGGAATATAGATAATCTTATACTCTTTAGCTAACACATCAAAAACGTCATGGTGATCTTGGGCATATTTAGAATCGATATGTAAAGGCATACGTACCGCAACTAATACAACCTGGGCTTTTGCCTGCTGTGCTAAGCCGATCATATGGCTTAAGTTCTTTTGCATCATCACCAAAGGCAATTGAGTTAAACCATCTTTACCACCCAATTCAATCATCACAATTTGCGGCTTATGTTCGGTTAGTAGCTGCGGTAAATGTACTACGCCATGATTTGTTGTAGCCTCATTGTCACTAGCGTTAATGACCTCATAGCACTGACCTTTCTTATTCAACCGTTTATCTAAGAGCGTCACCCAATCCTTATCTTTTGGTATACCGTGCCCTGAGCTTAATCCGTCGCCTAAGATGAGGATTGTATTTTCTGCATAAGTATTAACAGTTACGCAGAATAGTAACATCGTCAAGATAATTACCAGTGATTTTTTATACATCCTTAAATAAATCCTCTAATATTACCACACCACTCACTATATCATCAGCATATAGGTTATCTTGTATGCCATTTGCTGCAATCATCGTTATAAAGATTTGTTTATTTGTGCGTGTTTTCTCGGTAAACACGTCTTTTTTATTCAGCAAGTTTTTCGCATAATTTTTATCTATGACAAATGGTTTATCTGAAAATTTCATTTCACAGATGCTAATTGCATCATCCATACGATCAAAAAGCAAATCAATTTGTGCACCATTTTCCTTAGCACCGCTTTTGGGTACATAACGCCAGGTACTGGCAATTGCCGTTGGACTAATATTTAAAGCTTTTCTAATCAAGCTTAAATGTTTATAGCAAACAGACTCAAAAGCATAACCAAGCCAACTATGCCACTTAGGAGACATTTGCATTTCACTCCAATGGCCTTTTTCTAATGCAGCTTCTTGTAATGCATCTTTAAGTGGCTCTAACCAGGTAAAATAAAACGCCGTATATTCATCAATAAGCCGATAAAACTTCCCTCTTTTCTTATGAAAATGTGGCTTAAAACTTTTAATAAAACCAGATTCCTCTAATTCCCGTAGTTTGCCTATCCCCACCGAACCATCATAAGCACTACCCAGCTTATTTAGTAACTTCTGTTGGCCTATCCCTTGCTTATAAGAGGCAATAATTCTTAGAATTTTTATATATATCTCATGGTCATCAAACAATGATGGAAATAAATTTTGAAATTCATCTAATAAGAAGCTATCTTGGCTAAATGCAAGCGACTCTATAATCTGTGCCGCAGATAATCCTTTCTTTATTTGCAATAAATAATAAGGTATCCCCCCCATAACCATGTAAATTTTAAGGATTTGCCTGTTATTTAACTTAATGCCTTGACTATTCAGGAATAATTTTGTTTCTTTCAGTTTAAACGGTTCAAGTCGAATTTTTCTTGTAATACGATTATGTAGACCCGCTCTATTATTAATAATTTTCCTGACAATCCATGATGCACTTGAACCACAAATAATTAATTTGAGCCTATTATCCATTGACCAATATTGGTTCCAGTAATATTCTAAATTCTCTAACAATCGTGAATTATGTGTAGCTAACCAAGGAAATTCATCAAAAAATAATACAATTTTCTGGTCCTTAGGTATTGTACCCATCGCTTCAGTTAACATTTCAAGCGTTTCATCCCAATTTTTTCGGC
Organism: Gammaproteobacteria bacterium; assembly: GCA_965230425.1. Classification (GTDB taxonomy): domain Bacteria; phylum Pseudomonadota; class Gammaproteobacteria; order UBA1113; family UBA1113; genus CBDDKW01. The sequence continues at coordinate 14,919 of CBDDKW010000006.1, read as the reverse complement.
TTTCTAGTGGTGCATTTTTATAAAATACTTTTGCAATCTGCTGGGTAAAATGTCGAATTTGCTCTCTTAAAGGTGCTTTTTTAGCACCTGTCACATTGAAAAAAATAACCGGCTTATCTTGGAAAAAATAACGGATAAGGAAAGTTTTCCCCACACGCCGTCTTCCGTATAAGGCAAGAAACTCAGCCACTCCTGAATCTAAGAAATCAGCTAACATGCTTGTCTCTTTTTCGCGGCTTACCAGTAAATCGCCCATTGGTTCTCCCACTAACCTATCGGTCACTATGCTATTGCTCACAAAATGGCACTACCTATCAATGACAGTGACTTGTATATCTTTGAATATAGTTCATCTCCGAGGGATAACACAAGATTTCTGTGCTGTTCCTCGGATACCAATCTCATTCCATTTAGAGGGACAACACAAGATTTCTGTGTTATCCCTCGGATACGAATTATATCCGGATCCGAGGGATAACACAAAATTTTTGTGCTGTTCCTCGGATACCAATCTCACTCGATTTAGAGGAACAACACAAGATTTCTGTGCTGTTCCTCGGATCCTAGTAGTTTACATTGGCAGGAATAGTACAAAAATCAATAAACTGCTCAAAAATCACCTAAATATAGGATATACATAATTAGAACTATGATTTTTGCGGGAATTTGCTGTGAAATGCTGTGAACGTCGGGAAACTAGACATCTAATTATTTTACGGGCATAATCGCCACTTTATGGATAAAGGTAGCTAAATGGCTAAAATTCTTGTTTTACATGGTCCAAATTTGAACTTACTAGGCACGCGAGAGCCTGATATTTACGGCGCTGTCACCCTAGATCAAATTAATCATCGATTGGCCAAGTTATGCCAATCGCTTGGCCATGACTTTGGTGCTCTACAAAGTAATGATGAAGCAGCTTTAGTCAATCGTGTACAACAAGCGGGTGGCGATAATACCGACTTTGTGATTATCAACCCAGCAGCATTCACACATACCAGTGTCGCACTACGTGATGCATTATTGGCCACATCACTGCCTTTCATTGAAATTCATATTTCAAATGTACATGCGCGCGAATCCTTCCGCCAGCAATCGTATTTCTCTGATATTGCTGTGGGCGTCATTTGTGGCGTAGGGAATTATGGGTATGATTTGGCCATTCTTGCGGCTGATCATCAATTACAATCAAGTAATAATAAGGAGTCTTAAGGACCTCATGGATATACGTAAAATCAGAAAACTCATTGAGCTCATCGACGAAACTGGTGTTGCTGAGATTGAAATTAAAGAAGGCGAAGAATCTGTACGTATTAATCGTTATGGTTCACAAGCTCAAATGGTTGCAGCACCCGCACCTGTGGCTACCATGCTGAATACACCGGCAGAAGCCGCACCAGCAGCTGCGCCAGCGGCTCCCGCAGAACCTGAACCCGATAAGATCACGGGTCATACCGTCAACTCACCGATGGTTGGTACAATGTATGCTGCTCCATCACCTGATGCGGATAATTTTGTTGCCATTGGCCAACATGTTGAGGTTGGTGATGTACTGTGTATCATCGAAGCCATGAAAATGTTTAATCATATTGAATCTGATAAGGCTGGTATCGTTACCGCGCGCTTAGTAGAGAACGGCCAACCCATTGAATATGGACAACCACTCTATATCATTGAACCCGATAAATAAGAATAAGCTTGTAACTTAAGTTCAGCAAATACACTGAACTCAGCTATTTCATTATATGAAAGGATAAAATTTATCATGTTAGAGAAAATTGTCATTGCTAACCGTGGCGAAATCGCCTTACGGATTCTACGTGCTTGTAAAGAGTTAGGGATTAAAACTGTTGCTGCCCACTCTTATGCTGACCGTGATTTAATGCATGTCTGCCTTGCTGATGAGTCCGTCTGTATTGGCCCAGCATCTGCTACTGAAAGCTATTTGAATATTCCTGCTATTATCAGTGCAGCAGAGATTACTGATGCAGTTGCTATTCACCCTGGCTACGGCTTTCTTGCCGAGAATGCAGACTTCGCAGAACGAGTGGAAAATAGCGGCTATATATTTATCGGTCCTAACGCTGACACAATTCGTATTATGGGTGATAAAGTTGAAGCGATTAAAGCCATGAAAAAAGCCGGCGTGCCTTGTGTACCTGGTTCAGATGGACCGCTAGGTGACGATGAAAAAACAAATTTACAATTAGCCCAAAAGATTGGTTATCCGATTATTATTAAAGCCGCTGGTGGCGGCGGTGGACGCGGTATGCGTGTAGTACGCAGTGAAGCCACATTACTACAGAATATTGGTTTGGCTCGCTCAGAAGCACAAACTAATTTTGGTAATCCAACTATCTACATGGAAAAATTCTTAGAAAACCCACGTCATATTGAAATTCAAGTCCTAGGTGACGGTAAAGGTAATGCGATTCACTTAGGTGAGCGCGATTGTTCAATGCAACGTCGCCATCAAAAAGTCATTGAAGAAGCACCCGCACCGGGCATCACCGACAAACAACGCCAACAGATTGGTAAACGTTGCGTACAAGCCTGTAAAGATATGAAATATCGTGGCGCAGGTACCTTTGAATTCTTATATGAAAATGGTGAATTCTATTTCATTGAAATGAATACGCGTATCCAAGTAGAACATCCCGTGACAGAATTAGTCACCGGTATTGATTTAATTAAAGAGCAAATTCGTATAGCTGCTGGCGAAGACATTAGTATTAAACAAAGCGATGTCACCATCAAAGGGCATGCCATTGAATGTCGTATTAATGCTGAAGATCCAAAAACTTTCATGCCAAGTCCTGGAACAATTAGTCTCTATCATAGTCCAGGTGGACCAGGCATCCGCGTTGATTCACATATGTATTCAAGCTATAAAGTCCCAGCTTATTATGATTCAATGATAGGCAAGCTTATAGCATACGGTGAAGACCGTGCTATCGCCCTAGCGAGAATACGCCAAGCTTTAGATGAAATGGTGGTTGAAGGCATTAAAACCAATATCCCTCTTCATCAAGAACTTGTAAGAGATAGTCATTTCATGACCGGTGGAACGAATATCCACTATCTTGAAGAAAAACTTGCTAATGCCTGAAAATAACACGCTGCAGCAATTACACATTCACATACAAGGCAAAGATGCTGATTATTTAACCGAGCTGCTCTTTGCCTTTGATGCAGAATCAGTTACATGCAAAGATACTAGTGAAACAATCGTCTTTGATCCAGACAATGATACTGCAGCCCAATGGCAACAAGTAGAAGTACTGGCTTTATTCCAAGAAACTGTTGACATCACTCACATCATCAAACGTTTAGAAGTTGCCCTAGAAAGACCTCTAGAATGTTCCTATGAAACATTAGCAGAGCAAGACTGGGAACGTTCTTGGATGGATAACTTCAAGCCTATCGAATTATCTAATAACCTATGGGTATGCCCAAGTTGGCATACCGTAGATAATCCCAATGCAACAATAATCAATCTTGACCCAGGCTTAGCCTTCGGCACAGGCACACATGAAACCACACATCTATGCCTAGAATGGCTGGCTCAAAATCCACCCCAAGGCTTGGATGTAATCGATTATGGTTGTGGTTCTGGGATTTTAGCTATTGCCGCCGCTAAACTAGGCGCTCAGCAAGTCTGGGCTGTAGATAACCATCCACAGGCTATCGAGGCAACACAGTCTAACTGCAAATTGAATAACCTCAATGACGTTATTGAGATTTATCTACCCGAAGCATTCCCACAGCCAAAGGCAGATTTATTAATTGCCAATATCCTTGCAGCACCTCTTATTGAGTTAGCACCGCTGTTTGCTAAATTAGTAAATAGCAATGGTCGATTAATCTTATCTGGGATCTTACAAGATCAAATTCCAACGATTGAAGCAGCTTATAATCCATCATTTACATTAAAAACAACGCTCACACGCCATGATTGGGCTTGTTTAGAGTTTGTTTGTCAATCATAAAGCTCAATGCTGAATACGCCAGGAATCGTGTCCACATAAGTGAGAGCAGATCACAAGCAAACGGCCGGATCCTATATGTTCTTGTATAGTATCGATGCTTAGCTCTTTGATTTGGCTATTACTTAGTGATTTCATAGCCTATTATACTACTAGCCTTTGCTCTGGTGTTTCAATTTTTAAACCTCTAGTAGTCTTATCTTCAATAGCCGATTGCTCATGATTAGCTTCTGCTGCATCATCTTCACACTTACGCCAAAAAGGTGATTCCGTCACTGGACTCTGGTTGGCTTGGTGGAGCAATGCTGTTCCAGCCTTCGCTCTTTCATCGCAAGTATCGTCAGCACTCGGTATCTGCGATTTAGTAGCTCCTTTATGACACAAATCAACAAGGGCTTCCCCGTTATCAGTGGTTTGTGACCTTGCTACTAGATTTTTTATACCCCGACGTGACTCTATATTTGCTTTTAGATGGTCTGGAACATAAATACTGACATCAGCTTGTTGTCTTACATCAGTGCTATTCGGTAGGCGCTTTATACTTACAATACCTCCATCTACATGGCGACGTTCTTCAGCAGATGGTAAAGGTAACATTCTCGGCATATGATGATACTGACAAACCAATTCCTCAACAATTTGTTTAGGAATATACATTTCCTCTTGGAGATTATATGGTGAACAAACTTTTACACCGGTAAATCTTTCAGATACTGGGTCAATTTCTAAATCAACATTAGGAAGAGTCTCTCTCATCATTTTTTGTACTTGGGCTTGGCTAAAGCAAAAATCGTTTGCATACATTGTCTCGGTCATATAACTCATAGTGGTTCTATCAAATTCGGAGAAAATGTCTAATTCAAGAATAGATGGCTGCCTAGCTGACGCTACAATCCGAAAATTCTCATAATTTTGATTTCTAATAAATGCTAGCATTTTATTAATAAAGTCGACTTTTGGCCTTATATCACCACATTTACTCTCGTCACTATCGATGAAATCAACAGCATCAATGATGATATACACAGTTTTATTGCTCTTACACTTCAAAAACTTACAATAGATCTCAAGCCATTTAATTTTATTTTCTTTACTAACTTTACGTGTATTAATATTAAATAAAATATCAACTTCTTCTGATGTTAACCCATATTTTTCATATTGAGATTTTTTTGATGGGCTTTGTCTATCACTGTGGCATTCTATATCAAATACATTCTCTATATATTCATCATAAATTCGATTGTAAAAACTCTTCAATACACCATCTAAGCTTGATTCGGTAAATGTTGAAAAATCCAGATAAACCACAGGAAATACACCCTGGACATTCTGGAAAACTGAATGACAGATACTGCAATCCTGATAAAGCTCCTTTACATAGCTCTTTTGTGAAAATGATAAATATCGATACAATGCTTGCAGATTAGCAGACTTTGCAAACCCTTCCGGTAACCAGAATACTAATAAGTCTGCAGTATCACTTAAAACGCGCTCAATAAAACCAGTATTATCTAGGAAAAATTGATTGCGCTCATTAATTTCGACTATATCTGACCAATCCAAACCAATAGTTGGGTTACTTGCCCTTTTGATTGATGGCGATACAGCACGCTTATCTGGTGTCGGGGATAACTTTGTTCGAAACTTTGCTGCCTCCACTACCAATGAACCTACCCAGTCCAGAAATTTATCTCGCTCACTCAACTCTTCTAACTCTGATGCGCTAGCATATAATGATAATCCACTATATGTTTGATGGTCTTCTGTCACATCTAACGTTTTTATACCAAATTCATATAACTCTTCAGATATAGTCCTTAAGTTTGAATCTGATTGATACAACACCTGACCTGCATTATTTTGAGCATTCCTAGATAGAAGTATAAGGTCATACATCAAATAACAGATATCCATCAATAGACAGTAAAAGCCTTCAATCGTTATATCTTCTGGATGCTTATTGAAAGCTCGCAATCTCATATCAATATTATCTGTATGATATTCACATAAGCTTTTTAGCAGCGTTCTTTCTTTAGGATACCCCTTGTTTAAATATAAAGTTCTTATTTGATTAACCCTATTACTAACTTCTCCATCATTGTTACCGTAAACACGATTGCTATACAAAATTCTCTCAAAAACACCAAACTCCGCCCACTGATTTCTTGTGGTAATATTTTTATGAATATTCTTGATATACATTTCAAAATCATTTATTTCGACAATGGGGTAAAAATAAAAATCGAGCGGCAAATAATTTCTTGGCTTTAAATCATCTAACAATATGTAGCTCTCAGAGTCTGGCTTAAGCACATGGAAAGCTCTGTGTGCTGGAGCATAGCCCAATGCCACTAACAAAAAATTTATCATTGTATAAAATTTTTCAGCTATCTTTTTAGATTTAGGATCCCCATAAATCAATGTATACCCACCATTGAAATTTGAATATAGAGGTGTGACCCCTACGCCTAACCTTAAAAAATTTAACTGGTGATCGTTTAAAATATTAGACAATAGGTTTGCTAATTCAGTACATATCAATTTAACAACGTCATCATCTGTACCGTAACATCCCTCTGTAACTTTATAGTCCCGGTACTGATTATAAATTTTAATAAGTCCTTGATATTGTCTTTCTGATACGGAAGTAAAAATAATTTCTTTTTTGAATGCTGTAAGTATCTTCTCAATTTCGTCATCTGAACCTTCATTTTCAGCGACCAATCTTAACAATAATCCATAACGTTCAAACAAGGTCATCATCCCTGTTTCTTTCTTCTCAGAGCTTATTTCTTCTATTATTTTATCAAGTAATCCGAATAGTTGATCGCGTTCTTTTCTCTTGAATTTATACATTTCTCAACCTCATTTTTTATCGTTATCTATATTTCTATTAAAAAACTAGTAAAATAATCTTACCTTTATTGTATAAAATAAACTCCCAATCAATTAGCTTATAAACATAGACAATTTTTGTTTCACTGCTTTATACAATATATAAAAAACCCAACCTAGCTTAACCTCTTGGTTTACCCACTATTGAAGTGGGAGTGACATTACGCTCATGTGATTGCTGAGTGAACGACTCTATATCTAAGCCTTCGTCATCATCGCACGTAGTTACTCGACTATTCGTAACTTCAGCATTATCCACCTCACCTGTCTTATCCCAGAAAGGTGTTGCTCCTCGTGGACTTTGGTCAGTTTTATCACGTAATGCTGATCCAGTCTTTCTTATTTCATCATAAGTAGAATCATCACCCACTGTCTGTAAACTAGTTGCATCTTGATCACAAGAATTATTACATGGTTCCTGCTCAACTGAGTTTTTTTTAGGTAACAACCACCCTAAGACAGGGAAGAGTGATATAAGTTGTTGCCGAATATCCTGATCATTCAGCGCACCTGCTGAAGTTGTAATTTCAATTGTTGCAGATTGATTATTTGGAGATCGTACTTTGATAAGGCCACCATGCTCACCTTCCCTATTGTTATTATCTGAACGCCAGCGTTCATTATAAACAGATAGTACTCCATTAACGAAAACGGTCGGCATAAATACCTTACTATCACTATGAAAAAAGTTACTTCTTCGCAAGTGGCCAAGTTTTTCAACGACTTCTCTAGCTGTAACATCTTCTGGTAATCTTTTTTTACATCTACTTGTTTTTTCTACCAATTCTTCTGCATCAGTAGTAGTCAAGCCGAAATCATTAGCATAGTTTATCGGTTCTTTATTTACTGTTATACTATCAGTACAAGTATTTGAGAATAAACCTAGCCTTGAAATCAACACAGGTTTGCGTGATGCGATTATTAGCTTATATTTTTGTTCGCCGCCATCATTTATGAAGCTTAATAATGATTTTATAAAAGCAATTTTTGCATTTTTATCAAATCCTTCTTCACACTCATCCAGGAATTCAATATGATCGATTAAAATCCATATAGGTTTATTTTCACCCTGATATTTTTCCGATAAAAACTTACAATAAACCTTTAGCCATTCTGACTGTTTAAAATAATCTTTGCCTTGATTAATTATATCCATCAAGGTATCAATTTCACTTTGTGTTAATTGATACTTTTGCTTGCCGTGATAACGTCCCTCACTATAGGAATTGATATATTCAAGACAAATATGTAAAAATTGACTACGCATAGCATATTTAAAACTGTTGCTAATGAAGTCGCCAAAATTTAGATAAATAACCGGATATCCTCCGATATGTTGACGATAAGATCCTCCTTCTATTTGCCAAATCTTATAATGTCTGTATAAATGATGTATATTTTCCCCCTGGGTTGAAGAGAGAAAGTGACCGAGCATTTTCAGATTTGCGGACTTACCTGAATTTGATGGTAACCAAAAAAATAATATATCCCATCCATTAATAAGACAGTCACTTAAGACATGTTGAATAAACAGTGTATTATCAACAAAATACATACCATGCCGATGAATAGTGACAATATCCGGCCAGCATAAACCCAAGGTTGGATTTTCAGGAATTTCAATAGAGTCAGGCACTCTTCGTACTAGTTGACGTGGCGATTCGGGTGGAGATTCGGGCGGAAGTAGCTCAGTTGCACGGCGTAAAATTAATGATATTGCACCATCATTAAATTTTTGGAAGACACTCTTCCAATCTCTCTGCTTGCCGTCAAATGATGCAATTCTAATAATATTTTCCAATATTACTTGACCATCATCAGATGAAAAACCCTCTTGCTCAGCTAATAAATGACAAGATGTTACTATTGAACTATTGGCAAAATCAGCTACTGGCTTTGTTACATTTTGAACCTTATCTTTTGAAGAGTGGTCTTGAGTACTTGATATATTATCAGGATTATTACCGTCATGAGATAATAATACAATATCAGTAATAAGGTAACATATATCAATCAGTAATTGTCGGAGATTATATAAATAAAATTCTGCATTGACAAGATCTTTTGAGAATACTTCTACACTTGTTTGATGTTCTTCACGCAAGGCTTGAATAAGCATCGTATTATTTAAATAAGAATGGTTTAATCTAATAAACTCAGCGCTTAAGCTTCCACATGTATTACTATAGATAATTTCACTGTAAAGCAATCTTGCAATTGTATTTAACTTAGATAATTTATTATGCTCGAATACCTGTTCATATAAGTGAGCATATAACGCTTTTAACTCTGAATAACTCATCACTTGTTTAACATAAAAATCCCGTGGCAAGTATCGCTGTGGCCTATATGATTCAAAAATTGAATATTTCTCTATGTAGCCACTTAGTCTCTCAAAAGTATGGTATGGTGGTGTTTTGCCTATTACAACCAAAATAAAATTAATCATGATGTTAATACGTTGTGATAAATCATCTAACTCCTGGCCCTGGTATACTAACGTGTATCCACCATTATAGCGTGAATATAAAGGTTCAACGCCTGTGCCTAATTTTACTAGTAAGTATTCACCTTCTTTTTCATTTGCACAAAATAATTCACTAACTTTTTTGCATATATCTTTAAACTGCTTTTTCCAATCCTCTTGTTCTTCTTTATACGCTTTCACGTGATTACTTGTATTTTTTGCTCGGTAACAACGCAAAAGATTCCTCACAACCAAACTAACTATATCAATAATATAGAAAAAAACATACTCGACATCCACGTCACGTAGCCCGTCGCACTGCTTGATGAATATAGCTTTAACTTCTTCCCACAACTTTTTCAGTACGTCACCATTATCATAAGTATAAGCAATCTGTAACATTAAAGCGTACAGCTCTAATCTTGTCAGTAAATCTATTTTTTTATATCTATTAGTCTTGAGTGTATTGATAATACAATCTATATTCTCAAAAAATTCTTTTACCTCTTTAGCGGAAGGAGTATATAATTTCGATTCTTGGGCTTTTGTATTTAATGCTGCTAGTTCTTCTATAATTTTTTCTACATCAGGCGAATCCTGATCTGGAGCAACATATACATTGGATAAAAGACGTCTTAAACCTCGTCGTGATGCTATGTTTGCTTTTAAATGATCTGGGACACTTACACTTACTTCAGCCAGTTGTACTTCATTTTTACCACTAGAGGTAATGCTCATACGCACAATTCCGCCATCAACTTGCATTCTTTCATCCAGGTCGACTACGGGTGATGTTCTCTCATCTCCACGATATTGATGTAGTACATCGTACACAAGCTGCGATGGCATAAACCGTGTCTTATTACTACCATAAGGCATCCTCACAGCAGCATTAGCAAACTGACTACTTAATGCTTCTGTAGTAAGTGATGTATCTTCTTGTGTTGTTGCAACTAAATCTATAACTTGTTTATCTGAAAAGCAAAAATTATCTTCATAAGATATATTTCCTGTATACGTAACTGGCTTGATACTAAATGCTGAAAATATATCTAACTCGAGTATCGATGGTTGTCTGGCGGTGATAATAATTTTAAAATTACTATAACCGATATCTTTGACACACTGCAGTAGTTGTTGAATATACTTTGATTTTTTATTTTTATCTTCTTTGCCATGACAATCTTTATCATAAAAATCAACTGAATCAATCAACAAATAAATTGGGCCATCATATTTAGACAGTAAGAATCTACAATAGATTCCTAACCATGCGGTCTTATCACTACTGTCGCCTGATTCATAATATAAATTAAAGAGGACGTCTATTTCTGCATCAGTCAAGTCAGCTTGACTATACTCATCACGTGAATATTGCTTTACATATTCGTAATAAACTTCTCTGAAAATTCCATCAGTAGCATCTTCAAAGCTATTCATGGCAAACTGCAAGAAACTCAGATAAATACAAGGGTGCTTGCCATGGTGTGCATGATTGTCAAAATTAGTATGATAGATGTCATAATGCCTGAATAACTCTTTGGTATCTTGAGCTTGCCATGGTGAAAGATAGCGATACAATGTGAACATAGCTCCTGACTTACCATATTTTCTAGGCAACCAAAATAGTAATATATCAAATTCATCACTCATAACGTGTTCAATAAAACTTGTATTGTCTACAAAGTAATGTCCACGTTGGTGTATTTCTAGCATATCAGGCCAACTCAGACCTAAGCGTTTGGGGTTTTCTACTCTTGTTACTGGGAGTCTCTCTAGTCTTTTATCCTTGTTTAAACTAAACATAACCTATAGTCCCATACTCTACATGACATAAGCCCTGACTGTTGTGCGACCTGGCTTGTAGTTGCTTTTGATATGCATTTGCCTCCAGCTCCCTTCCCTCTTTTAATAAATTTTCCCATGTTGCTTCAACTACATGACCTTGAGAGTTAATAAATTCAGACTTTCCTACCGCATTAACAAATTTTAACTTTTTGTCTATTGGCTCTACATAGCTTTTCCCCATTATACTCGTTCCCTTTTTGTGATCTTCGGTCTTTATTTTTTTAGGAATAATTTACCCGGCTTTATTTGAGTAAGTATATACAAATATAATCGCTCGGGCATGTTATTTTTATTAACAATACAAAACGGTCGGTTGGCCATATCACAATCACACTACAGAAGAAAAGTACAAAGGCAAATGATCATCATTGGCCTTGTGTATATCACCCTATAAAAAGAAGGCAAGCTGATGATAACAAATATTCAGCATCAATTAATGCGGCTTATCATCCGAGCCAGTAATAATCACTTCACTGCTAGTTATCTGCTGCAAGACATTGTAAGCATGTTGACTCTTTGTATCCTGCCATAAATCCATGGCTTCAAGCGGCGTTAAACTCTCATCACGTGATAATGTCCTTGCCGTCGATAACACATCCATGAGATCAACAAAACTATTATAAAGACCATAGAATAGCTCTTGCATGGTATGGTGGTGTATTTCAGACAAAGAGCCGTAAGCCGCTTGTCCTAAATCGACAAAATAGCTGATTTTAACGCGTTTTTTTCTCGCGCGTTCAGGATAAAGGCCAGCAAATAACAAGCATTTATCTCCCACATCACGTAAACCCTGCCGCTTACCAGCCCCCCGTTGTTGGTGGCTTTCCAAATATTCTTCTGCAAGCACACTCGCCACTAATTCTGGCTGGTCTGCAAAGCGCATTAATAAGAAAACAAGGTAGCTTTCTAGCTCTTCATCTAGTATTATATGGCTCGCCTGGCCCGCCTCCTGAATGAGTGCATGCCATTGTGCGGTAGAGCTTGGCTGTAATACGATGGAATCCATATATAACCTCCCATCTCATGCTAAATACCTTGGCTACGTTACTCCTAGCAACAAAGGGATCACAAAGTATCTTTATTAATTGATACGGCATTGATGCTGTATCACTTGTTAATGTACTTCTAACTATTAACTATAATAGTTAACTGTAATTTTAGTAGGTTAGACAGTGAAAATTAACGCGAGCTTAATTGCTAGACGCTAAATTTCGCCTACTCTAGAATATATAGACAACAAATTTTTTAAATCCGCGAGATTGAGACGAAAAAATGATAGAAAAATTAAGAAATATTGCGATTATTGCCCACGTAGACCATGGTAAGACGACTTTAGTCGACAAATTATTACAGCAATCAGGTACTTTATCCATGCGTGGCGATCAACCTACGCGAATAATGGATAGTAACGACTTAGAAAAAGAACGTGGTATTACTATTCTTGCGAAGAATACAGCCATCACTTGGAATGATTACCGCATTAATATTGTGGATACACCAGGACACGCGGACTTTGGTGGTGAAGTAGAACGGATTCTATCGATGGTTGATTCTGTTTTGCTATTAGTTGACGCCGTCGATGGCCCTATGCCGCAAACACGTTTTGTTACCCAAAAGGCCTTTGCACAGGGCCTACATCCTATTGTGGTTGTTAACAAAATTGATCGCCCTGGTGCTAGACCTGATTGGGTCGTCGACCAAGTCTTTGACTTATTTGATAACTTAGGCGCTACTGACGCACAATTAGATTTCCCAATTATTTATGCTTCGGCACTGGAAGGCTATGCAGCTCTTGAGCTTGAGCATCCACGTGAAGATATGTCACCATTGTTGAATGCGATCATTGACAATGTTAAACCACCAGCAGTTGATATCGAGGGTCCTCTGCAAATGCAAATTAGTTCTTTAGATTACTCCAGCTATGTTGGCGCCATTGGTATTGGTCGTATTAATCGTGGCACGCTGAAAGCTAATATGCCTGTCACTGTCATTAATGCTGATCATGAAACTAGGAAAGGTCGTGTACTACAAGTACTAAGCTACCTAGGACTAGAGCGAGTTGAAACAGAGCAAGCAAGCGCTGGCGATATTATCGCTATCACAGGTATTGAAAATCTCAGTATCTCTGACACCCTCTGCGATCAGAATGAAGTTGAGGCCTTACCGGCACTGAGTGTCGATCAACCTACTGTCTGCATGACATTTCAAGTTAACAACTCTCCTTTTGCAGGTCGTGAAGGTAAATTTATCACTAGCCGCCAAATTAAAGAACGCTTAGAGCGTGAGTTAATTCACAACGTTGCTTTACGCGTTGAACAAACTGACGATCCTGACAAATTTAAAGTCTCTGGCCGTGGTGAATTACATTTATCTATTTTAATTGAAACCATGCGACGCGAGGGCTATGAGCTTGCCATCTCTCGCCCAGAAGTTATCACCAAACTCATTGATAATGTTGAGTGTGAACCTTTTGAAGAATTAATCCTTGATATTGAAGAACAACATCAAGGTGGCATCATGGAAACACTTGGGGCACGTAAGGGTGAGCTAAAAAACATGCAGCCTGACAGCAAAGGCCGGATCCGTTTAGATTATATTATTCCATCACGTAGTTTAATTGGATTCCATACTGAATTTCTGACAATGACTTCCGGCACAGGCATTATGCATCATGTCTTTGACCATTATGGCCCAATAAAAGCAGGCAAGATCAATACGCGCAGCAATGGTGTCCTCATCGCCAATGGACCAGGTACAGCAACAGCTTTTGCATTATGGAATTTACAAGAACGTGGTCGCATGTATATTGGCCCACAAACTGAAGTTTACGAAGGCATGATCGTCGGCGCTCATTCACGTGAAAATGATTTAGTGGTGAATGTATCCAAAGCGAAGCAATTGACAAACATCCGTGCGGCTGGCAGCGATGAGAGCATCAATCTAGTTCCAGCACGTATCTTCACTTTAGAGATTGCACTTGAGTCTATCGAAGACGATGAATTAGTGGAAGTCACACCATCAGCTATTAGATTACGTAAAAAGTTGTTAAAGGAACATGAACGTAAACGCGCTAAGTGATCACACTAAGTTACAAAGCAAATTGGTGTGATCATCCCGAACAGTGGTGATAGCCGCTGAGAGGAATCTGCCGATGATTTGACTACCTGTAACAACATAGTTGATGAAAACATTTTAACGAGAAAAACCCCATCAAAACTTAACACTATATGAACTAAGTTTTTCTTGAAAAACTTTCCTCATCACAGCCAATATTCTTCACGTATTATGCTATAACTTAAATATTGACGAATTAATTATTGGCCCATAAAGAATGCGAACATACTATCCAGCGATAAAACCTTATACTGAACATACGCTGGCACTTGAAACACCGCACATACTCTATGTTGAAGAAAGTGGTAACCCGCAGGGCCTACCTGTGTTATTTGTACATGGCGGTCCTGGTACTGGTACCACACCACGTAAACGATGTTACTTTGATCCAGATGTATACCGCATTATTTTATTTGATCAGCGCGGCTGCGGTCACTCCACGCCACATATGAGTTTAGAAAATAATAATACAACGTCATTAGTCAATGACATGGATGCTATTCGAGAATTTTTAAATATTGATCGCTGGGTGCTATTTGGTGGTTCTTGGGGGGCAACACTTTCTTTAGCCTATGCACAAACTTACCCGGAGCGTGTCATGGGTAT
>CBDDKW010000005.1:0-92750 GCA_965230425.1 Gammaproteobacteria bacterium | reverse complement strand
GCCTTGGGGGCTTTATGGGGTGTTTCGTTTATCGAAGTCTCCCATGATATCAGCACCACTGCCGCAGCCGGATTAATTTCTCTGATATTTGTGGGTTGGGCCTTTGGCTGTCCATTCTTCGGGGCGATTTCAGACCATTTACGCCGGCGTAAGCCCCCCATGTATATTGGCTCTATCGGCGCTTTAATCTTTATCATATTGCTGATTTATGGCCCAGAGGTAGGGTATTTTCTCCTTGGCGCTGAATTATTTATCTTTGGCTTCTTCTCTGGTGGCTTTTTAACCTCTTTTTCAATTATTCGTGAGCAACACCCCGCTGAAAATAGTGGCACAGCTTTGGGTTTTATGAATATGCTCAATACCTTAGGTGCCGCCTTATCTCAGCCAATTATTGGGGTCCTATTAGACCATTACTGGAGTGGTGCTGTAGCCCATGGCACTCCTAGCTATACCTTGGCTAATTATCATTCTGCCTTATCGGTATTGCCCGTATCTATTGGCCTCGCCATCATCTTATTGCCCTTTATCAAAGAAACCCATGCGAAAACCCCGCAAATCACTGGCCAAGTCTAGCGCAAGTCGCTATAATCGCGAACCTCAGATTGGATCGGAAAATAACCTATGAGTGACGCAAAAAAGAAAGTTTACGTGCATACCTATGGCTGCCAAATGAATGTTTATGATTCAGAGAAAATGGCCGATGTGTTGTATGAGAAAGAAAATATGCAAGCAGCACACAGCCCTGAAGACGCTGATGTGATTTTATTGAATACCTGCTCTATCCGCGAAAAAGCGGCAGAGAAAGTTTTCTCTGATCTTGGCCGTATGCGCAAATTAAAAGACAAGAAACCCGATTTAGTCATTGGTGTGGGCGGTTGCGTTGCTAGCCAAGAAGGCGAAGCTATCACTAAACGTGCACCTTATGTGGATGTAGTCTTTGGGCCACAAACCTTACATCGCTTGCCAGAGATGTTAAAGCAATCACGGCAGAATAAAAAATCTGTCGTTGATATCTCTTTCCCTGAAATTGAAAAGTTTGATTGCTTGCCCGAACCGCGTGCCAATGGGCCAACAGCCTTTGTATCAATTATGGAAGGCTGTAGTAAATATTGCAGTTACTGTATTGTACCTTACACCCGCGGCGAAGAAATCAGCCGCCCCTTCGATGATGTATTAGCTGAAACCGCTAGTCTTGCCACCCAAGGTGTGAAAGAAATTACCTTCCTAGGCCAAAATGTCAATGATTACTTAGGTGATATGCATGATGGTAACCAAGCGGATTTAGGCTTATTGATCAACTATGCGGCTAGCATCGAAGGCATTGAACGTATTCGCTATACCACCTCACACCCTACGGCATTTTCTGATAATTTAATTCAAGCCTATGCTGAAGTACCTGAATTAGTCGACCATTTGCACTTGCCCAGTACAAAGCGGCTCTAATCGAATTTTAGCGATGATGAAACGCGGCTACACTGTCGAACGCTTTAAAGATCGCATTGCCCAAGTACGAGCGATTCGGCCGAATATTTCAATATCATCAGATTTTATTGTGGGCTTTCCTAATGAAAGTGATGCTGACTTTGACGACACAATGGACTTAGTCCGAGAAATTGGTTTTGATCACTCTTATAGTTTCATCTACAGCCCTCGCCCTGGCACACCCGCCGCGAAATTACATGATAGTGTCAGCATGGAAGTGAAGAAACAACGACTGACTATTTTGCAAGGCCGGCTGACTCAACAAGCCATTGCCATCAGTGAAGGCATGGTAGGCACTACGCAAAAGGTCTTAGTTACAGGACCTTCAAAGAAAGATCCTATGCAATTATCAGGCCGCACTGAAAACAATAGGGTGGTTAATTTTACTGGTGACAAAACACTCTGTGGTCAGCTAGTATCAGTAGTAATCACCGAGGCGTTACCCAATTCTCTGCGTGGGGAAATGTAGCGCAACGACTGTTTTTAATCCAAGATTGCCCAAATATGGACATCACTGAAACATTCAGATTTGAGGCAAGGTTGGACTAAAAAATGGAGCGAGCAGCGCAATGTATATGGAATACCTGAGCAGCGCAGCGACATGTTTTAGTTCAAGATTGCCCAAATATGGATGTTTCAATATATACTATACTTACAGGTAAGTAACCACATGGTTGATTTTAACGAGTTGACAGAAACAAACGAGACACACAACGTAACCTTTACCCCCGTAGACAATACCCGTCTAGCCAAGCTATGTGGCCAATTTGACGAGCATTTGCATATCCTGGAGAAGAATCTAGGCGTAGAAATTCACAATCGCGGTAATAGCTTTCATATTAAAGGCCCCACGCCATTTATTAATACTGCTGGTGAGCTATTAAATAATCTTTATGATGAAACCCAAGGTGAAGGTAACCTTAACCCAGCTAAGATCCACTTATATTTACAAGAAATTGCTAATCACGATGAGGCCAAGATGGGCAATGGCAGCACACCCTCGCAAACTATTATTACCAATAAACGTAAAATCACCCCTCGTGGCCCTAATCAAAACCGTTATTTAAAAAATATCCTTAGCCATGATATTAACTTTGGTGTTGGTCCTGCGGGTACCGGTAAAACTTATTTAGCTGTTGCTTGTGCGGTGGCTGCACTGGATACTGAGCGGGTTAATCGTATTCTATTAGTACGACCTGCCGTGGAAGCTGGTGAGCGTCTTGGTTTTTTACCGGGTGATTTGGCGCAGAAGGTCGATCCCTATTTACGACCTTTGTATGATGCTCTGTATGAAATGCTCGGCTTTGATTTAGTTAACAAATATATCGAACGCAATGTTATTGAAATTGCTCCGCTTGCTTATATGCGCGGTCGTACTTTGGATGATAGCTTTATTATTCTTGATGAAGGCCAAAATACCACAAAAGAACAAATGA
Source organism: Gammaproteobacteria bacterium (assembly GCA_965230425.1). Classification (GTDB taxonomy): domain Bacteria; phylum Pseudomonadota; class Gammaproteobacteria; order UBA1113; family UBA1113; genus CBDDKW01. The sequence goes on along the minus strand of CBDDKW010000005.1, from coordinate 89,832 downwards.
AAATGTTTTTAACCCGGATTGGTTTTGGCTCTATTGCTGTGATCACTGGGGATTTAACTCAAATTGATTTACCTAAGGGTTGCCATTCTGGCTTGAAACATGCTGTATCATTACTCCATGATGTAAAAGGCATTAGCATTACCCGCTTTTGTTCCAGTGATGTAGTGCGCCATCCCTTAGTACAAAATATTATTGAAGCCTATGAAGAAACAGAACTCAAATCATCGAAAAAAACTAAGGATAAGCCAGAGTGACCGTGGAATTACACTTTCAACAAGAATCCAATGCTGAAGATATACCAAGCGAGGCAGATTTTACCACCTGGGTGCAGGCAACCCTGACCCAACAACAGCGTACCACAGCAGAATTAACTATTCGTATCGTTGATAAAGAGGAAATGGCCGCTCTCAATGAAACCTATCGTAAGAAACCTGGCCCTACAAATGTGTTATCTTTCCCCTACGAAGTAGAGGAATTTATGGACTTGGATTTGATGGGCGATACGGTACTCTGCGCTCCGGTCATCGCCGAGCAAGCGCAAGCTTATAATAAGCCCAGTATTGAACATTGGGCGCATTTGACTGTTCATAGTACCCTACATTTGTTAGGCTATGACCATATTCAGGAAGATGATGCAAAGGAAATGGAAAGTTTAGAAATTTCTATAATGAAATCATTAGGTTACCCGAACCCCTATGGAGATGACAACCACTGATGAATGATGAAGCTTCAAGTAGCAAGCCAGCCTCTCAGAGAAGCTGGCTGGATCGCTTAAGTAGTGCACTACAAAAAGAACCTCAAGATAAGGATCGATTGTTCGAAGAATTAAAAGATCCCAAATATAGTCATTTGCTCGATGCTGATGCCCTCGCCATGATTGAAGGCGTCTTAGATGTCTCAGAGATGCAAGTACGTGACAGTATGATCCCACGTTCACATATGGTGGTGGTTGAGTTTGATGAATCGCCTGACGAATTTTTACCTAAGATTATCGCCTCTGCGCATTCGCGCTTCCCTGTCATTGGTGAAAACAAAGATGAAGTGATTGGCATCTTATTAGCCAAAGATTTACTGCGCTATACCTTCGACAGTGACGCCCAGTTTAATTTAAAAGATATTATTCGCCCGGCAGTCTTTGTGCCTGAGAGTAAGCGACTTGACGTATTGCTACAAGAATTTCGCCTTAAACGTAATCATATGGCTATTGTCGTGGATGAATACGGCGGTGTGGCAGGCTTAGTGACCATTGAAGATGTATTGGAAGAAATCGTTGGTGAGATTGAAGATGAACACGATATCGCTGAAGCAGCAAATATTCAAGCACTAACAGAACAGCAATATGCCGTTCAAGCCTTAACTCCTATCGAAGAGTTTAATGAACATTTTAACGCACAACTGAGTGATGAAGAATTCGATACTATTGGTGGTTTAGTGGTGCATAGCTTTGGCCATTTACCGAAGAAAGATGAAGAAGTCACTATTGGCAACTTTCACTTTAAAGTCCTACTCGCTGACAAACGACGCTTACGCTTATTAGAAATGGCTGTCATGCCAACTATTGAGGATGAGTAGTCAATACGCTGCTAGCAAAATAATGCTTATCAACCCTATTATGGAAAGAAACTATGCTGTCATTTCAAACAATAGTGATAGCTGTTGTAAGCAATCTCCTGCCCGTTTGACTACTGTAATCGTCGCAAATATTGCCCTTCTAGCTCATTGTGACACGACTACTAGCACTACTTGCAACTGGTCTATTGCTATGCGCTTTCTCAGCCACCCGGTCAAAGGCAATTAAACAACGGTCCTGTTGCTCCACTTGAGTTGTATGCTGTATATGTCCATATATACGGATGTTACCCATAGTTCCCTTGAGTTTTAACTTATATTCATCCCCTTTACTTAAACCTCTTCGAGTACGCTCCTGGCCCGTTACATACTTAATTCCCTGGCCGTGTCTCACAAAATGCCCTGATTGCAGAACTTCATCACATTTATTAGCTAGTTCAGTAGGCATTTCCGCTCTTACTTCAGCGGGCACATAGCCAAAGAAACCTTGCGGTACTGCTGGGTGATACAATGGATACACCTGCTCATGCGGACTATTTTCATTATGCGGATAATGCCACTTGTCTTGCCATTGGATGGCTAATGCTGCTGTTGATGGTGCAGTACTGACTACTGTAGCAGCTTGAGCTTTAACTTGCTGGCCTTCAACTTCTTGTTTTTCTATACGCCGCCTAAGACGTTTTTGTGCATTTTTGCTGAGTCTTTGTGTAGCTTGGCCATAACTAATTGAGGATACATAAGCTGGAACTTGCTGTGCATCAACTGCAGCTTTAGCTTGCTGACTTTTATTAGAGGAGCTTTTAGGCACTTGCGCTTCTGCTTTTTGCATCAGCAGGTTCTGTAAATGAAGTAAAATATCTTGTAAATTTGCCGAAACATGGATACCTGATATAAATAACCATTCCTTTACTTCTGTAAACTTACAATCAGGAATTTTTCTACTTGCGTAATTTCTCAAATTAATCCTAACACTCTCATCTTTAATCAGTATATTTACTATGGAATAAATATCATTACCATTAATATCGACCAATTCATTTTTATTAAATTCACATATCAAACTTGGTAGTTCTGGGAAATCTTTACTATGTATTTTTAACGCACATTGTTTGTAATGTTGTAATTTTTCTCGTTCATTTTGATGAAATGAACTATAGTTTTCAGGTCGAGTACTTTTCAACACAACGCTATAATAATCATAAGCTATACTGACAAGCGGTAATAACTCCACTGTCATACCAAGTTCTATACCTTTATTTATCATTGTATGGGTAACAACTTCTTGCATTGTAATTGAGCCTGGATCAGACTGATCGCACTTGAGAGCCTGAATAAAAATCCCCCACTGTTTAATTACATATTGACTATCAGCAGTCAATAAGCCAAGCTGCACTCTAAAATAAATTTTACAGAGCTGTTGATACTTTAGTATCACCTCGTTAAATGGATTGTGTAATTTTTTATTAACTTGCATAACAATGGATGAATTTTCAGGGTCATCCCCACTGGCAGGTACAGAATTCTGATAAGCAATATACATATCAGTAAGCGCAAACATAAATTTTTTCACATCGCCAAACTGTTTTATAACCAGCAAGTGATCGATAATTAGTGCAAGAAGTCGCAGGATTCTTTGTCGCGATAATATCTTAAATCCAAAAGAAAAAGATAACCTGTAGCGCTCAAAAACGTTGCTCTCTAACTTATACAGTAAATAAAGAGCTGGCACTGCACTCTCATCATTAGAAATGGTACACGCCATTTCAAGACAGGTTCGACACTGATTCATAGTCTCAATAATCCCATCCATATTGATTTCTGATATAGATCTATAAACATTAAAATAATTAACCCACTTCTGTAACTCTGCCGTTAATAATGCCAATGCTTGTGGATGCACACATCTGGGATTTTGCCTGAATCCAGTATCCATAATTTTCATATATACCAGCATCGGATATAAGGGGTTTAATGGAGTCACCTGTTGGTATGTATTGGCTGCAACATATATTAGTATGTAATAACAATCCTCGCCATTGTTGTTCAAAGTGGGTAGATTCAGTTCTAACAGTTCAGAAGTTAGCTTAATGGTATCCGTACCTTCAAAGCCAGGAAATGTAACTACATCTGCACGATAAGGATCAGGCAATACTCGATTACTTTGATGACCTGCCGTACTGGCTGTTCGTTTACTTAATTTCATTATCGACCTCTATTTTTTACTGATTCACTATTAAGCCACTGGCCTATTGCTATGCGCCTTCTCAACTACACGGTCAAAGGCAATTAAACAACGGTTCTGTTGTCCTACTTTGGTTGTATCTTGTATATGGCCATAAACACGGATGTCACCCATGCTCGTTCCCTTAAGCTTTAATTTATATTCATAGCCACCAGCTACACCTTTTCTAGTACGCGCTTGGCTTGTGACATATTTAATACCTTGCCCTCGGCTGGTAAAGTGCCCTGCTTTCAAAACTGCATCACACTTATTAGCTAGTTCGGGAGACATTTTTGCTCTCGCCTCAGCAGGCACATAGCCAAAAAAACCTTGTTGTACCGCGGGGTGATGTAATGAATACACCTGTTCATGCTGATTATCTTTACTTGTAGGATAACGCCATTTATTTTGCCATTGTATGACTAATGGTACTGTTGATCCTGCAACGTTTATAACTGTAGCTATTTTCTTATCAGCTTCCCGCTTTTCTGCACGCCTGTTGCGTCTTTGTTTGTTCTTGCTGGCTCTTTGCGTAGCTTGGCCATAACTAATTGAGGATACATAAGCTGGAACTTGCTGTGCATCAACTGCAGCTTTAGCTTGCTGACTTTTATTAGAGGAGCTTTTAGGCACTTGCGCTTCTGCTTTTTGCATCAGCAAGTTCTGTAAATGAAGTAAAATACCTTGTAAATTTGCCGAAACATGGATACCTGATATAAATAATCGATTGCTTACTTCTGTCATTTTGCAGCCAGGAATCTTACTACTCACGTAGTTCTTTAGGCTATTCCTAACACTCTCGTCTTTAACCAGTATATTTACTATGGAATAAATATCATTACCATTAATATCGACCAATTCATTTTTATTAAGTTCACATATCAAACTTGGTAGTTCTGGAAATTTTTCCCGCAATATGTCTGATGCATATTTTAGATAACGCTTCATAGCTTCTCCATCACATTCACTAGATGCAATAGCATTTTCAGACTGTAGAGTATTCAGTACAAGCTTATGGTAGCTATAAGCTATGCTAATAAGCGGTAATAACTCTACTGTGATACCAATACTCTTACTTTTTATTATCATTCTATTTGTAACCATGCTTTGGATTGGGCTTAAGTCTAGATCTGAGTTGTCATGCTTGAAAACTCGAATGACGCGCTCCCACTGCTCAATCAAATATTGGCGATCAGCAACAAAGAAGCCAAACTCCACTCTAAAAAAAATCATGCATAGCTGTTGATGCATATCCATTGATTCGTCAAACTCATTATATATTTTACGTACATCACGATATAGATCCAGAGAACCAGATGCAGTTGCAGATCCATGTCCACTAGTAGCTACAAATTTCCGATAATCTTCATACATATCTTTAAACGCGAGCATATATTTCATCATATCTTGCAAGTTAACTGTATACATCACCTGTTCGATCATCGCGGCAAGAAGTTCTAATATTTGTTGCCACAATATTACCTGAAATGTCAAATTAAACTTGTAGAATTTAAGAATCTTTCTCTCTAACTTATACAACACATAAAAATCATGCACCATACTCTTGTCATGTAAAATTGCTGAAACAACTTCAAGACAACCTTTACACTGCATCAAAACAGTAACAACGCTATGCATGTTATTTTCTGATATCGCTCTATGAACACTAAAATACTTAGCCCACTTATGTAACTCAGCCGTTAATAGTGCCAATGCTTGTGGGTGCACAGACCTCGGTTGTTGACTAGCTCCAGCCTCTATAACATTTATATATACAAGCATCGGGTATAGAGGATTCAACTCTGTGATAGTGTGGTATGAAGTTGTTGAAATTTGTAGGCTGATATAAGAAACATCATTTGAGCCATTAGTACTTAATGTAGGCAAAGCAAGTTTTGTTAACTCAGATGCTAACCCGCTAATATCCGCAATTTCAAAACCAGGAAATACCACTTCACCAGATAGATATGGGTCAGGCAATACTCGATTATTTTGCTTACCTGACGTACTGGCTGTTCGTTTACTTTTTTTCATTATCGACCTCTATTTTTTATATAGCTAATTTTAATACTAAGCAACTGGTCTATTGCTATGCGCTTTCTCAGCCACCCGGTCAAAGGCAATTAAACAACGGTCCTGTTGCTCCACTTGAGTTGTGTCCTGTATATGCCCATAGACACGAGTATTGCCCGTGGTCGTTCCCTTGAGCTTTAATTTATATTCATAATCATCGGTTAAACCTTTCTTAGTACGCTCCTGGCCCGTTACATACTTAATTCCCTGGCCGTGCCTCACAAAATGCCCTGATTGCAGAGCGTCATCACACTGATTAGCTAGTTCGGGAGACATTTTTGCTCTCACTTCAGCAGGCACATAGCCAAAGAAACCTTGCTGTACTGCTGGGTGATGCAATGGATGCACCTGCTCATGCGGGCTATTTTCATCATGAGGATGGCGCCACTTGCCTTGCCATTGGATGACTAATGCTGCTGTCGATGTTGCAGGTGCAGTACTGGCTACTGCTGCTGCTTGAGTTTTAACTGGCTGGCTTTCAACTTCTTGTTTTTCTGCGCGCCGTCTGCGACGCCTTTGCGCATTTTTGCTAAGTCTTTGCGTAGCTTGTCCATAACTAAATGAGGATTCACAAGATGGAACGTGTTGGGTATCTGCTGGAGCTTTAGCTTGCTGATTTTTATTAGAGGGGCCTCTAAGTACTTGCGCTGCTGCTTTTTCTGTCAGTAAGTTCTGCAAATACTCCAAAATAGTCTGCAAATTCACTGCAACATCGCAACCAACGACAAACAATTGTTCATCAGTCTCTGTCAACTTGGATTCAGGAACTGCCTGCTTAACATAAGTTTTAAAATTCTTTTTGATATCAAGATCACGAATGGTTATCATAATTTGATAATAAACCTTACTGCATGTAATCTCAATTAGCGGGTTCTCTTTTATCTGCGCTATTACTGAGGATAAATCTGGAAACTCTTTTTTACATATATCCAAAATATCTTGTTCATATTGCGTCTTATAAGCTTCCTCTTTTTCATGATAAGACGAAGTACGATCAGCAGGAAGGTATTTAATCATGCTCTGATAATACTCATGGACAACACTCATTAATGGTAATAATACCCTAGCATTGGATAGTTCTTTGCCTCTTTTCAATAATGCTTGAGTAGCAGCAGACATCATGACATAAGATCCACAATAGCCTTGGCCTTTGATAATTCCATTAACGGCCCTTTTCCATTGCGCAATTAAATATCGGCTATCATCCATTGAAAATCCATGCTTCGCTCTAAAATAAATAGCACAGTTCTCTTGGTAAATAGCTATGTTTTCACTGAAATCATCAGAAATAACGTCCGACATAACGTCCTGATTTGCTTGATAAAATTCTATAAAATCCAGCATATGTTTTTTTACATCATCAAACAGCTTTAATCTCAATAGTTGATCGATAATCAGTGTGGCAACTTCATATGCTCGCCAAACTAGACCTTGGGTAAGTAATAAAGAAATATCACCTTGTTTTTTCAGCATATTCCGCACGAATTTATATAAGGATAGGCAGGCCAATACGGAACTGTAATCGTTTAGAATATTACTGACAAGAGCAAGGCTGCGTCTACACGAACCAATAACAGAAACCAAACGAATTAGAGCTGATTCTGATATTTCTCTTCTAGTAGTAAAATAAGCAGCCCACTTGTTCAGTTCTGAAACAAATAATTTAAAAGCAACATCATGCAGTACTCTTGGTTCCTTAGTTAATCCAGCATCGATGATTTTGAGACATGCTAACAGTGCATAGAGTGGATTGACTGGTGTAAGCAGTTGATATGAGGAAGCAGTGTACTCGACTACTACTGCATGTTTATAGCGTGGGTCAGTGATATGTACTTGAGTTTTATTAATTTTTGTTAGTTCTTCACCTAAATTGCCAATATCTGTACTTGCAAGATCAGGAAATGTAATCACACCCGAAAGATACGGGTCAGTTAATGCTTGAACGGTTTGCTCTTGCACTGTCTTGGGTGCTCGTTTGCGTGCTTTCATTCTCGACCTCTATTTTTTTACTGATTTACCACGGGGCGGCATTAATGCTTCTATACTGCCTCATTCGAGCAAGCAAATGTTTAAATCATATTATTATTGGATTATCTATCTTTGCTTATTGTTATATTTTTAACTTTAACCTAGCGACACCTAACGAATGCAAGAATAATCGCCAGCTAAGGTTCGTAGCTATAGTACCATTTCGAGTAAATATGGGCAATTATTTGCACAGCAGCTCCGCAAACTTGTCAGCTCCAGCGACTTCGTGTACATTCTTTGCTATATTTATGGTTCTAGATATATAGTTCTAGGCAACCAGCCGAAATTCACAGGGACAGTGGGGTAATAATGAAAACAGTGGTAAAAGCTCTTTTAGTGATCATAACATGTGGTTTATTATTTGCCTGTTATACTCCACCCACTGTGCAAGTTAGCCTACCCAATACTTACCGTAAACCTAAAATCGCCATTGTTGGCCAAGATACTCTCTTTGCTGACGTCATCGCCGCACGTTTAAAAGATCGTGATTATCGGGTCATGACGGCGAAAGAAACCAGACAATTCATGGCCAAGAACCATATTCGTCGTAAAAATTTACGCAATGATACCAACCTAGTGATTGTTCGTGATCATCCTATTGATACTCTACTCGTCATTGAAAGTATCGATAAAAAAGATAACGTACCTAACCGGGTCAGTATGAGCTTCTTAAGCCCCTATACCAATTTATACACAGCACAAATACAATGGGTTCACCCCCCAGATCAAAATATCAGCCTCTCTCAAGCAGCGGATCAAGTTATCGATGCTTTGATTAGACAAGCAAAGCAAAATAATGAATGGGGTTATGAAACTGAGCAATGGCGTAATGTAGGCAAAGTTACTGTTGGCTAAAGCAACAATACTATAAAATATAAATGACTGGACTAACTAGTCCAGTCCTAGTCATCATCAATATGACGACTCCGATTATATCGCCTAATTTCCTTAAGTTGTTTGGTCATAACACTTCTACCTTTAGGCGGTTTTGTGGTATCAAGACCATACTTAGGCTGAAAACCGTAAATAATATATTTTTTATCGTCGTCGTCATCATCATCTTTGGAGTTTTTTACCATTTTTTCTTACCTTTAAATAACTCTATGGAAACAAATTGTTCCTTGTGCTCTGAACAAGAAATAATACTTTAAGTATCATTTCGCAACTGAAACTGAGCCAATCTTCTCACTAATCAAGGAGCAAATCAATTATTATTTTATATTTTTTATATTCTTTTAAAAATATTATGCCGCTTCTGCGACAATCTCATCTGCATCCACTAAACCACCAAAGATCTCAAATAATTGTGGTAAAAATTGAGCAAATTCTGCAGTAAAGATAGTAAAATCTGCATCGAATTGCTCTTCTACTGTCTCTGCATGCACATCTTTTACTTGTTCTTGAATTAAATCCAAAAACTTAATGCGTTTTACTGCCATATCTTCATCTAAAATAAAGCTCATACGATCTTGCCAAGTCATCGCAATTTTTATGACTTCTTTGCCATTCTTCAGGTGTGCTAGTACTTCGTCAGTATAGAGGTTTTGATTCACACATTTTATTACCGTTGATGCTGCTGAGGGATCTTGCATGTCACAACTATCATCCAGAGTAAAATCACTCGGGCAATCATCATTGAGTAACCAATCTGAAAGTAAGTGTCGTGGTGCATGCTTGAGAGCTACCGGCGCTAATTTTAAGCTACCCAAGCTTTTACGTAATAACACGGTAAGTTCTTCTGCCTTACTCCGACTTGATGTATCGACAATTAACCAATTATTCTTCGTGTCAATATAAGCATATAACATGCTGCTTTTTGCAAAGGCGCGAGGCAATAATTGAATACTCACTTCGTCAAACAAAGCTCGCTTTTCTCGGGTACCCACTTTACGATCTTGTTCCTGTTGGATATTTTGGATCCGTTCAGCCACATGTTCACGTACCACGGTTGCAGGTAATAATTTTTCTTCCTTGCGCACAGCAATCAACATACATCCATTAGCTGCATGGACTAAACTTTCGTGCATCGCGCCCATAGGTGCCGTCCAACCGTAAGTTGCGCGCTCAATTTTGCCACAAGGACGTGCCGCATCTTCTTCGAGCTTATGTTGTAGCTCTTCAGCACTATAGTCGAAGGGATCCAGCATCTGAAAAAGTTGAATATTTTTAAACCACATGGTTCTGTGCCTCATTTATGTGAATGGGCTGTAGGATACTGTAGAATAGCTTGATTGCAACTGGAAATATTTGAACACTCTGCATGCAGGCTCAGCCTCATTGATGGGCTTATCCTGCAATACAGCGTTTGTAGAAGATAAATAACACATGAAGCTAATAGCAAACCCACGCATCACTAAAATCGGCCAATATATAAACAAACAGCCCTGGCTAGGCGACCTACTAGCCTTGATCGGTGGCGCCACTATGAGCCTGGGCTATGCCCCCTTTAATCATTTTATGGCTGCTATCCTTTGCCCAGCGTTATTATTGGGCCTGTGGCTTATTAGCTCGGCCAAACGCGCCTGTTGGCGCGGTTTTCTCTTCGGCATGGGACTCTTTGGTGTCAGTGTTTCCTGGGTATATATCAGTATTCATGTCTACGGTAAAACCGCAGCACCCATCGCTGGGATACTGACTCTCTTATTCATTGCCATATTAAGTGGCATGTTTTGTCTGCAGGGATATTTGCTTAATCGTTTATTCCCGAATAACACTGTGAAAAAAGTCTTATTAGCCTTCCCTGCTCTATGGTTGTTAACTGAATGGTTCTTTTCATGGTTTTTAACCGGCTTTCCTTGGCTCTTGTTAGGCTATAGCCAACTGCACAGCCCTTTACGCGGCTATGCGCCAATCTTAGGCGTGTTTGGTGTATCACTGCTCACTTGTTTCTCAGCAGGACTATGGGTCGCCTTCGCTGGCATACGCCAACGCCATAAGCAAATAGGAATATTAGTGATACTCTGCGGCCTCTGGATGAGTGGTTACGGACTCAATAAAATCCACTGGACACGTCCTGCGGCAAGACCGCAATCAGTCAGTTTGATCCAAGGCAATATTCCCCAAGAAATGAAATGGCAAGCGGATCAATTTGCCCATATTATTGAACTGTATTATCAACTCACCCGCTCTCAATGGGGGCGCGATATTATTGTCTGGCCGGAAGCGGCGATCCCTATTCCCATTTGGTACGTAGAGGATTATTTAGCACAATTAAATGACCAAGCCAAACAGCATTTTAGCAGCGTGGTACTAGGTATACCTAAAGAAGCTAAGCATAGTGACCAGTATTACAATACAGTACTTGCCTTAGGTGATGGTTCAGGGATTTATTATAAGCGTCATTTAGTACCCTTCGGCGAATACCTACCGTTGGAACACTTATTACGTGGTGTAATTAACTTCTTTGATATCCCCATGTCAGATTTTATTAAAGGTAATAAACAACAACCACTACTGCATTTAAATGGCATCCCAACTGCAGCCTTTATTTGTTATGAAGTTGCCTATCCTGCACTTGTCTTAAATACCATGCCACAAGCGCAATTAATGTTGGTAGTCAGTGACGATAGTTGGTTCGGCGATTCGCTCGCAGCACCACAGCATCTGGCCATCGGCCAAATGCGTGCTTTAGAAATGGGACGTCCTATGCTATTTAGCACGAATAACGGGATCACCGCCGTGATAAATCCCCAGGGTCATATTACTGCTACTGCGCCGCGTTTTAAGCGGGCTATTTTACAAGCCACAGTGGAACCTCAGCAAGGCAGTACTCCCTTCATGGTCTGGGGTGAATTGCCGGTGATTATATTAGTGATTGGTATGCTTGGGTGGGCCTTGTTAGCAAAGCCCTAACTGTTAGTTTAGTGAGTATTATATGATGGAAGTACTTGCGTGATGCACTATTTCGACGAGGATAACACCGAGCGTAAACGATGCACCACAATATGTAGCAAAGCGCCTGAGATAAAGGCTTCTAAATAAATAATTTGATGCTGACTGAAATTATGTACCATAAACAGCCCTAAGCAATAACCAAGCACCGTGGTAATAGCAATCCCTAGCAATGTCAGTGTTGCCATCAGTGGCTTACCAGCGAAAACACGCCAAATAACTAACCCCATGGTCAGGCGATGTAAAATAACTGCATAAGGTAATTCATGACTATGAAAAGTATGCCCTGGTGCAATGGTTAACGCAGCACCGTCAAACATGCCGTGGATCACTAAACCCAGTGCAATAATGATATACATGGCTTTATGCATATTATTAGCACTAGCCACATACACATATTCGATTGCCGTGGGTATCAAAAACCCTAAAATCAGCACCACCAGCAAGTACTGGCTATGGCTAGCGAGTATTTCTGGCGTAATGAAACTCAAGACCAAACCACAGACAGCCAAGAAAACTAACCCATCGAGCAGCTTCAAGACTCGCGCAGAATGGCGCGCCATATGGAATACCCAGGGACCAATACCCAAGGCAACTATACTGATGATTAATAGTAAAAGAGACTGCATCTGTTTTCCTTACCTGCGCTTCAGCAGAGGGGCATTCTACTGGCTCTCCACGCAAATGTCATGACTTTATTTTAAGCAACTCGATTATAAACACCCAAGGCTGTTTTCTCTCATAATTTGGGCTAAGCAGGAACCCACGCCAAGCTTACCCCAAAGGAGAACCTGCGCTCTCTGTTTGGCGCGCAACAGCGCTCTGATCACTTACACAAACAGAACCAACCTCACATCTTAAGGAATAGCCTGCATGTTAGTAGATGTAGCACTCTCTGAAGCTTCCTGTTGAGCTTGCCCTCGCTGTAATGGAGGTAAATTACTGTGACAAGTTCTGACATTGGCAATCGATGCTACGCCAGCAAAAAATGTTGCTGTACACTGTACCGCAACTGTTACCCAAGTAGGCGCTCGGTCTGCGGATAAAATAGCATATAGAAAGATAAACGCTCCTGCTATATTGCCCGTATGACAACAAAAATCACCAAACAGAGCCAAATATTGCCACCAGGCTAATCCAGCACTTGCATGAACATCATCATGTGCTGCATGCTGTTGTATAGTAGCACTTTGCTGCTCTGGTGCTGGTAACAATTCTGTTTGTTCGCTCACATGGCCATCACATTCAGAGCTGTGGGAAGATTGACTGCTTTTTTGGTGATTCTTATTAAGCTGCATATGTGAATAAGATGCCCCTGTTGCAGTCAAGCTAGCCAGCACAAAGCCAATCGCTAACCCCATCCAGGAAAGTGGTAAAATATCACCTTTAAAGCCTGTAGCTGTATCAAACGTACTAGAAGCCCAATACCAGTTATTAATTAAACTTGCTCCACCTTCTCCGATAGCAGAAATTATCGTCAACCCATCAGCTTTCTTCTGATGTTTATTACAACACTGTCCACTCATGAATTTTCCCCTCTCTATATAAGCCAAAAACACAATGTTATATTATAACATTCACGTGTCAAGCAAATGTTCAGAATTATTGCGATATTTCGACGAACGTTGGTACGGGAAAAGGTATAAAGAGTTATTTTATATCATTTGCAGTCTTGGCAGATGCACTGCAACTCAATTTGCTGGCTTTGAATAGTCACAGCATGTTCATGCTCTAGCTTTTCCAGCACGGCTGATAATACACCATCCGTACATTCAGTAATGCTGGAGCATTGTTGACAGATAAATAAAATTTCCATGGGTTTGACCGCATTTGTTTGATGCTGCAGCTTACATAAACTATAGCGGCTTGAACTATCTAGTTTATGTATAACTCCCTGTTCTACGAAAAAGTCCAACACGCGATAGACTGTCGGCGGCGCTGCGGTGGGACGCTTCTGCTGGATGATTTCCAGCACATCATAGGCTTTTAAGGGTTGTTGGCTCTGCATCAGTACAGTCAGTACGTCAACGCGTAGTTCGGTCAGCTTAAATGCGCATTGCTCAGCCAATTGCTCGAGTTTTGCCTGTAGTTTCATAAGCAGAAATACTCTCTATTCTTCATCAAGCCCACTAAAGCCACCTAACCTAGGTCTGGGAGTGGATGGACTAATATGAGAACCTACATAACCATTTAAACGTGTTCTTATGGCCTCTACTTGACTTGCATAGCCTTGTATCTCGCGCACTTGATCACGAACCTGATTCTGTAAGTCATATAAATCGGCATTGTGCTGCTGGATATGCTGTACTACGGATTCATGGGCATTTGCTACTGTGCCTGCGTAGCAACGACAATGCCTCTCAATATCGCTATGAGCTGGTGTCACCGCTGAACGTTGGGGTTGGTTGATGAAGGCTACCACTGCCTTGGCTAAGACATCGGCTACACTTACAGGAGATACCAATAAACTTACATCAAAATTATTTGGCAATAGTGCATCAAGCTGTTGATTAGTATCGTCTATATCGCCAGCAGCATGATCATCCACATGCTCATTTAACATCATCGGCAGCATCGCTCGCTCAATTAAACGCTGTGGTAATTTAGACAGTAATAAGCCAGCTTCGTTTGTTAATACAGCAGCGGTTTCACTGCCGAGATCTTTTTGCAATTGTTCAAACGCTTGTTGTTGTATTAAATGCCTTTGTGCAAGCTGTTGCTGCATAGTTTTTTTAGCATGCTGTTGTTGTTGCTGCAGCCTTGCTTGCAATAACTTGTACTGTGCACAGGCACGATTGAGTTTAGGTAACAGTGTATCTAAACGCTGAATTAAATCATTCACTTCAGCCTCTGCACTTTCATGGGGGTTAGCAGCAATAATTGCTTGTTTATTAATACCAAGTTGATGAAAATTTATTAGTGCTTGTGGTTGGCTGGACTGTTCTTCAGTTTTAAATAAACTCTCCACAAAAACAATAAGCGGCATAATTTGCAACGCCTGTATCTTCATTGCTTGCTGGGCCAGTGCAGCGGCCACGGTACGTTTAATCAAGCTATCTGGTCCCTGCATGAGCAAACTGATGATTTCTGAGTTAAGGATGGGTATACCTAAGAATGAGAATAAGGTATGTGGATGTTCCATAGCGGGGAGCTGCAACAATGCGCTTTTCGCCTTTTGTTGTAATGTGTCATCAGACTCCACTTTTTCAAGTAATTCAGCTAACTCGGGCTTTTTCTTTTCACTCGCTGGCTTCGGCTGTGCATGAAAACCACTGCCTGATTGTCCCAATGTTGCCTGTTTGAGCGCTTCTTGTTGAGAAGTATTTTGCCCTGCCGTGCCTAAGCCCGTTACGCTAATCGGTTGTTTTTTATCAAAATTTGCCATTTTGCTCTCCGCCACTGTTTATGGTTATTTTGCTAGTGCGCCATGCATATGAAGTATAGCTCTCAGGCTAAGAAAAATAAACAGCATTGTGATCATAAATTACACACTGATTTAAATAACGAATAAGGCCAGGAATACTGGCGATACAGGTAGTATGAGTATAAATCAGCATGAACGATACAGCTCCAACCGCCACTATCTTCATGGTTGAGATTTTCCATCACTGAGGTATCCTATCCCGATCCGTCAAACAAACAACATAAGAACCACATCATGGAACAAGAATACAATGCCAACGCCATTGAAACGGCTGCACAAAGCCATTGGGATGAACAAAAATTCTTCAAAGTCACTGAGGATTTAAGCAAAGAGAAATTCTTTTGCCTGTGTATGTTCCCCTACCCAAGCGGCCAGCTACATATGGGGCATGTACGTAATTACACCATTGGCGATGTCTTAGCCCGGCAACAACGCATGCTCGGCAAAAATGTCTTACAACCCATGGGGTGGGATGCCTTTGGCTTACCGGCTGAAAATGCGGCCTTAAAGCATAAAGTAGCACCTGCTGCGTGGACCAAGCAGAACATTGCCCATATGCGTACGCAATTTAAACGCCTAGGCTTTGCCTATGATTGGCAACGAGAAATTGCTACCTGTGATCCTGAATATTACCGTTGGGAACAATGGATGTTCGTACGCCTATTCGAAAAAGGCTTGGTCTATCGTAAAAACTCGGTGGTAAATTGGGACCCTGTGGATAATACTGTCTTAGCCAACGAGCAAGTAGTGGACGGTCGTGGCTGGCGCTCTGGCGCATTAGTAGAACGCCGGGAAATCCCCCAATGGTTCTTAAAAATCACCGATTATGCTGATGAATTGCTGGCTGACTTAGACAAGTTAGAAGAGTGGCCCGATCAAGTAAAAACCATGCAACGCAACTGGATCGGTCGTTCTGAGGGCACAGGGATCCATTTTAATGTAGTGGACCATGAACATGGTTTAGATGTTTTTACCACACGTCCTGATACCCTATATGGCTGCACTTACCTTGCCGTCGCACCACAACACCCGCTGGCACTGGAAGCAAGTCAAAACAACCCACAGATGCAGGCATTTATTGAAGAATGCAGTAATATTAAAGTCGCTGAAGCTGAATTAGCCACCATTGAAAAACGCGGTATGGATACAGGCCTCAAAGCAATTCATCCGCTCAGCGGTACTGAAGTACCTATCTGGATCGCTAATTTTGTAGTCATGGACTATGGCTCTGGTGCCGTGATGTCAGTACCTGCCCATGACCAACGTGATTTTGAATTTGCGCAGAAATACGGTTTGACCATTCAGCAAGTGATCCAACCTGCCGATGACGTTGCCTGGGACTTTAACGCACAAGCTTATACGGACTACGGCATACTCATAAATTCCGCTCGTTTCGATGGTTTAGAGAGTGCGGATGCATCTCAAAAAATAACGGAAGCACTAATTACCAATAGCCATGGCGAACGTCAAGTGAACTACCGCCTGCGCGATTGGGGTGTCTCACGCCAGCGCTATTGGGGTGCACCGATCCCCATCATTTATTGTGAACACTGTGGTGATGTGCCAGTTCCTGAAGATCAATTACCCGTATTATTACCCGAAGAAGTAAATTTAGATAAACCGGGTTCACCTTTGGCAGATATGGCGGAGTTTTATCAAGTACCATGTCCTAAGTGCGGCAGGCCAGCACATCGTGAAACTGACACCTTTGATACCTTTATGGAATCTTCTTGGTACTATGCACGTTATGCTAGCTTCAACCAAGACAAAGCCATGCTAGATGACCGTGCTAAGTATTGGACGCCGGTGGATCAGTATGTGGGTGGGGTTGAACATGCTGTAATGCATTTACTCTATGCACGTTTTTACCATAAATTACTACGTGATGAGGGTTTACTCAATTCTGATGAGCCTTTTAAACGTTTGCTCACCCAGGGAATGGTATTAAAAGATGGCGCTAAAATGTCTAAATCAAAAGGCAATACCGTTGACCCACAACTATTAATTGAAAAATACGGTGCCGACACGGTACGTCTATTCATGATGTTTGCTGCCCCACCAGAGCAATCATTAGAATGGTCCGACAGTGGCGTCGCTGGCGCTAACCGCTTCTTACGTCGCTTATGGCACTTCAGTCAAACCCATGCTTATTTAAATGATTACAACAATAGATTACCCAGTAACCGCAATAGTCATAGTGATTTTGCTGACATCAGCGAGGCTTTACGGCAACAACGTCGTGAAATTCATTTGATTCTCAAACAAGCTAATTATGACTATCAACGCATGCAATACAACACTGTCGTCTCTGGCTGCATGAAGCTATTAAATATTCTGGAGAAAATTCCTACAGATAATTCTGCGGATGCAGGATTTACTGATGGTCAACATGTCATTCATGAGGGCATACGCTTCTTATTGTCTCTATTAGCACCAATTACTCCGCATCTTACTCATCACTTATGGCAGCATTTAGGTTATGGTGATGACTTACTTAATAGCCCTTGGCCAAAACCCCAGAATGATGCCATGAAAGTGGATGCTTTAACCATTATGGTACAAATTAATGGTAAAGTACGCGGAAAAATTGCTGTGGCAGTGGATGCAGAACAAGACAACGTTTATCAGCAAGCCATCCAGGACGAAAAAATAAAGAGCTATGTGGATGGTAAGGACTGCAAAAAAGTCATTTACGTCCCTGGTCGTTTAATTAATATTGTTGTAGGAAATTAATATGCCACATGGATTAAAAACTGTATCAAAATTATTTTTAATAGGCATGCTGGCACTAAGCTTAAGTTATTGTGGCTTTCAACCACGTGGCAAGCATAATTTCCCACCTGAGATGCAAACCTTATACATCAGCAGCTCAGCACCCTATCAAACTCTCACGTTACAAGTGAAAGAAATTTTAAAAGCCAATAATATTCATTTAGTCGATGATCCATTACAAGCGCCAGTCACATTACATATTTATGGCGTGCACGTCACTTCAGACACCTTAAGTGAAAGTGCCAGCTCGAAAACCAAACAATATGTCATGGTTTATAATGTCAATTATGAATTGACAGATAGTAAAGGCACTATTTTATACGGACCTAAATTAATCCATACCGCACGAGATTACATGGTCAATGAAGATCAAGTGCTCAGTGTTGATAATGAAACTGAATTACTCTTACGAGAAATGCAACGGGATTTGGCATTCCAATTATTACGTCAACTAGATTCAAATGCTGTGCGCGTCGCCGTGAGCAAAGTACACCATTCATAGGTATCATTGTGAAGTTAACGCCGCAACAATTACCCCAGCATTTGTCGAAGCAGTTAGCGCCGATTTATTTTGTCAGCGGTGATGAACCTTTATTAGTACAAGAAGCCTGCGATGCTATCCGTCAACAAGCCCAGACTCAAGGCTATTGTGAGCGTGAAACCCATGAAGTCACTCAAGCCTTTAACTGGGAGCAGTGGATCAGCAGTTATCAATCTCTATCATTATTTGCTGAGAAACGCTTAATTGAATTACGCATCAGTGGTAATAAATTAGGTACTCAAGGCAGTAAATGTATCAAAAGCTATTTAGAGAATATTCCTGCAGATATTGTGTTATTAATCATTTCAGCAAAATTAGAAACTAGCACACAAAAAACCAAATGGTATCAAGCCATTGATGCTGCAGGTGTGGTGATGCCCATTTGGCCTATCCCGCTAGCACAATTGCCCCAATGGATTAGCCAACGCTTGCAGCAGAAACAATTACAGGCAGACAAGCAAGCGATCCAACTGATTGCTGAAAATACTGAAGGCAATTTGCTCGCAAGTGCACAAATCATCGAGATCCTGAGCTTACTACATACTGATAAATGCATTACCAGTGAAGATGTATTAGCAGCTATTAGTGATGGTTCACGCTTCAGTGCCTTTGACTTAGTGGATAATAGCTTGTTAGGCCACAGTCATAAGGCAAGCAAGATCCTACGCAGTTTACGTGAAGAAGGTACAGATCCTTACCCCATACTTTGGGCTTTAAGTCGTGAAATACGCCAATTGCAGCGGATCACTACCATGATCACCCAAGGCACACCGCAATTACAAGCCATGAAAGCTATGGGAGTTTGGCAAAAGCGTCAAGCCATTGTCCAAGCAGGCTTACAACGACATAAACATACTGCATGGCTAGCTATGCTGAAACAATGTGCCGCCATCGACCAAATAATTAAAGGGCTTAAAATTGGCAATCCCTGGGATGAGTTATTACACTTAGTCTTAAGCCTCAGCGGTAAGCCATTATTAATACGAGGGTCTGAGCTAATATGAAAATGGAGCTAATATGACCACCGACCAGGTACGGCAACAGGCAATTGGTATTTTTGGTGGTACCTTTGATCCTATTCATTTAGGCCATCTGCGCACTGCACTTGAATTACAACAAATTCTTAATTTCGCTAAGATTCATATGATCCCCTGTCACATGCCCGTGCATAAACAAGGCACACATGCCAATGCACAACAACGTTTTGCCATGGTCAGTTTGGCCACAGCAGAGGAAGCTGACTTACTGGCAGATTCTCGGGAAATTGACCGGCCCGCGCCTTCGTATATGATGGACACCCTTGAAGACTTACGTGAGGAATTACCCAATACGCCTTTATGTTTAATTCTAGGTACCGATGCTTTCTTACGCCTACCCACCTGGCATCGCTGGGAAGAATTATTATCTCTCTGCCATATTGTGGTAGCACTCCGTCCTGGCTATGAGTTTGATGCCACCGATGCTGTCGCGCCATTGCTAACAGCACACCAATTAGCAGATAGCCAAGACTTACATGAGAAGCTAGCTGGTGGTATTTTTCTGCAAACTATTACTGGCTTAGATATTTCTGCAACCGCAATCCGCAGTCAATTAGAAGCTGGCTATAATCCTCGGTATTTATTACCTGAGAGTGTACTTAGCTATATCAAACAGCATAATTTGTATAAACAACCGTAATGCACTGTTTTGCATAATACAAATCCGTCATCCAGCAATAATGCCATATCAATTAGAACTCAAACATATTACTTACAATAAAAATAATTTACTTTTTTAAACATATTTAATCTTATATCAACCATAAGTCTACAGAAATGTATTAAATAGATATTATTTCTGTAGACTTACTCTATACAATCTCTTCTCTCGTTCACAAATCATCCACGACCTTAAGCAATAGCTAATCAGCATACAATCAGTTATAATGCGCCGGCTAAATTTTGTACTCCTAGGAACACTGCATGCAACATGATGATTTGAAGAACTTAATAATTAACGCACTGGATGATATTAAAGCGGTTAATATCAGCATCTTAGATGTGAAAGAATTAACCAGTATTACTGACTATATGGTGGTATGCAGCGGTACCTCTGATCGCCATGTTAAAGCTATTGCAGATAATGTCTTAAAAGCCCTGAAAGAACATAACATAGCCACGATTGGGGTAGAGGGCGAACGTGAAGGCGAATGGATTTTAGTGGATGTGGGTGATGTGATTTTACATGTGATGCAGCCTAAAATTCGTGAATTTTATCACTTAGAGAAGCTCTGGAGCCAAGAACACATCAGCAACGAAAAACAGGCGTAAGATGAAGTTTCAACTCATCAGCGTTGGTAAAAATATGCCGGATTGGGTCAATCAGGGCGTCCAAGAATACCAAAAACGTTTTGCCCCACAACATCACTTAGACATCACTGAATTAAGCTTAATAAAACGCAGCAAGACAACTTCCATAGAGCAATGTAAGCAACGTGAAGCTGAACAAATCATCGCAGCAATCCCTAAACGTACCATGATAGTGGCCTTGGAACTCACGGGTAAACAATTAGCAACCTCTGAGCTAGCAGAACAACTAGACCAATGGTCACATACCTATCCTTCAATTAGCTTGATTATTGGTGGCCCTGATGGCTTAGATGCTTCTGTTTTAAAGCTAGCAAACTACCAATGGTGCTTATCAAAACTCACACTGCCCCACCCCTTAGTCAGAGTCATGGTGGCAGAACAACTTTATCGTGCCTTGTCTATACTGCAAAATCACCCGTACCATCGTTAGAGGACTTCAACAACTCGGCCGCAAGCGACCGAGATTGTTTCCTGATATGATTTTGCCTGCGCGAGAAACCCGCGCAAACGGCGACCCAAGGGGAGCTTGCGCTCTCCCCTTGAGAAACCCCAGCGCCCTCACTCCCCCGCAAGCGGAGGAGATTTCTTTCTTTAAACATCTTCCTTGACAACCCCCGAGCACACTAGTGTATGATTCCATTATGCAGCTAATGAATGGGGCGCTACTCTATCCAAACAGGGACATACTTTGCCCTAGGCCATATAAATTCATGTAGATCATATAAGCTCATGTAGATTTAGCTTAGAGAAAAACGAATAACAATAACAGACTATCATTGAAAAATAACAGGAGAATCACCCCATGGCAGTGGATGATTACATCACCATCCTTCCCTTATACAAAAATAAACAACAGGGTATAGAAACTGCCTGCTTTCGCTTACTACTATCTAAAGAAGTACGCGAACACCCAAGCACTGAACTCAGTAGACTATTACCCGCTGATGGCGATATAGACATTCATCAAGCACATTCACAAATATACAGTAGCTTACGCTGTCAAGAGCTTTTATCTTTGGGCTTATTAGGCATTACTGATATCCGCATACACATCAGCAGGGTCCTTGCGGACAATAAGCAAGCAACAGAACCCTATATCATCCCAATAGAATTAAAAACAATTAGAGTACCGCAATCCACTGACAATAAACTAAGAGATGCTAAAATAGTTTTTAACATCGCTGGGAAAAGCTTCACACTGCCATTAATGACCTTGTTACAACACCTCAGTCATGCTTACACGTGGTTAATCGCAACACCGTATTTTACTTTTAGTGACTCACCGCGGGAAGGTAATGAAAAAATTCCACCACTACATGCTTTCACTCTCAGTGGCGTGCCTATCCGCCATACAGAGGAGTTAACTTACGTTGTTGATAAGGTCACTCAAGCTCCCGTAGCGGAAACAAGAAAAAGTACAACCACACCAGCTAAACACAGAAAAAAGACAAAAAGCAAAAGCCGCAAAACCACACCTAACATCGCCCACATTCACAGCCCAGAAAACTCACCGGCAAAAGTGATACATAGGACATATACCTTTACCAATGAACCCACAGAACCACTGACACTTGCCACTATTGTCAACACCATTGGTAAACTGCACACCTTCCCTGCGATATACCCTTATGATAGCAACCTGCAACTACATAAACAGCACTTACTTGATGGAATTAAACCGCACATACCTGAAAAAAATGAGCATGAACAACAACATCCTATTACACACCTCTATACATTGATCGATGCTTGCTTTGACATTTACAGCTTAAAACAACTTGTTGATCACTGTCTAAGAGGCACAGAGGGCTATCCAAAGATCAGCTTGCCTTTTCGTTTACATGGACAAGGAAATAACCCAGTCTACTACTTATTGAAGAACACTCAAACAACTCTACAGAATGTAGTTGAAGCGGACTTATCTAACACAATTAATGAAACATTTCGCTTAAATCGACAACAGGAAGAGAACCGAGACGCAATTCGTCAATTCTGTGATGACTATGCTGTACAGATTGAGAAACGTTTAGATCATCAAGCACAGATACAATTAAATGCTGTTGATGCTCTGATAAACCAGACACAAGCTAAATTAGCCGCATTAACTGACCATATTCCCGATACCAATACATTACTTCAACAGGCAGGACAACTCGCCACTGACAACCAAGCAATTGAAACAAGCATTAAACAGCTTGCTGAAGCAGCGCAACAGCATGAGGAATCAATTACCACTGAAATCCAAGAAAAAACCACAGTACTTGCAACCATACAAGCAGAAATAATGGAACTTCAGCAAGTGCCCATTACGCAATTGGAAGATAAAATCCGCATTAATAATGTGCGCATGATATTAGTCGGTAGTGCCGCCAGACCTGTGCCTTCCGCCATGAGCAATCATACAGAGGTAGAGGTGGCCACACCCGAATTGGCCGGTCGTAGACAACAATTAGTACGAGAACACGCAGACAGTGTTGGCGATGTACGCCAGAAAAGTGGTTATCAAGAAAGCCAGATCTCATCCTGGTATAACCATTATCTAAAAGAAAAAGCCATTATTGAGCAACAATGTGAAACAGCTCGCTCTCAACTTGATAAAATTAGACGATTAATCGATGCTAAAGCCATACTAGAAAAAACACTTACTGACCTGCAACATGAATTAACACAAACTGGAACAAAAATTGCCGTCATTGAAAACCTTTTAAGTGTCCGCACTAATCTCGCCCAACAACTTCAACAACCATCACAGGCACAAACATCCCCTGCATTGCGACACCTCGCAGCATTAGAGAAAGAAGTAGAAACCGCCACTCGTAAAGCCACTCAATTATCTCATGGCAGAGGTCAACTTGATAAAATTATAGAAGGACAGGACAAGCGCATCCCACAAAAATTAGACGAGCTAAAAGTGACGGAACTACAGCTCCTCACCGCTGCCGTAAACAATGCAGAAGAAAGTCCTACAAAGCAAAATTTAGATACACTCTTTGTAAAAATATTTGCTGATACGGATGCACTAGCGCAAGCATTTTCATTTGAATCACACACTCGCCAAGCATATCCACGGTTTCAGCAGGAGAATGTTGAAAGTCAATCTCATGGTTATGTTAGCTTTAGAGGCATGGAAATTGCCCTCAGTAAAACAGAGTTTGGCAGTTTTATTACACAAGCAACGCAATTACTTGATTCTTTCAAAGCCATATTAAAAATCATTTGCCAACCCATCCCAAGTGACAAATGTACACTCAATAAGGATAACAGTATTAATTTAAATTCGGAAATATCTAAGCGCATCCAAGATCTAGCAACTTACTCTCACAATCTCAGCAATTTTGCCCAATGGCTACAAAGCCAAACAGAACGTTTACAAGAATCTAGAACCGATGAATTACGCGCCACAATCCCTCTCTATCATCATCTAAAAATAGAATATAGAAAATGTAAAGTACTTGTAGATATCCGCGTGGCAGATTTCTTAAATACGGTTCAACAAGATGACTACAAACAAACCATAGCGACAATAGGCAATACAGGATTCTTTGGTCCTAAACCTGATCCGGCTAAACTGACTCTGCTGACCAATCTTTACTGCATGTTAAGCGCTCTGCAAGGTACCTATTCACAAAAGCACTCTGCAGCGGTACATGCCTTTCTTGATACATTTCGTGCCGCTAAAGGTTTGCCTACTAAGGCTGCTCACAGCGCTAATGGACACATCATGGCTAATGTCCATGGAAAAGGTTCACAATCGCCTTAATCTAAAATTTTTGACAAAAATGGGCTCTTAATTGAAAAAATTTGACAAAAACCGCTTCTTAATCGAAAATATTTAACAATATTCGTATTTTTGTGGCGCTTAAATGAAAAAAATCCCCCCTAAACAATGGCCAGAAATCGTCTTTGCTAGCTCTGATAGCCAGCAATCTCGGGATATTTTAAGAGCAATAAAAGCAGGTCAGCTCATCAAAATTGCAACAAAATTATACGTTAATAATTAAGCAACAACGGGATAATCAATCCACCATTAACATACCATCACTACCTACAAAGTAGCGACCAAAGGCGTGAGAGAGAATATCCTTAGCAAGCATTGATACCGTTTCATCATGACCGAAGAAGGCAATATCAAGAAAATTAATTGCTGTGTCTTCGTCGATTTCCATCAGCGTTGCTAATTGGGGTAAGGGGTATTTTTCCATAATGTCGGGCATTTCTGGGCGTTGGTCATAGGGAATGGCGTGCCATGCTAAATATAATGCCAGCATTTGATTACCATGATGCACATCTTTAATTAACTTACGCCGCATTTTTTCTGGGGTTTTATGATTCCAACAACCGCGCTGCATTCCCATACAAATCAAGTGTAGAGCATGCTGACATAGACCTATATCATCACCTTTGGCGGCTTGTAACAAATATTCAAGTCCACGATGAGTATCTGTGGAAATATCGATAGCTTCATTGAGTGGGTCATCACCCTCTACCGTCATACCAGATAACCAGGCACCATAGCCTAAGGTGACTGACTGATTACGACAGCGAATTTGCTGCTCACATAAATGCACAAAACGCTCAGTGCTCTTGTTAAGAAAACCACGACCATAAGCATAGGCAATGATTAATTCTTCAATGGCTTCTTGATGTTCTAATTCAACGGCTTTATTAAAATAATGCTCGGCTAAGCGGCAACGTTGGCGTGCATCAAGATTGGCAAAATGACGTTGGCCTGCATTTTCAATTTCAATGAAGTTACCCATCCCCGCATAACTACAAGCCATGCGGAAGGCAGCCTCCGGATGGTCGCGTTCCGCAGCGACTTTGAAAAAGACTACAGCTTCTTCAGCAGAGAAAGCTTGGGTACATTCATCAGCGAGGATTCTTAAGGCAAGTAGGAAAGGCGCATCACTAGAACCAAAATCTGTGGCCAGCACGAGTTCACGATCGATCTGTTGTTGAACATTATCGTCTAATTCACCATCGAGCAAATGCAGCGCAGCAAGAAAATATTCTTGCGCACGTGTTGCGGCCAATTCTTGGTCGATAATAGCATATTCCTTAGAACCTATACGAATATGCTTATACAATGGTCTGTACTGCCGACGGGCAACTGAGCCATCCATAGCGTCTCCTGACATTCCCTGTCACATCCATTCAATCATGGTAAGAAGCACTGTTGCCTTCCTTGCAAACTTTGCACTTCTTTTAGGAACATCAATGATGAAGAATAATCAACGCCAATGTCAAGAAATATATAGAATTTTTTTTGATTTTGTATAGATATGGCTCACTTAAAACCTTAATTTGCCTAATTGGCTCTGCCACGGCGAACTAATGCTGGTGGTAGCCTCGATTTGCCAGTAAAATCGACAGCAATTTGAATATGATATTGCGCTAAAAATAGGCATCATGCATTCATGACACAACGTCTCACCATCAAAGATCACCAAAAGGAAAAAGCATTATTCCAACAGCGATTATTGCTCATAGCTGCTGGTATTATCTTGCTCACCTTGCTGCTGTTCATACGTTTAGCAATTTTACAAATTGAACATCATACGACCTACACGACGCTCTCAAAGAAAAACCAATTTGCCCTACTCCCCATAGAACCCAATCGTGGGCTTATTTTTGACCGTAATGGGATTCTGCTCGCACAAAATATTCCGGTGTACAGTTTAGAGATCAACCCAGAAAAAGTGCATGATATTCCAGCAACCATAGCCGCATTGCAGAAAATCATTCCAATCAGTAATGATGATGTACAATCATTCTACAAACAATTAAAACAACGCGCTCGCTTTCATACAGTCCCCTTGCGCTTAAAACTCGATGAAACAGAAGTCGCCAAATTTTATATTAATCAATATCTGTTTCCCGGTGTGATCATTCATGCCCAATTGATCCGCTACTACCCACTTGGCTCAGCCATGGTTGATGTCATCGGTTATGTAGGCCGTATTAATCAGCGAGAGCTCAACAAACTTGATCCGAGTAACTACATTGTCACGAACTATGTGGGCAAAGTTGGTATTGAACGCTCCATGGAAAGTAGCTTACATGGCCAAGTAGGACATCAACAAGTGGAAACCGATGCCAGCAATCATATTGTTCGGGTGCTTAAGCGCACGCCGCCTCAGGCGGGTACAGATATCTATCTCACTATTGACAGTAAATTACAATTAGCCGCTAAACAAGCCTTAGCAGAGACTAATGAACGCGGTGCTGTGGTTGCTATCGATCCGAATAATGGTGAAGTACTCGCCTTAGCCAGTAGCCCTAGCTATGATCCTAATTTATTCGTGCATGGCTTTACCAGCGCTGCTTATGCGCGCTTACAAAACTCACCTGATCGACCTTTATTTAATCGTGCTATTCGTGGGCAATACCCTCCAGCATCAACTATTAAACCATTTCTCGGTTTAGAAGGTTTAGCTAGCCATGTGATCACAACACATTCTATTGTAAATGATCCCGGCTGGTTTCAATTACCTAATACCCATCATGTGTATCGAGACTGGCGTCCACAAGGTCATGGCAAAGTAAACTTACGCATGGCGATTACTGTTTCCTGCGACACATTCTTTTATGATTTAGCGACAAAACTTGGGATCCAGCGTATCGATGATATTATGGAGCAATTTGGTTTTGGCCAACTCACTCATGTTGAACTTAATGAAGAAGTTGCTGGCTTAGTCCCATCACCTGAATGGAAATACGCTAATCAAGGTCAACATTGGTATAAAGGTGATACTATTATTGCCGGCATCGGCCAAGGCTTTAGCTTAGTAACACCGTTACAATTAGCCAGTGCCACAGCCACCCTCGCCAATCATGGCATTGGCTATCAACCACATGTGATTTTAAAGCAACATCACGCCGGACAACCACCAATGCTTACTCAACCAAAGGAGTTAGCCCCTATAGCTATCGATACAACATATTGGAACACCATCATCAGCGACCTACAAAATGTTATCGAAAGTCCCTATGGTACAGGCCATCGTTTCGGTCGTCCTCCTTACACGGTTGCCGCGAAAACTGGTACTGCACAACTGTACAGTAATAATGAGCAAAATGATTTTGGCAAGGACCCTATCCCCACTCGCTTACGTGACAACTCGTTAATGATTGCCTTTGCCCCTGCACATCACCCTAAAATCGCTGTGGCTGTGATCACTGAAAATACTTACGCTGCTCCTATTATCGCACGTAAGGTATTAGATAATTACTTACTGAGAACACATCATGAAAAAGCTCGCACAGCATCTTAAGGATATAATTAATCCTATGAAAACATTTAAAGAGAGAAATTCCCCCCACTTGCGGGAGAGTCAGAGCGCTGGGGTTTCCCAAGGGGAGAGTGCAAGTTCCCCTTGGGTCGCCGCCGGTGCGGGTTTGCCGCGCAGACGAAATCATATAAGGAAACAGTCGCATGCGACCGAGTTGTTGGGCGGTAACAGCCTATGGTACCGCCTACACATGGACTTACCCCTATTAATCGGCTTATTGCTCTTGGCAGGTATTGGTTTACTCATTTTATATAGCGCAGCCAATGAAAACAGCGCGATGGTATTACGACAGGCGACACGTTTTGGTATTGCCTTTGTAGGTATGTTCATCGTCGCTCAAATACCACCAACACATTTACGCATCTGGGCACCTTGGCTCTATGGCTCTGGTTTGCTCTTACTCACGGCGGTACTGGTCATCGGTGTCATTGGTAAAGGAGCGCAGCGCTGGCTAGACTTAGGTTTTATTCGCTTTCAACCCTCGGAAATGATGAAATTAGCTATCCCACTTTTCCTCGCTAGCTATTTACAAAATACCTCTTTACCCCCTAGCTTCAAACAGTTATCTATCTGCGGCTTAATCATTGGTGTCCCTGTGGTTCTGACGGCAAAACAACCGGATTTAGGCACAGCAGTCATGCTCGCCACTTCTGGATTATGTGTGTTATTTTTAGCAGGATTAAGTTGGCGATTGATTGTGGGACTACTGGCCTTAGGAACCATATGCACACCTATTCTCTGGTTTGTCATGCATGATTATCAGCGTCAGCGCGTCTTAACCTTTCTCAACCCCGAACGTGACCCTTTAGGCAGTGGCTATCATATTATTCAATCAAAAATTGCCATTGGCTCTGGCGGTATTCTAGGCAAAGGTTGGCTTGCAGGAACGCAGTCACATTTACATTTTTTACCTGAGCATACCACTGATTTTATTTTTGCAGTCTGTGGTGAAGAATTTGGCTTAATCGGTAGCTGTCTGTTGATTTTATTATATCTGGCCATTGCCTTACGTGGTCTTTATATTTGTAGCCAAGCACAAGATACTTTCACACGCTTATTAGCAGGTAGTCTTGGTTTAACGTTCTTTTTCTCTGTGTACGTTAACATCGGCATGGTCACGGGCATACTACCTGTGGTTGGGTTGCCTTTACCCCTGATTAGCTACGGCGGCACATCCGTTGTCACTCTGTTAGCAGGCCTTGGTATGTTAATGTCTATTCAAACACACCGGAAATTATTGGCAAAATAAGTACAATTTGTTAGGGTAAGCTCTAGTGACAACCTTAGAGCCTTAGATGAGGTAATATAATGAAACAATCTCAACAGTATAAACAACTACAAGTAACCTCGGCAAATGCCGGAGTCTTGGCTTCACTTATCAATCAAATCACTAACAAGCAAACCACTGCTGCTCTACTGGCCTGTCTATTGAGTGCTGTCTGGCTGACACATGCTAAGGCAAGCTCCACAACGGATGCCAGCAAAACACAGGCGACAAAACCCGGCACCACTGCGCAACACACAACGACACAGTCAACTACGCATAAGACGCAAAACAAAACCAACCCCCAGACAAAACAGCATCCTAAAAAAACAACCCATACACAGACTTCTAGTCATAAACCCAAGAATAAAACCACATCACCGGCACCGCAAAAATCAACAGCAAAGTCAGCAACCGCGGAAAAGCCCTTCAGTCAACGTAAAGATGTGAAACAATTCATCGATATGATGGTAAAAAAATATCATTTTGACCGTCAAGAATTAGTCACTTTATTCAATCGTATCCATATTCAACCTGCAGTTATTCATTCTATTAAGCATCCTGCCGAGAAAGCTAATTGGCACCGCTATGAACGCATTTTTATGACTCCTAAACGGATTAATGAAGGCGTACAGTTTTGGCAACAACATGAAAAAACACTGACAAAGGCAGAAAAGGAATACGGTGTTCCTGCCAGCATTATTGTTGCTATCATTGGCGTCGAAACCTACTACGGTGAACGTCAAGGCACTTATCCTGTATTTGATGCCTTAGCAACCCTTGCCTTTGGTTATGAGGCACGAGCTCCCTTTTTCAAAAGTGAATTGAAGGAATATTTATTATTATCACGAGAAAATCAATTAGATCCTGGGGCATTATTAGGCTCCTATGCAGGGGCAATGGGAGCACCTCAATTCATGCCAAGCAGTTATCGCCATTACGCCGTCGATTATAGTGGTAGTGGCAGTAAAAACTTACAGGATGATTATGAAGATGTGATTGGTAGCGTCGCAAATTATCTGAAACAAAAAGGCTGGCATGCAAACATGCCCATCGCCACTCGCGCCACTGTCACTAATCCAAAACCGCAAAGCTTACAAACCACCAGTTTAAAACCAACTGCGTCACTTAAAGCACTTGCTAAACAGGGTGTTAAACCGATTAAACCTTACCCTAGTACCTATGATGCAAAGTTTATTATTTTAGAAGGCGGCAAAAAACCACAGTATTGGTTAGGCTTCCATAATTTTTATGTGATTACCCGCTACAATGCTAGCGTCAATTACGCCATGGCCGTGTACCAACTCAGCCGCGAGTTGAATAAAGCCAGGAAGAAGCAACATCATATATCGTTAAATAAACAACCCAATCAACAATTGCGCAATCAAATACAAAGAAGCCACTGAAATCACAATAAAGGTTAGCATAATACCATTGACACGAAAGCGTACAAAACTTGCATCCTTTGGCTCATATTTTAGCAAGCTCATGGCATGCAAAGCTCGACCGATGAGCAAGCCTAGACACAAAACGATCATGAGCCATACAGGCATCATCACTTGATAGTCAAGAAATAATAGTAACAAGGCAAAGGGAACATACTCGGCAAAATTACCATGAGCACGAATGCTATAACGTAGTAAACTGTCATCATTATCCCCTAACACCACTTGTGCTCTAAGCCGGTGTCGAATGACGTTGTAACTCAGAAAGACAAAGAATAATCCTAACAGTGCTGATGTGATAGTAAATACGGTGAGTGAAAGACTCATGATGCCTCCTTGCTTCATGTGTATGCATTAATAATATACCCATAGTGTCTCATATTTAGGGTTTTATAGGACAGGGATTTTTCGTTAGATAAAGACTTTAAATTGCAGGTAATAGCTAGGGCTATTGGCAAAATTTAAAGTCTTTAGCTGGCGGAAAATAACACGCTAGAAAGCCCTAAATATGAGACACTATGGGTATATGCACAACCATATCAGGCAATAAGTGAATGGGTCAAGTCTTGGAATGCGTTTATTTGTTTAGCAAGTTTCTATTATTTCTCTCTAGGCTTTCACTAGTAGATCTCGACTAAAGCTTCATAAACCCTTAATCTCCCTAGCAAACACACGGAAACAGGATAAAACTTAAACCATTAAAATGGGTGCAAATTTTGTCAATACCCGCTAGAATTAACCACAGTTACTATATATAGAGGAGTCTTATCATGTCGACAACTGCTGTCATTATCACCATCCTCGTGGTGGCTGTTCTATTATTTGGCTTCATTATTGCCATCTATAACCGCCTAATCCGCATGATTGAGGCGGTAAACAATAATAAACGCCAAATTGATATTCAATTGGACCGCCGCTTTAAAGCCTATGAATCGCTCATCAATGTGGTAAAAAAATACATGGATTATGAGCAAACAACTCTAAAAGATGTTGTAAAATTGAGAAATGAAGCGCAACAAGCTAATGCCAAAGGTGATGAAAAGGGACGCATTGCGGCTGAAGAAGGTATTAGTAAAATGTTTTCTGGTATCAAGTTAGTCTTTGAACAATACCCTGACTTAAAAGCCAACCAGAACGCTTTGCAACTACAAGAAGAAATTGTCAATACTGAAAATAAATTAGCCTATGCTAAACAAGCTTTCAATGACAGTATTGAAACTTACACGGCTGAGAAGAAATCATTCTTCCAAGCCATGATTGTCAATATGTTTGCAAGTAAATTAGATAAAACCTTCGAATACTGGCGTTTAACTGATGATACTATCCAAGCCAGAGAAGATTATACTGTCGAGTTATAAAGCATGGCTAACTTCAATAATTATCATGTAAGTGCAGCAGACTGGCGTAAGCAATTACGTCTCAATGAGCGGCGTACCAAAATAGTGATTACCCTGTTTGTACTCTTGTACTTGCTAGTGGGTTTTCTGATTGACTTAGTATGGCATTCACAAACATTGTATCTTGTCCAAGGCGTTCCTAGACAATTGCCCCTCAGCACGATTGCTTATGCCCTAGTCACCTTGCAAATATTTCCCATAGCCACAGTAATTGCGGCTATTGTGGCGGTTATTTCATTATTTATCACCTACTCCATGCACGATAAAATTGTTATGCTCGGCACCAGCTACCAAGAAGTAACTGCGCACAGCAATAACCTCGAAGCAAAACAGCTTTACAATGTCGTTGAAGAAATGAAAGTTGCCGCAGGGTTAAAATACATGCCGCGCGTGTTTATTATTGAAGCGGATTATATGAATGCCTTTGCCAGTGGTTACAGTGAAAAATCTGCCCTTGTGGCTATCACTCGAGGCTTACTGATGAAACTAGACCGTGCGGAATTACAGGCAGTCATGGCCCATGAATTAAGTCATATTCGTCATCATGATATTAAATTAACACTCACCGCAACAGTATTGAGTAATATTATGCTGATTGCCATTGATCTGTTGTTCTGGCGTATGATCTTTAGCCGTGATAGTCGAGAAAATAATAAATTAGTGATTATTGTACTAATACTACGTTACTTACTACCGCTGATTACCATGATGTTAATGCTTTATCTCAGCCGCACACGTGAATACATGGCAGATGCGGGTTGCGTGGAACTCATGCGCGATAATGAACCCCTCGCACGAGCGCTGATGAAAATTCATAATGACCATAGGGAAAATCAAGCTACTTATAGTGCGGCTTACGCTAGCACACCTCATGAAGAAGTACGTAGAGCTGCTTATTTATATGATCCTACTCATGCAGGATTGCGCTCAAGTATGGCAATGAATAGCGCTTTTTCAACCCATCCAAGTCTACAGCAACGTTTAAAAGCCATAGGATTTAGCAAAAAATAGTATGGAAATAAATAAATCTACATTGATAGTACGCTTGCTTGTGATCCTAGTGATATTCAATTGTTTTAATGCCGTAGCACTGGCTCAAGACGGTGCACCCGATCATTATATTGATATTACGGGCATTGCCGATCCGATCCCCGTGACTGAGCCACTTAGCCCTTATGGCAATCCGGATTCTTACGTCGTGCACGGTAAACGCTATTATGTTTTGAAAACAGCCAATGGCTATCACGCTCAGGGTATCGCCTCTTGGTATGGCACAAAATTTCATGGTCGCCTAACTTCCAGTGGTGAACCCTATGATATGTTTGCCATGACTGCAGCAAATAAGAATTTACCCTTACCCTGCTATGTACGCGTGAGAAACTTGGAAAATGACAAAGCTATTATTGTCAAAGTTAATGACCGTGGACCTTTTCATGAAGGCAGAATTATTGATTTATCCTACGCTGCAGCAAAAAAGCTAGACATGTTAGGTAAAGGAACTGCCAGGGTTGAGGTTGAAGCTTTAACGTCACCTACAAGTAGGAATAATAGTTCTAACCCAAATTATCAACGCAATCACCGCGCTCAATTATTTGTCCAAGTAGGCTCATTTAAACGATTTACTAACGCGGAACGCCTTGCAGAAAAAATTAAACTCATCACGCATACAGCCGTCAACATCTATCAAGCCGATTACCAAAAACAACCCATTTATCGAGTACAAATAGGTCCGCTAGAAACACAGTTTGCGGGTGAGGCCATCACTGAAGAATTAAAAGCTGCTGGGCTTCATGGAATTATCAGATTAATTTAAGTAGTATTAGGGGGCCTGCCCCAGGAAAAAAGGGCGAATGGGGTAGTCATCTCCTGAAGCAGGCGTAGTCATGTCAGTTAAGGTGTCCACCTCGGGAAGGAGAAGGGCGAATGGGGTAGTCATCATCCCGAGGTGAACTTTACACTCGCAGTATTTTACGATAAAACACTACGAACATAACTGGTTATTCTTTCTTCTCAATAGGCACGTCCTCCATTTCTATAAGTTGCAGTTGTTGAAATTTTCTTGTCTCCTTGCCTTGCTGCCTCAACACCACAAGACATTCTAATAGCTTGTTGATCATCATTTTGTGCCGCAATTACCATGCCTTTAGGCAATCGAAATGTAGATAATTGTCGCCGAGCTAAGCGCTCATCATTAGTGGGTCGTTTTAAGAAGCCCGAAGTTACTAATTGTTCCACAGTGGCTTCATATCTTTTCCTTTGTGCACGTATCTCCGTATCTGCATGTTCAATAGCTTCAAGTTCCGGCAGTAATGTTGCAGTGTTAGATGGAGCAGCGCGATAATGTTCAGCACGCTTAACATTGGCGTATAATTGCTTC
This sequence comes from Gammaproteobacteria bacterium, assembly GCA_965230425.1. Taxonomy (GTDB): domain Bacteria; phylum Pseudomonadota; class Gammaproteobacteria; order UBA1113; family UBA1113; genus CBDDKW01. The sequence continues at coordinate 55,190 of CBDDKW010000005.1, read as the reverse complement.
GCCGTTAGATTGCAGTCTGGTGCACTAATCACAATCGCTGAACTAGGCACACCTAATTTCTTCAAGCCATAAACAAGTGATTCAATTAATGAACTCTCTGCTTGCTTAATTTCAATCTTACGTTCAGATGCTAAACGGTAATTTTTATAAATATCGTGAATGAGTAAGGAAAGCGTGTCTTTATCCAACTCACTATCACTTGAAAGGATGATCGCATCACTATCATCGACCGTGCGTATATAGAATTGGCCTGATTGCGACTCAATAGTGTATTGACCTGGAGAAAATTCAAATCCCCATGACTCTTGGTATCGTTCACTTTGCCAAGTGGTATGCACAAATTGAGGTAATTGCCGCTCTGGTAATTCACGTACTGCGTTGAAAAACTCAGTCATACCATTATAAAGCGTAGTAAACTGCTGTTTAATGCCTGTTACTGCTGTAGCATATTCAATTAGCTTATTAAGATTTTCTTGACGTATTAACAGTTCACCGGCAGGTGTGAAAATTACTTTTTGCAATGCTGTGAATTCTGTTTCAGTGGCAACCAAAACTTTGCACCAATGCACCAATGCGTGATACTTTTTAGTTAATAACTCAACATTATTATAAAAATCTAAATAATCGAAATTTTTCAATTCATTTATTTGAGCAACATCTTGCTTTAAACTGGCCAATAACGCTGCTAATGCTGATAGTTTTGCTGATTGTGACTTGCCTTCACGCAAATATAACATCTGAAAGTTGTTGAGTTTGCTCTCAACGACTGCATTCAAATCGTCAGCATCATAGGCTTTAAATCGACCTTGCATAGTGAGTACGTGTTCACGACTTACTTCAAAATCTCGTTGGACGTTTTCGGGCACCAAGGCACTGATATTGAGTGGAATAACGCGCCCAGTTAATTCAATAAGCATTGAGTTTTGCTGCAGTTGAGTATCCATTGCAGCCCCCTCATCGGAACCCGCATCACCTACACCTTCCTGGTCATACTCACTTTCTGTACCTGAGTATGCAGTTTCATCTGTATTAGGTTTATCAGCAGCGAAGTCTTGCCTGGTATCATCATCGTCAGAGCCACTTGTGGCCACATCGCCGCCTACTGAACCAGCGTCATCTACCTCTGATACTCTATCTTCAGATGGCGTAAAACCCTCATCAAGAGTGTTAGCATTAACTATAGGCGGGCTTGGATCTCTAGGTAGCTCTTCTTGAGGAAGTTCTGACTGAACTGTAGATGGTTCTTGCTGTGCACTATTTACTACTGCTTGGGTTATGCCAGTGTCTTCATTTTCATCTGGCCGTACTCTACTTGCTTGATCTGACGGCTGCTCTAATTGCCGTAAAGCATCTGCAATTTGAGCACTAGACATAACCGGACTATTGGCAGCAGTCGCATGGGATGTTGACGCATGAATCATTGAATAAGAGCGACTATTCTCAGATGCTCTGGTATCACGTTCAGATGTTGTTTTACGTAGGAATGCTCGTTTAGATGAGGCTATCTTTTCTCGACTACCTGCTTTCGCAGCCGCCACAGCAGCAGCTAATTGTGCTGAACCATCATGTTGAATCGTCGCTGCGCGTTTGCGTAGTCCTGATAGTCGACCTTCTTGAGAGTTTTGGGGAGAACTGGGTTCTCCTGACGTCGTAGCAGTGGCATCTCGCAAACTCATGGCTCTACGTAATTTTCCTGCTGTTTGTGATGCGCTTGGCAACGCTCTGGCTTTTTCTGTTGCTTTTTTAAGAACTAACTGTGAAGTTGAACGCGCCAACTTACGCATAGAAGTCGTATCACCACTGACAAACAGCTCCGCAAATGCCTTAAGTCCGCTTAAAGATAAAGTAGAGTGAGCCAGCTTTGCTTTTTCTATATTAATTTGATGGCCTAAATAACGTGTAGTATCACGTAAATTTGCAGCCACACATTGCACGACGGCTGCTTCCATTACACTTTGGCTTGAATACAGCATATTAAAATATACTTGGCTATTTGGACTGTGGTAAAGCACACCATCACCAACATATTTAGGATAATCCTGTACCTCTACAGCCCGCCACTTATTACCTTTTTGTACTTGTATTTTCAAACCGGCATATTGCTTAGCTTTTGTTGTCGTAGCATCATCACCACGTTCACTTACAATAAACTTTACAAGCTTCTCGTCACCTTTACGCCATGCAACCGTATTACCAAGCTCGATTGGCTCACGTTCGATAGCCGTACTCTTGATCTCCCTAATTTCTTGAAGATTTTCATATTGTTTTTCTAAGCAGGTTTCAAAATGTTCTTGAGTTTTGGTAAATACAATGCGAAAATCATCATTACTAACAGGTGAGGATTTATAGACAGCATTCATATATTGCTCTTTCTCAGCACTAGTGATGTCTACCCACCCCTCCTTGCTACGCTTGCTTATTTTTAGTTGGCCACTTTTTGAAATTGAAAATTTCACTCGACATTGTTCTTTCACCTGCCAAGCAGTAATGCTAGCCTGCTGTTTATCTTCACTCCTGGGTTGTATTTGAGAACCCTGCCAGCACTGTTTACCAAAATCATACGTCCTGACTAACCCAGTTAAACAGCCATGCTGAATTAATTCGTAATTTGCTTCTGCGTTTTTATATAAAGATAAGCTAAATTCAGCACTGCTATCTGGTGCATAGCGATAAACTGCTCCTGCTCCTATGAGTTGCGCACGTGTTGCTTTATCTTTCACACGTTTAAATATTTGTTGCGTACTTGCTGGGGAATCGTTTGATAGTGTATAAATTGATATTCTGCCAGACTTATTAGGGATGAACTTGACCCATTGTTGTTTGTCTACATGCCAACATAATACAAATTTATCATCTGTGCTCTGCCTCTGTTGCTGTGCAAGGTGATGGACGTGATAGTAATCAGCAAATGATTTATGCAGCTCACAATGGCTATTTTCCTTGCTTAATTTATCGAAAATTGTTTTAATTTGTTGATAAATACTATCGAGTGCTTCTTCAAAATCAAATATACTGAAATTTTTAACATTATCCTGATCACGTACGAAGCCATCTTTACCTCGCTGCTCGTCTGGCTTAACATCTAAGGGCGTTAAATGTGCGGCTAGTAAATTATGGAAAACCATTTGCATACCTGAATTAGCATTGGTTTCTTTTTCATTGACTATTAACTGCAAATAATAAGCTAATTGTCCATGGTAAAATTGCTGTAATTGGCGATTGAATGCAGCTAAAGCACTAAGGAGACTATTGAGTTCATTTTCACTGACAGGTTTATCTGTATTACCGCGACGTTCGTATAGCTTATGCGCTTTTTCACGTAATGATGCGAATACTTTTTCTAATAGTAACCAATGTTCAGTCACTTCTTCCATGTTTTGCTGACTGATGGTAGTAACAGATTGACTTTTACGTTTGCTGTGCTCGCTTCCAGCCATTATCCAGGCCCCTTGAGTTATTGTGTATTATCCTTTACGACAAAATACAAGTTGTTATTTTTTTCTTGAATATTTCTAGGTATAGCACAGCCTGAAGAGTGTGCCAGTTTCTCCTCTTGCAACTCTCTTAATCATTGACACAATGTTTCAGCCGGTAAATATATCTGTTTTGCATCAAGAATTATTTCCAGGGCATTGATTGATAGTGAATTTTTTTTAAGGCTAATTTGGCAATGGCCATTGTCTAAGACCAATGTTTGTGCTGCTGTACATTTGAACCTATTGCTTGCATGAGAGTGGCTGACATCAGTTAAGGCGTGGATATTTATAGCATTTTTTTCGCTAATTATTTGTAAATTGGCATCACTAAAAAAATTTATATTTTTTTCGCTATGGCTTGTTAACTTACCTTTCGCTTGTATGCAAACTGTGCCTTTTGCTGAAATTTTTGCCTGCTGTTGCGTCAAGAGCTGTACATCTGCCTGGCCAGACTGAATATGTAGGTCTTTATTAGCCATTTGTTGCATATCCGCTTCAACGACTACAGTAAAATCTTGGCCCACCTTTTGCATTATTTTAGCGCCGGCACTGATGGCTATATCACCTAAATGATTTTTCATTTGGATCCCAGCTTGTTGGCCCGCACTGAACTGTAGCTGCTGTTGGCCCTCCTGAGTGGATAAGCTTAAACGCGCTGCTGCTAACCAATCATCAATCACTAATGCATGCCCTGATGCTGTTTGTAAAATATTCTCCGTGACGTTGACGCTGGTCACCGGACTTAATCCATCGTTGATAGCTCCCATCAAGACTAATTGTTCACCATCATTATTTAGGGGAAAAGCAGCAACATATGTCTCTGGAGCAATAGGGTGCTGCACTCCATAAGCCGCATGCTCAGTACTCTGCCCCGCTAATTGCTGTAAGGGCTGAATAGCATGGGTGATAGATTGCTTATCACCTTTAGCGAAATTCATCGCAACTTGGTAGCAGCCTTGGCTATCCATTGCAGTGGGTGTTGATGCTTGCTCTTGCTGTGAGGATGCATTGGCCTGAGTTTTTTTGTAAACATCTTGACCTATATGCTGCTGCTGATTCGCTGGCTGCTTGGTTGGTGTATCAATCACATCTGTTGCATAAGCTATTGCCCTATTACGATACTGAACACGTCCAGACCAAAGACAAGCCGGTAATTGCGCAACTTGCGGTAATTGAAGCTCATATGATTGCGGCAGTGGCATAAGCGAGAGTCTATTTTTAATACTATTTCCTTGCCCACCCATAGGTAAAGCGCATTGTACTTGCCAGTGCATTGCAACAATACGGTAGATAGTACCCTCGCTACCATCATGGCAGTATATGGTTTGACCTAATTCAAAATCCAGATATGTAGTTTCTACTACCAGCTCCCGTGCACCAAGTCGTTGTGTTTCCTGCACTAGATGACCGCTGAGACCAAAATTGCATAAACCCGACCGTGTAGATAGCTGCATAGCTGCTTGTTGTCGCTCAGACAACTGGGCAATATCATCACTGATCCGTAATACTGGTGCTGCTTGTTTATGAACAAAGCAGTAATGCATATTATATTCTCTTAGTAAGCGCTCTAATACTGCATAATCTGTTTCCTGCTGCTGTAAGGTGAAGTCCCGAGTGAGCTGACTTTTTTGCGAACGCCACTGGATAGTGACAGGCCAAGGCATAGTATCAGCAAGCAAATTGCGTACCATCTGGTCAACCTGCTGATTAGCAAGACAACGCGGCGTCACCTTCAGTCTCAGTAAATGCAACGGTGATTTTATCTTCAGTGTATAGGCCCAATGGCCCTGGGTTTGCTGAGCAACAATAACCTGGGCAATTACACCATATAAATAGACACTTTGGATTTCATCATACAGTACTGCGTACTGGGCCATTAACTTGGCTTCATCAATGGCGTGGTGCGCAATGACTGTCAATTCAATGGTGTAAATACTGGAGAAACTAAACTGCTCCACACTAAAATGGCTTATATGCACCCAGATCTGCACTTTACCGGCAATAGAAAGTTTCCAACGCATTGCTTTTACCTACACACAGAAAATACATAAAATCATATTTAATATATAATAAAAAGCAGCACCTGAAAACTTTTATGGCATCAAAGCAAGTTACAAAATACTCGAATCTAGACCACAACATATGGTACATTAGCAAGAATCAGTAACCATACGGGTGGAACAATAATGAAACTTTTCTCTGGACGCAGACTGCTTAGCTTTGCATCTATTCTCACATTAACGTGCATGTTCAATATTGCATCAGCAACCACGCTTTTTGACTCTGTCGCTAAAGAACACCGCCCCCCTAGTCTGCCTGCATTAATCCCTGCAGCACCTGATATCAACGCTAAAGGTTATGTCTTAATGGATGCGCAAAGCAGCACCATCGTTGCACAAAAAAATGCCGATGAACGCATGGCACCTGCTAGTCTCACAAAAATGATGACCATGTACATAGTAGAAGAAGCCCTACATAGTGGCCAAATCCATTTGGATGATGAAGTCACTATCAGCAAAGATGCGTGGGCCATGGGTGGTTCAAAGATGTTTGTGAGGCAAGGGCAAAAAGTAAAAGTTAATGACTTAATCCAAGGTGTCATCGTCGATTCAGGTAATGATGCCTGCGTGGCTTTAGCTGAATATGTTGCTGGCAGTGAAAAAGCCTTTGCCGGTTTAATGAATCACGAAGCACAACGTTTGGGTATGACTGGTAGTCATTTTGTTGATTCTACTGGTATGCCTAATCGAGATCACTACACTACCCCTAAAGACATGGGTATTTTAGCGCAAGCACTGATACGTGACTTTCCTGAATATTACCCTTGGTATAAACAAAAATGGTTTACCTTCAATGGCATCAAGCAGCCTAACCGTAACCGTTTATTATGGCGTTACCAATATGCTGATGGCATCAAAACGGGTCATACCAAAGCTGCAGGCTATTGCTTAGTCTCTTCTGCCTTAAAAGATAATATGCGCTTGGTCAGCGTAGTCATGGGTACACCCAGTGATAGTGCCAGAGCCAAAGATAGTCAGGCATTGTTAATGTACGGCTTCCGTTTTTACAAAACCTATAAGGTATACAGCGCCGGTGATACCGTTGTTAGCCCACGTATCTGGTCTGGTAATGAAAAGACCATACCCGTTGGCTTAACTGCAGACTTGTACCTAACCATTCCTAATGGCCAATATGATCATTTACAAGCGGTCACTTCACTACATAATCCCATTAAAGCCCCCGTGGAAAAAGGTAAGCAACTAGGTGAATTAAACATTAGTCTTGCTGGCAAGGAATTAGCAAAACGACCACTGGTGGCTTTACGTGATGATCCTAAAGGTGGCATGTGGACTCGTTTCACGGATTCTATTAGCTTATCCTTGCATAAACCACATGATGACCAGACACAAAGCCAACACGGATGAGTATTGCATATTTAAATGGTGAATATCTCCCCTTAGAAAATGCCCACGTTTCAGTCATGGATCGTGGGTTTTTATTTGGTGACGCCATTTATGAAGTGATCCCTGTCTTTGGCGGTAAATTATTTCGAATCGAACAACACTTACGTCGTCTACGCCGTTCACTTGCTGGGATCCAACTTGATATCCCGATCAGTGATGAGCAGTGGCAAGCTATCCTACAAAAGTTAGTGGATTTAAATAATGATGGCGATCAATCATTATATCTACAAATCACGCGTGGCCCAGCACCCCAGCGACGCTTAGCAGTGCCAGAAAAAATCAATCCAACCATCTTTGCCTTTAGTCAACAATTGCATACCCACCCTATTGACGTACTAGAAAAAGGCGTCAGTGCTGTTTTAATGGAAGATTCACGTTGGCAGCTTTGCCAAATAAAAGCGACGACTTTATTGGCTAATGTCCTGTTACACCAAGAAGGTTTAAATCAAGGCGCTGATGAAGTCATCTTATATAAACAAGGCAATGCCATTGAAGCAACATCGAGTAATTTATTTATGGTTAAGGATGGCAAGGTGATCACCCCGCCCAAAGACAATAATATGTTACTCGGCGTAACGCGTGAGTTAGTTTTAGAATTATTAGCGGCAAATAACATACCCCATGCACAGGCCGATATTCGTTGCGAGCAATTATGTCAAGCAGATGAAGTTTGGCTCACGGGTTCAAGTAAAGAAATTATTCCTGTAATTGAGTTGGATAAACAACCTGTGGGACACGGTAAAGCCGGCCCAGTATGGCAGCAAGTGATTGCTCTTTATAAAACTTACCGAGGTCAATTTTCTCATGACACAAGATAAAAAATTATTAACCTTTCCTTGTCAGTTCCCTATTAAAGTATTTGGAGAGCAGAGTGATGCCTTTGAAGAAACCATTTACAGCATTATTCATGCGCATGTACCTGATTTAACCGAAGGCGCTATCAAAGCTCGCCCGAGCAAAGGTGGTAAATATTTAGCGATCACTGTGACCATCCAAGCCCAAAGCCAAGATCAATTAGATGCTATTTACCGAGATTTAACCGCATCGGAATTGGTGGTGATGGCACTGTAAGATGAACATAAAAAACACCCAGAACTTCATCTTAAGTTAATTTTTTGCCTAAAAAAATTTACTCACACAAACTAAGTACAGCAACTAACTGCAAGCAGACGAGATTTTTCTCTTTAAAACTTACACCTATTCAACATAAGCATTTATATCTTCTTCTATTTGCCGAGTACACACCACTTTGTTTTTCGTAAAGGGTAAATATCCTTCAAAAGTCCACACTGTTGCAGTAACTACAGTCAATAAAATCATGAAACTTATTAAGATAACCTCAGTTTTGTCATCCAAATCTGATGCAAATAAGACAATGCAAACAAAGCAAATTAACGTACCTACAAGGCTATAAAGTATGCTCAGCAATGATTTTAATAGCAAATTCCTAACGTTAACCTGCATTTGCACCAAATCATGGTAAAAAAAGCTCGCTTGCGTTGTACGTATGCCACAAAATAATAACACTCCCATTAAAACAACACTTGCTATAAAAAACGTACTAACTACCAATGCCGTTATTATACTAGTAACAAGCCCCACCGCGATTGGGATACAGGGATAAACTGCTGCTGCTCGACTCTGATATCGCTTCAACAAATAACCACATAAGATAAACAAAACCCCATTCACCATACATTCAGGCCGATGATACTGAATAATTGCAGCAATATTTAACACACCAAGAATATAATAATAGATAGCCCCCTGCCTAGTGACACGCCTTGCATCCTCAATCGTTGTAAACTCACGAAAATTATATAATGCTGGCTTTCTTGCTTTTGTTGACATATTCCTACCTTTTAATATTAAATTTAACTGTAATGCTATCTAGCATTTTTAACAGCATTAAACAACTTATATACTGACGCTATGCTTTTATTAACAAATCCTGTGGTAATAAAGGATCATCTATGCTAACAGTTAAGCCACGCGAAATAGCTAAGTTGGCTAAACCTATGCCCCAGATGCTTAAGTCTTCATCATCAGTATGGTCAAAGATACCACTTTTACTTTCTCTTTTATGTTCATTGATCAACTGTGGGAATCCGTTATCTAATGCAGTTTGATCGTGAGTAGCGATTGCTTCCATGACATTTGCATAGCCTTGAAAGTTCTTGTCTCCCTTGACTGATAAACTACGATGTTTAAAAAACTGTACTCGTGCTAGCATATCACCACTCTCCAGCACGAGTGCCTTTAAAGCATAACCTATGGCTAAATCAAAGGGGTGATCATGCTGCTTTTCTATCACTTCGCGGCCACCTACTGCGTGGGCTGTTCTGACTGCTAAGGCCATATCTTGCGATGCTAAGGCATCAAAAAGCTTTTTATACAGCAATATAGACATATAAGATTCTGATATTGGCTCACCTGCATCATAACGAGGTACTAGGCTCATTTTTAAGTTAACAGATTCTTGTAAACAGTGTTGGTATTTTTTGATGTTATGGTTAACTAAATATTCTAGAACACCTAAGCTTCTTAAGCACATCGTTAATAGGCTCGTGCCCATACCACCGCTATCTTTGGATTTATCATTTGCATTATGTCGAGCAATTGGGAGCCGCTTTAATGCCATGTCTAGTTGACTTTGTAGAAAATCTCTTTCACTTACCATATACTTGCCTTATTTTAATTTTATTAAATTTTTGAATGCCATATTTATCTATAACAGCGACTTTCTTACGTATTAATTCAAAATTTTTATATAAAAAATCGCCTACTTTACTTATCTCAGGATCTTTATCTCGAATCATTTTATTAATATTTGCCTCTATCCATTCATTGTCCATTTGTTTGCCTATCCATTTCGTCTCACTCAACCTTCCCCGCCCACTGGCTGCAAATTTCGATTCAGATACAATAATATCCACCACCTTACCGCTAGCATCTCGCTTCACCCATACCCCATCAAATCCATTGTTTTTCGGTAGCTTGGCTGGTAATTTTTCAAATCCGGCTTTCTGCATCGCTAAGGCTGTGCGCATTTCACCTAAAGTACCTTTTTCTGCATAACTCAGGGTACCCGTGTCTACTCCTTTTAATGTAGCTCGGTGACTGTGTTTATGCGAGTGCTATGTTTTTATTAACAAATCTTGTGGTAATAAGGGATCATCGATACTAACAGTTAAGCCACGCGAGATAGCCAAGTTGGCTAAACCTATGCCCCAGATGCTGAGGTGCTTATCTGTTACATTACTGAAAGTACCGCCTGCTTTACTGTGTGATTTATGATTTTTTAATAAATGAGGATAAGCACTATCTAATGCCTGCTGGTCTTTGCTTGCAATAGCTTCCATGACACTTGCATAACCTTGAAAATTGGCTTCTTTTTTGACTGATTGCGTACGAAATTTTAGTGTATGAATTCGTTCGGCTTTATCAGCAGTGTCCAAAACTAAAGCTTTCAATGCATAACCCATAGCTCGATCAAAAGGATGGTCGTGATGTTTTTCTATCTCCTTGCGGCCGCCTACTGCGTGAGCAAATCTTACTGATAGCTCTAAATTACTCGATGCTAAAGCAGTGAATAATTCTTGATAAAGCAAGATTGAAACGAATGATTCTGAAATTGGTTCGCCTGACTCAAAGCGATGCACCAAACTTAGTTCAAGTGTTGCGCATTCTTGTAAACAGTGTTGGTATTTTTCTATGTTATCGTTAACTAAATATTCTAAAATGCCTAATCCCCTTAAATGCATTGCCAAAAGACTTGTTCCCATCCCTGCACAGTCTTTAGCCTTATCATTTGCATTATGCCGGGCAATTGAAAGCCGCTCTCTCGCTCTTTCCAAATGGCTTATTATCAACTCACTATCTTTATTCATAGAAGCTATCTCACTTTTAACTTATTGAATTTTTGCATTCCGTATTTATCTATTACCGCTACTTTCTTACGTATCAAATCGAAATTATCTGATAGAAAAGTTCCCACTTTACTTATTTCGGGATCATCTGCATATACCATGTTTTCAATATTCAACCTTATCCACTTATCATCCATTTGCCTTCCCATATTCATCGTCTCACTCAACTTACCCCGCCCACTGGCTGCAAACTTCGATTCAGATATAATAATATCCACCACCTTACCGCTAGCATCTCGCTTCACCCATACCCCATCAAATCCATTGTTTTTCGGTAGCTTGGCTGGTAATTCTTCAAATCCGGCTTTCTGCATCGCTAAGGCTGTGCGCATTTCACCTAAAGTACCTTTTTCTGCATAACTCAGGGTACCCGTGTCTACTCCTTTTAATGTAGCTCGGTGACTATATAATGGCTTACCTTGCTTAAAAGTCCACTTGTATACTTTTCCGCTGGCTGATTCAACTGTATCAAGTACCTCCGCGAGAGTCTTTTCTCCGCCTATGGAGCTTGTCGATAAAGCGATACCGAAGGCAGTGTGATATATTTCATCGATGTCTGACTGGGTAAATGTAAACGTCGCTCCGTGTATCACAACCTTATCCGGCTGTATCTGTACCTGGCTACTACCTCCGCTTAAACTAATTGGTGCATTGGATTGTAATCGGTAGGTTTGACTACTCACCTCATTGCTCTGTTGTGTCTGTATGCCTTCATCGTCTGTGACGTCAATACCTGCGGCTGCTCCTGCTTCTGTTTTATAAGCACCTTGTGCTACTATCTTGAGTGTTTCTGCTGAATCAGTATCATCAAAGGTCAACTCATGGCCTCTGTCACCATTTAATAATTGGCTCTTTATACCTATGCGATGCGGCTCTTCTGCAGCATCATAAGTTGCCGGTTGGCTCACGGTATGCCGCGAACCCGTTATCATGGGCCGGTTTAGCAACCCATGGCCAAAACTGACAAAAACTGAATCCTGACCCCGAGGAATAAATTGGCTACCATAGTTTACTCCTGATAATAACTGACCTACGCGTGCATTGGGTATGTAGTCATCCTCTCCGTGCCAGGTTAGCTTCACTGGTACGCTGCTAAGCAGATTGCTCTTAACTGATCCTTCCTCTGCAGCAATATACCCCCGTTGCAAACCAACAACCTTAATATCATCACCATAGCCTGGCTTAAAATCAAGCTCTGCTCCTATTCCGGTAAACCTATTCTCATAGTGTCTACCTGACTCTGATGATGCAGTCATGGATGAAGCTAATGTATGTGTGACTTGCGCTACTGGGGTGAGTGTGTCGCCTCCTTGGTGTACAATCATACCCGGTGCGAGACCTAGAGCGGTGCTATGTCCTGTTACTCTATCCAGCTTTTGACGGGCATTATCAGAAGCTTGCTGAACCCTGAGTTCACCTTCTGATTGTGTGCTTATTTCCCCAGGGTAAATAACATGGGAAGTTGATACCAAACAGGTCGATTCCGCAATTTCAGCAGGTTGACTAAATAGCGACCTGGCTGTATATGTGCTGTGTGGATTAGTGGGCTTATAATCAATAACTTGATGCTGCTTGGACAATAGCACACTGTGTTCAGAAGCCTGGGGGCTTGCCTCGCCTCGATGAATCGGCGATATATTCACTACTTTTACAGGCAATTGTGATAATGTACTAAAGAAGCGCAACTTATACTGCGAATCGTCATAACTCACTAAATAATTTACACCCACACTTTGTAAGAGCCGCGTCATAAAGCTTAAATTATCTTCTTGGTATTGTTGAATGAGCGGCTCCATTTTCATTAACACTGGGCGTACATCGTCAATATTCAATATTAGAGCACCTTGATAGCTTTCATGTAATAATTGTTGAACCAGTGTGAGTCGATTGACTTGCCTAAATAAGCGATTATGTGATTGTTTTGATAGGTACCATAAGGGCGATACCATCCGGAATTCATAATGTACATCTTCTCGCCTACCTTCGTGTAATAGTCGCACCCGGTTAATGATACCACCAAGTATACGCTCGTCACCTGCAGCATTTTGCAAATATAACTCTACGTTCTGCTGTTGCCAGGCTTGAATATTTACCTCGCCTAAAACTTTGACTATCACATTATAGTGATATGGATAATTAATCGCCTCTTTACCCATTAAATTCAAAATATCCCCTGAGATCTTCAAGCTGGGAAGCTTAAAGGTGAAACTAGAGTGTTGGATTGAATATTCGACCATGGGCGACCTTAGCAAGATTAATGCTATTGCTTAAAAATATACAATAAATAGTATGAAACTTGACTATACAAAAATTAAAAAAACTGCGCATAATCTATTAGCATTAGTATGTACTTTTTAGATATAGTAAAAGTAGTCTCTTAATAGAGTTTATAAAATTAATTCATGCTGCTGTAGATGGCTAGCAATTCGACATTACTCAATAAACTTTTTAATTGGAAAAGCACTACTATCAACTTATGCGCAGTCAATATAGCTACGCTGCTGTTCCAGTTGTTAAGTCATAAGCAGCAGGGATGGGGCTACCTGGCTTATCCTCAGCATCATATGGCGTAAACTTAGATTCAATTTTAGTGAAATTCAATTGTATAGTTTCTTCAGGGATATTTTCTGATTTTGCTTGAGACAAATCGTACCCTGTGACGATGACGTCGCTAAGTGTTAGCGTCAAAAATGGATTAAACTGATCACCCGACTTAACAAAATGAACTTTTGCTTCACCATCAGCTTTACCTGTTGCTGATTTTATGAAAAAGTGCGGGGTTACTGATGAAGGCCGCATTGTTAATGTAATGTGCTTCACGTTTGGCGTAGTGGCTTCACGTGAAGTTGTTCCACCTATCTGCGTATTGAAATTACGGGCAATACCAAAATCAGCGCTTGATACTTGAATAAGATTTTCAAAGCCTTTTGCGCTAACGTCTCCTTTTAAACCTGGATACTCCAGATAAATTGTTGGTTGATTTGTTGACATAATTTTCTCCTATCTAGTCATTAAAATCGACATTGTTTTCTCTAAATGAGAAAACAGCTACAATACACCACACATTATAAGCAACTATACCTTAAACTGAATAATTATACATATCTGTTTGGCATGGTTACTCATAGTCTCTCATATTTAGGATTTCATAAGTATTATTTTCCATCAGTTAAGGGCTTTAAAACTTGCTAATAGCTAGGCTATTATCTGCAATTTAAAGTCTTCAGAAAAAAACTCCCGTCTTATAAAACCCTAAATACGAGAGACTATGATATATTCTCAATATATATGATGTTAATTTATTTCCTTGTAACATTTCGCTGGGCAAGTCAAGTTAAATTAATTTGTTTTTACTAATCTGCATCTTGAGTAGAGTGATTGATATATCACAAATACTTTATCATTCACACAATCAGTAGATGACATTGAACAACGCCATGCACATGTCACAAAAGGTGCGCACATATTTTTTTACCTTTATGTGAAACACCTTTATTTATGCATTTAAGCGCATTATTCGGTGTAACGCAAGGTGATCATAAACTATTTTTTGTAACTGAGAACTCCTGTTTTTTATCGCAATCAAACTTCACTCTTGACTGTAAATTTTTTCTATTATTTTTCAATAGCCAAGCATTCCATCCCAAATAAAGCGGCTGGTTTCTAACTAATTTTGCTGGTTTAATTGTTGCTTTTTCATGCTCTAAAATAATCACAACATTAAGAAAACTATCCACATAATCTTTAATAAGATTAATAATCACTTGCATTTTGCCTGTGTTCGGTAAAAGAGAATTAAATAGGTAATCATTCATGGGGCCAATATGCACTGTAAAACTGTCTTGTGTATGCCAAACACGCTTACCTAATATAGCACTCTGACCTAACCGGTTAAAACCCTGTTGTTGGTGTTGTACTAAATGAGTTCGCTGACTCTTTTCTATAGCTAGCCAGTTACCAGTAAAATTATATACCTGTATTGGCAAATTGAAGTAATGTCTCAGTAAAATTCGTAACCCTTCTCGTGGACGCGATTTATATGAAAATAACCCTGAATAAAAAAATGTAGCTTCCTTTGTCAAGGTTTTAATATTGTCACTGTCTGATAATGCAGCAGCTAAGTGCAATCCTCTGTTACTAATGTTATAACTCATTGATTGTAAATAACTTACATAAAACTGATTACGTTGCCATATCTCATAGAATATGTGAATTAAGCGGCTTTCAAAAATACTTATAAAGTGAACTAATCCGGTGTCTTTTTGAGTTTGCCGTTGTAGTGCCAGTTCAGTATATAATTCGGGCAAGGCACCTGATAATCCCAATATTCCAATAAAATTCACGACAACATTATAGATATTATCAGCAACTGCTACTAATGCATTTATTTCATGCGTCTGATGTGCAAAGTTCAGAGCAGCATTAAAATTCAAAGATAACGCGCACCTGCCTGATATCGGCTGTCTTTTTAATATACGAGTCAATTGAAAAAAAGAATAGTTTTTAGCACTATGTTGTAGTTCAACTACAGCATTGACTTCTGACCTAAGCTCACTGGCCATTGGTATAATTCCTCTTTTTGTTTACTTTGTATGATTAACTTAATAAACGAATTTACTGAGCACTGTCCATTCAAAAAATGATGCATAACACAACCAAATAAATAGGCAGAGTAAATAGGAAAATAATCCGTATCTATTTCTATGCAAAACTCAATACCAGAACAAAAAGTATACTTACCCTGCAATAAGTGTCGTTGGGTTATTTTTTTTGTATGAACAGCAGATATGCCTTTTGTCAGTAGTAAGCTATCATGTTCACTATCATAGCAATATAGTTTTAAAGCGCTCTTAAGCATAGCTAAATTTTCATTATCATGGCCATACCCAAAGTGATTCATAGCTACATGGCCAATAATATCACTACGCTTACTAAGTTCATTCTTACGGTAGCGCGTTTGAGAAATTGACCGGAGTGCACGGGTGGCACTTATTAACTCATGCTGACCATGGGTAAATGACCACGTAAGCCCGTTACTACTAAAGGGTAATGTACACGCCATATTCCTATTAGTACACAACACTTGTGGAGCTAATAATAGATGATTAGCATCACCAGGATCTAAATCAGTATCGTTCAAACGTACGAAGGTCTCATGTCCAGGCAGATGATACTCTCCTAAGCTTGCACAAGTCTTACGCTGAGCTGTCCAATAAATACCTTTTGTTTGTTCTGCATCATTAAAGCTGCGAGAGAAATATGGCAGGCAATAGTAATGCTTATTACTTGCACTCACTAAATCGATACCTTGAATTTGGTAGACTTCGAGTTGCTCAGTTTGTGCCGTATGATCAGCAATGACTTGGTATTCATATTGGGTATTATCAACACGTATAGTTTCAGCTTGTTTTTCAAAAATATTTAGTACCGGCGTACACCCCAGTTGCAAACTATGCATATCAATAACATCGACCAGCTCAGTGTCATACTGGTTAAATAATAGATACAACTTAAAAGAATCACCCCATTGATGTGGAATATGTCTATGTAAATTAATAATATCGATAAAATAAAACTTTTCAGGATATGCGAAGTACTCCGTCAATAGCCTAAATGAAGTCAGCACGTGAGCAGGATATGGCAATAAGAACTCATCATCAGCAAAACCCACAGGCCGTAAATGTGATCTAGCATCTAATTTAATTATCTGAGACCCATCGTTGGAATTCATTAAAATAATTGAGTCAACATTATTGTGTAGTCGTGCTAATAAAGTTTGTGCGAATATACTACCAATATTCATATACAAACGTAATTTATCGATCTTCAATTCACTCACATTTACTCCATTTTTTAAAGACTGAAACTCAAATGCTAGACATGCTTTAGTCTGTGAGTCAATATCATCGCGCAAATTACTGATGTCTTTTTGATATTGCAGTTTTGTAATAGAAATAGGCCAAACCTTAGTCTTATAATTTGTGGTAAATGTACATGTAGTATCGTTCAATTGAGCTGCTAAATTTGTATTACGCGGGATCGTGGTACACTGATCACTACTCTTTTTAGGTTCAAATTTGAGAATAGTATAAGCTGGAAGTGGCAATTCATAATGTGGATACATGAGATTGATGAAAGCATCCGCTAATTCATCTGTCTGCTCATCTAATTTGCATTGTAAACGGGCACTTAAAAAAGCAAATGACTCAACCATCCGCCCTACAAATGGGTCATCTGTATTGTCTGCACCCAATTTCAAACGCCCACCGATTTTAGGATAGGCCTCAGCAAACTTAGTTCCTTGTTTCCTTAAATAAGCCAGCTCTTGATTGTAGTATTTTAATAATTCTTCATCCATCCTAATAATCCTTGAACAAAAACTGGTGTGTCAATATATCCAATGTTGATTCAAACACTGTCTGTACCGGTTCTGCTGCAATATTAAGTACTGCAGAGATACGTATTTTTAATTCGCGCTCAATATCTAAATCATTAGCGACCATTGTCACGCTAATATTGGATAATCGTGGCTCAAAATATTCAATTGTTGATTTTATGTCATTACATAACGATAATTGTTCGGCTCTATTACTAAAGCTTGCACCAACAAAATCTAAAATTCCGTAATTCAAATGCGACCTCTTTAACTCCAACAAAGATTTAGGCCAGTCTACATAAGATTTTCGGGAATTAAGTAATGCCTCTAAATTATCTCTTACTTCTGCATGTATTGTTGTTATAGTTTTTTCATTCGATTGTAATATATCATTATCAGCCATAGGATCGTTATCAATAAGCCTTGAAATCATTGTGCCTGTGATTATCTGACTATGTTGTTTCATCAAAACCCACTCTACCCTTGAGCAACATGTGCATTATTATGTTGATATTCAGTTACAAAGCGTAACCGAGCCTGAATTGAATCCAGTTGAAAATGTGGCTTAATATGTAAAACACAATGGTAACAACCTGGACGTTGAGGATTTTCGCTAACCTTGATACTCGCTTCGTTTAAAGGATAGCGTTGCTTAACGAGTGAAGACATATTTTCACTTGAAGCACAGTATTTATTTATCCACTGCATTAAATAACGTTCACAATCAGATGTATTGATAAAGCTACCGACTTTATCACGCATAATTACTTTTACATAATGTGCAAAGCGTGAAGCACACAGTATATAATGCAACATAGATGATATTCTTGCATTGGTATTAATAACGGACTGACTGTAGATCGGTGGTTTTTGTAGTGAATTACTGTGATAGAAATAGGCTTTTCTTAGATATAAGTTATCACGCACGGCCAAAATACCGGCTTGACTTAATTCGCTCTCTTGTGAATTTGTTAATTGATATTCTACCGACAACTTAGGTGCAATGTTGGCAGGATCCGTTACATAGACTCCTCGCGAAAGTTCAACAGCCGCGCCTTTGCTATCTTTTGCAACACCGCCTCGAATATCGCTGAACCAGCCTGTATGGCAAAACGACTGAATGATAACACAGGCATAAGCATACACTGCATTACCCCATAAATAGTCACTGTGTTTATCTATTTTTTCTACAAATGACTTATTATAAACTTTAATCTTATGGATATTATAGGGTTGTCGCATCAAAATTCGTGGCAATGTTAAGCCAATAAAACGAGCATCGTCTTCTGAACCAATACTTTTCCATCGGCTATAATCATTTGCTTTAAATAAGCGCTCTAAATTTAAGGATGTAGGTAGCTCAGAAAATTGATTAACACCGAGAAAATCAGCATAGACACCACATATAATTGGCGCGAAAGCAGCAGCGCCTAATCGCGCTAATGCTTTTAGCAATGTTATGCTATCCGCCACATCAGATGTAGGTTTATGACAAACATACAAGTCAACAATAATGAGACCATAAGGTAGGCCACCGGGACTATCTAACTCTTCTGAATAAATCTTATAAAAAAGTTGTGATTGATCGAACTCTATGGCATCAGATATATCACGTTCTATTTCTTTAGGCGTAATCGATAGATACTTAACTTTTACTTGTGAGTCCGTACTAGCACTATTAACTACCATATCAAGACCACGCCAAGCACTTTCGAGCTTCTGAAATATTTCAGCATGAATAAATTCATTAAGTTGTTTTTCTATAAGCTCGTCGAGCTTATCAATTAAAATAATCAATATCCGATTAGACATAGCAAATATCCTCTAAGCACTTACCCATCATTATCCCTATTAACACAGATACGCATATCCCTTTGCGGTGTCTGAGATAACGCACTAGTGTTGTTAGTAGTGACTTAGTCTGTATCATAAATAATCTCGTGTTATTGTATTGTGTAACTTATATTGCCCATCATCATCGCGCTATGTACCAATGACCGTTTTTGCGGTAGTAGTAAATGTCATAATTATTCGCGCCATTTTCTGCATGTTTCGAATTAAAAAAAATTGCAGCATGACCATTCCATATTGACAACCTTGCTAATCTTCCGTACGCAACAATCTCTAAATACTCATATTTTTCAATTAAATCACCAAGTATTCTTTGCGGATCACTGACATCAATTTTCAAGTCATCTATAGGCGATACCTCGCTAGGCTCTACATGAAACGCTTCACTGTATTCTTTAGTGCGTTGTTCAAATAATGGCGCTATGCTGTCCACATCTTTATTGTGTAAAGCAGTCCATATTTTTTTATACTCTTTAAATAGAGAATCATGAGTCGCTTGATTATTTTCAATAATATCCCCATCTAACCAAGCCCAACGGGGGATATTAATCGGCATATCGATAGTTTGTTGAATATGTAAGCCTTGACCGTAATCCATATCAATAGGCGTAACTTTTAATTCACTCACGCTGACATCGCCAGCTTTATCCGCAGCAAATTGCTTATGTGAATTGTATCGCCCTGCGGGGGTCGTGCCTTTGAAAAATGGGTATTTGTTGCTGATGTTATTTGACTGAGTATGGTAATTGATTTCTGCAATTTTTTTGTAATCTTTATTTAATTGTCCATTTTGCTTCACTGCTAAACTAATATTTACATGGCAATATCCACCTTTTTTAACTGAGTTTTCTGCATTCTTAACTGGCCCTACTTTGATATCAATGGTGTTCTTGCCTGATATCATCCATTGAGATACGGGCAAATCTACTTGAAGTGGAATACCTTCGGCATCGGACATGATCCCAGGCACATAATTCACATCATTAATACGGACGTCGTACTGACAACCCGACACATCAAATCTCAATACAAAAATCGGTTCTTTTTCTAACACAGATTGACCTCCTACGTTACTGGCATGAGCATTTAAGCTCAATGTCATCATTATCCCTATTAACATATATACGCATATCCCTTGGCGATGTCTGAGATAACGCGCTAGTGTTGTTAGTAGTGACTTAGTCTGTATCATAAATAATCTCGTGTTATTGTATTGTGTAACTTATATTGCCCATCATCAGCGCGCTATGTACCAATGGCCGTTTTTGCGGTAGTAGAATATCTCATAATTAGTTGACATCCCGCCATCTTTATCTGTATTAAAGTAAATAGTCGTACCCCCATCCCATGATGTTAGGTGAGCAAGTTTTTTATTTGCTAATACCACTAAATGTTGATCCGAAAACTCGCATGGCATTAGTTCTTTATTTTTGTCATCTATATTTTCTTTGAGGCTTTTAATAGGTGTTACTTGACTAGGCTCTACATGAAACGCTTCACTGTATTCTTTAGTACGCTGCTCGAACAAGGGAGCAATACTATCCACATCGTTATTGTGTAAGGCAGTCCATATTTTTTTATACTCTTTAAATAGAGAATCATGAGTCGCTTGATTATTTTCAATAATATCCCCATCTAACCAAGCCCAACGGGGGATATTAATCGGCATATCGATAGTTTGTTGAATATGTAAGCCTTGACCGTAATCCATGTCAATAGGCGTGATCTGTAATTCACTCACGCTGACATCGCCAGCTTTATCCGCAACAAATTGCTTATGTGAATTGTACCGCCCTGCGGAGGTCGTGCCTTTGAAAAATGGGTATTTGTTGCTGATGTTATTAATATCGACAATGTAGTTAATCTGGGAAATTGTCTGATAGCTGCTAGCGTTAGCACCATGCTGCTTGACTCGTAATGCTATTTTGATATCACATTTTGCACGTTGCTTTGACAAATGTTCAGCATCTTTGACTGGCCCTACCTTTATACCGACGGTGTTCTTGCCTGATATCATCCATTGTGTCACGGGCACATCGCTTACTAGCGGAATGCCTTCTGGATCTGACATCACACCAGGAATATAATTCACATCATTAATACGGACGTCGTACTGACAACCCGACACATCAAATCTCAATACAAAAATCGGTTCTTTTTCTAACACAGATGGGCCTCCTACTCTAGCTGCATGAGCATTTAAGCTCAATGTCATCATTATCCCTATTAACACAGATACGCATATCCCTTTGCGGTGTCTGAGATAACGCACTAGTGTTGTTAGTCGTGACTTAGTCTGTATCATAAATAATCTCGTGTTATTGTATTGTGTAACTTATATTGCTCATCATCAGCGCGCTATGTACCAATGACCATTTTTTCGGTAGTAGTAAATGTCATAGTCTGTTGACATTCCACCATTTTCATCCGAATTAAAGAAAATAGCCGCAGAATCATCCCATATTGTCAGCGCTGCTAACTTGCCATTCGCACATATATGTAAGTATTCGTATTTAGCAATAAAATCCCCTAATTTTTTGTTGGGGTCTTGTAGTTGTTTTTTCATACTTTCTATAGGCGATACCTGTCTTGGTTCTACATGAAACGCTTCACTGTATTCTTTAGTGCGTTGTTCAAATAATGGCGCTATGCTGTCTACATCTTTATTGTGTAAGGCAGTCCATATTTTTTTATACTCTTTAAATAGAGAATCATGAGTCGCTTGATTATTTTCAATAATATCCCCATCTAACCAAGCCCAACGGGGGATATTAATCGGCATATCGATAGTTTGTTGAATATGTAAGCCTTGACCGTAATCCATGTCAATAAGCGTGATCTGTAATTCACTCACGCTGACATCGCCAGCTTTATCCGCAGCAAATTGCTTATGTGAATTGTACCGCCCTGCGGAGGTCGTGCCTTTGAAAAATGGGTATTTGTTGCTGATGTTATTAATATCGACAATGTAGTTAATCTGGGAAATTGTCTGATAGCTGCTAGCGTTAGCACCATGCTGCTTGACTCGTAATGCTATTTTGATATCACATTTTGCACGTTGCTTTGACAAATGTTCAGCATCTTTGACTGGCCCTACCTTTATATCGACGGTGTTCTTGCCTGATATCATCCATTGTGTCACGGGCACATCGCTTACTAGCGGAATGCCTTCTGGATCTGACATCACACCAGGAATATAATTCACATCATTAATACGGACGTCGTACTGACAACCCGACACATCAAATCTCAATACAAAAATCGGTTCTTTTTCTAACACAGATGGGCCTCCTACTCTAGCTGCATGAGCATTTAAGCTCAATGTCATCATTATCCCTATTAACACAGATACGCATATCCCTTTGCGGTTCATTACAGTACTCCATCCTCCAATATAATCACTTGCTCCTTGAATAAGGCTTGTTCTTTCATCAGCACTTGCGTGTATTCTTTGGTGTGCTCGGCTGATAATTTTGTTGTATTCGATGATTTCATAAGTGTTTTTTTACTCGTTTTCTCTTTTTCCATTCCCATATACACACTCACCACAGCATGGACTTTTAAACCATTAAAATGTCCCGCTAATTTTAACGCGGGTTTGCCTGCCTTGTGCGTGGGTGTGCCGATGAGGCTGATGGATGTTGCTAAACTGATATCGGCCTCAGCCCCACCTTTAAAAACACTTATTTGTATTTCTCCACCTACGACGGCTTCAATTTTAAATTCAAACTTACATTCACTTTCCCCTGATGCTGCTTGCCAATTACTTTCTAGGGCTTTTTCCCACGCCCATTCACCGCTCACGGATGTCTCAGGGATGAGTAATACCTGCAGCTTAGCTTCAACACCCGCTTGCTGCGTGCCCACACCCGCTTCTAAGCGTTTTTTAATGAGCAATAACGGTGGAAACTCCACTAACAACCAATTCAATACATCGGCTTGCATCCCAATACCGAACAAGGGATCAAACCCCAGGGCTATTTTACCTTGGGTATCGACGCTGTAACCTGCTTCGGCTTCTTGATTATACACGGCACCACTGAAAGTCAGCTTAGGCCAATGTACGTCTAACTCCGGCACGCAGCTTTTTAAGCGGCCAAAGGCAGGCATGATACTGCTTAGCCAGCCTTGTAGATGGTTGAATAACGTATCGATGGGCACTGAGTGCCATTGTTCGTGTTTGTTTTTTGGCAGATGGCTAGCATGGCTTTGGTCTGTGCCAAACTGCCATTGATGTTGGCCATGACTCACTGCAAATGCTCCGCCACTGTGCCATTGCCCTTGGGGTATATGCTTGGGATCCTGATGGCAGCGTTCCAGGGTTGCTTCACTGAATTTGTATTGCAAATGAAACTCGGCCTGCCAACGAATGGCGGGGTAAGCATGCACTTGTACCGTGGGGTAATCATGCCCCGGATCGCAGGTATACGGTGTCAGTGTATAATACATCGGTGTGCCTTTCGCCAGTAAGATTTCTTTAAAAAAGTGCGCCACACTGTGATCTGCGGGTGGCTGTTGTAATCGCGCGGGCAAGGTAAAGGGGCGATGGTGTAACTGGCGTTGTTGTGTACCTCGATCCAGATAGGTTAATTCCAGCTCTGGGCAGGGGTGACGATTGGGGAAGTACGGTGGATGCCCGCAACGACCGCTAAAATGGATCATGATCTCATCACAGGGTGACTCTTTGAGCAACACTTCGTAAACAATGGGTTTATCATGGGCTTGATGTGCGGCTAAAACATCCAGCGGGGTGGCAGAACGATGGCTGCAGGCTAATTGGTAACGTTTGATTTGGCAATGTTGATTGATACGTAAACGTGGTAGTGGCTCTGGCTCGGCGAGCAGTACATGCGTAGAGCCGCTTTTGATCACACCGGTATGATCGTGCGCACCGCCCAGGGCAGCAATGGGTACACCACCAATGGTAATACTGTCAATGCCCTCAGTGATTTTGCCGCTATCACCTGATTGGCAGTATATCTTATCACCCACTCGCGCGACCGCTAAGCCTTCATCATCCACTTTTGCTGAGCCGCTCAGGACGTGCCCTCCTTGATGTGGCTCTAACCCATCGTATTGGGCGCAATCATGCTCATCGCCCACTCGTATTAAACTGCCTTTGGCCCCGGGCGCGCGTAAGACTATTCGTGCCGCATGAAAATGCACCCCGCTATCATCTAAGACCACTTTGCTATCGGCACACTGTAAGGTTAAACGCTCGCCCGCGCTCAAGTCGGCACCGCCTTTGTTGATCACGTATAAAATATCGCCTTCAACCACTAACTCTTCTGTCTCACTCACATAGGTTTTAGCATTGCCTTCTACGCGCACTTGATAATTCTTCGTACTAAAAATGTATAAGCTTGGATCATACGTGTCATCGTTCATGGCTAATTGATGGTGACCCGTGCCGTCTCTGAGTCGGGTCATGATCCCATTGCAGGGCGCTTCGTCGGGTTTAAAGGGCATCACTTGTTCATCGTTATACAGTTGGCCAATCACTACGGGTTTATCGGGATCACCACGCTCAAACATCACCGCCACTTCGGTTCCCACACGAGGAATAAATTGCGTACCCCAACCTGGGCCGCTAATGGGCTGGGCCACATAGCACCAGTGGGTACTGCCGGTGGTTTTTGCGTCTTCGCGTTGATCCCAGGGATAGGTGACTTTAATACGGGCTAATTCATCGGTATTCACACTATCAGGCTCGGTACCGGCCACAATAGCGGGGACATGGCCATCGATGGCGGGCCAGTCATGACGCCAAAAGGGCGCATAGGGTTGCTCTTCAGGGTGGACTTTGGCATGAACACCATAGGATTGTGTGGTCTCCTCCGCATACAGAGCACCGATCTCACTGGGCAAACCACTGTAATCATGTGCGGTATGCTGTAAGGCAATCACGCGATAACTGATATTCTCTACGTTCAAACGGCTATGCTCATTGTGTACGGGGCTACAATAACCGGGTTGTAATAGATAATTATTACCAATCACGGTGCTCTGGAATTGGCGGCTTTTGACAGCGCG
Source organism: Gammaproteobacteria bacterium (assembly GCA_965230425.1). Classification (GTDB taxonomy): domain Bacteria; phylum Pseudomonadota; class Gammaproteobacteria; order UBA1113; family UBA1113; genus CBDDKW01. The sequence continues at coordinate 30,061 of CBDDKW010000005.1, read as the reverse complement.
TAAGCGTCTATCCACCAAGGCTTGTGCTTCGGCTTCGCTGGCAAAACCGCCGAGATATTCGCGCACGGTAAACGTTTCGCGTGCCTTGGGATATAAAGGAGCACTGTACACCGCAATGCGTGCATTGGGATCTTCATCCACATAGCCTTTGATGCACCAGCGTTGACTAAGCACTTGGCTGGGTTGTAGCCACTGGTGAAAGTACAGACTGTCGCTGGGTTGTGCCTCTGGCTCGGCTAAGTGGATAGCCTCACCCCAGGGCCAGGGGGTTTGCTCGTCGCGGAGTACCAGACAATGGGCGCGGTCACTGTGCTCATAGTAGGTGTGAATACCGCAGCGTTCAAAATGGCGATTAAGAAAGGCATAATCGTTTTCGTCATATTGAGTCAGATGCGTGTGGGTACGGTGTGACTGAGCCACGTTAACCCCATAATCGACGCTGGCTAAACCGCGATCGCGGAAAATGGACTGGGCTACTTCTACAATATTTTTGTTTTTCCAGACCATAAAGGCGCGGGTAATATCTAAAATAGAAAACCAATCGGATAGTACTATCTGATAACAACGATACCCCGCCACCAGTCGGTCTAAATCCCGCGAGGCCTCGCGTATCATGCCGTGAATAACCCGACGCCCATGCAAACCATCATCTATCGCAAGCCCTATACACTGCCCCACTAACTCGGAGCTACGTAATACCGATGTGTCTAAACGCCAAAGCACTAAGTCTAGCTGTTGGCCTTCCGCTACGCACTCTGTTCCTGATAAGCTCACTAAGAAGCTGGTCTCGGGGTCAAAGGGGCCGCTAATGAGGTGTAATAGGCGTTGCATATTGACGGTACTCTACTATTTACTGATATTTGGTATTTTCGCAACTAGGCGCATAGAGGTTGTCAATTCTTCAAATTGTAACCACGGCCGTAACCACGCAACGGCATGATATGCTCCAGGACTACCAGGTATTTCTTTTACTTCTATTTTGGCTTCTGCTAATGGGTATTTAGCCTTTAGTTCTTGATTAGACGTGGCATTAGCGTTGACATATTCGTTAATCCAACGATTCAACCACGTTTCGCATTCGTCTGCTTCCATGAATGAACCAATTTTGTCACGCGCCATGACTTTAAGATAATGAGCAAAGCGTGAAGTCGCTAAAATATAAGGTAAGCGTGCGGATATCTCAGCATTTGCATTAGCTTCAGGTTTATCGTATTTTTTTGGTTTTTGCGCTGATTGGCCACCAAAAAATACAGCATAATCAGTATTTTTATAGTGGCAAAGGGGTAAGAAACCTAGTTTACTTAATTCTGCTTCACGACGGTCTGTGATCGCAATTTCACTTGGGCATTGTGAATCTAAATCACCATCATCTGTTTTAAATACGTGCAGTGGTAAATTTTCTACTTTACCCCCTCCTTCAGCACCGCGTATTGCCGTTGACCATCCATACTTTGCAAAGGCATCTGTAATACGTGTTGTTAGTACATAAGCGGCATTCATCCAGCAATAATCACTATGTTCGAGCTGCGAAGTTGGCTCGCCATTACGTTGGGCAGTTTCTTCAAAATCAAAGGATTCTACTGGCTTTGTTGCTGCACCATAGGGTAAACGGGCTAAGGCTCGGGGCATTGTTAAAGTCACAAAGCGCGAATCATCAGATTCTCTGAAGCTTTTCCATTTGGCATATTCAACACTGTCAAAGATTTTTGCTAGGTCACGTGGGCGTGATAGCTCAGCCCAATTCTCTAAACCTACTAGCTGAGAATCAGCAGCAGTAATTAAGGGGCAAAATGCACCTGCTGCAATATTTGATAATCCGGTTAGCATATCAATATCTTCTGGGTGGTTTGTAAACTCATAATCTGCAACTAAAGTACCATATGGCTCACCACCTGGGGTACCAAACTCTTCTTCATAAAGTTTCTTGAAAAGTTGACTTTGATCGAATTCAACCGCTTTGCTTAAGTCTTTATTTAGCATTTGTTTAGACACATTAAACAACTTTATACGTAAGCTTGGCCCTGTTTCTGAGTTCATAACGAGATAGTTCAATCCCCGCCACGACCCTTCTAATTTTTTTACAGGTTCAGCATGTAAAATTTCTGCCAATTGTACGGAGAGAGTTTGGTCGATTTTTTTTATCGCTTCGTTCAGCGTATTAACTAAACTTTTATTCCAAACTACTTGCCCAGTAAGCACATTATCTGTGAGTGCTTTTAGCAGGCTTTCGGCTTGTGATGGCTCGGTCTGTTTGGTTGCGGCGATTGCTCGGTCAAGAATTGATTCGCCTTGTTCTAGTGTGACTGTTTTTGCTTGGTCTTTGGTTATAGTTGCGGTCATAGTTTTATTCCTCAATTATAGATATTTAATCCGGCTGTTTGACAGCTAACGCTGCGGCTAGTTCTGAAACTTTGTCAGTATTTTGCAGGGTTTCTTCTAAAAGTGCTTCTAGCTCGGGTGAACGATCAGATTTGGATAATAAGTCACGCAGTTTATCACGCACAGCCTTTAGCTCGCGTAATGCGGGTACTTGTTGTACAATCTGTTCAGGTTCAAAATCTTGCATCGATTTAAATTGCAAATCCACTGCTAATTCAGAATCTTCTGCATCCGGGTTGAGAGTATTCTTCACGCGCATACTCACGCCTGGCGCATTTTTTCGCATCACTTCATTGAAGTTGTCTCGATCAATATGAGTAAATTTGCGCTCTTTCAACGGCTTGAGTGGTTCAGCCGGATTATTGCCTGAATAATCGCCCATCACACCCACTACAAAAGGTAGTTCTTTTTGTACAGTCGCGCCTTCAGTCTCAACTTCATACTTAATATGAACTCGCGGCTTGCGAACGCGGTCTAATTTATCGTGAATACTCATTTTACTGTCTCCTCAGTGTTTATAAAAACATATTACATTCCGTAGCTATAGCTGCTACTTTTTATCAACAATGCCTGATAAGGCATAGATTTCAGTTAAAGCTTTATCATCTTTAATTAATTCTTTTAACAACTCTGGTAAGGGTAAATTGCCCCATTTAATCGTTCGCTCAATTAAGTATGGTACTACTGATTGTGGCTCAGCTTTTCTGAAATAGTTAGCAACCAGAACCAAGTAATTTAATGCTTCATTACGGGAATTTATCTGTGCATTATGTTCTATACTGTGCTGTGCTACACTTGAAATATGCACCGGCAATGCCTCGTTGGTACTTTGCAGTTGCTTCATATCTTTAGCACTAGAATCTTCACTAAGCAAGTCTGTAAATTTTTCAGGAACGCTATTGATAATAAAGTCAACATGCTGTCTAAATGAACTCATTGCGTCATTCAACATTGACGAGGGGGGAGTTTGTTCAGCACATTGTATAACCAAAAAGTCAATTATTTCTTGATAGCTGTATATAGCATCTTCTATATCGTTGATTAGTTCTGTATAGAAACCCACTTCTGTTTCACGAACGGCTGCATATACATCTGTTAAAATTGGCAACCCTTGTTTTTGTTTTTGCTCTAATTTATCCTCGGCTAAATGTTGATACTCTAGGGCATTTTGGTACTGCCATAATGCATATGGGCCTGGAGAGTCGCCCTGTGTGATCAGTATATTGCGTATAGGCATAATTAAACTTCCCTCTTTTTCCTCTCCGTTCAAGCCCGTGAGAGAGGCGAGCCTTAGGATAGCCCCTTCGTCATCTAAATTTGGGTATAAATTTTCCCAATATTGTTTTAATAGCGCATTGATTAATTGAAAGCCTAAAGACAAGCCTCGAAAGCCATCGAATCTTACTAAAGCCTCAGCCAACCAGACCGCTACATCTAAATGCTTACAGTGGGTGCTTAGGATGGTAACACCTAGATTTACCACTTTTTCCCAGTGTTTAAGAGGATCTTCCTCCGTCTCTTGCGTTAATTGTTTGCGCTCTATGGTTCTAGCGGCGTTACGTGCATCTTTTATCTGATAAAAAAGTGAATTTGGAGAAGGGTCGCTTTTAATATCATCGCCAACGGGATTATCATCAGTAATGTTCTGAGTCAAATTTTCTATATCGATATTCATAAGCTCTTGTTCCTAGTCTTTGTTTTGTATGTGCTTAGCAATGTGTGATGGTAATCTAAAGTTTGCAAGTAAATGTAAGTTAAATACGTTACCTGTGATCCCGGATAATTTATAGCTTGCTTTGTAGCCATCAAGGTTAACTGTATATAGATAAGTACCATCACCAGATAAATGGTTTACTTTTCCGTGTTGAAAAATTTGGAATATCGACCAAGGTCCATATGTTGAATATCTGTGCTGGTTTGGATTAAAGTCAGTTAATGTAATACTGGATTGCTCCTGGCCATCAGCTAATGGCCATGTAATTGAAGATATGACTCTTGGCCCATGCTGATATAGTAATACTTTACTGCCGAAGGCTAGGCGTACACTGCTTGCATCGCTACTTAAGGTCACAGGCTGAATATCGAATTTTATTTTAGCGTGGTCACCCTTACCGGAAAAATAAGCATGGCGTATTTGATTCGCTCGCTCAAATAAGTGCACCGACTCATGTGGTATGTGCATAGAGAGGCCCGATACTCGATACAGTGACCAAGGTGTTGTCGTTGTATTAATAAAAGGTTTTAGATAATGTTTGAAGTATTTTTCCATATCGCCAGATTTACTGAATAAGGAGCTAAAATCTTCTATTGATATTTGTGATTTTGCCGTTGTTTTAAACGGATATTTATAATTCACAGCATTACTGTAATTAGCATAAACATCGTCTGCCCAATGGCCATTAAGGTATTCTTGTGCATTTTCAGCAATGACTTGCCAGCTATTTTGTGCGATTTGATTGAGCCAACGTGACATTGGGGATGGTGCTTCATGAGCTTCTTCTAATAGCTTTATTAGTGGATTATCTTTTGATTTACCGCTGATAATTTCCATACTGATTTTATAGGCTGCGGCATGTGGATCGGGTGTATCATTTATTTTTTGCAGGTACTGTTTTAACTCTGCTAAAGTTTGACTCATTTGCTTCCACGAAGCGTGCGACGCGTCACTTTTATAATATTCATTGATCGGTTTAAATTGCCTAGCGATTGTAAAATTATGTCCATGAATACTATCAGTGTTATAATAGACAATGTTTAGTATGTTAGCTACAGGTGAATCTTGACTCAGAATAGCATTTAAAACACTAACCGCATGTTTAATATCCTTAAATTTAATTATATTGATATGTTTCAGTTCTGTATTCCAAATATCAACATAATCTTTACTATACTTCGACTGAGTAATATAACTAATTTTTTTGTAATCATTACCTTTTTCAAGATTCGCATCCAAACCCACAGCTTTATTATCTTCTGCAACTTCTTTGGCTATATCTGTATTGGTTTTTTTAAAAATATTTTTATAGCCTTTGTATGTGTACAAAGCTGGAATAGCTGATTGCTTATTTGCATCTGTAAATACTTTGCTAAATAGCACACCACTCGATGAGTCAAGCCCCAAATCAGCAAGATCAGTCACACTAGCACGTAGCTTTAACAACCCATATGCCCTGTCTGCAGGTACAATCTCCGCTAGATTACGTCGTACACGATTTATCAATAATTGGTTCAATGGTAGCTTATCCACTGGGCTTTGTATCGCCATATTGAGATAGTTGCGTAATTTATTTTCAACAATAGGATCTCCCTTATGTACCATTGCCCATTGATATTCCATAGGTGCTTTCAATGCTAAAGCATCTGAAGATTCTGTGCTACTGAACGCTAAATAACCTTTCAATGTTGCATACAGCAAATTCTGGTCAACAATGTTCTTATCTAAATCGGATTCGAGCTTAGCAGCAATACGCGGTAGATAGGCTGAACTTAGTGTGCGCTCAAGAGCAGCATTAATAGCATTTTCAGTACGCAAATCAGTAAAAATCATTCTCGAGGAGAATGGTGCTTGTTGATAGATTTCACTGGAAAACTCCAATGCATCAAGCAGTGGAAGAGTATGCTCAATACTTGAATCATTCGATGCAAACTGCTGCTCAGCAAGATTAAATCTTACAAGACTATCACGCGCTTGTTTTAATTCGCGTCGATTATATTGATAACCGTGGTAAAGCATATAAGTTAAGGCTACCATGATGACTGGTGCCATAACCAATGCGGCTGTATAGTTATATTTGCGTACTCGCTTACTGCGCTCGCTTTCACCTAAATAACGACTCTCAGGATAAATCATTTGAAAAAATATGTTTCTTGTAAAATAACTTTCACTCATTCTTGCAGGACGCTCAAATTGTGGCGGTACTAACTGGAATTTCTTTGACATGGCCTGTAATAAGAAATCATGTGACTGCAAAGGGTCTTGGTTACAACTGGTAAAATAAATACCCCGTAGCTGTAGGGCCTTGGGATAGCGAGTTGAACCAAATAACTCTGCAATAAAGCTCTCCAATGGCCTGCGAAATAGCTGCATTTGTTGCGGAAATGAGTTAATTAGCTCTCTCCCACGTAGCGACCGCTCTGAATCAAATGCCCACATTATCCGACGGGTTAACTTGTCTATAATTTTGCTATACTCACGCTGAAAATGGTCAATGGAAAATCCCGGCTCGTTACATAGCTCTATAGGAAAGCTTACTCCCATCACTTGTCTTAATTCTTCGTGACTTAAGTCATTGAAAAACTCCATGAAACCTTCCACAGCATCACTTTTGTTGAAAATAACGTAAACAGGGATCTGCGCGCTAAAAGCTGTATGGAGTGAACGTATGGAATGTGCAATCTGCTGAATAAATGCTTGTCTGTCTTGATTTGCATACAGAAGTAAATCTGAAAGTTCAAAAGTCACAATAATGCCATTGACTGGCTTGTTTTTACGCTCACGTTTCAATAATTTAATAAATTTTCGCCAGCTTAGCTCATTTTCATCTTGTTCTTGTTTCACAGGCTCAATCATGACGGCTTGCTCTGAAAACCACCAGTCGTAATTAGGTATATCTTGTAAATATCGTTGCGCTTCTTCACCGAAGTACTCCGGTTTCACATAGTTGATATTCATGCTATGAATCAGTGTTGACTTACCTGAGTTCTGTGTTCCTAATACTAAATACCATGGTAGGCGGTTTAGGCTACGCTTTTTGTGATCTTGTACTAGTTTGTTCTTAATAAGTGAATATTTATACTGCGTATATGAACAAAATGCTGTTTTAGATGACTTGATAGCACCCCACACTGCACGAATTCTAGCTAAGAAAACTTTTAAAAAACCACTTTTATGCTCTTGAACTTTATCAAGAAGAACTTTACATATTGCCAATAACGCTGCAATTAATGTGAGCAAACACCGCACTTGCATACTTGCAAAAGGCTGACTGTTATTTATCTCTATGTAGGGTAAAACTAACCAAATCAAAACTACAACAATCATAATGATTAGAATGTTAATTTTCACCTTTGCTGATATATTTTTTATAAATCCTAATACACTCATATATACTATCCTAAATTAGTTGCTATCTCTTATAACAATAGGGCGCGAAATCACTTGACTAAAATTTGTTACCGGAGACACCGTGCTTATCTGGTTAAATTTTTTAACCAGTGGGCTGGATAAACTATATAATTTATAGTTAAAAATACTGAATAAACTAATACTTACAACTAGTGTAAATAAAATGATTCGTTTAATTTTACTAACTTGCCTATGACCAGTATCACTTTGTGTCACTTGATACTGTTGTGAGGATATAATTTTATCTGGTTTCATCTTTGCACTACGAATATTATAAAATATGCGGTTTCTAATTTCTTCGCGTGTTGTCAGCTTTTCTTCACCATAAAATTTACCTTCAAAACCTAGACTAAGAAGAAAATAGAGTAATTCAACAAAATCAATATTAGCTCGCATGTCGTTTAACATATTTTCTAAAATAATGTAAAACCGTGTTCCACCCCAAGTTTCGTTATGAAAGTGCATTAATAGCCCGCCTTGTGTCCATATACTTTTAGTACCCCAAGTGCTCGCTAGTATTGCTTCATCTAAAGCAGTACAGAGACAATAGTGAGTGGCAAGAATTGTTTGATGATTATATCCATGTACCGATAACCTTTTACTATAACGATTTATTTCATCAACTATTTGCGCACGAAATATATCTAAATTAGGCGCTTGTGTAGTGTGACGTATGTGTGCAATTAATGTGAGTAAAGGCATTGCGGCTTTGAGCAAATAATTGAATTGTTCATCATTGTTGCTTCCTGACATGCCAGCTTGAATAGCTGAAACAGAATCACCACTTACAAAATTATTTTTCTGTGGTGAAGTTAATGGCATAGCTGTGTTATTATATTGTGCTTGCATTAGCTTATCCTTTTATTGCCCATAGCTCTATGCTCACCCCTGGTATATTACCGCTAAGATGTAATGCAATAGCTGATGATTGTGTTAACTTGACCCATAATGGGTCATTTGTATTTATTGAGAAATAAGAGAAGTTTGCATGATATGGGATCTGGCGCGGAGTGACGGCTAAAGGCGTCACTGGGACACCTGGTAGTGCTTTACTAACGAGTATTTGTATTTCTTCTACTGGTGCTATTTTGATTTGATTGGCAAGTGATGTACGTATATTCTCAACGGGTAAGTCAGCGTACACTGCTAAAACAAATTCTCTCTCTTGCAATAACTGCTTATCATTAATTTGACCAATCCATAAACCTGGCGTTCGACTCTCAAGAAAAATTTGTGTGGCATTTTGTTCTAGTATCACTGTCAATTCGTGTCGTGTTTCTTCTATTAACGTACTAAATGTAGTCTCCATGTCGCGATGGTTATACTTAGCAGGTATTGTTGGCCGACGCCTCTCAGTAGTATACGTTGACATTTCTGCTAACAACTGTATAGCGATGTAGTACAGCTCTTGTGGATGTAAGGGCTGCTTATTAAATAAATGCATAAAGATTAGCTCATAGCGATTTACTAATTGCAGTAACATAAAGTCGATAACTTCAGCCGTACCTGTCTGTTGACTGTTAGTCAGACGGCCTGAAATCATTTCCGCTCTAAGATTGAGTAAGTCATATATTTCTTGGATAAAATTATTCAGCCTGCGAGATTGATGTATATCTAACCATGACGGCTCGAACCCTTCATCAAGCAGAATATGTCCATTACTTCGCATTTCGATAATACGAGTAAAAGGCAGACAAATAAAACCGTCTCTATCATCATAATCTGTGAGTATAACCAAATTCAGCGAGGCAACTTGGATTGGAGTCATATCACTACCATTCGAAATCATATCCACTGCATCGAATTCTACTGATTTATAACGATGGTATTGGCCTAGCTGCTCAGCTTGAAATTCAGCTCGATTAGCTTGTCGTAAAGGAATAGCTAAATATACCAGCGTATTTTTTAAGCCTTCACGCAGTTCGATTGGTGTAGGCAATATATCTTGATAGGGAGCATGGAACGATGTTCCATCAGGCATCAACCCTCGTGCATTTACAAGACCTATTTTACCAACTGATAATAAATCTTTATCAACTGTAAGCTCTGAAAACCCCCAAAAGTTATCATTAATCATGGCATTGTTATCTCTGACTAAGCGTTCGACATATCGATCGCTTTGCTGAAAATGCTGAGGTAACAATAACATTCCCTCCTGCCAGACCACTTTATTTTCCATCACCATCAGATAATCCTTACTTATTATTTATAACTAGTCCTTGCGATTCTAAATCGAGCTTAATCTTTGTTGTTTTATCTTTTGATAATTTAACAATCCGACGCCACTTTGTATTATTTATATTGCGATATGATGCTGTCACTGCTAAATACTCCGCATTAGTAGCTAATGGCATTTTTATTAATAATCTTGAATTGGGCCTTACTACCCTTGTCTCTTTATCAATTAGTGTGTCACCTAGCGCTTTTGCACTGTTTTCAGCAAGTGCATAATAATCTGCTTGATTAAACTTGAAAGGCGTTTTGAGTATATAGATAGTCAAAACTACAGGTGATGACCTGCCTGTTATATCAGGATTCAGGTATTGAGCTGCATTTATATCAATAATAGCCTGTGGCGTCCCACCGTTGAAAAGGCCACATGAAGTAGTTGCTAGGCATACTGTTGCACATAAACCTATAATAGAAATGAATTTTTTCATATTCTTCATTTTGACTCCTTGAAAAATTAATATCATTTTTCAACAACTCGGCCGTGAGTAACCGCAATTGTTTCCTGGTATTATTTCGCCTGCACGGGGAACACCCACGGCGCGCCCCAACGAGAGCTTGCACGCTCTCTTTGGGAAAACCTAGCGCTTCTGACTCCCCCGCAAACAGGGAAGATTTCTTACTTTTAAGTGCTGTAATTAACAACACAAATTATGTTAATCTTTTAATTGTGCTAGTAATTTTTTTAAAAATACCTTTAGTTTGTTTCATACTATTAAAATTTTTTGTGTATTGGTTGCCTCTATCTGAGTCAACAGAGAATGATTGCTGTACGTCTGCTGCCACGTAATCATCATTTAGAAATTCATCTAGAATATCTATTGGAGCTTGTTCCGAATAACTAGGTTTACCCGATGTGAAATCTCTATTTATAAGGGTAGCACTGCTCTCATCCATCCCAAGATCACGTAAGACATTTCCTTGTCCATGATGCACAAGCTGCTCAGTAGGGTTGTCACCTTGATAATCATTCACTTTGCTCAGTTGTACAGGGACATTTTCGACATTGTTATTTCCAACCTCATTGCTTAACACATTAAATCTTGTCCTAGATGATACTTGCCTATCTGCAACTTCAGGAATAAAAACATTAGAATTGAGTTGTGGAATACTAGTCCGTGCATTATCTGGGAAAAGGCTATCTATATTATTTCGATAGTGCGGCTCACACTCATGCTCCTGTTGCCCTTTGAATAAAAAATCAAGATTATTCTTAGCTGATATGTTAGGCATATTGTCTTGGCCATGTATATATGAGGCATAAGTTTGTTGGTGCTTATTTATAGGCATATGCGCTAAACTATCCCAGACCTCATCCAGTGACTCATTAAAAGAACTAGGCTCGTCTTGCGCTCTTGAAATAAATGTAGTTGGTTCGTGTAGCGACAGTTTTATCCTGAATAGTACTCCTGACAACTCAAGAATACCCCCATCATGCAGGGGTTTATATTCATTTCCCATAAAAATCTCTATGCTTGTGGAGTGGTATTTGAGCTGTAACTCTCTAACTTTGTAGTCAACATGTAACGATGTATCGTGACAGTTTGGTGGTGTAGAGTCAGCCGCTGGAGAATGCTCAATCTTTAGTAAATCAGGATTATTATTAAATAGCCAAGTATCTTCTGTCTCTATGCCGGTCAGAGGTATTAACTGCAGTACTATTTTTTCAATTGATTTTGGCATGTCTATCTATCTTTCCTCAACGAAAATATGTGTTACCCTTCATTATCTTCAATATTTCTAATCAAGCCATTACCACCTTGCGCAATATGTATACCTTGTCGCAGAAATAACTTTAATTCTTGAGTAGTATTAGCACATTGTTTTGCTGTTATTGAAAGCGCATTTACAATTGCTTGCACAATCATGGTATGGCTTGCTGTCACTTTAATTTCATTTGGTGGGGAAATATTGGCAACACACCAATAAGCAGCCATGGCTAACCATGCAACGGGGTCTTTTAGACCTAACTCTTGTGCTAAATTTTTGAAATACTGGGGGGTATCAACCTCTTGAGTATACACCCAGTGATGAATATGATTCATTAACATTTCACTAGTGTCATCATTATTATCAGATACATGGGCATCTACGCACACATATCCACACCAAACCGCCTCACGCACTGGTAACCCTAACAACAAAAAAGTTACCGCTGCATGTAATTCATCATGCTCAAGTAAATAGTCAAGAATGGACACTTCAGAGGTATCGTATTGTATATTTTCTTTTATTGTCTCATCTATATCTAAAATAGATATAAATTGTGTTAACATATCATCGTTATATTTCACAAACTTTTGTCGTTTCATAAAGTCCCCTATACCGTTGAGGTATAATTGTGCTCTAGTTGTATAGTGAGCATACATAAAATAATAACAAGACTCACCTGCATATATACTATTGACGACACAAAAGGCGGCACAAAGCTATATGCAGTCGTAAAACTACAGATAAAAGTGATACATACTTGGTGGTGATAAACGTTATTTCAATTGGTAACAATAGCAAGCACTATTCAAACATAGTGTGTTGTTCTAATGACCCGAATTATCAGTACATGAATTTTTATATTCTATACTTTTTGCTTAGTCTCCACTACGCGCTGTTGGATGGATACCTATAGCGTCCGTTATTTAGGGCTTTCTCGCGTGTTATTTTCCGTTAGCTAAAGACTTAAAATTTTGCCAATAGCTCTAACTATTACCTGCAATTTTAAGTCTTTAGCTAACGAAAAATCCCTGCCCCATAAAATCCTAAATATCAGACACTATGGGTAACTTTAACAATCACTTTTTTGTAATTCTTATTTTGTTTACATGTTGTGTTAGGTTTTCTTAACAACTTTATTTTTATCAACGTAAATAAGCGTAGCCTACTATACGGAAAAATAAACATAGCGCAACCATTTTTTTAAAGAAATTATTTATGCCAAAAGGCATTTTTCGGCACATTAACGGCTTTGCACATTATAATTACCACAAAAAATACCAAAAAGCATATAATTTTAATATTTTTTATGTTATTTTCGCGCAAGAAAAATCAACAAAAATTACGAAAATTCACAGATAAAGCCATGTTTTTTATCTACTTTTACCGTAACAGCATCAATAGGATCTGCGTTTGCCAAACGAGTTAAAAACTCTGCTGAGAGTTGTGGCAATAAACTGCTATTAATTATATGTTCAATTCTTCGTGCACCTGATTCCATCTCAAAACACTGCTGCACAATGTGCTTAGCTACACCCTCTTGGTAAGCAAACTCTGCTGCATAATTTTGTTCAATGCGATTTTTTATTTGCTGCAATTGCAATTTTGTTATGCGTGATAGCACATCTTCGCTTAATGGTAAGTAGGGAATTATCGTTGTGCGGCCTAAGAATGCGGGTTTAAATGCTTGATACAGTTCAGATTTAATCACCTCAGTCATCTGCTCAATCGTTTTAAGGCTTTGTGTATCGGCTGTATATGTCGTCATAAGCGACGCTGTGCCTACATTGCTGGTCATGATAATGATTGTGTTCTTAAAATCTATTGTTCGACCTTCACCATCCATAACCATGCCTTTATCAAACACTTGATAAAATATTTCCTGAACGCTCTCATGAGCTTTTTCTATTTCATCGAGCAAGATAATGCTGTATGGTCTGCGACGAACAGCTTCGGTTAAGACGCCACCCTTACCATATCCCACATAACCAGGTGGTGAACCCACTAATAGTGAGACTTTATGTACTTCTTTAAACTCCGACATATTGATAATAGTCAAATGATCATCACTGCCATACAATATCCTGGCTAAACTTAATGCTGTTTCTGTTTTCCCTGTGCCGCTGCTGCCAGCTAGTAAAAATACTGCAATTGGCTTACGTGCATCCGCTAGGTTTGCCTTTGAAATTTGCAAACGTTTCGTAATTTCGTGCAATGCATGATCCTGTCCCACAACAGATTCAGCCAAACGAGCCTGCAGGCTTAAAGTGGCGGCTATTTCATCATTTAACATCTTACCCGTAGGTATACCAGTCCACTCAGCTATTACTTGTGCAATTATTTGCTGATCTACGAAGACGTGTACTAACGGTTTTTCATCTTGTAATTGGCCTAACCGGTCCTTATACCGCTCTAAATTATCTTGTAACTCATTGGTTTTTCTCTCATTTATTTTTCTTAAGTCGTCAGTCTCATGGGTTGTTTGCAGTAACTCATAAAGCTTATGTGATATTTGCATGATTCTACGTGTGAGCTTTAACTCTTGTTGCCACCCCTCGTTAAGTCTATGTAATTCAATGGCATACTTTTCCTTTTCCTCTATTAGCTGCCGTATACGCTCGTCATGTGATGCTCCTGTCACAGTTTCACGTTGTAAAATTATGATTTCATTTTCAACTGCCTGTAGCTCTCTTTCTGTATTTTCAATAGAGGCGGGTTTTACTGTTTGCGCCATAGCAACTTTAGCACACGCGGTATCTAGTAAACTAATTGATTTATCAGGTAATCGACGACTAGTAAGATAGCGTGTAGATAAAATTACCGAGGCTATTATGGCTTCATCTAAAATGATAACTTGATGATGTTCCTGTAAATGTGGAGCAACACAGCGCATCATTTTGACTGCAGTCTCTTGACTTGGCTCTTGTACTTGGATGACCTGGAAGCGACGGCTCAATGCTGAATCTTTTTCAAAATATTGGTTATATTCATTCCAGGTTGTTGCCGCAATCGTTCTCAACTCTCCGCGAGCTAATGCGGGCTTAAGTAAATTAGCAGCATCACCCTGACCGGCTTCACCACCTGTGCCAATCAAGTTATGGGCTTCATCAATGAACAAAATAACAGGCTGAATAGATATTTTTACCGCTTCTATGACGCTTTTCAGACGATTTTCAAATTCACCTTTGACTCCTGCACCAGCTTGTAACAAAGTGAGGTCTAAAATTCTCAGTTGTACATTGGCTAATCGGTCAGGAATATCACCACATGCAATACGCTGTGCTAACCCTTCTACTACAGCAGTTTTACCCACACCAGCCTCCCCCACCAGTATGGGGTTATTCTGACGCTTGCGCATCAAAACATCAATCATGAGACGTATTTCAGGATCACGACCAATCACAGGGTCAAGCTTATGACTTTTAGCTTGGGCAGTTAAATCAATAGTGAATTGCTCCAACGCATTGTTATCAATGGTATTTTTAGCACGCGATGGAAAAATACCTGAACTATTACCATCAATCGATTCTAGTTGTTCTTGCTCATTGGTACAACCCCTCAGCAAAATAATCAAGTGCTCTCTGCTGAGCTGTAAAAACTCATCTGAAATATTTTTTGCACTAAGATTCAAATGTTTATTATCATTGAGAGCTAGTAATAGAGTGAACTCATTGATTTCTACACAATTAAATTCTAATGATGCGATTACCCATGTTTGTTCAAGCCAGAGTACTAGATCTGGTGACAGCGATGGTGACTTAGTATTACCAACTTTAAAGCCATCTAACACGCGCAAACAATCTGAATGCAGTTTTTTTATATTTATCTTCAAGTTCCCAGTGTCATACCTATCGCTTCTCTCAAAAATATTTAGAACTTGTAATAACATATGCTCAATATCCACTTGATAATGTGAACGAGTTAAGCTCATACCTACTGCTGCTTCTAGTGCTTGCAAACAATTCTTATTTAGTTTACGTGTAAGTGTTTTTAGATTCATGGCGGGCATTGACTATTCTCCTTGTTATTCTGATAAGTACTGTGCAGTTCAGGTAACCAAACATTTTTCAATCCTGCACGATAACTCACCACTTAGTTTGAGTTTAATTATTTATTTTTTGATTATTCTTGTAAATTGACTATCACACACTATAATCATTTTTCATTCATGATGACAAATTAATTTCAACATCAGAAGTATAGCTAACAAATAAGACATGGTGTAATAATTATTTTTAAGTATATGCCGGATACAATGTAAGCAACACAATAATAAAACAACCCGTGCAATTGCTAAAACCTCAGGGACTAACAATGGAATCATACCAGCATCCAGAGCGGTTGCTCGATATTAGTATTGATAATATTATATTATCACTCACAGTTATTGAACTATCAGGAGTCGATATACTATCACAACCGTTCTCATATTCATTAACAGTTTTATCAGATACTCACTTACTCGAAGAATGTAACATACTAGGAAATGACGTAAGTTTCAGAGTAGGTACAATATCAAAACCGCAATACTTTCATGGAATTATCAACACTATAGTACAAAATCATCACCAAAAAAGTAACCAACTTTGCTTTACCATTTCAATTTCTCCTAGTCTTTGTAAACTAAAATATGAAATAAACCAACGAGTATTCTACGAACAATCGATTATTGAGATATTTAAAAGCATTGTGGACTTGTATTTATTTCTACCATATAACTTGGACAATATTGTTAATAATTATCCTAAAATTGATTATGTGTCTCAAAATAATGAGTCGGATTTTGATTTTCTACATCGACTACTTGCCTCTGAAAACATTTATTATTATTTTACTCATTCACCTCAAAGGCATATCTTACACCTAGTTGACAACAATAGCTTCAATGGCAAACTTCCGCAAGAGATTACTTATACTAAAACAGCGACATCCTCTAATAACTTACTGTATTTACAAAAAGAATGGCAACCTCGTGAAAATGAAGTAGAGCAAATACATTACAACCCTGCCTCCCCACATGCTCACTTTAAAGAAAAGGCAAACCTATCTAATAGCAATAATACTATTCAAACCTCAAAAACAACAAGCCATTGTAATATACCAGTGCGTTTTAAAAACAAAGATTCACTAGCGGCACTTAATAAAAAACAATTACACTCAACGCAACTACAAGCGCAAACTATACGGGCAAAAAGTGCTCTGAACGGTCTTTTTTCTGGTCAAGCATTCACTTTATCAGTCTATGACCCTGTACTCACTTCTGAAGATTGCTACTTGTATAAGGTCATTCACAAGGCCTACGACTTATCAGGTACAAATATTGAGGAAAGCGAAACCAATGAAATGAAACGATATGATAATATTTTTCATGCTTTTACAACCACGCAGCCTTTTGCAGCTAACAACTACCAACAGGAAATCAACGACGAAACAAATCTTAGTAAAAGTCCTGGTACAGATTATGCCATTATTAATACCAGTAATGATGATTTGCTAGCTTATCGTGACAACACAGATAAACTACCAGTCTCACTGACTTGGGATGATCAAAAAATACAATTTATGAGTGAAATCAACCATCAATGGGCAAGCCACACTTATGGGTTCCACACTACACCACATAATAAGCAAAAAATTATTATTGCATACGAGCATGGCCAACCTGAGAAGCCAATCATTATAGGCACAACATCATCGCCGCACTCAATGCCGGCATTTACGCCGAAAGATACGCCATACCGATTAGGCCTTAAAAGTAGACAGGGTAATATGCTATTGTTTGAGGATGATAATCCATATGCAGGCATTTATCTCAATGCTCATAATGACCTGGTCATCCATGTTGATGGAAAACAAAAAACTAACATAGGTCAAGACTACCAACATACAGTACGAAAAGGCAATTATAAAAAACAGGTGTCTAAAACCTTTAGTTTATCTGCAAAACAAAATCTTGCATTGCAGTGCCATGACAATGGCATATTGTTAATGCCTGGAGAAATTATACTTCAAGGAACATTGATAGAACTCAATAGATGACAATTGTAAATACTTATTTGCGGTGATATACATTTTTTTTATAAAAATAGCACGTAAGGCTATTGCAAACTTACGTCTGTTGAGCCAGAATAAGCGTCCGATCGGTAGGCGGCCGATCTAATGCTTTATGTTCAGATACTCAACGCTATGTTAGCATTGTAAACATTGGAAAATTATTTTTAAGTGATTTTCAATGCTCGGTAAAAGCCTAAATATCACTTATAAGTATTTTTTTATAAATATCATCACTAGGGTGTAGACACGATACCGCAGTATAACACTAGTGTTGTATATGAGATAAACTTTGAACAACAACTATATATTAAGCAACCTTAGGATAAATTATGTACTATACAACATACCTCTACATCGCAGCTGCAATCATTTTCTTTATCTACATCGGCTTTTCATTATCGGTAAGACGTGCTTTTCAAAATATTCCCAAAGAACAGCATTATTTCCCAGGCTGGTTTGCCTGGCTAATGCTAGTACCCATCGTCGGGTATGTTTTTTCCTGGCTCACATTACCTTTTGGGATCCCAAAAACTTTGGCTTCCATTAATACCGAAAGCCAAGCAATCAAGCACCATTGTAATTTGTTATTCGGCTTAGGATTAACTTCAGTTATTATCATGGCTTTTGGCTGGATTCCGCTTATTGGGCTACTTTTCATGGCACTAGCACTCATACTATTTTGTGTATATTGGTACAAACTCATTACATTTAGAAAACAATATTTAGATGCTTGAATAACGTCATTCTCGCACTATTTTTAATCTGAGTGTATGTGTTAATCGAATAGTTAGTGCTGAAATAGAATCAGCTAGATATGATTTATTCCTTAGTTAAAAAGCCTTTAAAGAAATATATTAAAGTTGTAAGACAAACAGATTTCACTATGACACAAATTAGGTAATCTGCGCTTATGAAGTACGCAAAAATAGTATTAGCTTTTCTTTTAGATAAAGATTGCTGGCTAGCAACATTGATTCAAGGAGTATTTGTTACTGCTTTTTGGTTCAGCAGCATATTTATCATGTTAGTGGCAACTATTCAACCCTGGTGGTCAAAATTAACTTTAATTCCTCTTTTAGCTACCGCACTATACATTCTATGTCGAATAGTAGAACGTTGTATATATAAGATGCTCAATATGAAACAACCTGGCATACAATAATAGTTTTAGAAGCTCAAAAATATAATATAAAAATAGATTTACCCACACTTTACGAAAATAAGCATTAATTAAATTCAATAGCTCACATCTGTATCCACTCACTCGAATATAAATACACTCAAAAAAAATATGCCTGACTATTCCATTCGATAGCACCTTAAACTATAATTGCTGGATATTCGGTTTTTAACGCACAAAGTACCTATTGTTTATATTTTCATAAAACCCATGATTGCATTACTATGTAGTGATAATCACAACACTTAGTTAGGAGAGAAACATATGATAACTAAAGTAAACCGTTTTTTTACTATATGTATCACCACTGCCTTAGTATTTGCTAGCAGCATTGTTTACGCTTATTCTGATGCTGATTTAAACGCATTTAAAACAACAGGAACCTGTATAAACTGCGACTTAAGTGGTGCACGCTTTTCTGGTATTGACCATGCCAACTTAACAAATACAAATTTATCTGCAGCATTTATCATTGGTTCAATGATAGCAGCAACTTTCGATAACGCTAACTTAACGGCAACAAGATTTATTGGGCTTGACATGAGTCATTCTTCATTTAAATCAGCAAATTTAAACGGTACAGACTTTACCGCAGCTAACTTATCTAACGCTAATTTCACTGGCGCACACTTTAGTCATATCAGTCTATATCAAGCTAATTTATGTGGAGCAATAATCAGTAATTCCCAGCTAAAAAATGCTGAAATAGATAGTGGTACTATTATGCCAAACTGTAACTACTACCAAAGCTAACCATCTAGTACTAGTAACAGGTGGTTCTTCACTCTACCCAGCCTGGCATAAACTCATGGGCGCGCTTAGTTAATTTATTCAAGCGTGGGGTTTGTGGGTCGAGACGTTCTAATAATTGATAAAATTGTGCGGAATGATTCAAGTGTACAGTATGGCATAACTCGTGCAATAAAATATGCTGCACATACTCTGGCGGTAATAGCAATAATTTATAATTTAGGCTGATATGCTTAGCGTAATTACAACTGCCCCAGCGTTGTTTTTGACCTCGGATCGTGACTTTAGTAAAGGGCAATTGATACTCTTCACTTAGTTGTTGGAGCATGGGAATTAAAATTTTCTTGGCTTTATTGTGCAGCCATTTTTGTAATAAGCTATGTACTGTAGCAGGGTCAAGTTTGCCTAAGATGGCAAGCTCGCAATTGCCCCGCGGAAATAATTTGGCACGTTCTGAATTTTCTAAATAAACTACCGTCCATTCCTCCTCGATTGCACGTAGCATAATTTTTTCAGGTAAGATGTCATCTGGCTTATCTTGCCGCTGAGCAATATGATTTAAATGTCGCAAAATCCAGTGACGTTTTTCCGCTAAAACCGCCGGGATCTCACTGCTATCTGCGCCCACAGGCAAAATGATTTCTAAGCCTTTTTTAGGTGAAATCGTCAGGTTGATGCGCTTAGCCCGCTGGCTAACGCGTACTTGATATTCAGGCGGCCATTGCCGGTCAAATCCAACATTTTTCATCCTAGCACTCTACCATTAAGCTCATAAATAGTGTATCTTTCGAACATTATTTTTAGCATCAAGCGCCATATTCTATGAACAATACACCTCTCATAGTCAGACAATTAGGCTTGCAGCCCTATGAACCCACTTGGCAAGCCATGCAGGCTTATACCCAACAGCGTGGAGAACAGGATCCTGACCAATTCTGGTGCCTACAGCATCAGCCTGTCTTTACCCAAGGTCAGGCGGGGAAAGCTGAGCATATATTGAACCCGGGCGATATTCCCGTGATCCAAGTGGATCGCGGTGGCCAAGTAACCTACCACGGTCCCGGACAATTGGTCGTTTATTTTTTAATTGAATTACGGCGTCAGAAATTGGCCGTCAGAGGCTTGGTTTCAGCCATTGAGCAATCGGTTATCAAGCTCTTAGCTGACTATGGCATCACTGCTGCCTCTCGCTGCGATGCTCCTGGTGTTTATGTGGATGATGCTAAAATTTGTTCTTTAGGACTACGTATCCGCCGTGGTTGTTCTTTCCATGGTTTGGCGCTGAATGTAGATATGGATTTAGAACCCTTTCGTCGCATTAATCCTTGCGGATTAAAAAATATGCGGATGATCCAAATTAAAGATTTATACTCAGACTGTGACATGGAACAAGTAACATCGCACCTATTGTCGCATTTATATGAGGCTTTAAATTACCAAGCAAATAATATTAGCCAGAGCACTGCAGCCTGGCAACAAGCTCATGAGGTTAATAATGACTGAAGCACGTACTTATAAAGTAACTGATAAGCTTAAAGGTGAAGCAAAAATGGCACGTATCCGCGTGGATATTGAGCCTACGGAAAAACCATTACGTAAACCAGACTGGATCCGTATTCGCATTCCGGCAACACCTGCAATCGCGAATTTAAAAAAGAATTTTCGTGAGAATCGTTTACATACGGTCTGTGAAGAAGCTTCATGCCCGAATTTAGCTGAATGTTTTAATCATGGTACGGCAACATTTATGATCATGGGTGATAAATGCACCCGTCGTTGTACTTTCTGTGATGTGGGCCATGGTCGTCCGGATCCATTAGATTTAGAAGAGCCCAAAAATTTGGCACAAACTGTCAAAGATATGCAGTTAAAGTATGTGGTGATTACATCCGTTGACCGTGATGACTTACGTGATGGTGGTGCAGAACACTATGCTAATTGCATTCGCGAAATTCGTAGCTTGACACCGCATATTAAAATTGAAGTACTTGTGCCTGATTTTCGTGGACGTATGGAAAAAGCTTTAGCCGCATTAAATGAGCATATCCCTGATGTCTTCAACCATAATGTGGAAACCACTCCTCGGCTATATAAAGCCGCACGACCAGGCGCTGATTATGAGTGGTCATTAAGATTGCTGCAGGAATTTAAGCAAGCTCACCCTCATGTACCGACAAAATCAGGGATCATGGTTGGCCTTGGTGAAACCGATGAAGAAGTAGAAGCGGTTATGGCTGACTTACGTGCCCATGATGTAGATATGATGACTATTGGGCAATACTTGCAACCGAGTAAGTTTCATATCCCCGTGCGTCGCTATGTGCATCCAGACCAGTTTAAGCGTTATAAGGAAATTGGCGAGAAAATGGGATTTGATAATGTAGCCAGCGGTCCTATGGTGCGCTCATCGTATCATGCGGATTTACAGGCAGCAGGTGAAATTGTCGGATAGTTGATCGCTTTGCTTTCACTTTAGTATAAGCGCATTAATTTACTTTATACTGTTTCAACAACGCATTTCGCTGTAGTAAGGCTGCCTTAAAAACTACATTATCATATTAAGCAAAGGAATTAATCTATGCAAAGCAATACCTCACAACAAACACAGCCCAGTAAACGATTGATCAAAAATATTAGTCTGCTATTAATGTTAGCAGTGGCATTACTAGCCTGCTTGAGTATTGAGGTGATTTATCAAGCTCACTGGCTAGTACAACTGAATCACTGTGTGAACCATTGTATGCATGCAATCAGTACACCTGGGCTAACTTGCTTTTTTGCAACCGTCACACAATTTGGTTTAAAAATTGGCTTAATTCCCGCAGCGATGCTGTTATGTGCTTATTTATTCTGGCGTGGTAATACCACTGAGGCAATGCACTATCTAACAACTATTCTTATTGCGATTATTATTGCTTATACCATGAAAAACTTAATTTATTCTCCCAGACCCATTGCCTTATTTTTACCAAATATCAAACCACACTCTTTTCCCAGTGGTCATTCTAGTTTAACTACAGCCATCTATGGTTTTTACCTACTGCTGATTTGGCCACAATTAACGACAACCATGAGAAAATGTCTGGGACTTATTGCTGTAGTATGTATTTGCCTGCTGGTTTATAGCGCACGCTTATATCTACATATGCATTGGTTAACGGATATCTTTGCAGGTATGTTAGTCGGTGTCATTAGTATCAGTGCGGTTGCACTGTCCTATTTATCGAGCAACACTCGCAAACCGATTGCCTTGAAACCATTTTTTGGTGTCTCTTTAGGTATTTTGATCTGTATGATGAGTTTAAATATTTATCTAGGCTATGGTAAAGCGATTGATAAGCATGGGATTTACAAAGCAGGCATCTCAGCCGCAGCTAAGCAAAACAAGTAATATACTCTATGTTATTGTTGTAGTTCTTCAATAGCAGAAATAGTTAGTCCTGTTAGTGCTGCAATCTTTTGATATGACATACCGTCTTGCAACATCTGCATAGCTATCGCCTGCTTTTCTTCTTGTCTTCCTTCTCGCCTGCCGCGCTGTAATACTTGCTCTACAACTGTCATCACTTCACCTCATATTTACTCATAGTGTTTCATCAGGAAATTCTTCTTGTAGAATTCGAGTAAATAACTCTTTATCTAGTTCTATCCATGATTTAATGTTCGAATAGCAGAAATAGTTAGTCCTGTTAGTGCTGCAATCTTTTGATATGACATGCCATCTTGCAACATCTGCATAGCAATCGCCTGCTTTTCTTCTTGCCTACCTTTTTGTACGCCCTCTTGTATACCTTCTCGCCTGCCACGCTGTAATACTTGCTCTACAACTGTCATCACTTCACCTCGTACTTCATCAGGAAATTCTTCTTGTAGAATTCGAGTAAATAACTCTTCATCTAATTCTGCACTACATTCAATGTATTTTAGCGTAAGATTCGTATAATGCCCACCATTTTTAGGTAAGACTTTTCTCAAGCCTTGCACAATATCGATGTAATAATCAGGGAAATTTTTTCGTCGTGAATACTTGAAAACCAAACTGATAATACCCAGCCACTCTTGTCGCTTCAACTCTTCATCTGTTTTTTCATTTAAGTCAATTAATTGAAAAGATGGCTCGCTAACAAGTGCAGCTAACGCTTTAGGCGCGCAAATTTGTTCTGCAAGATGTGTTGGGTATGGATAGGTATTGTTACCATGATAAAAAACTAAGCAATACACGGCTGGGTAAGGTTTATCAGTTAAGAAGTCATCGACTTCTTTTGCCTGTTGAGCATAGTACTCCATTACTTTTAACTTATAACGCTGAGTTCTGATCAGCATATGCTTATCTGCTGTACTTTGGTGCTCGGCAATCACGGCAATATACCCATCGTCATCACCCATATGCACACGAAATACCATATCAGATACCGATAGTTCTAAATCTTCATCCACAAAATGAGTAGGCTCTACCTGTAGAGTAGTTAAATCAATACTCTCTAATACATGCCGAGGTAAGTGATATTCAAGTAATTCTGTTGCCACAGGCCGCAATGCCATTGACGCTCTAAAATATTTATCATGAATATTAGCTTTACGACGTTTATATAAATCAGTTCGCGCTTCTGTGTGTGGCTGATCCGCACTAATAGGTTGGGTGTTATTGTTGTCCATACACAAACTCTTCCTGAGCCATTGACCCATACAACAGCCAATGCAAAAATAATTTATGTATTAGCTTATATTCGGATTATGTTTGTGTCAAATAGATTTTATACATTTGTTTTTGATTTAAATTGACTCCATAAGGTATTGATCCTGTTAACTAAGTCTGGCGCCGTATAGGGCTTGAGTACATAATCATATATTCCTATCTTTTGCCATTCTGACACTGTGTCAGCATCAATGGGCTTAGTAAGCGCAAGAAACATACTCTCTTGCAGCTTTGCCGTTCTTTTTAAAATTTTACATAACGTCATAAAATCATAGGCACCCGCCATTTCATTAATGAGCACTACATCATAGTGAGATAATTTATTTTCCACTAGCATATCAACAGCATGATTGACTGTCACAGATTCAACATTACTTGAACCAACATATCTGGCTAATATCTCACCGCCCATATTATTATCAATAACAAGTACTTTTATATCATCAATAAGTACTGCCGTACCGCTGCCATGCATGTTGCCATCTTTCGGTAATCGAATTGGGATCTTTACTGAAAAAATTGTCATTTCATTTACATTGCTCAGCAATTTAATCTCACCATCTAGATCAGCAACAAACTTTTTCACAATGGCAAGTCCTAATCCTTCACCTTCATGCAATCCTTTATAGGCTGGCTCCAAACGAATATATTTATCAAATATAACTTCTTGTTTGTCTTTAGGGATACCAATACCGGTATCTTGGACTTCAATTGTTAAAGAGGCTTCATTATTCTCTTGCGGTGTGATTTTGATAATGACAGATACGCTACCATCATTGGTAAACTTAACTGCGTTATCAATCAAATGACGTGCAATTGACATAATGCGTTCTGCATCTGTAATCACATATTCAATGGCATCAGCAGGATAGGATAGATTCAAATCAATGCCTTTTAACTGCACTGTACTTGTAAAATCCAAAATCATTGGCTCGATTAATTCACGCAAATTATATTTCCCATAGTGTACAGAAATACTATCGGCATCAACTTTTGCAAAGTCTAACATTCTATTAACCACAGATAACATTAATTCGCTAGACTCTAAGCCCATTGCTGTCATTTCAGCAATGTCTTTATTACCTTGGCTCATCATTTGAATACATTGAAAACTGCCCGTAATACCGTTTAATGGTGTCTTGAGGATATGTGCTAAATTTTCTTTGATTTCTCTCTTGATTTTACCCGCGACTTCTAATTCAGCCGCTAATTTTTTTTGTTCAGTTATATCAAAGGAAATACCTAAAACACCGATAACAACACCAGCATCATCTAAAATAGGCACTTTATGTGAAAGATAATAAGCATCTTCACCTTCTTCATTACGAGAAAACTCTTCCATGGTAACAGGTTCACCGGATTCAATGACTTGTCTATCAATTTCAGTAATTACCTTTGCCTGTTCTTCGGTTAAAACATCATAATCCGTCTTACCGATTAACTCTTCTGGAGATTCAAAACCAAAACTACGCGCCTGTTGTAAATTACATCCGAGGAAAACACCGTTGTTATCTTTCCAATAAACATGGCCGGGCATGAGGAAAATAAGTTTGTTGAGGGCTATGTTTGAAATAACTGCTTGATTTTTCATAGAAACTCTCCCTTCACAGTGCAAGACCTAAAAAACCAAAAATTCTATATATGCTGATTATAGTTGGGCGATCATGCGCTGTACACAATATCATCACCTTTTATGCTTGCTACTATACAAGAATCTTGCAAAGAATTCAATGCATAAAGAGATATGTCTGAAGAAGAATAAATATGCTTAATGAAACATTGTGATGGATTATCTCTAGAATAACCTAATAAATTGCCAAAATGCTTATCAGATAAAAATTTTGCAGAGAAATAAGAAATTAAATTTATATCACTACTGCTATGATAAGAATCATAAGGATTTTGTTTCAAATGTGATAATTTTTTTCCGCTATATTGTGGATGTGTTGCCATATTATAAAAAAATATTTTACGTAAATCATAGTGTTGAATATCAAGTTTAAAATTTCCCATGGGGAATGCGTAATCAGCAACTGCGTAAAAAATCATAACATTCTCACTACAAATAGATATTTCGTCATCGACAAAGCGGCTAAAAACATAAGAGGATTTTTCTTTTCTATACTCAATTGCAGTATATTTCTTAAATTGGTTTCCTGATTTTTGGCAAATAATTAAAATAACAGGAAGATCAAGAGCCAACATATTCTGCCATAACACATGAACCACAAGATATGTAGGTAATACAGTACGCCCATCATCATCAGTTTGTATAGTCTCATCTACCAAATTCAAAAAATAGTCGCTATGTTTCACTTTTGCAGCTAAAAACCGTATGAAACCAACTGAATATTCTGACTGTTTAATTTGATATTTCTTTACTATCTTCCTTGCTGTGGTCTTACTTAATTTAGCGTCAATACACATTTTTTCATAATCAATACAACTTCTATCTTCACTATCAAAATAAGTAAACCGGGTTAATAAGTAAGAATGAATAAGATAAATTTGATGCAGATCAAAAGAAAAATTAATTGAGAAATCTGCCAAGAAATCCGTTAATCTAAACTGATTTTTAAAAACAGTTTTCTTTATCCTAAGATATTCATATTGTAAATGCTCGCTTTTAAAATACACTGCAAGAGTTTTTCTTAACTTCTCAATCTCCGATATAACTACATGGCATTGTGATTTAGCATCTATATCATTGGCATAATAACGCTGCATATATAAATTATAAAATGCTCTGATTTGACAGGAACACTCACCAATATGTGCATCAAAATCTGATAGCCTATTTTGCAAATAAAATGCTTTAAATGCACTCTCAGCGGTAGAGAAGAAAAGTAGCGACAAATTTATAAAAGTCTTTAACATTGCCGGTGACCTAATAATTGTATTCTGACAATGAGGGAATAACTCAATAAAACCAACTTTATCAGTTAAATTTCTTATGTCCATATAAAATGACACCCAGTTAAAAGTTTATATTATAATGAAATTTTACCACAACAATTATTATATCTAGTAAAAATAACTCTAACGACCGACCTAAATATCTCTCTATATTAATAGATATATTTTTTGCTTTATACAAGGGTCAAAAAAATAAAATATTAATAAATTACTAAGAATTAATCTAAAAAATCTCCCTTACTGATTAAAATTAATCTCAATAATGAATAAATATAAGAATGTAATATCTAATGTAGTGTAATCATGTCAAATAACGCATCGTTCGAATAAATTTTTATTTATTTGGGTATAGAAACATCTATAAATCTTTAATACTAGTTTTTCATTCACTAAAAAATTACACTTCAAACAAATGGTGCTGCTATTACCACAGCCAGTAAAATATAAGCAATAAAGCCTTGCCAGGCAGCAGTTTTAGTAAATATTAGTGGAACGGGTTCATAGCTCATGATCATGCTCCTCATGCTATGGTGTGATTTACCGTATGAGGTTACTTATTACTATATTATTGAATGGCTATTTGTTTAATCTTGTCAGTACAAGCTAGTCACTTAACCTCATGCAAATCACACATTACGGGCTATCATCATCTGTACAAATACAGAACACTCCCTAAGTATACTCAACAAGTTCACTTTTTGCTCACAACCATGATGACCCATAGAATGAATCTTAAGATAGGATGATATTAAAAATCCCCAAGCGTAAAGTGCCCGCAGCTTGCTGCGGGGAATCAAGTTAATACTCTACATTGACTGAACTCGACATTGACTGGCTATGAATACAATAAAAATTTTTATCACGGCTGTATACTACAGCTTCAATCATCTGCTTTATTTAACAAAATGAATGTAAAATGCTATGAGGATGCACTGATCAACTCAAAGCTACACGCTGATATTTATAACAACTGTTACCCACGGGACTGTTGCAATCGCTCTAATAACTTACCATGAATGCCATCAAAGCCTCGGTTACTCATAATCAAGATATGATCGCCCTGCTGTGCTGTAGCAACTAAGGCATTGATAATATCAGAAGTTGAATCATAAACCTGAGTTGGTTTTAGGTACTTGCTTTGCTATAGTATCAATCTCCCAATCAACACCATTAGGTTTAGCAAAAATCACCTGATCAGCACAGGCAAATGAGTGCGGCACATCCTCTATATGAAAACCTTGACGCATAGTATTTGAAGCAAATTCAAGTACTGCAATAATACGTTGATTTCCCAATTTAGTACGCAATCCAGCTAAGGTTGTTGCAATCGCTGTTGGATGATGCGCAAAATCATCATACACCGTAATCCCACCTATTTCGCCACGCACTTCTAAGCGTCGTTTCACATTAGAGAACTCGGCTAAGGCTTCAATAGCATGCTCCGTTGCAACACCCGCATGACGCGCTGCAGCAATAGCAGCCAATGCATTTAATTGATTATGCTGGCCTAGCAATTTCCACCGTACTTTACCCTGAGTTTGTTCTTTATAGGTAACTGTAAAGGTTTGTCCGCCTTCATCTACCTCAGCAATCGCCCAATTAGCACTATTTATATCGAAAGTTTCCTGTGGCGTCCAACAACCCTGCTGTAACACATCAGCAATATTCGCATCCGCACTGGGAACCACCAGTAAACCATTATCAGGAATTGTACGCACAAAATGATGGAATTGTTTTTTGATCGCAGTCAAATCAGGAAAAATATCCGCATGATCAAATTCTAAATTATTTAAAATCGCTGTGCGTGGTCGATAATGAATAAACTTCGATCGTTTGTCGAAGAAAGCACTATCATATTCATCCGCTTCAATAACAAAAAATGGCGCTTCACCCAAACGCGCCGATACAGAAAAATTATTCGGTACTCCACCAATTAAAAAGCCTGGCTGCATACCTGCGTATTCTAATATCCAGGCTAACATACTAGCCGTTGTAGTTTTGCCATGAGTGCCCGCGACCGCTAATACCCAACGATCCTGTAACACATGCTCAGCTAACCATTGTGGACCTGAAGTATATTTAATCCCTTGACGTAACACGGCTTCTACTTCTGGATTCCCTCGTGATAAGGCATTGCCAATGACAACTACGTCAGGCTGTGGCTTTAAGTTTTCTTGCACATATCCAGTCATTAATTGAATACCTTGTTGTTCTAACTGAGTACTCATGGGTGGATAAACATTTGCATCAGAGCCTGTAACATCATGACCTGCTTGCTTTGCCAATACGGCCAATCCTCCCATGAAGGTGCCGCAAATACCAATAATATGAATATGCATTTTTGATTCTCTATACGAGTAGTTTTAAAACTATGGAATTAATCACTTCTAAACCAACGGCGGCTGCTAAACCAACAAAAATTGGCCAAGATAAGGCATGACGAAAAATATTACCTTCAACAACTAAGGACCATAAATAACAACAAATAATTAAAGCTTTAGCCACACCCACAAATGAAGACATTAATCCATTCGAACCGACAATTAAACCGAGCAAGACAACAAAGACTAAGATTAAAATTGCAATTAGAGATATTAAGGCGTTGGAACCGAGTACAGCCAATAAGGTTTGTGGCGCACGTTCAGGTCTACGGCGTAAATATAAAACAACATAAATATAAGCACACATCACTGCGATTAAAACTGCCGGAACCCAAAAAGCGTCAAGTAAAGTATGTCGATAATAAAGGCCAATTGCAGCAATAGCATAGTTAATGGCGATCAAGATACCCAACATCACTCGGGAAAAAGGCAAGTCCTGCGGTCCATGCTTGAATATGCATAATCCCCAAATCAATTTAACCCAACTTAACATAGACAGCCCTTGATGATACTAATTTATACAATTCTTTATGCAAATCGTCCATTGCAATCGCTTGTATACGATACATGCAATTCAACTATCGTTCAAACTTTAGTGGGCTTATAGACAATGATAATCCCGCCATAAACGATGACTTTTA
>CBDDKW010000004.1:0-40021 GCA_965230425.1 Gammaproteobacteria bacterium | reverse complement strand
AATTATCTGGGTAGGTTAAATAGTAATCAACTAGCCCTGCAACACCCTCACATGACTCTTCTTCTCAAGACGATGAAACAACCACATAATGATGCTATTTAATAATAGGTATAACACCCCTGCTACAAGGTAAAATTGGAGCACATCATAAGTATTACTGATAGCCAAACGCGTAGCCCCCATCAAGTCCAGTAAGGTAATCGTACTCGCCAAGGAACTACCCTTGATGATCATAATCACTTCATTGGAATAGGCAGGCAATACATTAATTAATGCTCGCGGAAACAAGACGCGCCGAAACGCTAAATACTTTGACATCCCTAAAGTAGCACAAGCTTCATACTCTCCTGCAGGGATACGCTGCATTGCACCGTAAAATAGTTCAGTAGTATAACAAGCCGTATTGATCCCTAAGGCAGTTAAGGCACACGCGAAGGGATGCACAAACCAGCCCCAAAGAAAACTATGGCGTAAGCTATCAAATTGACTCAAACCAAAATAAATTAAGAAAAATTGTACTAACAAAGGCGTGCCTCTGATCACAAACATCAGTAATTTAATAGGTGCATTTAGCCATTTGTTCTGTCTATATAAAGTATAAGTAAAGACACTGGCTAATATAAAACCACAAATTACGGCAGCAGCAACTAACTCTATGGTCAAGAAGAACCCCGACAATAATAGCGGTAAATAATGTAGTAACTGGGCTATGTCCATTGCAAACGCCGCTCTATTAATTTTTGTCCCCCCAAGGAGACACTGGTTAATAACAAGTAAATCATGGCTGCAATTAAGTAAAAGCTAAAAGGTTTCAAAGTATAAGCACTGGCCTTTTGCGCCACCCACATAATATCATCCATGCCAATGAGCGAGACTAGGGCAGTATCCTTCAATAATACAAACCATAAATTACCTAACCCAGGCAAAGCATGGCGCCATAATTGCGGCAAAATAACCCTTTTAAATACTTGGCCTTTAGTTAATCCCAAGGCATAACCTGCTTCAAACTGCCCAATAGGAATCGCTAAATATGCCCCTCGCAACGTTTCCGTAGCATAGGCCGCGAACAATAATGCGAGTGCTACGGTACCAGCAGCAAAGGAACTAACACTGACATTGATTTTCAACACTTGAGCAAACAGGATTGTACCGCCGAAATAAACAAAGAATAAAATTAATAATTCGGGCAAACCGCGTAATAAACTCGTGAGTAAGACAACCGGTATACGGATCCAAGCATGCGTTGAAAGTTTCGCTAAGGCACCGCCAATACCTAAAAGCAACCCACACCCCAAGGCTAACAAAGCTAATTCCAGCGTCAACCAGGTGGCATGAAAAAATTGTCCCGCATAACCACTCATGAGCCACTTCCAAAATACTGCTGCCCTAATTTCTCTAAAGTGCCATTTTCTTGCAACACCTTAATCGCTTGATTCAATTGATTCAGTAAACGCTGATCCCCCTTTTTCACCGCAATACCAAAACCCGGGCCAAAATACTTAGGATCAGAAATAGGCTGCCCCACTAAAGTAAACTTACCAGCCGGCTGTTGTTTCAACCAATCTTTAACTAAGGGCGTATCGCCTAACACTGCATCAAGCCGCCCAGCATTTAAATCTAAAAAAGCATATTGCTGACTTGAATAAACCTTCACATCCACAGCCCCATGGTAAACACCTTGTAAATATTGCTGTAACACTGTACCAATTTGCACCCCAACTCTCTTTCCTTGCATACCTTGTTGGGTTAATTGTAATGGCCTATCGCTAGGTGCAACAAAACTCACAGAATCATGGTAATAAGGGATAGTGAAATCAACTTTCTTTTCTCGCTCTTTGGTAATCGCGATGGCGCCAATTAGAGCATCAAACTTTCCCATGGCTAAACTAGGAATTAAACTATCCCAAGGTTCACCCACAATTTTACATTGCGCTTGCATTTGCTTACATAGAGCTTGCATTACATCCACATCAAACCCTTGGATATTACCCTGGGCATCTACATACTCAAAGGGCGGATAACTAGGCTCCGTAGCAAAAACCAAACTCTGTTGTGCTGCAGATACAATACTTGAATAACTAAATAGCAAACTAAAGATAAGGCCTAAGACAATGCATCTATAGCTAACTAACACAGCTTGTTTTTGCGATAACCTATTCAACATTATTTATAATCCTGCTGAATAAATTGCTTAAAGCGCTCCGAAGGCGGCATACTAAACATAGCATTAGATTCACCAAAGGCATCAATACAGCCTTGATGTAAAAACATCACATGTGAGGCAACTTCACGAGCAAAGCCCATTTCATGAGTCGCCACTAACATAGTCGTACCCTCTTGTGCTAATTGACGCATTACCCCCAAGACTTCGCCAACCATTTCTGGATCTAATGCGGAAGTGGGTTCATCAAATAATAAAATCTGCGGTTCCATAGCTAAAGCTCGTGCAATGGCAACACGTTGTTGCTGACCACCGGATAATTGACTAGGATATTGAGCTTGTTTATCCGCTAAACCTACTTTTTCAAGTAAAGATTCAGCTTTAGTCACTGCAACTTTTTTCTTTTGTTTTAACACATGCATAGGTGCTTCAATGATATTTTCTAACACTGTCATATGCGGCCACAGGTTAAACTGTTGAAACACCATACCAATTTGACTACGCAAGCGTAAGACTTGTTGATGGTTCTTTAAGACTTGTTTACCACCACTGCGGGCTTCTAAATGAATTTTCTCAGCCCCAATATAAATATCTCCGGCATCGGGGATATTTAGCAAATTGATGCACCGTAATAAAGTACTCTTACCAGAGCCACTTTGACCCAATAAGGCAATCACATCCCCCTGCTGAGCTACAAAAGAGATATCATTAAGCACTAATTGCTCGCCATGAGATTTCTTCAAATGCTCTACTTTCAGAGCACTATTATGCTGTTGTTCTGCCATATCATTGCCTAATCAATATTTACGAACCTGGTTTTGAAACTGATATTGGAAATACCCTCAAAATACCAAGTCCATCACGAATAGCAAGATTTAACCATAAAACGAATATTTATGCAATAAATATGAATAAATATTTTAAACCAGTATTTTTCATAGACTTAAAAGGCTATTTTCAAGAAAATTTGCCCTAACAGGGCAGAATATCAGGATAATCTGCCTTGACTGGGAAAATTATCCGAATAAACTTACCCATATGGACAAATTATCCGGATATCACCATGAAAATTAGCTCACGCATGCTCAACATGCAATTACCTACACAGCAATCAGCTTTCTTATGGGGACCACGCAAAACTGGCAAAAGCTACTGGATCCGAGAAAACATGGCTGATGCCATTGTTATTGATCTATTAAAAACTGACGTGTTCGCAGATTATATTTCACGCCCCGCTCTACTCCGAGAACGCTACTCAGAAACACAGCAGCGCATCTGCATCGATGAAGTACAAATGATACCGGAGATATTAAATGAGGTGCACTGGCTCATTGAGAATAAATCCATTGCATTTTTACTCACAGGTTCAAGTACACGTAAGCTGGGACAATCACATGCCAACTTACTCGGCGGTCGCGCTTGGCGCTACACAATGGCCCCACTCAGCTATATGGAAATTGAAGATTTTGATTTAGAACGCATTATGCATACTGGCTTATTACCACCACATATTCTAAGTTCTGATCCCACACAAGATCTACGTGCTTATGTAGCTGATTATCTAAAAGAAGAAATTGCTAATCCGGCTGTAGTACAAAATATCCCTGCTTTCGCTGAGTTTTTGCGCGTAGCCGCTTTAACCTCGGGAGAAACATTAAACTATACCAATGTCGCCCGTGAAACCGGCGTGAGCGCAAAAGTAGTACGTACTTATTTTCAAATCCTTGAAGATACGCTACTCGGCTATCGCCTCCAACCTTGGCGAAAAAGTACTGACCGGCGCTTAATGGAAACAGAAAAATTTTATTTATTTGATATAGGCGTAGCAAACTATCTTACCCGCAGACAACCCCGTCTAGGCACATCTGAATTTGGTAAGTCCTTTGAACACTACATGCTGATGGAACTCACGGCTTATCAAGCCTATAAAGATCCCGAATTACGCCTTCACTATTGGCGCACAAGCACTGGCCTGGAGGTAGACTTTGTTTTAGGCGATATGGAAGTGGCTATTGAAATCAAGTCATCAAAACGTATCCATGAAGCACACTGCAAAGGATTATATGCACTCGCCAGTTCACATAAAGTTAAAAAGCAAATCATCGTATCCCTGGAAACCGAGCCCAAGAAACTCGGTGATATAGAGTGCCTACCTTGGCAATTATTTTTAGAGCGTCTCTGGGGTGGCGATATTTATCAATGAATAGGTATTTTGCCCTGTGGCGAGGCGTTTGTTGCCTTTGAGCGGCGCAGTTTACATGCGAGTAAATGAGCACGCCATAGATAAAGAAAAAATCGATTTAAGCAAGTATTTTCCTCGGCAGCTAGGCGCGAACGCCACTTGAGTGGGGGAGTTTACACAGAGTAAATGACCACCTCTCAAGTAGCGTTCGCAACAACGCTGCCGAGGAAAAGACGACGCTTAAATCAGCCTTTCCATTGAATGATAGGATGACAGTACCTCACTGAACTCACATTCCCCGGACTATGCAACGTCCTATTATCTATATACTCAAAATACTTCCAGTAGACACGGTAACATAGATAACCAGGTTTGACTGGCGCTATGGGTCTTAGATCGGCGACAAACACTTGATCTAGGTCATCTGGATTTAAATGAGTTTGATAGAGGAATTGCTCTTTGAACCATTGCCCTTGTGGCTTTTGGATTTCATTTATGAATGTTTCAACTGTTGAACCTTCATTTTGTGACAGCATTTGAAAATCTGTCATGTAGATAGTCCTATTCACATCCATATCAAGTACACTTTTGGCACTTGCAGTTGATACACCCAAAATGAAAGCAGCCACTCCACTTAACACAACTGCTGTTTTCATTGCATTACACCTTCTTTTTGGGAGTTACGAGATCTATACTAACTGTATAAACACTAAACAAAGTATAGTTGGGCATTTTTAAAACACTAGGTCTATACTTAAATTAGTTTCTACTCTCGCGGAAGGTGCACAAATGCGAATAATTTGCAGTTTAATCATTAGCTTAGGCTTAATTTCCACATGTTTGGCTGAGTCGACTAAGGTTTATGAATCCATTGATGCTCAGGGTAATCCATCATTCTCAGATACACCGACCCCTGGCACCCCGAATAAAGTCAAGGAAGTCAATGTGGAGCCTATTCCCGCTAATGAACAGGCGCAGGCTGACAAACGTTATGAACGCTTAATGAAGCAAAGCGACCAAATTAGCCAACAATTAAATGAAGAAGAAATGGAGCGAGCTAAACTTAAAGCCGAACAAGAAGTCAGCGAACCACCTACACCCACACCTGACCAATTACGTAATGAACAGATTGACTATGACTATGGCCATTTTGATAATTATTATGATGATGGCGATGGCATTTACCATAATAATCTCGAATTTTATGACCCCTATTATTACTATCCTAGACATCACATGCGCCATGTGGACCGCGAAATTAGGCATTTAAACCATGAAAATCACCCCAACCTTGGCAATCAACCTATTGATAAACGCAATTTACGCGTTAATCCGGCCCATACAGGTGGGCGTAATCTGGCTAATTAGCCGCCAATATCCGTACGTGCTTAACGCATAGCGTGCAAGATAGCCATTGGCGCTGATTAATATAGGATGCTACAATGCTTCAATATTTTACTATTTAGGATGTGTCAGGGATGAGTGTAAAAATAAAAAGTATAGTTTTTCTTTGCTTATGCATTTGCGGAATTGCTATTGCACAAGCAGACAACTTACCCCAAGGTCGCTGGGTTGATCTCACTCATGACTTATCAAAAGAGACTATTTATTGGCCTACTGCTGAATCATTTGAATTAACGCCCGTCTTTGAGGGTGTCACACCCGAGGGCTATTTTTACAGCGCCTATAAATTCAAAGCGGCTGAACACGGCGGCACTCATGTGGATGCTCCTTCCCATTTTGCCAAAGCAGGTGAATCCGTTGATCAAATCAAACTAAAACAATTGATTGGCAATGCGGTGGTAATTGATGTATCACAAAAAGCCTTGAAGGACTCTGATTACTTAATTAGTAAAGATGATTTTAAAGCGTGGGAAAAGCTACACGGTAAGATCCCCGCTGATGCCATTGTGTTACTTTATACAGGTTTTAGTGTCTACTGGCCGGATGCAGAAAAATACTTAGGTACAACTGAGCGAGGTCAAGATGCTGTGCCTCTACTACACTTCCCTGGTCTTGGTGCTGATGCTGCCCAGTGGCTAATAAAAGAACGCAAGCCCAAGGCTGTGGGTATTGATACTGCCAGTATTGATTACGGCCAATCTAAGCAATTTAAAGCCCATCGAGTACTGGCTAGCAAAAATATTCCTATTTTCGAAAATGTAGCTCAGCTCAATCAACTGCCTGCTAAGGGGGCTTTTGTTATTGCTTTACCCATGAAGATTAAGGGTGGCAGTGGGGCTCCAGCACGGATTATTGCCTTGATCCCTAATCACGATGACACCCCCAAGGCAACTCTACCTATGCCAACGGCGAATGATCAAGATAAGCCCAAAAGCGATACGGATAAGTCCTCTTAAGAGCTATGCTATACTTCTAAAAGCGATCCCTATTCTGGAGGTTTGTGGTGCAAAAACTGAAATTAGCAACAACCTGTACTGCGCTTATCACTTGTGGCTTTATTGTCACTGCCAGTGCAGCCGACGTCTATAAATGGACAGACAGCCAAGGCAATACTCATTATGGTAAAACCCCACCCCGTGGCAGCAATGCAGAGGAAGTCTCCATTGCCCCACCACCTGCTCCTGATCCAAACCTGCAACAACGCCAAGAATCTGCCTATGAAAATTATCAACAGACTCAGCAAAAGCGCAAGAATATAGAATCTGAAATTGAAGTCACAAAAGAGAAACAAAAAGTAAAAGATGAAATCGCTGAACTATGCAAAAAGTACCAACACAATCTTGACTTACTTTCAGAAACTGGCCGCCGTGTTTACTATGTGGATGCCCAAGGCGAGTATCACTGGTTTAATGATGAGGAACGTGCGCAACGCATTGAACAAATTAAAGCAAATATGCAGCGCTATTGCACGAAGAAGCCATAGCTGCATAGACAATATAACAATAACTGTAATATAACTTTACCTATGGATAAATGGAGTTTGCACACTATGGAAACTAGCATTTCCACCTATATCAGGGATCACGCAAATATGTTTGAGAATTCCACCGATTATATTTATATCAAAAATGCAGATTCTAAGCCATCGTATATATATTTAAATCAGAATTTGAGAATGCTAATAAACACTGGAAACCTAGATGAACTCATCGGTAAAACGGATGAAGACATGCCTTGGAGTGAATTTACAGATAGTTATCGAGAGCATGATAGGGATACAATATTAGGATTACAATACTACCAACTTGAGCATATCCGTGATGGCAACAATGAGCTGTCAATAATAATGACAAGAAAATTCGGATTATATGATGAGTCTGGTAGCATTACAGGCATCATTGGTTTTACCAATAAGATTAACAATATTAG
This sequence comes from Gammaproteobacteria bacterium, assembly GCA_965230425.1. Taxonomy (GTDB): domain Bacteria; phylum Pseudomonadota; class Gammaproteobacteria; order UBA1113; family UBA1113; genus CBDDKW01. The sequence goes on along the minus strand of CBDDKW010000004.1, from coordinate 32,345 downwards.
TATGGATCATATAAATCTCACCGGTGACTTAGTTTATTATGATAAAAAGCCCCTAAAAATATCTAACTATTTGCAAAACCAACTTATTGAACATCAACACCGCATTTTAACATCCAGAGAAAGTGAGTGCTTGTTTTATTTATTGCGTGGCAAAACCTCGAAAGAAATTGCTAAAAAACTGACTGTTTCCCCGAAAACAGTGGACTTTCATATTGAAAATATTAAAAACAAATGGGACTGTCACTCACGCTCTGATCTCTTTGACAAAGCTTATGAGTACCAGTGTTTTAATGTAATACCACCAGAAATTTTCGCTACATTGAATGTAATTGGCGCTTAATTTGTACAAAAATCAGCCTTAACCTAGTAATCTTTCCCAGGTTGTATTATCGCTGCAGCTAATCAATAATAATACTTCAACGAGTATATCAGCGGGCGAGATATAGCTATGGCTATATTTTTTTGACAGTAAAAAATAAAAACGCAAGGTAAGCTCATGATATCAAAACAAATTATGAACCTTTTGAATAACATGAATGGGATCGTAGTTATCAAAGACCTCAATAACCGCTATAGATTTTTAAACGATATGGGGTTATATGTATTTAATTACAAAAATAATGCTGAGGTTAATGGCTTAATGGAGAGCGACTTCGTCACTCACGCTATTGACATCCACTCGCCTTATAATTCTACTGCGTATGCTGACCGCTTTGTTAGTGAAGACGAATCCGCTTATAGAAATAAACCAGTATGTGTTTTAGATGTACACAGTTATCATAATAATTACTACTTTTTACTCACTAAAAAACAACCATACTATAATGAAGCAGATAAGATTGCAGGTGTGTTTACTCAATGTATAAAAATTGAAAACCCATCACTCACTTATATTCAACAACTGCTTCAAGATCCTTTGATTGACACATCCGATTTTAGCAAACTGTCTATTGAAAAATACTTCAATATTACCCTAAGTACTTATAAACTCACAAAAACAGAAAAATTGTGTTTACACTATGTCGCTCAAGGCAAAACCGCAAAAGAAATTGCTGAAAAACTTTATAAATCTGTCCGCACCATCGAATCACACTTAGATAACGCACGCAACAAACTAGAATGCAGTAACCGCAGCGAACTCATTGCCAAAGCCATCACTGAGGGGATAATTACTTATAAATAAGGTAACCCCGGCATTTGCCGGGGTCTTCGCTTCGCTTATAAAAATATATTTTTACTTATGTTCACTATCACTTTAATTCTGCTGTTAGCATTTATTAGTACAAAAAATTGGCTTTACATAGTCGCCTTTTCCAACTTGTATTATCGCTGAAGCTAATCAATAATAATAATTCAACGAGTATATCAGCGGGCGAGATATAGCTCTGGCTATATTTTTTTAAAAGTAAGAATTGTAAGGTAAGCCGATGATATCAAAACAAATTATGAACCTTTTGAATAACATGGATGGGATAATAGGCATCAAAGATCTAGACAGTCGCCACAGGTTTGCAAACAATCAAGGATTAAAAGTATTTAATTACAATCATGTTGGTGAAATTGACGGATTGCGGGATAATGACACCGTTGCTCACTCTATTAGCATACACTCACCTCATACATGTACAGCCTACGCTGACCACTTTGTGAGTGAAGACGAATGCGCATTCCGTAATAAGTCAGTATGCATTTTAGATGCACACAGTTATAATAATCGCGACTATTTTTTAATCACCAAAAAACGTCCCTACTACGACAACAATACAGATAAGATAATCGGTGTGCTTTCCCATAGTACAGAAATTCATAACCCATCACTCATCTATATTCAACAATTACTCCAAAACCCGTTTATTGAAACATCTGAATTTAGCAAACTGTCCATTGAAAAGTACTTTAATATTACCCTAAGTACTTATAAACTCACAAAAACAGAAAAATTGTGTTTACACTATGTCGCCCAAGGAAAAACAGCAAAAGAAATTGCCGAAAAACTTTATAAATCTGTCCGCACCATCGAATCACACTTAGATAACGCACGCAGTAAGCTTGAGTGCAGTAATCGTAGTGAACTCATTGCCAAAGCAATCACTGAAGGGATAATTAGTTATAACGCTCCTACGACCACCGACGCGGAATAGTACGAAGATAATATAAAAAATATATTATCAGCGAAGCATAAACTCAACATTTACTGACAATATTTTATAAATACAAAGGATTCTCAAGATGAAAAATAAAGAAATCTCTTTCAAAATACATTGACCACCCAGTGATTTTACTGGGTTGCAATTCTACAGAACTCAACCGACAATATGAAAATACGAGCTAGTAAGACCTAAATCAAAGTTCAAAAGCTAAAAACACGAGGTATGCTTATGGTATCGCAGCAACTTGTTACACTTTTTAACTCGATGGAAACTATGATATGTATCAAAGATTTCAATAGCTGTTATAGGTTTATTAACCGCAAAGCTTTAGAAGTTTTAAGTTATGATAATTTTAAAGAAATAGAGCTCATAACTGAGCATGAAGTGGTATCACATGCCATTTGTCCATCTAATCACCATACACATCAAGAGTATACGAACCACTTTGTAAGCCAGGACGAACGGGCTTATAGAAAAGAGCATTTTACAATTATAGATGCACACACCTACAATGGTATTCCGCATTTTCTTTTAACAAGACGACAACCATATTATAACGCAAAGCAAAAAATAACTGGAGTACTATTCCAGTCTATGGAAATACTAAATCCAACACCGCATTACATCCAACAACTACTAAGCAATCCACTTATCGAAATGTCTAAATTTAGTGAATTTACCATAGAAAAACACTTCAATATAACTCTAAGTACTTATAATCTGACAAAATCGGAAAAGTTATGCTTACACTATGTTGCCCAAGGTAAAACCGCAAAAGAAATTGCCGCAACACTTTATAAATCTGTCCGCACCATTGAATCACACCTAGATAATGCGCGCAGCAAACTGAGATGCAGTAACCGCAGTGAAGTCATTGCCAAAGCCATTACGGAAGGATTAATTACTTACAATTAAGAACAATACTGGCACTCATGAAAATACGCTTTTTGGCATTAATTTTATATAAAAAGGTGGATAACCTGTTATTCTTAGTGAAGGTTTATTATGGAAGAACTCACCAATTTGCAGCTTAATAATTATGCAGAAATATTTGAAAATGCAAGTAACTACATTTATATAAAAAGTGTAGAAGAAAAATATGCTTACATTTATGGCAACTATAATTTTAGAGCAATTTCTGGCACTTATAAGCACAAAAATCTCATTCAAAGAACTGATGAAGATATGCCCTGGGGTGATTTTACCAATGACTATAGGCAACATGACAATGATACTCTATCAGGACTGCAGTACTTACAATTGGATATAACAAAAACAGGTGATGGAGAGCTAACAGCCATTATCAGTAGAAAATTCCCACTTTACGCGAGTACTGGTAAAATAAATGCAATTATAGGATTTACCAGTAATGCTAATCACAGCTTTATTACAATGACAAATGAGCTACTTTACTATGACAAAAAACCATTACGTGTTGGTTGCTACTTGCATGACCATATTAATACCCATCCTCATCTATTATTAACCCCACGAGAAAGCCAGTGTTTATTTTATGTATTGCGCGGTAGGACCTCTAAAGAAATTGCTTATGAACTGCATGTTTCACCCAAAACTGTAGATTTTCATATTGAGAATATTAAAAATAAATGGAATTGCCACTCACGCTCGGATATTTTTGATAAAGCATACGAGTACAAATGTTTCAATGTGATACCTCCAGAGATTTTCAACAAAATTAATCATATTGATAATTAAAAACCCAATATCATGCTATAAAAATCAGTTACTCTACAATGCAAGCTCTCTCTCACCTAGTAATTTCCCTAGGTTGTAACTTCATACAAAGCAGTCAATAATAAAACTCAAGTTTAAAATAGCACAGACACTGTACCGAAAAATTATTAGGTCAGAACATGAGGTTGACTTATGATATCGCAGCAACTTATGACACTTTTCAACTCTATGGATAGTATGATATGTATTAAAGACTTCAACAATAAGTACAGGTTTATTAATGAGACTGGGTTGAAAATATTTAACTATAATAGTATTCTTGAAATCAATGGTTTAATGGATAGTGATATTATTTCTCATGCTATTGAAGTACACCAAAGCCATACTTCCGACGCATATGTCAATCGTTTTATCAGTGAGGATGAACGCGCTTACAGAAATGAATGCATGTGTATTTTAGATGTACACTGTTATAATGATGCTTACTACTTCTTACTAACCCGTAAATCCCCCTATTATAATTGTGACAATAAACAAGCTGGCGTCATTGGGCAAGGCATTGAGATGAAAAAACCATCACTCACATATATCCAACAATTACTCCAAAACCCGTTTATTGAAACATCTGAATTCAGCAAACTCTCTATTGAAAAATATTTCAACATTACCCTAAGTGCTTATAAACTTACAAACTCAGAAAGATTATGTTTACAGTATGTCGCCCATGGGAAAACTGCAAAAGAAATTGCTGCAACACTTTACAAATCTGTTCGCACTATTGAGTCGCACTTAGATAATGCACGCAACAAACTTGAATGCAGCAACCGCAGTGAACTCATTGCCAAAGCAATCAGCGAAGGATTAATTACTTACCGAAAAGCCAAAAATAATATCAACAAATAGTGAATTAGTAACCTTATAAAAACTGTAAATTTTATTAGACTAACTTAATATAACCCAAATAAATATGGAAGTTTTATTATGGAAAAAATATTCAATTTACAATTCAGTAATTATGTTGATGTGTTCGAAAATTCTAGCGACTATGTTTTTATCAAAAGCACAGAAAAAAAATATCCATACATTTATGGTAATTACAAATTTAGGTCAATATCAGGCATTCATCGGCAAGATAATCTACTAAATATGAGTGATGAAGACATGCCATGGAGTACTTACTGCGAAGATTACAGACAACATGATCATGACACATTATTAGGATTAAAATATCTACAATTAGAAATTACTGAAGGCTGTAATGGTGTACGCACTTCAGTCATTAGTAGAAAATATCCACTATATGATTATTCTGGTAAAACAGTCGCGATAATTTGCTTCGCACAATATGCTAAAAAAAACTTGATCCACCTATCTGATGAGCTACTTTATTATGATGGAAAACCACTAAAGATTTCTAATTACCTGCAAGATCATTTACAACAACACCGACATAAGGATTTAACATCAAGAGAAAGTGAATGCCTATTTTACTTGCTACGTGGTAGAACGCCTAAGGAAATAGCTAATAAATTGTTTGTTTCACCAAAAACAGTATATTTTCACATTGAAAATATTAAAAAGAAATGGAATTGCCACTCACGCTCAGATATTTTTGACAAAGCATATGAGTACGAATGCTTCAATGTGATACCTCCAGATATTTTTTCAGAAATAAATGGTGTTAATATTAAAAAACGTGAGTAAACATAATCAAGCAAGCTATTTTATGCAATTTATATCTACCTAGTAATTTTTCCTGGTTCTAATAACCAAGAGCTAAGTTATAATTGAACTAGCGAGTGTAAAAAGCTTTCTTAAGAAGATGAGAAAATAATGGAAAATTCTTTTTTACAAAATGGTACCATTTTAAAAAATATTTGCTTAGAAAACTTAGATGAATATGTATACATTAAAGACGAAAAATTTGAATATCATTTTGCAAATTCAAAAATAATTAATGCTATGGGATTTATTCATTTAAAAAAGGTACTTGGACGCACCGATCAACACATGCCTTGGTGTGAATTCTCTGGTGAATATAACGAGCATGATTCTGATGCAAGACAAGGCAATATCTATTTTCAACTAGACATGTTTTTAGACAACAGGCAGAAACAAGCATTGTTATTAACAAGAAAATTCCCTTTATATGATGCCAATGGGTATCCATGGGCAACATTGGGCTTAGCAAAAAAAGTTAATGGTCAACTCATTAATTTATTCAAAGGTCTAACTGAATACCAAGGTAACAGATTAAAAATATCGAGTTATATCTCTAACATTAAGTCAAAAACATTAACCTCTAGAGAGAGTCAGTGCTTATTCTATATACTACGCGGTCGCAGTGCAAAAGAAATTGCTAGCCTGCTTAATATTTCAGATAAAACTGTAAATTTTCACGTAGAGAATATTAAAAAGAAATGGAACTGTCGGACTCGTTCTGACATATTTGATGTAGCATATGATTATGGTTTTTTTAAAATCATCCCAAACGAAATTTTTTATCAAAACATAGAATAATTTTCTAGGTCAACTATTTTTAATAACCTAGTAATTATTCCAGGTTGAGTACAAAAGCAATCACATTTACTATTTACTCGGAACTATTGGTAAATAATAGAGTGAAATTAAAAATGCTAGAGTCAACATTACTATATTTATTAAATCAAAAAACACTTAAATCGAGTGAAATTATTGAAACACTTGAAAGTTTTTTACATGAAAATAACCAAGGTTTATTGCAAGATCTATGCTTAATCCGCTTGGAGGATAACATTTTAAAAAATGTTTCTTTATTTACAAAACTAAAAAAATATGGTGCTATTTTAACACTAGATGATGTATTTGAATTTATTAACAAAATATCCATGAAAACAACTGCCCGATTTAGCTATGACTCATACTCAAGTAAAATAAAATATCTTAGGACTAGCTTGCAGCTACTGATAGACGATTTAATCAACAATAGATTGCAATCATCATCATGTCGTAGCTATTTTATAACACAAATTTTATTCACAGCAGACAGATTATCCTTAGCCAGGCCCATAGATAATGAACACAATAGCAATGGCTCACTTCATGAGCTAAAGTTAAAAACCTATCAAGCAAAAGAAATAAAGAATTTAATTGATGATTTTATATCGGGTTCGATAGCTTATGAAAATAAGCTCAGACTAGTACAATTTATATTTGCCGATATTTTTCTAGCTTTGGATAATGTCGAAAAATTCATTAACAATAATGTCAATTTGTTTTATTCAATCCATGAACGTGAATTAGGGCTTAAATATAGACAGCAAATTGAACACCTCAAGCAAACAAGAGCAATACTGGAAGGCATAAATGAGCTGTTTAATCAGCCACAAAAACTCATTGCTTTTCCTGGTTAATTTAGTTTATCTTGTTTAAACATAATCAATAGAAAAAAACTCTTTACTAAATATAGGCTTCATTTAGATGAAGCCGTTTTGCTATAATTCTTCACGACGAATCTACTGATTCTGGTCCATGGATTTACCTACCTGCTTACCCATAAAACCACCGACGACGGCACCACCAATAGTTGCGGCAGTACGTCCACTACCACTACCAATTTGGTTACCGAGAACACCGCCAGCAACGGCCCCAGTGACCATACCAACATCTTCATTACTGGTACTACACGCGGTGACAGAAAGACTTAAACCCAAAGCCGCTAAAATTGCTAGGATACGTTTCATATGACTTACCCCCTTAATGTGAGCGTATACATTAAACGTTGGCAGCCTACATTGCAGTTAATCACCTCAACGCTTACAACACGCCCATGGACAAATGGCGATTTTCATCGCCATTTGTTATCAATAGTCCTGATCTAAGTATAGTCAGAAATGTTCAAATATCACTCAGCCTGCTGGCGTTTGTGACTTCATGCTATGTAATTGCTCCATGAGCTGCTTCTGTTGTGCAGGCGACATGGATTTAATTTTCATAAGCATTTGTTCTTGAACCATTTTTTGTTCAGCAGGTGATGCCGCTTGCCAGCGTTTCTGCATACCTTGCTGAATTTGCTGTTTTTGCTCTGGTGTCATACTTTGCCAGCGTTCCACCATTTTTTGGCGAAATTGCTGCATTTGCTCTTTAGACATGCCACCACGCATATGGTGAGGATGTTTACCCATCGCTTTATATTGCCCTGCAGCACCTTGAGGCGCCATACTGCCAGGCATTTGCTGACCACTTGTGCCATTAGCCGCCGGTGCAGGCGCTGTGCTTGTTGCATTTGGCTGGCTCATGGTTGCTGAAGGTGTCATATGTGAATCAGCCATAGCAACAGTGGTCGCACCACATAACACCATAGCCGCACATAAGCTTGTTAATTTTTTCATAAGGGATCCCCATAAATAATTTACATCAATATCACTATAGAGCATTTTTTAAAAACAGGGTAATTATTACCCATAGCGTCTCATATTTAGAGTTTTATAGGCCAGGGACTTTATGGGTAGATTGTGCTCTTAATGCTATAAATAACTGGCAGCCAAGATAGCCGCCGTAAATCGCGCTCGAAGGTAGAACCCTCGTGGTAGCGTTTGTCCTACTTCGCCCGTAGCACTGATCCCCTGACAGAGAGACTTAGCATCCGCCGCCTTAGGCCTAATTTGTAAATACTCACCCATACGCGCATTGATTTTATCCACTTGGCCTAAAGCCACCAATTCCATCAATTCTTCCCAGTCTTGACGTAATATAGCTTCCTGCTCCGCAGTGGGTGACCATAATAAAGGCGTACCGAGACAACGCTCCGCAAGCGGAATATCCGGCTGTGCTTGGATGGGAAACCACAAGACTCTCGTGAGCTTTTGCTTTACTTCACAACTCTCCCAGGTAGCACCAATCACCTTATGCATAGGTAATGTGGCCACAAAAGTAGACTCCTTCGGTAAACCACGATGATCCAATGGCAGCGTTTTTAATTCCACCCCTAATTCCATAAAATCCGGCACCGGCCGTGATGCCGCATTGGCACCTAAATATACTTCTAATAATTGGCCAATGAATCCCTTAGTCCGACGCAAGTTTTCCGGTAACTCTAAGTCACAAGCCTGCGCAAGTTCCGCCAAAGATCGCCCCGCTAAACCATCCGCATGCGCCATCAGCTCCGCCTCAGACCGCGGCACCGCAACCGCCGCTTGTAATTGCAAATCCTGTTTCATGGATAATATATACCCCTCAAATATTCTGAAAATAAATCAATAAAACGTTTACAACTTCCCTAACACTCCCTCCCCCCAGCACCAATTATACATGGCAAAAATTCATATTCCTGGAATAGTTGACTGTACATTGTTGTTTCAAGTAGGTAATGGAATTTACCAAGGCGAGTAAGAAGCACTATCAGGGATAAAATACTTGTAATCTACATAATTTCAATCCTCTAGCTTGCTCTCTTCTGCCTAAGACGTATTTTAAATCTTGTCAATAGTATCGCTATTAACTGCTATTTAAAATACGTCTTAGGCAAAAAATCTCTGCGCTATAGAACCTAAATTATGTAGGTTACAAGTATCGCGCAAGTTACATGGATGTAACCGAGACGTGGTAAATTCCATTACCTACTTGAAACGTCATAGCTACTCATTCTGCATAAATGTTTTGCCATGTACAGCGAAAAATTTATTATACTTACCAGCAAATTAACAAAACTTGGTCTATATTCACAGTAATGTACAAAATCCACTCATCAGGGACGATGACAATGATGAGAGGTCTATACCGTGAAGAAATTCCTATCTATCTCCACTATTCTGTGTATTTTTACTGTTTTTTCAATAAGTAGCGCTCATGCCATCCAACGCTATGGCGAAACCTTCTGCGACGATCCTAACTTTACTTGCATAAAAATCAAAGGCGGACAGTCATGGAAATCCCTCTGGCCTGATGAATATCAACGCCAAGTAGTGCAACGTTTAAATCGCATGAATGTACGCTTACGCCCAGGCATGACCATTGCTGTACCCAATAATATTGAATCCACAGATTTACTCAGTATCGCCCCTTTCCCAGGTGCCATTGACCCACCCGGCCAAAAAATGGTGGTGGTTGATCCTGGCACATTAGCCTGGGGCGCTTACGATGACAATGGTAAATTAGTGCATTGGGGACCCATGTCTGGCGGACGCAGTTACTGCTCAGATATCGGCAGCGGTTGCCGTACGATTACTGGCCGCTTTGCCTTTTACCATAAAAAAGGTGCTGATTGTGTCTCCAAGAAATTCCCGGTACGTAGTGGCGGCGGTGCACCTATGCCCTATTGCATGTACTTCCGCGGTGGTTATGCCATGCACGCCTCAGCCGAAGTCCCTGGCTACCATGCCAGCCATGGCTGTGTACGCATATTCAAAGAAGATGCCAAATGGTTAAACGAAGAGTTTATCAAGCTGCCTCACCAGGGTGATGCAACAATGGTAATTGTTAACCCTTATTCATGAGGCAATCTCAATAACATGAACTATACTCAATAGAGTTAACTGAAATATCATGCGGGACAAGGATGTCTAATTTTCAGCCTATTACAAATCCCCGACGTCACACTCGGGGATTTTATTTTGTAACCAAACAATTACATCACAACGCCAACACCACGAGCAACACAAACATGCTCCACTGGCGTATACTCACGCAGCTATTGTTAATCATTTGCCTGTGCTGCTTACTAGCAAACTGCACGAGCACCGTACAAAAAGATCCCCAAACCAATACCACCTATATCAATCCTGACAAAGGCGCTGGACGCTGGTATGAAATCGCTTCTATCCCGAAAAAGTTTGCCGCTAATTGTTATTGCTCATACGGTGAATTTGATAACCGCAATGATTATGTCAAAGTCACCAATCGCTGCCGCCGTGGTGGTCCCAATGGTTTAACCAGTCAAGTATCGGCAAAACTCTATCCCATCCCAGGCAGCAACAATAGCAAATTACGCTTAAAATTTTCCTGGCCCTTCCGCGGTGAATATTGGATTTTATACATGGATAAAAATTATCAATATTCCTTAGGCGGCACACCCAATCGTAAAAACCTCTGGATCATGTCACGCAAACCTACGCTTGCCCCTAACATCATCGAGCACTTAAAACAAGTCGCTAAAGCACAAGGTTATGATGTCAGTAGACTGCGTATGACGAATCAGACTTGTTGGAAACAAAAGACATAAAAAAGCTTTCTTGAGCAAGTTAGCTACTTCTTGAACCATTATCCCGAACTAACTTTAAAGCTTCGGTAACAACCTCAACACCTGCATCATGTTTACAGCCATGTTCACTCAAATAACGGCGCCATAAACGCGCATTGGGTTGACCCAAGTACAACCCAATCATATGCCGAACGGCATGATGCAAGCGCTGCCCCTGCTCAGTATGACGCTGCAAATAAGGTAGCATCTCAGCAACCACAGCCTCTCGAGTGGGTATATCAATTGTAGAAAATAATACTCGCTCAAGCTCCGTCAGCATATATGAATTATGATACGCCTCACGACCTATCATCACCCCATCCACATGGGCTAAGTGAGTTTGCACATCTGCTAAAGTTTTAATACCGCCATTGATACTAAAGTGCAAATGCGGAAAATCTTGTTTTAAATGATAGACAACCTCATAACGTAAAGGAGGGATTTCACGATTTTGTTTGGGGCTTAAACCTTGTAACCAGGCTTTACGCGCATGGATAATAAACACGTCACACCCTGCAGCAGCCACAGTGCTAACAAAACGGTGTAATAACTCATAACTATCTTGCTCATCAATACCAATCCGAGTTTTTACCGTTACCGGAATACTCACCCGCGCTTGCATTGCCGCAACACACTCAGCTACCAAGTCAGGCTCTGCCATCAAACACGCGCCGAAACGGCCTGATTGCACACGGTCACTGGGACAACCGATATTTAAATTCACTTCATCGTAACCATAATCTTCAGCAATATGCGCACATTCAGCAAGCTGTTGCGGATCACTACCACCAAGCTGCAAGGCTAAAGGATGCTCTTCAGCACTAAAACCAAGGTGCTGTTCCTTATCGCCATGAATAATCGCCCCACAGGTCACCATCTCCGTATATAACAGAGCATGAGGACTCAACAGCCGCAAGAAATACCGACAATGACGGTCAGTACAATCAAGCATAGGCGCAATGGATAACGTACGATCTAACATAGTGGGCGGGAATATAGCATATTAATTGGGTATCGCTCTAGCACTGAGCTGCAGTTAGTCTTTTAATTATATTCTCGTAACAAACAGAAAATTTCCTAAAGGGAAATTATAATATTTATAGTTAGTCATTAATGTTCCCTTAATCTAAATCTATTAAAATCCTCACCACGCCAATAATAACTAAATAAATATTAGATATTATGTGTTTGGTAACTACAGAGGTGCAAAAATATGCCATTAAGTAACGAAACGACTATTTATACTCAGCAATCTGACACACGGCACAATAAGGTTGATAATTTACTAAATCAGGTTAAAACTTTACAAGATAACTTATTGAGAACTCCTCATGCATATGGTTTTGTCAAAGATGGGCCGGTCATTACTGACAATGGCCGTTCTACTACAGCTCGTGAACTAGTTAAAACTGAAACTGACGCTGCCTTTGAGTGCATCATTTCAATCTTAGAACGCTTACAAAAGCGTGAAATTTATCCAGCCTATGCACATTTTGCTCTACGCATGTTTTTAACTGTACGAGGCCCGATAATTCAACACAGCAGCTTGGATTATACTGCTCAACCTTACTTTCAACTAACTAGAGCCTGTTTAGCCGTTGCTGAAGTTGTCGGCATAGATGATGCAAATATAATTGGCAAAGCGCCTAGCCCCAGGACTAATTCAGTAGACTCCAATCAGCAGCTTGCACGTCCCGAGGCTGATAACAAAGAGCTTATTGCTAAAGTAGATACCTTACGGCAATTTTATCATTCAATAGCTAACGCTAAAACAGTTCAAGATAGTAGTACATCTGATGAATATACTTACACTCAGGCAATTGAATCACTCATCCCCTTTTCCGAGGCGTTATATGAACAAGAAAAAGCACAGCTACTAGGCACTATAGATACTTTTAACAAAACTATAGAGTATCTATCTGAAGAAGATCACTGGCCTCTCTACTACCTCTTGGTGGGCGGTTATCTGAATGAATTAATTCCTTGTCATAGCAAACTTATTGGAATACTAAAACTCCTTGATCAACAGTACCATCGGCCTCTATGTCAAGCATTAGGTAATAGGCAGCTTAAGAAGTTAATAAGTTCAAGCAATACAGACTATGCAAGTTATGCTAATCTCAAAACAACATTAAGCGTTCTATCCAAAAATGCGCGCTTGAACTTACTACAACAGTTAGGTAGTGAATGGCTGAGAAATGCTGCAAATGGTAGTTATTGGCTCGCTGAATTTCTGGAACTGATCCCTGAAAATGATCGCTTGCCCGCACTTCAATTACTTGGTGATGAGTTATTAAAAGCTCAATTCAATAACATTAATAGCCTTGAAGAAATATTAAACATACTACCTGAAAACCATCGCTGGACCCTCTGTCATACATTAGGTGGTATGCATTTGACAGGTATAGCTGCATCTTTCAAAGATATTCAAGCACTGTTGAGCAGCTTACCCGAAAACGCTCGCTGGGCTTTATGCGAGGTATTGGGTGGTAAGCATTTAAATGAATTTCTACTTGAACCAGCTCAACTTGCTGCAGTAGTATCACTCATGCCCAAGGCTGTGAACATTGCAGAGACTTTCGTGCCTCATTTCGCTATTCATCGAACACTTGATGATTTAGTCGAGAAGCTTTTACATCAGCAAGACTGTAAACTCCATCAACAACTTACCAGTGACTTAGCCGGTGCAGAAGACTTAAAACACCACATATGGAATTTTCAGCAGTTAGTTGTTTTACTAACTTATTTAGAAAATGAAGTTGACTTTAAGTCGCATCTCCATGAAATTAATAGTGGTAGTTTACAGGCCATTATTAATACCAACAGCCGTCTCATTGATGTTTCAAAAAATATATCTACTGAAAATTATAAATTATTATGCGAAAAGCTAGGCGAAAGACATACAATCGGATTGTTATCCAATGGCAATTTTAATGTGGAGACTCTGCAGCAGTTGCCTAAGCCTTTTCAAGAGCCTTACATGATGGCAACAGTGAGAAAAAGCTTTGAATTTTCTCAGGACAAATTTCATCTCTTTGCTAGCATACTAAAAACTCTGCCTAATGAGAACATCCAAACCCTTATGAATGTTATAGGGGAAGATTCTGTTAAACGATTAATCTTTGAAGAGGCAGTGTTCTTTCATCATAACAGAAAAAGAATCAGTGAAGACTATAAACAAGATTATCCTAATGACCTAAGAACGATGATAAAAGTGTTGCCATTAACTGCTTTTGAGCACGCAGACGACAAAGGAAGGAGGCCTCTAGGTTATCTCATCGAGGCTGGTGCTGTTGATTCAACTTGGGCAATGTTACTTAAAGGTGTAAATGTCAATGTAAAAGAAAACGTGAAACATGGCATGACAGGAAAAGAGCGGGCAGAACGCAACTCAGCTATGAAGCCTTTACGACCGCTGTTCACTTCTGCATTTCAACAACACTCGTTAATAAAGCAATGTCAGCAAAGCTTAGCAACAGGAGATTATAAGACTGCTTTCAAATTGCCAGGAATAGCAAAAAAAGATATTAAGTCAGCACTCCTCTACGCAGCCGTGACTGGCAGATTGCTACTATTGCTACATGACTTTTGTCTGGCTGAGATAGCCAGAATCATGCCTGAAGCAGAAAATGCAAATGAACTAGAGACAAAATGGCGCGGCCGTGCTGAAGACATCGAGAAAAAACTAAACTTTTACCTTGATTGGCAAAAAGTATCCGAGGCTTGTACAAAAACACCGGCTCCTAGCCAGCAATTAGCAGATGCACAACAGCCACAGGCTGAAGCTGGTACAGCAGTAAGTAGCCAAGTAGCTCGCTTAGGTAATCGCTAGGTGATCCACGTCGTCATAGGTCCATGCCCCTAGCTCTAGGGGTATAGGCTTAATCATCCCGTTTGTTCTACACACAACCCATCTTCACGACCTATAAACAACTCAACAGCTTCAAGAAATACCGACAATGACGGTCAGTACAATCAAGCACCGGCGCAATGGATACAGTACGGTCTAACATAGTGGGCGGAAATATAGCATATTAATTGGGTATCACTCTACACCTAGCTCAACAGTTAGCTTTTCGGATCCACTCAACTTTGGGCGACCTGCCTTTTTGGCTCAAGAGACCCGAAAAGAGCCTCTACATAATGATATTTTTATTTAAACTCAATAAGATATCAAAGTTTTTTAGGTTGGTCACAAGTCTCGCACCAATTCAACCTTGATAGACCTGTTAAAGTGGGTACGTACAATTGTCTACAGAATCAATACTGTTCTCTCGCTAGCTCAGCTTTAATTTTTGCCACGTCTGCCCTTGTTAAGCCTGTGGCATCAACTACGTGCTCTGAAGATAGGCCAATTTTTAATAAGTTTTTTGCAATCACTCGCTCTTTTTGTCGCATGCCTCGTTCTAGACCTTGTTCCAAACCTTGCTCCAGACCTTGCTGGATGCCCTTTTGAACACCATCTTCATGTAATCTGTCGGCTAAACTTCTCACTTTCTTCTCCCATGAGCTTGGTAAATCTGCCAATGCTTCATATAACTCACTTTCTTTCACATTTTCTGGCTGATTGCCCAGAATATAGGTAATTATAGTCTCAAAAATAACAGAATGGAAGGGTAGCCCTCGCGTATGAACCGACACCCATCTTATCAGCCTAACAAAGGGTTTGTGCTTTGCATATTTCATCAAATACTCTAATAACCCTGCTTCCTTATGCCTTTCGATTTCTTCATCGCTCATCCTATGCACATCAATTAAATCAATAGGTCTATTTGCCACCGAGACGGCTAAATCTCGCTGTTCAGGCGCATACATCTCGAAAATATCAGTTGTATGGTTATAAGCTGGCTTACCCGTATAATACAATATCGGATAGACCACTGGTAGTGGGCCTTTAGGCTCACGTTTTAAGTGATAACACAGCAATGCTACCTTGTACTCCAAAAACCTCACCGGCATTGTCTCATCAACAGTACTTTGATGCTCGCATAAAACAGTAATATACCCGGGCTTACCCCCTATCTCTAATTCAAACAACATATCTGCATAACGCTTATTCAATCTTTCATTCACAAACTTGGTCGGTAATATGTCTACCGTCTCTAAATTCGTTTGCGATTTGATTGACTCGGGTAAATGTTCTTCTAAAAATGTTTGACTCACTTTTCTATTTTGCATCATGCTTAAGTAAAAAGCATCATGGATACTATGGATAACCTGGTTCGATGAAGCTTCTTCTTCAGTATCGTCCTTATTTTTATCCTTACCTTCAAGTGACTCAGTTTCAGCTTTATCTTGGCTCATTGCTCTTTCATCCTTATTATTCCTATATTTTTTACAATGAGCGCCATTCTAACTGACAATAAATAGACTTGGCCAGTGTAATAAGATTATTTATTTTCAGCCTGAATAGTGTTGTTTTTTACTCGAAAAATACGGTTTTTTTCTACTTTATTGAGTAAAAAACTCTAGAAAGATGAAAGGGAATAATATTTTCCTATCTTAATAATCCGCTCACTTTCTTTTGCGAGCCATAAAAAGAGTAATAAACTGCAAATCACTCTTATTATTAATTAGAAAAAAGAAATCACTGTGATGCATGACTGGTTTGTAGCTCCAAATCCATTTGAAATCAGGACAGTCTTGTCATTGTTTCTTGAATCTTCTTATCTTCTTTTAAGCTAATTCCCCAATAAAATTATCAAATGACAACAATACCGATCATGGCGGTCAGCACAATCAAGCATAGGCGCAATGGATAAAGTACGGTCTAACATAGTGGGCGGGAATATTAGCATATTATCAATACCTTCCTCTAGCAATAAATAACTTATTCCAACTCGAAATCCCGTCATATCGCAGCTTGACTAGGCTCCAGCAAACACATGATATTAAATGTATTTCTCTCTTTAAGCGCGCTTACCACAAACATTGTATTGTTTCACTTCTCTTAATATTCACTTAATACTAGTTTAATATACTTCCCCAGTCTAAATGACTACATGAACAAGGGCGAGGTGTTCAATGAATCATAACTATTGCACCACAGGAGCCCAAGAGAATGCCATTAAGTACAGAAGAAATTCGATTACTCATAAGTAGTTCACAGCAAAACCCACAAAATAAAAAGCTACGAAACGTAATAAAAGATTATGGCACCCTTGAAAAACAATTACGTAATTTATCTGAGAATGACCGCCCGAAACTCTGTCAAGCACTAGGTAATGCATATTTATGGGAGCTGATTCGTAATGTAGACGACTTTATAAACCTATTTGTTGTGATGGACCATAATATACGCTTTTTATTTGGTGATCTTAGTACCACCTCTCTAGAAAGTTCGCATTTTCGCCGGTTAACAACAGTCAATGATCATTTTTATAAAATTCTTCTCTCTCTTAGTCAGATTAATCCATACAATCAGCAATCTAGTGATACCTTACAGCTATTAAAAACTTTAGGTGGTGAACACCTAAGAAAGTTAGTCAATACTAGCAAAGCACTTGGAAGAACTATAAGCAGTATAAACCCCTCTCTAATCAGCCGCCAATCTCCACATTTCTTTATATCTTTCTATGAGCTGTTAGGTAACGAGCATCTACAAGGACTAATGCAACAGGTCGATGATTTTTCTTGGGAGCATTGTTGGCAACCTCCTTCTGATGACTCTAATGTTTCGAAAGCGATTTACCGCCCGTTGTTTGAAATGTTAGGTAGTAAACATTTACAGTCGCTAACCAAGAGTCGTGGAAATCTAGACCACCTCACTAATATTTTACCTGGGGGTGCCCAAATTTTCTTACATCAAGTTTTAGGCAGTAAGTTTTATAAAGCAGACATCAATGAATGCATGCAACTTTGTGAACAATTGCCTATTGAAAGTATTCAAAATTTTTTATCACATCAAATAGGCCCTCAATTTCTACAAAAAACAATCCGCGATACTATCACGCTAATAACTCAGCCTTCAGAGGCAGACAAATTCAGTAATGTGAATGGTAAGGTAGTCAGGATAGTTGATCAACTAAGGAAGCTTTTAAAGCTATCACCACTGAATGTACTTAATCATGCTGATACTCAAGAGCTTGCTCCCCTACATTGTTGCATGACGGCTGGTGATATTGATTCAACATGGATACTCTTGCTTAAAGGTGTTGATATATCCGCACAAGACACAAGAGTAAACTCAAGCATGGAGTCTTTACAACGTCTGTTCACATCAGAGTTTCAAAACCATGAACTAATAACTCAATGTCAAACATTACTAGATAATAATAATTACTCAGAAGCACTTTCACTGATAGATCAAGCGCAACAAAATCCTGGTTCAGCACTATTATACGCAGCCGTTAAAGGCCGAATGCTAATTTTGTTACATGAGCATTGCATCAGTAACATAGCAGGTATAACATCTAAATCAGAAAACGCCTACGAGTTAAAGCAAACATGGCTTGAACGAGTTGAAGACATCGAGAAAAAACTAAACTTTTACCTCGATTGGCAAAAAGTATCTGAGGCTTGTACAAAAACACCGGCTCCTAGCCAGCAATCAGCAGATGCACAACCACCACAGGCTGAAGCTGGAACAGTAGTAAGCAGCCAAGTAGCTGGCCTAGGAAATCGCTAGGCAATCCATCTCAACATAACCCTCTGCCCCTAGTGCTAGGGGCATATCTTCTTCCAACTCGAAGTCCCGTCATATCGCGGCTTGACTGAGCTCCAGTAAGCACATGTTCACTCATAACCCAAGTCTTAAATTAACATTTTTACGGTGATTTTATCCGTTATAAACAAGCAATCAAATCGTTTACAATATGCTCAATTATAAGACGATATTTGTTGGTATTAATTTAATCCTTCAATGAAGTGTCACCTCAAAATAACTTTTTAATAGATAGTAACCATTAAAAGAGATAGAAAAATATGTCATTCAACATGAGTCAAATCGAATTATTAAGGAACTGTTTTAGCAAACTTGGTTATAACTATTTAGGAGTTATGAAAAATATTGAAAAAATGCCACAGGAAATTGCCAGCGATTTAATTAATAAACTGGTGGATATTATTACCGATAATCACAAAGAAACCGGCATTTCAACGAATAATGACATGCCCTTAGATGGTAGCAAATATGAAGCAAAATTGGACTCTGTCACCCCTGATACATCTACAGTCTTACCAATTGAATCTATACAAATATGGTTAGATGAATATAATAAAATCTTTAACCAGCAACAAAAAATAAAAAAAACTAAACGCACCCAAATGTTTTCAGTATTGTTAGAAAATGTAAAAGCACTTAAAGCACAGTTACAACAAACTCCAGATGCTTTTGGTTATGTTAGTAACGACGTTCCAGAAATTAGCGACAGTGGTATAACACTACGCCAACAGCTTGAGTCTGAAGCCGAAGCTGCCTTTGACTGTATTATCACCACCTTAAAACGTTTACAAAATAATGAGATCGATGAACAATACGCTCGTTTCGCCTTACGTATGTTTTTAGTCGTACGTGGAATGCTCATTCGTGGCAGTAGCTTAAATTATGCGTTTAATCCTTCTCTGCCGCTTAACTCAGCCTGTTTCGAAGTTGCTGCTACTGTTGTGAAAAAGGATAACAAAGATCAAAAAGATAAAAACAAAGAAACTTTTTTAAATATATTAATGCCTGACACTAGGACTATTGAAGATGAGACTGAGACATCACAACAGCCACTTACTCATATTGACAAGAAAAAAATTTCACAATTATCACGGATGATTTTAGATGTCTTTAATAAATATTCAGACATAAGGTCAGAGCCATACAGCATAATCGCTGAGAAAACACCAGCGAATGACATAGAAAAATTCACTGAAGACAACTCCATTCAATTGCTCAAAGATATAGAAACAGCATTAACCACCACCCAACGTAACCATGCGGTTTCTCTTGCTGACGATCAAAAAATCGCTGGAATTAAACGCAAGCTAAATCAACTGTATACCAATATAAAAGAAAATGATACACCCGAGAAACTAGTAGAAGAATTTGACATTCTTAATTTGAGTATAGGCATACCACAATACTTTACCGTTGTTTATTTTTTTGAGTTTCTTAATGATAAACAGCTCAATCGACTTGTTTCAAACTACGTAAATTTCCAAACAGCATTAATAAAGCTCCCTAAAGACCAACATGAAGGTTTAGTCTACTCACTAGACTCGGATAATCTACGAGATCTAATTTCTAACCTTATAGCATTTGAGTTTGTCCTGCAAACTACTCATGAAAAGGTTCGTTTACTATTATGCAAAAAACTAGGCTCTGAGCATTTACGAACAGTAATTCGCATCACATATGCGGAATTTTCAACATTAGCAAATACGGCACCAAAAGAGTCACCGAAAGGTTCACTATATTTATCACTGTTCGAGCTCTTTTCTGGAGAATCACGTTTTGAATTTTTTCAATTATTAAATGGTACAAAAGCAGGACCAATCATTAAAGAGACGGCAACTCTTTATCGTCTATTAATACTACTTGCACCTACCACATGTAAATCCGTTATTCAAATCACAGAAAGTCAAAGCTTGATGTTCCGAGAAGGTTCTATCACACATAGTTTGCTTGATTTTTTAAAAATAATACCCGTAGACGCTCGTATTGATTTTTGCGAATTTCTTAAATCCGGGATGAGATTCTATGATTTACAGTTCAAGATCGATAATTACGAAGAGCTTCATCGTAATCTAGACTTATTACATCCACAAGATCAGTGGAAATTATGCCAATTAATAGGCCACAAACATCTACGCTCATTACTCACAAATGGCGATCATATTGCACATATTATTAAAGAACATTTACCTGCATACAATCATGCAATGTGTTTACGTGCCTTAGGTGGCGAGCATCTACAACGCCATATACAAACTTACGAGCAACTGACGTCATTACTTGAGCATCTGCATGTTGGCTGCCTAAAAGAATTTTTCTCACTATTAGGCGAGCCATTAGTCGCACACCTCATGCAGTCTATTGCTCATACGATAAAACCTCCTACAAAACATGTGAGTGCTGATATAAAAAAAGAACTTAATAACAAATTTTCACGCTTTAAAAAAACTCTCATATCGCTACCTCTCACTGTCATTGACGAATTAGATGAACATGGCCGAACTTTATTACATTTTCGCATGATGGCTAATGATATTGAGTCCACTTGGATACTATTACTCAAAGGTGCGAGTATTCACGCAAAGAAACCAGGACTTCTTGGATGGTTAATTGCAAAAACACCTGCAGATTTATCCTCACGTCCCGTGATAAAGCCTCTAAGCATATTGTTTACTCCTATATTTCAACAACACCTGTTAATAACACAATGCCAGAAAAGCTTAAGACAAGGAGATTACAAGACTGCCTTCACATTAGTTGGAATAGCAAAGCAAGAAATTAAATCAGCACTTCTCCGCGCAGCCGTTACTGGCAGATTACTACTATTGCTACATAACTTTTGTCTGGCTAAAATAGACGAAATCACACCTGAAACAGAAAATGCGCATAAACTAGAGCAAAAATGGCTTGAACGCGCTGAAACCATTGAACCAAAACTAGATTTTTACCTCGACTGGCAAAAAGTATCTGAAGCTTGTACAAAAGCACCTGCTCCTAGCAGGCGAGATCCGCAAGCTAAGTGGGATGCAGGGTCGCCCGTAGCTAGTCACACTACTACTCATGGGAGTCCCTCAAGAATTAGGCGATGAGCGGCACCTCCATAACCGTATGCTCTATTCAGGGGCATAGGCTTAATCTTCTGCATTCATTCTATACACAGCCCATCTTCACGGTCTATAAACAACTCAACAACTGCAAAAAATACCGATAATGACGGTCAGTACAATCAAGCATCGGCGCAATGGATAACGTACGATCTAACATAGTGGGCATGAATATAGCCTCTGCCTAAAAGCCTATGCTACTATGCGCTAAGGTAATATGACAAAGGATGGCTATCATGACTCAGCATATTCAGCATTTTATTAATGGTAAATTATTTACCAGCAATAGTGGTAAATCAGGACCAGTATTTAATCCTGCCACGGGTGAAATCAGTGCGCAGGTGGCTTTTGCCAATACGGCTGAAGTGGAACAAGCCATTGCCGCAGCTAAGGCGGCTTTTCCTGCCTGGCACAATACCCCACCGATTCGGCGTACACGGATCATGTTTCACTACCGTGAATTAATTGAACAGCATATTGATGAGTTGGCACAGTTAGTGACCAATGAACATGGTAAAACATTGGCCGATGCCCGAGGCTCAGTTCAGCGTGGCCTGGAAGTACTGGAGTTTGTCTGTGGTGGGCCTAATTTATTAAAGGGCCAATTTACTGAGCAAGTGGGTACGGATTTAGATAGTTATTCTCTGCGCCAACCTTTGGGTGTTTGTGCAGGCATTACCCCCTTTAATTTCCCCGCCATGGTACCGCTGTGGATGTTCCCTCTAGCCCTACTGTGTGGCAATACTTTCATTTTAAAACCCTCAGAAAAAGATCCCAGTTGTGTGATGAAGCTAGCTGAATTACTAACCGAGGCAGGCTTGCCTGCAGGTGTATTTAATGTCATTAATGGTGACAAAGAAGCCGTGGATTGCTTACTCAGCCATCCTGATATTGCTGCGGTAAGTTCTGTGGGATCCACTGCTGTTGCTGAATATATTTATCGCACCGCCTCTGCCCATGGTAAACGTGTGCAAGCCTTTGGTGGCGCTAAAAATCATGCCATTGTCATGCCTGATGCGGATTTAGATCAAACAGCCGATGCTATTGTGGGTGCTGCCTATGGTTCTGCGGGTGAACGTTGCATGGCAATTTCTGCGGTTATCGCGGTGGGTGATGCTACTGCCGATACTTTAATTGAGCGTATGTTGCCGAGTATTCAAGCTTTAAATATCGGTCCTGGACATGCTGAAAATATTGATATGGGACCTTTAATCACGCAAGCACATTTACACAGTGTGGAGCAACATGTCACTGCGGGTGTGGACGCTGGAGCAAAATTACTCGTTGATGGCCGCGGACAAAAACCGGCAGATCACGATAATGGCTTTTTTATGGGGCCTTGTTTGTTTGATCATGTGCAGCAAGATATGAGTATTTATCAGCAAGAAATCTTTGGCCCGGTGCTGTCTGTTTTGCGTGTTGATAATTTCGCCGAAGCATTACAGTTAGTCAATGATCATGAGTATGGTAATGGCACGGCGATTTTTACCCGAGATGGTGATACTGCCAGAACGTTTGCCCGTGATGTGCAAGTGGGTATGGTTGGGATCAATGTGCCTATCCCGGTGCCAGTAGCTTATCATAGTTTTGGTGGCTGGAAGCGGTCGCTGTTTGGTGATTTGCATATGCATGGTGCTGAGGGTGTGCAGTTTTATACGAAATTAAAAACGGTAACGGCGCGTTGGCCACAGGGGATCCGTAGTGGTGCTGATTTTCATATGCCGGTACATGGTTAATCATGCTGTATGCCTACTAGTATATTAGTCAAACTGTCAGGAGATTTCTCGCGTTGCTCGAAATCTGACGTATCGGCTCAAAATCCCAAAGAAACCGATTAATAATCAAGGGATTGTTGTTGACATGCATGAGCGACTCTGATCAAATATCTGTTTTCACCACAAAAACGATTTAAGGAGGCACTCATGCACGCACCTGTATTGTTACAGAAATTATTGAGAAAAGCACTACCCGATTTCCATTTAAAAAGACTCATAGCCTTAGTCAATGCAGCCGACAGCCTTATTCGGTGTAAACGATTAAATATCAGTCAACTAGGTAAACATGTGAAGGGTGATTGTACAAATAAAAATGGCATTCGTAAGTTAGACCGGTTGATTGGCAATAAGAAAATTCATGCGCATATTCCAGAGATTTATAAAGCAAGAGCGCGTATCATATTATCTGGTTTGATGAACCCATCGATTAGCGTAGATTGGAGTACTACCTCTAGCCATGACAACTATTGTTTACGCGCTAGTGTTAATGCCGAGGGTCGTTCCCTAACGATTTATGAAGAAGTGCACCCACGAGTAAAAGAAAAAAACAACGATATTCACAATCGCTTTTTAGACACATTAAAAGCGGTGCTTCCTGAACATTGTTGCCCATTAATTATTACAGATGCAGGATTTAGAACCCCTTGGTTTAAAAAAGTTGAATCAATGGGATGGCACTATTTAGGACGTGTAAGAAATAATAATAATTTTTATGATTCGCGCACACAGACATGGGGGAATACCTATGAGTTATACAATGAAGCCAATGCCAAAGTCCAATATATAGGCAAGGTATTATTTCCTAAAAGCAAGCAGATAGAGAGCCATATGTATTTGTATAAAGGGAAAATCAAAGGAAGAAAACGCTTAAATGCCTATGACAAGAAGTCCTGCCAACAAGCAGTAAGTAAAGCACACTCTAAAAGCCATCGAGAACCTTTTTTGATAATTACATCATTACCGCCTGAGCAATGTAATGGCCAAAAAGTAATTAAATTGTATCAGAAAAGAATGGAAATTGAAGAAGAGTTTCGTGACATAAAAGATCCTAAATATGGTTTTGGTCTAAAATTTTCAGGAACACGTAATCCAGTAAGATTAGCTATGCTTTTACTGATTGCTGCGATAGCCACATTGTTATGCTGGCTTATTAGTTTGGCTTTGCGAAAAAATAATCAAAGTAGGCATTATCAAGCAAATACTATTCGACATAGGAATGTATTATCTGTCATCACTTTAGCATGTGATGCAGTATGTAAACATGGACAGAGGTTGCGATTGTATAAAGCCGACTTTATACAATCTATTAAACAGATTAATACTTACTGTTATGAGGCTTCTTATGTTAATATTTGAGCCGATCCCTCAGGCTCGAAATGACAGCGGTTTTTGGCTAAAAATTCTGTCATATTAAATAATGGAAACCATAGTCAATGAAATCATCAAACCAATTTAGCTTATTAAAACAACGTCGTTTTGGGCCTTTCTTCTGGACACAGTTTCTTGGTGCCTTTAATGATAATACTTTTAAAAATGCACTGATTATTTTAATCACCTACCAGGGCATACAATGGACCACTTTAAGCACCGACACCTTAGTTAATCTCTGTGCTGGTTTATTTATTCTGCCCTATTTTTTATTTTCAGCGACAGCGGGACAAATTGCTGATAAGTTTGAAAAGTCACGATTAATTCGTTACGTCAAACTCTGGGAAATTCTTGTAACTATTTGTGCGGGGATTGGGTTTTACCTGCATAGTATTAACTTACTTTTATTCGTTTTATTTATGCTAGGGATGCAATCTTCATTCTTCGGTCCGGTAAAATACAGTATTTTGCCGCAACACTTACGCGAAACAGAGCTTGTGGGTGGTAACGGTATGGTAGAAATGGGGACATTTTTAGCGATTTTACTGGGTACCCTTGCTGGTGGACTATTAATTAGCATTAATCATTTTGGTCCGGCTATTGTCACCACGGCAATCTTTGTGATTGCGCTACTTGGCTGGGGTATTAGCCATTTGATTCCAATGGCTCACGCCAATGAGCCTAGTTTAAAAATCAGTTGGAATATTGTGCGACAAACCTGGCGTAATATTAACTTCGCTCGCGGTAATCGTACTGTATTCTTATCTATTCTCGGTATTTCCTGGTTTTGGTTTTATGGTGCCGTATTTCTGACTCAGACGCCGCTGTATAGTAAAATAGTGCTGGGTGGTGATGAACATGTAGTGACTATCTTGCTATTAACATTTTCTATGGGTATTGGGCTTGGCTCACTTTTATGCGAACGACTCTCAGGCCATAAGATTGAAATTGGTTTAGTGCCCTTCGGTTCTATTGGTTTGTCAGTTTTCGCCATTGATTTGTATTTTGCTCACCCGAGCGCAGTGGCTACTGCACATTACACAGCGATAAACTTTTTTCATAGTTGGGCTAATTGGCATATATTAATTGATTTATTATTAATTGGTATGTTTGGTGGTTTTTATATTGTGCCGCTCTACGCCTTGATCCAAACGCGCAGTAAGGCATCACATCGCTCTCGTATTATCGCTGCTAATAATATTTTTAATGCTTTGTTCATGGTGGTTGCAGCCCTCTATGGAATGTGTTTATTACACTTTAATGTCAGCATTCCCATATTGTTACTCATCACTAGCTTGCTGAATATTCTTGTAGCTATTTATATATACAGTTTAGTCCCTGAATTTTTAATGCGGTTTATCATTTGGTTGTGGATGAGTTTACAATATCGGATCACCTTAGAAAATGTTGAAGAAAATATTCCAGACCAAGGACCTGCAGTGATTATCTGTAATCATGTCAGCTTTGTAGATGCGCTAATCATTATGGCCTCAAGCCGACGCCCCATCCGCTTTGTGATGGACCACCAAATTTTTAAAACACCGGTGTTAAGTTTTCTATTTAAAACTAATAAAGCCATTCCCATTGCACCTGCGAAGGAAAATCCAACATTAAAGCAGCAAGCTTTTGACGACATTGCTGCAGCATTAGAGGCAGGTGAATTAGTGGGTATTTTCCCCGAAGGGAAAATTACCCATGATGGTAAACTCAATGACTTTAAACCCGGTATTGAACAAATTATTCAGCGCACGCCAGTCCCTGTAGTTCCCCTCGCCTTACGTGGACTCTGGGGTAGCTTCTTCAGCCGTAAACACGGTAAGGCCATGAGCAGTATACCGCGACGTTTTCGTTCTAGAATCACCTTAACCAGTGCACCTGCGATACCTGCTGAGCAAGTTTCTGCAGCGGCCTTGCAAGCAATAGTGAGCCAATTGCTTGGTGAGTGATAGGCATATGAGTGACTAAAGATCAGTTGGGTAAGAGCACTACATAGATGAGCCTGGGCCTGATAGTGATGCGCCTAGTTTATTGTCAGCGCAATCCTGCAAGAATCTTTTCATTGGCTCCTCTATCTCACAAACTGGGTTTTCGATAACAGCGACAAGCTTAACGAGAACATTGGGATCAAGTGTGACGAGGAACTCATCTAACAATGTGTTAAATAATTCATCCAATGGCTTCCCTTGGGTCGCCGTTTGCGCGGGTTTCCCGCGCAGGCGAAATCATACCAGGAAACAATCTCGGTCGCTTGCGGCCAAATTGTTGAACATCTGCATTCCCATGTTATTACTCGTCACTAGCTTACTTAATATTCTTCTTGCTATTATAAAGCACAGCCTGGCAATAATGTCTGCCAATAAGGAGCTTCTAGATTGGCTGTTTGTGCAAATTCCATCAAGTCAGTCTCTACCTGCGGATTAACGTCAACACTAGCCTAAATCGCACTTAGCTCCTCCTGTCTCCCTCGTGAAATTTTTACTGCCTGCTGCAGGAGTCTGCGTAGCTGGATCGGCAGATGACATCCACTGGTCAAAAGAACCAGCCAGAAGTACTGCTAGCTCTCGCGATGTTGCACAATTAGAATCAGAATTACCTACTGAAGACTTAGAGACATTCACCAGGCTCGAGCCAAAAAAAGGCTGGCGATGGTTCTGTTAAACCTGCTAACCCTGCTAAAGCCTCGCCATTAGGATCAAATGTGGCGAATAAGTTTGGTAAATGGGTACCATCATCAGAGCTTGCCTGACTTGGCGAAGAATCCACCCAGACCAACTCTGGGAAACACAGATTAGGCAGTCCCCTCATAAGTAGATTGTTCATGCAGAGTCTGTACAGCTGTAGAATCTTGAGTAGATTGTTCATGCAGAGTTTGTGCAACTGTAGAATCATGTGAGGGCACCTCAGGAACTATACAAAAACCTGCTTGCACGCTAAGAGCACATACATCTGTTGGAGCGCCAGGAGTACAAGCATCTACTTGGTTAATAGCAGTGGCAACATTTGCTTGAGGAACAACAGCATAAACATCTGCTTGAGAGATAGCAGCAGGAACATCTGTTTGAGGAATAGCCGCAAGAACGTCTACTTGAGGAACAGAAGCAGGAACACCTGCTTGAGCCCCTAGAGCTGAAATTTCAGTTAAAGCAGAATGTGCCGTGGCAAATGATGTGCTTTGTTGTCTTTGTACCTGCGGTCTTTGTGCAGTTGGTTGCCTTCTAGACCGCTTTTGTTGCTGCCTAGATAACTCTTGATCAGCCCCCCTTTTTCTTGCTCTCTCTTTCTGCTTCTCTTGCAGCGCTCCCGTATGAGACAAAGCATGCCATTGTGACTTCAAACTACCAGCACTATTACACACACGTGACACAGATGTCTGGATACAGTCGCTAGCCATTCCGTTTTCACCTTGACTGAGCTGAGCTATCCCCTCACGTAAAGTTGAAACTTGCTCTATTAATTTATCACAGCTTCGTTGCATTTTATAGAGCTCAATTTTCTTTCGCACAGAGGCATCCATAAAGACCATTGCAGCTATAATAGTATCTACAATTTTTTTATAACACTGTTGTTTTGGTAATGATACAATCCCTGAGATCCAATTTATGAGAGATAGGAGATGATGCTCGCCAAACTCCTGTAAATAGTATTTCAATCTGTCAACTATATCTTTATATTGTATAGATAATTCTATTTTATCAGGTGCTGAATCCTCTATGGTACGAGCTAATTTATTAAATAAAATAAATATACTCTTTGTGAACTGATCGACAGTTTTTATCGCATTAAGCAATCGTAATTCTGGATTAGAAAATAATAGTTGTACAATAAATAATTTATATTTATGCAGACTCAAAGGTCGTTCATTATTTTTGCACGCAAAATAAATTGACTCTAACCAAAAAAATCCATAGACATAGATATCATTCGAATTTATAGCTTTTCTTATACAGGTTTCCATCTGCTTGTATAATATATCATGTATTGACATATTACCGTTGTTGGCAGCTAACTGAAAGCAATGAATGGCCATTGTTTTATCTATAGCAATCGTACCAATATCACAGCTTTTTCCTTTAAGCTTGAGCATACCTAGCTTAGTTTGTGATAAACTATGATTCTGATGGAAAGCTAATTTTTCTAAGATATATAGTGCGTTGGGTAAAGTATATGCTTGATTATTTGACTCGTGATATGCGTACAGACAATGTTCTGTCACAAGACCGTGGATATAAGCCCAAGCAAACATACATTGTGCAGTATCATCATCCATCATGGATAACTCAAATAAGCCTTTTTCAATAGAGCTAGCAGTATCATGATCGCACCGACCATGTTGAATATATTCATCTATAAGCTGATAAAAGGCTTCAATGTGTCCTTCTTTAGCTAAATTATAAAGCATGCTCATTGCCTTCTCTCTGTCCATAGGGTCTGCATCAGCAACTAAACTACAACAGACTAACTGATAACGTGCATCTACATGACCACGCTCAGCTAAATGAGCTAATAACTTTAATGCTTTTGATAAATTATATTCGACTCCTAAGCCAGTGAAATAACAATAGGCTAGAATGTATTGTGCATCGGGATGCCCATTATTGGCTGAAATTTTTAAAGATTCAATCAATAGTTGTGTATGCTGTGTATGATATTTTAGTTGATTCAGCACTGTGAAAACAATTTTATAATCACTAAAAAAATAAACATTTAAACTATTTTGTGCATTTTGACGCTGATTATCTATTGATAATTTATAGAATGCTTGTGCTTCATCTAGATCATCTAATATACAACGGTAATACTCAGATACAACATAGGCTGGTAATGCAGTGTGCTTTTCATAGTGAGCCATTTTAGCCAAAGTATCATGTATAAACTCTGCAAGTTCACGATCCTTTTCATCCCAACGATTTTGGATCACCAATGCAAGAGCACCTAAATTTCCATTTTTAGCCGCAACACAGATCCTATGCTGTAAAAATGGGAATTTCGACCAGTCCATAGGAAATAAACTTAAACTCAGTAGAAACTCTGGGTGTGCTTTGTTTAAAGATACTTGCTTTGCTAAATAACTAAATAACTCTCCAACTGAAAATCCATGTTCTGCGCATCGGTACTGATCATATTCATCACAGGCAGTATGATCACCTTGAATTAAGCGGTCTAGCACACCGATTAATTGTGAACTCATGGGCATAGCTGTTTTCCTCAAGTAACTCTCAACAATCATGCTGCACTAGCACGACGTTGGTCTTTTATAGTTATTTCAAAGAGTGCGTCAATGGGAATTTCTTGATGAGCTATTAGGCAAAGTATACTCGCAGCATGCTGTCAGTTGCCAGATTGCAACTTGGCCGCTTTAATATGCTCATTAAAGAAATACTTATTGAAAAATAAGCTCTCTCTGGTTTTTCTGAAAATATCAATATACAGAACTAACTGATAAAATTCAGCACAATACAGCTTACGACCGACTGGTTGGATTAGGGCGATTCATGAAATTACCGTGTATTAATATGAATGGTTACTTCTAACTCTGCCCTGAAGATCCTGGTCGGTTTGGTCTGCTTATTGATGTTCTCACTACTGAAGTGGGATCAGCTTTAGGAGAAAGTACATTACACTGTTGTGCTGAGTGCTGCTGAAGACCAGCAGTAGTAAGACGTAATCCAAACTGTGGAGATTGATACGTAGTATGTTGATCACCTGAATATTTCGCTGCTCCAGGGAATACATACTCGATCTCTTGAAAAACCTTATTATCGCTGATGTTATAACCTGAAACTATGTCAAATAACACTCCCCTGTAAAATCTATAATATGGATCACATGAAGACTCAAACCTATCTAACCACGTGAGTAAGTTAAGCAATAAATCTTCACCTGCACTCTGTACATATGTTTTTAGCCGCCACATAAGTAAACTATATATATTTTGGTCATACCCTTTCCCGCTATGCCAAGCACGATAAACCCTTCTTAAGGAAAAAAATATATTAACAAAACTGCTTGTCAGTTGGTCCATATCCGTATTTTTAGTGAGATGAACATGAAGCAATGGATTAGAAAAAAATAATTGAGCTAGGAATTTTTGATATTTCTTTACAGATAAGCCATCAGAGTTACGTAATGCAGCCTCATAAACGTCAGACATATACACAAAGGTATATCGAGAAAAGAAGCTTGGATCATTGCGTATAATACACTGTCTAATTTTACTATTTAGTGTTTCTCGTATTTCATCTAAGAATATTTTTGCTGAGGTATTATCAGTATTGATAATAGACAGCAACAATTCAATGGCATAATCAGTATTAGCTTCACCTCCAACGCCATAATAATAACAACGTGCTAATTCATAGGTCACATCAGCACATATGTCTAGAGGATATAATTCTTTCAACATGTTAAAAGCGAGTGCTCTTTCGTCTTGAGCTCCATCAGGTTTAGTAGCATAGTATAAGGCAAGAGCACATCGGTAATACTCTGAATTTTTCTGTTCATGACAATGCTCAAAAAAAATATTCATGGCTGCTGCATAATTTTGAGCAACCCCCCAACCAAATAAATAACATTGTCCCAATGTGAATTGAGCAGCTTGGTAGTCATCCTCAGCTAAATATTTTATCGTAGCAAATGCTTGTTCGATAGCATTATCTCTTAATCCATTATCATCACTTTCTTCAGTGTCACTGATATCCTCATCATCACTACTCTCATCGACTTCGATCTCATATAGACGCAGTAAAGCATTCACATATAACAAATCTTCACTATTATCCAGTTCACCGCTCTCTAGTAATAATAATTTGGCTAAGACATAATCCTCCTCCACATCAGCAATAGAGAAAAGATAATAGCAGGCTAAATGATATTTGATTCTAGGTGTGGCCAAGCCGCTTTTATGTAATTCATTCGCTAACCTGAATCCTATTAGCTGTTGTGCTTTATCCTTTGAGCAATAATATAATCCTATTAAACGCTCATTTTGAGCATCAGTTCGATGAATTATGGCCTCTAAATCACTGATTCCTAGAGCTGCTGTACTAGTATTTACTGCTTTAGGGGCACCGGCTATGAATTCTTTGAATTTGCTCATATGTACTGTTCTCGAGTAGTTATAGTTATATAGATGAATAGTCAGATTAGTTAGAGCGTATTTTAGTCGAGAAAAATCAGAAATCTACAAGTGACAAGCATGAGCGCATAACGACCGGTTGGAAATTTTATATAGAATAACAACGATGATTAAAAAAAATTTTTGCGGCAAGTATAATAAATTATTAACAAGAAAAAAACCGAACGGTTAATCATATTATATATTAATTTTAGCAGAAATAAATATTATGATTTAAGCCACTGAATAATCCCAGAAAAATC
>CBDDKW010000003.1:0-293114 GCA_965230425.1 Gammaproteobacteria bacterium | reverse complement strand
TTAAGTCATATCTTAGACTCAGTATATGCGGACAACTTTCTAGCTTTTATTAGAAGTCATATTACTTTATTACGGGAAGAGTTCGCTTGTCTATCACAAAATATTTTGTTTATCATTAATGCTGAATTAGCTGATGCTAGTACAGACGGTCCAGGCTACTTCACGGTAAATCAGCAGGATATGCTAGCTGATTTAAGTACAGCCAAGACTACTGCTGAATTAAAAATCTCTGATCGTCTTAATGCTATTATCGATATTTATCATGATCCGATCGTCTTAGACAAAATAATAGCCTTAGACGTTAGCGCCGCACTTGCAGTAAAGGATGCCAATAGTGAATACATTTTTGAACGTTATACCCGTGCCAGAGTATTAACTATATATGGAGAGGCGGTCAAACGTTTATCTGAGCAATTTATTGCTTGTCATTTGGATTTGCCTCTATATGAACTGAAGAAAATTCGTGATGCGTTAGCGCATGGTTACCAGCGTTATTTCTTTGTCTATTTTAAGCAATTCACATCTGAGCAAAGACAAGAGCTTGACCAGTCTTTGCTTAAATTACAAGAGGAAGTCATTACCATCCGTGAGCAGTTCTCTTTGCCCAACGAGAGTGATGAGGTTGAGCCAAATGGTATATACCGCACCAGTATAGCGGAAGCTTGTCATGATATTGAGAATTTGAAATTAAAAATGGAGAAACTACAGAAGGAAAGAAATAAGACTACTCAAGTAAAGTCAAGTGGGAAATCCGAAGACGCACATGCAAAAAAATTAGCACGGTTACAATCTGCCCGAAATGAATTAATGATACACCAGCAGACGCGCGAATTGACTAAGAAAGAGAGTCAAATATTAGCGCAAATTGAAAAAGGATTAAAAAAATTAGCTGTGCCCAAATCAAGCTCATCTGCAAAAAAAATAGCTTTGCGTAGTGCTGAAGAAGTAGAAGCCGAGATTAAAGAAACAGAGGCTAAGATTTTAGAAAAACAAAAGATTAATTTCTTTTCATCTTTACATCACATGCTTAAAACCACTGTCATATCTGATACACGAGAAGATGCAGAAGACGATGATCGTGCGCAGGTAAAAAATAATAAAAAAATAACTCGCCTGTTAAGAAATATTCTAGAAGAGACTAATCGATTAAAAGAGTGCTATAAGCAGCAAAACACAAAAATCGCTAGAGATTTTTCACTTGAGCACTCCATCGCAATTCTCGGTCAATTGATGAAAGATTTTAAAGAAAGCGGTGAGAAGTTGGCAGATGAAATGCTGGCTAAGAATCGGGC
The DNA here is from genome assembly GCA_965230425.1 of Gammaproteobacteria bacterium. Classification (GTDB taxonomy): domain Bacteria; phylum Pseudomonadota; class Gammaproteobacteria; order UBA1113; family UBA1113; genus CBDDKW01. Next base: position 291,822 of record CBDDKW010000003.1, on the reverse strand, counting down.
TATGGCAAGTTCTTTACATGAAACAATCCAAACACGCCACAAAAGGGTTATGCATGCTCCTCTTGAAACTCATACGGCAGCTATCAATCTGACGATTGAAGAACATGCACTTCCTGTGGAATCACAATTGTTAGCTGTACAGAGGATTGATGATAGTTATATTGAAGGCTTATTGAAGAACAGTAATAAAATAATTATTGAAACTTCGGTGAGGTTAGGTGGTAGTTATTTACAGCTTGGTTTGTTTGCTGATGCCTTAATGTATTTTAAACAAGCATATCGCTTCACTTCAACTTCGGCATTCGCTTATGATATGGGGGTAACACTTGAACCTGATGCTGTAGATGTTGGAAAGTATCATGATTTTGGTTTGCCTATTGGTTTAACCGAAATGTATTGTGCAGGTAATATTCATTTTATCGGTGAGATTCCTTTTAATATATTAGAGGCGAAATTATTATGTTTAGAGAAAATGATTTATTGTCATCTTGAATTAAAGAACTATGAAGAAGCAAAAACCCATGCAGAAACAGTTTTACAAATTGTAGAACAATATCCAGGTTTAGAGTCAGCTTTTGAAATTTCTTATGCGATCAATATGGCTATAACTGCATATGCACAGATAAATCTGTTTGCTGAGGCAATGGATCTATCTAAAAAATATCAAATACTTATTGAGTCGAACCCTAATTTATCTATTGATGTACGATGTAATCTTGCTAGTTCAGCGCAGCGCTTGGGTAAAAATGATGTGGGATTATTGTTGCTTGATGATATAAAAGAAAATGAAATAGAACGAATTGATCTAAAATTAAAGTTTTGTTCGACCAAAGCGGCGCTTTTTGCAGGACTCTGTAGTGAGTTAGAAGTAGGTGATGTATATAGTAACCCTAAATTCGAGGAAAATTTTGTTGCATTAGATAGAATTAATGAAGCCAAACAATGGAGCACCGAGACGTTGACATTGCTTGAGGAGCATTCTGCTCAATTAAAAACAGAACAATTTCAACAGTACGATGGATATTTGCAACTTTATCATTCATGCCATCAGAAAATTTTGGGAAATTATGCAGCTTCACTGGGTAATTGTGCTACTTACTTACAACAGTCGCAACCAATACAAGCACATACTTACATGAAAGAAGCGATTAGTATTCAGCGTGAACTCGGTGGAGTAAAACCGCAAAGTTGGCAAACGCTTGGTAGTATTTACGAAAAATTAGCTGAGAATAGCCCCATCCAAAACAAGCAAGCTGAGTATCTAAAAAAAGCAATCGCTGCCTATCAACATAATCGTAACACAAGTGATTTGCATCGACGAGCAATAGCTTTAGCAGGCATTGGCATGATGGAGATAAAATTGAAAAACCATGCTGCTGGCCTATCGGCCCTGATTGATGCGAAATGGTGTTATTCCAAAATAGATTTACCAAGCTTGGATGAAAGAGATGAACGCGAAAAAAATTATATTGAAGAGCGCATCAATGATTGCCGAAGAAATATTCCTTTAGATGAGTTAAATAAGCGTGCAAAAACTTTGGAAAATTTGGTCAATGAAACCCAGAGTGTGGAGTGGTGTGAAAAGTGGATTATTGTACTCGAAATTAAAGCACAAAAGGATAAAAGTAATAAAAAAGCGAAGAAGAAAATATTACAAAAAGCAAGATTAAAGTTACAAGAGCTCAAGGAATTACAGCGTCAGCAAACTATGCCAGTGGTGGAAACCGTGATAGAACAAACATTTCTTCCGCCACCGACAACTGAGCAGGTACAGGTTGTGCCAAGCGCGGCAGCGCATGACGCAACAGGTTCTTGTGAAAATAGACGCTGAAATATCATGTGGTTGATTACTTATGGAAGATTCCTTACTGTAATGAATCATGCTATGGGTATATTTTGCCCTTGGCTAGACAGTGCTTGTTGCTTGGCGATTATATGTTTCTTGTACCCAGGGTAAGAGGGCTAAGGAAACCAAGGTAATCAAGGGTAAGACGCATAGGGCAGTTCTATAGTCATGTAAAGAATACATATCTAGAGTATCTTGGAGTTCTGCTTGCCACATAAGATCAAGGATAAAGCCAATTAAGGGCTGGATGAGTGCCTCACCAATAGTATTAATAAAGTTCATAAAGCCGAGTGCGGTACCATTGTGATGTTGGGGATGTAATTCTTTGACAATGGAATAACAGGGTAAATAAGCACTACTAAATAGCCCAAATAAAAATAAACTGATAGCCATTTTGATTGTATTCATGTGTGGTAAGTAAAGTGCAATCAATAAAGTGACCGTTGTGCAGGCTGAAGCAATATACAAGGTTGGTTTACGCCGCCCGATGCGATCAGATATGGCTCCAAACATAGGGCCACCAACAGCCCAGCCTAAGAATATCAATGAAATAATACCGGCTGCTTGATGGGTATTAATTTTACAAGCCGTTTTTACAAAACTGACTCCCCATACTGCGCCAAGCGCGGCTGTAGGAGCAAACATAAGAGCGCCGTACAGGGCAGTTAGCCATGTTTGTTTGTGTTTGATGATGTCTTTGATACCTACGAGCATGGGATGTTTGCTGTGATCAGTTTGCTGACCAGCAGGCTCATCACGGATCACTAGCCACATGATGATGGCGAGGATGAAGCCGATAAACCCAAGTAAAATAATGCTCTTATGCCAGTGTAAGTGACTGACTAAAAATGATAAGGGGATTTGCCCACCCATGGCGCCTAGCATACCTACAGTAAGAATTAATCCTACTAACAGCGCAAAGCGTTCGCTGCCAAACCATTTAGCAGCAAGAACCATGGCACCTACTAAAGCAAAGGATGAACCAAGTCCCGTAAGAAAGCGTGACCATAGGGCTAAAAGATAACTATCGGAGATCCCAAAGCAAATCGAACCAACCGCACAAAATAAAATAGCAATGGTAAGCAGTTTGCGCGGACCAAAGCGATCTAAGAGGGCACCTGCGGGCAATTGCATACTGGCATAAGCAAAGAAGTAAACGGCAGCCAAACTGCCAAAGGCCGTGGCACTAATATCAAAATCGCGCATCAACATGGGCTGTAGCACATTGGGTGCCACTTGTAGCATAAATTCATAAAAATAGAATAATGCTCCTAAGCCCCAGACGATCCAGGGTAAATACTTACCTCTGGATTGGTCTGTAGGTGGTTTGTTTGATGCTATCGTTGTTTCAACCATTTAATTTTGCTTTGAGTAAGTCATTGACTTGTTGCGGATTTGCCTTACCTTGTGAGGCTTTCATCACTTGACCCACAAAGAAGCCAAACAGTTTATCTTTACCACTGCGGTATTGTTCTAGTTGGCCAGGGTTAGCAGCTATGACTTCATCAATGATTTTTTCAATAGCGGCACTGTCTGTTACTTGTTTTAAGCCTTGTTGTTCAATAATTTCATCCACACTTGCATCACTTATCCATAAATGCTCGAACACTGTTTTAGCGATTTTACCGGAAATGGTGTTATCGTGAATACGACTAGCTAAATCAGCTAATTGTTGTGATGAAACTGGACTATCGGTTATCTCTAAACTGTGTTTGTTTAAGGCTGCCGCTAGTTCGCCCATGATCCAGTTATTGATCAGTTTTGCCGGTGCTTGTGTCACTTGCATGGCTTGTTCAAAGTAATCTGCTAAATCTTTGTTGCTGACGAGAATACGTGCGTCGTAATCGCTTAAACTGTAGTCTTCTACAAAGCGGTTTAATTTTTGCTGAGGCAATTCAGGTAGCTTCGTGCGCACTGATTCAATCCATTCTGGGCTTAATTCAACAGGCAGCAAATCCGGATCAGGGAAGTAGCGATAATCATTGGCTTCCTCTTTACTGCGCATGGAGCGCGTTTCATTTTTATCAGCATCATATAAGCGGGTCTCTTGGATAATTTCCCCACCGCTTTCTAAAATATAAATTTGCCGCTCCACTTCATAGTTAATGGCCCGTTCTACAAAACGGAATGAGTTGACATTCTTTGTTTCTGTGCGCGTGCCAAATTCTTTTTGGCCCTTCGGACGTACGGAAACATTAGCATCGCAACGAAAGGAGCCTTCTTGCATATTGCCATCACAGATCCCAAGATAACGCACTAAAGAGTGCAGCGCTTTTAGATAAGCAATGGCTTCTTTTGCGGAGCGTAAATCAGGTTCGGAAACGATTTCTAGCAAGGGTGTGCCGGCACGGTTTAAATCGATCCCAGTCATGCCGTGAAAATCTTCATGTAGCGATTTACCCGCATCTTCCTCTAAGTGAGCACGGGTAATACCGATGCGTTTTACCTCGCCTTCATCGAGGGCAATATCTAAATGACCATTAGCGACAATAGGTAATTCGAATTGACTGATTTGATAACCTTTAGGTAAGTCGGGGTAAAAATAATTTTTACGTGCGAACACTGAGCGTTCACTAACAGTAGCATCCACACTTAAGCCAAACATGGCAGCCATAGTCACTACCTTTTCATTGAGCACAGGTAATACCCCTGGATAGCCTAAGTCGATTAGGCATGCTTGGGTATTAGGTTCTGCACCGTAGGCAGTCGCCGCACCGGAGAAAATTTTTGATTGAGTGGCTAATTGTGCGTGTACTTCTAAGCCGATCACAGTTTCCCATTCCATATTACTTACCTCCTGCGGCAGTGGGGATGCGTTGGTGCCAATCAGTGACTTGTTGGTACTGATGCGCCACATTTAATAATTTACTTTCAGTAAAATAATTACCAATTAATTGTGCACCAACAGGCATGTTATTAATAAAGCCAGCGGGCATCGATAAACCTGGTAAGCCAGCTAAATTCACCGTGATAGTATAAATATCAGAAAGATACATACTCACTGGATCATCTGTTTTGGAACCAATGTTAAAAGCCGGTGTAGGTGTGGTAGGACTTAAAATCATATCTACATCAGCGAAGGCGCTTTGAAAATCATCACTGATTAAGCGGCGGACTTTTTGTGCTTTTAAATAGTAAGCATCATAATAGCCGGTAGAGAGTGCATATGTTCCCGTGATAATACGGCGTTTGACTTCTTCACCAAAGCCTTCACCACGGCTGCGTTTATACATGTCTTCTAAATTTTTTGGATCAGCACAGCGGTAGCCGTACCGTGCCCCATCAAAGCGCGCTAAGTTAGATGAGCATTCTGCTGGTGCAATAATATAGTAAGCTGAAATGCCCAAGTGACTGTTGGCTAAGCTGACTTCCTGAAAGCGTGCGCCTAGTTTTTCTAATTCAGTTTTTACCGCTTCCATAGCAGCAGCCATCTCTGGATTTAAATCTGCATTAAAATATTCCTTGGGTAGGCCGATGCGTAGGCCATCAAGAGAATCATTTAAATGGGCAGTATAATCAGGTACATCACGCTCAATGCTAGTGGAGTCTTTTGGATCAAATCCAGCAATAGCATTCATAAATAATGCAGCATCTTCTGCGCTGTTCGCCATTGGGCCGCCTTGATCTAAACTAGAAGCGAAAGCCACCATACCATAACGAGAAACGCGTCCATATGTGGGTTTTAACCCGGTAATACCGCACATGGCGGCGGGTTGACGAATAGAACCACCAGTATCAGTACCTGTGGCAATGGGGGCAAGCCCTGCAGCCACTGCGGCGGCAGACCCACCGGAGGAACCACCTGGAATACAATCTATATTCCAAGGGTTTTTCACAGGACCATAAAAGCTATTCTCATTGGATGAGCCCATGGCGAATTCATCCATATTGGTTTTCCCTAGGGTGACCATACCCGCAGCTTTAGTTTTTGCAACTACGGTGGCATCGTAGGGAGAAATAAAATTATCTAGCATTTTAGAACCACAGCTAGTTTTTATACCTTCACTGCAAAATAAATCCTTATGCGCCATGGGGATCCCGGTGAGGGCTTTGGCATTACCAGCAGCAATCACTGCATCTGCTTGTGCAGCAGCAGCAAGGGCGTGATCATCACAAATGCTGATATAGCTATTTAATTCAGGGTCGTGCGTATGAATGCGGTCTAGGAAGTGTTGGGTTAATTCGACGCTAGAATAGGCTTTCGCATCTAAATCTGCGCGTAATTGCTTCAAAGATTTCGTGTGCATGGTTATGCTTCCTATTTGAACAGTTTATTCTTCGATAACTTGAGGAACTAAAAATAAGCCCGCTTCTGCATTCGGTGCTAGGGGCATGGCTTGCTGTTGCTGATTGGTTTCAGTAACCGTATCTGGGCGTAAGCGCTGCGCCACATCAAGCGGATGGGACATAGGAGTAATATTGCTAGTGTCCACGGCATTGAATTGTTCAACTAAATCTAAAATTTTACTTAAATCTTGGGCATAAGATTCAATGCTTGTCTCATCGATGGCCAGTCTGGCTAAGTGTGCGGTTTTAATCACATCGCTAGAGTTGAATTCTGCCATAAGGGTTTCTCCGTATCGGCTAAAAGTGGCACATTATAGACTTGCCGTGGCCAGAAGGGAACATGTGCTTGAGGATTTAGCCCCTTAGAATGCTTGCGCCAGAACATTAACACAACTGCTTGCGGCCTATGAGATAACGGGGTACAGTATGTGGTTTTTAACACACTCATTATGAAGGCGGTCAAGGCACAATGTTTAAGCGATTACGCGGATTAGTTTCCAATGATTTATCTATCGATCTGGGTACAGCAAACACACTGATTTTTGTACGAGGTAATGGCATTGTTTTGAACGAGCCATCAGTGGTGGCTATCCGTCAAGATCATTCTGCAGGCTTACGCCGCGTTGCAGCAGTGGGGGTGGAAGCGAAACGCATGTTAGGCCGAACGCCTGGTAATATTATGGCCACCCGCCCATTAAAAGACGGTGTGATTGCCGATTTCCACGTGACGGAAAAGATGCTTCAGCACTTTATTAATAAGGTACATGAAAATCGTTTTTTACGGCCTAGCCCACGGGTACTTGTGTGTGTGCCTTGCGGTTCTACCCAAGTAGAACGACGCGCTATTCGTGAATCAGCCATGGGCGCAGGGGCACGAGAGGTGTATTTGGTGGAAGAGCCTATGGCGGCTGCGATGGGTTCAGGTATGCCTGTTGAAGAAGCCAGTGGCTCGATGGTGGTGGATATTGGTGGTGGTACCACAGAAGTAGCGATTATATCTCTCAGCGGTATTGTCTATGCAGCTTCAGTACGTATTGGTGGTGACCGTTTTGATGAATCTATTATCAACTATGTGCGACGTAACTATGGGATCTTAATTGGGGAAACCACAGCAGAGCGGATTAAACAAGAAATTGGCACCGCTTTCCCCGGCAGTGAAGTGAAAGAATTAGAAGTGCGTGGACGTAATCTTGCCGAAGGTATTCCGCGCAGCTTCACCTTAAATAGCAATGAAATTCTCGAAGCCTTACAAGAGCCTCTCTCCGGTATTGTGGGTGCGGTGCGTGCCGCCTTAGAGCAAGCGCCTCCAGAGTTAGCCGCGGATATTGCTGAGCGTGGTATGGTGCTAACCGGTGGCGGTGCATTATTGAAAGATCTGGATCGCTTATTGATTGAAGAGACGGGCTTACCAGTGATTATTGCTGAAGAGCCATTAACCTGTGTTGCCCGCGGTGGTGGTCGCGCATTAGAAATGATGGATACTATCGGCGGTGATTTCTTATCAACAGAATAGTGAGCTTAAAATAGCCAGATCTATACGTGATAGAGTGAGCTTTTGCTATGCTATTTGAGCGCAGACCTATCCTAGGTTTACGATTATGCATATTTCTTGTGCTTTCTGTGGTATTGATGGTTTTAGATCATAAAAAGCTCTACACAGAGCGTTTCCGTGCTGCTTTAACAGCAGTGGTTGCCCCCATTCAATATGTGGTAGATTGGCCAGTGGAAATGTTTGACTGGGCCTCTAGTAGTTTTACCAGCCACCGTACTTTAGTGAATAAGAATGCAGACTTACGTGCTCGTATGCTGTTTTTACATGGCCAAATCCAACGAATTATTGCCCTTGAAAAAGAAAATAAGCAACTGCGAGCTTTACTACAATCTTCCTCTCATCTTGGCGCTCATTTTGCCGTTGCCCAATTATTAGCCGTAAATGCAGACTCATCTATTGCACAAGTTGTGCTAGGTAAGGGTAAGAAAGAGCATTTGTTTGTGGGCCAACCGGTATTAGATGCTAGCGGTGTCATGGGCCAAGTAGTGCAAGTTGGACCATTAACCAGCCGAGTAATGTTAATTACTGATCACAAGAGTGCAATTCCGGTACAAGATGATCGCAATGGGATCCGCGCTATTGCTTTAGGGAATGGTAGTGGCCAGGATTTATCCCTCATTAATGTGCCAAATACCTCAGATATCAAAGTAGGTGATTTATTGACCACATCAGGTCTTGGATTGCGTTATCCGGTGGGTTATCCAGTGGCTGTGGTTAGCCAAGTGTCACATATTTCAGGCCAGCATTTTGCCCGTATTATGGCAGCACCAAGGGCACAGCTAGATCGCAGTCGCCAAGTGCTCTTGGTGTGGCAAGAGGGGGCGGCAGTGTATAGTGAAGCGAAGCAGAGCCTGCAGCAAGTTGCTGCAAAGCCTCAAAAGCGAGGAGCCTCTATTCATGAGCACAAATAAAGCGAAAGAAACATTATCCATCAGCCTGAGTTTTTTGTTAGCATTAGTGCTTGATATTTTGCCACTGCCCACATGGGCTATTTGGTTTCGGCCCGAATGGTTGGTCTTAGTAACGATTTATTGGGTGATGATGGTGCCTAACCGGGTGAGTATCGGGGTTGCCTGGTGCTTAGGTTTATTATTAGATGCGATGAATGGCACCTTATTAGGTGAGCATGCCTTCGCTATGGCCTTGGTTGCCTATTTGGTGGTGAAATTTCATCGGCGTATTAGAGTATTTCCAATATGGCAACAGGCTGTGACAATTTTTACCTTGGTGCTTTGTTATCAAGCCAGTATTTTCTTTATGCAAGGGTTGAATGGAGAATTACCCATGTCATTGTGGTATTGGATCCCATCTATAACGAGTATGCTGCTATGGCCATGGATTTATGTCATGTTACAAGATTGTCATAGTAGAGCGTAAGTAAAACAGTAAATTGAGAAAAGCGTGCAAAAGACCTATTTTAAAGTGTTTCGTAGTATTACCTATAGTATGGTGGCATTGCTACTGTTAGCGGCTGTACTGTTAGGTTCCGCGCGTTTATTATCACCTTTCTTAGATAATTACCAAGAACAGTTTGAAGCTTATGCCTCAGAACGCCTAGATGCGCCGGTGACTATCGACCATATTGAGGTAACTTGGCACTTCTTGAAACCCATGGTGATTTTCCAGAATGTGCAAATTCTTGAGCCCAGTAAACGTTACCCATTAATCAAAGTAAAGGAAATTTCAGTCGGCATTAATGTCTTAGAATCCCTGTGGCAAAGAACCTTTGAACCAGGAATATTGATTGCCTCAGGAGCGCATTTTGTTACTAAAGTGCAGCCAGAGGGGGGAGTAAAAATCTTAGGTATTCCTCAAGCGCTTGGTTCAGCGGAAACAACCCAGCATTCACTGAATGCAAAGGCCTTACGCAAATGGCTGTTCGGGCAAAAGAAGTTAGCATTACGTAATATCGAAGTGGATATTTATAGTCCTCACCATAAGCCGGTTAAAGTGAGTAATTTTTCTGTGGAATTGAATAATGTGCTGGATAATCACAGTCTGCATGGGATTGCCATAGTTAATAATCATGCACATACGCAAGTACAGTTCAATGGGCATATGACTGGCAAAATGAGCAATATAAAACATATACATGGTAAGTTTCGTATATATGGACAACATTTGAATTTCACTTCATTAGCGAAATTTTTTCCAGCATTGCCGATCAAGCCGCAGTCAGGTTTTGGTGAGCTGGTATTGAGTGGGCGGGTGAAACAAGGGCGTCTGAGTAAGCTACAAGCAGATATGAACTTGCAAGATGTGACGCTTAAATCAGCACAAGTCACGCTACCTATGCGTATTAATCAAGCTGCTGGCTCAGTGCAATGGCAGCGACAAAAAAATCATGGTTGGGATATTACTGCGGAGCAATTACAGTTAGTTATTAATGGTGTAAATTGGCCAGATGAAGACATTAGTATTCAGTATGCTGATAAGAGTGGACAACATGAATATGCTGTGAGTTTGACCTATTTACCTATGAATCAAACCTTACAAGTCGCTCACTCTTTGGCATTGAATAAGCAATTACAGCCACTCATTAATGATTTACAACCTCGTGGCGAAGTGCGCGACTTGTCTGCGGATCTCATATTTAAAGATAAACAGTTGAAAGATTATCATATCGCGACTTCTTTAAAACATTTTTCAGCCAAGGCATGGCATAAGTTTCCAGGTATCAAAAATTTTTCCGCTGCATTAGATCTGACACCGCAGCAGGGTAAGTTACATATTGATAGTCTTAATACAGTCTTGTATATGCCGACTATGTTTCGACAATCATTACCATTACAACAACTCCAAGGTGATGTGCTATGGCAACAGCAAGCTGATGGCGTCATAGTAACGGCACCCAGTATGGCGGTAACCACCGACAAAGCTAATGCCTCCACTCACTTTCGTTTATTCTTGCCAAAAGACAAACAACGTAGTCCCACCATAGAAATGCTTGCTGGGATGAAAGTACAAAATGCTACGCAAAAAGATGCCTATCGCTATATGCCTGTGGGGGTGTTGCCCACACCTGTAGTGAAGTATCTAGATGCGTCAGTTAAAGGGGCTGAAGAATTAAAAGCTTCTTTGGTTTTACGTGGACCTCTACGCGATTTTCCCTTTGAGGATGGTCAAGGTACATTCTTAATAGAAGCACAGGTAACTAATGGGCGCTTAAAATATTACTCCGAATGGCCCACGGCAACCCAATTAAGCGGTTTCTTACGCTTTAATAGTCGTAGCATGTTCATTGATATGGATCATGGTGTAATGGCCGGATTGCCTATTGAAAAAATAACGGCTGCAATCCCTTACATGGGCGAGAAACACCCAGTGACCTTGCATGTTACAGCGAAGGTTAAAAGTGAGTTAGATAAAGGTATGAGCTTTCTGCGTGCCAGTCCTCTGCACGCCATGTTGGGTAAAGAAATTGATTATATTCAAATGCAAGGGCCAATGGGCGTCAATTTAGACCTCACCGTACCTTTAGTCGATGATAATCCCAAGCATACTCTTAAATTAAAATCGCTGATAGCAATGCATGATGGGGAATTAGTATTACCTAGCTGGGATCTGCATGTTACAAATTTGCAGGGGCGTTTGCATATCACTGAACAAAGTATTCGCGCTAATAAACTTAAAGCAAGAATCTTTGATAAACCGGCAAGTATACACATTTCTTCTGCACTCAATCCGCAAGGTAAAATGATTGCTCAGCTAGATATAGCCGGTGAATTAAGTACTGATGCCTTGGCCAAACAATTTAACCCAGTATTAAGTGACTACCTACAAGGTAAAAGTCCTTATCAAGCCAAATTACGTTTATCAAATGGCGCAGATAATCAATTATTGATATACAGTGATTTAAAAGGTATTAATAGTAATTTGCCAGCCCCTTTGCATAAATCAGTGAATACTAGCACGCCTACAGAACTGACCTTGGATTTTGCGCAGCAAGACCAAGTGCAATTGATGTTGCGTTATGGCGAAAAAATTAATATGAATGTCAATTTACGTGACCACGGTAAAGGTCTTGGTTTTGACCGTGGTAGTGTGCATTTAGGTGGCGAGTCTACCGTGTTGCCCAAACACAAGGGCTTAGTTGTCGACGGACATATTGCTAAATTATCTGTAGATGCTTGGCAGCAGGTATTCAAAGCACTTATGCCTAGCTCACAGCCCAGGGCGAGATTAACATTACCTTGGTTACAGGCAGTTAAAATAGACATTGGCGCTCTGACTATGTTGGGACATAATTTCCCCCTAATGAATATAGATGCACAGCATCGATTGCACGATTGGTTAGTCAAATTATCCAGCCCAATGATTAGTGGTGCTGTTACTTTACCGAATGCAAAGCAAAAGCCCATTGTGATGAATTTTTCAAAAATACAATGGCCAAAGAGTAAAAAGACGGCTAGTACTTCTGTAACGACCCTATCACCACTGGATATTCCCACAGTGAATTTTAGCTGTAAACGATTAGTCTATGGCAAACTACCCTTAGGCCAAGTGACTATTAATTTAGTACACAAGCCAAATGGTATCAGTATTACTCAGTTTAGTACCCGAACTACTGATCTCGATATTGTTGCTCGTGGTGATTGGTTGCGTACTGCAACAGGTGACCATACTCATGTTTATGGACAGTTTATCAGTCGCGATGTTGCCAAGACATTAGCTGATTTTCAGGTGAAAAATAGTTTACACAGCCGGTCAGGCAAATTGATTTTTTCCCTCGATTGGCCTAGTGCGTTACTTGATCCCCACTTGGCTAGTGTTGTGGGTGATGTTTCTGTAGAGTTAAAACAAGGCCATATTGTTGGCTTAAGCCAAGATGCCGATGAAAAAGTAGGACTAGGCCGTTTAGTGACATTATTAAGTTTACAAAGCTTACCGCGGCGCATCCGTTTAGACTTCAGTGATTTAACCCACAAAGGTTTTTATTTCGATAAATTACAAGGTGATTTTCATTTAACCCAAGGGAATGCGAAAACAAAGAATACTTACCTAAAAAGTACGGTAGCCTTTGTGGGCATAACCGGAACTATCGGTTTAGTGAGCCATCAATATGATTTGAAAATGTCTGTAGTACCGCATTTAACTTCCAGCTTGCCCGTGGTGGCAACTATTGCTGGCGGTCCTGTTGCTGGTGTGATCACCTGGGTAGTGGACAAGGCTTTAAGCCCGGAGCTGGATAAAATGGCCAGTAATATTTATAGTATTAAAGGTCCATGGGAAACGCCGAAAATTACTGAATTAAAGAAAAGTTAGGAAATATACATGAATGATCTGATACAAACTGCGCGTAAAGTCTTACTGGAGCCAGCAGGCATCACTGAAAGCCAATTAGAAACAGTCTTTGGGAATGTCCTTGGGCATGTGATTGATGATGCGGATATGTATTTTCAAAATCAATACCAAGAATCTTGGATTTTAGAGGATAGCATTGTTAAAGAAGGTGGCTTTGATATCCAGCGCGGTGTGGGTGTGCGAGCTATTAGTGGTGAAAAAACCGGATTTGCCTATTCTGACGAAATTTTATTACCCGCCTTAGAAGATGCCAGTGATGCGGCCAAAAGTATTGCTAAACAAGGCCAGCAAGGTCGTATGCAAGCGTGGCAAGCGCAGCCAGAGCAACATTTATATATTCCAGATAATCCTATTAAAAGCTTGGCCGAAGCTGATAAGATTGCTTTATTACATGATTTGGATACCTATGCGCGTGGATTAGATCCACGAGTCAAGCAAGTGATAGTGAGCTTAGCGGGTGTCCATGATGTTATTATGGTGATGGGTAGTGATGGAACTTTAGCTGCAGATGTACGTCCTTTAGTGCGACTTAATGTACAGTTGATTGTTGAACATAATGGCCGCATTGAACAGGCGATTGCTGGTGGTGGTGGCAGAGTTGATTATCAATATTTTCTTGAAAGTAAACGTGCACATAGTTATGTAGATGAAGCAGTCAGACAAGCATTAGTTAATTTAGCTGCAGTGGATGCACCAGCAGGTATGATGCCCGTGGTATTAGGTCCAGGATGGCCTGGCGTATTATTGCATGAAGCTGTTGGACATGGTTTGGAGGGGGATTTCAACCGTAAAGGCAGTTCAGCCTTTAGTGGGCGCATCGGTGAGCGTGTTGCTGCGCCAGGTTGTACCGTTGTGGATAATGGTACTATGCCGAATCGTCGCGGTTCTCTGAATATTGATGATGAAGGTGTGGCCACACAAAATACCGTGCTTATTGAAGATGGGATTTTGCGTAACTATATGCAAGATAAATTAAATGCGCATTTAATGGGGATGCAACCTACGGGTAATGGTCGACGTGAATCTTATGCGCATTTGCCAATGCCGCGCATGACTAATACATATATGTTAGCGGGGAAATATCAACCTGAGGAAATCATCGCTAGTGTGGATAAAGGTTTATACGCTGTGAACTTTGCCGGCGGTCAAGTGGATATTACTTCAGGTAAGTTTGTGTTCTCAGCCAGTGAAGCGTATTTAATCGAAAAGGGTAAGATTACTCAACCTGTGAAAGGTGCAACTTTGATTGGCAATGGGCCTGAGGTCATGACCAAAGTATCCATGGTAGGTAATGATTTACAATTAGATACGGGTATTGGCGTTTGTGGCAAGGATGGGCAGTGCGTTCCCGTAGGAGTAGGCCAACCCACCTTGAAAGTCGATGAGTTGACCGTAGGGGGCACGAGTTAAAAGTAAGTTAATATGCATAAGCTCTGTAATATTATTGCTTGTAGACTCCGTCACATTTGTCATCAACTATGTCTTACTAGACAAAGTGTTGTCATCCCGAGTGCGAAGCACGTGGGATCTCCTGCCGATTTGACTACCTGCAACAGTGCACTATCTTGCCCCAGGTCCCGGCAAAGAACGCTCGGCACCTAAATCTGCACCATCTTCGTCACTATCGCTGTCATCCTCACTATCATTTTCATCATCACTGTCATCACTACTAATACTTGCATGATAGTGGCGTTCACTTTTTTCAGTGATGCTTGGCTCAGCTAATGCTTGGCGAAGGGCAACAGGTACGTTCATACCATCCTGCTGAGCGGCTTGGACATTGTCTTGCAATAAGAATACTGCCTGATCACTCAATTGCGATAATATGGCTTGATACTGCGCTGCATTAAGCTCTTGACCATTTTGGTCCATCAATTTAGGAATATAGCCGCTGCGGTGTCTCTGATCTGGGGCAATTAATGTCTCAAGCAACGCAACTTGAGCCTCTGGGGCTAAATTATTTGTTTTCACGCGGATAACTTTGCCGGGTAGTCCTGATGCTTGCAGTACCTTTACCATATTAGCAAAATTATCAGCGGTACAATGTGCCCCATGAGCACGGATACTGGTTTTAGTAATTTCTACAGCGCCTGTTGGTGTGGAAATTTTATCTGGAGTTTCTTGGATATTTGCCGAGCGATGGTAAGTCCAATCTTTTTTTACGGTGGCAGGGATATTACTAGGATCAGCATTAGCATAGTTACCATGTAAAGAACCATCTGCATTCATAGCTTGGAAGCACAAGTTTTGCATGATCTGATCTCTTACCGCTTGAGAAAAAGGTGCTTGTGGATCTAGTCCGGCTGATGCTGTACCAGTAGGTACTCTGTGTGCTGGCGTTATGCCTCTTGGACCGGTGAGAGGTGTTCTGTCGCTGTTTTGACGACTGCCACCTCGTTTAGGGGTGCTATAGGGTGTATCTGTATCGTTACCAAAACCTATTTCAACGCTAGCTTTAGAGGAATTTAAACTAGAATTTGAGGATGAGCCAAACATTGTGGTACCTTTTGCGGCTGCTGTATGCATGGGATGTGGTGTACGGCGCTGTCGAACTTGTTTAGATTTGCCTGTGGCACCGGGACCTCGGACTGCATCTGGGTCCATTTTATCTCTGCCTATACTACTAGTGCTATCTTGTGAGCCGTTTGAACCACCTACCATTGGCGGCACTGGTGTTACTGGTTCAGGGGAGGTACTTCCTTTGACTCGTCGTCTATTAGCTTGAGGTTTCTGTGCTAGCTCATTGGTAATATCTATTTGAAAATCAGGAGCAAGAGGCTTAGGTTGATCTAAACAAGGCGTACCTGCAGCAATTATGCACTGATAATCCTCGGGGTTTGGAAGATTGCCGGAGTCATAGATGTATGGCGTATTAATGATATCGCCACTTCCATATATGACTAAATTAGTATGGTGGCCTCGAAGACTATGCTGTTTGTTCGCATTTGTATCACTGGTTTCTACAAAGAAAGGTCCCTGCGGATTGTCTGAATATTCTACATTTCTAAGTATTTGCGTTTCATCGCCTGTTAGTTGCTTAGGAGTGCCTTCGGGTTCTCCATTTTTATAAGCTTGTATGCTAACGGTACTATCATTAAATATTTGAATTTCATAGCTAATATTACCGCCGCGTTTGCCGCGTGTGTGGTTATTTCTATCATTCACATAGAGTGTTGTGACTGCTGTGGAGCTTGGCATAGTCGTGGTACCTTTTCTTTATATTTTCTCAATAGGCAATGTCTTTAATATGTAAAACAGTGCCATCATACCTATTTTTTATTAAGAGTATATTAAATTTCTAGAGGGTCAAGTGTTGATTTTAACACAATGATGATAATTTACTGACGTTTTAAGCATGTTTAAAGATATGTTCTGACGCAGGTCACTATTGGGATATGTAGCCTTTGGTCACGCCGGGGCCTGAAAATGTCCAAGTTAAGGTGCCGCTGGAAGGTGAAGGCGTTAAAATATAGTAATCACCTAGGAGTGTGAAGCCATCTTGGTTATTAGGAAAGACGAAGATCCGCCCATTAGGGATAGTGAATAAATAACGTACTAAAGTAGTGCTGCTATTGTTAATATTCGCAGGGATGCCATTCTGACCACCGATACAATTGAATAGGCTGCCGGTGGTTTGAAAGCAAATATCCACGGCCTTGCGTACAGGGTTCGCCGCTTGAATCATTTCTGAATACTGGGCTTTTTGTACATAATTCTGGAAGGCAGGGATAGCTACGGCAGCAAGTACGCCTAGAATCATCATTGATACTAGTAATTCGATTAGGGTAAACCCTCTGTTGCTATTACTACCCATAATTTATGACTTAATTCCCGCTTAATGAGACAGAATTATAACTAATTCACCGAGTTACAGCTACTTTTATGCGTGTGTTCCTTTAATTATATACCCTTTTCGCAGCCCTATTCTCAGTTTTATACATAGACACATGTATATAATGGGTTTAGACAGGTATTTTGCCAAAAAGTTGCGAATTTTTAGCTAGCAGTCATTTAGTTTAGCGAAAAGCCCAGTTCCTACCAGGCTATTTATAGCTTATTTTGTCCCAAATAAGCGATCACCCGCGTCACCTAAGCCTGGCAGTATGTAGCCTTGATCATTTAATTGACGATCTAAACTGGCCGCATAGATGGTAACATCTGGGTGTTCTTCAAATAAATGTTTGGCGCCTTCAGGTGCTGCGACTAAGCAAACGAAGGTCATATTAGTAATGCCTTCCTCTTTGAGTTGGCTGATAGTGTCTGCAGCAGAGCCGCCAGTAGCTAACATAGGGTCACAGATAAAAAAGCGGCGATCTTGACTATGTGGAGGGATTTTAAAATAGTAGCGTACGGGCTGTAAGGTTTCTTCATTACGGAAGAGACCAATATGGCCAACGCGGGCTGAGGGCATGAGCTTTAAAAAGCTATCAACCATCCCAATACCGGCACGGAGAATGGGTAAAATAACAGGCTTTTTACCGGCTAACCTCGGTGCATCAAAGGTTTCAAGCGGAGTTTCAATGCTGGTTGAAGTTAACGGTAAGTTTTTGGTTGCCTCGTAAGCAAGTAATAAGGTGATTTCATCCACTAATTCTTTGAACATCTTTTTCGTGGTTTTAATATCACGAAGCTCAGACAGCTTATGGCTGATTAAAGGATGTTCAACTGTGTGGAAGTTAGTATAAATTTCATGACGGCATAATGACATAATGTATAGGTTCCTTTCCCTGTATAAGCGCAGCAAGAGTATAACCTTGTAAATCCAGCCGTCAAGCAGTGAATGTATAGTACTGCGCTGTATTGCATGAGTATAGGTAGATATTTGTGATATAGTTTCAGCACCGTACTATTGATGGATATACACATGACAGAAATGACCTTTAACAATGCTAATGAATTAACCAAGAAACAACAGGAATTGAGTAATACTATTGAGGATATTATTCAGCGTGCTTGCACCAAGGGTGCCACGGCTGCTGAAGTATCTGCAAGTGTTGATCAAGGTTATGATGTCAGTGTGCGCAAGGGTGAGGTGGAAACCTTAGAATATACTCAAGATAAAGGGATAGGCATTACGGTATATTTCGGCGACCGCAAGGGCGGCGCGAGTACCACTGATACCAGTCCTGAAGCTATTGAGTCAGTGATTGATAAAGCCTGTAATATTGCTCGTTATACAGGTGAAGATAGCTTCTCAGGGTTAGCCGAAGCTGATTTAATGGCCTTTGATTATCCTGACTTAGACCTGTGCCATCCTTGGCATTTAGATCCTGAACAAGCTATCGAATTAGCACAGCAGGCGGAACAGGCTGGTTTTGCCACGGATAAACGTATCAGTAATTCAGATGGCACCAGTGTATCTACCTATGTTGGCCTAAGAGTATATGCCAATAGTCATGGATTCATCGGCAGCTATCCCCGCAGTCGCCATGGTATTACCAGTGTGTTCATTGCTAATGCTGGCGACGATATGCAACGTGATTATGATTATACTGCCGCTAGGGACCCGCGTGATTTAACGGATGCTGTGCTAATGGCTAAATCTGCAGCCCAGCGCACTGTGGCCCGGCTTAATGCCCAGCGTTTACAGACACAGCAAGTGCCTGTGATATTTTCTGCACAGATGGCTAGTAGTTTAATTAGTCATTTCCTTGCGGCTATTCGTGGCAGTAGCATCTATCGCCAAGCGTCATGTATGCTTGATCAATTACAACGTCCAGTTTTTGCACCGCATGTGCGGATCCATGAATGTCCGCATTTGCTGAAGGGTCTGGGTAGTGCACCCTTTGATAATGAGGGTGTGGGTACCAAAGCCGAAAACATTGTTGCAGATGGGATCTTACAGCGCTATTTGCTGAGTAGTTATTCAGCACGAAAGTTACAGATGCAAACTACCGGTAATGCGGGTGGTGCACGCAATGTCTTCATTGATACAAGTGAGGATGATTTACCGAGCTTAATGAGACAGATGGGTACAGGCCTTTACGTGACAGAATTAATGGGCCAAGGCGTTAACATTGTTACTGGGGATTATTCTCGCGGAGCCGCCGGTTTTTGGGTTGAAAATGGTAAAATCCAATATCCTGTACATGAAGTCACTATCGCAGGTAATTTACGCGATATGTTCCAACAAATCGTTAAAGTTGGCAATGATGTGGATAGGCGAAGCAATATTCAAACGGGTTCTATTCTTATCGAAAATATGATGTTGGCGGGCGAGTAAATAAGCACGAGAAAATTAGACAAAAATTACTATATTCCTTAATAATTCTTTAAGAAAATATCACTATAATACGCCTTGAACGAGCATTATGAGTAATATATAGGAGGTGTCCCATGGCAACCCAGACACCCACAAAAATAACATCTCACCTCGATTCAGCAATGAAGGTAGATGAGAATACATATAACGAAACATTTCGTAAAAAAGTCGATACGGGCGCGAAATATGCTAGTCGTGGCATGCTCGCGATGCTGCAATATAATAAATTGTTAACATTTTTGGCAGGTTTATTAGGTACAGCAGGTCGTATGGCTGATTTTTTAGGTAAATTAATTCCTATTTTAAAGATACCTTTTGCTATCCTCAATACCCTTTGGGGGATTTTATACATAAGTACTATTGGTACTAACCATAAGTTAACGGCAAAGCTGAATACGATCGAGAACCCTAAATTAAGAAAGCTAGCCAGAGCAGGTGTTTATGCGTTGCTGATCGGCTCAACACTGTTATTAGGTGTTGCCAGTGTACTTGCCATATTTTTCCCTATTGTGGCTGTCAGCTTACTCACTACTATTATGCTCAGCGAAACGGTTAAATCACTCGCACAAATGGCCAGTATCAAAAATGTCCCTCAGTTTATCGACCGTACTGCCGATCTAGGTTTATCCTTAATGGCTACTGCGGGTGCAATTTTGTGTATTGGGGCATTTCTATTTCCACCCTTAAGCATGATAGGCACAAGTTTAATCATAGCCTCTATTACTGTGAGTTTAACCAAGTCAGTAGGTAAATGGCTTTTTAGTAAAGTACGAGCGGTGTTTAGCAAAGAACAAGTTGCTAAAGACCAGCCTATTGTACATCCAATTGATGAGCCAGTATTAGTACCTATTGCTAAACCTGAGAATGAAATCACACCAAGTAAAACGGTAGATTTAAGTCGCAATGAAACTATTGAACCGGGCGTAACAGAAGCAACAGTCAGTGCGGAGCCTACGAAAAAGCAACGTAAAGTCAAACGTGCTTCAACGGCTATGCTGGCCTTAGGGGCATTATGTCTTGCAGCCCATGTTGCAGGTGCTGAGGCTAGCCCAGCCAAAGTCAACTCTAATACCAAGGCCACAAAACCGGAGCTAGTGGCAGTGGTTGAATCAAAAACGAAAAAAGCAGCCTGTGAAGCCAGAAAACAAGATGATCTTGATAATCAACATGACTTGGCGAGCCAGGCTAAAGCTGTAGATGACTTAGTGACAACATCTGAATTAGCCCGCCATCAATCAGGCTTATTTGACCATCATAGTGATGTGAATATGAATATTTATCCTGGTGTTGCAAAACAACAACAAGAGCTCACACCAGAGGATATGGCTGAATATATTGATACTGCGGTGCCACAGTCGCGTGTCCAGCTAGTACGCTAGACTTAAGACAGATATAGCTTTGCTTATTTCCTCTGGTGTCCTAGCAGTATGACCAGTCTAACCGTTGCAGGGTTGCAATCCTATATGTTACAGCGCTGTAATATTCTTTCGTCACGACCATTATTCATCGTTCATTTGTTATACTTTAAAGAATGAAGTCTCCTCCGCTTGCGGAGGAGTCAGAAGTGCTGGGGTTTCCTAAGGGGAGTCTACGCTGACTCCCCTTAAGAATCCCCAAGCACAAAGTGCCCGCAGCAAGCTGCGGGGCATCAAGTTAAAGAGTATTAATTATGTCTGAACGTCAACCACCATTATCATCAGAGTTCTCTGGGTCTGGACAAGTCGATCTTGATAATACGCAGGCTGCGGAAATAAAGCATATTGAAGAGAAAATAAAAACTGTTGATACAGCAGTGGCAGCAGCAAATCGCTATAAAAATTTTTTTAGTTTATTCATAAATGCAGCAAGTCGCTTGGGCAAAATGATACCGTGGCTTAAAATTCCCATTGCGGTAGCTAATACACTTTGGGCTATATCTAAGCTTAGCATCAAGTATTTAATCAGCATGCAAACCACACAACTTGATAAGATTACAAATAAAGCCCTACGTATGGCTGCTCAAGTCTTTGCAGTAGCCGTAGTTGCAGTGGCGATTGTTGGTATTATTGCGCTTGCTGTAACAGCTTACTTTATTCCTGTGGTAGGTACTGCTATTTTGGCAGGGCTATTACTTTATGAAACGGTCAAACAGGGTTCAAAGCTAGGCAAGTACGCAAAAGACTTAGGTAAATTTATCAGTAAGTCCGTTGATTTTGCCTTAGCTTGTTTTTCTACTTTTGGTGCTGTCCTATGTTTAGCCTCCGTATTTGCTCCCCCACTCATGACGGTGGGAGTTGGAATATTGGTATTATCCGTAACTACTAGCCTAGTAAAATCAATAGGAACATGGTCCATAAAAAAAATGCGCCAATGGTGGCAGGGAGATAAGCCGCAAAAAACTATTGAAAATGAAACTGCCGCAGACTCAGAAAATATGCAAGCCAATGATAAAAAATCAATAGCCCAAGAAGGGCATGAATACTCTAGTGACAATCTCAAAACATCATCAGCCTCAGCGAGCATGGGACATGAAAGGGCGGTAGAGACAAGTAGAGAGAGTTCTGATGCGGTTATTAAAGATAGCTTGATACAAGAGTCAACTGTAGAGAGCAAGACAACAACTAAGCAAGCTCATCAAGCAGAAAAAGCAGACCCTAGCACAAAAAAATGGGTACGTAGCTCAGCATTAGTTTTTGCCACACTAATGACAGCAACTTCGCCGGTGTTTGCCACCCAGGAACATGATGCTACCTCAGGACAAATAGGCGTTGACACTGCCATGGTCCTCAATAGTCGCGTTGAACAAACTATTCAGCTAGCAGACCATCGCAATAGAGATAAAGAGCCTAAACTGGGACACTCAGATGAACCATTGCATCCAGAGGATAGGTTAACCAGTGCGGCCGCAGAGCATATGACGAATACAATAGAACCTGATGATACAGCAGCAGAGAATAATACTCCTGATAGTGAAGCAGATAACATGCACCCTAAACACGGTCTATAATATCGTATCACGCCCAAGCCAGTACCACTCAGCTTTGTTTAACTTGATTCCCCGCAGCTTGCTGCGAGCACTTTGTGCTTGGGGATTCTTAAGGGAAGTCAGCGTAGACTCCCCTTAAGTCGCCGTCGCGCGAACTTGGTTCGTGCAGGCAAAATCATACTAGAAAACAATCTCGGTCGCTTGCGGCTGAGTTGTTGAAAAAATGTATTCATGAGTATTCAGTGTTAGCCCTAGATCAATTGACTTAATATGAGACACTAGGTATCCTTTGTCTGCTAGAGATCGAGTAATAATCAATAATTCATGTAAGTCGTGCGTGATTAATGTGCGATATAGACAATATAACTATTATAGAGAATGAAACAATGACATTTGTTGCCAAGCGCTGCCGTGTTCTAGCAAATAAATTTGCTGAAGTACAACAGCAGCTAGAAAAAATATTTCATCAACACCCCACTTATTTCCAAAGACTAAAAACAATTATTCATCAAATGCACTCCGATAGACCAAGTCAATCTGGAGGCGAAGAGACATTAACTGGCGATACTGGTCAATTTGTGCAGGTATGCCGTGTATTAATAGAGGGGTTTGAAGTATTATCTGAAAAATTTAATGAAGCTACACAGTCAAACAAGTCGTCAAATTACTTTAAAAACATGCCAATTAAGCAGAATATTGATACTGACAAGGACAATATGGTATTCAAGAGGCTAGTGCTTAGCTTATTTCTTCCCATAGAAGATCTTGATTCTCAATCCTGTGATACTAAAGACAATCCATTGCAACCTCTTATTAAAACACTATCAGTGAAACAATTAGTGGTTTTGCTCAATTTGTTGGTGAGTAACGTTAGATCTGCAGAGCTATTTTTTGAAGTAGTATTTAATCCATGCGATACAGCGATGGCTAAAATTGCACAGCGTAATTTAAAGAGTTTTGATAATGAATTAATGTCAATAATACCCGTCGCAACTCAACTAGAAGATCGCAAAATCGCATCGCTGCTAGGTGTTATTTTATATCAGTCAAGGGAATCTTTAGTAACACTACTAGAGCATAATGAATTAGCACTGCGACACGGGCATTGGCCAGTGCTTTCACAGGGTAATGCACTGCTAAATACTCATTGGTTGATTACCGAAGGTACAGTAGCAAGCCCCTTCAGTGAAAATTTTCATAAGCAATTCTCAGTTCTAGTTAATGCTATAGGGGGCATGGATCTCAAACCACGTTTAGATAAATTGATTCTCTTCACAACTATGAGAAGCAATACGTACGCAATAGAAAATAGAGCCCATATTGATGTTACAGGCACAGTTTCTCCCACGGTGCAACCTGTGCGGCACATTCATCTATTGTTCAATGGTGATTTAGCGACTATTCAAGCCATCCTGGAGCAATGTACGGCATATGAAGTCTATGAGCTGTTAGATTATCTGCATCGTTCAAAGACTCTAGCTTTGCCCGATTATCAGCAGTTTAGAGCCGCATTAGTTGAACGGTGTATAGTGTTGTCGCCTGCGCTCGTTACACAAGTAACTACATATACAACTAATGACATTGAGCTATTACGGTTTTTGTATACACGCTATCGTGTAGGTCTACGACAAGAGAGCAGAGATAAGAGTGTCTATATCTTATTAACAGGGAATAGTGTGCCGTACTACTCAGATAGTGCTCCAGTTCATAATTTAGCACTTGAAATTCAAGGTGAGTATGGTAGTTACCTTGAAGACTTAATAAGTTTACTTGCGGGTTACCAACAATATCAATTTCTTGACAGTCCTATGAGAGGAATTGAGAGTGCCTTTTTTTCGGATACAGTTGAACAAGTATTCAAACATATGCAGCATCATAGACCATCAGGTTTTCAGGTATATACTACAAATGTAGAGGTTTCTCAGTTATTTATTGATAGTTTATTTGTTATACAAAATTATTTGGCCCATTTGGAAATAATTGAACAAGTCACGCTGTTAGAAAAATTGCACCACATTTTACTGGCGGGGAACTTCTTAAGTTATGGAAAGTCTGCACTAGATATCACTGTCACTATTTTTTCATCCATTAATGTGGCTAATAATCGGCATTCACAATGGTCTATGCTGACGTTTTGGAAATTTATAAAGCGGCAATCAGTCAATCCATCAACTCAAGCGGATCTGAATACATTTCTTGCGACCTGCGCGCAACAATTAGCATTTCAATCTCCTTCGCATATGCTCATAACACCACAATCATATAATCGACTACTGTTCTATGCAGCGACTAAATACGAGTTAGAGTTATCTGTTTATGATTTGAAAATGATAACCTGGAGTGAAGCAACAACATTTAGGCAATTATTTGATTTGTGCCTTGAGCAAAATAATTATCAATCGGCATATAGGGTATTCTTGCTACTACGCTTAAAAGAAATATATGGCCAATATGGTGAACATCAATCTACGGAATATCTTAAGGAGCTATCGCAGCGTGCTTTAGATACGCACCTAAGCCAAGCTTTAACTTACAGCCAGTTATTATTAAACCATGATACTACCCAATTTAAACGCAACATACTAGCAAAGTTGGCTAATAATGAATTTGATGTGAAACAGTTTGTTGATTTTATTATAACTTGGCCAGTGTATATTTTATTACTTGAGTCAGAGGAAAAAGATCGAGAATTTTTCAAGGCAAATGCTTGGTTAGTAGATAATCTTTGTTTTGTCTTGGCTTGTTTACGTCGACAGACGATGCAGTCATCGAATGCTTCAGCAGTGGATGATGCCTCAATATTGAGTTCGCAACAATTATCTTTGGCTGCTGATGCTAATATAGGTGATTCGACTTGTGTAAAAAATACTGATGCAAGCGACTCACTGTATCAACGTATAAGTACTATGCTGCGTCAGTGGTTATCACTGTGTGCAAGTAACAGACTGTTCCTAGGCATCACTCATGATTTCAATCAGCCGGGTCGATTAGATGAATATTTGGCTGGCATGTATTTTACCTGTATTCCCAAGGTTGATGGCAGTGAGTATGCTTCTAAACCTATTGTGCTTGGTGATTATTCAGGCAGTATAACCATGGCATATTTTGTTTTAGTACATATCCAAACTGCCCTCAAAGATATACAAGGCCAATTGATTGTAAATACTTATTTGAGCCAAGTGGGTCCCAATATAACGATTACCAATTATCTTTATCAGAGCTTAGAACTTTCAGCTTTGTTTACACACATCTCTATGCAGCGTTGGCACATATATCGATACAGTGCAAGCCTGCGTCTACGGAGTCAACATGATGGCAATTCACTGCCATCACAACAGATTTGTGCCTACTATGCACGGTTACGATCAGCGGGGTTTTCACCGCTCTTAAAGTTAGGTAATGATGCTATCACTCATTTAAAGGCTCGCTGCGTCAATACTGAAATTACATTGGCTTGTTTAGTCTCCGATTGCGAGGCTGGGTATGTTGATGCTGCAGAGAGGTTACTTGATTATTTGGCCAATAGGGTATTGTTTCTACCAACTGGCCATGAGCAGCAGCCATCATCTGTACCGAACTATCCTGTGGAAACCTACGCTATTCAACAGTTCAGTAAATTAGTTAACCTATATCGCCGATATATTTATCGGGCATTGCTTCATGTAGACTCTGATAGTGTTGTGCAAAACAAGCAGCAATTCTTTTCCAGACTATTTAACCTCAGCTTACAATTGAGTCAAGATAATCATGAGCTGAGCCAAACTTATGCGCATTGGTTGATTCAGCTTGATATTTCAGGTGACTTATTATTAGCTATTTGTCAAAATTCTGATGCGGATATTCCCCTTTTCAGCTTGCTAAAAAGTGTGGTATTTCCCACTGATGGTCAAACTGTATTACCAACTGCGAATGTACATGCGTATTTTGATAACGTGACAAGTTCATTACCGGCAACTATCAATGGAAAGTCAATTGTCGAATATATACATTCGAATAAAGTCGGTGAGTTATTTGCTATTACAGATCTTATTGTACTTTATTTTGCTGTGCCAGAGTTATTCAATGATGCTAGACAAGGTGCTATACGTTCAAAGCAACAAGTATTAGTACCTAGCTTTAGAGTTATTGATCGTGAAAATGATATTATCGATGATGTCCTCAGTGTATCTCTTATTTCTTATCCAGCTTTAGCTACGTTTGCGTTATCTTATCAAGGAACGCCAGCTTTAACCTTTGCCTTTAGTAGTATACTGTCAGTGTTTTCAACGGCATGCTCTAAGTTAGCCTCTGCTACTGTACGCAATGCCTCACAGCAAGAGGATGAAAGTAATAAATCTAAGTCCAATCGTGCTCGATACCTCATTGAGCTTATTTTAGCGCAAGGACAAGATAAATACTCAGCAGAACAGCTTAATGATTTGCTATTGGTTGTATTAAAGCAATTAGCCGCTGTTGAAGAGGCCGGTATCGATGATAATAGAAATGTGTTGCAATCATTGGTTGCACTGGGTCTTAAGTTAGTTGAGTTAGGTGCTGATGTTAATTTAGATTTGAGTTATAAAGATACTTCGGTTTCAGCCTATAAGAGTTTTAATAAGCGTTTATTAACCTATGCTATTGCTACAGCTAAGCCAGATATCGTAAGGGCTACAATTGCAATAGGCTCAGGTAATAACCAAACACGAGTAGGTTATTATCGGCCATTGGACTACCAAGGCCCTCAAGTATATGAATATGCTATTTTCCCTCTAACGAAGGCTTATGAGGTGGCTCAAGATCAATGGTGTACTGTAAATCTTGACAATCGAACATCGGGATATGTAGAAATTAGTGATGCAGTAAAAATACTTACAATATTAGTGAGAGCAGGGGCTCTATTTATTAAAAAACAAGATATATTATTTCCTACCGTGGGAAAACCTCTCCAAGTGCTTGCCCATGGTTCAGAACCTGTCGAATTACAAACTCGTAAAATTAGTGGTATTGATCCTGCCATTGAAAAATCTGTGGATACTATTTCAGAGTTTTGTTATTTGTTTATGCGTGGTGAAATCACAGGCCATGCTATGTATACCAAACTGAAAGAGTTAGCAAACTATGTTGGTTCACCAGAATATTTATCTCTGTTTAGCTCGTTAGTATTTGCAACTATCACGCGTAAGAATCGTTATCTGTTAGAGTATATGCGTGCCTATCGTCAATATTTTGTTAATGATCCACAAGCCACTAATTTGCACGAGTCGCAAGCAAATTTAACTAAGCAAGCAAAAGCATGGTACCACAGTCAATTTAAGAAATTTATCGAAGTAGTGACTGGCTTAATGACGAATAAACAATTTGTTTATGAGCTTAAGCTTGCACGTACTCATGAGTTACAATTCATCGATCCGGTGATTTATCAGGAATTAGGTAAATTGTATGAGTCAGGTTCAGGCACATCAGAATATCCTATTGTAAAAGACTCTAAGCAAGCCATGCTGTTGTATTGCATAGGTTTACAGCATGCGCAGCGATTGCAAAATGATACAGATCAGTATGCAAGCTTAATAGCCAAGTTAACTCAGCGTATTAACTTGGTAGTTGACGGATTATTGGTTGCACTTAAGCTGCGTATTGAGCAAATACCTGTAAATGAGCGAGGTAGTGCAGATAGTGTGCTGAATAAAGCTCATCGTGCTGTCAATAAGCCAGATGAATATAACTTGAGCCTTTATCAGCATGTATTAAAACTAGTTTCTGAGACTTCTTCTGCGCACAAGCCACAGGGTTTAGGCAAGGGCTCAGGTGTTCAATCTGCTCTATCTGCCTCTGATATACGGTCTATGTTGGTAATAGATTCAGAGGTTTTCCAAGATGCTGTGGTTGATGGTTGGCAAACTTCCTCTACGCTTCCAAGCAAGCGTACCCATGATAAAGGGTGTAGCCGTTTTGTAACAGAACTACAATCTTGAGCTGATTCTGCTCTGAATGGCATATTCATCAGCTTAATTCATATGTATATGCTTGTAATTTCTTTAATATATTTTTAATATATGTTTTTGATTATTGTTTTCGTGTCATAAAGTAGCTAAGCCATGCCCTCTATAACATTACAAATCAACGATAAAGCATACCCAGTGTTTACCTTTGAGTCAGTAGCTGCGGTGAATACAATCAGTCTCTATCAAACTACGCTGATTAGCCATATGCTGGATATGCCAATGGTCGAATTAATGGATCCTGCTCGTATTAATATTACTCAAGATAAACAGGTAAGTTACTATTGGGGTGTGGTTACAGCACTAGAGCAATATTATGAACATGGTCATCTACTAGTGAGTTTAACCATAGAGCCACGGTTACAATTGCTGTCCTACGAAGCCATTCCTAGAGTATTGTCAGAGCAATCTATTATTGATGTGACTGCACAGTGCTTAACATCTATAGGTTATACCGCTACTCAACAGCAGTATCGCCTGATGAGGAATTATTTAAACCGTACTTATATGGCACAAATGCCTCAACAAACCACATTGGATTTTTTATATCGACTTTGGTCAGAGCAAGGTTTACATTATTTTTTTCAAGGGGATGCGGATTATGAAACGCTGTGTTTACTGGATAATAATCAACTGTATCAACGCAGTAAACAACATGCTGTACCCATTATAACAGATACTGGATTAACACCGCATCGGGCTTATGGGCTTTATCAAGTGCAGCTACAATATCATATGTTAGCAAACCTGAGTATGTCTTACTATTTGACAGCTAAGTCTGATTATTTGCATTTTCAGATCGGTGAAGTGATTGAGGTAGATGCGGCATCCCTACATGATAAATATTCAGGTCTGTATATTGTCAGTAAATTACAAAGCACTGCAAAACAAATTGATAGTGCTATGGTTGATTATCAGGTGAGCATAAAGTTAGTCCCTATGACACAGGTTGCTTTTCCATTGCGTTATATACCTAAACAGATGGTGACGGTATTTCGTGGACGCATCCTCAGTGATAATGAATACGGTTATATGGATGAACAAGGTTACAATCGGGTACAGCCGTTATTCCATCAAGGTCTCTCTGGTCCTGCCAGTAAACCCGTACCTCGCATTCATAGCTATGGTCTAGGTGGCATGAGAGAACAAGGCGAATGTTTTCCTTTGCGACAAAATAGTGAAGTATTGCTATCAATTTTAGAGAATAATATTGATGAGCCAGTTATTTTAGGGGCATTAGCTAATTGTTCATATCCGTCACCGGTGGTGCAGAGCAATGCACAGCAAAATATTATCAGGACACTAGCAGAGAGCTACTTATTATTTGATGATACCCCTTCGCATCAGCGTATTTGTTTCTCACTAGACAATGGTAATCAATTGTTATTTGATACACAGCAACACTGTGTTTTACTTGAAAGTCAAGTGGGTGATCTGAGTATGTATGCACAGCATGATTTAATTTTTTGTTGTCAACAATCTCATCGGGTACATGTGGCTGGTACAGTGGAATATCAAGTAAAACAGGCTTACTCCTGTATTACTTATAATGGCAATCTCAGTATGAATGCTGTTAATGTGCTCATTCGAGCAAAACAAGCGCTAGCTTTTACTGCACAAGGTGATTTTACTGCAAGCAGTGATGAGAATATCGCATTCACCAGTAACGCTGGGATCACTATTGCCGCGAAACAGGGTGAGATATGTTATCAAGCTAAGCAAGGTGCCATTAGCATAGTTGCTGCAGATGATATACGCATTGATGCTGTTAATATGTTGGAATTAGCGCAACAAACAGCAATACTTAGTATGCGCGATGGGAGTATCAGATTACATGGCCAGGCTATTCAATTGAACAGTCAAAGAGGAGTGATGTTGAAAGGGCAAGTGTATTTTGAATCTACTAGTGATAATTATCTCGCTTGAAAGAGGACTAATAGATAATATGGCAAAAATGCTTTGTCGTTCCGAGCAGTGACTATAGCCGTTGAGAGGAATCACCTGATGATTTGATTGCTTGTAATAGTGTTTTGTTCGTATTAGCTAAACCATATGGAGATTTCTCGCTGTGCTCGAAATGATAGGGAATTTCTGTTGTTTAGGCTTAATATGACAGCATACAATATTTAATGTGGCCTTTTATTCCGCCTCATCAAAACGATTATTAACAAGGGCAGTGATCGCTTGTAATGCCTCTTGTTCATCCTCTCCATCAATTTTGAGCATTAATTCCGTACCCTTGCCGGCAGCAAGCATCATCACACCCATGATACTTTTACCATTAACGGTTTTTTCACCTTTACTAATTTCAACCGTACTGATAAAGCTACTTGCTTGGTTTACAAATTTTGTTGCTGCACGAGCATGTAAGCCAAGCTTATTGATAATGGTGATGGACTGTTCTAGCATGTTATTCCCTTCTTGTAAAAATAGGAAGTTGTTATTTTCACTGCGTATCTTTCTAAATAAAAAGTACTCTCTTTTTCATAAGGTAGCGTGATTCAAAGGTACGTAGGCTTTTTCTGCATCCGAGTAAGCAAAAATTTCGCCAGACTTGATGGCAAAAAACCAACGATGGATAGCTAATTGTCGTTGTATGACACGTTCTTTGATCCATGGGAAAGTAAAGCAGTTTTCATAAGAATGATTGAGCGAATGTTGCGCAAGAGCATCTGTATCTTTTAGGCTTTTTTCATTTTTAACTAAAGATACCCAGTTAGAAATAAAATCATCTTGATGTAGTGTATCATTATGAATCGCTGCGTTGATGCCACCACATTGGCTATGTCCGAGGATGATCAAATGCTTAATATTTAAATAACAAATGCCAAATTCTAATGCAGCACTAGTGCCATGGTGGTGTTCGTCTGCTTCATAGGGTGGAATAATATTGGCAACATTTCTTACGGTAAATAAATCGCCAGGTTCACACTGTAAGAGTAGGGCAGGATCCACGCGTGAATCACAGCAGGCCACAACCATGATTTCAGGTTTTTGCCCATGTTCAGCCAGTTGTTGCAACATAGAATCGTCACCCGCAGCGTATTTTTGTCTAAAATTTTGGTAGCCATTGCTGATTTTTGTAAATATTTTTTCCATAACTGTGTAATCTTCTATATGGTATATCGTGTGGAGGTATAGTAAAAGATTTTACGGTATGTTGTAAATGTAGAGCGAGTGGCAAAAATTATCCGCAGCATAACTACACTGACTACATATTACTGTTATGCTGACAATATGGCAGTGTGCTAATAAATTAAATATACTAGTCGACTACGAAATAAGGAATACATACGGAATGGAATCAAGACCAATGATTGTCACAATTTTACTCTTAGCCAGCTTAATGGCCCTGGGGATGGTGTCAATCGATATTTATCTGCCGGCAATGCCTTCAATTACCAAAGATCTGCATTCAACTCACAGTGTGATCCAATTAACCATTGGTTTGTATTTACTCTTTTTAGCCATTGGCCAGTTAATTTATGGGCCATTATCTGACCACTATGCGCGCCGTCCCATGTTGTATATTGGTTTATTTATTTACATTGTGGCTTCATTGGCTTGTACCGTCACATCTTCAGATACCGTCTTAATTGTATGTCGAGTTTTCCAAGCCCTGGGTGTGAGCTGCCCAATGGTGATTTCATCAGCAGCCACGCGAGGTTTTGAGGATGATTTAGTGCGCGCTAAAGCTATGTCATATATTGGTATGTCCATTAGCTTATCACCTATTGTGGGACCGATTATTGGCGCGATGCTAGAGCAACATTTTGGCTGGCGTTCAAATTTTGCTGCCATGGTCTTCTTAGGTGTGGTGGTCACTATTCTGACTTTTTTCTTATACCCACGCCAACCCAGTTATAAAGAATTAGACAGTGGAAAAGAGTTGCATTTATTCAAACCTTATCTGGAAGTAATTAAAAATATTTATTTCTGGCGTTATGCAATTTGTGTGGTGTTGTCGTTTTCTTCTTTACTATCATTCATTGTAAATTCTTCTTATTTGTTGATATCACTGACGCATTTGAATGTAAGGCAATTTGCTATTGTCTATGCAATCAATGGTTCACTCATTGTTGTTGGCAATTATGTCGGTGTGTTCATGCGTAAGCATATTCATATTGATTTAAGTTTGATGATCGGTGCCTTATGCATTGTTATCGGTGGGGTGCTATTAACTATCTTTGCACTTATGCCACACCATATATCAGCATTGCGTATCATCATCCCAGTTTATATCAGCACGCTAGGTACAATTTTTACCTTGTCACCCTCCAATGCTATGGCGTTGAAATCATTCCCAACCTTAGCAGGTTCTGCATCAGCCATGGCAAATTTCTTGCGTCTATCCTTCGCATCGATTATTGCTTCGCTGGTGGGATTATTCTTGAGTAAATCATTAGTGGTGCTATCAGGCACCATGCTCTTTTGTGGCGTAGGAATTTTACTGGCATTGTTAATATTGCCAGGCTATCAGAATGGTGAATTTACTGAGTCGGCGTACTAATTGGTAATAGTATAAAAAGGTCGAGCAAATATACCGAGACGTTCTTTACAGCGCGACCTTAAAAGTCTGATTGATAAAAAACTTGTGCAATCAGAGGGAGCAACTAACATCCTGAGGTATAAACTTATAATATAAGATGGCGCAAGTTTGGCGCAAGTTTGGCGCAAGTTTGGCGCAAGTTTGGCGCAAGTTTGGCGCAAGTTTCTTAACACTTCCCATTAAAAAATATCATATACTCCAATTCCCCATCAGTCCAAAATCCGTTATAATTTGCGCAATTTGACGGTTTGAGGCTGAAAATGGAAGAAATTAATACATTATTAGAGCATTTGAGTGATATGCAAGCCCGTTGTGAGGGCATTCGGGGGTATCTTTGACCTAGAAACCAAGCAAGAACGCTTAGATGAAGTGGAGCGCGAGTTAGAACAGCCGGATATTTGGAGTGACCAAGAGCGTGCCCAAGCCTTGGGGAAGGAGCGGGTGCAGTTACGTGATATCGTTGATACCGTGGCTAACTTAGTCTCTGGTTTGAGCGATGCGAAAGAGTTACTAGCCTTAGCTGTAGAAGAACAAGATAATGATACCATCGCGAGTATTCAAACCGAAGCTCAGGAATTCGAGCAGCGTCTAGCAAAGCTAGAATTTCAACGTATGTTCAGTGGCACAATGGATGCTAATAACTGTTATCTGGATATTCAATCAGGGTCGGGTGGTACTGAAGCGCAAGATTGGGCGGAAATGCTATTGCGAATGTATTTACGTTATGCTGAGCAACAGGGTTTCAGTACTGAACTAATGGAAGCCTCTGCTGGTGATGTGGCGGGTATCCGCAGTGCAACGATAAAAATTGATGGTGACTATAGCTTTGGTTGGCTACGTACTGAAACCGGCGTGCATCGCTTGGTGCGTAAATCTCCCTTTGATTCAGGCAATCGCCGGCATACTTCTTTTGCTTCCGTATTCGTGTATCCTGAAGTCAGTGATGACATCGATATCGATATTAATCCTGCGGATTTACGTATTGATACTTATCGTGCCAGTGGTGCTGGGGGGCAGCATGTAAACCGGACAGATTCAGCCGTACGGATCACTCATGAACCCACGGGTACTGTGGTGCAATGCCAGAATGACCGCTCGCAGCACAAAAATAAAGCGCAAGCCATGAAGCAATTAAAAGCTAAGCTATACGAACTAGAGTTACAAAAACGTCACAGTGAGCAACAAGCCATGGAAGAGAGTAAAGCGGACATTGGCTGGGGTAGTCAAATTCGCTCTTATGTCTTAGACTCATCACGTATTAAAGATTTACGTACTGGGGTAGAAACAGGTAATACCCAAGCCGTCTTAGATGGCGACTTGAATCAATTTATTGAAGCAAGTTTGAAGCAGGGCGTTGATAGTCCGAGTTAAACAGTATAAATGACACACTGAACTATTTGATTAAGTAATAAGGTATACATAATGACAGATCCACATTCATCAGAACCAGACATTGAAATCGATGAAAATACGCAAATCGCTCAGCGTCGTGCCAAGCTAGCCAGTCTGCGTGAACAAGGCGTAGCTTTTCCTAATGATTTTCGTCCTGAGCATCTAGCTGCTGACTTATTAACTGACTATGATCAGCATGATAAAGAAACCTTAGATCCCATGGAAGTGCCGGTTAAAATTGCTGGTAGGATGATGACGCGACGCTTAATGGGTAAAGCGAGCTTTATGACGCTACAAGATCGTAGTGGTAAAATTCAAGTATATCTGCGTAAAAATGATTTATCTGAAGACGTATTCGAAGAAACCAAGAAATGGGATTTAGGTGATATTATTGCCGTGGAAGGTCGCTTATTTAAAACTAAGACTGGTGAATTGTCTGTTTGGGCTAGCCAAATTCGTTTACTTACTAAAGCATTGCGTCCTTTACCAGATAAATTCCATGGTCTAGCTGACCAAGAGATGTGTTATCGACGTCGCTACTTAGATTTAATTGTTAATGAGAAAACCCGCGAAACCTTCCGCATTCGCTCGTTAATTACTCGCTTAATTCGACAATTTATGCGCGATCGAGAGTTCATGGAAGTTGAAACCCCCATGATGCAAGTGATCCCGGGTGGTGCTGCCGCAAGACCCTTTGTCACCCAACACAATGCCCTGGATATGGAGTTATATTTGCGTATTGCCCCTGAGTTATATTTGAAGCGCTTAGTCGTAGGTGGTATTGAGCGTGTTTTTGAAATTAATCGTAATTTTCGTAATGAAGGTTTATCAACACGGCATAATCCTGAGTTTACTATGCTAGAATTTTATCAAGCTTATGCAGATTATCATGATTTAATGGATCTCACTGAAGTGATGTTACGGCATATTGCTGAGCAAGTTACCGGCGGTGAAAAAGTACATTATCAGGGCTATGACATTGATTTTGCTAAACCCTTTGCGCGCATGACAGTGTTAGAAGCTATCGTACATTTCAATCCAGATATCCAAATGAGTGCATTACAAGAATTAGATTCAGCCACACAGATTGCTAAGCAATTGGATATTCCGCTAAAAGAAAGTTACGGCTTAGGTAAAATACAGATCGAAATTTTTGAAAAGACAGTGGAACATCGTCTCATTGATCCAACTTTCATTACCGCTTATCCTGCTGAAGTATCGCCACTAGCGCGGCGTAATGATGAGGATCCCTTTGTCACTGATAGATTTGAATTTTTTGCCGCAGGGCGTGAGATTGCTAATGGTTTTTCAGAGTTAAATGATGCCGAAGATCAGGCTGAACGCTTCCACCAACAAGTGGCGGAAAAAGCCGCAGGCGATTTAGAAGCCATGCATTATGATGAAGATTATGTGATGGCCCTAGAACATGGTATGCCACCTACTGCAGGTGAGGGCATAGGGATTGACCGATTAGTTATGTTATTCACTGATTCTGCCTCAATTCGTGATGTAATTTTATTCCCCCATATGAAGCCAGTGTGAGGAGTAGGTTAGCAGCGTTATTGCTGCTTATGTTCTTACGATGTTGTGATTAGTAATGCGGCTACCGTTTCAAACGGCATGAGAGATATTGTCTCAATCTGCCGTCTTAAACTGCATATTGTGTATATTAACTACACCCAGGCACTAAAAAGAAGGAAATTTGGCACTGACAGTGCCAAAAAGTAAGGAAATTTGGCACTAGCAGTGCCAAAAAGTGAGGCTTTTATTGTTCTGCTTCATATTTGTCCATCATGTCATGCTTCAATGAATATGGTCTATTATTTACATAGACAATGATCGTAGCAATAAGGGAATGTAGGCATGGCAGTAGACATGTTAGCAAATCGATTAAAAATAGCTCAAAACCTGTTCGAGTCAGGTGATAGTGATTTAGCTGAAAAAGTTTATGAAAATATTTTAACGGATTATCCGGATGACATTCCCACTATAGTTGCGCTAACCCATATTTACCAGAATAAGGGAGATAAAGCGCGTGCCGAAGCCCTACAAGGCAATCTTAATAAACAACAACATGCCAAAGATTATGATTATCAATTAGGTAATGCCTATCAACAGCTAAATCAAATAGAGGCTGCTATTACTGCTTATCAGCAAGCCTTGATCCAATACCCTAATTTAATTGCAGCTCATGATCAATTAGGTAATCTCTTGCGAGATCAAGGAAAATTACGCGAAGCTCTGACCCATTTCCAACATGTAGCTGACGCAAAGCCTGAAGATATAGAGGCTATATTAGGATTAGCTGGTGTTTATTATGATATGGGGCAATATGAGTCTGCTATTACTTATTATTATCAAGCCCTCTCTATAGATGCAAAATCTGTTGAAGCTCATACCGCATTAGGCGAATTGAATTTGCTCAAACAAAACTATCAACAGGGATGGGTTCAGTACAATTGGCTATACAGACAAAAGACGCAAGATTTACCTAAGAATATACATATGCCCCTATGGGATGGCAAAGCATATGCTGATAAAACCCTCTTAGTACGTATTGAAAAAGATGTAGAAGATGCGTTGCACTTTGTTCGCTATTTACCCCTAGTAAAAGAACTAGGAGGACGTTTGCTAGTGATGGCACGTCCGCAGTTAAAGTGTATATTACAAGCAATACCTTGTGTTGACGAAATTATTGTCCATGGTGATGAGATCCCTAGGTTTGATTATCACATTTCTCTATTAGGCTTACCGGAGGTATTCCATACAAGTAAAGACAGTATTCTGGCTGAAGTGCCATATTTGCATGTAGACAATGAAATACAAGCAATATGGCAGCAGCGATTTGACTCAAATGACACAATGCATGTTGGCTTTTGCTGGGAAACTGATTTACAACACCGGCATCGGCAGCGTTTATCATGCCCTTTAGAGATGCTGGCAACTTTAATGTCTACGCCCTCTATCACCAGTTACAGTTTGCAGCGTGGCAATACTGCTGATTTATCTGAGCATAGTCATATGCACAATCTGGGTGATGAGATACGTGATTTTCAACAATTAATGGCATGTATTGCTAGTTTAGATTTAATTATCACAGTGGACTCTACAATTGCACATATTGCAGGTGCCTTAGGTAAGCGGTGCTATTTACTACTACCTACGGTACCTGATTGGCGCTGGCAGTTAAGCGGCGATAAAACACCTTGGTATCCGAGTATACGATTATTTCGTCAGCGTCTTGCAGGCGAGTGGGGTGCTGTTATTGATGAAGTGAGGAAAGCATTGTTGTCGTCATAGTTTAATGATTAACTTCTTCCCCTATTCATATATACCAAAGTATGACGCTGGCTACTCCTATCAGATTTTTCAGCCTCTGCTTTAGTGACCTTTTCATTACTCTTTGTTCCTGTTTGTGCAGCAGCTATTTGTAAATGCAGGTCTTTCACTTTTGCTTGTAGGCAGCAAATTAATTGTGTGTAAATATCTTTATTACGACTAATGATGGGGTTAGTAAATTCTACATCATGGAGTGTAAAGAGTAATTCGCGTACTTGTTTTGTAGAGGCAGTGTTTGTTAAGCTAGTAATTATTAACTGACTTAGTGATTTCTGCGACAATATTTTTTTATTTAAACCCATGTGTTGTAATTCTGCATCGCTGTATTCTCTTAATACTTCTTGCGTCATGGGTGTGTACATTATGTCAATTAACATGTTGTTTTCTTGGAGTAATGCCACAAATTGTAATGGCTTCTTACAGTCATATAGACGGGTTAATAAAGATAGCAAACGATAGCGACGTATATCGTCCTTTTCAAAGGTCATACTGGCGCTTTGGAAGGGGCGATAATGAGCAATAATTTCAAGCACAAGAGCAGACTCTTTTACTAATAAGCTTAATTCTTCAAAGTTAACCATGAAAACGCCATCTCTCTGTGGAGCTAATAACTTCCAAAAGCTATTATGTAATGCACTGGTAGCAGAAGGCGGACGCTTCCTTGTTATTATACGCTGGCTGAATATTGTATATAACTGTGTACCCTCTTGTTCCTCAATACACTTGCGGATGTCATCTCTAAGTTGTTTATATGCGCAATAAGCTTGCCAGTTGCTAGCGCTTAATTCTAGCAGTTGTAATTCAATATTTAACCATGGATTGTTAATTGTAAATCTCTCAAAACCTTTTCTTACTAGAAAGAAGCCTTTAGCAAAACCATTATGTTCACTAAATAATGCTTGTTCTTTGCAGTCAGCATTAACTTCTAATGTTGAGAGGCTGGATAATTCGCTAAACTGAATATCATGTGATAATTTCGTGGTAGCAAAGAAATTCAATTCGGTTAAGAGTTTTTGCCTAATATAAACCTGATCAGCACCAGGCTCCAGTTTTTTATTCTTAGATTGCTCATTGTCATGCTCAGTAGCTTGCTGCTTATAGGCGGGAGTGAAATAAGTATAAAATAAACGTTGCATTAAATCGGGAGCTGAATCGATGAAATCAAGCTGCCCCGCTAATTTACATAAGCCAGGATATAGTTTTTGAGTGAGTGACTCAGCAGTTATCTGACCGGAGAGTGTGCTGATTGCATCAGTGGGCGTTGAAGTGTTTGCTAAGCTTGCGATCAACTTTTCTCTTTTTTTATGTGTTTGTGATTTTTTTATCTGTGATCTTTCTAGGGCAATTAAATTGTTAAACAAAATAAGGCAGGGATGACGTAAGCGTTCGTCAATGTTAGGGTTTTTAGCAATTGCTTCACGCATCCTTTGTAATTTATCATCATTTGTCACCGCTTGTTCAAATGCGTCATCAGTATAAGGGAATAGATGATGTATGGTGGCTTCAAGTAACGTGGCGTTTATAAGCTGATCATTCTCAAGCTGCCATAGCATGGCGGCAATGCGTGAACGCAGCACTTGAGCTTGGATTGGTTTATGTGGTTTTTGGTAATCTGTATTTATTGATGGGGCTGGGTTCCTAATAGCAAAAAAATTAATATCCAACTCAAGTAGCATTGCAAAAAATTCTTTACCTATTAACCATTCCCGATGCACAATTTGACGAATATTGGGCGTGATTGCTTCAAGCTCGTTATCATTAGTGCTTGCCTCAATATGATTACTAACCATCGAATTAAAAACATGCATATAGTGATTGATAGCCTGATTGAAGCCATTTCTTTGTTCCTTTGCTGTCGTCGAAAATAAGGCGGCTATTCTAGCAAGTTTATCTATATAGGCCTGAGGGAAGTTTTTTTTGAGGTGTATGAGTTTTCCAACTTCTGCCCAATTCTGATCTGCTATAGCACGGCCTAAATCATGAAAGTGTTGCCACTGTATTTCTAGTACATCATTGCGTCCATTCAGCCGTTCTTGGAAAAAATAATGATAGATATTAATAAAAGGATGCTTCAATAGCAGTGTACAATCGTTTTCAAATAAATAGCGCATCAGTTGAACTTGATAAGATAGGTCGGTATATAGAGATGCTTCATCAAAGTTTTGGTTGAGGCTACGTATTTTGTTTGTAGTGAGGTCACTGATACCTAAAAAAGAGAATAGCGTTGTCATCATTTCGGTGATGATACTTAATTGAGTGCGGGTTTGCTGGCGTGGTACTAGCATATCTACGGCAGTCAATTTCTGCATACACCAAGTATATATAGCATGAATAAGATTTAACTCAGGATCTGGATGATATGTTTCGGGTATACACTGCAAAAAACTTAAAGCGTCATAATAAATTGCGGCTTTAGCAGGATTGTCAGCATAAACAGATGCCCCTCGTTGTATTTTGCCGATTAATTCTATTTTTAATGTCATTGCTTTGACCCGTCATGGTACTGGTATTGGTTATTTTTATGATTTCGCATGGATAATACCAGAGTCAGCTTAAGTCTTTATTAAGAATTTGGTTAATGTTTGGACACCCAGTGGGTTAGAACTCTTTCTTTACTATATCAAACACAAGGCTTTTTTTAGCGTATATGGCAGATTATCACATGCCAGAAAATAACCCATCTACTTGGCCTGCTGCGTTGATAGCACTATCTAAGACAACGAGTTTTTGGTAATCCGGATGTTCGAAGTGGCTGGCGCGGGGTAATAACTCAGTGCCAAGATTGGTTAATTGAATTAAATGCTGTTTAGCTTTACCCAGATATTGGGTCCTGGCGATGAT
Organism: Gammaproteobacteria bacterium; assembly: GCA_965230425.1. GTDB lineage: Bacteria > Pseudomonadota > Gammaproteobacteria > UBA1113 > UBA1113 > CBDDKW01. The sequence goes on along the minus strand of CBDDKW010000003.1, from coordinate 251,507 downwards.
TTCCTGGCCGGTGTAGCAGCCTTTATTGAAACTGACACCCTCTAATTCAGGCAAGTTAATCATATGTGGGGTAAATTTCTCGCTGGTTGCGGGGAAAATCTGTGGCATGCCAGCATGGATATCTAATAAGTGCCAAGCGGTTGATGCGGCTAGTTGCGGATTTGCTATCTTTTGCCAGAAGTCTTGGCAGCACGAGTAGGGGCCAATACATAAATAACGCGGTAGATGTCCTGGTATAGCGATGAGACTTAATTCTGCTTGGTGAATGACGCTATAATTTTGTTCTGGCACTTGGCCAAAGTGTTGCTGAATGTACTGATTAGCTTCACTACCTTGTATTCCAATCATGCGAATATTATCAGGTAATGCTTCGATACTTACCTTAGAAAAAATCGCATATTTGTTTAAATGCGTGGCGACGATATCACACATAGTGCGTGGTAATAGTATGAAATAGTCTGAACCCACCAGTAACAGATAAAATAAGCCAACAATACGACCCTTATGAGTACAGCAGGCAGTTAATTGGGCCTTATTTGTGCTGAGGGCTGTGACATCATTAGTCAGTTGGCCTTGCAGAAACTGCTGTGCATCCTCGCCGCTCACTTTTAGGCCGTGGAATGCGGATAGTTCGAATAAGGTTGTGCGCTCATTTAAAGCAAAGCCTGCTTCTATATGCGCACTGCTGAAGCCGTGTAACTGGCCATCGATAAAATTTGCGCCGATTTCACTGAGGAATTGTTGCCATTTTTCGTGCATAGTTTTAATATAACTTATTATTTAGAGATATGATTATATATGATATTAAGAGGGGAAGGTAACATTTATGACTGAACAAGAGAATTTTTCCAGATTGTACTGGCGCTGTCGTCGTGGCATGCGCGAGTTGGACTTACTGCTGATCCCTTTTTTAGAGTCTGAGTATGCTGATTTGCCTGTCCAGCAGCAGCAAGACTTTATCGATATGTTAGAAGCTACCGATCCAGAGCTCTTTAGCTGGCTGACCGGTAATGTGATTGCTAGTGAACCTCGTTTTGAAGTCATAGTCAAATTGGTGCGTGACTATGCTAGAAATAAGCATTAAGCGTACTTTTTCCCGGAAATTGTGTTTTTTACTCCTGTTTTTGCACGGGGCAGCTATTATTATCTTATTGTACTTATTTTGTATGGGTACGATATCCATTGGATGTGCACTCGGGGGTAGTGGGGTGATTGTCTTTAAATTCATACAGTTAGTGAAAGAACAGCTATATCTGCGTCTGCCGAGTTCCATACGCGCAATACGTTACAATGCATCTAAACAACAATGGTTCTTGCTGCTAGCGCAAGGACAGTGGCAAGCTGCGAAATTATTAGCAGATAGCGTGGTGAACCGTCATTTTAGCCTATTAAATTTCCAGCTAATAGACAGCCATGTGGTGAGAGCGCTGTCTCCTAGCTCAAGATTTCAGCGCCTTATGCGGGGCTTACGGTCCAGTGCGATGGCGGGCTGGGCAATAATTAGCCTGGATTTGTTCAGCCATCCTCATAAAAGAGCTGTATGTCTAGTCAATGATGGGGTTCATAAAGCGGCATATAGGCAGTTGCTGGTATTCATCAATCATCCACCGTGCACGATGGAGCCCTCTCTATGACGGATAAAGATGAAGCTGAGCTAATTAAGCAAGCCCAAGAGGGAGATCAGACGGCATTTAATCTGCTATTGGTGCGCTATCAATTAAAAGTCACTAAATTAGTCAGCCGTTATGTGAAAGATCCATCTGAAGCTCTAGATGTGACCCAAGAAGTATTCATTAAAGTGTTCCGAGCATTACCTAATTTTCGTGGTGAAAGTGCTTTTTATACCTGGTTATACCGTGTCACCATCAATACCGCAAAAAATTATCTGATCCATCAAGAGCGGCGCCCACCACACACGGATATTGATTATGAGTTAATTGAACAATCCGTTGGTCGCAGCGCTTTGCGAGAATTAAACTCCCCCGAACGAATGATGATTCGTGACCAAGTGGAGGATGGTGTTTTTGATACCTTAGATGCCTTGCCAGAGGAGTTACGAGTCGCCTTAATTTTGCGCGAAATTGAAGGTTTCAGTTATGATGACATTGCGGATGTGATGGGTTGTCCTGTAGGCACAGTACGGTCACGGATTTACCGAGCGCGCGAGGTGCTTGAAAAGAAATTGTTCAAAATGCATCAAGGCGATGAAGATTGAGCTTTTATCCAACTACCGTATCATTTCTTAACAAAATCCGCTAAAATTGCCGCCTAAAATCAGTAAGCACTTGGCTAGGTAGGTATCCGATACGTGACAAAAACAATGCAACACATCCGCAATTTTTCCATTATTGCTCATATTGATCATGGTAAATCCACCTTATCCGACCGCTTCATCCAAGCCTGTGGTGGTTTGAGTGATCGTGAAATGGAAGCTCAAGTGTTAGACTCAATGGATATTGAGCGTGAGCGCGGGATTACCATTAAAGCCCAAAGTGTCACTTTGAACTATAAGGCCAGTGATGGCCATACCTATCAACTTAATTTTATTGATACGCCTGGGCATGTGGATTTTTCTTATGAAGTGTCTCGTTCTTTAGCCGCCTGTGAAGGGGCGTTACTCGTAGTGGATGCAGGGCAGGGTGTCGAAGCCCAGACCGTTGCTGTTTGTTACACTGCTATTGAGCAAGGTTTAGAAGTCCTACCCGTGCTCAATAAAATTGACTTACCCCAGGCTGAGCCAGAGCGAGTGACCCAGGAAATCGAAGAAATTATTGGTTTAGACGCACAACATGCCTTACATGTGAGCGCTAAAACAGGCTTGGGTGTGAGTGAATTGTTAGAAGCCTTAGTACAACAAATTCCAGCCCCCGAAGGTGATGTGAATGCACCATTGCAAGCCTTAATCATCGACTCTTGGTTCGACAGTTACCTCGGTGTGGTATCTTTAGTACGTATTAAACAAGGAGTATTGCGCCATCGTGAACGCATTAAAATTATGTCCACCGGGCGCGAGCATGAAGTGACCAAAGTGGGGATCTTTACTCCAAAACCTGATGATACTGGGTGTTTATCAGCCGGTGAAGTAGGGTTTGTGATTGCTGGCATTAAAGATATTCACGGCGCACCAGTAGGTGACACCATTACCCATGCGAAGCAAGGTGCACAAACAGCCCTCGCCGGCTTCCAAAAAGTCCAGCCAAAGGTTTTTGCCGGGCTATTCCCTGTGAGTGCGGATGATTACGAAGATTTTCGTGATGCATTGGCAAAGTTACAGTTAAATGATTCAGCTTTATTTTACGAACCTGAATCTTCAGAAGCCTTAGGTTTTGGTTTCCGCTGTGGGTTTTTGGGAATGTTGCACATGGAAATCGTGCAAGAGCGTTTAGAGCGAGAATATGATCTTGATTTAATCACCACGGCTCCGACGGTTATCTATGAAGTTGTTAATCATAAAGGTGAGATTGTCTACGTAGATAATCCTGCTAAATTACCTTCTCCTGGTGAGATTACTGAAATTCGTGAACCTATTGTTGAAGCCAACATCCTCGTACCACAAGAGTTTGTTGGTGCAGTGATTACACTTGCCGTAGAAAAGCGTGGTGTGCAAACAAAAATGCTGTACTTGGGACAGCAGGTCTCTATCACTTATGAATTACCCATGAATGAAGTAGTCTTAGATTTCTTCGATCGTTTGAAATCCGCAAGTCGAGGCTATGCTTCCTTGGATTATCACTTTACTCGTTTTCAAGAAGCGAAGTTAGTGAAGTTAGATGTACTGATTAATGGGGAAAAGGTAGATGCCTTAGCGAGCATTGTGCATCGTGACCATGCTCAATTTCGTGGCCGTGCTCTTACAGAGAAAATGCGCGAATTAATCCCAAGACAAATGTTTGATGTGGCCATTCAAGCAGCCATTGGCTCACAAATTATTTCACGCCAGACAGTTAAAGCCTTACGTAAAAATGTAACGGCAAAATGTTATGGTGGTGATATATCACGTAAACGTAAACTTTTAGAGAAACAAAAAGCAGGGAAGAAACGTATGAAGCAAGTGGGGCGGGTGGAAATCCCACAGGCTGCGTTTTTAGCTGTATTAAATGTTGGAAAGGAAAAATGATTATAGACTTTACTTTTTTCTTAACGCTTATTGTATTAGTGACAGGTATCATTGCGTTATTAGATACGGCTTTCTGGCGTCAGCAACGTTTAGCGGCATTAGGAGTGAGCACCAAGGCAGAAGATAAACCGCCATTGTTGATTGATTATGCGCGTTCATTTTTTCCAGTTTTGTTACTAGTATTGATTATCCGTTCATTTTTATTTCAGCCTGTGCGTGTGCCTACCGGCTCACTGGAGCCAACAGTGATGCCTGGTGATTTAATTGCAGTGAACCAATTTGCCTATGGATTACGTTTACCCGTTTTAAATAGCAAAATATTGTCAATCTCTGAACCTAAGGTTGGAGATATCGTGGTGTTTCGTTGGCCCGTGGATGAAAAGGTTAATTTTGTGAAACGCATTGTAGGTACGCCTGGTGACCATGTGGTTTATCAGAATAAACAACTGACGATTAACGGTAGAAAAATTCCGCAAACGTATTTACATGATGGCGTAGACGTAGGGCCAGGTGATGATATTCCCGTACAAGTTAAGCAAGAAGATTTATTGGGTGTTAAGCATCATATTTTAGTGAATCCCTTTCGAGGTGATTTTCATGATGTGGATGTGGTGGTCCCAAATGATAAATATTTTGTTCTCGGCGATAATCGTGATGATAGTACTGATAGTCGTAGTTGGGGATTTGTGCCTGAGAAAAATTTAATTGGTAAAGCCTTTTATATCTTTTTCAGTTGGGATAATAAAAACCACAAGGTAAGATGGCAACATCTAGGGGCATTATAGCTGTTATTAGTGTATCGATTTAACTAATAGAGGTAACTGTGGAAGTCAGTTTTGAATTATTACTGGTTATATTAATTTGCGTCACGGGTGTTGTTACACTATTCGACCAAGTATTTCGTGCTCCCAAACGTAAGCAAGCTTTACGAGAACTGAGTCAGCATAAAAAAGAAGCTGATCCCCAACAGGAGCAAATGATTACTAAGCTACCTATATGGGTGGATTATTCTCGTTCACTATTTCCCATTTTTCTTATTGTTTTGCTCATTCGCTCCTTTGCCTTTGAGCCCTTTCGGATCCCGTCAGGCTCCTTAGAACCGACTTTATTAATTGGCGATTTTATTTTAGTTAATAAATTTGATTATGGTTTACGTTTACCTGTTTTACACACTAAAATCCTGCCCGTAGGTGAGCCAAAGCGGGGAGATATTGTGGTTTTCCGTTGGCCTGCTGATCCAGATGTTAACTATATTAAGCGGGTTATTGGCTTGCCGGGTGATCATATACAGTACATCAATAAACAATTATTTATCAATGGCCAGCCTGTGGAGCAAAAATATCTGGGACAGGGGCGTGATGTCTCCGCTTCGGGCCAATCTTGGCCTGTAGAACTAAAGCGGGAATATTTACCTGGTGCAGAACATGACATTTTCATACAAAGCAGCGTACCAGCCTATGATTTTGATGACATTACTGTGCCTGAAGGGTATTATTTCATGATGGGTGATAACCGTGATGATAGCAGTGATAGCCGCTTTTGGGGATTTGTACCGAAAAAGTGCATACTGGGTAAAGCATCATTTGTTTGGTTAAGTTGGGATGATTTGACCAAACGTGTGCGCTGGGATCGTGTGTTCCACCGGGTACAATAGTAGTATAGAAGGTGGTAATTTGCAGCGACTGCTTTTAGCTTGTAGGCTTTTCCCAAAGCTCGGCTACTTCCCTGTAGCTTGCGCTATCATCCCTGATAGCGCTTTTTACTCGCTTTGGGAAAAGTCTACAAGCTAAAAGCATTGCATGTTATAAGCCTAGAAAGGGTATTCTAGAATAAAGGAATATAGGTTAAATTTGAATTGAGGTGTAAACGAGACGCATCATCAATGCTCAGTTTAGGAGATAGGTTGGACTAAAAATCAACGAGAAAGCGCAGTGTATATAGAAATACATGAGCATTTTGAGGCGATTTTTAGTTCAAGATAGTCCTAAAATGAGCATTCAAGAACAAAGGAATATAGATTAAATTTGAATTGAGGTGTAAACGAGACGCATCATCAATGCTCAGTTTAGGAGATAGGTTGGACTAAAAATCAACGAGAAAGCGCAGTGTATATAGAAATACATGAGCATTTTGAGGCGATTTTTAGTTCAAGATAGCCCTAAAATGAGCATTCAAGAACAAAGGAATATACTCTAGATGGATAAACAACGAGGTATTAGCTTATTAGGGCTTATCATCGTCCTCTGCTTCGTCGGCTGTGTCGTCTACTTAGGCGCACGCTTAACCCCACTCTATGTGGATAATTTTGCCATTAAATCAACTCTAAAGAGCTTAAAAACGGACAGCATTGTTAAGCAAGAAGAGTCTCCCAGTCAAAACCAACAAAATATCTTAGTCTATGTGGCTAGAGCATTACGAGTGAATAGTATTACCTATGTGCCTTTAAAACGCATAAAAATTAAGCGAGTTTCTGGTGGGTTTGTTGTACGAGTTGCTTATGATGCACGCGTGAAAATTATTGCAAATATTGATGCGGTAGTCAGTTTTGATGACCAGGTGAGGATAAAAGCAAAGTGAGTAGCGAAATAACGGCCTTATATCCAGTGCTTGGTTATGAATTTTCTCAGCCACAACTGTTAATTGCAGCCTTATCTCATCGCAGTGTTCGAGGCAATAACAACGAAAGACTAGAATTTTTAGGGGATTCTATTGTTAATTTTATTATTGCTGAAGCATTATATTCCCGTTGTCCAAAAGCTCGCGAGGGTGAATTGAGCCGTTTACGTGCGAGTTTAGTGAAAGGAGACACCTTAGCTACAATGGCACGTGAGTTTGCTCTTGGTCCTTACTTAAAATTAGGTTCAGGTGAGTTGAAAAGTGGTGGTCGTGAACGAGATTCAATTTTGGCCGATGCCGTAGAAGCTATTATTGCTGCTATTTATCTAGATAGTAACATGGAAACATGCCGTAAGTGTATATTAGGCTGGTATGCGGAACGCCTTGATAATCTTTCGTTACTAAGTGATTTAAAAGATGCAAAAACACGCCTACAAGAATACTTGCAAGCACGTCACTTTGATTTACCCCAGTATGAAGTAGAACGGATCGATGGTGAAGCCCATGCACAAGTGTTTCATGTTGAGTGCCGCGTAGAAAAATTATCGCAGGTAGCGCAGGGATGTGGCAGTAGCCGACGTAAAGCAGAACAGACTGCCGCTGAAGCCATGTTAAAATTATTAAGTCAGAGTTCGTAATACCTCTACCACTAGTCTTGGTAATTAAAAAGGAGGCAATTGCCTCCTTTTTAATTGGTTATGATTCCCCTTGTCTAATCGTGATGATGATCTGTCATTTTAGTTTTATGACGTTTGATTTGGCGATCAAGTTTGTCAATTAAACTATCTATGGAACTATACATGTCTTCTGTGGTTGAATCGGCATGAAATTTTGCGCCCGATGCGAAAATCGTGGCTTTGGCTATTTGCTCTAATTTATTTACTTCGAAGGTGAAATCAATACTGATGATTTTATTAGAATGCCGCTGTAAGCGTGCTAATTTTTCTTCTGTGTAGTTACGTAATGGAGGAGTAACATCAACATGATGTCCAGTGTAATTTACTTGCATAGTCATAAACTCCTATTTATCTATTTTAGTTAACTATTCAACTTGCTTAGTAAAATGCTGTAGGTGAATAGTTACAAGTATGAATTGTCATATTATACAGAATTTCTTTTTTATGTGGTTCTCCTTATATTGAGGCTAAATTAGTGATACAGACAATGCCGTTAAGACTAATTAGCTGATTTCAGTTATCCGCTTTCGCTCATTGGAAGGCGGTATTCCCATAGCTTCACGATACTTGGCTACAGTTCGTCTTGCAATGTGGATCCCTTCATTATTTTCAAGTAATTGTGCAATTTTATTATCACTGAGTGGTTTATTGCCTTCTTCTTCATTGATCAAGCCTTTGATCATGGCACGGATTGCCGTAGACGAGCATTCACTGCCATCTTCCGTATTGACGTGACTTGAAAAGAAGTATTTTAATTCAAAAATACCCCGAGGAGTGTGAATGTATTTTTGTGTGGTAATTCTAGAAATTGTTGATTCATGTAATTCGGTTGCCTCAGCGATATCTTGTAACACTAAGGGCTTCATGCCTAGTTCACCTTTTTCAAGAAAGTCTTGTTGGTGCATGATAATGCAGTGGGCTACTTTTAACAGCGTGTCATTGCGGCTTTGTAAGCTTTTAATAAACCAGCGAGCTTCTTGTAACTGGTCTTTAAGGAATTGATTGGAATCACTATTATCGGCCCGACGCACCATACCAGCATATTGATTATTGATTTGAATACGCTGGCTCAAGTCCGAAGTAAGCTCAACAACCCAGTGGCCGTGATGCTTACGCACCATGACATCAGGGGTAATATATTGAGCATTTTCATCATTAAAGCCATAACTTGGGCGTGGGTTTAAGGTTTGGATCAGTGCCAATATTTCAGAGAGCGCCTGTGGCTGAACTTTGACGGCGCGCTTTAGTGCTTTGTAGTCATGTTTAGCTAAGCTATCTATGTGTTCAGTGACGATAGCTTTTGCTTCCATAAGCCAAGAGGTATCACTGTCAAGTTGAGCAAGTTGTAATAATAAGTATTCTTGTAAATCCGCAGAGCCGGTGCCAATGGGATCAAATTGCTGAATGCGGTGTTTAATGGCTTCTATCTGATCAATCTCAATGGTATCTTCAGCTTCAGCCGTTTGTCCAAGGCTGGTTTGAATATCTTCTAAACTGCAGCCTAGATAACCTTGTTCATTAATAGCATCAATAATCGCCGTGGCAATCATTAAATCTTCTTCAGAGAAGGGAGTTAGGCGCATTTGCCAGAGCAAGTGTTCACGTAAAGAATTTGAGCTCGTGTCTTTAATCTCGAATAAGTGCTTATCAAGTGTACTATTGTGTGATTTTTGTGAACTATGTTGCCATTGTACTTCCATGGGCGGTTCATTATTGAGCGTATCATTGTAATCTGTTTCTACAGGTTCTTCTGTGCTGGGTAGATTTTCTGAGGCTGTTTCAGTGATATCTAGATTGGTATGTTCATGAGCAGCTTCATTAACCTCCAACATCGCATTGGCTTCTAAGTTGGCCTGAATTTCCTGTTCTAAATCTTGAGCAGAAAGTTGTAATAACTTAATAGCTTGCTGAAGCTGAGGTGTCAGCGTGACTTGTTGGCTTAAGCTTTGCTGTAATATTGTTTTCATACTATTAATTTTAACTGAGATTTCGAGAAAGTGTAGGGTTGAAGAAGAGATTTTTGTTATCAGTCAAAAGTCTTACGTAAACTGGGGCATCAGCGCACGTTGCGCTACTGATATGCTTACAAATTGAGTAGATCCCCGCAGAAGCTGCGAGAAATCAGGCTAAACTTAAGTATAGTCTATAAATCGAATTCATCGCCCAAATATACATCCCTGACCTTTTGGTTGGTCAATATAGAGGCGGGTGTGCCTTCGCAAATAAGCTGGCCTTCATTGAGGATATAGGCGCGTTCACAGATATCCAGGGTTTCGCGCACATTATGGTCGGTGATGAGGATCCCGATGCCACGATCACGTAAGTGACTGATAATTCGCTTAATATCAATCACTGAAATAGGGTCGACACCGGCGAAAGGCTCATCTAAGAGGATAAAGGCGGGTTCATTGGCTAAGGCACGGGCAATTTCCACCCGTCGGCGTTCGCCACCGGATAAGCTAATACCAAGGTTGTTACGAATATGACCAATGTGGAATTCCTGTAAAAGATTTTCCAGCATGTGCTGGCGTTGCTCGTGTTTTAATTCCTTACGTAGTTGCAAAATAGCCATGATATTTTGTTCTACAGTGAGCTTGCGGAAAACCGATGCTTCTTGGGGTAGATAGCCAATGCCTAAGCGAGCACGGTCGTGCATAGCCATGGTGGTGATATTTCTATCATCGAAAAATATTTGTCCGCGTTCGCAGCCAATTAATCCTACCATCATATAAAAGCTGGTGGTTTTACCCGCACCATTGGGGCCTAATAGACCAACAATTTCTCCGCTGCTGATGGCTAATGAGACAGCATTAACAACGTGACGGTTTTTATAGCTTTTGCCCAGTGCTTGGGCGGATAGTTTATGCATTAGGCGGCTTTACCTTGTTTATTCCCAGGAAGTTGTTGATGCTTTTCAGGTAAGATCACAATAGTTGTGCGCTGTGGCTTAGCCGCGTGATGACTATCGGGATCCAAAGCAACTAAGGTTTCTTTGGCACTATCATATTTTAAATAAGGGCCGGTAATGGAATCAGCGCCTTGTTGGGCGATAGCGGTGCCAATGAGTAGTATATAATGCTGTTGTGGGTAATATTTTATAACTAATGCTTGGGCATGCAAGATAGGTTTACCTTCTTTAGGTAAAGTTTCATAGGTAGCGGGTTTATCTTTGGTGCCATGGACGATAACTTCGGTGAGTTGGTCTTTATCATCAGCTTGGGTGGTGACTTTGAGGCCGCGAACATGGGTTGTACCGCGGTCAATTTTCACATCGCCTTTAAAAGTACCAACACCATGGCTACGATTTAAGTCTGCTTTATCTGCAGTGATATAGAGTTTGGCATTTTTATCGCTATCAAGGGCGTAGCTTAAACTGGGTAAGCTTAGTAGGATAACTAATAAACCTAAGAGACTATTTTTCAGCTTGTTTTGCATCATATACCCCTCGTGCCTGTGATAAGAGTTCCACGCGTTTTTCTTTGAGGTAGGCTTTCATGCCCACAGAGTCTACGGTAACGCCTGGTTCGGTAAAGTGTACCGGCTGTTTTGTTTCTGCATAGTTTTTATCTGGGTATATTGTTAACCTTGAGGTAGTGACGGTCAAGTTTTTATTATCTTGGCCTTGGGGTTCATGAATTTTGACATGATCCCAGAGGTAAATAGTATCAAGACCATTCATGGTGCGGCCATGTACCGAGGTAATATGCCAAGGTTGTTTGTTACGATCATCGCCGTAAAGAATAATATGTGGTTGCGTGACCACGGCACTGTCGTGTCTTGCATAGTGCACAATGCGTGGTGTAATTAATCGATTATGGATATTGCCTTTTTCATCTAGATTGGTTGCAATCACTTGCTCAGCAAAGGCATCAGGATGACGATCTTGACTAGGATCAACCACGGTAGGGCGGGTATTAATTTCGCGTACGAGCCAGCCTGTATAAATCACTGCAAGGGTGAGCAGGATACAGTAGGTGAAGTAGCGATAAGGCATTCTCATGCTAAATACTTCTCATGTGCAGCATCAAGCTTGTCTTGAGCTTGAAGAATGAATTCGCTTACTTCACGAATCGCACCTTGACCACCGCTTTTTTGCGTTTCCCAGACAGCATGTTGTTTTACTAGCGCCGAAGCGTTCGCTACGGCAATACCTAAACCAACGCGACGGATAATAGGAATATCGGGTAAGTCATCACCTACATAAGCAATTTGTTCTGGTTGTAGCTGTAGTTTTTCTACGATGTCATGATAGGCAGGTAATTTATCCGAATAGCCTTGGTATAAATGGGTGATGCCTAAGGCATTGATGCGGGTTTTCACAACTTGGGTTTGATGGCTGGTGATCACGGCAACTTCTACATCATGATTGAGCAGTAATTTGAGTCCCACACCATCATGACAGTGGAAGCCTTTTAGTTGTGTACCTTCATCGGTGTAATAGAGGGTACCATCAGTGAGTACGCCATCAATATCGACAATGAGTAATTTGATATGTTTCGCTTTTTCGCTAATTGCATCCATTAAACAACTCCCGCACGTAGTAAGTCATGCATATGAACAACCCCAATAGGTGCTTGGGCTTCGTTGGTCACGAGCAATGAGGTGATTTTGAAAGTTTCCATCATTTTTAAGGCTTCAGCCGCCAGCAAGCCTGGTTTGATGGTTTTACAATTCTTTGTCATTAATTGATTAATTGGCGTCGTATGAAAATCAACACCTTTATCGACAGCACGACGTACATCACCATCAGTAAAAATACCGGCTAAATGGCCTTGACTGTCAACAATGGCAGTCATCCCAAAGCCTTTTTGTGTCATTTCCACTAAGGCTTCACTTAAGGTGGTTTGTTCGTTAATAATCGGAATGCTGTCACCTGTATGCATGATATCGTCAATATGCAGTAATAAGCGTCGGCCTAAACTACCACCTGGATGTGAGAGTGCAAAGTCATTGGCAGTAAAGCCACGCGCATCGAGCAGGGCAATGGCCAAGGCATCTCCCATGACTAAGGTTGCAGTCGTGCTTGAAGTAGGGGCTAAGCCTAGCGGACATGCTTCTTCGCTGACACTGACATCGAGATTTACCGTAGCAGCCATGGCGAGGGTGGATTGAGGATTACCCGTGAGGCTGATTAGGGCTACGCCTAAACGTTTAATCAAAGGTAAAATTGTCATGATTTCTGGAGTTTCACCGGAATTAGATAGGGCGATAACCACATCTTTTTTCGTGATCATGCCCATATCACCGTGGCTTGCTTCACCAGGATGGACAAAGAAAGCTGGGCTACCAGTACTAGCTAATGTTGCTGCAATCTTACCGCCGATATGGCCAGATTTACCCATACCGATGACCACAATACGGCCTTCACAGGCAAGCAAATGTTCACAAGCTATCACGAAATTTTCGTTAATACGGCTGCTTAAGTCACTGATCATGCGGGCTTCTGTTTCGATCACCGCTAAACCAAGATGACAAAGATTCTTTGGAAGTTCCATTACGTGTTTCTCTTTAAAAAATTGGCGCTATTGTAACCGAATTACCAAGAGTGGACAAATATTTACAGAAATTAATTGTTTTTATTAATTTTTTTATTATATCTTAATAAATAATTTAGTGTTATGATTTCAATGATTTGTTTTTGTATTCATAAAGGGATTTTTATATGCCAACTATTAGTACGTTTTATGGTATTTTGATTCAAATGTTCTGGGGAGATCATTCGCCTCCTCACTTTCATGCGCTTTATGCGGAGTATGAGGTTGCCATCGATATTAGGACTTTAGAAATAATTCGCGGTAAAATGCCGCGTAGAGCGTTAGCTTTGGTGCTCGAGTGGGCAGCAGAGCATCGAGCTGAATTACTAGAGGATTGGGATTTATGTCACCAAAATCAAGAACTGAAAATGATACCACCCCTGAAATAAAATGCACAGTGCCATGGCGGGTTCGGGCAGTCAGTGTACTGGAAAACTACAAACTGAACGTCGTGTTTGTTGATGGAATGGCTGGTATTGTTGAGTTGGAGCAAATCATCATGAATGCAAATGCAGGTGTGTTTGCGAGTCTTAGAGATATACAAGTTTTCAAACTAGCATATGTTGAGCACGGTGCTGTCACTTGGCCCGGCGGTATCGATTTGGCCCCTGATGTTATGTACGATGTCATTAAGCGTGAGGGAGTTTGGCGTCCTGCACTGTAGTTGCTTATAAATTTAACTATCATTTGTTCATTCGTTGTATTTCTGTGCATTGTGTAGCCAAGTCATTGACTTTTCTCGATTAATGTTTACTGTTATGGGAACTTAAAATTCTTGCAGGGACTGGCTTTATGGCAGAGGTATGGGTGAAAATTCGGGGGATGAGTTTTCGCCGTGGTAATCATGTGATTTTTGATAATGTTAATTTAGATATTGTCCGTGGCAAAGTTACTGCCATCATGGGCCCCAGTGGCACAGGTAAAACTACTTTATTACGATTAATCGGTGGCCAACTGCGCCCTGATGCCGGCACCATTGAAGTCAATGGACAATCCATCCACAAGCTCTCTAGACGTGAATTGTATCTAGCCCGCCGGCAAATGGGTATGTTATTTCAAACCAGCGCCTTGTTTACCAATATCTCAGTCTTCGATAATGTGGCTTTCCCCCTGCGTGAGCATACAAAGCTACCTGAATCCTTATTACGTGACTTAGTCTTAATGAAATTACATGCTGTAGGCTTACGGGGTGCCAGAGATTTAATGCCCAGTGAATTATCCGGTGGGATGGCCCGCCGTGTAGCCTTAGCCCGTGCTATTGCCTTAGATCCTGAATTGATTATGTATGATGAGCCGTTTACTGGCCAAGATCCGATTTCCATGGGGGTATTAGTGACCTTGATCCGTTCCCTTAATGACGCCTTGGGCATGACCAGTATTGTGGTTTCCCATGATGTACCAGAAACTGCCGGTATTGCTGATTATATTTATGTGATTTCTGAGGGACAAATAGTTGGCGAAGGCACACCTGAATATTTGCGAACCAATGATAATCCTCATGTAAAGCAATTTATGCATGGTTTACCTGATGGCGTGGTGCCATTCCATTATCCTGCGAAAGAGTATGCTGCGGATATATTAGGAGAAAAGGTGGAATGATGGCAAAAGTACGTGGATTAGGACGATTCGGTCTAGCGCTCAGTGGCCAATTAGGTGATGCTGGCATTTTTATTATTAATAGCTTGGTGCGCAGACCACGGCTTATTAAAAGTTTCCCCTTATTACTCGATGAATTATTTGCCGTAGGCGTATTATCTCTACCGATTATTTTAGTCTCTGCCATGTTTATTGGTATGGTAGTGGCTTTGCAGGGTTTTAATATTTTAAATAAATTCAGTGCCGCAGAAGAATTAGGTCAGCTTGTGGCATTAAGTGTCGTGCGAGAATTAGGTCCCGTTGTTACTGCCTTATTATTTGCTGGTCGTGCTGGTTCCGCACTGACGGCAGAAATCGGTTTAATGAAAACCACTGAACAGTTGTCCAGCATGGAAATGATGGGCGTTGATCCGCTATGGCGCGTGATGTCGCCACGCCTATGGGCAGGTTTTATTTCCATGCCTTTACTAGCAACCATCTTTTGTGCCGTTGCTATCTATGGCGGCTATTTAGTAGGCGTGCAATGGTTAGGTGTGGATAACGGTGCCTTTTGGAGTAATATGCAAGCGTCTGTTGATTTTCGTATTGATGTGATCAATGGCCTGATTAAAAGTGTTGTCTTTGGTTTAGTGTGTACCTGGTTGGCGGTTTATCAAGGCTTTGCCAGTATACCGACAGCAGAAGGGATCAGTCGTGCAACCACGCGTACCGTTGTTTATTCATCACTAGCGGTATTAGGATTAGATTTTGTATTAACAGCGGTTATGATGGGAGGATGGTAACAGTGGCAAAACGCTCGATAGAGACTTTAGTGGGTTTATTTATGTTGGCTGGTATTATAGCGCTGTTGGTTTTAGCATTTCGTGTCAGTGGTTTAACTACTTATACAGCCAGTAATACCTATTCGGTGACCGCTGATTTTGACAATATTGGTGATTTAAAACCACGTGCACCGGTCACCGTGGCGGGTGTACGTATTGGTCAAGTGACTTCCATTGATTTAGACAAAAAGACCTTTAAGGCAGTAGTAAGCATGCGTTTAGATGCAGATGAAAATAATATACCAGTGGATTCTGAAGCGAGTATTGTCACTGCTGGATTATTAGGTTCTAACTATATTTCATTGACGCCAGGGTTTGAGACCCAGGTGTTAGCTGATGGTGGGCAAATTGAAGAAACTCATTCTGCCATTATGTTAGAGGATATGATTGGCCAATTGCTTTTCAGTATTAATAAAGATAAGCAAGAGGATACGCAAGAGAAGAAAGAGGGATAAGTTCACATGAAAAAAGTAAAACTATGGATATTACTATTGGCCTGTTTTTGTGGGATTGCTGTTGCTGCGTCATCGCCTGTATCAATGCTACAAAGCACGTCAGATGAGATGATTGCAGCATTACAAAAAAATCGATCACGTTTGAAAAGTAATCCGGCCTATGCGGAAACATTAGCACGGAATATCTTATTGCCTCATGCAGATATTCCCACGATGTCACGCTTAGCCTTAGGACGTAATGTGTGGACACAAGCAACACCAGCGCAACGACGTGATTTTATGAATCAGTTTACTACTTTAATGATCCGCACATATGCCTCTGCTTTTGCGGCTTATACTAATGAGAAAGTAAAATTCTTACCTATACGTGGTGGCGTAGGTAATAAACAACGAGTCCAAGTGAATAGCTTGATTTTACAGCAGGGTGGTCCTTCAATCCCGGTAAGTTACCGCTTAGTGCTACGTAAAGGGCAGTGGAAAGTCTATGATATTACCGTTGATGGTGTGAGCATGGTGCGTAGTTTCCGTTCGCAATTTGCCAATGAAATGTCTCAAGGTGGTATGACAGGTTTACTGGCTGCCATGAAAAAACATAATGCGAGTCGCTAATGACTATGGCAAGTTTAGACATTAGCAACGGCAATCAGATTAACCTTACTGGCGTTTTGGATTTTAATAGTGTGCCTGAGGTTCACCAACGGGGTAAGCAATTATTGCAAGAAGGCCGGGATTTAATCGTCAATTTGGCAGGCGTTAGCTACAGTGATAGTGCAGGATTAGCTCTATTGGCTGATTGGATCCGCTTGGCAAATAAATATAATCGTGTCGTTGCCTATGCCAACATGCCAGAACAAATGATGTCAATTGCACAGGTAACCGGCATCGATAAGTTTTTACCTTTAACTTAATAATAGAAGAGAACGATATTGGATATACAAGAATTAAAAGATACAATGACAGCCGGTATAACTGACGCAAAAATCTGGGTTGATGGCGATGGTCACCATTTCCAAGCCATTGTGATTAGTGATTTATTTACGGGCCAATCACGTGTACAGCGCCAACAAACCGTATATAGCGTGATCGGTGCGCGCATCAGCAGTGGTGAATTGCATGCTATTTCCTTAAAAACATATACCCATGATGAATGGGCTGCTTTAGCCGAAAAACCAGTCAATATTTGAAGGGATGATAGACAATGGATAGATTAATTATTACTGGTAACGGTCCTTTAAATGGCGAAGTTAAAATTTCAGGGGCGAAGAATGCGGCATTACCGATTCTCGCGGCAACCATTCTCGCAAATGAGTGCATTCATTTAAGTAATGTACCACATCTACACGATGTAACTACCATCATGGAATTACTTGGTGGCATTGGCATGTGCTTTACCTTAGATGATCATTGGAATGTTGAAGTCGATCCCAGCAAAATATTTCGTTATGAAGCGCCTTATGAATTAGTTAAAACCATGCGTGCATCTATTTTAGTATTAGGCC
Organism: Gammaproteobacteria bacterium; assembly: GCA_965230425.1. Lineage (GTDB taxonomy): Bacteria > Pseudomonadota > Gammaproteobacteria > UBA1113 > UBA1113 > CBDDKW01. The sequence continues at coordinate 234,192 of CBDDKW010000003.1, read as the reverse complement.
CTTTGCTGGCAAGATTTGGGAAAGCGAAAGTGTCTTTTCCTGGTGGTTGTGCCATTGGGGTGCGGCCTGTTGACTTGCACATCAAAGGTATGCAAGCCTTAGGTGCAACGGTGAATGTTGCTAATGGCTATATCGAAGCACACTGTGAAGGACGTTTACAAGGTGCTGACATGACCTTAGATTTAGTCACGGTAACCGGTACGGAAAATATTATGATGGCAGCTACCTTAGCCGAGGGTGAAACCATCATTAGAAATGCAGCAAAAGAACCCGAAGTAGAAGACTTAGCGAATTTCCTCAATAGTTTAGGTGCTAAAATTTCAGGCGCAGGCACTGAGACCATTCGTATTGAGGGTGTGAGCGAATTAGGGGGGGGCGCACATAGTGTTTTACCTGATCGTATAGAAGCCGGTACTTATCTAACCGCTGCAGCGTGTACCCGAGGTTGTGTTAAAATTAAAAATGTAGCGCCAGCAAGTATGACAGCAGTACTTGATAAATTAAAAGAAGCGGGTGCTAAGCTCACGGTGACTGAGGATACTATCACTTTAGATATGCAAGGCAGACGTCCACAGGCAATTGATATTGATACGGCACCTTACCCGGATTTTCCGACAGATATGCAAGCGCAGTTTATGGCGATGAATACCGTGGCTGAAGGCGAGAGTATTATCACAGAGACTATTTTTGAAAATCGCTTTATGCATGTGCCTGAGTTAAAGCGCATGGGAGCAAAAATCAAAGCAAAGGGTAATCGGGCTGTTTGTCAGGGGGTAGAGCATTTAACCGGTGCGCCGGTAATGGCGACGGATTTACGTGCTTCAGCCAGTTTAGTATTAGCAGGTTTAGTGGCTAAGGGTGAAACGGTGGTTGATCGTATTTATCACATTGATCGCGGTTATGAATGTATTGAAGAAAAGTTATCGCAGTTAGGTGCGAAGATCCGACGAGATAAGTGACAACAGCGAAGCTGTTGTCATCCCGAGCGCAAAGCGCGAGGGATCTCCTGATGATTTGATTACTAAGAAATAGCCTATTGTTCATGTTAGTCAACTCATCAGGAGATTTCTCGCTGTGCTCGAAATGACAGCGATTTACTTTGAATACATCAGATTGTTGTCAATGAACCCACCAGGAGAACAACCGTGTCTACATCATTAAAAGACCTACTAACCTACCTCAACCAACAATTACAACCTCATAACTTCAAAGACTATTGTCCCAATGGTTTGCAAGTGCAAGGCAAAGACAATATAAAAAAAATCGTTACCGGCGTCACTGCTAGTCAGGCTTTATTAGATGCTGCGGTTGCGCAGCAAGCTGATGCCATTCTCGTTCATCATGGGTATTTTTGGAAAGGTGAAGCTGCTGAGATTATCGGGATGAAGCAACAGCGTTTAAAAACCTTATTAACTCATGATATTAATTTAATTGCCTATCACTTACCCTTAGATGCCCATTTAGAGTTAGGCAACAATATTCAACTTGCTAAACAATTGAATATCATTAATCCCACTGCAGCGGTGGATAATGAGTTACTCTTTCAGGGTGAACTAAACTCAGCGCAAGCAGCAAATGATTTTGCTAACCATATTGAGCAACAGTTACAACGTAAGCCTTTACATATTGCCGGAACAGAGAAACCCATTCAGCGTGTAGCTTGGTGTACAGGAGGCGCACAGGATTATATTACTGATGCTGCTGAGCTGGGTGTGGATGCTTTCATCAGTGGTGAAGTGTCAGAACGTACTTTCCATATTGCCCAAGAATTACAGATACATTATTTCGCGGCTGGTCACCACGCCACAGAACGTTACGGTATAAAAGCCTTAGGCGAGCACTTAACCCAGCATTTTGGCTTTGAACAGCAGTTTATTGATATCGATAATCCCGTTTAGGTGACTTGGCAGCAACATACTAAAATTACATTGCTGCCAAATGCTGAAGTCTGATTAACCTTTCAATAACACAAACATAGCGCCACTATCGCGGAAAATATTCACCAATAATTGGTGTTTGCTCTTAGCTGCAATGTTTTGTAACTCTTGCATATTGTGTACGGGTTGGTGGTTTGCTGAAGTAATGATATCACCTGGGCGTAAACCGGCTTGCCAGGCTAAGCTGCTTTCCGTGATATGTAATACTTGCACACCTGCGAGTTGACCAATATTCGGCATTTGCGCATCAAAATTTTTCAATGCCATGCCGTAGAGATAAGGATTATCCGCTTCATTTTTTTCTTTGAAGGCTTTAGGGTTTTCAGTTTTAAATGATGCTTGCATGGCCTTACCATTTCGTACAAATTGTACATTGATAGCTGAGCCAGCACGCATTAAACCGATGGTATTGCGTACTTGCCCTGCGGTTTTAATAGCTTTACCATTGACTTGTTCAATCACATCACCAATTTTTAAGCCTGCTTGAGCGGCTGGGGAATGAGGACTCACTTGAGTAACAATGGCACCTTTGGTTTTAGGATCGTGGAAGGCCTTCGCTAATTCAGGCGTTAAAGTCTGGATCATGATGCCGGCGATACCGCGACTCAATTCGCCGTATTTAATTAATTGCATCATCACATTGTTTGCCATATTAGATGGAATAGCAAAGCCAATACCTACATTACCACCGTTAGGAGCAAGAATTGCTGTGTTAATACCAATGAGTTCACCCTTAAGGTTTACAAGCGCACCACCGGAGTTGCCAGGGTTAATGGAAGCATCAGTTTGAATAAAGTTCTCATATCCTTCGATACCTAAGTCATTACGCTCTAAAGCACTGACTACACCAGAGGTAACCGTTTGATTCAAACCAAAGGGGCTACCGATAGCTACAACGAAATCACCCACATTGAGTTTATTGGAATCCGCCATTTTCAGCGCATGTAAATGCGACGCTTTAATTTGTAAAACAGCAATATCGGAAGCCACATCAGCACCGAGTAATTTTGCTTTAAAGTGGCGACCATCATTTAAAGTGACAGTGATAGTATCTGCTTGAGTGATTAAGTGAGCATTGGTCAGAATGACACCGTGTTTAGCATCTACAATCACTCCGGAACCAATAGTAGTAATACTTTTACCATCAGCGCCATCTACATCTTCTTGCTCATGGCCGCGGGTATCAGCAGGTTCTGAGAAGGGATCCCGCTGCTGGGTAATTTTGCCCTTGCCGGTAATATTAACCACGGCAGGCATAGTATGCTGTAGCATAGGAGCCAAACTTGGCATGGATTGACCATTTACCTGAGTAGGTAATTCAGCCGAAGCAATAGGGGCAACACACAGTGCTGCGGCAGTGATGGCAACTTTAAGGAAAGATTTCATAATACATGGCTCCGATGTTGAGGTGGTTAGTCGAGTTTATTATTGTTCCAATAGCAGGTTGATAAAATTTTAAACAAATCAAGTATTGTTCTAATCTCGCGCAAGCTTAACGGATTTATGCTGTAAACACAATGGGGGTTAATGAGCCGCTGGTGTAAAGTGAGTTTGCATTAATATGCTTTATCTAACCAAATCAAGGTAGCCATGCGTCCAGTGATACCATCGCGGCGGTAAGAGTAAAATAAGTCTGCTTGTTGGTAGGTACAGTAGTTGCCACCGTAAATAGCCTGAATAGCTAATTGTTGTAAACGTTGACGTGCGAGCATGTACATATCTGCGAGCCAACGTTGTCGATGATTGGCGCTAAAGGCTTGTGCCGCGCTGGGATCATTCGCTATAAACGCGTCACGTACGTCATCACCGACTTCATAATGTTCCGCACTGATGCCTGGACCAAGCCAAGCAATTAATTGCTCGCCAGGGATATTGAGCTGAGCCACGGTATTTTCAATAATTCCTGCCGCTAAACTACGCCAGCCCGCATGAATGGCAGCGATTTTACTGCCTTGCTGATCCACTAAAAGAATGGGTAAACAATCCGCGGTCATGATGCTACAGACAGTATTTGCCTGAGTGGTGAATGCCGCATCTGCTTGGTTATTTGTGTAGGGTTCATCTAAGTTAAGTACAGTGGTGCCATGCACTTGTGCTAACCAATGCGGTGATGCGGGTAGATGGTAATATTTTTCTAAGTAAGTGCGGTTGCTTGCGACAGTCTCTGGGTTATCATCCACATGTAAAGCAAGATTAAAATCTGCATAAACGCCTTGACTATTGCCTGGAATTTTACGTGTGGTCGTCAAGCAACGTACATGAGGTGCAGCCGGCCATTCAGGTTGAATTATCATGGCGTAATACCTCTAACAGTTGTTGCATATCTTCGGGTAAGTCACATTGCCATTCACACTTTCTTTGATCTTCTGGATGTAGCAAACGTAATACTTTGGCGTGTAAAGCTTGCCGGCGAAAGGTCTGTAAGGCTTCAAGTAATGCTTCACTGGCTTGTTTGGGTGGCCGAGGCCGACCAAGATACAAAGGATCACCTACCACTGGATGGTGTAAGTGCGCCATATGCACGCGAATTTGATGAGTACGGCCAGTTTCTAATTTAACTTGTAAGTGGGTAAAGTCACGGAATTTTTCTAACAGGCGATAATGCGTTACCGCCGGTTTACCCGTATCAACTACAGCCATTTTTTTACGCTGTTGTGGATGACGGCCAATGGGGGCATCCACATGGCCACCCGAGGTAAATGTCCCGTAGACCACGGTTTCATATTCTCTGTGCATGGTGCGTTCTTGTAGCTGTTGTACCAAACTGTTATGGGCAATAGGATTACGCGCGACCACCAGCAAACCGGTGGTATCTTTATCAATACGGTGGACGATACCCGCGCGTGGGAGCAAAGATAATTCAGGGGCATGGTGGAGTAGGGCATTGACTAAGGTGCCTTCCCAATTCCCTGCTGCTGGATGCACCACACAACCGCTGGGTTTATTAATGACTAAGATGTATTCATCTTCATAGATGACCTCTAAGGGGAGATCTTCGGCTTGCCATTGATGCTCCTCAACTAGTTCAGCATTGATTTCAATCTGTTCACCGCCTTGGACTTTATCCTTGGGTTTTAGGTGCTTGCCATCCACAGTGACCAATTTTTGTTTAATCCAGTCGCTAAGCCGACTACGGGAATAATCGGCAAATAGCTCACTCAGGGCTTGATCCAAGCGCTGCCCTGCGGCTGTTTCAGGCAATGTGCCGGATAATGAGATAGTTTTTGTCATTTTTTCCATGATTTTTAGGTTTAGTTTCAAGTATAATGGGTCGCCATTATACACTAGGATGTCTCATAAATGATGAAAAATAACTTGCGCAATAGCTTAATCGTCCTTTTAGCTGCTTTATTTTTGACCGCCTGCCATTCTGGGCAAAAAACACCCGCGGATATGTTCAAGGGCCAAACTGCAGAAGAAATTTTTAATGGTGGTGAAAAAGATTTAGCCAAACATCGCTATGATGATGCTATCAAGCATTTTGAGGGGCTAGATGCTTTATACCCATTTAGTAAGTATGAACAACAGGCGCAATTAGATATTATTTATGCCTACTATAAGGCCACGGACTATGCTTCAGCTTCAGCCGCAGCAATGCGTTACATCCATTTATACCCACGTAGTGAAAATGTCGATTATGCCTACTACATGAAAGGCTTAGCGAATTTTAATCAAGACCGTGGTATTGTGCAGCGTTATGTGGATGTGGATTTATCACAACGTGATTTAAGCTCCGCACGTCAGTCCTATGTAGATTTTGGTGAATTAATTCGCCGTTTCCCCGATAGTCCCTATGCACCTGATGCCCGTGAACGTATGGTCACCTTACGTAATTTATTGGCAGACCAAGAATTAACGATTGCTAAGTATTATTATGCACGTGAGGCGTATGTGGCTTCTGCTAATCGAGCCAACTTCATTGTTGACCATTACCAACATGCACCTGCAGTGATCCCAGCTCTAGGTGTTTTGGTTGCATCTTATAAACAGCTCAATTTGACGGACTTACAAAACAAAACCATGCAAGTGCTCGCATTGAATTATCCAAACTCAGATGTCTACAAAGAGCTAAGTAGTGATAAACCAGTGAAGAAGAGTAAATCGTTTTTAACTGTTACTTAGTCTATGGCCTATAAGGTATGTTGTATAAATACCTTTTTATGTCGCATCATGATCTACTTCGCCGCTGCGAATACGGATGATTTTATCTACAGAGGTAATCACGATTTTTCCATCGCCAATTTTACCGGTGCGGGCGGTATTGGTGATGACCTCAATACACAGGTCTAATTCCTCTTCGCTGACGAGTAATTCTAATTTTAATTTCGGTAAAAAATCTACATTTTGTTCGGCACCACGATACACTTCAGTAAAGCCTTTTTGTTGACCTAACCCGCGAATTTCTGTCACGGCCATGCCAGTGATGCCGATTTCTGCCAAGGCATTTTGCACTGCTTCTAATTTAAAGGGGCGGATAATCGCTTCAATTTTTTTCATCATTCATATCCTTATGTGATGGAATAAACCCAGAAGTAATGGGGTAACGACGTTCGCGGCCAAAGGCTCGGCGGGTAATCCGTATGCCAGGGGCTGCTTGACGACGCTTGTATTCAGTACGATCCACCATAGTAAGTACCTTACGTACAGTCTCTTCATCAAACCCAGCAGCAATAATATCCTGAGTACTTTGATCTTGTTCTACATAACGGGCAAGAATATCATCTAGTACAGGGTAGGGCGGTAAAGAGTCTTCATCCTTTTGATCCTGGGCTAATTCTGCTGAAGGTGGGCGATCAATAATACGCTGCGGGATATCTGGTTTTAGTGTATTGCGGTATTTGCTGAGTTCAAAGACTAAGGTTTTGGGTACATCTTTTAAAACGGCAAAGGCACCGGCCATGTCGCCATATAGAGTCGCATAGCCTACGGCCATTTCACTCTTATTGCCCGTGGTTAGTACCAGTTTACCAAATTTATTCGACAAGGCCATGAGCAAGATCCCACGGCAACGCGCTTGAATATTTTCTTCGGTTTTATCTGCTTGAGTATTGGTAAAACAGGGCGCTAAACTTGTCAGAAATGCTTCGAAGCTTTTTTCAATGGAAATACAGTGATATTTAATGCCAAGGTTATTTGCCATTGTTATCGAGTCATCGATACTCATTTGTGCAGTGAAACGTGAAGGCATTAACACTACCTCAACTTTATCAGCGCCTAGAGCATCTACGGCAATGGCTAAGGTCAGTGCGGAATCAATACCACCAGATAAACCTAGCAGGGCGCCGTTAAATTTATTTTTACTGATATAGTCTTTAACTCCCAGTACTAAGGTTTTATAGATATGTTCTAGTTCGGATAAAGGCGCGGGTAAGGGTTGTTGAGCAATCTGTACAGTACCTGATTCAATGTCTATATCAACAGGGCAGAGTGTTTCTTCATAGTACGGTGCCTGTTGGCAGATATGTCCTTGAGCATCCATGGCAAGTGACCCGCCATCAAACACTAATTCATCTTGGCCACCCACACAGTGCACATTGATAATAGGACAATGTTGTTCAGCAATACGTTGCTGTAAGATTGTTTCACGCTCTTGGCTTTTTTCCATATCGTAGGGTGAGGCATTAATACCAATAATTAATTCTGCACCGGCTGCAACGGTTTCAGCATAAGGTGCTGTGTACCATAGGTCTTCACAAATTTGTAAGCCAATTTTAATCCCTTTAAGCTCGATAATAGTGACTGAGTCACCAGGAATAAAATAACGCTTTTCATCAAAAACCCCATAGTTGGGCAAGTGGCGCTTAAAATAGCATGCAAGCACCTGACCCTCACGTATATAAGCGGCAGCATTGTAAATGCCTTTTTCTGTTTGCTGAGGATAACCAAGCAGCACATCAATATCGTGAGTATGTTGACAAATTTTTGTTAATGCGGCCTGTACTTGTTGATGCAAGTCTGGGCGCAGTAGTAAATCTTCTGGTGGGTAGCCTGTGATGGCTAGTTCTGGTAAGACCAATAGCTCGGCTTTAAATTGTTTACAAGCCTCTGTAATTGAACGGATTATTTTTGCACAGTTACCCTCGATATCGCCAACTAAAAAGTTTAATTGGCCCATAATGATGCGAAGTGATGTGGTCATATCGTGTGTGTCTCTTAATCAAGTCCTAGGTCACGAGGTTGTTGTGATGAACAGCCAAAATCTGTATTCTTATTAATACATGGTTAGTATATATGGATGATGTGGTATTGGCTATATAAGCCTGGTTAACGACAAAATTGGCGCAAGGGAATGAAAGTTAGCTTAAAAGAACATGGGTTGTCGCAGCAAGATCTAGATATGGAGGCGCCTTGGCAGGCGTTGCAAGTTTTTAATATTTATCGCTTGCTATTGTCCTTAGTGCTCATTTTATTTTATTTTTTTCATATCGGTTCGTTAAATCTAGGTCAACGCAACCAAATTTTATATCTGTGCGTGATTTTTGCTTATACCATACTCTGTATTATCAGTATCTATGTTACCCAGCGACGACTATTGAATTATACTGTACAAATTGTTACCGAAGTCATTATTGATATTATTGTACTGACCCTGTTGATGTATACCAGCGTTGGGGCGGCATATGCCATTGGGATCATGATCAATGTGGCTATTGCCAGCGGCAGTATCATCATCGCGGGGCGTTTATCCTTAATGTTTGCGGCCTTTGCTACCATTTTATTATTACTAGGACATGCTTTTACGCAAGGAAGCAATTGGGGAGGGTTGGCAGATTTTCGCGTGACGGGTACCTTAGGCTTGACTTTCTTTGCTACCGCAATTTTAAGCTATGGCTTGTCAAAACGTATTCGTATCAGTGAAGCAATTGCAAATCAACACCGGGTGGACTTAGCCAAGTTAGAGCGCTTAAATGAATTGATTATTCAACGTATGCACTCAGGTGTGATTGTGGTAGATGAATTCGACCGGATCCGCTTTGCTAATGAAGCCGCTTGGTATTTGTTAGGATTACCTATGAGTACGGGCAGGGCGTTTTTAGGTGATGTGTCACCTAACCTAATGGAACAAATGCGTATCTGGTCTACGAGTCGTAGGAAAAATGAGCAATCATTGCAAGCGAATTTAAAGGGACAAGCTGTATTAGTGCAATTCACTGCTTTGGGACAAGCAGATTTAAGTCCTACACTTATTTTCCTAGAAGATACGGCAAGAATGGCACAACAAGCGCAGCAAATGAAATTAGCGTCTTTAGGGCGCTTAACCGCAAGTATTGCTCATGAAATTCGTAACCCTTTGGGTGCCATCAGCCATGCAGCCCAGTTATTAGGTGAATCTACCCGCTTAAGTGAAGATGATGGGCGCATGCTAGAGATTATCAATGAGCAGTCAAAGCGTATGAATGATGTGATTGAAAATATTTTACAATTATCTCGGCGTAAGCAAGCGGTGCCGATTGTACTAGAGGCACAGCCTTGGCTGCAAGAATTCATCGAGAATTTTAAAATCAAGGATACTCTCAAGCCAGAAATTACTTTACATGTAGATGATGAAAATATTGAAATTTTTGCCGATATAACCCAATTACATCAAGTCTTAACTAACCTATGTGAAAATGGCTTACAATATTCACATGCAAATACAGGTCGTTATGTGCTGACAATTAATTTAGGTTTGACGCCTGATAAAAAGCAACCCTTTATCGAAGTGATTGACCGTGGTGAAGGTATTGATGCTGAGCAAGCAGAGTATATTTTCGAGCCCTTCTTTACCACGAAGCAAGGCGGTACTGGCTTGGGTTTGTATATTGCGCGTGAATTATGTGAAGTGAACCAAGCTCGGTTAAATTATTATCCTGCGGAGGCAGGTGGTAGCTGTTTTCGTATTGTATTTACTCATTCTATGGAATAAGCAACGTGACACAACCTATTGCACTGATTATTGATGATGAACCTGATATTCGTGAATTATTGTCTATTACGCTAAAGCGTATGGATATCCAACCTGTTGATGCAGAAAATATTACCCAAGGTAAAGCCTTATTAGAACAGCATGATGTTTCCTTATGTCTTACTGATATGCGCTTACCCGATGGTAATGGCATTGAGCTGGTAGAATACATGCAACGAGAATATCCACATATTCCTGTGGCAGTGATCACCGCCTTTGGCAATATGGAATTAGCTATTAGCGCTTTAAAGGCCGGTGCCTTTGATTTCGTATCTAAACCAGTTAATTTGAAAGTATTACGAGATTTAGTGAATACTGCATTAAAATTATCTCATCGCAGCCAAGCCTCCGAACAAACACAGCGCAATATTTTAGGTGAGTCCGAATCTATTCAACTGCTAAGAGCAATGATTCAAAAATTAGCGCGTAGTCAGGCTCCTGTGCTAATCAGTGGTAGCTCGGGTACCGGTAAAGAATTAGTGGCGCGTATGATCCATGAACAAGGCCCACGTGCGGATATGTCCTTTATTGCAGTGAACTGTGGGGCTATTCCGCAGGATTTAATGGAAAGTGAATTTTTGGGCATAAGAAAGGTAGTTTCACGGGTGCTGTGGCAGATAAAGATGGCTTATTTCAAGCGGCACAGGGCGGTACTCTATTTTTAGACGAGATTGCTGAATTACCCATTCATATGCAAGTCAAACTATTACGAGTGATCCAAGAAAAAGCAGTACGTCCTGTAGGTGGTCAAGCAGAAGTGCCAGTGGATGTGAGAATTTTAAGTGCCACGCATAAAGATTTAAGTGCCTTAGTTGCGACGAATGAGTTTCGTCAAGATCTCTATTACCGTATTAATGTGATCGAGTTGACCGTACCTGATTTAAAAGATAGAAGTACAGATATTCCTATTTTAGTGACATATTTTTTACAGCGATTGGCGGTAGATTTACAGTTAACGGAATTAAGTATTGCAACCGATGCGCTCGATAAACTGATGTGTTATGAATTTCCAGGGAATATTCGTGAATTAGAGAATATTTTAGAGCGAGCAGCGACTCTGTGTGAAAATAATCAAATTGCAATGAGCGATATTGAGCTGAAAGAGCTTGTTGAAACAAGCGAACATCATCAGCAAACTGACCGACAGGAAACCACTGGGTCGAGTGAGCAACAACAAACCGATCTATCAAATTATATGGATTCAGTGGAAAAACAACAAATCCAAGCCGCACTAGAGGAGACGCGCTGGAATAAAACGGCTGCTGCAAAAAAACTAGGGATTACTTTACGTGCCTTACGTTATCGGTTGAAAAAATTAGGGTTGGAATAGTGCGACGAATAAATCCCCATGGCTTTACCTTATTCGAGGCGATTATAGTGCTGGCGGTGTTAGTTATTGTTGCTGCTATCGCGATCCCTTCGTTGCATTATATGGTGCTGCGTGCGCGAGCAAATAGGGATGTACAACAACTTTATTCCGCATTGAGTTATGCACGACTCGCCGCAGTAAAAGAACAGCAAGTGGTTACCCTATGTCATAGCCGTGACCAGCGACATTGCTCAGGTCATTGGAGCGATGGTTATATTCTCTTTATTGATCATAATCGTAATCACTTGGTGGATAAAGAAGATCATTTACTACGGACCTATGGTCCTATCGCCTCGCAAGCCAATTTAAGCTATACAGGCTTTCCTGCTAAGGATTATCTGCAGATATTACCCGCAGGTTATAACAAGCAACAAAATGGTACTTTCCGTTATTGCGATAATGAACACCGAGAATATTTACAGCGTGGTATTGTGGTTAACAAAGCTGGAAGAACAAGATTATTAACGGGCGCTGAAGTGATTTGTGTTTAGCAGCTTGACTTTTTGTACAGGGAGAAGTTGGTTTTATATACAGAGGTTGGCGTTTCAATCTTATGGATCTATTTCCCAAGGCGAGTAAAAAGCGCTATCAGGGATGATAGCGCAAGCTACATGGATGTAGCCGAGCCTTGGGAAATAGATCCATAAGATTGAAACTTTACACTCGACTATTTTATATATAAGTTTTTTGCCGTATATATAAATAGTAACTCACCTAACTGCTATAATTATGATGAGGGGACTCAATGAGTAAATATTTCCGTAATCAATTAGGCTTTACTGCAATCGAAGTGTTGATGGTGATGATCATCGTCGCTGTGCTTGCGGCTGTGGGGATCCCCAGCTATCGCGAGTTAGTACAAAACATGCGGGCTGTGACTTTATCAACCGATTTTAATACGGCCTTGGCCTATGCTCGCAGTGAAGCCGTGAAGCGAGGTGAATTTGTCACCATCTGTCCAGCAGCTAATGCTACGTTCAATGCCTGTGGAAATAATGCAAACTGGACAAATGGCTGGATCGTGTTTGTTGATCCCAACGATGATGGCACGATTGCTAGCCCCAATGACCGCCTACGTACTCAAGACGCTTTACAACAAGGCACAACCTTCAATACCACGCAAAATCGTATTACTTATGCATCCACTGGTTTTCTTACAGCAGGTGCTGGAACCTACACTATGTCAGCCCCGGATTGTATTGGTACTCATGGTCGTTTAGTGACGATTACCAATACAGGCCGCGCTAATGTCGCGGATATTGCCTGTTAGATTGATTTTATTAGTAAAATATAATTTACCAGGTCTCATTAATAACTCTAAAAAGTAAAGTGTAGTTTACTAAATGTTGCTACCGCCATAAAAAGTAAAATAAAATTTACTTTTTTTCTTGAAAGTGTCAATTAAGTAAACTATATTTTACTATTATGTTGTTCTAAAATACAAAAGTAAACTGTAGTTTACCGGAGCTAACCGTGGCAAATCTCCTTTGGGGCAAAGTCTATTATCAAGATAAGTTCGCTGGCTATCTACGTGAGGACGCGAGCGGCGATGTCACTTTTACCTATGATAATTACTATATCGAAAGTGGCTATCCAGCCATTGCGTACACCTTACCTGTACAGGCAGAGCCATATATTAGCTACCATTGTTTGCCTGCCTTTTTTGATAATTTGGTGTCTGAGGGTTGGTTAGAGCGAGTGCAAAGCCATTTGCTTGGTAAGCGTGAAGCAACTCGGTTTGAATTACTCTTAGCCTTTGGTCGTGACTGCGCTGGTGCTGTGTCAATCATCGATCCTGAACCAACAGATTTGACTAAGGCAATTCTGGATATGGCTGATTCAAAGGAAATGGTTGTACAGACTAGCAGAGCATCCCTATCGGGAGTTCAGCCAAAATTGGCAGTTATAGAAGACAATAACAGTTTTCGTCCTGCACAAATAAATGAATTGAGTACTCACATCGCTAAATTTCCATCAGCGAATCATCCAAATATCATTGAAAATGAGCTGTTAACCACATTAGCATATCAAGCGTTGTTACCCGATGATGATACGGCAGAATTAATCATTGATGCGGTGGAAGGTATTAATGAATCTGCATTGATTATTAAACGTTTTGATAGGGAAAATAATCAGCGTATCCATTTTGAAGAATTTAACCAATTACTGAACCGTCAGTCAAAGGAAAAGTATAGTGGTGCATATAAAGATATGGCTGATTTTATTCACCAAGTTGAAGGTTGCTTGCCAGTACAAATTTATTTACTTTATCGACGTATCTTAGCTGGATTGATTTTGGGTAATACGGATATGCACTTAAAGAATTTTGCTATGTTGCATACACAAGCAGGATTGCGTTTAACACCTGCTTATGATCAAGTGGCTGCAAGCTTATATAATTATAAATCACTTGCCTTAGCTATTGGAAATGTCAATGATAGATTGATGGGTAGTCTCAAAGCCCGCCATTTAGTGATCTTAGGTGAAGAGTTTGGTTTATCGAAGGGTATGATTCATGTAGCAGTGCAAAGTCTTGAAAGAAATATTGAAGCGGCAAAAGATGCCATTGCACAAGCACCTATTGCAGAAGATGCATTAAAAAAAGAGTTAATACAATTGATAGGAAAACGATGGAACGGAACATACGCCTTAATTGGCAAGACTTTGTTGAAGAAGCCATAAAACGCCGTAAACAACAAAAATTAACCCAAGAGCAACTAGCAATGTTGGCTGGCGTGAGTAAGCCAACATTGAATAGCTTTGAGCAAGGTAAAACAACAATTAAACTTGCCAGTGCCTTAAAAATATTACACATGTTGGGATTGGCTTAGTACGATAAGTTCAGCTTATATAAATAGGTATAACGAACGTTAGGAATATAATAACTATAAAATAAAGTTGATTTAATGTATTAATCGGACTATTTTTATCTTATATGATATTTAAATTTAATTATTTACGTATTATTGCTATCAGTAGCTTACATTACCTTGTTGTATATGAGCTTTAGAAGGTTTATAAATAGCCGATTTGCCTATACGGTAATCGTGTCTAAAAAATAACGCTTTGAATAATTGAGAGTTTTGTCATCCCGCGGCTTGACCGCGGGATCCAGTAATACTCTCATTTTTATAGAGTTTTAATCCTTAAATGCTAGCTCAAGTTTAACCTATACCATTTGGGTAATGTTCTTACCTGATCTATTAAATAATTAAATATAATTTCATTAAGTATATATATGACTGTTTAGCACTTGATTTCCAGTATTATACCCTCATATATCACTTGTACTTAGATAAAAAAACAAAGCGGATATGTACCGTTATTGGCCAATAATCTCTCATATACCCAGATGAATTATCACAATAACATTGGGGGGTATGTCCTATGTCTAAAGGAAAGTCCGAGGTAGAGCCAGGGGATATCTATGGCTCTGATACTGACATTGCCGATATAGGTTGTAGTAACGCAGGCAGTATTGCTGTTTTGCATGCAGAAGCAAAAAGTTCAACAGATAGCCTTAGTACTACCAGACAAACCATAGAGCTCGATGAGCAATTACTATTATCGTCCTTAGAGCAATGGCTCATATCAGGTGAGTATCCCTATACATCTGCACAACAACGCAATGCTTATATTAAATCACGTATTAATGCCATAGACCCTAGCTTTCAAGTGTTATTTGTCTTTGCTATTGTCTTACCCAATATCATCATCAGTTGGTTGGCTCAGGTAGGTGAAGGTGATTCTGATGAGATTGCTATAGTGCAAATCATCCAAGAGGTTTTGAGTATTGTACTGGTGATTATCCAACTTGTATTGTCGATAGGTTATGCTTATAACAAGCAACAAGAGCAAGTCGCCATTGAAAATAACCAAAGGGTATTATTGAGTTACATCAAAGAATTTGAAGCGATTTTTTTGCAGTTTGCGCAAAAGATAGATCTACAAGCATCGGAGCGTAATTTTTTACGAGAATTAACGGCTGAGCTTAAGTTGTTTGCTGAGTCCTATCAGTCTAATACGTCTGATGCAGGTAAATTACCTTTTCTTTGGCGGGTGTACAGTATTCCAATCTGGTTTTTGTCATTGTTAGGGCCTGGTTTAATGGCTACGGCACTGACCAGCGATTATTTCACGCGGATACGAGCCATCCGTACTACGCTCAATGATGCGGGTATATTACTCTCTGCCAGTATGGTCTTAGTGCGTGCTGGACTGCGTAGCTATGCGGCTGGACAAACACGCCAAGCGAATGCCAAGCTAGAAAGGACTATACATACGCATTTATATAACGATATGGGTGCTTTATTTGCCCTGACGGCGGCTAGTCTAGGATTTGACAACTGGCAACACTATGTGGTGGATTGGGAGCAGGTGGTTACGGTGATATCTCATGATAGCCAGGGTGTGCAACAAGCCGAGCGCAGAGTGCGTGAATCACTGTTACAAAACTTTATGGATAATGAGCAAATAAACGCCTTAAAATCTTTTAATACGGCTATACTACAGGCAGGAAAGCGCCTATACTCAGCAGATAATAACCAACAAGTCGATTATAAAGACATTTTTGAATTCATCTTAACCTTATTGCAAGGCTACCAAGCGATTAGCGAGAATTTAGCCGACATTGAGAGGAATATGCTAATGCCAAATGGACATTCAGGAATATCTCACCCAGAGCACGAAACGGGTCTTAGGTGTCGATTTCAGAAAGCTGCCGACGGGTTGGAAACACTAATTAGAGCAAAAATGGCTAGAGGTGCGTCGCAAAAAGGGCAGGATACACCTGCTCAGCAGCAAGCTGATATTCGAGAACTTCGCAGATTACATCGTGATTATCAAAATACTACACAAGAACAGGTTAGCTGGCTGCAAGCACAAATTGCTTCTCTTTTACGACGAGTTCGCGAACAAGATGAAATTATTAAGCGGCAAAGTGAAAAGATTCGACAGCAAGACGAAACAATTCGGCAGCAAAGTGAAACGATTCGGCAGCAAAGTGAAACGATTCGACAGCAAGACGAAAAGATTCGACAGCAAGACGAAAAGATTCGACAGCAAGACGAAAAGATTCGACAGCAAGACGAAAAGATTCGACAGCAAAGTGAAACGATTGAAGAGCAAGCTCGTACTATAACTCAGTTACGCAATGAACTTGCTGAAGCGCGTCAACAGCGAGATAAAACCCGCGAAGAATTAGAGCGTACTCAGGCTAAGCTTAAACAAACTGAAGCTAAGCTTGAGATGGTAGAAGAAGAGTTAATTGCGGAGAAACGTAAAACTAAAAAATTAGAAGATAAAGTTGCTTCGCTTGAGGAACGAAATGATAGGCTTGAACGAAAAGATGCTGAACATGAAAGAAGAATGGATGCTTTTGCCGCTGCTTTTCGTCAACTTGGCATAACCATTCCGCCAATGGAGAGTAGTAGCAGCTCACAAATTGGTACGACAGATGACACTTCACCGGCTACTACAACTTTTTTTGCTGGTATCCCATCTGATACCCCAACCTTAGCAGGTCGTTTACAAGCAGATGATATGGTTCATACAAGTGGTAAGGTTCAGCGCAAAAACTCATCAGGATAAATGAGACAATAGCATGTAGATGAAATAAAAATTTTGAAGCTTTTGGATATCGATTTTGTTGAGCAATCCAGGATGCATGATTAGACTATTTGACATCACAAGATAAACGCCTGGTATGTTCAAGAAAATCATCTACCGATTGTAAAAAATAATTAAAATCCGGATTATACGATAAGCGTGTTGTTGCATACTTGCGTATATTCGCTTTGCTCACAGCGCCGCGCACCATGCTGTTTATTTTCTTTTTGCCTTTGTATAGAGGTTCGATTTGGTAATCACCATCAATGCCGTAATGTGGATTGTCAGGTGAAATTTGAATACATACATGCGAATAATCAACAATCCCTGCCTCAGGATGGCAACTGTTACGATATTCCGTATCAGGATCAGTGCTGTGTTTTTTTTCTTTGCTGTAGATTAATAGGTGTTTGTGTGGCGTTAATGCTTTTTTGAAAAATTTTTCTGCCGCAGTGGCACTAATTGTTTCATCATCAGCAGAAATAGCCATGTAAACTGGTGTATATAGGAATGCACGTTTAATTTGTTGTTGAATTACTTGCGTCAATCTATGTGCTTGATGCGCTAGATTATAAGGGATGGATTCGTATTTACTGTAATCCTGTTCTTCTGCACGAATGAACCAACGATATTCAGGTTTAATGTAGCCTGTTAGTTTAAGAAATTTAGCCATACCCACACTTTTAGCGCGTAGCTTGATAGAAGGCGCAATTAAGAATAAGCCCTTAATCGCTGCACCTTGTAAGGCATGATAGAGCGCCAAACTGGCACCGCCGGAAAAACCAAATATATAGGTATGTTTAGCAATGCCCGCAAAACTACGTATGCCATATTCGACAGCTTGTAACCAATCATCCACACAGACTTTTAATAAGTCCCCGGGTACTGTGCCATGGCCAGGCAATAATATAGCGCGGACTAAATAACCGCGTTGCTGAAAATGCTGAGCAATATCGCGCAAGCCGTAAGGTGAATCTAATAAGCCATGAACCAATAATATGCCATTGTCTATGGGAGTATTTTTATCATGGTTATCCGGCCATAATTCAAAGGGACTATTGCAATCGATGATGTGATCTCTACGCTCATCTTCTAAATCAGTCCGTGTGCGCGAGATGACATTTCGCATATGTTCAATATATTCACAGAAGCTCAAATCACTGTAGGAAAAAGTGGTATTCAACCCAGAAGTCTGATATTTTTTATGCATTGTCAATGGCTATTAAATTGATTGTTTAAGTGAACAAGTATAGGAGAAATAATGAAAAGATTCACAGTCCTTATGACTGCTTTATTGGGCAGTTTCATCTCAACTGCCTATGCCACTACAGGGTCCTCATCGAGTATTGGTGGGATTGCCGATAATTTACTTGGGCCTGCAGCAGGTTTGACAAAGGTCATGTTTGGTATCTGCTTTGTACTTGGTGTCGGTTTAGTCGTTGGCGGTATTGTGCAATATAAATACCACCGCGAAAATCCGCAGCAAGTGCGTTTAAGTACGCCATTGCTCATGTGGTTTTTAGGGCTAATACTGATCGCTATCCCATTAGTGACAAAATATTACCATTACGCCACTGGCTTATTGACTTAAATATAGAGAGTATCATGTATAAATTAGTCATACGTCTGTTCTTATTCTGTGTATTAAGCGGGCAACTAGTCGCCTGCACAGACAGCGGACGAGATTATAATTATTTCATGATGCATCCTGATAAAATCCAGGCAGAGTTAGAACAGTGCGCTACTCAAGATAATGCAGATGCCATTTCCAGTTGTGTGGCAGCTAACCAAGCTGGACAAAAAGTTAATGGCTTTATTCGAACCATGCAACAGAACCCACAATTATTTGGCCAACATATTTTAACAGCAGAGACTCGGTTAGTGCATATGCAGCAACGTCTGAACCAGGCAAAGCAAAAATTAGCTAAAATGGAACGCTCTGGCAATATTAGTCATGCTAAAGAACAAGCCATTAAAGATGAAATTGCTAAAACACAAGAAATGGTTTATCAGGGCAAACGTGAAATTCAGTATCGTTTAGCCTTTATCCGTTTACTTGGTGAATAAACAAGCATAAATAAGTGCTTGGCTTTTCGAATGAGTTCTTCTACTTTTACTCAGATACCCAGAGGTATACTGACATTTCTAGAGATGGTCACAGGTTCTTGATGGGCGCAACAGAAGGCTTGATTAGTCAGGGCAAACTGAGGATAATCATAAAACTGTTTTAAGTAAATAACCTAGGGATGGTCCAATCAATGACACGTTTCAAACAATTCGCGATGCTAAGTCTCTGTGTTTTATCTGTGCTTTTCTTACAAGCATGTACAAATATGGAGCAGGAATTCAAAGTCGGTAAACAAAGCTTCATGCAAGGTGATTACCACGAAGCTTTTAGAGACCTGGCTCCAGCAGCCAAGCAGGGTAATGCGGATGCACAATATGCTGTGGGATATATGTACTACTACGGTTTAGGAACACCACAGAATAAAACTTTAGCGATTCGCTGGATGCATGCAGCGGCAGCTCAAGGCCAACCCTTAGCAAAACAAGCGCTTATGCAAATTGATCCGCGTAGCTTACAACAACGTGGCGCTTTCCCACGCCCACGCACCGGTGGTCGTCGTTATGGCGGCGGTGGTGGTGGTTCTCGCGCTGCTGATGTTGCCACAAAGAAAAAAGCAGCATGGCCAGTGGCTGCAGGTGCCAGTAACAACAGTACCAGCAGCGGTGCTGCCACAACAAATGCTCCCGTACCTATGATTAAATCAGCGCCAGCGAATTCTGGTACGACAACGACGCCTGCATCGGGTTACACCCCCCCACCTATACCAGCAGCGCCAAGTTCTTCCAATCGTGGTAGTAGTGACTCAATGACACAGGCATCAACAAAAGCTACCTTAGCGCAGAAAACTGCTACTACGACGGGTAGCCAGCATTATACTTTGCAAATTTTGGCATCCCATGATCAAGCCTATGTGAAAAATATGGCGAAAGAATATGACTTACAAGCGCCGCATATTTATCACACTAAAGTGAATGGCAAACCATGGTATGTATTAACTGATGGTGATTATCCAAGCATGGATGATGCAAAAGCAGCGATGGTTAATTTGCCTGACCAAGCTCAGCAAAGAGGTCCTTGGGTACGTAGTGTCAACAGTGTACAAAAACAAGAAATCCGCGGATAAAACATAATAACCTAGTCTGAACTAGGTTCACGTAGGTATTCTAAACAGGAAAACCCCGAGCTTGTCTCGGGGTTTTGATTTTCTAGAAATATTTCGGCTTGTTTCGCTTGAGCAAACCAAGTTCGCACTAGATTGGCGTAGCGGAAACGCCTGCAGCTTGCTACAGATACCTTAAGCCTTTGAATTAAAGTAGAGACTTTCTACAGATCTGCTATCCTGTGTATTAATATCTTGAAGATGATTATGGGGGCATTACCGCATGCGCAAATGGCTAATTAGTATAGTTGTACTTATTCTACTCATCGTTGGTGTAGGACCTTACATTACCGGTATCATGGCAGAGCGAAAAATGGACCAAATGATAGCCATGGTGCCTGCCAATTCTGGTATTAGTATCAAAAAAGAGTACTACTTACGCGGTTGGCTCAAATCCGAAGCAAGCTACCTAATCACCCTAGATCCAAGAGTTGCTGCTTCTGGGCATAATCAACCAAAGGTGGGAGCTATTTCCATCCGTTCTAAGCAAATGATTTATCATGGGCCTTTCATTATTGGGCACAGCACACCGGATCATGGGAATTTCTTGGTTGGACAAGCTTTGATCACAGAGCAGGTGGAAATTCCTGATGAAAAAGATGCTATGTTAAGCCAATATGTGCAACAGTCAGAGCTAGGTAAAGGCGATGCGTTGATTTATTTAACGGGTGCAATACAAGCTGACTACCGTATACCCAAAGTGACTATTCATTCGTCAGTACCGGGTAATCATTTTGAGCTAGCAGGTACTACCTTTAATATGCATGCATCTTCTGGTTTAGATGCGGTTAAGTCAGAAACCCACATCAAATCCATAACCATGATGAGTGGCCCGAATAATAAGGTGCAACTAAACGACTTAGCGATGCAGACAGATGTTAGCAAAGGGAAATATGATCTATGGTATGGTACCATGCAGTTTAGTTTAGCTTCGATAAATGCATCAGCGCCCGACCAAGCTCCTTTTACCTTACAACAGCTTGTTGTTGAGTCAAATAATACTGCCACCGGTGATGTTGCGAATATGCAGGTTGCGGTGAAATTTAATAAATTAGTTGCTCAGAATGAGCAGTATGGTCCAGGTGACTTTAATGTTGAATTAAATAATATAGGTGCAAAAGCATTGGCAGAATTAGATGCCTTGGCACAACAGATGCAGAATGCCCAGCATAATCCGCAGCTAAGATCGCCACAGCAATTATCACAGATGATGGAAGTATTTACTCGATTATTGAGTCATGGCTTCCAGTTGATTATTAACCCATTTCAAATGACCACACCCCATGGTGATGTAAAAGTACAAGCAGAAATGACTTTGCCCAATGTATCTGATCGTAAAGCCTTAGTGCCTTTACCTGAATTACTACGCAGTGGTAATGCGACCTTACAGATCTCTGTGCCTGAGAGTTTAGTACGTGAAATCATGGTTGCCAGAACTAAACAAAGCCATCAAGCAAGACAACAAACAAGCCAGACGGCTATTCTCATGTCAATGAGTGGCCAGAATTCTGATCAAGTGATTCAAAGTCAAGTGAATCAGCAATTAAGCCAATTACAACGGCAAGGAGTGCTAACTGAAGATAATGGTAATTATATCTTTTCTTCAGAATATAAAAATGGTCAACTCTATATCAATGGAAAAGCCATGGATTTACCAGGGTTAACACCTTAACCCCATAAGGTATATCTAATAAAAGCTTGGGTGGCTTGCTCTTCCTACGCTATCTTTTTCCTCGCTACGCGCAAGCGCTTTCTCACTACGCGCAAGCGCTTCGTGAGACAAGCGTGAGACAAGCGTAGATCTTAAATTAAAGCATTAGCAAGGGCTTGGGTGGCTTGCTCTTCCTACGCTATCTTTTCCAAAGATAGCTTCGGTAGACAAGCGCAAACGACTAGGATAGGGTGGTACCAGCGGTCGGACTCGAACCGACACAGCCGTGAAGCCGGGGGATTTTGACATTAACCTATCATCTTTCGATGTAGCCAGACTATATCATCACCCTAAAACTACTTAGGGGCTGGACGCTGTTTCACTTGGTCATTACTTCCAAGCTGCTTCCTGTTATTAATCCGTATCGCTACAGTTCAGGTAGTCGTTGAACCTTCGCACTCTGTGCGCTTGGCTGCTGATTAGCATAGGCTTTGTGAACCCTTAGCTTTCCAGACAATTCATCCAGTTTTTAACTTATCATTACTGACAAGTGGGACTCGTTTATTAAAGACACGATGTTAATCCCCTGTGTCTACCAATTCCACCACGCTGGCAGCTTGTTATGCATCTTACAGAAAGGTGCAAAATCCAGCAAGAACTTTCTGTTGATTTCGTTAAAAAACTGGCCAAATCAACGAGTAGGCTGGTAGTTAACTTTGATTTCACTGTGCACAGCTTTAGTGTATCATGTGAATTCATAAATGTATGCGTATTGGATACAGGGTGACTAACTCTTCCGAGCTTAGAATCGGGATTGGGTTTGAATTGTACTGTGAATTTCTGGGCACTTGTCAGTATTTGGATGTTCCGGCGGTGCAAGTGCTACGCCAGTACGTGCGGAAATTCGTTGACGAAAATTGGGACAATGTACAAGACGACGTGTTTACTTGTGCTCAAAGCGAAAACGGGAAGGAACAATAATAGTGCAAATAGATGCAGGCGGCTTAGGCTATAAAGGTTTAAGTAACGAACTTCGGAAGCGGTTAAAAACAATAACCAAAAGCCGTAATAACCAACAGGATTATAAATGACAACGCATGACGAAAACGCATATATTGAAATCTTTCTTGAACCTATAAGGAAATGCAGCGCATACCGTCCGAAGTTTGGAAATAGCAGTAATAGTGATGGTTTTAACCTTTCTGACTTTAAAACACTTTATGGGGCTGACCCATTTTATTCATGGATTGGTCTTGATGACGAGCTAGTGTACTCTGCGCATAGGGCTGCGGGTGGAATGACTTCAGTCTATCGCCAAATTGGAATTGGCTGTGAAAGGTTATTTCGCAAGGTTTTGATTGATACTACTGGCTATGATGAATCTGAACTTGCTACATGGTCATATATCACCAAAACTAAAAGCGGCAAAGATAAAAAACTATCACTTGACGGGCGTCTGGAATTGAATGCAATCAAAAACGAAACAGTAAGGAAAAATGTGGTCAAGTGGATGAATTCATATTGTTCAGAACTTGGCGGGGTTAAAATACCTGAAAAAGGCATTGTCTTTGAAGTTAGGCAGGGATACAAAAGTAAAGACAGTAAACGACAGAATGCAGATATTGATAATGCAACGGTAGCATGGTCACACGATTACTTCCCTGTATTTTCAATTTTTTCATCACAGATTGATTCTGACATTGTTCTACGCTATCAGAACAACCGTTGCGGTGTCTTAGTAGGTTCTAATAATGACAATCCGTATATATCACTTTATGCGTTTTGCCGTGATGTTCTTAGTTACGATTTGGCAGACTTTTTCAATCGCCGTTCTGGCAAAATAAAAGAAGAAATGAGCAAAATTTTAACAACCCTTTTGAGTGCAGAATAATGGCGTCAAGTATCACACAACGTTCAGACTATACCTTTAAACACAATGAAAAGTTAGGCCGTCATGGCTGGCTGCGGTTAACCCCGGCATATTCAGTTAAGCTAGTAGATGAAATTATAACCGGAATTCCTAAAGGCTCGTTCATCTTAGAACCGTTTTCCGGAACGGCTACTACTGGTCTTGTTGCGGCCGAAAAAGGAGTTTCTGCCCACTGTTTGGATATTAACCAGTTTTTGAAATGGTTGGGTAATGCCAAGTGCCGCAATTACACCGCTAAGGAATTTGAACGTTTTAATGATGGCGTAAACGCTGCAATGAAAGACGCCAAACAGTTGGCTAATGAAGAATGTTGGGTTCCAGATATTCACAACATTGAACGTTGGTGGTGCGGCCACACGCTTAAGACATTGGCGGGATTACGTCAGGCACTCGTTAATGAATTTGGCGAACCTAAAGAAGGTAATGTGTCTTCACTTGCTTGGATCGCTTTTTGTCGTCTAATCATTGAAACGTCTTCAGCAGCGTTTAACCATGTTTCAATGTCTTTTAGTGACACAGCTGAAACGTTTGAAGTTAAACAAATCGAAACACTTTATCTGCAAATACTTGAAGCGATTCTGCGTAGTGCAAAAAGCAAGCTAAAAGGTAAAGCCAAGGTTTATGAAGTTGATTCCAGAAACATTTCACCAATTAAAGATATAGAATATTCTCATGTAGTAACTTCGCCACCATACCCCAATCGGATAAGCTACATTCGCGAACTACGCCCGTATATGTACTGGACAAAGTTTCTGGAAACAGCACGTGAAGCCGGTGAAATTGACTGGAAGGCTATTGGTGGAACTTGGGGTGTGGCTACAAGCCGCCTTCAAGACTGGGATTCTAATGGCATTGATCTTCCAGAGTCATTACTTATGACAGTCACGAATATTCGTGATTCAGACCAAAAAAGTTCACTGCTAATGGCTAATTATGTGTGGAAATATTTTCATGACATGCATCTCCATTTCATTAGCTTGAAAGACAGGCTTCGAACGGGTGCCCAACTTTCATATATTGTTGGAAATTCTTCGTTTTATGGAAATATGGTTCATACAGAAACATTGCTTGAAGATTCCTTGTCTATGCTTGGTTTTAATAATATTGGAAACAAAATGGTAAGGAAGCGCAATAGCAAAAAAGAGTTATTTGAATACTGTGTCCATGCAACATGGAAAGAAAAAAAGATTTTCGTCCCCACATACTTCGAACAAGCAAAAAGGCCAGCTTCACAAATGCCACTGGCAGTTTAGCTCGGGTACGTTTTATTTTTCAAGTGGTTGTGAAGTATAGGGAATTTAAGCGCGTTTTGAATCCGGCGCGTCTACCAATTTCGCCACTCCGGCAGGAGTGAGGGCCAAGTTTAGCCTAGACAGCCATAAAAATGAAGTGTGGATTGAAAATATCCATAGAGTGCTCTAAAATTGCCAGCTTGAATTATTGATAATAATGTAATCACTATAATCTGTGCACTGAAATACCTATGAACTTAACTGACTTTGACTATGACATTCCAAATGAGCTAATTGCTAAGTACCCCACTGCCGAACGCAGCCAAAGTCGTTTGTTGGTTGTGGATAGGCAGACAGGCCAGTTAGCACATCAACATTTCTATGATATTGGTGAATTTCTACAAGCAGGAGATTTACTGGTATTAAATGATACAAAAGTTTTCCCGGCACGTTTGTATGGCCAAAAAACCACAGGTGGCCGGATCGAAGTGTTGATTGAACGGATCCTCGATGACAAGCATGTCCTCGTGCATCTACGTGCCAGTAAAGCTCCCAGAGTGGGCAGCAGCTTTATTCTCGAAGAGTGTCTGAAGGCTACCATGATTGCCCGACGAGAGGATTTATTTGTTTTAGAATTGCATACAGACCAGCCCATTTTAGAGGTATTACATTTCATTGCGCGTATCCCCTTACCGCCATATTTTGAACGTGAAGATGAACTTATAGACCGAGAGCGTTACCAAACAGTGTATGCCAATGAAGAGGGCTCTGTAGCAGCGCCTACAGCAGGATTGCATTTTGATGAAGCTTTATTAGAGAAGTTGCAGGCACAAGGAGTTAATACAGCGCGGGTGACGTTGCATGTGGGGGCGGGTACTTTCCAGCCAGTGCGTTGTGAAAACATCACTGAACATGTGATGCATGAAGAATATATTAATGTCTCAGAAGCTATCTGCGAGCAAGTGCAACAGACGAAGCAACAGGGTGGACGCGTGATTGCCGTGGGTACCACCAGTGTGCGCTGCTTAGAAACGGCAGCGCGCTCAGGAAAAATACAGCCATACCAAGGTGATACTAATTTATTTATCTACCCTGGCTACCAATTTAACTGTGTAGATGGCATCATAACTAACTTCCATTTACCGCAATCTTCATTATTAATGCTGGTGAGTGCTTTTGCAGGACATGAGCAAATGATGGCGGCGTATGCTACTGCTGTGACAGAAAAATACCGTTTCTTCAGTTATGGCGATGCCATGCTGATTATCTAATAGGGTAGAATCATGTATCAACGTGAAAAATTACAATTACCAAATAGTGGCGATAAATTATTATTGCATTCTTGCTGTGCACCCTGCTCAGGCGAGGTGATGGAAGCACTCATTACCTCGGAGATTGATTTTAGTATTTATTTTTATAACCCCAATATTCATCCACGCAAAGAGTATGAGCTGCGTAAAGATGAAAATATCCGTTTTGCACAAAAGCACAATATCCCCTTTATCGATGCTGATTATGATAAAGATAATTGGTTTGCCCGAGCCAAGGGCATGGAGGATGAGCCAGAACGCGGTATCCGTTGTACCATGTGCTTTGATATGCGTTTTGAGCGGACAGCTTTATATGCTCATGAGCATGGTTTCCCGGTCATCAGTAGCTCGCTAGGGATTTCTCGTTGGAAGAATATGCAACAAATCAATGACTGCGGTGAGCGTGCTGCTGCCCGTTATCCTAATATGACTTATTGGACATTCAATTGGCGCAAGAAGGGCGGTTCAGCGCGTATGATTGAAATTTCCAAGCGTGAAGAATTCTATATGCAAGAATATTGCGGTTGCGCTTACTCCTTCCGTGATACCAATAATTGGCGCAAATCCAAAGGTGAAGAACCCATCAAGATTGGGGTGAAGTACTACCAAATTAGTGACATCCAGCAGGATAATTAGTTAAAAGTCATTATTTTAAACTGCTCATAGCCGCTAAAAATACAAGATAACTAAATGATTTTAAATATATTTTTGGCTTATGTGTCAATTTTTGCGGTGGTAAATCTATGGCCATTTTATAGGGATATATTAACGAAATTTGAGATATGTCTTACATACACGCCTACTGCCACGTTTTATAATGCGCCTGGTTTTCAGTGAAATCGATTCAAAATTATAAGGAAGGTGCATCATGGTCTCACAACTGCCTGAAGATATACAACGCCAAGTCCGTCTCTTATTAGAAAATGATGATTTTCATGCGGCTAAGCAATTGCACGATGCATGGTTGAGTACTCAATTATCATCTAATGAGCATTATCACGCTAGAGCTGAGGAGTCAGTGGCTTAAGCTAAGAGAGCAGCATTGAGATTAATGCTCTCGCTGTAGATTGCAATAGCATGCTATAGGCACGGGTCGTGTTAGTCACAATAGCTCACTTTGTTGTTAGAGAAAATAAGCTGTTATTTATACAATCATCTAGTGGCTTCCCGCCAAACTCCAAATCACTCTCCTTAGTGATGACACCACCTAAAGTGATAACTATCTGATCTCTATGGCTAAAACGCTAGCAAAGCCAACAAAATTTTCGTATCATGCCGACACGCATAACAAATAGATCCTAAGTATGAAATTTACCTTATTAAATACCGATCAACAGGCCCGCCGTGGCTGTATAAGTTTTCCCCGTGGCGCGATCCAAACCCCGGCATTTATGCCTGTCGGTACCTATGGCACTGTAAAAGCAATGACACCTCATAGCATTAAAGACATAGGTGCACATATCGTCCTAGGTAATACCTTTCACTTAATGTCACGCCCCGGAGTTGAGGTTATTAAAGCCCACGGTAGTTTGCATGATTTTATGCAATGGCAAGGGCCCATACTCACTGACTCGGGCGGTTTTCAAGTATTCAGTTTAGGTGAATTACGCAAGCTCACTGAAGAGGGGGTGACTTTTCGATCACCGGTCAATGGTGAAAAAGTTTTTCTCAGTCCTGAAGTGTCGATGCAAGTACAGCGAGACTTAGGCGCGGATATTGTGATGATTTTTGATGAATGTACGCCTTATCCAGCGACTCATGCACAGGCAAAGGCCTCTATGGAATTATCCTTACGTTGGGCTGAGCGCAGTAAACAAGCCCATGGCGATAATCCAGCAGCCTTGTTCGGTATTATTCAAGGTGGTATGCACCCTGATTTACGCAGTCAATCCTTGCAAGGATTAACAGAGATCGGTTTTGATGGTTATGCCATTGGTGGTTTATCCGTTGGTGAACCAAAGTCTGAAATGATCAAAATATTAGACCATATCGGTGCAGCCATGCCCGCTGACAAGCCTCGCTACCTCATGGGGGTGGGTACCCCTGCTGATTTATTGGCCGCAGTTATGCGCGGTATTGATATGTTTGACTGCGTCATGCCCACGCGTAATGCGCGTAACGGCCATTTGTTCACATCTCAAGGTGTGGTGCGGATCCGCAATAGTCAGTATCGCTTTGATAAACAGCCATTGGATCCTAATTGTCCATGCTATACCTGTGAGCATTTTACCCGCGCCTATTTGCACCACTTGGATCGTTGTAAAGAAATCCTAGGTGCGCAATTAAACACCATCCATAATTGCTGCTATTACCAAACTTTCATGAAAGATTTGCGAACTGCAATCGAACAGGGTAAATTGCAGCTTTTTGTTGAAGAATTCCAGCGACAACAAGCGGAATAACCAAAAGAGGATTAGACTATGAGTTTGTTAATTTCTGATGCCATGGCTGCCGCTCCTGCCGCCGCCGCAGCTCATCAACCTGCAGCAGCCAATGGGTTAGGTTCTATTGCTGTATTTGCTGTGCTTATTTTGCTCATGTATTTTGTCATGATCAGACCACAGGCTAAACGCGCTAAAGAACATCGTAACTTGGTTAATAATTTAGCTAAAGGTGATGAAGTGGTTACCGGCGGTGGTATGCTTGGTAAAATTGTCGATATCGTCGATAATTTTGTTGTGTTAGAAATTGCAGAAAACATCCAAATTCGGATCCAAAAACAAGCAATTGCTAATTCAGTACCTAAAGGAACTATTGGTTCAATTAAATAAAGTTGCTGACTGTTTTAGGCTGATCGTCGCTTTGCTTGTAGACTTTATTTGCAAAAGGACAGCAAAATAAAAACTTCAGCCTAGTGTGATAGTCACTCGATGCACATGTCACTACTATGGATATCAACCCCTTCTCTATAACGGAGAAGGGGATAATGGAACGAAATAACAATGACAAAATATCCTCTTTGGAAATATATTTTATTAATTATTATTGTGGGTTTAGGTATTTTATATTCCTTACCAAATGTTTATGGTGAAGATCCTGCTGTGCAAATTTCAGCGCACCGCAATACTCAGATAGATGCTGCTTTAGTCAAGGAAGTAAAAACCACACTTAAAGCACAAGACTTACCTTATCAATCTATTTCCTCTGAAGATAATGCCTTGTTAATACGTTTCAAAGATGCGGAAACGCAATTAAAGGCCAATGATGTACTACGTGCTAAATTAGGTGATGGGTATACAGTTGCTTTAAATCTTGCCTCCACCACACCTGCTTGGTTAACCGCAATAGGTGCTAAGCCTATGAAGCTGGGCTTAGACTTACGCGGCGGGGTGCACTTTTTACTTGCCATCGATGTGGACTCGCTGGTAAACCACCGTATTAATGGTGATGCACGCAGTATCCGTGAAGAATTACGCCGTGAACGTATTCGCTACCATAATCTACGAACTCATAAAGACCATAGCATTAGTTTACAATTTGCTAATAAGACCGATATGGATAAGGCCTTAAGCCTGATTAAAAAACAGTTCCCAGAATTATTGGTGACCCGTGGCGGTACCGAAGGCAATAATGATGTCATCTTACAAATGTCACCCACCGCTAAATTACAAGCCCAAGATTACGCTGTGGCGCAAACCACGACGATTTTACGTAATCGTATTAATGAGCTAGGCGTTGCAGAACCCGTAGTACAACGCCAAGGCGCATCACGTATTGCTGTGGATTTACCTGGTGTACAAGATACCGCTCGTGCAAAGCAGATTTTGGGTGGTACGGCCACATTAGAATTCCACTTAGTGGATATTGCTAATGATGTACAAAATGCTGTTGCCGGCAGTGCGCCTGTTGGCACAAAAGTCTATCACTATCTCGATCAACCCTTATTATTAAAAGACCAAGTGGTTTTATCCGGGACATCCATTACTGGTGCCACCTCTAGTATCGGCGAAGATGGCCGACCTGCAGTGAATATCCGCCTCGGCGGCGGTGGTGAAGCGTTATTCTATCGCATTACCGGTGACAATGTGGGTAAACCACTAGCGATCATTTATGTGGAAACCAAATTACAAAGCCATTTAGAAAATGGCAAAGTGGTATTTACGCCAAAGAAAACTGAACGAGTTATTAATGTAGCTACCATTAAAAGCGCCTTAGGTAATAACTTCCAAATTACTGGCTTAGATGATGCAAAAGAAGCCCGTAACTTAGCTTTATTACTACGTGCCGGTGCATTACCTGCACCCATCAGTATTATTGAAGAAAGCACTGTAGGTCCGAGCCTTGGTAAAGAAAATATTAAAATGGGTATTTTCTCTGTAGAAGTTGGCTTTGTGTTTATTATTTTATTTATGGTGGCTTACTATCGAGTTTTTGGTTTGGTGGCAAATTTAGCTTTAGGCATGAACTTAGTGTTATTAGTCGCAGTATTATCCATACTCGGTGCCACGCTTACCTTGCCAGGTATTGCAGCCATTGTCTTAACCGTGGGTATGGCGGTAGATGCCAATGTTTTAATATCTGAACGTATCCGCGAAGAGTTGCGTAATGGCATGTCGCCCCATGCCAGTATCGAGGCAGGTTATGAACGTGCTTTTTCAACCATTGTGGATGCCAATGTCACCACATTAATTGCCGCCGTAGCTATGTTTGCCATCGGTACCGGCGCAGTGAAAGGTTTTGCCGTGCCGCTGACTATTGGTGTATTAACCTCTATGTATACCTCTATTGCTGGTACACGCGCGGTTATTCAATTAATTTATGGTAATAAACGACACTTAAAAAATATTTCAATCGGGATAAAAGTAGCAGAGCGTTAAAACCATCGCAAAAAGGTAACAAAATGGAATTCTTCAAACAAAATACACAAATCAACTTCATGGGCCTACGAAAATGGGCAGCAGTTTTTTCCCTGTTACTATTTATTGCCTCTGCAGCAACCTTAATGGTGAATGGTTTAAACTGGGGCTTAGAATTTACCGGCGGTACCGAAATCCATTTAGCCTTTGACGAACCTGTGAATTTAGCTGATGTCCGCGCTAAATTAGGTGAAACTCATTTCAAAGATGTAGTAGTACAATCCTACGGCACTACAAAAAATATCTTGATCCGTATTGGCGGCCAACAAGATATGGAAAAGAAAACTATCAGTCATGACATTATAGCATTACTACCGAATGCCACGGTACAAAGCGTCGACTATATTGGGCCACAAGTAGGTAAAGAGCTTGCTACTAATGGTGCTCTGGCTATGGTGGTCGCGATTATTGGTACAGCTATTTATATTGCCTTACGTTTTGAATACCGTTTCGCTATCAGTGCAATTGTTGCCTTAATCCACGATCCGATTATTATTCTTGGGGTGTTTTCATTTTTCCATATGGAATTTGATTTAATTTCACTAGCAGCGATCTTAACCATCATCGGTTATTCGCTTAACGATACGGTGGTTGTATTTGACCGAGTACGTGAAAACTTCCGAAAACTACGTTCTGCCACACCAGCAGAAGTGGTTAATCTCTCGGTGAATCAAACACTGTCTCGAACCATCATCACCTCAGGCTTAACCCTCTTAGCAGTAATTGCCTTGTTATTATTCGGTGGGCCTACTCTACATGGATTTGCTGCTGCCTTATTCATTGGTATTCTCGTGGGTACATACTCATCCATCTATGTAGCCGGTGCCTTTGCAGTAGCCCTCGGCTTAAATCGTAAAGATTTAATGCCTACGCCAAAAGAGACCCTAGATTCACGGCCTTAAATGAGATGTTGATTCATTATTGAATTTGCTGGCGAAGATAGCTAGGTGAAATATCTGCACCATTTTCCCAACAGATAGTACCTATATCATGATTAACCGTAACACTTGAAAAATACTCATGATCCATGAGTGGAGCGAATATGCCTTCAAAGCGGATTAATTTTGCAATATCCACTTCGCCTTTTGCGCCGTCATCAAATTGCAATAGTAATTTATAATCATTGATTACTGTTACTTTTACAACGTCAACAAGGGCACAGTTCATCTTTTCTTACTCCAAAGGTTCAATCGGTTTGAGTGTATTCCATTGCTCTGCTAATTGCCAGTCTTCCAATAGTTCTTGTTGGTGTTGACTAGCCCATTCAATGACTAATCCAAAAACTTTTGGTGGTAATTTCCCATTTATTAAAGCAAGTTCTTTAATCGAAATGCTTGCTTTATATTCATTATAGCGTACATGAAAATGAGGTGGGTTATGCTCCTCAAAATACATTGCAATTATGATCCCTAAAAATCTGCTAATTTCTGGCATAACTTATTCCCTTAAAGTAAAACTCCAGATTATTGAGCTGGAGTTTTAGGTTTATCTTTAAAGGAATAGGATTATACCCCTATTAATGCATAAATGCAATGTTTATTATATCATTGAGTGTATTAATTAAATTTTATAAATGCTCTAGTGACGGCTTTATTTCTTGCAAGATATTTTTAAAGACTTTCAAATTGCCAGCAACAATATTACCCGTCTCTAAGTGAGTTTCACCGCCGTTAAAATCACCTACAAACCCACCAGCTTCTTTCACTAAGAGTACACCGGCAGCAATATCCCATTCGCTTAAACCAATTTCCCAGTAACCATCTAAACGACCAGCGGCAACATAAGCCAAGTCTAAAGCGGCTGAACCCGCGCGACGAATGCCCGCTACTTTTGGGAATAGTGAACTAAAGGTTTCTAAATAAAAAGGTAATTGCTCTTTGTGTTTGAAGGGGAAGCCGGTACCTAAGAGAGCACCTTCTAGATTACTTGCTTCTGCAACACGGATCCGTTGATTGTTCATCCGTGCGCCTTGGCCGCGGCTAGCGACAAATAAATCATCTCGTACAGGATCGTAGACAACTGCATGTTCTAAACGACCTTCGTGTTTCACCGCAAGCGAAATACTAAAATGTGGAAAACCGTGCACAAAATTCGTAGTGCCATCTAAGGGGTCGATGATCCATTGATATTCATGGCCATTGGTGACGCCGGATTCTTCCGCCAAAATCCCGTGGTCTGGGTAAGCTTTTTGAATCGTTTCGATAATGACTTCTTCAGCTTTAAGATCAATATTGGTCACAAAGTCATTGGGAGCTTTGGTATTGGTGGTGACTTTATCTAAACGCTCTAAGCCTTGATTGATAATTCTCCCAGCCGCCCGGGCAGCATTAACGCCGATATTAACGATAGGGTGCATAGCTTCCTCATTGTGATCAAAAAGAGCAATCCTAGCACATAATCAGCCAGCTCGCATGGTTTATTGTTGTTTTTTTGTCTCTTTGTGGTGTTAGTCAATTATATTCAGGGCTAAGTAAGTTTCTGTAATATAGAGAATTTTTTATAAGCGAAGCGAAGACCCCGGCAAATGCCGGGGTTACCTTTTACCAATTAATGCTATAATCCGCCCATGTTAAGTAATATCCGCATAGTTCTTATCAATACAACGCATCCAGGTAACATTGGTGCCACTGCCCGAGCCATGAAAACCATGGGTCTAAGCCAATTGTATCTCGTTGCACCGAAGTACTTCCCTCACGAGGAAGCCACTGCCTTAGCGTCGCGGGCTGATGATATCCTTGCCTCGGCAACAGTGGTGGAGAGCCTCGATGAAGCGTTGGCTGGTTGTGGTTTAGTCATCGGTACCAGTGCGCGGCAGCGTTCAGTAACTTGGCCACAGTTATCAGCCAGAGCCTGTGGAGAATATGCGTGCCAAGAGGCACAGCAACATCCTGTGGCCTTATTATTTGGACAAGAGCGCACAGGACTCACTAATGAACAGCTAGAGTGTTGCGATTATCATGTGACTATTCCTACTGACCCAGATTTTAGCTCATTAAATCTAGCTCAAGCGGTGCAAGTCTTGTGTTATGAATTACGCGTAGCCGCTGAGCAAGGTGTGGTGACAAAGCCCGTGGACCCAGAGGCAGATCCCATCGCCACCGCCGATGAATTAGCGTCTTTTTATCAACATTTACATCGCGTCTTGGATGATATTGGCTTTTTAGTCCAAGATCACCCAAAGAAATTACTACTCAGAATACGCCGCTTATTTACCCGTGCACGCCTAGAGCAGCGAGAGGTGAATATTCTCAGGGGGATCCTGTCGGCAGTGGAGAGGTCGACTAAAGATTAACCAACTGTTGAACAACCAACGCACTCATGAGAGAATGCTTCTCATTTACTACTAAAGAATAAATACCATGCGCCAGCCTATCTATCTCGATTATATGGCTACTACACCAGTGGATCCTCGGGTGGCTGAGGCTATGCAGGCTTGTTTATGTTTGGATGGTAATTTCGCAAACCCTGCTTCAGTAACCCATGATTTTGGCCAGGCTGCACGTGCCGTCGTAGAGCAAGCACGTGAGCAAGTGGCGAATTTAATTCAAGCAGATCCTCGTGAGATTATCTGGACCTCAGGTGCAACCGAAGCTAATAATTTAGCTATTAAGGGGGCGGCTGAATTTTACAGCCAGAACGGTAAGCATCTCATCACCTGCGCAACAGAGCATAAGGCAGTGCTAGATCCCTGTATTTATTTACAAGAACAGGGGTATGAGGTGACTTATCTGCGTCCGCAAGCTAATGGTTTGATTGACCCAGAGGATTTTGCTGCTGCATTGCGACCAGATACATTGCTTGCCTCTATTATGCTGGTCAACAATGAAATTGGTGTGATCCAAGATATCAAGACATTAGCAAAGATAGCCAAACAGCAGGGCGTGCTATTCCATGTAGACGCAGCACAGGCTGCGGGAAAAATCCCCATTGATGTTAGCGAATTGCCCGTGGATTATATGTCACTGACTGCCCATAAAGTTTATGGCCCCAAGGGAATTGGTGCTTTATATGTGCGCCGTAAACCCAAAGCTCGCTTAGCTGCACAGTTACACGGGGGAGGCCATGAGCAAGGTCTGCGCTCAGGTACACTGCCCACTCACCAAATTGTTGGCATGGGTAAGGCATTTGCCATTGCTGCTGAGGAAATGGCTGCAGACTATGCGCATATCACCAGCTTGCAAGAGAAATTTCTCGCTGGATTAGCCGATCTAGAGGCATTTAGCATGAATGGTGACCAAGCGCAGCGCTACCCTGGGAATCTTAACTTACAATTTCATTATGTAGATGGTGAAGCGCTACTCTTAGGCTTAAAAGATATTGCTATATCCGCAGGATCAGCATGTACTTCAACAACAATTGAGCCGTCTTATGTCTTAAAAGCGCTAGGTTTAACCGATCATCAAGCGCATAGCTCAGTGCGGATTTCCCTTGGGCGTTTTACCACTGAGGCAGACGTAGATTATGCAGCACAAGCTATTTGTGCCGAAGTCACTCG
Source organism: Gammaproteobacteria bacterium (assembly GCA_965230425.1). GTDB lineage: Bacteria > Pseudomonadota > Gammaproteobacteria > UBA1113 > UBA1113 > CBDDKW01. The sequence continues at coordinate 198,633 of CBDDKW010000003.1, read as the reverse complement.
TTTACGGCGTATGTCACCCTTATGGGACGCCTATATGAATCACCAACCCTTAGCACAGCAATGGCTACAAGGTTAAGCTATGTATAGTGAACAATTAAAACAGCATTTTTACCAACCCCAGTATTGCGGTAAATTTACTGGGGAAAACCCACAAATCATCACCCTAAAAGCGGGCGATTCATCCAGTGGGTGCCTTATGGAGTTTGCATTATTGATGAGTGCTGCCGGTATGATTGAAGATATAAAATGGCAAGTACAAGGTTGTCCAGCCAGCATTGCTTGCTTATCCTATGTCGCCAGTGAATTAATCAATCAACCTCAGGAACAAATGAGTCAGATCACCGCACAGAGTATTATTGAAGCTCTCGATTTAGCACCTCATAAGCAGTATAGTGCGTATATGATTGAAAAGATGTTATGTGAAAAAACCAATATATAGCCGTGGCGTCTCATGTTTAGGGCTTAGCTATGGGTATATTATGGGGGTATATAATAAATAGTAAGAAGAGGTAAATGAATAGTGAATGATAGCGTAAAAACACATGATCCAAAACAAGCTGCGGCACAAGCAGTGACACTCAGCCCAGCAGCCATTGAGCGCGTCAATTATTGGATCAACAAACAAGGTACAGGTATTGGCTTGCATCTCAGTGTGGAGCGTGTTGGTTGTTCAGGTCTTAAGTATAAAGTAGCTCTAGCAGAAGTGATTGCAGAGGATGACCATGTATTTACCGTGGATGAGGATTTAAAAGTCGTCGTGCCTCATACCAGCTACCCCTATATAAAAGGCTCACATATTGATTATCGTGAGACTGCTTTAAAATCAGAATTTGTATACAGTAACCCCAATCAAACCGGAGAATGTGGCTGTGGCGAGAGTTTTAGTGTGGATGAGTCAGAAATAGGCAAAGAATCCGCCAAAAAATAACGACTAACTAACATCCCTTAAGCCTTTGTTAATTTAATTCCGGTATGATGGCCACAGTCAAGAGAACTAATGGCCTATGGCTTGCTGTAGGTACATTAACTTGAGTGTGTATAAAAGCAGTAGAGTGACTGCTTGAGGGCGTCGAGGCGGTGCAATGAGCGGCTTGGACAAGATACTACCCAGTATTAGATAAAAGAGATAACAATTATGTCACAAGAATTATTACAACAGTTAAGCCAGTATTTACAGCAGTTAGAAAAGTTGCGCAATCAAGCTACCGCAGAGCTAAATGCATTAAAACCTGCAAGTTCACCTTTGTCAGGGCCGGGGCCAGACTTTTCTGACCAAGTTATTGATTGGTTTAGCAAAAAATTTGGCGACAATAAACAGCCGCAAACAAAACAGCTAGACCGTAGCGAGTCTTTACAAAAGTTGCTAGCTGAAGTGGCTAATTTACACAAATTTTTGAGTGATTTTTATGACAAATTAAGTGCAGAAACGCCTCAATCATCTGCATCTGTCACAGAGGTAGAAGTTGAGCGAACCTCACCAGTGCGGCCAGCATCTCAAAGCTCTTCTGCTAGCTCAAGCCCCAGTGGCACACCTAGCACAACCCCAGGTAGAGACCCCAGTAAGACCTCTGGTCGCAAAACGCCAGGCAGCACACCGGGGCGTTCACCTGGCAGGGTGAGTAGTACATCACCTGCCTATGCAACAAGCGTTTCTCCAAACAATGAGTCACCTGATAATAGTGGGGCAGGTGCAGATACAAGCGGCAAACAAAGGAAGATACGTAAGAAAAAAAAGGGGAGAGCCAGAATAACAATGGCGGTGATTGACTCAGCACCAACTATCGAGTCAGCGTCAATACCACCGGTTGCAGCAGATGATGGCACTCAGAACTATATCGCAGCCTCTGTACCTAGGACAGAAGATCCAGCGCCTAGCGCACAGGAAGCTGCTGCCGCTGCACTGCAAGCAGATTATCAGCGTATGCGTGAAACAAGCATCGAACCCATTCCCGCAGCCGTACACAATGATTTATATCAATTACGGAAGCAATGGCAAATTTACTTGGCAAAAACTTCGAAGGATGTCATGCAAGCTGAGGAAACAGATAAAGAGGCCATTATTGCCAAGAATATTGAAGCTTTAGCACAAAGTAGTTTCAGAGAGTTATTTGATAAGTCCCGTGCGCGTATTTTCAAGCTGGCCTCAGTTAACACAGAAGAAAAGACACAGAAATATCAGCAGAAAAAACAAAGCATAAAACTGTCATTAGAAGAGCAGCGTCAAGCAATTAATGCTATCGCCAGCAATGCTATTCAATTGACGCGGCCCAAAGAACTGACCCCACAAACAAAAGATTTTCTAGCAGAGTTCGAAACAGTCAAGCAAGCCTATTTGAATAAAACAGTGGCAGAAATAAGCACTACAGGTCTAGAAACTGAATATCAGAATATTGTTAATGAATTAGAGCAGCGTGAAACAATTGTTGAAGAGTATTCACAAGTCATCAATGAATATTTTGATCAACTTAATGGCTATAGACAAAAACTACAAAGTTATACGAAAAATAATAACAATAGTGACGAGGTTGCAGTTGCTCATCAAGCTAAGATGTTAGAAATAAATAACATCCATAGAGAAATAAAAGAAGACTTAGAATCTATACAAGTTAACTATTTAACTGCAAATCGTTTGAAAGAATATTGTCAACTGTTTTTAAAGCTTACTGCTGATGTACATGCAGTGATGTACAGTGAGCAACTTGATGAACTTAACGTGGGGTTAAAGGACAGTCAAGCTTATACTGGCGTTATTGAGCTACGTGATGAACTCAGAAGCTTATTATTTAGTCAAGCAGCATTAGATGTAGTGGATACGTCAGAAGGCAGACAACAGGGCAGCCCAGATAATGCTGTTGCTGTAGCTGATCTAGAAGCAGGTAATGCTGACTTTCCAAGAGCTAAACAGAACGTAGGAGTATTGGTTTCCAAAGAAGCAGCGGAGCGACGTCAAAAAAGCTTAAATGGGTTAATCGGTGAAATTCTTAAACCGCTTGATGATTTTTGTCAGAATAGTACTCTAGCAGAAGAAAAAGCGTATTCCCTAGCAAAATCCACCATGGCTGATGCGCGTGATGCATGTCAACAGATGGCTAGTGGGTACTTGGACTCTAAAACACTATCAGATGATGCAATAAATGAATTAGCTGCGCATCTGAAACATGTAAGAACTGAACTTACTACGCTTACCGAGACTAAAGATACTCTAGAAAAATCCTATGCGGGATTAAAAGAAACGCTAAATAGCATGCTTGAACAGCGCAAGCAGCAACAATTAAATAATTTCAAACAAAAGCAAGAGCGCTTAGATGTTTTAGAGAAGTCTATTGATACATTTAATACTCAAAAACAAGAAAAGCTCGCGGAGCTAGCACAGGAATTTACTGCTTTACCTGATGATGAGCTTACATTTCCTCCTGACGCAAGAGCTCATTTGAGTAAGCTTCCTAGAACCGTTGTTGGAGCTTTATTTGCTGAAAATATTAAAGTGCTAGATAAAAAATATACAGCGCTTAGTGACAATATCGCTAAATGTCGTGAGCAACTTGCTGCGCTAACAGAGGCAACTGAAGCGGCAGAATTAGGCAAACCATTTCCCGAGAATTCAGTGATATTACCAAGCACCATAGAGGATGCTTTAGATTCAGTAACTACGCAAACCCGTGATGCTTTAATGCAACGACGCTTAGATATAATTACCAAAAAGCAAGAATTCGATAAAAAATCTGCGGAAATTTTAACGAGAATGACTGAATTAGATACTATAGAATCTGAGTTCCCAAATGTGTTTGATGCATTGATTAAAGATTATCAGCAATATGGACTGGATTCTGGTGATATCAATGAAGTGATTAATACGCATACAAAAGCTGAGCAAGAACGATTTGCGGCTGAACGCAATCGTTTAGCTAAGGCTTATGATGAGTATAAAAAGGCTTATGATAGTATTGCTGATACAGCGCTCGATGCTAAATTTCCTGATCCAGTAGATCCCTTAACAACTGATTTTGAAGCCAGTGTGAGCAATGAAACCAAGCAAGCGGTTATTGAACGTTTAAATGCGATGATATCCTTTGATAATATACAAGCTTCTTTACGAGACGTTGAAGAGTATCAACGCCAAAGCAAGTCTTTTATACAAGAGATTAACACTTTATATAATCAAAAGTTTTTTGATTATACTGAGTATGGTAATCGGTCTGTCCAGGGAGATGGCCCTAAAAAACGAAATATCATTGATAAAACCATGACAGTTGAGAGCAAAATAGTTGTCACCGAAATAAATGATGATGGTAACGTTTATGCTAAAAAAGATAGTAGCGGAACATGTATTACTGAGAAACACACTAAGTCTTTAACCATGGTCGAAGATATGCAAGCTGCTATAGCTAATCTGGTGGCATATCAGCAAGAATATTCTGATGCCTTAGCTGAATTATCGCAGCAGAGTAATGAACAAGCTAATGATGGCGAATCACAATTAAGCGATACTGCAAGTAGTAAGCGACTATATGATTACAAAAAAGTCCGCCTAGCCGATGTAAAACAAAGCTTTGTTTTACGTGTACAACGCAAGGTAGAAGAGCGTATTAAACAAGTGGTCTTGGATACAGAAATGCATTTAGATGCTATCCCTGATGAAAAGCGCAATTGGCCTAACTTTATGGAAAAAATAACTGTATACGATAAAAACTATCTACAGTTCTGCTTACGCATCCGCCAAATGCGTTTAAAAAATATTGAGAATACCCTGAAATTAGCGGTTGGAGCAGATAGATATCAATCCATAGAGAGTGCAATGCAAACTTTTTATATGGAAATTGCCAAGGTGTCTAAAGCCATAGATGCTAGTAAGGATAACCAGCTACAAATGCCAGCCTGCTTACTTCGTGGTGTAAGCCAAGCCGAGCGTACAGAGGCAGGAGATATTAAGCATGCCATGGCCTTATCAGTGGAGAAGTTGCATAAAAAATTACAACAACAATTCATTCTTAATACAAAACAAGAATGTTTAACAGTTGCTTCTCCTTTACATGTACCTGGCTCTGTGCCTAGAGCAGTCAGTGCCGAGGCAATGGCTAATGTACTTTGTGACCCTTCACAGACTGAAGACACACAGGCAGAACTTGAGTTTGGAGCACAGGTTATGTGTGGGGATGTTCGTGGTTCCGGCACAGGTATTCCACGTACCGTTAATACTTCACGTGGTCGCTTGGCAGCTAACCCATCACCTATTGGTGCAACAAGAAAAGCATTACTCGGATCAAGGAGTGAAGACGACGATGGTTTCGTACTGGTGGGCGCGACTCAGCCAGATTCAGGCCCACAGCCCCAGCAACTTCCTCAACAGATAGCGAGCTTCCAGCACTAGTGTTATTCAATCTTGATAAAGTGCGGTTTAGATGTAACTTTTCATAAGGGTTTGTAAGCCGTCTGAGGGGAAGTTCACCCGTTTCCTAGCCAAGCCTCGGCTACATCCATGTAGCTTGCGCTATCATCCCTGATAGCGCTTTTTACTCACCCTGGCTAGGAAACGGGTGAACTTATAGCGAAACATCTGTTTAAACGCTTTAACCGGAATGGATTCGTAATGACAAAAAAACAGCTAATTATTTCAATAATTAGCTGTTTTTTTGTCCAAATGCGCGTATACTAGCCGCCGAAATTCACACAATGGAGTAAAAAAATGGCAATTGAACAAACCTTATCAATTATTAAACCTGATGCAGTAGCAAAGAATGTAATTGGTAAAATTATTGGTCGCTTTGAAGAGGCAGGCTTACGCGTTGTTGCCGCTAAAATGGTACATTTAAGCCAAGTAGAAGCTGAAGCATTTTATGCAGTTCATAAAGATCGTCCATTTTTCAATGACTTAGTGTCATTTATGATTTCTGGTCCAGTCTTCATCCAAGTGCTCGAAGGCGAAGGTGCGATCCTCAAAAATCGTGAAATCATGGGAGCTACTAACCCACAAGAAGCGGCTCCGGGCACCATCCGTGCAGATTTTGCTGACAGTATTGATGCTAACGCTGTGCATGGTTCAGACGCACCTGAAACGGCAGCCCAAGAAATCGCTTTCTTCTTCCCTGCTGACAGTATTTACTCACGCGCAGCTTAATTATTGGAGTGTGTTGCCCCATGGTTGAGGATAATGTCGCAAAGGTTAATTTATTAAACCTAACCCGACAGGGTTTAGGCGACTATTTCCTCTCCTTGGGGGAGCCAAGCTACCGTGCTGAGCAAGTCTTTAAGTGGATCCATTTTTTTGGTGTCACCGATTTTGCCAAGATGACCAATTTGAGCAAAGCCTTGCGCCAGCGTTTGGCTGAGGTAGCAGAAATTGCTCTGCCAGAGATTGCTTACCAAAAACCTTCAACCGATGGTACGGTTAAATGGATCCTACGTTTAGCCGATGGTAATTGTATCGAAACCGTTTATATTCCTGAGACTAACCGCGGTACCCTCTGTGTCTCATCTCAAGTAGGCTGTGCCCTTAATTGCAGCTTCTGCTCAACCGGACACCAAGGCTTCAACCGTAATTTAAGTATTGCCGAAATCATTGGCCAAGTATGGATAGCGGTACGCGGCTTATCTACAGAAAAGAGTGAACATGATCGCCATGTGACCAATGTGGTGATGATGGGTATGGGTGAGCCATTATTAAACTATGATGCCGTGGTGCCTGCCATGGAAATTATGATGGATGATTACGCCTATGGCTTGGCGAAGCGACGGGTGACCCTGAGTACTTCAGGGGTGGTACCCGCTATGCAGCAATTAGCCCAAGACAGTAATGTGGCCTTGGCTGTGTCTTTGCATGCCCCTAATGATGAATTGCGTAATGAATTAGTCCCTGTGAATAAAAAATATCCATTGGCACAGCTCATGGCGGCCTGTAAACAATTCTTCAAGGATGAGCCAAAGCGTAAGATTACCTTTGAATATGTGATGCTTGCGGGGGTTAATGATCAACCTCAACATGCCAAACAATTGACTAAATTATTAGCAGGTGTGCCAGGTAAAATGAATTTAATCCCTTTTAATCCTTTTCCACACACGCAATACCGCTGCTCATCTAAGGAAGCCATTGAACAATTTCAAGCAATTTTATCCCGAGCTGGCTTAGTGACCACCGTGCGCAAAACCCGAGGTGATGATGTGGATGCTGCCTGTGGACAATTAGTTGGCGAAGTGCAGGATCGGACCCGGCGCAGCCAACAATATCAAGCTATGCAGCAAGCTGAAGAGCAGGAAGGTTAATTTATACAAGGTCAATATCGCGATCACTACAGGCAATGATTGAAAATAATCCCCAAGACGATTAGCATATAGCCAGTGTACGGTCTCGTGATCCAAGGACAGATGGGTGAAACATAAAAACTTAATAAATGCGATGAAAACTGCAAAATATGCCAATCTGAGCCTGCGCTATGCAATAAAACTAGCCTGTGGCTTAGCTCTTGGTTTAATTGTCGGTTGTACTTCCACCACCACGGTAACTACTACGGCTGATACGGGGTCAGGCAATTACCAAACACCGAATAAGCATGGCCGTAACCCTACTGCTTCTATGTACAATGTCCAGCTAGGTGTGGCTTATATGCAGCAAGGAGATGTACAGCGAGCGAAGAAAAAATTACGTTTAGCACTGCAACAAGATCCTAATTCCAGCATGGCCTTAGATGCCATGGCTTTATTATTAGAGAATACAGGCTCTGATCACAATGCGAAGCAGTATTATCTGCGCGCCATAGAAGCCCACCCACAAGAGGGTAGTGTGCATAACAATTATGGTGCTTATTTATGTCGTAAAGGGCAGTTCGATGCTGCCAATGAGCAATTTATGTTAGCCATACAAGATCCCAATTATGCAACACCGGGTCGTGCCTATGAAAATGCCGCCCTGTGTGCACAAAAGATGCCAGATCAAAAATTAGCTAAGGCCTATTTTGTTAAAGCCTTACAAAATGATCCCAAGTTACCCAATTCTTTATTAGAGATGGGTGAATATAGCTATGAGGCTAAAGATTATGTGCGTGCCAATAATTATTTAACACGCTATGCAAAATATGCAAAACCCACCGCCCAATCTCTATGGCTGGGGATCCGAGTGGCGAAACAATTAGGCGATGAAAATACCGTTTCCAGTGATACTTTGTTGTTGAAGCATAATTTTGCGGATTCTAGAGAGTATCAAGAATATTTAAAGTGGCGCAGTGAACCAGGCGTCGGGTAATTATCAGAGTACAGCTTACGCAGTAGGCGGAAGCTGTCATTAGATGTAAGCATGAAGCTATAGCAGAGTAGATGTGCTTTGTGAAAGTAATTGATAGCAATCGATAATGATATATGGAACTAAACAGATGACGGAAGAAATCCAACAACAGGATGTTGTAATCAGTCCAGGACGCATGTTGTGCCAAGCACGTGAAGCCCTGAACTTAGACGAAACCGATGTGGCCATGCAATTACGTTTGTCGCGTAATGTGATTGCTGATATCGAAGCGGATAATTATCAGCGCCTACCGGCGAATACTTTCACCCGAGGTTATTTACGCGCTTATGCTCGTTTAGTGAATATCTCTGGGGATGAAGTGATTGAGCGCTTTAATCAAAGCTTGGTAGAGGAAGATACACTCACCACCCAAACAGTAATGGTGATGCCGCGTCAAGAGAATGAGCGTTCTCGTCATTATGCCCGTTGGTTGGGTTATGTGATGGCCGGTGGTTTATTATTGTTAATGATTGTATGGTGGCATAATCATCGTATTGCACTACAAACATCCATTAATCATGAGGTGGAGATGAGTCTAAAAGAATCATTAGCACCACCATTAATGGATATTGCCCAACCCAGTAATGATGATAATACAGTAAATATGGCGGCAAGGGATACTGCCGACAATGATGAGCATGGAGCATGAGGTAATTAAGAGGCTCCAGCATTGAGTAATATAATCCAAGCAATTCGTGGCATGAATGATATCTTGCCCGCAGACGTACCCTATTGGCATACCGTAGAAATGGCCTTGTTCCAGTTAACTGAACAATATGGCTATCATGAAATCCGCTTCCCGCTGGTAGAAAAAACCCAATTATTTAAACGCACTATTGGTGAAGTCACTGATATCGTCGAAAAAGAAATGTATGTTTTTGAAGATCGTAACGGTGACAGCTTAGCATTACGTCCCGAAGGCACAGCAGGGTGTATAAGAGCAGGGATTGAGCATGGTTTATTACATAATCAAACCCAGAAACTCTGGTACTTTGGGCCCATGTACCGACATGAACGGCCGCAAAAGGGTCGCTATCGACAGTTTTATCAATTTGGGCTGGAGGCTATAGGTTTTGCTGGCCCAGATGTCGATGCAGAAATGATCGCCTTCAGTGCACGTTTATGGCGACAGTTGGGTATTGCTGATAAAGTGACCTTACAAATTAATTCCCTAGGTACAGCAGCTAGTCGCGCACAATACCGTGAGCAATTAGTGGCTTATTTACAAGAGCATGCCGATCAATTAGATGCAGATAGCCAACGACGCCTTGACACGAATCCCTTACGCATTTTAGACAGTAAAAATCCTGATATGCAGGCTATGCTAAGTGCCGCACCACAATTAATGGATCACTTAGATGAAGAATCTCAACAGCACTTCGCTCAATTATGCCAATTGCTTGATGCAATGGATATAAACTATGAAGTAAACCCTCGTTTAGTTCGAGGTTTAGATTACTATGGTAAAACAGTCTTCGAATGGGTGACAACCGAATTAGGTGCCCAAGGTACCGTGTGCGCAGGCGGTCGTTATGATGGCTTAGTAGAACAGCTAGGTGGTAAAGCAACCCCTGCAGTGGGTTTTTCTATCGGTTTAGAACGGGTAATTTTATTGTTACAAGAACATAATGCCAGCGTAGAAAATATTGTACCTGATGCTTATGTAATGGTAGTCAATGCAGAGCATCATACTCAAGTGATGGCACTAGTAGAGCAATGGCGTGATGAAGATGAAGTATTACGTTTTCACTACCACTGTGGAGGCGGTAGTCTAAAAAGCCAGTTCAAACGCGCGGATAAAAGTGGTGCGCACGTAGCTTTAGTTTTCGGAGAGGAAGAAATGGCTAATCGGCAAGTCACGGTAAAATGGCTACGTGAAGATAAGCCCCAAGAAATAGTGGATTATGATAACGTCGTGGAATTGTTAATTGAGAATCAATGAGGAACACCATGGATACCAGTTTAAATGAATTTGAACAAGCTGAACAAGTCAAACAATGGCTAAAAAAATACGGTCCTTCAATTGTCATTGGGATCCTCGTAGGTATTGCATTCCTCTATATGTGGCAATATTGGCAACATCGCCAAGTTGATCGTTCCACACATGCTTCAGAAGCTTACGACCAGCTCGTTATTGATGCTAGCAAACATAATGCAACTGCCATTCGAGCACAAGCAACTCAGATAATTAAAGATTATCCCAAAACCCCATACGCGGCTATGGCGAGTCTAATACTGGCAAAGCAAAATGTCGCCGATAAACATTATGCTACTGCTGAAGAACATTTACAGTGGGTGATGCAACACAGCAAAATATCCGCATTACAGCAAGTGGCAAGATTGCGCGCAGCTCGTGTATTAGACCAACAACAACAGCCTCAGCAAGCATTGGATTTATTAAATACTGTGAATGACAAAAGTTATTTAGCCTTAGTCGATCAAGTCAAAGGCGATATATTATTAGAAATGGGTCAAGTGGACCAAGCCCGCGCTGCCTACCAAACTGCCATGGCAGCGGCCAACGATTCAGCTATGTTGCAGTCAGTGTTACAAATGAAGCTCAACACCATCAATAATTCTAAATCAACAGGGGGTGCTGCATGAAGCGATTAGTCTTCATTCTTTGCATAGTCATTGCAACAGTCAATTTAACCGGCTGTGAGTTTATGGGCTTAACACGTTCTAAAGATGCTCCGCCACGATTAACCACATTCCAACAAACTTTAAAAGTCGATAATGTTTGGGATACCCGAGTGGGTATGGGGGCTGACCAAGATTATTTAAATTTAACCCCCGCTACCGATGCCGGTCACCTTTACGCGGTTAACCGCGCTGGTAATATTTATGCAATAGATGGTGATAATGGTAAAACCCTTTGGCACCACCGCTTGAAAAAACAGCATATTTCCAGTGGACCAGGCATTGGCGATGGCCAAGTCTATGTGGGCACTAGTGAAGGTCGAGTCTATGCCTTAGATGAAAAAACCGGTAAAGAAAAATGGCATGCAGATGTACCAAACCAAGTGCTAGCTAATCCAGTATATGCAGATAACCTAGTCCTCGTTAAAACTATTGATAGTGATTTAGTTGCCTTAGATGCTAAAACCGGAAAACAAAAATGGCAATATGATGGCAACACACCCCGTTTAATTTTACGTGGTAGTAGTGCGCCTGTTGTTGCCCATGGCGCGGTTATTGTTGGCTTTGCCGATGCACATTTAGCGGTGATTCGATTAAACACAGGCAAATTAATTTGGGAACGCGAAGTAGCTGAGCCCAGCGGGTTTGCCGAGCTTGACCGGATGGTGGATATCGATATCACCCCTATTGTGAAAGATGATATTGTTTATGTTGCTAGCTTCCAGGGTAATATTTCAGCTATTGATTTAAGCACCAGTAAATTAATTTGGCGGCATAAATTATCAGCCTATGGTGGTATGGCTATTAATGATAAAGCCTTATATATCAGTGACGCTGATGGTTATCTCTGGGCTTTCGAACCAAAAACGGGAAATGTGATTTGGCGCTTGAATAAATTAAAAAAACGCCGTTTGACAGGTCCAGCATTAATTGACAACTATGTGGTAGTGGCGGATGAAGAAGGCTTTATACATTGGATGGATCAAAGTGATGGTCGTTTTGTCGCTCGTGAAGTAGCAGACGCATCAGGTACCATTGCAAACCCAGTCGTATTAAATAATAAAGTCATTGTGGAAACTCACGATGGCGTCATTATGGCGTTACAACCTAATGTCTGAGGCTGTCCAAGAACCACAAGAGGTATTTATACCCGTCATTGCCATCGTCGGCCGACCTAATGTGGGAAAATCTACCTTATTTAATCGTTTAACCAAGACGAGCAACGCCATCGTCGCGGATATGCCCGGCGTAACCCGGGATCGACAATATGGCGAAGGTCGTTTAGGTGATAAACCTTATTTTGTTATCGATACCGGCGGTATTGGTACCGAAGAACACCCCATCGATGATTTAACCACCGAACAAGTCCAATTAGCTATCCAAGAAGCTGACGTGATTTTATTTATGGTGGATGGCCGTGCTGGTGCAGTCAATGCAGATATTGCGGTTGCCAGTGAATTACGTAAATTAGCTAAACCTAGCTTCCTAGTAGTCAATAAAACGGATGGCATTGATGAAGATGTGGCTATGTCTGATTTTTATCAATTAGGCATGGATGAACCTATAGCGATAGCTGCAAGCCATGGTCGTGGCGTAACACAGCTTATTAACCATGTGCTTGAACCCTATGAGTACGTAGAACCAGAAGAAGAGGATACCAGCAAAGGTATTAAAATTGCTGTGGTAGGACGACCCAATGTAGGTAAGTCAACCTTAGTGAATCGTATGCTGGGTGAAGAACGTGTACTGGTATTTGATATGCCTGGTACTACCCGTGATAGTATCTTTATCCCATTTAAACGCTTTGATCAGGAATATACGCTCATTGATACGGCTGGCGTTCGCCGTCGTGGCAAGATTAAAGAAGCAGTGGAGAAATTTTCCATTATTAAAGCTATGCAAGCAGTGAAGGCTGCCAATGTGGTGATTATGGTGATGGATGCGCAGGAGGGGATCACCGACCAAGATTTACGCTTATTAGCGTTTGTTATTGATAGTGGCCGCTCATTAGTGATTGCCGTCAATAAATGGGATGATTTGCCAGGTGGTCAGAAACAATCTATCAAAGATACCATTGATAGGCGCTTAAACTTTGTAGACTTTGCCAAAATCCATCGTATCTCAGCATTGCATGGTACTGGAGTAGGGGATTTATTTGATTTTGTTAATAAAGCCTATGCTAGTGCTATGCAGGAATTAACTTCCTCACGCTTAACAAAAATATTAGAAAGTGCCATTGAAGAACATCAACCACCTTTAGTCAGAGGGCGACGCATTAAGTTACGTTATGCGCACCCAGGTGGCCATAACCCACCGATAATTGTGATCCATGGTAATCAAACCAGTGAAGTGCCTGAATCCTATAAGCGTTATTTAATCAATGTCTACCGTAAAGCCTTACGCCTTGTGGGCACGCCAGTGCGAATCATTTTCAAATCGGGTGATAACCCATTCGCTGGTCGGCGTAATAAACTCACCCCACGCCAAGAGCAGAAACGCCGTCGCATGAAAAAATTTACTAAAAAGAAAAAGTGATACTCACCTGCTGTGAATACAGCAGGTGAGTATCATCCCGAGCAGGAGCGATAGCTGCTGCGAGGGATCTCCTGATGGGTTGACTACTTTAGTAGCAAAGCTGTTGTCATCCCGAGCAGGGGCGGTAGCCGCAGCGAGGGATTTCCTGATGGGTTGACTACTTTAGTAGCGAAGCTGTTGTCATCCCGTATAACCACTCTGTCGCCTACGTTCAATAATTTCTGGTGCTGAAGCAGCTCGAGGTATACCCGCACTAGCGGTGCGCTGTTGTCTCGGTTGAATGGCTCTAGAAAGTTGTAAGTGGTTTAATAATACCTCCGGATCAGGTTCATTATTGACTTTCGTTTCCCAATATTTCATCAACTTGTATGAGCCATCAAACTCACGTTTCTTCATAACTAAGAGACTAATCAAATCTTGGTATTGCTTATAGTCATCCATATTGTCAGAGTCAGCATTACCTGTACTTTGCGATAGATGCTGAAGGATAGCTCCCTTTAACCCATCCTGGCTAGCCTTAGGATAGTCATTTTCCAGTGCTTGTTTAAATGTAGCAATTAACTCTTTAGCAACACTTTTCATACGCTTATATAAACTATCCACTATAGAGGGATTCTCTTTGTTTGTAGGATTTTCTAGATAATTTGATCTAATGTCTTCATTGATATGTTCCCAGCCAGATTCGTATAAAGATATAGCTAATTTAAGGTCACGTTTAATGCTGAATGTATCATCATAGCCATGCTCATATAATCGACCTAACTCAAAATAAATTTCAGGTTTAATGTTGGGAGCGCTTGTGTTCGATTGTTTAGCTGTATTTTCATAATGATGCAGGAATGCCGTCAAGGATACTACAAAATCATGGTAGCGTTTTGCATAATTTCTCTGTGCGTCATCTGTTGATGATTGCTGGAGCTTGGTATTACCTAACTGGCTTGATTTATGCTTATCACTATCCTGAGTATCAGAATTATCGTGTAAAATATCCTGTAAATGACAAGATGCATACTCAATAGGGTGCTTATTTCTGCGTAATAAGGTTGCAAGTACTATTTCATTAAATAAACTAGTATCACCACTGAGTGATTGGCTGGCTATCGTCATAAATTCCCATAGAATTTTATGTCGACTATTTGCATTTAACTCTGTATTAGATAAAAATAATTGGTAAAAATTTACTATAGCGGAAAATATCTTATTATCTTCCGGCAATAGCATATTACTTCCCTCACCATTAATGTTAGAAAAATTTTCTCTAATTAATGGCACATGTTTATCAACTAATGCTCTGCGTTCATCTAGAGATTTGCTATTGATATAATAGGGCAGTATAGCACCATGACGAATTAAAATATGTAATATTTCAGTTCGATTCTTACGTGTTATTCCACCATTCACATACAGCATTACTAAGCTCGATACAAATAAGGCATGATCCTTTTGCTCATAGACGATGCTGGATGAATGATAAAAATAAGGTTTAGCGCCACGTTGTAAAAGATGTCTGACGAAGGCGGGTTTCCCAGTAATGATGGCAATGCTTAGTAAGCGTAATCGTATATTATTTCTAGCATGTACATTCGGATCTGCTCCAGCACTTATTAAACTATAAGCATAGGGAAAGTACTGAGTGGCAAGAGTGATAACAGCATAATGATTGTCACTAGAGTTCAGCGTATCTTGAAATTTTTTCAATATATCTTTGATAATGTCATTTAATATATCTCTTGGACAATTGACTAATTTTAATAAGCATGAAAATAGTGAATGCTTTTGCTGTTCAAGTGTATAGCGAAGCAATTGCGCAAATTCACTTGTACTAATAACACCTTGCGTATTTACATTATTTTGTTTGCCAGAAGCTTCGGTTGTGTTTGCATGTCCAATCACAAATAAGCTTAATTCTAATGCTTGCCTATCATCCTTATCGATAAAATGCAGCATAAGTGATAAAGGTAGCTTAGCCACGTCTACATTATCTGAGCCATCCTGATTAAGAGCACGTAGTTTGTCTTGATCGGCTACTTCATGAGCCTGCTGTGTGTCTTCATCACCAGAGTCACCTCTATCCACAGCTTTTGGTATGCATGTTGAATATACTTGGCTATAAAAATCAGGAGCTGCTACTTTTAATAGTATGATATCTGTAATATTTAAAGAGCGACTATTAGCTTTAATTCTCTTTGTTGATAAAGCCCACTTTTTGGATGCATCAGTTGTCTGAAGAAGTTGAGCGAGCGTTGTCTGAAGAAGTTGAGCAAGCGTTGTCTGTGGCAATCCACCTGTATACTCTAATGCTGCCAATCGGAATAGATTAGTTAAATCTTCCGAGTTTATGGCAGTCAGAATTTGTGCATTAGACATGTTTATCGTCAGGCAGAGCTCTAAGGTTTTCTGCTGTGCGCTAGTTGGCATCACTCTTGCCATGACCTGCGATATTTTATCAAGTAGTTTTTGCTTTAGCTGTTGGTAGATAGCTAAATGTTGCTGTTGGACATCAGTTTTACCACTGCTTTTGCGTAGTTGATTAATGTTAGTATAAATGCCTAACAATAGTCCTGTAATATTATTCAACCGATCTTGCGCGTTATAAGCTCCTGCTATGAAAGTAGTCCTATCTGCTTCGACAATACGATCTAAATTTTCAATCATAAAAACAAGCCAGCTTACATCACTATCAGTCCCGCTAACCTTCGTCGCTGCTGTGTAAATACAAGCCTCTTGAATAGATAATATGCTTTCAGTGGAGCATTTATAGTTTTTGCCAAGATATGTGAATGGAGAAATCTTGATGTTGAAGTTGACGGTAATGCCAGTTTCCAGTAAAGCTATATAATAATCAGCGCATATCCGCTGTATTTTCATGCATGTTTTGTCGTCGTTACCCATTAACGCAAGATGCGTTAAGGCAACGTGCAGTAGTATATTCCATTTTTGTTGTGTGGGATTTTTCTCGGATCCTCGCGGTAGTGACGCGACATCATGACAGTTGGACATATTACTTTCATCGATGGGGCCTTGTATGGCTTCAAATGCTTCTTTTCTGTGAGCACGTATTATCTCTGTTAATATTACAAGTTTAACGTGTACCGGGTCACAAGGGATGATCTTCGCAATGAATTCATCCAGACGGCCAGGTGCAGTGAGGGAATATTGATGCGGTAGCTGCCATTTTTCTACACCGGCTATAATCAAGGCTTCACATTGGGCGATTTCTGCTGAGTTGCTATTATTCGCACTTTCACCCTTAACTTGGTTTTTACTCTTATTCCTCATCAGCAAAAGTCCATAGCGCAGTACAGCAATTTCTAATAATAAAGCTTTATAAGCAGGTGCAAAACTTTGATCATAGCCAATTCTCCATAGTGGCCAGTTTTTTAAGTGTCGGAGTGTTTGTTTAATAGCATCTAGACTGGCTTTAGCATCTTGTTGCAGCTTATGCAAGAGATTATTCACGCTAGACGCAAAGTTATCAACATATTCTAAATATTCTAACGGATGATCCGCAAGTGAAGATTGTACTCTTTTGTCTCGCCAATAGTTGCCGAGCCTTTTTTCCGGCTCATGACCATTGTTTTTCTCAGATGATGATTGAGCTGTTGTTGCAGATGAAGCTGCAGTGCGTGCTTGAGTATTCAGCTCGCTCGATGTTTGAGTCTCAGTAGTTGTGATATCTGTATGATGACTAAATATTACATCTTGGCGCTGTGACCATGTTGCCATTTTATCTGCATTGACCTGTAATGCTGCTCTTTTATAATGTTTGGCACTCATAAAATATGCCACAGTAGCTAATTCATAGGCGTCTTCCCATTGCTGTTTGTCTATATACCAATCATAAAGCTGAGTAGTGATATCATCTACTGGCTCACATATATCGGCAAGCTGGGTATCTGAGAGTGTATATTGTCGTTCTTTTACAGCAATCAATAACAGCTTTCGATAGGCAATGCTTGGGAGTTGATTTTTACATTGAAGCAGGAAGCTTCCCTGAGCAGTTTTGCTCATTTGTTTATGTTTAAAATTAAAAAAATCATCCCAGAATTTTGCCAATCCTGGTACAACCCTGTCAATGGGGTCCTGTGATGTATTCGCAGATGCAGTAAGCGGTGCATTACGACGTTTATTTTTACTGTTAAATATACGTACTAAGGCACCGATAATACTGCTATTGAAGCTCTCAAAGGGCATGCTCGCTAATAGTATATTATGTAGCCTTTGTAAATAACCTTGGCGTTGATAACCTAATTGCGGAGATAATTGTTCAGCAGTCCACAAACCCAACATAAGTTTGATACTGTCTTGAGATTTGTCATTTTCAAGGTTTTGTGCCGAACGCATATACAGGCATAAAACATCTACCATTTGTGCAAAGAGATTATGCTTCAATTCATCGTCTAGGACTTGGTACTCCTCACTAGTTATGTATAATTTTTTTGCCTTGGTGAAATAGTCAAAATGCCTATGTTCAACTGAGATATTTGTGGTGTTAAAGCCTTCTTTGCTGAAGCGTAAATATAAGTAAGTCAATAATTTAGTATTGTTGATGTGTGGCGCAGCGTTTAATGTGCGCATTAAGTCAGCTTGCAATACCTCAGCGCGCTTGATAATAGCTGTTGCTATTATGGTTTTTAATGGCTCATTGAGAAAAGCAGGCTTTTGCGTATAGACAATGAGTTCAGCTAGTTCATCCATGCTACACACATTGATAGCTTGGATAAGCTGATTTTTTTGCAGGATATGCTGTTCGGTTAATGTAACTTTAGTTGCTTGCGGGCGCATTAATGAATGAGGTTCTTGAGCATCACTATCAGCGAGTACTGTGTGTGATTGCTTAGGTTGTTCTGGTGACTCTTCTTTTTTACCATCAGTTGTTGTAGCATGCTTGTTTGTTCTTGGTATTGTTGTTGTTTTAGCTACAGAACATTTATGCGCAAATTGCACCATCACTGTGTATTTATTCAAGCGCACTGCTAAATTTGGATCTTTACTCAGCAGCGCATCAATATAAGACTTTAAAGCTGCCTTAAAATTATCTGAGTATTTTTCTATGTAATCACTTTCTGATTGTGCAGGCCAAAGGTTGGCATGGATAAAGTCAATCAAGGCATAGGAGCAGGTTAAAGGGAAGTCAGCAGTAAAGTGTGATGCTTTTAAGTTTGTCTCTGCTCGTGTCAATAATTCACTGAGACATGCTGGGTCATCATTAATAATCATCCGTAACATTAGTTCAGCCACACTAGCATTTTGATTATTATACGGTTGACAGTTCTTAGCCGCGTCAACAATAGAGCCAATACTTTGTTGTAAACGCTGTGCTATTGGATGGATTCGGTGGCTATGTAATAAATCGAATAGATGACTTGTCTTGCTGCGTGCTTGAGCTTTATCTTGATGGTTATCAGCAATTAATGTGATTAATTGTAAGTACTGAGTATAGTCAATGACAGGATGCTTTGTACCATCAATTGGATCGCTAACGAACAGTAGGTGCGCCATCTTTTGTGCAATGCTTTTAGCACTACTGTGTTGGTTTGATGTACTATTAGTGGTTATTGGAGAGGCTGGAGTATCTACCATTGGAGCGGCGAGTTTTGCCGCCGTACTTTGGCTTTTTTGCGCGATGTGGCTGATATTATGTGCAGTGGCACTATTCTCGTCGGTGTCTGGTAGGGCTAGAATGGCTAAGAGTGTACGACATAAGCCAAAAATATCCTTAGCTTCTATGGCGATTTCTAATTGTAATCTCAGGTAAAGATGGCCTTGTAAGTAGAGACGAAGTTGCTGATTTTTATTATAAACTCTACAGGCATCGCGAAATGGGTCAGCAGTATAATCGGTCATATTTGTGCTCTCTGGTGGTTGTTTGAATTATCAATAGGAGGATGGTATTTATAATTATGAGTATATTCTTATCCGCCCTGGTCAAGTATTATATAGATAGCTAGAGGATGTCAAGAGAGACTAAGCTCCTCGCAGCGGCTAAAAAGCGGCTGCGAGAAATGAGTATAGCCAGCCAATAACTCGCACCAATCCCTTACGGACTACTATGGGGGTGCATATCATCATCGTCACTCAAACGCGCATACTTACCAATATCATAAAAGCCTGGCTCTTCCTCTAGCTCTGGCGGTCTATCAAGTTCATCGAGTACAGGTATTGAGACATGCATTTGGCTGAGTAGCGTTTGCTCGGCGCTGGGACTAGAAAGCATAGAAAACAACCCAGAAGAAGTCTTTTTACCTAGTAATTCACCAACAATTTGTTGGTATTGAGCTATATGATGGGGACTTGAAGTTGCGTCATCTTTAGGCGCAGTGAATTCTATCACATTTAAGTAAATCTGAGTCTGTGTGCCAAGGTTACTAGTGTGAGCCGAAACTACCTTAAGTAATTCGAGAGCAATTTTTTGTATATTGAGGTTAATATCATTGATCGCTAACTCAGTACCAGATAGCGGTCTACTTACTTTAATTGGTACACTTTGGCTATAGTCTTCAACTTCAATGTCCCCATCATCTGTAGTAGTCGTTGCTTCAATTTCTTCGAACACCGTGGAATAAGTGATTTGAGCCATATCATCACTTTCGGTTTTAATACTCTCAAAGGCTAGTCTGTAAAAGACCATGGCAAGCTTTAAGTTTGCAGGAATATTATGGTGTTTGTGCTCATCCAATCTAATGCCATTCTGATGTATTTTTGCGAGATGTTTTAGTAGAGTCGGAGTGAATATATTACTGTCAATAAAATTATATTTATCCTGATATACTTCAACAACAAGCTCAGAGAGAGCATCGATAAATTTCTTAAGCTGAGTGTAGTACCAATCCTTTGCGGCTTCTTCAATACTATCATGCTCTTCTTTCTTATTCCCTCGTTTGGCCTTGGTTAAGTCAACCGCTGACTTTTCACTCATGAATTCGCTGCGGTGAGTACGTTGATACTGCAGGGCCGTACGGTTCTTGCGGGCTAAGGTTGCTTCGACTAACACATTAGCTGTATCTGAATCAGACTCAAAAACAGCAAGTAATTGTTTTTTGAACCAGTCTTTTGTGGCATCTCTACCATCTTGCATCAAACTTTCGCCAAATTTCGCCATAGTGTTCATTTTGTTTTCTATAGAGCTTGGGAATCCTACTGGTGATATTTTTGTCTCTGCGCCAGCAGGCAAGTGATAGGTTAAGAAAGTACCAAGAAATTTATATTGTTCTAGACTACGATAATTCACTAATAGAACGCCTGAACGGATCAGCATATCAAGAATTTCTGCTTTCTTGTTGTCCTCATCAGCAGACCTACCCGTATATGCATGGAAGGCATTTACAAGAACAGCAATCGCACTCATACGAGATTTAGGGTAGCCATAGGCATCGTAATGCGCTACCTTAGCGCCATTTGCAAGAAGAATCTCTACCAAATCTGGTCGATTTAATGAAACTGCATATTCCAGTAAGCGATTTTCATACTTATCTGTTCCTGTTACGTGCCTAGCTGTGGTATTCGGATCAGCATCTAACTTCACTAAGTATACGGCAATTAAGACTAGATTAGTTAAGCATTCTCTTACCTTATCGAGGTCGGTAACTGCATGAGTTAAGGTCTCAATTTTCCTAAGTATTAGTTGAAGTAATTCATTGAGTTGATCTTTACTATACAATCCAGCCCGTTCTTCTAATATACGCTTGGTGGTTGATTCGTCGTTGTCGGCACTATAGCCAGTTATGGCTGTGATCATTGAATAATCTACGTCGCCAAGAGGTGAGGCTGAGCCGAGGGAATAATCTATATCGAGTGCTTTTGTCAGCATGGATTTAATGATGCTAAATCTTAGTGGTATAGGCCGATGTTTATTATAGGTGAGGGTAAATAAAGCAAACTTAGTTGAAACTGCATGAGCAGCTTCTAGACGTTTAGTATTATCTGTGGCTGCAGTTTGGATGGCAGCAGATGTCTTATCTGAATTAGGTTCGATAACACTAAATCCAAGTTGTGTAGGTCCATTTTCAGCAAGATTAGGCATGATAAGTGCATCTACTTCTGTTTGACGAACCTTGTTTGATAACCGTGCTAATTGAAAAAGTAGTGCTAAATCGTTCAGTGATACATGCTCAATTCCATTAAAGACCACATGACCATCATCCGTAATGACGCGGTGTATGCCTAAGCCATAATCTGCATTAGTTGATTTACCATCAACACTTGCTAAGACAAATCCAAACGTCTTGAAAAATTCAAATTCCCTACTCAGTTCAACCAGTGCTTCGCCAGGGATAGGCAAGCGGCTGATGATCTCGGCTAATTCTGTGTCAGTAAACAGGTATTCAGGTGAGCTTTCTAGGTCGCTTACTGCCTCAGCAGAATTAATAGGCTTAAGTTGTGTAACCAGCGACTTACTTGGGAATTTATTTTCGCGTAATATTTGACTGAATAATAGTACGAAAAATTTCACACGATTCTGTTTGAAGCCAGGTGTTCTCTCACTATCAGATACCTTGGAGACATGCTCTGTATAGATAGAGAGTAGGTCATTGAAACGATCTTTTAATGCTTGTCTTTCTGTTCTTCTCACACTAATAACGTTTGAGCTTACTAGTTCTACTGGCAAAATAGTATTAACCATATAATTCAGCAACTCTGCGGCTGAATTATCAAGTTTTTGCTGACAATCCTGTACAAAACAAGTCAAACCAATAGTTTGCAGTTTTTGTATGTTTTTAACAATATACTCGCGCGTGGTGTATGCAGTACATGAATCAATAGATAAGAACTTAGCCGCATTAGCGAAGGCTTGTTTTAATAATGATGCTGATATGCCTGCTGCTATTAATGCTTGGTAGTAGCTGCTAACCTGCTCAAGGATATCTTTAGTGATATCTCCTTCTATAGATACCATCACTTGTAAGAAAAGTTCCCAGGCTTGTAGTGTCTTGACAGCCGAAATTTTGTTGGGGTCTAAAAGTCCTAACCCTGTAAGTCTTTTCTGGTTAAATACATCCACAGCTAGTGCAACGACGTGCTCGATACAGAGTAACTCACCATCAACGTTGGCTAGTGCACGGTATAAATGAGGTATTAGCAGACCTTGAACTTGATTATTAAATGAAGCCATATTATCTGGAGCTCTTATGCCTCTCTTTAGTAGTTCTCGAATGTTAGCGATGAGACAAATCACTAAATAATCATCTAACCGACCAGCTTGGGTTAAGTCAGTGCTGCAGACGGAGCATGTTTCTTGGCGTTGATACATAGATATGATGGCATGAAGTAATGATTCTGCATCAGTAATCGCTTGTGTATTCTGGTCTTGTCGTATCAATAACTGTTGGTGTGCAGCATCAAGCTCACTATCTTCACGTTTAGCTGCCAGAATGCCCACAGAGCCTGTTCGTCTTAACGATCGTGGACTTGCTGTAGCATTTCCACTGGTAGAAGTTGCTGCTGATGGTAGTTCAAACATGCTTACGGCAGGTGCGAGGTGGGCGGGCCCTCTACGATCAGAGCGGATCTTCCTTCTGGCTGGTTGACCTGATGGAGCCGCTACTTTACCTGTCTCAGGTTTTGCTAGTGCAGAGGTACTTGCTGACGGTGCAACCTGAGCTGATTCGCTACTAGGTCCAGCTTCACTGGTCATTGTTGACCCAGCTACGCTCTTAGTTTTATGCAGTAGTTGCTCTGCTATTGTCTGTTGTTCGTCAATGAGACATGCGCGAATAGTGATTACTTTGTATAGCAAGCCATGGACAATGTTGCTATATTTTGGCTTTCCCTCTTTAGTGTCAAGTTTTCCGCGAGTAAAGTGAGCTTGGACAAACGGCAATAAAGGCCATTCCTTGATAAATGTGAGTAATGGCTGAAGATCTTTAGGTGCTGAGGAGAGGCCATATTTTGATGAAAATAAAAACTCACTAAATTGAAGATGTCGTTTTGCCTGCTGCACATCTGGTAATTGTGTTGCAGAGTCTTGTAATAAGGTTTTAATTTTGCCTTGCCACTTTTCAGCCGTCCAGGTTTTATCAATAGATGAAACAACTGTGACTTTTTCACTATCATCGGCACTTGGTGATTCACTAGCATCTTGTGCATCAGCTTCTTGCTTTGCTGATTGTTGTGCATTAGTAGCCGTTTGTTTAGCTTGAGCTCGTTTAAAGCCGATCAGGGCTATGAGCAAGGCATTAATGCGTTGTTGCTGGTTTGTACTTGTGCTGATTGCATCATACTGCGTTTCGAAGTCTGTTGGAGTTTTTAAGCCCGCAGTGACCCAGGTTTCAAGTTCAGCAGGTATCCCTTGAGATATTTTAGTCATTATTTCTGCTAGATTATCTGCTTCATTTGTAACAGCGTTTGCTAGTTCTTGTAAACTATCCTGAAAAGCTAAGTGCTGTTCTATGGTTGCAAAGTCAGATGTTGCTGTAACAGCTTCTTCGGCCATGCTTGATGCGGTTGAAGTGATTTGGTTTGATGCGGTTTCGGGCGTATTAGCAGTCATCATTAGACGGTGTGTGCTTGCCATTAACAATGCTTGTTCATAATCAAAGTTTTCTAGATGGAACTGCATTACTCTAGTAGCTATCTCAGGATTATGCTTGTACATATGAGAGATACGTTTTACGTTTAATTTGTAGTTTAGTCTGATACTAACGTGTAGGAGTATAGCCATATAACCATCATGATTGATTATGCCATCTTTATTATCTAGTTCGTTTTGACACTTCGCGACAAACTTGCCAATGGCATCCTTGGTCATTTTACCGCGTAATAAGCTATTCAGATCATTCCAGAATTCAGCATAGCCAGCGAGAGATTTTTTGGCCTCGTTTGTTTGTGCTTGATGGAAAATATTAATAATGGCAGTAATATCTTTTTCACTGAAAGCAATAAAATTTTTACGAATTAAATTTTTATGTAAGCCATGTAAAGTGTTTGCTTGTTGATAACCGATATGTTGTGAAAACTTTTTCAAGGCTTGTAAGCCAATATTAAACGCTGTGGTATCCTCGTTGTGGCCAACTTCTAATTCAGTATCACTGAGCTGAGTGAAGATGTGAAGGACTCGAGTAAATAGTTCCTGAAAGAGTTCTTCTTCTAGTATATGATGTTGTTCATCGAATAATTTAAATTCATGATAGAATCGTTCTAATCTTAATAAGTTATTAAAATAATTTGTGCTGGCAGTTTTTTTATCTTCCTTGGCTAGAATAGTCTTACTATTCACTGCTAAAGATACGTAACGTAACATTAGAAAGTCGATAATTTTACTATTGTCACTGGTTGCTGTAGTTACGGCGCCTACTAATCTCGGTTGTAATATTTTATATCGAGCAATAATTGCTTCTATTAGTGGGGCGTGTTGCTTATCCTTATGTAAGCTCAATGATTGTATGTGGGTGAGTACATATGTTGCTTCAGCTTCATTACATGCGGCAACACCTGCTATCATCTCATCTGCTGTTAGGGTGAAATCTTCAACTGGGTTAGCTGGCACATCAGTTTGAGTGGGTGCTGCTTCAACTTTGCCCTTGCTTTGGTTAGTTCGCTGCAGGTGTTGTTGTTGCTGTAATTTAAATAGTAAATTCAGCTTATGCAGCTTGCTTTTTTGCTCATCTGTCATAATGGTATCAAGATGTTTTAATAGTTCCTCACCAACTGCATCTAAATCGCCTATATCTCCTGCCTCATGATCCACATCATCAAGCATATAAGCAAGCAATAAATTCCTTGATGGTGTGAGGAAATGGTATTCTTTCATGATGTATCGACTTGTCCATTCAGTCAATAAATCTAATGACTCACGGTGGTTGAAAACCAGTGTGCTGAGTAAGAGGGATGCAGTATATTCGCGCCTATTATACAAAGGATCTAAGTAATCTGGATTATGAGCGTCATCGAAAATAGTGTTGATATAATCAAGCTTTGTTCTACGGGCTAGTGCAGCAACTTTATTTTGCATAATTCTTGCTAATTTTACATCACTGATATTATTGAGCAGTGTAACTAGTGCAGTCTGCGCATCTGTAGAAAGTGTAGCCAGTAGATTTAATACATCAGTGAGTCTATTATAGGTTAGATCATTAATAATGCCTATGCGTAGGTTGCTGTTTGGGTTCCAGTTGCTTAAGTTATCTGTGCTAACGAAATCGGTCTTAATTAAACTACCAGTATCGAACTCTGGTGCTTCTATAGCTTCCTGTGAATCTTGAATGGGTGCAAATAAATAAAGTGCGAGATCATGTAAAGATTTGAGGGATTTTAACAGTGACAACCATGCAACTTGCTGATCGGGAGATCGGAGGTATTCGAGCGTATACGGTATTAATGCTATAGGTGAGCTACTGTAGGTGCTATCACTCCCACATTTTTTGGCTATGTTAGTTTTTACTACTGTTAGGCAGCTAACAAGTGCTCTAGCAATGGCTGTTATTTCACCGCTATCAATGGCATTTACTAATGATTCGTATGCATAAAGGTCATCTTTTAAAACGGTACGTAGGTAAGCAGCATGCTCAATAAAATCAGCGCGTAGTTTTAGTATGCTCATTGCAGGTGTAATCATGACTCATTCTCTCAAAATTTAATTGTTATACTTCAATTTAAACAGTATTTTTAGGTGTTAGCATACTCATAGCATCTCATATTTAGGGCTTTCTAGCGTGTTATTTTCCGCCAGCTAAAGACTTTAAATTTTGCCAATAGCTAGCTATTACCTGCAATTTAAAGTCTTTATCTAACGAAAAATCCCAGCCCTATAAAACCCTAAATATGAGACGCTATGAGTATATGTTACGCAACTGTCTAATTATCGTTCGTTATTAAATCTCGCTCAACTAGTTTGAAAACATAGCATGACGTAGAGGATGGCGTCAATAGGAGGAAAGTAGAGCTTGCCGGATGGCAACAGCGTCGCTGTTGCCATTTCGAGCGCAGCGAGAAATCATATCACTATCATTTCGAGCACAGCGAGAAATCCCCTCATGATTTAGCTAACATGAACAAAGTGCTGTTATACTTTCTCAAATTTCCTGAGCTCTCTATTCTGTTCTCGCTGATATTCTTCAAAGGCATTATCTATATCTTCATCAAATACGCATGGGGCAAAGTATCTATTCAATAGTGTCTCCGCTGAAATCCTTTTACTATTTGCTAATTGAGAGAATCCAGATATCAAGCGACTTACTCCACGTTGACTCTTTTCCTCTTTGACTTTAGCGTGTAGGAAGCCTTTGAGGCTTGAATATGTGTCTAGCATAGCTTTTGGATTTTTAAAAGCCTCACGTGGCGATTGTTTGTCTGAGATGCACTGCGCTATGTCAGGCCATATTTTCACAATGCTATCATAGAAAACAATCTGGGTACGGTTTTGCATAACACAATCGGCTATAGCTTGCAGAGTTTCAGAGGTAAGTTGATTAATGGCTTTGTTGCATTTTTCCTTGAGTGAATCGATACTATCTATCTGGTTTGTCATGGCATTAGCTTGCCTAGCACTGTAAGTTTCAGTTAAGGCACGCTGTGGTGATCGACACTCACCCGCCAACAAAAAGTTTGCATTTTGATAAAAGGCAATGGCTATGGCTGGGTTGGCTTCAATGCCTGACAATCCATGTTGGTAGATTTTTGCTAACTCCATATAAATCTCAGGGGTCATACGCGAAATCTCAGTAACAGTTTGTAAGGAGGTTGTCAGCGCCTTAATGAACCATGTTAATTTTGCATTGTAATGCTTTCTACATATGTCTCTAATCAATGCTTCAGGTTGCTCTGCGTGTCGTGGTGCTAGTCGCACTTCAGAGGCTAGCTCACGACAAAACTCTTGAAGGCGCACGTAAATACCTTGCTTTATTTCTGAAAATTTAGTAAGTGCAGCTATATTTTTGTATAGATACATAATCGGGTATTTATTTCGACCTCTTAGGGTTGCCATAATTAAGGTATTAAATAAACTGCTATCTTGCTTGTAGAGTTTATTGAGTGTTTCCGTGTCTGCTTTTGCATTAGCTTTGCTAAAGAATAAATGAAAGAATCGTGGTATTAAATGGAAATATTCTCGTGTCGTAGCGGATGCTAATGACTTAAATTCCTGTGAATTTTCGTTAATTTGTAAGTCTCTTTTTAATGAACCTAGCATAGACATTTGCATCTTCCCGAGTTGAATAGCAGCCTCAGGTTCAAAGATTTGTATAGCGCCGAAAGTTAATAACTGGTCTGCAATATCTCTTGCTTGTGCTTCTAGCCGCGTTATATCGTCGGTACTTTTGATTTCTTGACCATATGCCTTCAATGGCATGGCTGCAAGCGTTAAGGGAAGCAATACATTACGGTATTCACTCAAGTTAGCCTGCTGGCTTGAAGAAGGCACACAGTAGTATGGCGGTGAGCCATGCGAAAGTAATTCTGCTACTTTACTGGGATCACGAATGATGATGGCATAGCTTAATAATTGTTCAGAGCTATAACCTAAGCCAGTTGCTTGCGTGCCTTGTTGTACAAGGCTCTGAGTGAATGGCCATAGCTTTTTTAATTCTGCATTGACATTAAATGTGCGCAACGTGTTACACGCCTGCTCAGAAAATTGTTGAAAGATTGTTTTGAACACCATAGTCAGCGTGTCTCTAGGCACAACTACATTAGAAAGGATATAGGCGAATAGTTCATGGCAATCCTTACTGTAAGCTAGTAGTAATACTTCGCCTAACTCATTCGCATGAAAGGGAACTGTTTTTTCATCATCGTAGAAAAATAATGCGGCTTGTAATAAAGCTAGATCATTAAAAGCAACAGCAAAGGATAATAATCCCACTCGCGCTGGACTAGATGAAACCTTATCATTATCGAGAACGTTTCTAGGGGCTGATTCAGCTTGCTCTTGTTTACTCTCTATTAATGAATCGGCACTTTCAGAATCTTGTGCTGTTATAGGTAAATATCCGCTCATCAGCTTTGTGTAAACTGTGGCGTTGACCATACGGATAAGCAACAAATCAGCTAAAGAAAGTTGGTCACTCTCAGCTTCAATTTCTGCCCAGTCTAAAGTAAGTTCTTCTGTGAGATACTTATGCAGTGTGATAGATAGATCTGCTGATACATGTTCACTTTGTTCGACTAATTGCGGAACTTGCTGGCGTTGCATGCGTATTTGACGGTAAATATTATTTTCATTATGAGTGTGCAGTGCCGCTTCAGGCAGTAAGCTGCATAGACTATATAAGATTTGATTCCGAGATTGTATAGAATATTTTGCCGTTCTTGCTGAGGCGCTATCCTCTTGAACTTGAGTAGGTGTAAACACATCCGCTATATCGGTAATAGAAAGATGTAGCTGTAACAGTTGAATTAATGATGGCTCAAAGTCTTTTGTATTTGATTCAGCATAGTATTCGAGAATGCTGTGTTTTAAACGTGTTTCAAAACGTTGTAAATCTTGTGCCGTGGCAGGATCGGCCAATTCTGTATCACTAAACTGACCTTTAATTTTTGTTGCAAATAGATTAATGACGTACTGACGTGCGTAATTTACACACTCAGCACTAACGTCTTGACTATTAGAACTTACAGCCTCGCTGTTACCAGCCGTTGCAGTTAAAGTTGGCTCTAATACAGCAGGTGATTTAATTTGATTAAAATCATCGAAGCACTTAATGAGTGTGTGTAAGTACTGTTGTCTTGCCAAAGGCAGTTCTGCTTCGATTGCTTTATCTAAGCAATGCAGTTTGAGTATGGCGGTGGCAGCGCTTACTTTACCGCTATCAGAATTATTAGTTGATAAGCATAAGCTATCTAGCGGTATTGCGATGCCTGCTTGGCGACAACGCACATAAAAATCTGCAATTTTATCGGCTATTTCATTAGGTATGCGAGTAAAGTTTATATTAAGCTTAGAGTAGCTAGTGAGTGCATCGACTAAGAATCGCCAACGGGTAAATGACGTTTGCTTACAGAGTATATCAATGTAGTCATTGAAGTAATGAAAAATATTATCATAAGCGCTTTCAGCATCTAAGTGATGACTTAAGTCAGTTGAGTACTCGTTAAAAATCTGCTGGTATAGCTTAACTAACAGGTGTTGGATTTGCTTGGCCACTCCAAGCTCAGTAACGGTGGTGTCGGGGTGCTGTAAAATATTGGTTAATTGCCTCAATAAATAAACATCAAGGTGCACTGCGCTATCTTCTGAAAAATGTGTTCTGTTTCTATCAGCAGCAACAATGCGTTTAAGCAAGTGTTCAGTAGCTTCTTGTATATTCGAACGGTTATGATCTGTTTGAGGTAAGTCAAGACGTATACTACACAGCGTTAATAAAATAAGGAAATGTCTTTCTCTAGTCATTTCTGTCATATCTTTATTAATATGATTGAACTTATCGATAACCCTTGTCAATTCTAGTGGATAATGCAACAAGGATTTAATAATATGCTCTGCTGTCTCAACTTGAATAAACTCAAGTAAGTCAGCAATATTTTTGTTTTCTAATAAGCTATGAAATGTAAGACAGTGAGCAGGGTAAGGGTCTGTAGTGGTTGCATCATTAGCAGCAACGTACTTTTGTAGGTTTGTTAAACGCTCTTGCCAACTTTTTATTTCTTGTTCGTAGTGAAGGTATTGATCTGAATGGCTATGAGGTAGTGCAAGCGCATGTATAATGCATTCAGTTAGTTGAACTATGTCTTGTTGAGCTAAGTAGTGTCGGTAAAGTTTAGTTCCATAAGCGTTATCTGGCCAAGCTTCCAGATCATTTTCAAATAAGCATAGTTTCTCTTCATAGCTTAATTTAAGCTTATGCTGTGTGGCGGCATGATACAGACATCTAAGTTTCACTTCACCGGAAAGCTGTGAGGACGTGAGTAACTCTCTGCACTGCTCTGGGCTCATATCTGTCTGCGTAGAAAATCTAATAATGTCTTGCCAAAAGCCATGAGCCCCAGGCAGTGGTTTGAACACATCAAGCAAATGTATTGCTGTATCGTTATCAATCGCCTGTGGAACGAACCGGTGTAACAGTATATTTTGTAACTGTGTTAATAATTCAGCGTGCTGTTGGCCCATATGGACTGCGAGAGTTGATAAGGTCTGGATTGTCTGCTGTAATTGCGCTGGCGTTATTGACTTTGCGCAGAGTATCTTAAATAGTCGATCTGCCAATTCTTTAACATAAGTTGGAGTAAATGCATTTGCTGTCCATTCTATTAATTTATTAATGCTAGTTAGCTCAGTGTCTATATTTTTGCTCGGTGCTCTATAGCGTAATGTAATATAACTAAAACATTGGTCAGTAGTGGGTAAAGAATCTTTTATCCTAGCTATCACTGTAGGAAAGAGTGATTCAAAGCCATCAACAAACGCTTCAGTTAATTCATCGTTAAATTCATGTGCTTGGGCCAAGGTGATGATTTCTCGGGCTTCTTCCTCACTTGCGCAAGCTAGCCCACGAGTAACGTCAGTTGCTTTGAGTGATTCAGCTAGGATGAGATTTGGCGCTGTTTGAGTCGCAGCAGAAGTACTTGATTCTTCAGTTTCGTCAGTATTTGGTAACTCGAGCATTTTATAGAGTTTGAGTTTGGCTAGACGTTTTCTTGCTTCAACATGAATGACTTTATTACAAACATTGGCAAAGCTTTGCATAAACTCTTCTGAAAATTGCCATTTTTGTTGATTAAAACTTGCAATGGCATTGAAGAAAAAATTATTCTTTGTAATGCGGATGTTGTCTTTATTTTCCTCTAATAACTCAATGAGCTGAATAGCATCTCGCTCGCTACTATATATAATGATATTTAATATATGGTAGAGCATTTGTATGTTAGTTTTTCTTGCTCGGTCTACGTTTACCACTTCGAATGACGCGCTTGATGTGTATTTATTGTCAATAATGCAGATGATAGCTTTGTACAAATCGTCATAATTATCGCCAAATTCACAATTATTGAATAAGGTCGATAATGCATTGAGTCTTTCTGGATCATCTTGGCAGTCTAAGATATCCTGTAGTCTGTCTTTGCTATAGTTCAATAGTATTTCATTACTCATATCGTCATTATCATGAGGTGTAAAGTGGATGTTGGCTTCAGGTTGAAGTGCCATGTTCTTGTTTCGTCGATGCCCATCCGCATGGAATATGCATGCCATCATGTCAGCGATAAAGTATTGCATAGGATTGAGGCGATATGCGGTCAATTGGTTGATCTGAGTGACAATAGTCGGGCCAGTCATGTTTTTTAGTGCATAGTAATGCTCAAAAACCTCTAAGGTTAGGTCAATACATTGTATGAGTGCTGAAGTTATTTGCTTAAAGTCAGCAGGGCTTGCATTAACTGCTTGCTTGAATTCTTTAAAAGTGTATAAATTATCAGCGAATGTTCGTTCTAAATCGGCTTGGTTTTCGGCAAGATATGTACGGATCCGTACAATGATATCATTGATAATAGTATTCATAATGCGCTCTCTGTATTAAATATTTATCTCTGTAGTGGCTCCTTGCTGACTGTTGGCCCAGTACGCAAGGGACTAGAGAAATATATAGTTATAAATATATGGTTATATTTTTACCGTGCTATGCTAGCAGGGTGGGGTGGTGAGGTCAAATGGTTCTTGTTTGGTGATTGTGACCTTCAATATTCAGTTCGCTTTGCTACGACTCGGCTACATCCATGTAGCTTGCGCTATCATGCTTGATAGCGCTTTTACTCGTCGTAGCAAAGTGAACTGAATATTGAAGGTCAGTGTAGGCACGCGCAATACAATAGATAATATTATTAGCTAAGTCAGGTGATAAAATAGTTACTCTACTACAGTCTCTTCTATTCGACAGTGAGCGGTTCCATCGCTCAGTTTTGCGGAAATTCTATCGCCTGGTTTAGTTTCAGTGATACTCGTGATGACGGTGTTTTTTTCCGTACTGAGAATACTATAACCACGTTTTAAGGTAGCTAAAGGACTGATGGCATCTAAGTTGCTGCTGAGTTTGGCGAGTTGGTGTTGATAATGTTCTAAGTGTTTACTGATAGTATTAATCAATTGTTGTTTGAGTAAGGCCTGTTCGGTTTGCAAATCTTTGATCAGGGTGATGGGTGTGCATTGTTGTAGGCGTTGACGTAATGCGAGTGTTTGGGTTTTACGTTCATTTAAATAGTGATACCAGTGGTGCTGTAGATTGGCTGTAGCGATATCAAGACGTTGGCTGTATTCTTGTAAACGTTGATCGGGGCGCTTTAAGGTTTTTTTCAGCCAGTGTAGGTGGGTTTTGTATTTTTCTATGATATCGCTAATAAAGCTCACGCATTGTTCGTAATAATATTGTATTTGTTGATTCAACTCATGCAGATTAGGTGAGCATAATTCTGCGGCTGCGGTAGGTGTGGGAGCGCGGACATCGGCGACAAAGTCCGCAATCGTCATATCCACTTCATGGCCGACGGCACTTATAATCGGTAATTCACTAGCAAAGATAGCTCTTGCAACCACTTCTTCATTGAAAGCCCACAAATCTTCAAGGGAACCACCACCACGACCAACAATGAGTGCATCTACTTCATTGCGTTGGTTAGCAATGCTAATGGCCTGGGCGATTTGTTGTCCTGCCTCTTTACCTTGTACTGCGCATGGATAGATGACGATGTGCATAGCCGGGAAGCGTCGTTCTAAAGTAGATATAATATCATGCACGGCAGCGCCTGTTGCTGAGGTAATGATACCTATTTTATTAATAAACTCGGGTAGGGCTTGCTTGTGTTCGCTGGCAAATAAGCCTTCTTTAGCGAGATTCTTTTTCAAGGCTTCGAAGGCTTTTTGTAAGGCACCATCGCCAGTTTCTTCCATACTCTCAATGATCAACTGAAAATCGCCACGTCCTTCGTAGAGACTCACATTTGCGCGAACTAAGACGTGATTACCCACTTCAGGTTGAAATTTAACTTGGCGGTTGCGACCACGAAACATAGCGCAACGAATTTGTGCATTATCATCTTTGAGCGTGAAGTACCAATGGCCCGAGCTGGGCATGGCTAGGGTAGATAATTCTGCCTCTAACCAAATGCTTTGATATTCGCCTTCTAATAATTGGCGGACTTGTCGGTTAAGTTTACTGACAGTATAAATTTGTTTTTCATCTGTTTCATGATCAGCAAGATAATCATTGTTTAGCATTATTTTGCGTTCCTGCATTGAAACCTTGGTAGATCGGATCATGGCCGTCATCAAAGGTAATCACTAAACTGCCTTGATCGCCACAGGCCCAGGCGTAGGTGTGGTTCATGGTCATGCTATCAGGACCACCGATTTCTTTTTTAAATTCACTTAGGGTGACATTACCGGCCTTTACTGTGCGGACTAACCGTTTATAACGAGCGGAGCGAGGGTCACCACCCACATGCATGTTGACTAATTGGTGATTGATAGAGAGTGCCTTTAAGTTATAACCAGAGCGGTCCCAGGCATAGGTTGGGCTATTATACAGTTTATAGCCTGGTCCTAATTGTTTATTGACCATATTCAGAGTGGGCTGGTCGATAATATTATTCACTTGCATGAAAACTTTATGGCAATTCTTGATGCTATTGGGGCTGAGCTTACTACGGGCAACTTTGTCGAGACCATAGATTTTATTAAATTTTTTAGTGTGCTCGGTGAGTTCAGGTTTGGGTTTATCCGTTGTTTTGTTTGTTTGTGTTGCTGTGGTTTTTGCTGCACTCTTGTTAGTGGCGTCAGATTTTATGACAGTTTCTGCTGGCTGTTTTTTAGGTTTTTTAAAGAGTAAGGGGATTGGTACATCTTCGCCAGTCATTTGTTGATGTTGTGCGGCCATACACGGGTATGTACTGAGAGTGCAATAGAGTCCTAATAAGGTCATTAGCAACCGCAGTAACGGCATTTTCAATAAGTGCATTAATTAATCCTCTCGCCATTTGATGTTACAACCCATACTAGGAATTTGCTCGCCGGTGATGGGCTGCTGATTTAGCGTGCAGTCCAGCGCGTTACTGAGATCTTCACCTGTAACGGCAGTATTTTTGCCAGGGCTGGAGCCATCGAAACGGCCGCGATAGACGCATTGTAATGCTGCATCAAAAATATAAAAATCTGGTGTACAAGCCGCTTGATAAGCTTTTGCAACTGCTTGGCTTTCATCATATAAATAGGGAAAACTGAAATTAAGTTCTGTAGCCAATTTAGCCATGTGTGCTGGGCTATCCTGTGGGTAATCATTCACATCATTACTGCTGATGGCGATGAAGCTAATATTTTGTTGTTGATAATCTGCAGCGAGCGTAATTAATTTATCGCGAATATGTACAACATAGGGGCAGTGATTACAGATAAACATTACCACTGTGGCAATGGGAGATTTTAATTGTTGTAAGGATTTTTCTTCACCTGTAACCGTGTCTAATAAAGTGAAATCAGGTGCCACAGTGCCGAGTGGTAGCATATTTGATGGAGTTAAACTCATTGTGTTTTCCTTTTTGGAGCTTTATAACTGGCTAACAACAACATAGGATCAACTTTAGTGCCATTCAAGACCACGCCCCAGTGTAAGTGGGGGCCAGTCACACGGCCAGTGGCACCAACGGTACCGATAATGGTACCTTTTTTTACTGTTTCGCCGGGTTTTACATCGATTTTTTGCATATGGCAGTAAAATGTTACTAAGCCTTGGCCATGATCAATGAAGACGGTGTTGCCTGTATAGAAAAAGTCACCTTCGCCAATGACTTTACCGGCGAGGGGGGCTTTAATGGGTGTGCCTGTGCCAGCAGCAATATCAAGGCCGGTGTGGCGAGATTTTAGATGATTATTGAAAGTACGGCGCACGCCAAAGGGGCTAGAGAAACGGCCAGAGACGGGCTTTTCTAAACGCATGGTTGAAGGACTAATATCACTCCATGTATGCATATAGGTTTTGATTTTAGCTTTTTCTTCTTTAATCCTGGCTTTATCGGCTGCATTAGGCATGACTTTGCGCTTATTTTTTACAGATAATTTTTCCTGCAGATATTCTTTATCGTGGACAGTAAAATAACCTTGGATTTCTTTACCTTGACTGGCCACTCGGATGGGATGACGGCCAAGTTTAGCAGTGAGTGGGATACCCACGACCGCTACCCAGGGGTGTTTGCTGCTATTGTTTTTCAGCACCATGACGCGTTTGTTGTCAAAGTAGACAATGGGGGCGACGCTTGTTTGTTCTTTTAAAGGTATAACTGCGATGCCACCAGGGACTTGGGAGCGATGTGGAAGTGGGGTGTATGCCAAGCCAGTGTGTAAAGTGAACAGTAGTAGACAAAAAGTGAATAAGCGTGGCATGTATCGCATCAGGGGTTCCTTATCTTTCGCTGGTAGCATGAGAGTTGTATTGTAGTCATGCTTGTTTCATGAGGTCAATGGCGAAAATAGCACATTTGGAATAGATATTTCCTGTACAATAGTTAAACGATTTATTTTTGCTATTAACTGATAAAACTGTATAATGGCCGGTTAATTTATCATCTGCTTACCTCAGTATGATGATTACATTTCAGGAGGGTTGACTCATGCTGCGTATTATCCAAGAAGCTCTGACATTTGACGATGTATTACTGGTGCCCGCTTATTCCAGCGTTTTGCCACGTGATGTGGAATTAGCCACCCAACTTACCCGCGAGATTACCTTGAATATTCCTTTACTTGCCTCAGCTATGGATACAGTGACCGAGGCACGCTTAGCCATTGCCTTAGCCCAAGAAGGTGGGATCGGTATTATTCATAAGAATATGCCCGTTGAGGAACAAGCACAGCAAGTACGTATGGTGAAGAAATTTGAAAGTGGTGTGGTGAAGGATCCAATTACGGTTAAACCAGACACGAGTGTGCGGGATATTCTGCATTTAACCAAGGCTCATGGCATTTCTGGGGTCCCTGTTGTGGTGAATGAGCAATTGCAGGGGATTGTCACTGGACGAGATGTGCGTTTTGAAACAAATCTGGATCAGCCAGTGATGAATGTGATGACGCCAAAGGATCAATTAGTCACTGTGCGAGAGGGTGCGGCTAAAGAGGATGTTTTACAATTACTGCATAAA
Source organism: Gammaproteobacteria bacterium (assembly GCA_965230425.1). Lineage (GTDB taxonomy): Bacteria > Pseudomonadota > Gammaproteobacteria > UBA1113 > UBA1113 > CBDDKW01. Next base: position 162,137 of record CBDDKW010000003.1, on the reverse strand, counting down.
CATCGTATCGAAAAAATCTTAGTAGTGAATGATGACTTTCAATTACGCGGTTTAATTACAGTAAAAGATATTCAAAAAGCCAAAGATAAACCTAATGCCTGTAAAGATGAGTTAGCACGATTACGTGTCGGTGCTGCTGTAGGTACTAGTCAAAATAGCCAAGCACGTGTACATGCTTTAGTAGATGCCGGAGTCGATGTGATCGTGGTTGATACCGCACATGGGCATTCACAGGGGGTATTAACTCAAGTGCAATGGATTAAACAACAGTATCCACAAGTGCAAGTGATCGGTGGTAATGTTGCCACAGCGTCTGCGGCACTCGCCTTAGTAGAAGCGGGTGCTGATGGGGTTAAAGTAGGTATAGGCCCTGGGTCTATTTGTACGACGCGTATTGTCAGTGGTGTGGGTGTACCGCAAATTAGTGCTATTGCTAATGTAGCAGAAGCCTTAGCTGATAAGGGTGTTCCTGTGATTGCTGATGGTGGTATTCGTTATTCAGGTGATATCTGTAAAGCTATCGCTGCTGGCGCATCGGTGGTGATGTTGGGTAGTTTATTTGCCGGTACGGAAGAAGCGCCAGGCGAAGTGGAATTATATAAAGGCCGTACCTATAAATCTTATCGTGGCATGGGATCCTTAGGTGCCATGGCACAACCTCATGGTTCTAGCGATCGTTACTTCCAAGAGAGTGCTCAAGAAGTTGAAAAACTTGTTCCTGAAGGTATTGAAGGTCGTGTGCCCTATAAGGGTAGTGTGTATCCGATTATTCATCAATTGCTTGGCGGTTTACGTTCTGGCATGGGTTATACCGGTAGTGCAACCATCAAAGATATGATGACTAAAGCTGAGTTTGTGAAAGTCACCAGTGCGGGTACACGCGAAAGTCATGTACATGATGTAACGATTACTAAAGAAGCCCCTAATTATCCTATGGAGTAATACTAATTAATGACTGCTAATATCCATTCGCAACGAATTTTAATTTTAGATTTTGGTTCGCAATATACGCAATTAATCGCTCGTCGAGTGAGAGAAATTGGTGTGTATTGTGAGCTGTATCCCTATGATGTGGATACCAAGGTTATTGAGTCCTTTGCACCCAATGGTATTATTTTATCGGGTGGGCCAGAGACAGTGACCGATGATTTTACTCCGCGGATCCCAGACATTGTATTCAAATTCGGTTGTCCAATTTTAGGTATTTGCTATGGTATGCAAGCTATTGCTCAGCAATTAGGTGGTGCGGTTGCCTCTGCCAGTGAACGTGAATTTGGTCATGCACAATTAGAAATTCATGGTCACAGTGCCTTACTGCATGATATTGAAGATGATGTGGATGCCAAGGGTAATGCCTTATTGAATGTATGGATGAGTCATGGCGATCATGTGGTACAAGCACCTGTGGGTTTTAATGTTATTGCTAAAACTAATAATGCACCCATTGCGGGTTTTGCCGATGATGAAAAGAAAATCTATGGCTTACAATTTCATCCTGAAGTCACCCATACAATACAAGGCAAACGCATCTTAGAGCGCTTCGTGCAAGATATTTGTGGCTGTGAAGCCTTATGGACATCCAGCAATATTATCGAAGATAGTATTCAACAAGTGCAAGCTGAAGTGGGCAGTGATGACGTTATTTTAGGTCTATCTGGCGGGGTAGATTCCTCGGTGGTGGCTGCCTTATTACATAAAGCTATCGGTAAGCAACTGACCTGTGTGTTTGTGGATACTGGGCTATTACGTTTAAATGAAGCGGATCAAGTGCTACAAATGTTTGGGGATCATATGGGGATCAAAATAGTCCATGTGAATGCTGAGCAAGAGTTTTTAACAGCGTTGGCTGGTGAGAATGACCCTGAAGCTAAGCGTAAAATTATCGGCGCGAAATTTATTGATATTTTTGCGCGTGAAGCTGAGAAACTTTCAGGTGCGAAATGGTTAGCTCAAGGTACCATTTACCCTGATGTGATTGAATCAGCCGGCAGTAAATCGGGTAAAGCTCATGTGATTAAATCGCATCATAATGTGGGCGGCTTACCTGAGGACTTACCTTTTAAACTCATTGAACCTTTACGCGAGTTATTTAAAGACGAAGTGCGTAAGTTAGGTTTAGAACTAGGTTTGCCTTATAACATGGTATACCGTCATCCATTCCCTGGCCCTGGTTTAGGCGTACGTATCCTCGGTGAAGTTAAAAAGGAATATGCGGATTTATTACGTCGTGCGGATGCGATTTTTATTGAAGAATTACATGCTGCAGATTTATATCATAAAGTGAGTCAAGCCTTTGCGGTATTCCTACCGGTGAAATCCGTCGGGGTTATGGGTGATGCGCGTAAATATGATTATGTGATTGCCTTACGTGCAGTAGAAACTATTGATTTTATGACAGCCCATTGGGCGCATTTACCCTATGATTTACTGGGTAAAGTCGCTAATCGTATCATTAATGAAGTCCCTGGCATTTCTCGCGTAACCTATGATATTTCGGGTAAACCACCCGCAACGATTGAGTGGGAGTGAGAGAAGAGAATTATTGTTTTATTTTTCAATTCATGTAAAATTATTGTTTCATTGGTTTGGTAAGTGGTTCCTATTGGAAGGTAACTGCCAAGTAGATTGATAAATAGCTTGAGCTGTGTATTGTCAAAATGTGGAATAGGATGTTGAATAATCATGGCATTACAGGATATTGAAAAAGAAATTGTGGCTGGTGAGTCTAGCCAGCTTGAATTTAAAAAATCGGCGTCATCTTTAGCCAGTGTTATGAAAACACTCTGTGGTTTTTTAAATAATAATGGCGGTAAAGTACTAATCGGCGTAAAGGACAATGGTGATATCGTCGGAATAGATGTTTCTGACTCTACGAAAAAAGAAATAGCTAATTTATTATCGAAGTTTGAACCTTATCATAATGTAGCAATAGATTATATTGCCGTGCCTAATTCGGATAAAAAAATTATTGCTTTGCAGGTATCACCCAGTGAAAATGATAAACCTTATGCCTTTGATGGTCGTTATTATTATAGAGAACAATCCTCTGTAAGACGAATGACGCAACCACATGTTAAGAAAGTTTTATTGAATAAACAGAACCGATCATTTACTTGGGATGAAACTCTTAATAGTGAATGTGATTTAGATAATCTGGATACTGCAAGAATCTTAGAGATCTTAAAGCGTGGTATCAATAAAAACCGTATTCCTGCAACGGCAATTACTGATAACGTCGATGAAGCACTGCAGCGATTAGGCTTAAGTAAAAATGGTCATTTGACTAACGCAGCAATTGTGCTGTTTGCAAAAAATATTATGCCTGTTTTTATCCAATGTGAGCTTAAACTAGCCGCATTCCGTGATAATACAAAACGAAGTTTCATTGATTCAAAAATATTTCGTGGCAATCTATTTGACTTATTAGAAGCGGCTGAGATTTTTATTAATCATCATACAAGAGTAGGTAGTTATTTTACTGAATCAAGCCTACAACGAGTTGATGTACCAGATTATCCACCTATCGCTGTAAGAGAGGCCACTATTAATGCTTTGTGTCATCGTGATTATGCTAATAAAAGTGGTTCTGTAAGCATTAGCATATTTCCAGATTATCTCGAGATAGCAAGCTTTGGCCGCCTTCCTGAAGGTATGAATCAAGCTGATCTTTTAAATGAGCATAGTTCTGTATTGAGAAATCCTTATATTGCTGATGTTTTATATCGTACAGGATTTATCGAAAAATATGGTACTGGGATCCAAGAAATTATTCGGCTCTGCACTGAGGCAGAAACACAGGCACCTGAGTTTTTTGAGCAAAGTGGCTTTTTCGTTGTGAGATTACACAAATCTCAGTCTATCAATGAGTTGCTTAAAAAGCATGGTCATGAGGAAGTAGATGTTGAGCAATTTATAGAAGAATATGAATTATCCCCAAGACAGTCTGAAATTTTAGTTATTTTGCTGAGAGACGGTATGTTAAAAAATAAACAAATTATGGAAAAGCTGAAGGTAAAAGTATCTGATCGGACTTTATATGCTGATTTGAAGATTATGAAAGATAAAGATCTTATTTCAAAACAAGGCTTGGGAAAGGCAACTTCTTGGAAGGTAGATATTGGTGGGAATTGTGCTGCACCATGATTATTGTGTATACAATTTGATTTGATAATGAATGAACTCGGAAGAACTCGGAAGAACTCGGAAGAACTCGGAAGAACTCGGAAGAACTCGGAAGAACTCGGAAGAACTCGGAAGAACTCGGAAGAACTCGGAAGAACTCGGAAGAACTCGGAAGAACTCGGAAGAACGCAGAAGAACTCGGAAGAACGCAGAAGAACTCGGAAGAACTCGGAAGAACGCAGAAGAACTCGGAAGAACTCGGAAGAACTCGGAAGAACTCGGAAGAACTCGGAAGAACGCAGAAGAACTCGGAAGAACGCAGAAGAACGCAGAAGAATACAGAAGAAAGGCGAAAAATAACACCAGCGTATCTTGTTTAAGCATTATTATTTAAATCTTTTGTGTGTTTTGTCGAGCCTAAAAGAATGGTGATTACACTATATGAACAATGAACTAAGTAATAATGACCAATATTTCATGCAGCAGGCACTGAAGCTTGCTGAATATGCTCAAGAGCAGGGAGAAGTACCGGTGGGTGCGGTGGTTGTTGCGGAGAATAAAATCATTGCTGAAGGTTGGAATCAGCCAATTAGTCTGCAAGATCCTACTGCCCATGCAGAAGTTGTTGCCTTACGTGCTGCAGCTAAGATATTAGAGAATTACCGTCTTGTGGATACTACCCTCTATGTCACTCTTGAACCCTGTGCTATGTGTGCTTATGCAATGGTACACGCGCGTGTTAAACGTTTAGTTTATGCTGCTAGTGATCCTAAGCGTGGTGCTGTGGTCAGTCAGTTACAATTATTACAGCAACCTTGGTTGAATCATCACATTGAAGTGAGCGCTGGCATCTTGGCTGAATCAGCCAGCGAATTGTTGACTGCTTTTTTCCAAGCACGGCGGTGAGAGCTTTATCTGATTTAAAGAAAAAAATCTCCCCCGCTTGCAGGGGAGTGAGAGCGCTGGGGTTCCCCAAGGGGAGAGCGCAAGCTCCCCTTGGGTCGCCGTCGGCGCGGGTTTCCCGCGCAGGCGAAATCATATTAGGAAACAATCTCGGTCGCTTGCGGCCGAGTTGTTGAAGAGATGATTTGCATTAGTCCAATTATTAGGGAATATATTACTGTACTTGATGTGAAAGTGATGCGCTAATTTCGTAGCATAGAATAATTCAATAAAGATTTTTGTCATGTAATAAAATTTTCTTATATTACAAATTTTTCTTATATAATAAAATTTTCTATCGGTTTCTTATATGACAAAAAGTCAGCAAATTCGGTCAATTTTTAACCTGCCACACCCTGTAAAAACTTCAGGATTTGGTGGGCAATATGCTCTACTGCGTAGGCACTGATGCGTTCCTTACGGTAGGGCAGTTTTTCTTGGAAGACTTTTTGCTGCGTTGGGGCGATAAATTCGATGGTTAGTTCAGTTTGCCCAGGTTCTTCCTGTTGCTGCCAGAGGGCTTCTAAGCCGGTGATTTTGATTTTTATTGCCTTACTATCTGCATGTTCAATGCGATCAAAGCTGAGGATATTTTTAGTTTGTGGCGTGAGAATTTTGGCCTGTAATTTGCCGCCGGTGGCATGGTCTTCAATGCAGACAGGCAATGAATGTGTTTGTAAGAACTGTATTAGCATGTCAGAGGCCGGTTGGTAGGGGTCGCTGAGCAAGTGCGGTGAAACTAAGGTATCAATGTGGCTAAACAAGTTATCTAACTCGCTATCTTGTAGTGCCCGTACTTTAAATTCTAAATAGGGATAATCTAGGCGGTAGCCTGTACTACAATCGTAATCTGCCAGAGCGCGGTCCAGTTTAGCGGCTATTTCACCTTCACTCACGCTAAATAGACGCCATTTTTTCATGATCACTGGGTCGCTGGCCAGGCAACGCTGTAATTCTGGTAAAACATGCTGTGCAAACATGGGCATGCATTCAGCGGGTGGGCCAGGTAGTAAGTAAATGACTTTATTGCCGTATGTGGCTTTACAGCCTGGTGCGCTACCATGCGGGTTAGGCAATACATAGGCTCCGCGGGGAAATAAAGCTTGCTGACGGTTAGAGGCGTCTAATGTAAGATTATGTTTGCGAAAGCGTTGACTAATATTCTCCCAACTATCCGGATGAAATTCTAAGGGTTGATCAATGACTTCACTGAGGGCGTAGCGTGTGCGATCGTCGGAGGTGGGGCCGAGGCCGCCGGTGCTAATAATCACATCATGATGCCTTAATAAAAATTCAAAGGCAGCCACTAATTCTGCTTGACCATCAGCAGCTACTAGGTGATTACCTACCGTCAGGTTGTGGTCAATAAGCTGCTGGGCGATGCGCTGGCCATTGGTATTGAGGATATCACCATTGATTATTTCATCACCGGTGGCCAGCAGGGCTATTTTGGTCATTTTAGCCTCCATTTTTGTGCTCTTTTTGAGCATGTTAACTATCATTATAATATGATTGTATTACATGGGTATTCTAAGGATAATTAGCCTCTTAAAGTATCGCTTTGCGTACAAATTGTGACTCTAACATATCGGTGGATGATATAGAAATGCAGATAATTCCAGGTAAACCCGCCCTATCAAAATTTCGCCATGAAAAGCTACTCATGCAATTACGTGAAGTGAGCCCCCACATTGCCAATGTGACGAGTGAATATATTCACTTCGTGCATGAAGATGCGCCCCTAAATGAAGACCAGCAAGCTATTCTCGAAGCTTTACTCACCTATGGCTCTTATATTGACTTACCCCATGAAGCAGGGGAGCTATGCGTGGTTGTACCACGTCCGGGAACAATTTCGCCCTGGGCGTCAAAGGCGACGGATATTTTACATAATTGCGGGTTAAATTCAGTCCAGCGGGTTGAACGTGGTGTGGCGTATTATATTAGCTGCGAGAATAAGCAGAGCCTATCCGAGCAACAGTGGCAACAAGTGCATGGTTTATTGCATGATCCCATGACTCAAGTCGTCTTAAACAGTACAGAAGCAGCAGAAGTTTTATTCCAAGAGCATGAACCGCAAGCTTTAGAGTCTATTGATATCCTGTCTCAAGGCAAAGAAGCCTTGGCAACAGCCAATGATGCCATTGGTTTAGCCTTGAGTGATGATGAAATTGATTATTTGTATGATCAGTTTAGCGCCCTAGAGCGCAATCCCAATGATATTGAATTAATGATGTTTGCCCAGGCTAACTCGGAACATTGTCGCCATAAGATTTTTAATGCAGATTGGATCATTGATGGTGACACAAAAACAGATAGCTTATTCCAGATGATTCGTCATACTCATGCAGAAAATCCAGAACATACCTTAGTCGCTTATAAGGATAATGCCGCTGTGATGCAAGGGGCCAGAGATGTAGAGCGTTTTGGCGTGGTGAATGCCTACGGCAATCATACTTATGCTTATCGCGCTGAAGATATGCCAATTTTAATGAAAGTTGAAACGCATAATCATCCCACTGCAATTTCACCTTACCCAGGTGCGGCCACTGGCTCAGGTGGAGAAATTCGTGATGAGGGGGCTACTGGGCGTGGGGCACGACCGAAAGCGGGCTTAACCGGATTTTGCGTATCGCACTTACATATTCCTGATTTTCCCATGCCTTGGGAAAAAGACTTTGGTAAACCTGAGCATATTGCTTCAGCACGACAAATTATGTTGGAAGGGCCCATTGGCGCGGCAAGTTTTAATAATGAATTTGGTCGGCCTAATATTTGTGGCTATTTTCGCAGTTTTGAATATTCTGTGAATGAATATACTGCACGTGGCTATCATAAGCCACTGATGTTAGCCGGTGGGATAGGTAATATTCGGCCTGCTCATGTAGAAAAAGATAAAATTCCGGCTGATGCTTTATTGATTGTCTTGGGTGGTCCTGCTATGCAAATTGGTTTAGGTGGCGGTGCAGCATCCTCCATGGCTTCCGGTGAAAGTAAAGCGGAATTAGATTTTGCTTCAGTGCAGCGTGAGAATCCAGAAATGCAACGCCGCTGCCAAGAAGTCATTGAACATTGCTGTTCGCTGGGTCAGGCCAATCCTATTATCGCCATTCATGATGTAGGTGCAGGTGGTTTGTCGAATGCCTTCCCTGAGTTAGTTCATGATAGTGATTCTGGTGCAGTCTTTAAATTGCGTAATATTAATAATGCCGACGAGGGCATGTCACCTTTAGCTATTTGGTGTAATGAAGCACAGGAACGCTATGTCTTAGCAATTACGCCTGATGATTTAGCCAAATTTGATAAAATTGCCCTACGTGAGCGTTGTCCCTATGCTATTGCTGGTCATGCCACGCAAGAGCAGCACTTAACTATTATAGATAATCATTTCGATAATAAGCCTGTAGATATCCCCATGTCTTTAATGTTTGGCAAAGCACCGAAAATGCTACGGGATGTGCCGGCATTCTCAGCTCGCAGTGACAGTTTCAATTGGCAAGAAATTGATTTAGATGCTGCAGCCATGCGCGTATTACGTCATCCTACTGTTGCTGCAAAAGGCTTTTTAATTACCATTGGTGATCGCAGTGTCACAGGGTTAGTGGCACGTGATCAATTAGTTGGCCCCTGGCAAGTACCGGTTGCCGATGTGGCTGTTACAGCCGCAAGTTATCAAGGCTATTCAGGTGAAGCCATGGCGATGGGGGAACGTCCGCCGATTGCCTTAATTAATCCTGCTGCTTCTGCACGGATGGCAGTAGCTGAGGCAATTACGAATATAGTGGCTGCTGACGTACCGAGCTTAAAACAAATGAAACTATCTGCAAACTGGATGGCTGCCTGTGGCTATGAGGGTGAAGATGCCGGGTTATATGCAGCGGTGCAGACTATCGCCAAGGAATTATGTCCCAGCTTAGGGGTGAGTATTCCTGTGGGTAAAGATTCGCTATCCATGCAAATGCGTTGGCAAGAGGGCGATAAACAAAAACAAGTAGTATCACCTCTGTCCTTAACTATTTCAGCCTTTGCGCCAGTGACAGACATCCGTAAAACGGTTACGCCGCAATTGCAGCAAGATGTGATTGAAACAGATTTGATTTTTATTGATTTGGGCTTGGGTCAACAACGCATGGGGGGCTCTATCTTAGCGCAAGTCTATGAGCATTTAGCTGAGCAGGCGCCTGATGTGGAAAATCCACTGATTCTTAAGCAATTTTTTAGTTTTATGCATGCGATCAAGCAAGAGAATTTATTACTGGCTTACCATGATCGGTCTGATGGTGGTTTGTTTGCAACGGTGTGTGAGATGGCTTTTGCTGGTCATTGTGGTGTTGAATTTGCTTTGGATCCATTAGGTAATGATTTGCAGGCAAGTTTATTTAATGAAGAATTGGGTGCTGTGATCCAAGTATTGCGTACTCATCGAGACAAAGTATTGGATTTATTAGCAACCTTTGAGTTGCAGACCCATGCGCATGTATTAGGCACGACACGTATGGATGACAATATTGTCTTTACTTATAAAAATGAGGCGGTATTGGCACAGCATCGTTTAGTGTGGCACCGTGCTTGGCAGGAAACGAGTTATCATATGCAAGCGATGCGGGATAATCCTGAAACTGCAAAGCAAGAATTTGATACTTTGTTAGATATGCGTGATCCAGGATTACATGTTGAATTGGGTTATGATCTGAATGAGGATATTGCTGCGCCCTATATTAATACAGGGGTATTTCCTGCAGTGGCAATTTTACGCGAGCAGGGTGTAAATGGTCATGTGGAGATGGCGGCTGCATTTACGCGAGCAGGGTTTAGTTGTCATGATGTACATATGTCAGATTTACAGCGTAATGATGTGGACTTACAGCAGTTTCAAGGTTTAGTGGCCTGTGGTGGTTTTTCCTATGGTGATGTATTAGGTGCCGGTGGTGGTTGGGCTAAAAGTATTTTATTTAATAACCAATTAAAAGATATGTTTACTGAATTCTTTGCAGATCAGAACCATTTTGTCCTAGGTGTGTGTAATGGTTGCCAAATGTTGGCAAGCTTAAAAGAGATCATCCCTGGGGCTGAACTTTGGCCGCAGTTCGTGCGTAATCAGTCAGAACAATTTGAAGCACGTGTTTGCATGGTGGAAATGGGCTTTAGTCCATCATTATTTTTTAAAGATATGGGTGGTTCGCGTATGCCGGTTGTGGTTGCCCATGCAGAAGGTCGACCCGAGTGGGAAACTACGCAAGCAGCCTTTAATGCCAGCAATAGTCAATTAGTTGCCTTACGTTATATTGATAATCATGATCAACAAACAGAAGCCTATCCTGCAAATCCAAATGGTAGCTTTCATGGGATTGCTGCAATGACAAATACGGATGGTCGCGTGACGATCATGATGCCACATCCAGAGCGTTGTTTCCGTACCGTGCAGCATTCTTGGCATCCAGGTGCCTGGGGTGAAGATGCGCCATGGATGCGGATGTTTAGGAATGTCAGAGTGGCAGTGGGTTAGTTGCTTTTTCGAGTTTGAGTAATTGCTGCTTTATATCGATCAGTTGTCCATCAACAGCACCAGCAAAACCACCGATTCCAGTTTTGGCCACGACGCGATGGCAGGGAAATAAAATGGGTAATGGATTCTTGCGGCAGGCGTTACCTACCGCACGTGGACTTGAATTTAATGCTTTTGCTAGTTCACCATAACTGCGGGTTTCACCGCAGGGTATTTGACGTAAAGCTTGGAAAACTCTTTTTTGGAATTCAGTTCCTGATAAATTGAAGGGTAGGTTGAAATTATATTGCGGGTTAGTAAAGTAAGCGGCTAATTCTTGCTGCAATTGTTTCAATAGCGGATGAGCTGTCAGTGGTGAGGGCGCTTGTGAACCCGTTAAAAACTCAATGTGTTGAATTTTATCATCGAGAATAATAACACCAAGCTGGGTAATGGGGGTATCGATGATGAATGTATTATTCAATGACAAGGTATCCATGCTAGGCTTCTGTTTGATGCCCGCAGTGTGCTGCGGGCAATCAATAAAATGTCAAGCACTTAAGCTTCAGCGGCTTGCTTATCTTTTTTGCTCTTAAAGTTAAGCTTTTCTTTAATACGTGCTGCACGGCCACTTAAGCCTCTGAGATAGTAAAGCTTCGCACGACGGACATCACCACGACGTTTTACTTCAATGCTTTCGATAAGAGGGCTATAAGCAGGAAATACCCGCTCAACACCTTCACCGTGTGAAATTTTACGTACCGTAAAGGCAGATTTTAAACCACGGTTACGTTTGGCAATGACAACGCCTTCAAAGGCCTGTACACGAGTACGGTTACCCTCGGTTACTTTTGATTTAACAACAACGGTGTCACCTGGACCAAATTCGGGGATGACTTTATTGCCAATTTGTTCGGCATCTAATGTGTCAATTATGCTAGTCATGTCGTGCTCCTCAATAGCTATTATTTTGATAAATAATCATACTAATAGTTGTTTATTTATCCTGTTGTTTCCCAATAAATTCATCTAATAGTGCCTGTTGCTCGGCGCTTAATTCTACCTTGTCTAATAACTCTGGACGTTGTAAATATGTTCGTCCTAACGCCTGTTGCATACGCCATGTAGCAATGGCTTTATGATCCCCACTGAGCAGTACCTTGGGTACTTGCTTATCGGCATATACCTCGGGGCGGGTATAGTGAGGACAATCAAGTAAGCCTTGATAAAATGAATCTTGTTGGGCAGATTCATCATCCCCTAATGCACCGGGTATATGGCGAGTGATGGCATCTATCATCACCATGGCAGCTAATTCACCGCCACTGAGTACATAGTCTCCCAGTGACCATTGTGCATCAACTGTTAGTTCTATGAGGCGTTCATCCACGCCCTCATAGCGTCCACATAATAAAATCAAATTCTGTTGTTCAGCTAAGCTCATCACACCTTGATGATTGAGCTGCTTACCCTGTGGTGATAGGTAAATTACCTGTGCAGCCGGATTTTCCTGTTTCGCTGCTTGGATGGCCTGTTGTAATGGTTCAACCATCATTACCATCCCCGGGCCACCACCATAGGGTCTGTCATCTACACTGCGGTGTTTATCCTTGGTGAAATCCCGAGGATTCCAGTACTGCAGTGTAATTAAGCCTGTCTTGATTGCTCGTCCGGTAATGCTACTGTCCAGAGCGCTAAACATCTCTGGAAATAAGCTGATCACATCAATGCGCATGCATTAAAACTCCGGATCCCAGTGGACGATTATCAGTCTTTTTTCTCTATCTACTTTTTTAACTACCTGTCCCTGTAGAAAGGGGATCAGGCGTTGTTTTTGTCCCTTGAGGACGAGTACATCATTGGCACCCGTGGTAAATAAATAGTCCACTGTGCCCAGGGTTGTACCTTCTATGGTCTGAACTGTTAAGCCAATCAGCTCATTCCAGTAATATTCATTTTCATCCAGTGGCGGCAATTGCTCCACACCCATGGCTATTTCGCAACCTCTGTATAATTCAGCCTGGTTACGATCCTGACAACCTTGAAGTTGTACAATAATCCCTTTGCCATGGGGCTTGCCAGCCATTAGCTCTATGGCTTGCCATTGTTTTTGGTAAAATATATACCAAGGTGCATAATCTAATATATTGTCGATTGGGTCTGTAAAGGACTGAACTTTTACCCAACCTTTAATACCGTAAGCACTGCCAATCTTACCTATAATAATGCGGTCTTGTGTTTGCATAGTGGTATCAACTGGCATTGCCTCAGTAGTGGCAAGCATTTATGCTGCCTCAGCAGTTTGTTCCTGTGCTGCTAATTTTTTTGCGTCTTTAATCAACCGCTTAACACGATCTGATGGTTGAGCACCACAGCTTAACCAATATTCTAAACGTGCTAAATCTAAGCGTAATTTCTCAGCTTTACCCTGAGCTAAAGGGTGAAAGAAACCCAGAACTTCAATATGACGACCATCACGTGGGCTGCGTTTATCAGCTACGACGATATCGTAGAAAGGTCGTTTTTTAGCGCCACCGCGGGCGAGTCTAATTACTACCATGGTAATATGTTTCCTCTAATGGTCAATCTATGGCCTTATTCAAAACGCGCTATTCTACTGAATAATTATTGATTTGAGAAGGGGTTAGTATAAAAAAAGCTAAAAAGGTAAATCTCCACCTGGGAAGCCCCCTGGGGGTAGCTTACCTTGGAATTGGCGCATCATTTTCTGCATGCCGCCTTTGGAGAATTTTTTCATCATTTTCTGCATTTGCGCGAACTGTTTTAGCATTTTGTTCACTTCTTGGATAGTGGTACCAGACCCAGCAGCAATACGGCGTTTACGTGAGCCCTTGATAAGTGCTGGAAAACGGCGTTCTTTCAAGGTCATAGAGTTGATAATGGCTTCAAATTTCACAAACATGCCATCGCTGACTTGGTTCTTTAATTGTGCCGGGATCCCGCCAACACCGGGCAGTTTATCCAATAATTTTGTCATCCCACCCATATTCTTCATTTGTTGAAGCTGTTCTAGGAAGTCTTCAAAATCAAAGCTTTTGCCTTTCTTGAGTTTGCGAGCAATTTTTTCTGCCTTGGCTTTGTCTACCTTTTGTTCGACTTCTTCTACTAAGGAGACAATATCGCCCATACCGAGGATCCGTGAGGCGATACGATCAGGATGGAAAGCTTCTAAGGCATCAGTTTTTTCGCCAACACCGAGGAATTTAATGGGCTTGCCTGTGACCTGGCGCATGGATAAAGCAGCACCACCGCGGGAATCACCATCAGTTTTTGTGAGGATAATCCCAGTGAGTGGTAAGGCCTCATCAAAGGCTTTGGCAGTATTGACAGCATCTTGACCAGTCATGCTATCGACGACAAAGAGGGTTTCAACCGGGTTGATGGCACTGTGAATGTGTTTAATTTCCGTCATCATGGCTTCATCAATGCCAAGACGGCCCGCAGTATCAACAATAACTACATCAATGAATTTACGTTTCGCAGCATCCACGGCACTGGTTGCGATATCCACCGGTTTTTGGCTTGGGTCACTGGGGTGATAATGACACTGAATATCATTGGCCAAGGTTTCTAATTGTTTAATAGCCGCGGGGCGGTAGATATCGGCACTGGTGACCAATACGGATTTTTCATGCTTTTCTTGTAGATAGCGGGTGAGCTTAGCCACTGTTGTGGTTTTACCTGAACCTTGTAAACCCGCCATGAGGATGACCGCAGGTGGTTGAGCGGCTAAATTAAGCTCAGCATTAGCTTCTCCCATAAGGCTGACCAACTCGTCATTGACGATTTTTATCAATGCTTGGCCTGGAGTGAGGCTACGCATCACATCTTGGCCAATAGCTTTGTCTTGCACGTGAGTGATAAATTCTTTAGCGACAGGCAAGGCTACATCAGCTTCGAGTAAGGCAATACGTACCTCACGTAGGGTATCTTTTATATTATCTTCAGTAATACGGCCTTGAAAGCGCTGTAAGGCCGTGTTTAAACGTTCTGTTAGGTTATTAAACATAGTGGTCCTGTTAATTCATCGGTCAACTTGGCGGCAATGATAGCATTAGGGGGGGGCTGCCTCAATGGGAGAAGTTTGATTTATGCATGGAGATATTGACTAGGGTTTTCAGCTCATTCTTCCGGTCAAGGCTCGGCTACATCCATGTAGCTTGCGCAATACTTGCAATATGTATTATTTCGGTTTTATAGCGCAGGTATTTTTTGTCAAATGCGTACTTTAAATAGCAGTTAATAGCGACACTATTGACAAGATTTAAAGTACGCATTTGACGGAAAAGAACATGCTAGAAAATTGAAATAATGCATATTTCAAGTATTTATCCGTGATAGCGCTTTTTACTCGCCTTGACCAGAAGAATGAGCTGAAAATATCTCTCTTTTGCCGTGATGCATAAATCAAACTTTATTTTTTACGAGGTTCAGTCCACAATAATTGACTCTTGTGTATCCTCAGATTGGATTATTGGCCTTACAGGTGATTAGTGGTATGGTGATGGTTGTTAGATAACGTTGAGGTTCGATATTGGATAGTTTTTCATCATCTGTGCACGTAACTAATTCTGCCGTTATTATTATTTTTGTCATTCTCTTATGCGTGTCTGGGTTCTTTTCGAGCTCAGAGACGGGGATGATGTCTTTAAATCGCTACCGTTTGCGTCACTTAGCAAAATCTAATCATCGCACCGCCAAGCGTGTGAGTGGCCTGCTAGAGCGTCTGGATAGACTTCTAGGCGTGATTCTTATTGGTAATACATTATCAAACAGTTTAGCGACTATTGCCGGTACAGTATTGCTAGTCAGGTATTGGGGAGATATTGGTTTAGCGCTTGCACCTATTGTAGTGACCTTGTTATTGTTGATTTTTGCGGAAATTACTCCTAAAACTTTAGCTGCCTTATACCCACAAAAAATTGCCTTCTTTGCCTCAATACCTTTAAAACTATTATTAAAACTACTGTATCCTGTGGTGGTTTTGGCGAATGGGATAAGTAATGGTCTATTAGCCATATTTCGGGTGCCGGTAAAGCGTAGTAGCTTGGATCGTTTAAGTAGAGAAGAGCTACGTACCGTGGTTTTGGAATCAACAGGACGGATATCAGCCTTACATCAAGAAATGCTATTGCGTATTTTAGATTCTGATCAAGTCACTGTTGATGATGTGATGGTTCCGCGTAATGAAATTTATGGCATTGATTTAGATGATAAGTGGGACGATACTTTGGCACGCATTACCTCAAGTCAGCATACGATGTTGCCAGTGTATCAAGATGATATTGATAATTTAAAAGGGGTGGTGCATTTGCGGGATGCGATTAACTTACTCGCCAATCAAGCCCTTAATAAAATGAATTTAGAACAAATTATCCAAGAAGCTTATTTTATTCTTGAAGGTACTTCGGTGAATACCCAGTTATTGAATTTCCGTCAAGAAAAGCAACGTTGGGGCTTAGTGGTGGATGAGTATGGGGATATTTTGGGCTTGGTGACCTTAGAAGATATGCTAGAAGAAGTGGTGGGTGAGTTCACTTCAGATGTTCCTACGATTAGCAAAGTGGTGCAACCGCAGCCAGATGGCAGCTATTTAGTGGAAGGTATGGTCAATATCCGCGAATTAAATCGAACCATGGGTTGGAATTTTTCTACGGAAGGTCCCAAAACCTTGAGTGGCGCAATCATAGAGTATTTAGAATCGATACCTGAAAATCGAGTATGCTTGCGGCTTGATGGTTACGTCATTGAAATTATCTCCATTAAAGATAATAAAATTGAAATGGCGCGGGTGTATTTGCCTGCTTAAGTTTGTTGCCCACTTAAAATGGATTTGTTTTTGTGCCTGGTGGTTGGGGTCGTGGGGTTTCCATGGGGCGTTGTTCTTGTATATTCATGCGGTCAAGATAATTAACAAAATCTTTGCTGAAACGATCACTACGGAGTATTTCCTCAATCCTATCCATTTCTAAGCCAAGTGAATCACCGTGGCTATAGTCTAATTTATTCGCCTCATCGATGACGGCCATGCCGTGGTTTGGGTTCATATCTGGGACGGCGAATAAATTTCCCCATTCTTGCCGTACTACAGGACGGACACTGCCGGCAAATTGGGCATTGAGCACACCTAATAGGGCGACACTGGCAATTTGCTGTGGTGACATCTGTGGTGTTGGTGCTGGCTGTTGGCTTGGTGCTGTTGATTTAGCTTGTGGTGCGGGTTGTGAGGTTGGTTGTTGTTCTGGTTGTGGTTGGATATTTTCTTTATCTAATGTGGCGACCTGTGCATCTGAAATTCTATATTCTGTAAGGCCTGCACGGGCGCGTTGGTGAGGGGTTAATTTAGGTTGTAAGCTTGTGGCATCGTGGGTTTGTAGGGGTTCTTCTGTTGCAGATTTTTGGGCGAGATCGCGTTGCTCTTCAATGTATTCGACTAGGTAGTCGTATGCTTCTTGCGTTTTAATGCTGTCTAATGCTAAGTTGAGCCGCGTCTTTGCTGCCTCAATAATGCGTAGTATTTCTTCATAAGAGCTTGTTTGCATATTCATAGTATTGTCCTTAAGTTGTTATTGTTTCTAGTAATGTAATCTCAAGTGTTGCGAGAGATTCTCTGATCGTTTAGTGAACTTCAACAATGTTGTTACAAAGTAGTCAAATCATCGGGAGATCCCTCTCAGCGGCTACCGCCACTGTTCGGGATGACAAAATTTTTTCTAGTCACAACATAGTTGATGACAGCGCTGTTTCTAATAATAATATTGTTGATGACAGCATTATTAACATCACATCACATCACATCAATTCTGTTCTTTATATTCCGGCTTTTCTGCAGGCTTACCAAATAAATAACCTTGTAAGCCGTCAATATTCATACTGCGTAGTGTATTCACTTCCTCTTGAGTTTCAATATTTTCTGCGATGACATGGATATCTAAATTGTGTGCGATCTCAGTTAATACATGCACAAAAAATTGATTTTCAGTATCCTGGTCAATATGTCGCGTATAACTACCATCAATTTTAAGATAACTGATATCTAAGTTTCGCAAATATTTCACTGATGAAAAACCGCGACCAAAGTGATCTAATGAAAATTCACATCCTAGTGGTGTCAAGGTATTAATGGCTGTTTTTACTTTTTCTAATTCATTAATAGCGCCATGTTCAGGTATTTCAAAGATCAAGCGTTTTGCATATTTCTTGTGAACTTTTAATTGATCTTGCAGCCATTGTACAAAAATATCTGAGCTTAGGGAAGCGGGTGATAAGTTAATCGCAAATTTGGTCTGTTTGTCTTTGATTTTTAACATTTGTTTAAGCAGGGTTGTGATAACCAGTTTATCCAATTGAGTGATTAACTCAAAGTTTTCTGCCATGGGAATAAAGATACCGGCTGAAATGACTTTGCCATTCTCATCAGCAACGCGCATGAGTACTTCATAATGTAGTACCGTACTCGAATTAGCCTCATTATGTATAACGGGTTGAAAGTGCAAGATTAAAGCTTGCATATCAATGGTATTTTGCAATAGCTCTTGCCAATGCGTGGCATTCCGAACTTGAGTGGCATCAATATTATCCTCATAAATATGCCAGCCTTGTAGATCTTGAGATTGTGCAGCGCGTAGTGCCATATCGGCTTCTGCGAGTAATTCAGTAGTTTTTTGTTTGGTTTTGTAGTAAGCCACACCAAGATAGGCTTTGGCCTCACTTTCTTTGAAGTTTGATTGCGATGTAGATAAATCATGATAAATATCGTGGGCATAATGTTTTGCATCTTCGATGCTAATATTAGGCAGGACTAGGGCAAAGGTGTTTTCGCCAATGCGGCAAATAACATGGCCATTATTGTGGATATGATATTCTTTGAGGATATTAGCTACACGATTTAAGTACAGATCATATTGTTCGTAGCCTTGGTGTTTCTTATAGTCTTCCAAGCCATTTAATTCTATGAGAAATAATGCGCCTTGGAAAAATTCTTCGTGAGAATAAATCAATTGATCAAGCTGCATATTAAAATAACGGCGATTGCCGAGACCTGTTAAGGTATCTTTGTAAGCTTGTTCACGTAATTTCTCAGTTAAGTGAGTTTGCTCATCTAGCATGTTTTGCACTTTAAGGCTCATTTTATTCATAGCATTAACTACTGAGCGTAATTCTTTAGTTCTTGGTATTTCATCTAGGGTGATGAAGTTGCGCTTACAGATGGCATCTGCTTGGTCTTTGACGCGGCGTAAGGGATTTAACAAATAATGTAGTGCTAATAGGCTAAAGATAATGGTCAGTACGGCACTTAAGAAAAACCAACCGAAGGTTTCCAGGGTATTAGTCCAGAGTTCTTGGTAGGCTAAGC
Organism: Gammaproteobacteria bacterium; assembly: GCA_965230425.1. GTDB lineage: Bacteria > Pseudomonadota > Gammaproteobacteria > UBA1113 > UBA1113 > CBDDKW01. The sequence continues at coordinate 143,211 of CBDDKW010000003.1, read as the reverse complement.
CTTCATGACTGGCTACTGTGATGGTGCCCATTTGTTTCCAACCTGCTGTGACTAGAGCATGGGCGGGTTCTACATCGAAAGGCACGATATCAATGAACCATTTAGGTACATTTTGTGGGTTTTTGGCATTGGTGCGGGCAAAGATGGGTTTATCCTCAATGCTGGTCATGCGGATTTCGCGGTAATAGCCGGTATCGAAGGCTGAATTGATGAGTGCATGGATGGTGGCAATATCATTATCTGCCGCATATTGGGACAGAGTCACACCTAATGTCGTAGCGGTATTTTGCGCTTGGGTTTGTAACTGATTGGCTAAATAGTTGTGCAAGTTTTTTATGGTAATGGTGAAGGTACCAATAAATATTAATATAAATAAACTAATTATGATTAGAGTTAATTGCTTCTTCAGTGACATTATTCATCCCTCATATTAAAGCCTTCTTGGCGCATACGTTGTTTTAAATCTATCCATTTCACCATTTTGTTACCCTTGCCTGTGCGCGCCTTTTTTGTTGGCTTATTGCTTAACCATAGCCCATCTCCATTGAAACTGTAAATAGGCACTAAATCTGGCCGCTCGGTGCCGAAGAGGATCAGGGGTATTAAGTTATCCATAATAAATGGATCAGTATTAGGGGCCTCATAATAGCTTAAAACCATATGGGCACGGTTGAATTTACGGGATTTTACATAGGTGATACGCATTTTGTGGCTGGGTACGCCCATGGCTTGCAAAGTGAAGTATTTAGCGATGGCGAAGTCTTCACAATCTCCCTTGTTGGCTATGAGGAATTCTAAGGGCGTAGACCAGTAGTTTTCTTGATTCCACTGTGAGCTATCACTTTGGTATTTTAATTTGTTAAAGAAGCGATTTACTAGCTTAAGCTTGACTAATTCAGGCTTGTTCTGGTTGTTTTTGATGAGGGCTTGCCAGGCAAGTACACGGGCTTTGGTGGTAGGGCCATATTGCTGCTCAATATTATTGACCATCTTGTCGCTGACTTCTAGAGGATATGCATAGCTATTGCCAAAAAAGAATATAAATAATATACCCAAAAGTATTGCGGCATGGAGTGGATAGCGTGATTGATAGTAGCGCGCAACAGCCATGATTCCCCAGGTAACGTGATTAGTCTATTCATACAGTATAGATTCTGATGGGGGAGTTTGCAGGGGATAATTAACAGTGGTTAAAAGCGCCTTCCCACTCTAGTAACTGTTCTTTAATGGCAATCTTGCAAAAACCACCAATACCATTTTGTGCTACTACGCGATGACAGGGGATGATGAATGGTAGTGGGTTTTTGCTACAGGCTCCCCCTACAGCACGAGGGCCACAGTTTAATTGTTTGCCGATTTCACTGTAGGAACGTACCTTTCCAGCGGGGATTAATTGTATGGTTTGCCAGATTTGTTTTTGTAGTGTTGTCCCTTCATAGTGAATGGGTAGGCTAAATTGGTGCTTTGGATCTTTAAAATAGGCATTAATTTGCTTTTCAACCTCTCGACCTAAGGGAAAGCTAATATCAGACTCGGCTTGCATTAGTGCATCATTTAATTGAAATTCATCAAAACAGTATCTGATATTGATAACATTTTCTGCTGTAAGCTTGATGCAAAGTGTGCCTATAGGGGTATCCATAAATAGTGTTTCATAGTGCATGGTAGTCTCGCTTAAGCTCAAGAGGTATTAAGAAGCTTGAGGTGTTGGTATCTTGCAAGAAAGTGCCGATTAGGTCAAGTGAAAAGAGAGTTCTCCTGCGTTTGCGGGGGAGTTACTGAAATCATTGGGAGATTGCTTGTAGCGGCTAAATAACCGCTACGCGAAATGACCGAATTCATGTTACTACGAATACGGATGATTCAGCTTTTTATGTTTAGTATTTGCTGGGGTGGCGGGTTGGCTTGCTTTTTGAGTGCTTTTTGCCGTTGTTTTATTAGCATGCTGGGTTTGATGCACTGTTGTGGTTTTAGCTGTGGTTTTATGCATAGTTGTTGATGCCTGCGTGCCGTTAGGCGTTGTCGCTTTGTGAGCCGTGGTTTTACTTGTCGCTTTAGGTGTTTTAGCTGCTGTGCCTTTGGTGGTTGTATGTGCTGCGGTTGCATGCTTGGAGTTTGGTTGAGCTGAATGCTGAGTATGCTGTGCTACTTGATGCAGGTTACGATGATTTTCGTACTCTGGCACGTAGGCCTCAGGTGGCAATGGTACATGCAGGACATGGGTCAAATCACCCATATCAGTTAAGACGCGGTATTTGCCAAATAATTCAGTATATCGCCCATTGATGTAGGCAATGCTTGAGGTGAAAAATTCATTTTCCGAATCTAAAACATCCAGCAGGGTACGTTTGCCAATTTGAAATTGTTTTTGATAGAGTCTAACGGTTTCCTTGGCAGAGTCGCGGTGTTGCTTTAAATCAGGTATTTGTCGTTGCGCGGTGCGATAGGTTGTCCAAGATAAACGGGTGGTTTGTTTCACTTGGCGGAGGGTACGATTACGGACTTCTTTAGCGGCTTGGAGTAAGTGGGCCGTTTCTCGTTGTCTCGCCACATCAGCACCACCATTAAATAAATTATAACTCGCGGCTACCATGGCTAATTCATCATTATTCGTGCCTTTGACACCATCGAGATTATCATTACGTGAGGCAGAAACAATAACATCAATACTTGGATAATTTGGCGCCTTGGCGGCTTCATGTTGTTTTTCGGCAGCTACAACGTCAGCTTTAGCCGCTTTCAGTGAGGGGTTGTGTGCCAAGGCTTGGTTAACAGCCGCATCTCGATTATGAGGAAAACTTGCTATATTAAATCTGACGCTTTGTAGTTGATGAGGTTCTTTGCCAACCACTTCAATATAGTTAGTAATGGCATCTAAGTAATTATTTTGTTCTGATTTTAAATTTGATTTGGCTAATGCAAGACGTGCTTGGGCTTGAACTAAATCAGCTTTACGGCTTAAACCACTTAAAGTGCGCTTTTGGATCATTTTAAAGGTTTGTTTATGGATTTCTACGTTACGTTTAGCCACGCGTACTAATTCTTGGGTTCTGAGTATATCGAGATAGGTTTCAACTACACGTAAGCCAATAGCTTGGGCACTGGCATTGACTTCGTAAGCAGCAGCAGCCGTTTCTGCCTTGGTGCGTGCGACTTCATTTTGATCACCAAAGCCACGGAATATATTTTGGCTAGCAATAATACCTGCTTCACTACGAGTCAGTGTGCGCTCAGGTCCTCGACCACTGGCTACGGTAGTTGGGTTGCGGCTGCGTTCTTTACCATAAGCGCCGGTTAAATCGACGGTGGGTAGGAAGCCCGCTCTAGCTTGGGTAATGGTTTCATCGGAAGCTAAGCGATTACTGTTGGCAAATAAAACATCAGGGTTAGTTTCAATAGCATAACGTACTGCTGATTGTAAGGTTTCCGCTTGGGTTGTTTGAGCAAAAATTGTTACGGCCAGAGCAATACTAAAGGTGGTTATTTTGCGCACTGTATTCATCCTTGAAAGCAAATTCCTATTGATAGCGCAATATAATTCAGCAGGGCGGTAATGTCTAGGATTAGCAGTAGTCTCAGTCTAAACGATCACATTATCCCCAGGGCCGCCGGTACCTACTTGTAAATCTGATACAGCGGTGTTGGTAAACGTGATGGAAAAGCCAGCAGCGCCGGTCACAGTGAGTACAGTGTCAGTGCCGGCTGGAGTTAAATTGACTGCAGCGATACGTACTGGATCGGGCACGAAGAAACCAAAGATATCGCTAATATCAGTAATATCGAGATTATCTTGGAAGCCATTGATGGTATCGTGACCATCATTCGTACCGGTGAATAAGAAACTATTGCCATTATAATCAAAAGTATCTTGGCCTTGATTACCATTGAGAATGTCATCGCCACGGTTACCCTCGATGGTGTCATTACCACGTCCGCCACTGATGGTATCGTCGCCACGACCACCGCGTAATATATCATTACCGCGGCCACCAGAGAGTGTATCGTTACCGAAGTCGCCTGCTAAGGTATCATTACCGTTATCACCGCTTAAGTTATCATTACCGAAGCCGCCAGATAAGCTATCGTTACCACTGCCACCGTTTAAGGTATCATTACCAAAGCCACCAGATAAGGTATCGTTATTCTGATCACCGTTTAAGATATCGTTACCAAAACCTCCGAAAAGAGTATCATTACCACGTCCACCATTTAATGTATCATTACCTGTGTCGCCGGATAAGGTATCAACACCATTGCCGCCATTGAGCATGTCATTTCCAGAGCCACCGAAAAGTAAGTCGTTACCTCCGTCGCCGAATAAGGTATCCATGCCTGAACCGCCGGATAAGGTATCATTTTGGCTGCCGCCTCGTAGGGTATCATTGCCAGCGTCACCAAAGATTAAGTCGTCATCGCGACCGCCATCTAAATTATCGTCGCCATCCCCACCGCGTAAGATATCATCACCATTGTCACCACGGAGTATATCGTTACCGTCATCGCCATTTAGAGTATCATTATTGTTGCCACCAAATAAACGGTCATTGTCATTACCGCCGCTGAGGGTATCGTTACCATTATCACCGCGTAAAGTATCATCACCATCTAAGCCAAGTAATATATCAGCTTGATTACCGCCGCGGATATTGTCATTTCCGGCACCGCCGAAGAGTAAATCATTACCATTGTCACCACGCAGCGTATCATCACCCGCTCCCCCAGCTAAGATATCATTACCAGCGTCACCGCGTAAGCTATCGTTATCGGCGCCACCTAAGAGTATGTCATTACCAGCGTCGCCGCGTAAAGTATCAGTACCACTACCGCCAGTTAAGAAATCGTTTCCAGCATCACCTCGTAAGGTGTCATTACCATCTCCGCCGACTAATACATCTGAGTCATTATTACCACGTAAACTATCATTGCCTGCACCACCGATCAGAACGTCATTACCGTTGCCGCCTTGCAGATTATCATTGTCGTCACCACCAAACAAAAAGTCATTACCATCGTCGCCACGTAAAGTGTCATTGCCTGCGCCACCAAATAAAGTATCAGTGCCATTGCCACCACGCATATTATCGTTACCCGTACCGCCAATCAGTAAATCATTGCCATTTTGGCCGTTGAGAAAATCATCACCTGCGTCGCCAAATAGCTGGTCATTGTCATTACCGCCTTGTAAATTATCGTTGCCGTCACCACCGCGCAAAATATCATTACCATTTTGGCCGCGAAGAATGTCATTACCTGTGCCGCCTTCAAGTGTGTCATTACCATCACCACCAAAGAGTCGATCATCGCCTTCATTCCCTTGGAGTAAGTCATTGTCGCCACGACCGATTAAGGTATCATTTTCTTCTAGGCCGATTAAGGTGTCGACACCATTACTACCGGTAATAATATCTTGGCATTCTGTACCGATGAGTAAACCTGCGCCATTAATAATATTAGGGTTGGTACAAGGGGGTTCTGGAGTAGGTTGCGGCTGTTGGTTCTCAGCCACATCTACGGGCGGTTGTAAGCCGAGGAATATTTGCAATAAGAAATTACCAAGAACACCTAAATCTTGAAAGAAAAATGGGAAAGTAATAAACCCACTTTCTACTAAGAAAAATTCTGCGCCAAAGCTATTTGTTGGATTTATATTGGTGAAATTAGCGCGGTTGTTTTCCACCGAGGTACTGCCTTCACCCAGGGCAGTGGGCTCTTGGGCGCCAGGAATATCTTTTAATAGAGAATCTTGCTCCTGGCCTTTCTGGTATTCATTAAAATTAAATACTTTGCTGTCGAGGGATAATTGGGAGTCTTCTGTGATTAATAGGGTAGAGTTGTCTAAAAATTGTAATTCGATTTGTGAACCTTCAGGGACATAAATTTGTGCATTCTCGAAAATAGGGTCGCCTGACGCTAGGGGTTTACGCTCCCCAGACTCAAGAATCATGAAAACATCTTCATAAATATCAATAACTTGGCCAATAGTAGTCAATTCAGTACTGGTACTACTATTTTGTGTGTTATTTGTACTCTGTTCCGCCATATTGTTCCCCTACAGACATGTGCATATCTAGTTAGAGTTGCAAAATGGGCATTAGTTCCCATGTTTTTATAGGGGTTTGGTTTTTGCCAGTCGTTTTCGCCTTGGCTTATTAGTCGCAGGCGAGTAAAAAGCGCTATCAGGGATGATAGCGCAAGCTACATGGATGTAGCCGAGCCTGAGACTAATAAGCCAAGGCGAAAACTAGCAGTCAGCTAGTCAATCCAAAATAATAGAACTCTATATATTCTGATTACTTTGAGGAATTCTCCCACCTAGCCTATAGTTAACTTAATGTAATCCTAAGATAATGATTTTTTGAGAGTATCTCGGGCGATGGTGAGGCAAGATTCTAAGCAAAATGGTGATGCAGATGCGCTGCGAGAGGCGAGGGATCCCTTGCTTGCTTGTTTAGTAACAATCACTCAATTATTGCACATGCCGCAATCTGAGCAGTCTTTGTTGGCGGGTATGCCGCTCGAGGATGGCCAGCTAACTCCTGACATATTTATCCGAGCTGCTGAGCGGGTCAATATTAGCGCAAGTATGGTTGAGCGAGACTTGACAGAATTAACTGCTGATCTGTTGCCTGCCGTAGTTTTGTTAAATGATGGTCAAGCTTGTGTTGTGGTTGACTGTGGTGAAAGTGGTGTCATGCAAATCTTGCAACCAGGAACGGCACATGGTGCGCGTACGGTTGATGTAGAAAATTTATTGGTGTCGTACACAGGTCATCTGATTTTAGTCAAAAAAGATTATCGTCTAAATGGGCGTAGTGAAGGTGCTACAGCTAAGCCGTCTATTCCTTGGTTTTGGCAAGTCATTTATAAGGCCTGGCCCATTTATGCTGAAGTTTTAGTGGCATCCTTTTTAATTAATCTATTTGCACTGGCTGTACCCTTATTTGTGATGAACGTTTATGATCGGGTAGTACCTAATCATGCCGTAGATACCTTATGGGTGCTAGGAATTGGTGTTTTTATTGTTCTAGCCTTTGATTTTACCATGCGTTTATTACGTGGTTATTTTATTGATGAAGCAGGAAAAGGCATCGATATTGAATTATCCAGCAAAATATTCTCGCAATTAATGGGCTTAACCATGTCCGTGCGACCTCAATCGGTGGGTGCGCTGGCTAATACGGTGCACGCCTTTGAAAGTTTTCGTGAGTTTATTACTTCAGCCTCGGTCAATGTGCTGATAGATTTACCTTTCGTGATTTTATTCATTGCAGTTATTGCTTATATAGGCGGTAGTTTAGCGGTCATTCCGTTAATTTTAGTGCCCTTAGTGGTGGTAGTGAGTTTATTAGTGCAGTGGCCAATGAATAAAAAGATTACCAAGTTATATCGCTTAGCCGCAGAAAAACAAGCAACCTTATATGAATCATTAGGTGGTGTGGAAACCGTCAAAGCTACCAGCGCTGAAGGTTTAATGCAACAACGTTGGGAAGAAGTGATTTGTGAGTCAGCGCGCATTGGGGTGAAAATTCGTTTCTTATCTAGCATTGGCATTAATATGTCGATTTTTTCGCAAGCATTTGCTACTGTCGCCGTGGTGATTGCAGGGGTGTATAAAATTGCTGAAGGTGATTTAACCGTGGGTGCTTTAGTTGCTTGTACGATTTTAACCGGCCGTGCCTTAGCGCCTGCTTCACAATTGGCTGGTTTATGTAGCAAATATTTTCAATCCGTCACAGCAGTCATGTCTTTAGATCAAATCATGCAAGCACCGGTAGAAAGACCACGACAAAAACAGCATTTATCCCGAGGTAAGCTTGCTGGTGAGATTGAATTTAAAGACGTAGGATTCCGTTATCCTTTACAGAGTTTACCGGCCTTGGATAATGTGTCATTTCGTATTGCAGCAGGTGAAAAAGTTGCAATTGTAGGGCGTATTGGATCGGGTAAAAGTACTATTGAAAAATTAATTTTGAAGCTGTATGCGCCAAGTCAAGGGCATATCTTAATGGATGGTATTGATATTACCCAATTAGATCCGGTGGAATTGCGTCAGCAAATTGCCTATGTACCACAGGATATTGTGTTATTTTACGGTAGCGTGCGTGACAATATTGCCATGTCAGCACCCTATGTGGATGATGAAACTGTTCTTCGTGCTGCTAAACGTAGTGGCGTGGATCAATTTGTGAATTTACACCCTGATGGGTTTGATATGGATGTGGGGGAAAAGGGTAGTGCTGTGTCTGGCGGCCAACGTCAAGCGATTGCTATTGCTCGTGCGCTATTACTTGAGCCTTCTGTATTAGTTATGGATGAACCCACCAATGCCATGGATGATCGCAGTGAGTTATATTTTAAACAACAATTAGCTGATTATATGCAGGATAAAACCTTGTTATTAGTCACTCATAGGCCGTCAATGTTAAGTTTAGTGGATAGAATTATCGTCTTAGATAGAAATCGCGTGGTTGCAGATGGGGCGAAAGCAGATATTTTAGCCGTATTAAGTGATGGTAGGATTAAGGTGAGTTGATGAAAGAGCAAGAACGTAAACTCATTGGCGATACCAGCTTGGCAACTATCCAAGGACCGAAGCGCTTAAGCCATTGGATTTTGTGGTTAACCTTGGCTTTTTTCATTATTGCGATTATTTGGGCTTGCTTAGCGGAATTAGATGAAGTAACGATTGCAGCGGGTAAAGTGATCCCATCACAACAAATCCAAGTGGTACAGAATTTAGAGGGCGGCATAGTCAATAAGTTATTAATTCGCGAAGGTCAAATTGTCGATAAAAATCAAGTGCTCATGGAAATTGATGATACGCGCTTTTCTTCTAGTTATCGGGAAGCCTACTTTCGCGCCTTGGCATTAAAAATAAAAATTGAACGTTTGCAGGCGGAAGCAGCGAGTAAGCCATTTAAGCCCAGCGCGGAGCTTAGCAAAGAGGTGCCTGAAATGGTTGCGGCTGAATTAGCTGTTTATGAATCACGCGAGGCAGAATTTTTGCAGCAGGTTGATATTCTCATGAATCAACAGCAGCAAGAAGCACAAGAATTAGAAGAGCTGAAAGCCAAACAACAACAATTGTCGCGTAGTTATGTATTAGTGGACAAAGAATTACAAATGACACAGCCTTTAGTGCATGAGGGCGCAGTTTCTGAGGTGGAATATTTACGTATTCAACGTCAAGCTAACGATTTACGCGGTGAACTTGAAGGTATTAAATTAGCTATTCCACGTAAACAAGCAGAGTTAGAAGAGGCGAAACAGAAAGTTGCAGAATTAAAACTCAGTATGCGCACCGATGTCTTAGATGAGTTAGCGCAAGTTAAAAATGAATTAGCTGCGATTAAAGAAAAAAATATTGCCTTAGCTGACAGGGTGCAACGTACCGCAGTGCGCTCACCAGTAAAAGGCACGGTAAAATCATTGCATGTCAATACAATTGGGGGTGTGGTGCAGCCGGGCATGCGGCTTGTAGAAATAGTGCCATTAGATGATACCTTGCTAGTTGAAGCTCGGGTGCGACCCGCTGATATTGCTTTTTTACGTCCAGGGCAACCCGCTACGGTAAAATTAACCGCTTATGATTTTTCTATTTATGGTGGCTTACCTGCTAAATTGGAACAAATCAGTGCGGATACCATTACCGGTGAACGCGGTGATAGCTTTTATGAAATTTTAGTGCGTACGGATAGGAATTATTTAGGCAATAAAGATAATCCATTGCCTATTATTCCGGGTATGACAGCCACCGTGGATATTATGACGGGGGAGAAGACCGTCATGAGTTATTTGCTGAAACCTATTTTGAAGGCACAGCAAACGGCACTACGGGAGCGTTGAGTTGGTTTTGGGAATGAAAAAAGAGATAGACAAAATATTTATTCGTTTTGCGGGTGACTCTGGTGATGGTGTACAAGTTACAGGCCAGCAGTTCACTCAAACTTGTGCCTTATTTGGTAATGATGTGCAAACTTATCCAGATTTTCCCGCAGAAATACGTGCACCCGCAGGCACCTTGCCGGGGGTGTCAGGCTATCAAGTGGGTATTGCCAGTGAGCCCTTATATACACCGGGTGATCATGTGGATGTGTTAATTGCCTTTAATCCTGCCGCACTGATGTCAAACTATCAAGAAGTATGTCAGGGTGGACTCATTATCGTAAATAGCGATAGTTTCCACGAAAAAGAGTTTAAAAAAATTAATATTCAAGAGAATCCATTAACCTCTGGTTTATTAGCCGCTTATCAAGTTATCGATATTGCCTTGACCCAACAAACTTTAACGGCTGTTAAAGAATTAGGTTTATCCATGTCACAGGCACGTAAATGTAAAAACTTTTATGCTTTAGGTGTGGTGTGTTGGTTATTTTCAAGAGACATTAAAGCTATTCAAGCATGGATGCAGGAAAAGTTTGCAGGTCATGATGATATTATTGCCGCTAACCAGGCAGCCTTAGTCGCTGGCTATCATTTTGCGGAAACGGCAGAGTTATTTCATCAACGTTATTGCGTGGCTGCCGCCCCACTACCTGCAGGTGAATACCGCCACATCACTGGCAATGAGGCTATTGCTTTAGGTTTAGTGGCAGCAGCCAGTCGTTCACAACGGCAGGTACTGTTATCGGCTTATCCGATTACGCCTGCATCGACTATCTTGCATTCAGCTACGGCCTACGCAGATTTAGGTGTGCAAACCTTTCAAGCGGAAGATGAAATTGCTGCGGTATGTGCTAGTTTAGGGGCAGCCTATGGGGGAATATTGGCGGCAACATGTACCAGCGGTCCCGGCTTAGATTTAAAGAGCGAGGGGATAGGTTTAGCTGTGATGGCTGAATTACCCTTAGTTATTATTGATATTCAACGCGCAGGCCCTTCAACGGGAATGCCCACTAAAACTGAACAAACAGATTTACTTACCGCATTGTATGGTCGTCATGGTGAATGCCCATTACCTGTATTAGCACCGGCGAAGCCCAGTGAGTGCTTTCATTTATTATTGCAAGCCTTTGCCTTGGCTATTCGTTATATGACACCGGTGATTTTCTTAAGTGATGGCTATTTAGCCAATAATTCTGAAGCATGGCGATTACCTGACATTGATGAGTTACCGGATTTGCAGCCAAATTTTGCTACGGCAGATAAGGAAAGTTTTTCAGCTTATGAGCGTGATCCGACGACACTTGCCAGGCCTTGGGCAATCCCTGGCACAGAAAATTTATGTCACCGTATAGGGGGATTGGAAAAGGATATACACAGTGGTGATATTAGTTATCAAGCTGAGAATCACCAACAAATGGTGAATTTACGTGCAAATAAAATTAAAGGTATTGTACGTGATATACCTGCACCAACAGTGGATGGTGAGTCCTCTGGTGATATATTAGTTATTGGTTGGGGCAGTACTTATGGGGCAATTACGGCGGCTATGGAGATAGTGCGTAATCAAGGCATAAGTGCAAGTGCAGTACATATTCGTTATTTACATCCCTTGCCAAAGGATTTACACGGGCTCATGCAAAGGTTTAAAAAGATATTGGTTGTGGAATTGAATACGGGGCATTTGAGTCGTTTATTAAAGGCTGAGTATTTGCTTGAAGTGATGACATTGAATAAGGTGACTGGGAAGCCATTTTTGGTGGAAGAGATTGTTGAGAAGATTGAGAGCTTATGAACTTACTGGACCCTGCGGTCAAGCCGCGGGCTCCAGGCATAATGAATGTTAGCAAGTTTAGAATTTATTGAGGTAAACATTGAAAAAACTAAACAGACAAGATTTCGTTTCTGATCAGGAGGTCCGCTGGTGTCCAGGTTGCGGCGATTACGCTATTCTCGCATCGATGCAGAAATTATTGCCTGAACTGGGGATCCCAAAGGAAAATATTGTCTTTGTGGCGGGGATTGGTTGTTCTGGGCGTTTTTCATATTACATGGATACCTATGGTTTTCATACGATTCATGGTAGAGCTACCGCAGTAGCCACAGGGCTGAAGTTAATGCGCCCAGACTTATCTGTCTGGGTGATTACCGGTGATGGCGATGGTTTGAGCATCGGTGCTAGCCATTTGATGCATTTATTACGTCGCAATCTTGATATTAATGTTCTGCTTTTTAATAACCGTGTATATGGTTTAACGAAGGGGCAATATTCCCCAACCTCTGAACAAGGGAAAATATCGCCAAGCTCACCACAGGGTTGTGCTGATTACCCAATTAACCCCATGGTCTTTGCCTTGGCGTCGCAGGCGAGTTTTGTTGCACGAGCCATTGATGTAGATGCAAAACATTTACAGGCAGTATTAAAACAAGCGGTTCAGCACCGTGGCACGGCCTTTATTGAGATCTTGCAAAATTGTAATGTATTTAATGATGGCGCCTTCGCTGCAGTTACGGATAAGACGGTACGTGCTGAGCGGCTGCTGATGTTAGAACATGAGCATGATTTATTATTTGGTGCCGAGCGTGAACAAGCGATTACACTCACTGGCACACAGGCTGAAATTGTAGGTGCAGGTAATGCTAATATTTTACAACATAATTATACAGATAGAATTCTTGCCCAAGTATTAGCAGAATTTGCTTATCCTGAATTGCCGGTACCTATGGGAGTACTGTATAAGGTTGAACGGCCTTGTTATGCAGACCGTGCAAACTCAATGACATCTCTGCCAGATGCAGTGACCTTAGCCAAGGTTTTGCGCCAAGGTCATGTGTGGCGAGTTACATAGAAGTAATGCTGTGATTGCTTATTGATTACTAAAGATTTTCTCAACTTTTGCGGCACAAATAAAATCATTCTCTGATAAGCCGCCAATAGCATGTGTGCTGTAGCGAACTAAGACATGGTTATAGCACACTTCGAGATCTGGATGGTGATTTTCATGGTGAGCCATCCAAGCAATGGCATTCACAAACGCCATAGTTTCGTAATAATTGCTGAAGTTATAGCATTTACCAATTTCTGTGGCCGATTCACGTAAATCCCAGCCTTCTAAATCAGCCAGTAGTTTAGTGGCATTATCTTTATCAATACTAGGAACGCCACCTTCGCAGGGGATGCAGCGCTTCGCTGACAAATCGCTCATTATTTTACCTCATTAAGATTGTTAGAGATGGTTAGTAGAGCGAATCTAGCTGAGTAAGTCAAGTACATTTTTCGCTCAAAAAGTGTTCTGACTTAGAGAAATAGGAGTAAGACTTGCTGCTTTATGGATAGCACATCATTGGCCTAGCCTCATGAGGCTTGAGAAAAGGCTGGATCAAAATCACCTAAATCCAATGCTTTATCAATTAAGCTAAAAATATCATTGCTGATGATTTTATATAATTGTGCATAGTCATCAATTATAAAATAAATCGGCTGCAAATCATCAATATGAAAGGGCGTGCGCGAGGCATCTAATCCATCTGCTAGTGGCTTACGTTGTGGAGTGCGACTATCAATGGCGTAACGCGTTTCTTGGTAAGAGGATAATATGCCACCGCCGTAACAGCGTAAGCCTTGGGGCGTCTGGATCAAACCAAACTCTACGGTAAACCAATATAAGCGCCCAAGTAACTCACGCTGTTGTTGGTTTGCTTGTAGGGCTAATTTGCCGTAATGCTGCATAAATTCAGCGTAGTCAGCTTGCATGAGCATCGGACAGTGACCGAATACTTCATGAAAAATATCGGGTTCTTGTAAGTAATCTAAATCGCATTGTTTGCGGATAAATGTGGCTGCAGGGAATTGCCTATTTGCCAGTAAGTGAAAGAATTCTTCCACAGGAATGAGCGCTTGTACTGGGCGCACGGACCAGCCGGTATTTTTTTGTAGTGCTGCACTGACTTCTTGACACTGTGGAATACGGTCATCGGGTAAATTGAGATGGCATAAGCCTTGCAGGTACTCGGCACATGCGTAGGTTTGTACCCGCGGTCGTTGTTTTTTGATTAATCTGCGCCATACCCCATGGTCTTTGTTACTGTAATGGACAATGCCTGCGGCGTCAGGGGATAAGGCGGTATAGCTACTTTTAAAATCTGCCATTACTATTCACCTCTACTTTAAGCATAGCATTGCTCAAAATTTATTCTATTTCTGCGGCGATTTATGCTAGTGACAGAGTTAAAAAACTATAAAAATCATAAGATTATATGGATATCGTGGTCAAGCCGTGGGATGACGGAACTACAAGCTGCGGGATGGCAATGCTTTTGCGTACCAGCAGCATAGTTGATGGCAAAAATTTATATTATTCAATGGCTTAGTATGCTGATTGCGATTATTGCGTGTAACTTACTCTGCCTGCGTTTTTAGTGGAGTAAAGCTTGCAAGTCAATATGATAATGATAATATAAATATGCTTAAAATAATAATTGGTGGGTGTGTTATGTCATCTCAGTTAAATAATGGTTTTTCTTTGCTGGAGCTATTAATCAGTTTAGTGATCATTTCTATCGGTATTTTGGCCCTAGTGCGCGCGCAAATACAGGCATTACAGTTTAGTAATGATGCGTACCAGCTCAGTCAGCAGTGGAGTGTACAAGCTTCTATGTTAGAACGGCGTTTGGCAAAGCCTGAGTAAATATCCGTGAATTTTACCCAGAGTCACCAACAAGGTTTAACATTACTTGAATCAATGTTGTCCATTAGTTTGGGTTTATTGTTGTTATTGGGCTTATTTAGAATTTTTCAAAGTACTCAATTAAGTTATCGCGTGCAGCAGGGGATAACCGAGATCCAAGAAAATGGTTCCTTAGCATTATTAATTTTAAGTGATGAAATACATGAAGCGGGTTATGCAGGGTGCCGGCAGTATAATCACATTGTGTTGCGAGATAATCATCAAGCTTTGCAAAAAATTCCTGCCTTAGCGATTTATACTGTGCAGGATAAACAGCGTTTGCCAAAACCTATTGCGCACCATTATATTGCAGGCAGCCATGTGTTAGAGGTGAGCTATATGAATCCTCAAAGTGGTGATTTAATTGCAGATATGCACACAGAAAAATCCATGCGCGTACAAGAACAGCAAACCTGGCAACAAGGATCAACCTTGTTAATCGCTGACTGTAAGCGTAAGAATCTTTTGCATTTGCAAGCCTTAACTAAAGCCCTTGGTTCACCCATTTGGCAAGTGCAATCATCAACTAATTTACCCCGCTACCAGCGTGGCGCACAGATTGGTGAGTTTATGCATAATTACTTTTTCATCCGAGATAGTGGGCGCGTGAATCATACTGGTAAAGCAATTTACAGTTTGTACCAATTAGATAACAAGGGCCAAGTGTATGAATTATTAGCCGGCATTAGTAATATGCATCTATATCCACATGGTCATAAGTTAATTGAGGTGGTGCTTGATGTTGATTCTGTGGGATCAGTTTTAAAGAAATCCAGTACTTATTTGTTTGATGGCCAACAAATACAGTCACGAGATGGTAAGTTACATAAACAATGGCGACAGTTTATTGCCTTGCGGCAGGCTAATTCATGAAGTCATCGCGAGGGTTTATATTAATTACTGTTTTGTGTTACTTATTGGTGCTGTCGATTTTGGTATTGACGGCTATGGAGCAGAGTTTATTAGCATATCGGCTGGCAAATAGTTTGCAACATCAGCAAAAAAGAGCGTTAAATACCGATATGGTGCTACAACAGATTGAGCAACGCTTATTAAAAAATGAATCATTTACTTGTATTGCGCCTGGAGAGTTAGCCAATCAGTTTTTTATGCAGAATAAACCGGCATCACAAGCTGTACGGTTCTGTGATGAACAGGTAAACCAAGTTCATTATGAATATATTATCGAAGAACTACCACGTTTATTTTGTCATAAACAGGTTGATGGTAAAGTGCTTGTAGGTGAGTTATTACGTATTAATTTATTTGCTGTTGAGAAGACCTATGAGCTGAGGTTACAGTCAGTTCTCTTGCGACCAATAAATTCAGAAGCATTTGATGAGTGTCATTGGGTTGAGATAATGCCGATTTTTGGGCGTCTGTCATGGAGAGCCAGGGATATTTAAGGTTTCAATAGGAGTCATCGTCATTATCTCCACGTATTTGGTATGCTCTTGGCACTTCATCACCATCGCTAGCTTGGTAATTGAGGATCCCTTGTACCGTAGTGACCATTTTGCGAGGTATCAACATGAGTTCTAAATCCAGTACCCGTGCCAGCTCAACTAGGCTAGAGGTTTTTAAATCAACTTTGCCTTGCTCAATATTGGAAATATGGCTTTGGGGTAGGCTAATTTTTTGACTAAGTGCGCGCTGGCTTAATTGCTTTGCTTTGCGGGCTTTGCGTAGTTTTTTGGCAATATGCTCGATTTTAAGGATCATTTGATGTGTTGCACTATATCAATTTTCAATATTGATATATTAGTACATATCATCGCTGTCTTCAAGCTTACCACTATACCTGAGCAGCGGAGCGACATTTTTCATCCAAGATTGTCCAAATATGGACGTTTTATAAAGTTACTGAGCCTTAAGAGTCCCTTAAGCTTTCGCCCATATACTAATGCGCTTCTGGACGCAACAACCCAGTTCTGTAAGACTAAGCACTATTTGGCTGCTTACAGTAATACTCTAATAATAAGAATGACATAATACCCATGGCGTCTCATATTTAGGATTTTCTAACATGTTATGGGTGCGTAATGGCTACCAGGAATCATAACCATGACAGACGAGCGAACTCAAGTAGATTTAAGTACATTATTATCACATATTGAAAACAATGCGGTTGATCAGTTCAGAAAGCTTGCTGATTTATCTGACATCTTGGCACATATGAATAAAACAGGGCATGCTGCTATTTTATCTATGGCATTTGCGTGCGGTAATGTTGAGATTATAAGTTCCATTGTTAGGTCATTTACATCGGAAGATTTTATTGCGGCATTGGACGTGTCAGTGGGAAATGATAGTAATACGCCAATGCATCATATGCCACGAGTTCCCTATAATGAGTCTTTATATTTATTAATCAAAACTAGATTAAATGGTAAAAGCCTAGCATTGAAGGTTAATCAGGCTGGCTTAACTTGCTTACATATTGGTGCTGGGGTAATGTCAGCACAGGGGCTTCAATGGTTATTAGATATTATCGATGTAGAAGCGTTTGGCATGTACTTTAAGCAATTAATTAATAGGAATAGTGATAAAGAAAGCTCAGATAGTATTTTCCATTATGCCGCCTGTAATGACGATCCTGAAGTCATGTTATATTTATTTGATTTTGTGACTCAAACATGCCCTGGTTGGCATGTTGAGATTAATCATTTAAGTGATAAATACGGCAATACACCTTTACATTATGTGGTTGACCGTCAACAACCAGAGAATATTAAAGCAATTTATGAACATATGGTCGCCTACTGTGATCCCCTAGAGCTACTAAACATTAAAAATGCAGCAGGTTTGACAGTAGAAGATATAGCAAACAAGCGTAATACAGAGGGTGTTTATAAATTTCTACAGCGACAAAGGGTCAATGCTTATTTGCAACGCAGTTCACAATTTACTATTCAACAGTTATGGAATGCATTGAAATACAAAAAACCAATCACTGAGATTAAGCGTATTTTACGCTGTTCACCAGGTTTTTTATATGCGAGAGATGCCTCAGGTCGTGGTTTATTACATTTAGCGTGTCTTTACGGCCATATGGAAGCTGTCAAATATCTATTAGATGAATATGCGCTGGCGAGTATACATTTCATCTTTGCGCCAGATGTGCAGGGAAATACTGCATTGTATTATACTGCTGGGTTATTACAAGCAGATATTTTGTGCTTGTTAATGCAGCAGGTAAATGATAAGTATGCAGCCTTAGCTTTAAAAAATAACAAAGGCGAAACAGTCTTCATGCGTAGCTTCAAAAGTTGTCATTATAAGCATGCAACTACTGTGATTGCTGAAGTAGATGAGATTGACAAGCGACAGAGTTTACTGTTGATGGCTGATGAGCACGGTTGTACACCAGTCCATGTGGCAGCTACTAGTGGTGATTCTGAAGGACTTACATTGTGTCGGCAAATGTTAGCACTAGATGCTGCGGAGTTGTCAACTCAAGTGCAACAATTTGTAGATGATGATTTGATTTTAGCTAACCTATTATTTGATGTGTTACGTAATGGTTGTTATGAAAATATCAACTACTTAATGGGTTTTATAGTGAAGCATAAGGGCGTTGATTTTTTTAAACATGAAGTTGCAGGCAATAATATTTTACATATTGCGTTTAAATTTCGTTGTAAAGAAACAGATGTGCTTGACTGTGTTGTCTCTTTTTTAACTACTGAACTATTGCAAGTGTTGTTGTCTCAAGCCGTTACTACTGAGGATTGGCAAATAATCACAGCGATGGGTTATATGTTACAGTATGCGCCGATAACTATTATCGCAAAAGTATACGAATCTTTTAGCAAAGAAAAATTTCTTGAGTATTTACAGACCGCTTTTAAGTACAAAGGTGCAAGTAAATTTGCTAATTATATGGTACCTATCTTGAAGAGAGAAGCTACCGATTGTTTAGCAATACTACAGTTATTGAGTCCAATCACGACTGTGCAGTTATTAGAGCCTGGAGAGAATGATGCGCGGGCAATGGATTATGCCATTACCTATTACAAAAGGCTTGGGAAGTCCATTGTTTTATATCTAGCTAGTTTTCTACTCGATTATATGAATCAATACTCGGATGGTTTCTATACAGCTCCAACAAATTATTCCGTTTTGAGTGGAGTGAAAAAACCAGGTGAGAAAAATGACCAACCTCATACATTATCGCGAGAGAAATTAATATATGTATTCATGAGGGGGGAAGAAAGTATCTTGAGAAGGGAAGAAAGTATCTTGAGAAGATACACTGAGCTATACCAACGCTTACTGGAAATGCAATTGCGGATTAAGGAAAACCAAGCAAATATAGTTCGTGAGAAAAAAATAGAAAAAGAATTAGATAAATCAGAGAAAATACTTTTTACTGATCAAACTCAAGCAACATTTTACCTGATGTTATATATTATTCGCGCATATGATAATAATTGCCATGATGAGTCATTAAGTACTCTTCTTAATAATGTACTGACTCAAACAGTACCACTTTTGCAAGATTTGGCTAAAGCCAGTAAGCAATTTTCAGACGTTGGAGTCACTGCTATGGTCAACCGGTTTGTTGAGAAAGCATGTAATTGGCAAGAAAATGATATAAGCCTCTTTAGAGAGTTTAAAACGGGAAATAATCTTCTCATCCACTTACTGTTAACAAGCCAAGAGGCAGCGCTAGAATCATTATTACAGGTTATCCGTCTTGAGCATTTACAGTCATTATTAATACAGCTCGGTCAAAATCCTAATAATCAGCAAGTATCTGGGTTTTATTGCTTATTACGCTATGGTACGGTGAGATCTATAAAGTTGGCAAAGAAATGTGTCGGTTCTCAGTGGTTCTCCGAAAATCTTAAACACTATGTTGCTAATCCCTTACAGCTTATTTTTGAACGTGATAAAAACGAATATGCAGACCTGTTGCGTGTATTAAAACCATTGCTAAAAGAGACTGCTTTACTAATCACGAATGTTGTTGAGCTTGACTCCCAACTTGAGGTGAGGCGGGCTGAAACAGCAGAAACTAAACAGGCAGGTAATAATACTGAGTCAAGTGTTGTGTCGCGGGCACTTTCGCTAAGTCACACAAGTCAACAGAATATATTAGTAGATTTATTATTAACCGATAATCAAAATGCGATTTATGAATTAATAAAGCGACTCGAAGTCACTATATTGAAAAGCCTATTATCAGATATGCAAATTTTAATGCCTTATGGTAATGTGCCTGTGAGCATGCATTTGCTACTATACTCTCCAGCTTATGTTATACAAACAGTTGTTGAGCAAGTAGGCAAACAATGGCTTATTGATAATATAACTCAAGCAGGGTATAACCCGATGATTGTGATACTGCAACGACCAAGCAAGCAGGTTGTCAGTGTATTAAAATCATTTTCTCCGTTGACTGTAATGCAGGTATTATCTGGCTCTAACATGCAGATCAGCGCACTTGATTACCATATCATTAATAATCAAATCGTGAAAAAAATCGCAAAAAACATATTGCGATTTTTTATTTCTGAATTGATATCGCATCAGCCCACATTTGATGTGAGCACTCTGTTAGCAGATCAGGTGAGCTATAGCCAAGCTTCACAAGTAACTGGTGAATCTGAGATGATTGAAACTTCGCGTAGTGAGTTGATCGAGCAGTGCTGGCCCGGTGGCGTTGACGCATTTACACATACAGTCAATGGAGTGATTGATTCGAAGAAATTTATTAGTGTGCATTGTGAGAGTTTTGAAAAATATTTGCGTGCAATGAAAGCCGATCTTAGTTCGAGTCAGAAGAGTGAACAAAGAAGTGAGCTAACGAATGAGCAAGTAGCTGAACAAAAAAGTGAGCTGACCAATACTTATGTGGAGTATTTCAAGTCTACTTGCCAAAATCCCGATGCATCATTGTTATTCAAAAAACTACAATATTATTTCTTTTGTTTATTGCAAGTTGCGATTGAAGAAAATGTATTTGCCGAAGAGACTGATGTTAATCAGCAACAAGATGGTTTTAGGCGAGGCATATTAAACAATGTATTTGAGCTGATTATGCCATTCCTAACTGAACGGGAGCGCAAAAGTCTCAGTGGTGATTTTTCCTATTATACAAGAGAGTATGAAAGCATATCTTATAATGATAAGGTGGATAAAATATTGGGGCTCAGGAAAATGTTAAAAGAATGTTGGGAGGCTTGTAAGGAATATATGTGTGATATATTTCAGACGGACCTGCAGCAGTTTTTATCAATAGCATTTAATTATGAATTTTCTGCCATTCTCCCTGTGGTTAAGGCTTATTTACCTACGCTTAATTCAATGGATGAATTACACCCTCTATATGTGTATCAGGAAAAACTTAAGCAGTTAGACACTGATATTGATCCCGTGCGTAGCGATATA
The DNA here is from genome assembly GCA_965230425.1 of Gammaproteobacteria bacterium. GTDB lineage: Bacteria > Pseudomonadota > Gammaproteobacteria > UBA1113 > UBA1113 > CBDDKW01. Next base: position 122,206 of record CBDDKW010000003.1, on the reverse strand, counting down.
CTAAAGCCAGTCAATGTGCCTAGCCAGAGATCGACTGATATGAGTAACGGATCACCTACTATTCGTCGAGGCAATATTCGTGGTACGAAGCGTTTACCTGTTACTTTTTCTTCTAAGCTAGCAGTCGTGCACCCATATAGCCCCACGGGAAACATTTTTATACCTAAAACAGCGTCTATGGCGAGAGCTAATGTTGCTACAACTCACGATTCGACTAGACCCCAACAACCTTTATCTGTCAATGTCCCTCAGAACCAAGCACAGAGTGGTAGCGAGTTGGTTGTCAGTGTGGAAGATTTGTTTGCTGCGGGATTGTTGCATGATATTGCTGATAATCCGAGCAGTTTAGAAGATTTTGCGGCTGAATACTCAGAGGATTCTTGGCGAAAATTTTTCGCGGCTGATGTTAATGGCATGACGCCTTTTCATTATGCTATTTTATATGCTAGTGAGGCTGGACTAAAAAAATTAATCAATTTGTATACAACCTATTTTCCGGGTGATGCGGAAAAGCACAAGCAAGATATTCGAACCTCGCTGTTGCAGCAGGACGTATTACAAGTACTATTAAAATCAGGTCGGACTGAGTGTAGCCTGATGTTACGAGACTATCTAGCCGAAGCTGATTGGCTAGCATATTACAATAGTAATATTTTAGATAATGAGGTGAAGCGTTATTTGGCTATGAAGCTTATGGTAATAACACTAAGCCCAGATAATTTTAAACGAGCATTATTGAAAGTCAGTGTGAGTCGCATCTATGAATCACGCTTTTTATTTTTGGCTTTGTTGCGTGATTTGCAACAGCAGAGTTGTGAGGTAGGTGCGTATATACGCATTATCAATGAACTGTCTTGCTTACGTACTTTACATAGCTACTTGTTAGAGCTAAAAGAAAACAAAGGTGAATTTGAACAATTTAGTACATGCTATCGAGCATTGGTGCAGGCTTATAAAGCGGTTGAGATAACTGATACGGATGATGATGAGTCAATACAAATAAAGCGAATCACTGCACTTAAATCGGTCCAAACTAATTTGAACGTGGAAAAAAATGAGCAATTTAGTCAGGAACAGACCATGATTGCACAGCCTACAGATTTATTCACACGTATGATGCAGATTTTGTACAGGATGGATCCTGACATATTGCTATATACCTTGGTACAATACGTGGCCCGTGTGAACATGATCCTGATGATTAATTTAGAGAATCACCCTGATAATTTTACTGATATACAGATTTGCTTTTTAAGCCAGTTAGAGACGCAATCGTTACGGTATTCCGGTTTATCTAGTGGTGTTGGATCCGAGGGGGGCATGATTAATCCTGCTACAGATAGTGACAATGATGGTAGTTTGGTTGATTCAAGAGCTAGTACGTCTGTTTCCTCTGTCACTACCTCATTGGCTTCCAGTACAAGTACTTCACCTAGTTCTAGTAGTGGAGGTTCACCGTAGCGCTTAGCAAAATCTAAATATAAGAATCGCTGCATATGAATACCGACACGGGAAAAATAATGCTATATTAACTAATTAATTTTATCAGATCAGGGCAGTAAGGACATCGATCCGATCCGCCAACACCAAGGAGACGGTACATGCTGGTGGTTTTACAATTAATCATCTTATTCGGCGCAATAACGGCAATTGCTTATTTTCGTCTATCTGCGCTTGTATGGTCTGGGATTGTTGCGCTTGTATTATTAGTATTGAGTTGCCTTGGGCATTTGTCTTGGTGGTTTTTATTGCCATGTTGGATTATTTTTATACTTGCTGCGCTTATCTTTAATATTTCTCTCATACGAAGAGTATGCTTAACTCGTCCATTATTCCGCTTAGTTGCCAAATTATTGCCTAGCATTAGTCAAACTGAGCAAGAAGCATTAGCGGCTGGTGATATTTGGTGGGAGGGTGATTTATTTCGCGGCAAGCCTGATTGGCAAAAATTATTACACTATACGCCAGCAAGATTGACCACCGAAGAGCAAGCTTTCATTGACAATGAATTGGCAAACTTGTGTCGACAGTTAGATGATTGGCAGATTGTGCAGCAGGATAAAGATTTATCAGCACAGACTTGGCAATATTTAAAAGTTAATGGTTTCTTTGGCTTGGCCATTCATAAGGAATATGGTGGTAAAGGCTTTTCTGCCTTAGCCCAGTCCACTATTGTCGCTACCATTGCTTCACGTTCAGTAAGTGCTGCGGTAACTACCATGGTGCCTAATTCATTGGGTCCTGGTGAGTTAGTGTACCACTACGGAACCCAAGCACAGAAAGATTATTACTTACCGCGTTTAGCTTCAGGTGAAGAAATACCTTGTTTTGCCTTGACGGGAGTAAAGGCTGGAAGTGATGCTGGCTCGATTACAGATACTGGGGTTATTTGTAAAGGTATGTATCAGGGCAAAGAAGTCCTGGGTATGCGCTTAAACTGGGATAAGCGTTATATTACCTTGGCTCCAGTGGCAACGGTCATTGGTTTAGCCTTTAAATTATTTGATCCAGATAAATTATTAGGTGAGTCTGAAGAATTAGGTATTACTCTGTGTTTAGTACCGGCACATACTGAGGGCGTTGAACAGGGCGCACGCCACTTTCCTATGGGGCTAGCATTTATGAATGGTCCAGTGCGCGGTAAAGATGTGTTTGTGCCCTTAGATGCTATCATTGGTGGCCAAGCTATGATCGGTCAAGGTTGGCGGATGCTCATGGAAAGCTTATCCATGGGGCGTGGCATTTCTTTACCGGCGCTGAGTTCAGCAGTTGCCAGTGTGTGTTATCGTACAACAGGTGCTTATGCACGTATTCGTCAACAGTTTAAAGTGGCACTGTCCGACTTTGAAGGTATCGAAGCTGCACTCGCGCGCATAGCTGGTCATGCGTATATGATGGAAGCCACACGTCGCTTAACAGTTTCGGCCATTGATAGTGGCGTAAAACCCGCCGTGGTTACAGCTATCAGCAAATATCATATGACAGAAATGAGTCGGCGCGTTTTAGATGATGCGATGGATGTGCATGCTGGGCGTGCCATTCAATTAGGGCCGCGCAATTATTTGGGTCATGCCTATCAAGCCTTGCCTATTAGTATTACGGTGGAAGGCGCAAATATTTTAACGCGTAATTTAATTATTTTTGGACAAGGAATTATGCGTTGTCATCCTTACTTACAACAAGAAGTGGCCTGCGTAAGGGCGGCAGATACCACAAAAGCTTTAGCAGAATTTGATCGATTACTCTACGCCCATCTAGGCTATGTAGCTTGTAATAAAGCGCGGGCATTTTTCTATGGGTTGGGTGGCTGGCACTTTATTCGCGTGCCTGTGAGAGGTGTTACTGCAAAATATTATCGACAGTTAACACGCATGAGTAGTGTATTAGCTTTTATTGCTGATGTATCACTCTTAGTATTGGGTGCTGACTTAAAACGTAAAGAGCGGCTATCGGCGCGATTGGGTGATGTAGTTAGTCACCTATATTTAGGTTCAGCGGTATTAAAATACTATCAAGATAATGGTTGCCAATCAGAAGATTTAGAATCGGTGCAGTGGTGTTTAAGTGTGTGTTTACATAAAATTCAAGTAGCTTGCACTGCATTCTTTGATAATTTCCCTAAACCTTGGTTAGCACGCTTACTACGCTTTACCGTATTTCCATTGGGTGTACCCTTTAAGTGTGGCCCTAAAGATGAGAACTGTCATCGTTTAATCAAGCCCATGCTGGCATTATCTAATTTACGCCAGCGCTTAAGCGAGCATTGCTATGTCAGTGAAGATAAGGACGATGCTATTTTACGTTTAGATAATGCCTTAGCGACAGTGTTAGCCGCCAGTGAGGCTGAGCAAAAATTACAGCGTGGGATCCGTCAAGGAACTATTAAACGCGTACTAGATGCATCTGAGCAAATAGGTGTGGCCTTAGCTGCCGATGTGATTACGTATACCGAGGCTGAGTCATTGCGTAATGCTGAAGTTGCTATTTTAGATGCTATTGCTGTAGATGAATTTACCAAAATTTGATGATGAGGAGAACTCTATGCAACACCGACCTGTTTATATTGTAGATGGCAGTCGTACGCCATTTTTGAAAGCGCGGGGGAAGCCTGGGCCATTTACTGCCTCTGACCTAGGGGTTTATGCCTGTCGCGAACTATTAGCAAGACAGCCCTTTAAAGCCTCTGACTTGGATGAAGTGGTCACGGGATGTGTGATGCCCTCAGAGAAAGAAGCGAATATTAGCCGCTATATTTCTCTGCGTTTAGGCTGTGGTGAAACTACGCCTGCATGGACAGTACAACGTAATTGTGCTTCAGGGTTGCAAGCCTTAGATAATGCCATGCAAGATATTGCCTGTGGACGCCATGACCTAGTGCTAGCCGGTGGTACCGAAGCCATGAGCCATGCACCCTTACTATTTAATAAGGCGATGGTGGAATGGTTAGCAAAATGGTATGCAGCAAAGGGTACCGGTAACAAGCTTGCCTTACTACCTAAATTCCGTCTCAGCTATTTTGCACCTGTGGTGGCTTTATTAAGTGGTTTAACTGATAATTTAATTAATGTTTCTATGGGCCAAACCGCAGAAAACTTAGCCTATCGATTTAATATTACCCGGGAAGAAATGGATGCTTTTGCAGTGCGTAGTCATCAGCGTTTAGCTGACGCCCAAGATGCAGAATATTTTCAAGAAATTACAACGCTATATGATCATTATGGCAAGTTCTATCAGGCAGATGATGGCTTGCGACGTGATTCAAGCGTGGAAAAATTAGCGACGCTGAAACCTTTCTTCGATCGAAAGTTTGGCATGGTGACCGCAGCAAACAGTTCGCAAGTGACCGACGGTGCTGCATTTTTAATTTTAGCCAGTGAAGAGGCGGTGAATAAATATAATCTGAATGTGATGGCTCGCATTGTTGATGTGAATTGGGCCGGTCTTGCTCCTGCTGAAATGGGCCTAGGCCCCGTGCATGCCATTACCCCTATGCTACAACGCCAACAATTAGCAAAAGATGATATTGATTATTGGGAAATCAATGAAGCCTTTGCGGCCCAAGTGATTGGCTGTTTACGTGCCTGGGAAGATGCAGAGTATTGCCAACAGCATTTTGGGATGTCCCAAGCCTTTGGCAAGCTCGACGAAGAAAGATTAAATATTGATGGTGGAGGTATCTCCATGGGCCATCCAGTTGGTGCGAGTGGGGCACGTATTGTTTTGCATTTGCTGCATGTTTTACGCCGTAAGCAAGCAAAATATGGCGTTGCATCCTTATGTATTGGCGGTGGTCAGGGGGGCGCAATGTTAATTGAAAATATATCGAGTGTTGCTCCTCATGAACGAGCAGCAACATTGAAGATTCAATCTATAGAGGTGACGCATGGATAATACATATCAACATTGGCGAATAGAAACAGACGCAGACAATATTGTTTGGTTAACCATTGATAAAGCCAATGCTTCAGTGAATGCCTTAAACCGCGAAGTTTTAGCTGAGTTTGATGCTATTTTAGATCATCTGCAGCAAAATACTGACGCTGTTGGCATGATATTGCAGTCGGGTAAACAAAAGGGCTTTATTGCGGGTGCTGATATTGAGCAGTTTACTCAGCTAAATGACATTAATGAAGCCGTGGAATTAGTTCGCAAAGGCCAGTTACTATTTGATAAAGTGGCTGCCTTGGATATCCCAACAGTGGCAATGATCAAAGGCTTTTGTCTCGGTGGTGGTATGGAGTTATCTTTGGCTTGTGATTATCGAGTAGCAGAAGATAGTGTGGATACCCGCATGGGCTTGCCTGAGGTGAAGCTAGGTATTCATCCAGGCTGGGGCGGTACGATTCGATTACCGCAATTGATTGGCCCAATAGCGGCTATGGATTTAATTTTGTCAGGGCGTACTATCACTGCACGCTCAGCAGCAAAAATGGGTGTGGTCGATGCGGCAGTACCTATGCGCCAGTTAAAGCGTGCAGCGCGCTATTATGTTTTGAATAAACCACCATTACATAAACCATCTAAATTACAGCAAATGCTAAATTTACCTATTTGCCGCAATATTATTGCAAGTATGCTGCGACGCAAGGTGGCAGAGAAAGCCAATATTGAGCATTATCCCGCACCTTACGCGGTCATCGATAACTGGGTGCGCGATGGCGCACGAGGTGAGCGAGCCATGGTGAATGAAGCAAACTCTATTGGGCGTTTGTTATTAAGTGATACGTCGAAGCATTTAGTCCAAGTATTCTTCTTGCAAGAGAAATTAAAATCAATTCCACGAGATGAGCATTTTAGTGCGCAGCGAGTACATGTTGTAGGTGCTGGTACTATGGGTGGTGATATTGCTGCGTATTGTGCTTTGAAAGGTTTTCATGTCACCTTGCAAGATCGTGAGCCCCAATATATTGCTCCGGCAATCAAGCGTGCTTACAGCTTGTTTAAAAAGAAATTGAAAGTGAGCAAGGATATCCGTAGTGCGATGGATCGATTGTTACCAGATCCGCAGGGTTTAGGTATTGCTGAGGCTGATATTATTATTGAAGCTATCTATGAAGACTTACAAGCGAAGCAAGATTTATTTAAAACACTTGAAGCACAAGCAAAACCAACAGCCATCTTAGCTACGAATACGTCGAGTATTCCATTGGATGAAATCAACACGGCATTACAAGATCCTAGTCGTTTAATTGGGATCCACTTTTTTAATCCAGTGGCAATGATGCCTTTAGTGGAAGTTGTTAATGGTGAGCAAACACGTAATGATGTACTGCAAAGTACTATTGCTTTTGTACGCGAAATTGCAAAATTACCACTGCCAGTGAAAAGCAGTCCAGGCTTTTTAGTGAATCGGGTGCTGATGCCTTATATTATGGAGAGTGTCCAATTAGCTGCCGAGGGCGTACCCTTAACTGCCATTGACCGCGCAGCCGAAAACTTTGGGATGCCTATGGGGCCTGTAGAATTAGCAGATACAGTAGGCTTAGATGTCTGTCTCTCAGTGGCAAAAAATTTAATGCAACACTACGGTGGCAGTTTACCTGAGCAATTGGAAACCATGGTTAGTGAGGGTAAGCTTGGTCGCAAAAGTGGTGCAGGTTTTTATCAATATAAGAAAGGCAAAGCAGTGAAACCCAAGCTTGCTAAAAGTTACTCTATTGCTGAAGATGTGGGTTATCGTATGATTATGCGTATGCTCAATGAAGCCATGGCGTGTCTGCGCGAAGGTGTGGTTGAGAATGCGGATTATCTTGATGCCGGCATGGTCTTTGGTACCGGCTTTGCACCCTTTAGAGCAGGGCCTATGCATTATGCTGTGCACTTAGGCGAAGATGCATTACGAGAGATCTTTACCCACCTTGAGCAAGCCTATGGTGAGCGTTTTAAGCTTGATGAGGGCTGGAGCCAGCTTTTTAATAAGGATGAGTTGGAGGCGGTAGCATAAGATGGTTTTGTGAGTGAGGTTTTCAGTGTAGAAAAAAAGCCAGCAATTAGATTGCTGGCTTTTTAGTTTAGTCGTACTGTGATTGTCATCCCGACCAGTTGCGGTTGCCTCTGGGAGGGATCTCCCAATGATTTGACTACCTACAACACTGGCTTGGCCTAAGTACAAGATACTAGTTTGAACTAGAACTTGTGCTGTTGCCTGAACTACCCATTGCATCAGAGCCGGATTTAATAGCATCAGCACCGTTGCTTGGTGTTGCTGCTGCTTCACCGCCATTGGCGCTGCTTGGCATCATGCTGGATGCTTTATCTTTCACACTCTGAGCCGTATTACTGACTGAGTCGGCAGCGCTTTGTGCTGCATTGCTCACATTGTCAGCAGCTTGCTGTGTGGTATCACCTGCTTGGTTCATCATATCCTTTGCTTTATCAGAAAGGCTTTGTGATGAGCTGTCTGAGCTTGGTGTTGCAGAGGATGTATTATCACCCATATTGCTACTTGAGTCGTCGCTTGAGCCATTGCTGGATGAAGCATCTGTGCCGTCGTTGCTTGTATCGCTTGCTGAGCTGCTACCATTGCTGGATGAGTCAGTTGGATCGGGTGCAACAGTGTCAGTAGAGCCATTTGATGATGCATCTTGGCTACCAGCGGTTTGGCTAGTTGCTGCAGATGTATTATCGGTGGACTGGTCTGTGGCACTGTCATCTTTATTACAAGCTGCTAAGCCAAGAGCTACCGCAAGGCCAAAGATTACTGCCGCTATTTTTTTCATCATCATTCTGTCTCCTCGATGTTGAACATTGAACCATTTTTATACCTGGTGCTTAACATATAGTAGTAATTACAAAAAATAACAATCTAATTAGCTAGAATTTACTAACATTTTATGTAATTACAATGTTAAGGTAACCTTTGTATAAGCATTAGGAGTTAAGGGATGATTAACAAACGATTAAAACCATGCAAGCTATGGCAATTATGTTTACCTGTATTGTTAGCTGTATCAACACAGGCATTTGCCATTACCTTGCCGTTACCTGTGGATGGCAGCAATGTGGTGGGTCGGGTACAAACGGCCACAGTGCGCTCTGGAGAGAATTTAAATGCCTTAGCTCGCCGCTATGATGTGGGTTACTACGAAGTATTAGAAGCTAATCCTCATATCAATCCTATGCACATGCGTGCTGGGTCAAAAGTGGCAATTCCTAGTCGTTATGTGCTGCCCAATGCACCTCGCGAAGGCATTGTCATTAATTTAGCTGAGTTACGTTTGTACTATTATCCACCAGGTGGCAACGTTGTGGTCACTGAGCCTATAGGCATTGGCCGTCAAGGTTGGCAGACGCCTGAAGGCCAATTAAAAATCATCCAAAAGAAAGCAAATCCGAGCTGGCGTGTACCTGCTGCTGTGGCGGCAGAGAGTGCTGCCAATGGTAAGATTCTACCTAAAGTCGTACCACCAGGGCCTAATAATCCCTTAGGTCAATATGCTTTACGTCTGAGTAAGCCTAATTATTTGATCCATGGCACAAATCGACCTAATGGTGTCGGTCGTCGCGTCAGTGCTGGCTGTATTCGTATGTACCCAGAGGACATTGAGTATCTTTTTGGTATGGTTTCAGTGGGTACCCCAGTGAATATTGTGAATCAGCCTTATAAAATCGGCCATATGGGTAACCGTATTTTCCTAGAAGCGCATCGGCCCTTGAATGAAACGCGCCGTGAAGGCACAGCCAGTTTAAATCAGATATTGGTGAATGCCATTGACAATAATGTGCCTCAAGCTGAGCATAATATTAAATGGACGGTGGCGCGGAAAGTAGCGCGTAGCCATACAGGTATCCCCACGGTCATAGGTGTCCAATAATAGACCGCATAGATGCTATACTTATACTAATATGCGTGGGGAGGGGCACTTGAAGATTCGGCGCATCAAACACCAATCCGGCTTTACACTACTAGAAGTTCTGATCACAGTGGTGGTGTTGTCTATCGGCTTGCTTGGTATTGCCGGCTTACAGTTAGTGGGCCTGCGCTTTGCCAACAATGCAAATCTTCGTTACCAAGCAGTATTACAAGCCAATGATATGGCGGATCGTATGCGTGCTAACCAGCAAGGCGTTAGTGCAGGCTCTTACAATAATATCTCGGGTACTGGATCAGATCCGGGGTGTATTACTTCAGGGTGTTCACCTGCGCAAATGGCAGCTACTGACGCCTTTCAATGGAATACAGCGAATGCCCAAGTATTACCGGCAGGCACTGGTACAGTGACAGGCAATGGGGCGAATTCTGTGTTTACGGTTACAATTAATTGGACTGAAATGGGGCCTACCGGTGTGGGTAGTGGTACCCATAGTTATGTCATGAGTTTTCGGCCATGAGAAAAGAGTACATTATGCAAACCTGGCAGCGACAACAGGGTTTAAGTTTAATTGAATTGTTAGTGGCAATTACCATTGGCTTATTGTTGGTGTCTGGAGTATTACAAATTTTGACGAATAGTACAGAGTCATACCGTATTCAAAATGCCATGATGCGCTTACATGAAAATGGCCAATTTGCTATGGAATATTTAGCACGCGATTTGCGCAATACAGACTTTTGGGGTTGTACACCGTCTATGGATGATATTACCAATAACCTTGATCCTGCGGGACCGGGTTATTCAACGGCATATTTTAATTTTCAAGATGGTATTGATGGTACAGATAATGAATCAGGTGGTGGCTCAATACTTGCTGGAACCGATACCATCACAGTGCGTGGTTCCAGTAATGTGGGTGGGGGATTACCAGTACGGCCGCCTTATGGGCCTATTACATCCTCACCAATTACTGTAGCTACAGGTAATGGTATTGACCAAGGTGAAATTATTTTAATCAGTGATTGTAAAAATGGTGATATTTTCCAAGTCACAAATAGTAATGCTGATGCCACAGGGCAGTTGGATCATGTTGCAGGTTCGGGTTCAACCAGGTAATTTAACCGGCGATCTTTCTAAGGTTTATACTGGCGATGCTTTTACTTATCGGGTCACCAGTCGACGCTATACTATTCAAACTGGCGCTAATGGTTTGCCTGCCTTGTTTATGGATACGGGCAATGGGGCACAAGAGCTGGTAGAGGGGGTTGAAAATATGGTGGTGCTTTACGGTGAGGATACGGATTCAGATGGTACTGCTAATCGTTACGTGCGTGCCAGTAGTGTGGGGGATATGGCGAATGTAGTGAGCGTGCGTATTAGCTTGTTAATACAATCTTTAGAGGATTTTTTAACGCCATCGCCACAGGCTTATACATTTAATGGTACCACCACAACACCAGGCGATAATCGTTTGCGTCGTGTGTATACCACAACCATTGTTTTCCGAAATCGAGCAGGTTAATACTATGAATAGACAACAGCCAGTAGACATACAAGCACAGCGTGGGGCTGTATTGGCTGTTGGTTTGGTTATTTTATTGGTATTAACTTTAATAGGTATTGTTAGTTTGCAATCTAGCTCTATGGAAGAAAAAATGGCGGGGAATATGCGAGATATGAACTTGGCATTACAGTCCACAGAGACAACCTTAAGAGAGGCTGAAACCTTTATCGATGGCATAGCGAATACGTCAGGTTTCGGTACCAGCGGGAGGGTTGTATACTTTAGGTAATGCACCTGATCCTTTTGCTTCAGGGACTTGGACTGGGGCCAGCTCAATTACTTCGACAACGAGTATGGGTAATGTGATACAGCCACGCTATTTTATTGAATTACTCGGCGAATATGGCGAAGATGATGGTACAGAAATTAATATTTTTAGTTATGGTCAAGGTTCCGGAGGAGGCATGACCACAGTGTTCAGAATTATTGCCCGTGGCACAGGTGCTACAGGGACCTCACAGATTATTTTAGAGTCCTTTTATGGGCGGCAATTTTGAACCATTTACGGGGAGATTACGTGGTAAAACGTAATTGTGTAGCGAGTATAGTGCACTATGCTTATTTATGAATGTCTAATTAAAGAGGGGTGGTAGAAGGAGCTCATAAATATGTATTTATACAGCATGGTATGAATACCGATGAGTTAATAATTACTTAAGAGGATAAAGAGTAATGATGGCTCATCAATACAGACTCTCGATAGGTAGAGAGGAGAACGACGATGAAGCTCAAACAGTTAAGATACATAGGCTCAACCTTTGTGGCTTTATTAGCACTGCTGTTTACGCCATCAGTGCTAGCAGCACCAGGCGCTCTGGCCACTGAGCCCTTAAACACGTCAGCGCGCGCTGATCCCAATATCATGCTGCTGTTTGATAGCTCGGGGTCGATGAATACCCCCGTGCCAGGTACACCTTTTACTCGCCTACAAATTGCAAAAGATGCTGCGATTGGCCTGGTGAACGAATTCGAGGATGTGCGTGTGGGCTTAGCGCGTTTTACCTTTCAATCTGGCGCAAGAATTTTAGTGGGTATTGATGATATTGATAGTAATCGGACAGCATTAATTAACGGTATTAATTCTATTACAGCAAGTGGTTGGACACCACTTGCTGAGTCATTACATGAAATTGGCCGCTATTTTGTCCAAGGCCATAATGCTACACTGACAATGCATCCTGGTGAAGATAATGAAACCACAAAATCTGCATATACTATTTTTAATCGCAGCCCAACATATAATAGTGGTGTACAGCAAGCTTCACCCATTCAGTATTTTTGTCAGAAAAACTTTATTGTGATTTTAACAGATGGAGAGCCTACGCGAGATCGTGATATTAGCAATAGTACTGGCCTGCAAGATTATGATGGAGATTGCGTGGACGCTTCGCCACCATGTTTAACGTTTGATAGAAAACAAGCAGAGCAGGATGCAGGTTTATACAATAATGATGGCAGTGATTTTCTTGACGATGTAGCAGGTGCTTTATTTGAGATGGATTTACGTCCAGATTTGACCGACCAATCCGGTAATCCAGCAAAAAATAATGTGCTCACTTACCCTATTGGTTTTGCTGATCCTGCTATTCTCAGCTCAAAACTTATGACTGATACTGCGGCAAATGGTGGTGGTAAATTCTTAACGGCAACTAATGCGGCGGAATTAGTCGATGCCTTTGAAGAAGCAGCCGCGGCAATTTTATCACAAGTGAGTTCATCAGCGCCTACTGCTTTTAACACGCAAAACTTGAGTGTTTCCAGTGCTTTATTCTTAGCGCAATATAATACCACCAGATGGTTTGGAAACATTATTAAGTTTCCTGTGGATGCTCAAGGTAATATTGGTGCCCAAGCTTGGGATGCCGCAGCCGTATTAGCATCAACATTACCAGGTAATCGAGTTATTATTACATTTAATCGTGATACGGGTGTGGCTGTAGCGTTTAGAGTATTAACTGCCTTGTCTGCGGCCCAGCAAGCGGATTTAAATATGGGACCTAGTGTGGCGGATGGTTTAGGTCAAGCGCGTATTGATTATTTTCGTGGTGATCGTAGCTTAGAGGGCACGACGTTCCGTGAGCGTGGCAACTTATTAGGTGATTTTGTTCATTCTGGTCCGGTATTCGTTGGACCGCCGGAAAGTGCGTGGCCGGATATTGCGCCATTCCCTACTGCAAGTGGACAACGTTATTCTGACTTTGCTGCCAGTAATCAAAATCGCACTCCTATCGTATATGCGGCAGATAATGCCGGCATGCTCCATGGCTTTAATGCTAATACTGGTGTAGAAGAAATTGCATACATTGCCAGTAATTTATTTTCAGCCTCACAACAGGCTGGCTTGCATTATTTAACTGATCCTAATTATACCCATCGCTATTACAGTGATTTAACCGCAGTGATTCAAGATGCTTATGTGGCAGGTAAATCAGGTGGTGTTACCTGGCGTACGATTTTAGTAGCAGGCCAGCGTGGTGGTGGGCGTGGTTATTCCGCATTGGATATTACTAACCCGGGTAGTTTTTCTGAATTAAATGCGAATAAAATATTACTCTGGGAATTTAATAGTGCTGATAATCCAAATTTAGGTTTCACCTTTAGTGAGCCCGTGATCGCGTTAATGAATAATGGTCGTTGGGCGGCAATTTTTGGTAATGGTTATAACAATACGGGCACAGGCTCGGCACAGTTATTTATTGTTTATCTTGATGGTGGCCTCGATGGTGTGTGGACCTTAGGTTCAGATTACCTGGTGATCGACACTAAGGTGGGTACGTTATCAAACTTGAATGGTTTAGGCTCAGTGGCGGGTGTTGATTTGGATGGTAATCGCACTATTGACCGTATCTATGGTGGTGATGTACGTGGTCGTATGTGGGCTTTTGATGTGTCAGGTAGTACCCAGGCAAATTGGAAAGTAGCCTATGGTTCATCGGGTAGTCCAGATCCCTTATTCCGTAATGGTAATAATCGTCCGATAACTGCTAAGCCGATAGTGGTAAAACATCCGACGATACCTAATGACCCAACTAATGCGCCTAATGTCTTAGTCTTATTTGGTAGTGGTCAGTATTTAACAAATATTGATAAGACCACAACATTCACACAAAGCTTTTATGGTGTTTGGGACTCAGGAACAGGTGATCTGCGTCGCAGTGATTTAGTCACGCAAAATATTTTAGGTAGCAGTACAGCGACACAGCGGATTGTCTCGGATAAAACTGTCGATTATGCCGGGGGAGATTTTGGTTGGAAGATTAATCTTACTTCAGGTGAGCGAGTCATTGTTTCAGCAAAAGTGCGAGAAAATATCGTCTTCTTCAATACTTTAATACCGGATAATAGTACTCCCTGTTCTTTTGGCGGTACTGGTTGGATTATGGGGGTAAAAGTCATCAATGGTGGACAACCGCAAGAAGTAATTATTGATGTGAATAATGATGATCAATTAGATGATACGGATAAACTGCAAGGACAAGTGGTCAGTGGTATTAAATTACTAACGGGTATACCCACTGAGTCAGCGCTACGGGGTGACTTTATGTTTGTACCCACCAGTGATGGTAATATTAATCGTGTGATGATTTTGAATAATAATAATTTAGTGGGTCGGATTTCATGGGAGGAATTGACGGGGAAGAATGATTAATGGGGTTGTTAATGAAATGCAGGGACGGCAGCTAGTTTACTGATTGATTTTGGTGACTCGGCTACTTCCCTGTAGCTTGCGCTATCATCCCTGATAGCGCTTTTTACTCGTCACCAAAATCAATCAGTAAACTAGCTGCCTGTTCGAGACTATTTCATCTATTTTATTAAAATCTATTTAAAAAAATAATATTAAATTCGAAGTTTTAGCCATGGATGGTTGTGATTCTTCGAATATTAATGTACTTTTCATAATGATCATAACTAGAGGGATTATGGATGACCTTGGTGCAGGCGCTTATTTTCACGTTGCTAGCCGCGTTGTGGGGTGGTTCGTTTTTGTTTATGCGGATATCAGCGCCGGTGTTAGGGCCTTTTGTGGTGACCTCCACGCGGGTTTGGTTAGCGGCTATTGTTTTGCTGATTATTGCGGTAATATCTAAGCAGCGGCTTAAGCCTACAATTCCTTGGTATAAGTTTTTATTTGCAGGCGCGATTAATTCGGCGATTCCTTTTTCCTGTATTGCCTTTGCAGAAATGCATATTAATGCATCGCTGGCGTCGATTTTGAATGCGACTACACCTTTATTCGCTGCTTTATTATCAGTGCTTGCCTACAAAGAATCCTACCGCCCACGTCAATATATCGGCTTTGCTATAGGCCTTATGGGCGTTATTCTCTTAGTGGGCTGGAGTCCGCTGGAAAATAGCCTGGCTGAATATATTGCCATTGCTGCTACCTTAATTGCTGCCTTTTCTTACGCGGTGGGTGGACTGTATGTCTATCGGCATTTTTCTGGTGAGAATCCATTGTTATTAGCTATTGGACAAATGCTAGGAGCAGGTTTGGTGCTGTTGCCTTTTACTATTGGCCAGCTACCTACAGCGATGCCGGATCTGCATGTGCTACTAGCGCTAGGTTGCTTGGGTATTTTTTCTACAGCTTTGGCTTATGTCCTGTACTTTTATTTGATTAAAGTGCTGGGTGCGAGTAAAGCCCTTACAGTGACCTATCTGACGCCTTTCTTTGGTATCCTTTGGGCGTATCTATTTTTGATTGAGCCAATTACCTTGGCGATGGTGGCGGGACTGATTATTATTCTTTTAGGAATATTTCTGGTAAGCCGGGCTTAGGTCTAGTACATTAGCACTTAATGTATTTAGTGAGGGAAAGTAGACCTGTATGGATTCATTTAATGTCATTTCTATTGTACTGACTTTTGCCATTCTGGTGGGGTATGTTAATTGCCGCTTTATTAAAATGCCCACAACGATTGCGATTATGGTGTCTTCATTGTTGGTCTCTTTTATTCTATTGGTTATTGGCGAGTTTGGCCACGCTACCATAGAAATGAAAGTGGCGCAAATTTTATCAAGCCTAGATTTTCATGAATTACTTATGAATGGCATGTTGAGCTTTTTATTGTTTGCCGGTTCATTGACGGTTGATTTGACTGATTTAATGAATAAGCGCTGGGAAATTGGTATTTTGGCATCCATCGGGACTATTGCCTCTGCGGTGCTTATTGGTTTTCTGACTTATTATATGTTGCATTGGGCTGGGGTAGAGATCGGTCTGATTTATTGTATGCTCTTTGGTGCTTTGATTTCCCCCACTGATCCTATTGCTGTATTGGCGATTTTCCGTGAACTGGATGCACCGAGAAATTTGAGTATATTCCTTGAAGGCGAGTCATTATTTAATGATGGGGTAGGGATCGTTATTTTCTTAACGATTTATCAATTGGCCTTCATGGGGGGACATTTTTCCATCCATAGTGTATTAGTGCTATTTTTACGCCAAGCCTTTGGCGGTATAGGTTATGGTTTATTGATTGGTTTTATCGCCTTCAAATTAATAAAACCTATTGATAATCACAAGTGGGAAATCTTGATCACCATTATGGTGGCTACTGGTGGGTATGCCATCGCAGAAGTACTGGATATTTCCGGACCCTTAGCCATGGTTGTGGCGGGGATTTTTATTGGAAATTACGGCAGAAAAAATCATATGTCGGCGCGTAGTCGAGAGAATATGGATAATTTTTGGGAAGTCATTGATGAATTATTGAATGCCTTACTGTTCTTACTCATTGGTTTTGAATTATTGATAGTGCATATGACAGGTAGTAAAGTGTTTGTCTCCTTACTGGCTATCCCGTTGGTATTAGCAGTGCGGTTTATCTGTGTAGCTTTACCCATGAGCTTTTTCAAAAAGCGTAAGCAATATTATCCACATATGGTGAAATTGATGACTTGGGGCGGTTTACGGGGTGGTTTAGCCGTGGCATTGGCATTATCCCTACCGAATGGTTCGCAGCGAGAGTTAATTCTCTCCATGACCTATTTTGTGGTGGTTTTTGCAATATTAGTCCAAGGAATGACGGTAAAACCGTTGATAAAAGCCAGTTTACATGGCAAAATGACCAAAAAATAAACATTCGCGATTTGAGAGTCTGCCACAAGCGCGCAGCATGATAACAATAACTATAAAGAGGATATTCCTATGGCATGGGAATTAGTGAGCACAAAGTTTGGTAAGCATCCTACTGAGGATCGTAAAATTACCAGCCAGCAGCGATATGAATTTATTGTCAGGAAGCAACATCGAAGTCAAGATGGGGATGTAAGGCAGGCTATTGATGCTGCTCAGGGCGAAGCTGAACAAGATAGTGAAACATTGTGTACGATTACTATTGAGCGAGAAGCAAGAAATTTCTCCGAAAATGAGAGAAGTAAGCCGAAATTATCTGATAAAGATGTAGCTGCAGTAAAAGAATCAAAAGTATTGGTGATCTTAAGCCATCCTTTCTTGACAAAATTAATCAATGCAAAGGCTACAGTGAAGGAAGAGACTGATGCCTTAAAGAATTTAAAAATAAATCTGCAAAACTTTTCTATTTGTGTGACGATCCCACCACAGGCAGTTGCAAGAGAGCTAAAGATGAGAAGGGAAGGGCTATATAGCCTATTTAAGATTTTGGGGGTGCCAACTCAAAAACCTAAACTAGCCCACCCTCAGAAAAAGCAAGATCCTATGCTGCAGCTTTCCTTATTCCAACAAATGCGATTCATGGTAGAGAGCAGCATTCGTACTGATAGCTTAGCAACGCCTAAAAAACAATTTCTACATCCTTCAGAAGCTAAGCAACCTAATACAATTAATTTGCTAACGTTTATCAACAGCCATCAGCATTTTGGTGACCGCTCTATTCCTACGGCTGTGCACGAATTAATGTATCAATATGAGTTAGGTGAACTAGATATTGAATGTTTGTATGGGCAGATGGTACAACAGTGGGATGTTGGTAAAACCAATCCTTTTATTCTTTATCTGGCTTATCAAGTTTCACTGATGTATCGTACAGAGCTTGAAAGCCAATTGCGTGATGTAGAAAGACAAAATGAAAGTAAGCTTACAGAGTTAAAAGCTTTGGCAGCACAGGAAGAGGAAGCTGTAGTAACTGCTGTCAGTGCCAATGCTGATTTAGATAGTAAGTATGATGGTAACAGTGAGGTTGATGTAAACGTTGTACCAGTGATAGATAAATCTGATGTGGCATTGGAACCTGTAGCAGAATTACCCGACAGCAATGCAATTATACAAACAAAAATGCAGATAACTACCGAATGTCAAGCACTTAATAAGACGGTAGAGGGATTAAAAACAGAGGTCGCCAGCATAAAACTACAGCAGCAAGAGTGGCTCGATTATTTTTTTGCTGAGTTACAAGATGAACCATTAGCACAACATGTGATGGGTTGTTTAATGGTAAAGTATAATGTTGTGCCATTAAGTTTTATAAAAGCCTTATATCCGACTTCTGGTGTATTAGCACTTGACAGTGATAACCAATTACCTTATCCGCAACGTTTTATTGAAAATTTTTTAGTAGAGAATCCAAGGCGGCAATGGGTATATCACCGAGAATTATTTGATGCAGCAAACACCCCGGAAGAGCAAAGTATTGCCAGAAAAATTGCGCGTGCTAGAGAAGCGTATGCAGAGTCATTTTTCCGTGGGGTTGTGCACATTAACAGCCATGTGGCACAACTTTTGTATGCTACGGATTTTTTATTGGCGTTGGCTTTAAATGAAAATGTGCAATTACCACAAATATCAAAACGCTATGAAGACGCACTATATTGGTTATCCTGTGCTGCACCACATTTAATTGAGGCACGGGCGCGTTTAGTTGAATATCTTATTACTTTTCCACCTTTATTCAATACATCTGGTAAACCCTATAGTCCTTTGCAGATCTATGATAAAGCCATGGCACTATTGCCCGACCTCAGTACTCGAGAAGGACAAATTGCCCAGCAATTTTTGCAACATGGTACCAATGGCGATTATTTTAAAAAGTCAGCGGAAATATTTAAAAGAGCCAGACAAGGCGATGCTATTGCTGTATTGCTAGCCAAATCTCATATCTGTATGAACTTTATGCTGGCTGCCTATAAACAGTTAGCGGTTGAGGCGGAGGATGAAAACTTAGGCCATTACACTGAAGCGCAGCGTGTAATAGCTCATGCCCAAAGAAACTCCATGGCGTGGGTATGCTTAAAGGTCGCTGTGGCTGAGTTTTGTCATATTATTCCAAAGAATCATGATGATATTCAAGATAAAGTATTAAGATCACGTTTTGCTAGCGCATTATTTTGGCAAGCGTATATCAAATTATTACTCGTACCATTTTCTTCTAACCAAGCTACGAGTCGTGTTAATGCTGCAGAACAATCTCTTACTCGAGCTATTCAATATGATCCTGAAGTTTTAGGTAAACATGCAGACGGTGAGCTAAGTGTATTTGTTAAATACCAAAATGATAGCCAACGTAGTCTGCTGAATTTGGCGAAAGAGAGTGAATATTGGGTAAAGCTGAATAAGATCGAGCGTGCTATGTCAGAGTTACAGCAGCAATTTAACGAGTATGAACTCAAAAAATTTACAGCATTGGAGCGACTACATGTACTAGTTTGTGCTTACAGAGCTCCCGAAAATTTTATTTTTTCACGGGATGAAAATGAGTTTGCACAAATAATAGCTACCTGTAAAGCTTATAGTGGTAATCAACAATTTGATGCAAGAGCAACAGAGCTCAATCAATTAAAAGCAAAGTATTTATTATGGCAAGCGTGTTTTGAATTGCTCTTCTCAACACGACCCAAAGCTCCTATTCGAAAAACTAAGGCTATAAGGCACTATGATGCTGTGGGGAAAGGGGCCAGCGTCAAGAAAGAAGGTGGTTTTTCTACAAAACATTCTGCTGTGGGTAAAGCATCTAAAATGGAACAAGAAACAAATTCCTCTAATTATATTGTTCCTGACTATTTAGGTGACGGTGTAGAGAGCTCTAGGAAGCATTCTGCTGTAGGTAAAGCATCTAAAATGGGACAAGAAACAAGTTCCCCTAATTATATTGTTCCTGACTATTTAGGTGACGGTGTAGAGGGCAGTAAGCAATTTTCTAGTCAGGATAAGATAAGAACTACTGCCGGAGAATCAAGCTTCCCGGCTAATAGAAATGGATATTCTGCAACTTTATTCAATGCTGCCGGTGCTCCTCAGAGAAAAGCAACACTACTTGCTGATGGTGATTCTGATTATTTAAGTCGTAAAGTAGCGCGTGCGAAAAAATCCATTAAAGCTGCTAAGGGCTATTGTCCTGATATTATGGAGCAGGTTGCTAGTAGTAATGACATTGTACTTAAATGGTTTGCTGAGCATTTACAAAAGCGTACAGATGAAAAAGCATTAACTAAATTAGCGACAATTAAAAAAGATAAATATGGGGCTATCATAAATCGACGAGTATCAGACAGTAGTTTACGCTCAGCCGGTAGAGATAGCTCAATCGGTAACGTTGTACAAGGAGCGCTCAATGTCCCCGGCGACGTATTACGTACATCAGGACAGTTGCTCGGTGGAGTAAGTTCATGGTTAACGGATTCAATGAGTTCATTAGTAAGCCCACCAAGAAGTGGTGGACGCTGTAGCCCAGGTGATTCACGATTTTTTACCAGTAGCCCAAGCCCTGGCCAATCAAGTTCAGATAGTGGTGGTAGTACTCCCTTATCTTCACAGGCAAATAATGAGGGCTTTAAGCCTTGAGTCGAGTAATTTAGAAGCGAGAATGAGACAGGCTATTATCCTAAGCAAAGAGCAAATAAGTGTTCAACAACTCGGTCGCAAGCGACCGAGGTTGTTTCCTAGTATGATTTCGCCTGCGCGAGAAACCCTAGCGCTTCTGACTACCCCGCAAGCGGGGAAGATTTCTTTCTTTAAATCAATGCATAAGCGATGAAGATAAATTCAGCTACTTGATTTAGATCAAATACTTACAATCT
The DNA here is from genome assembly GCA_965230425.1 of Gammaproteobacteria bacterium. GTDB lineage: Bacteria > Pseudomonadota > Gammaproteobacteria > UBA1113 > UBA1113 > CBDDKW01. The sequence continues at coordinate 101,329 of CBDDKW010000003.1, read as the reverse complement.
GCCAATAAATAGTATTATTTGTGCCTTGAAATCTATTTTTTTGCCTCCATATTAAACTTGATTCCCTGCAGCTTGCTGCGGGCACTTTAAGCTTGGGGATTCTTAAGGGGAGTCAGCGTAGACTCCCCTTAAGTCGCCGTAGCGCGAACTTGGTTCGCGCAGGCGAAATATTACTAGGAAATAAAATCCCCCGAGGCTTGCCTCGGGGATTTTTATTATTATTAATGTGTTATATTCGTAATGAACTTCAATTCGGCTGCTTACTGCCGAATTGTTCAAGAGAGGAGTTACTAAAATGACAGTAGTAAAGTATTCACCATTTTCATTAGCAAGTCGTTTGCAAAATGAGTTAAATACACTGATGCAGCACTCAGGTGCACAAAGTAGCGATGATAATTCAATGGTCGAAACGAGCCAATGGGTGCCGGCTGTTGATGTCAAGGAAGAAGCTGAGCGCTTTGTTTTGCTTGCTGATTTGCCAGGCATTGATCCTAAGGATGTGGATATTAGTGTTGAAAAAGGTATTTTAACTATTAAAGGTGAGCGCTATAGTGAAAATAAAGAAGAGTTAGATAATTATACGCGAGTAGAACGTAGCTCTGGCGTATTTTATCGGCGCTTTAGCTTACCAGATACTGCAGACCTTGAGCATATTTCTGCTAAAAGTAAGCATGGTGTATATGAAATTATTATACCGAAGCAAGAAGTCGCACAGTCACGTCGTATTGACGTACAAGTGCATGAATAACTAAGTGATAACAAGCTCATACTTGATTATAACTTACACTAAGGCTACCCCAGGTACTGGGGTAGCCATTTTCAGCTTATCTTAAGTTTTCAGCAAAGGTTCTCTTAATCTTTCTTAGCTATACTCTGACTATGTGAATTACTTCAGGAAGCGAAGTAGGGTAGTCATCGCAGGGATGCATGTTTTTGCATCAGACTGTCAATTTGCGGCAAAAACTCAAGCAAGTGAGGTAAGCTATGGCACATCCACACCATCATAAACACCGCCATGAGCATTTGAATAAAGAAATTTTTCGTGATGATGTTTTCGATTATGATGAATTCATTGATGAGGTAGAATTTCTTGAGGAAAATGAAAACTCAGATCACCAGAGCCACAAAAATACACGCCGTTCAGTGGATGACTATCTGTTAAAGAAAAAATTACAACAAGAATATGATGAATTATTCGATGAATTCGGTTATAAGGATGAAGAGTTATAAAACTAAATATAACTTCAAAATTTATCCAGAGGATTATCAATATCAAGTAATGCCCCTAGCTGTTTGCGTATTTGTTTGCGGTTGATGATTTTTTGTTGAGCTTGTTGCGGTAATTCAGTAAAGGTAATGATATTTTTTTTCACTAAAATTTCAATAACATCTTCTAATACACGGATCATTTCTCGATCGGATGCTGCAAGTTCTTCATGGTGCGATGCTTGTTTTGAACTTTCTGCAGTAGTGCCTTTATTGGAAGTATCTTGAGCTGATACTTGTTCTCGTGAGAAAAAATGCACAATATCTGGATGGTCTTCAGGTAATGCCTCTTGCGCTTTAGCGTAAGGTTTGGGGAATACCCCGGTAATTTGTCCCTTACTATTGCGACTGACATATAACATAGTTAATCCTTTTTCTTGCCCTATATATTGAGTGCCTACCTGTTAGACAATTAAGTTGTTGCACTTATTCCACCAACAACCTGTAGCTTGTCTGTAGGTGCTATTGTACCAACATGCTGCACCATTCCCTGCCATCCCGTGGCTTGTTCGCAGGGTCCATTAATAATATATAGACGAATTTCATCAAAAACGCTATGAAACATAATTGTCAGCTCAATAATTAAGCAAACCCTAGGAAAATAACTCAAATCGAGTATAATCCTCTCATTTGAACCTGGTGTATCATATCTATGGCAAAATGCGTATTTAGAATTATTTATATTGAAGATGATGAGATTATCGAAATTTATGCTAAGCATGTGACAGAGTCGGATATGTTTGGCTTCATCGTGGTTGAGGATATCATCTTTGGTGAAAAGAGTAGCTTGGTGGTTGATCCCTCAGAGGAGCGTTTAAAGGTGGAATTTAGTGAAGTTGAGCGTACCTATATTCCACTTAGTAGCATTGTCAGAATCGATGAAATGGAAAGACAAGGGGTTGCCAAAGTATCTAAAGCAGGTGGACGCAGTAAAGTTGGGCACTTACCTTCCTCATCACTGTATTCTCCACCCAAAAAAGATGATTAATAGCCTCAAATATACTTCAATTGAACATAGCTGAAGGAGTACAGACAAATGAGTTGTGGCCCACTTATTATCGATATCGCTGGTACTTCTCTGAGTTCTGAGGATGCTGAGCTGCTCTGCCACCCGCAGGTAGCTGGCATTATTTTATTCAGCAGAAATTATCAATCCTCTGAGCAATTACTAGGTTTAGTTGAGGAAATAAAAGCATTACGCACAGAGCCTTTACTTATTACCGTAGACCAAGAGGGCGGGCGCGTGCAGCGCTTTCAAGAAGAGTTTACCCGCTTACCTAGCTTTGCTCAGATTGCTGCTTTCTATCAGCAAAGTCCACGTCAGGGGCTACATTATGCTGAAACCTGTGCTTGGGTCATGGCCACTGAATTATTAGCTCATGGTGTCGATTTAAGTTTCACACCGGTATTAGATTTAGATAGACAGTTAAATACAGTGATTGGCGACCGATCTTTCGGTTCAGATCCTGAGCAGGTGATCAATCTAGCAAGCGCTTATATTCAAGGCATGCGCCAAGCTGGTATGCAAGCCATTGGTAAACATTTTCCAGGCCATGGGGGCGTAGAGGAGGATTCACACCATGCATTACCCCAGGATCCACGTGATTGGCAGCATCTAAATGAGGATATACTGCCCTTTAAGAGCCTATTGGCAGAACAAGCATTAGCGGGTATAATGCCTGCACATATTGTGTACAGCTCTATTGATGCGCAGCCAGCCGGTTTCTCTAAGCATTGGTTGCAGCAGGTGTTACGCCAAGAGTGGCAATTTAAGGGTACGGTAGTGAGTGATGATTTGTCCATGCAAGGTGCTGTAGCTATCGGTGATATTTGCCAACGTGTGGATGGGGCACTACAAGCGGGTTGTGATTTGCTCTTATTATGTAATGATCGCGAAGCGGTTAAGCGCGTGCTAGCGTATTTAGACACGCAGATACAGTATGATGCGAGCGCACATGTAGAGACATTATTAGGACATAGAGCTTTTGATACCCAGACACTGCAACAAAGTGAGCGTTGGCGTCAGGGTATTGGCCTAATCGCTGAAATAAATGAGAAGAATAAAGCATGTATATAGATAACGTAGCGCTGTGGTTACAGCACAATGTTAATTACTTTAATGGCCAAGGTTGGATTTTTGAAGTGTTTATTATTGTGTTTATCACCTTAGTCTTAAACCTGATCGAGCGTATTGCCTATCGGCGTATTTATCCAAAATTAGAAAAAACCAAAACCATTTGGGATGAATCCATTGTCTACGCCATGCATCGCCCCTTGGGCTATTTAATTTGGTTACTTGGTTTAGCCAGTGCTGCGGAAGTGGTGCGGATTTCAGGCCAAAGTAATGCTTTATTAGATTTAGTTCCAGCCGCACGTAACCTGGGTATTATTGTGCTATTTAGCTGGTTTTTGCTACGATTTATTAATCAAGGTGAAAAGAATTTTCTTGCCACTGCAGATAAAAATCATCGTCTCGATGAAACAACAGTGTATGCCTTAGGGAAAATTTTAAAAGCTTCAGTGTTGATCACAGCAGCCTTAGTGGCATTGCAAACTTTTGGTATTGGTATCTCTGGGGTACTCGCCTTTGGTGGTATTGGTGGTGCAGCCGTAGCGTTTTCTGCGAAAGATTTATTAGCAAATTTCTTTGGGGGATTGATCATTTATCTGGATCGACCTTTTAAAGTAGGGGATTGGATCCGTTCGCCCGATCGGGAAATTGAGGGGACAGTTGAGTACATTGGCTGGCGTCTATGTCGTATTCGTACTTTTGATAAACGACCGTTGTTTGTGCCTAATTCGATTTTTACAACGATTTCTATTGAGAATCCATCTCGTATGACCAATCGTCGTATTCGCACCAATATTGGTTTGCGTTATGATGATGCACACAAAGTGGCCGATATTTTAGCTGCAGTGGAAAATATGTTACGTCAACATCCTGATATTGATACCAAGCAGACGTTGATGGTTAATTTGGTTGAATTTGGACCTTCAGCTTTGAATTTTATGGTATATACATTTACCAAAACTACCAACTGGCAACGTTTCCAAGCGATTCAACAGGATGTTTTTCTAAAAATCATTGATATTATTCTACAACATGGTGCAGAATGCGCCTTCCCAACCACCACATTACATGTACCAGAACGGGTGATGGTGGAAAATGGAACAGCTACAGCAACAGCGGGCGCTTGGCAGGGTAATGCCCAGCCTGCAGAGAGTATGCAGTAGAGCTAGTCATGCTACAGTGAAAAAGACGATTGAAATAACGAGTATTTTTTGCTGTAGCGAGGCGCAAAGTGTTTTGAAGGAGGGAGTTTACTTCAAGGGGTAAATGACCGAGTTCAAAGCATTTTGCAACAAAGCTACAGTGAAAAAGACGATTGAAATAACGAGTATTTTTTGCTGTAGCGAGGCGCAAAGTGTTTTGAAGGAGGGAGTTTACTTCAAGGGGTAAATGACCGAGTTCAAAGCATTTTGCAACAAAGCTACAGTAAAAAAGACGAAGTTATTAAGGAGGATTTTTTTGACTATCCCAACCCATATCCAACAAATCTACCAACGCTCAACCTGCCTCTACACCAAAGCCCAAGTAGAAGCTGCCCTCGACAGCATGGCAGAGGACATTCATAATCAATTGAGTGAGAAGAACCCTTTATTGCTATCTGTGATGATTGGTGGTTTAGTGCCTGTGGGTAATTTATTGCCACGTTTAGATTTTCCGCTAGAGCTGCACTATATCCACGCTACACGTTATCAAGGTGAAACCCAGGGTGGGGATTTGCATTGGAAGGCTGTACCACAGTTTGATGTGGAAGGTCGTACTGTCTTGGTGGTGGATGATATTCTGGATGGTGGCTTGACCTTGGCGTCAATTATTGAGTTTTGCCGAAGTCGAGGTGCGGCTGAAGTGTATAGTGCTGTGCTCGTAGATAAACAGCATGAGCGTGTGCCAGGCGGTATTGAAAAGGCTGATTTTACCGGTTTAAGCGTAGACGACCGCTATGTATTTGGTTATGGTATGGATTACAAAGAGTATTTGCGCAATGCGCCAGGTATATTCGTAGTGGCAGAGGAAGATGAGTAGTAAAATTGCGATTATTGGTGGTTCTGCCTTACCTAAATTACAAGGTTTTGAAATCACTAAAAAAGAGGTTGTGACTACCCCCTATGGTGAACCAGCATCAGCCATTTTGCGTGGTATGTATGAAGGTGAAGAAATTTTATTTTTAGATCGCCATGGTCTTGAACGCCGTACCCCGCCTCATCAAATTAATTATCAGGCTAATATGTGGGCTTTACGTGAATTAGGCGTAGAGATTGCGATTGGTATTAGTATTGTCGGTGGGATCCGCTCTGATATGACACCGGGGCATTTTGTTTTCCCTGACCAATTGATTGATTATACTTATGGCCGTGCTAATACTTACTTTGAAGATGATTTTAGTTTTGCTAAGCATTTAGACTTCACTTATCCGTATTGCCCTAAATTACATAAAGTTTTAATCGAATCTGCTCAGGCAATGGATTTGAAATTTACCGACGATGCAACCTACGGGGTGACTCAAGGGCCACGCTATGAAACCATTGCTGAAGTGAATCGTTTAGAACGTGATGGATGTGCTATTGTGGGCATGACGGCAATGCCTGAAGCGGTATTAGCTCGGGAATTAAAAATGCGCTATTGCAGTGTTGCTGTGGTGGGTAGTAAAGCTGCAGGGCGTAGTGATGGTTTGCATGTGGATTTAGAAGCGATACGTACGGTTATCGATGAAAGTTTAGATAAAATGCGCGAATTATTAACCTCAGTTATTCATCGCTTAGCAGGTAAATAAGAACGCACTATGCAAGACTCTGTATCCTCATCACCTGCATCAACTCATTCAACGTCAGTGTCTCCTTATATGCCTTGGTTAATCTGGGGTTTAGCCGCGAGTTTTTTCTTTCTAGAATATATTGTTCGGGTTGCTCCTAGCGTCATGGTGCCTGATTTAATGTTGACATTTAGTGCGTCAGCATTAGCGATTGGCAGTCTGTCCGCTTGGTTCTTGTATCCATATATAGCGATGCAAATTCCTGTGGGCTTATTAGTCGATCGTTATGGCCCGCATCGTATTTTAACACTCATGGTTTGTCTCTGTGCCTTAGGGTGTTTGGTCTATGCGATTGCGCCGTATCTGTGGGTGGCGGATTTAGGACGTTTTATGATGGGCTTTTCTGCGGCTTTTGCCTTTGTCAGTGCCTTAAAGCTTGCCTCATTATGGTTTCCGCCACAGCGTTTTGCGCTACTAGCCGGATTAACTCAAGCCGTCGGTATGCTGGGTGCCACTTTGGGTGAAGGGCCTATGTCATTTTTAGTGGCAGGTTATGGTTGGCGTCATGCCATGATGATTTTTACCTTTATATTTTTATTCTTAGCGCTTTTGATTGGTTTATTAGTGCGTGATGCGCCAAGCCAAACTAAAACTGACAGAGAGCCAAGTGAGACAGAGCCTAAGCATTTATTGGTGGCACTGAAAGTTGTATTTGCCAATCCACAAAGTTGGGTGAATGCCGCCTGTGCGGGTTTAATTTATGGACCTACTGCAGTATTTGCAGAGTTATGGGGCGTGTCATTCTTAGTACATGCTTATGGGCTTGGACCACATGTAGCAGCAGAAGCCATCAGCACCATTTTCTTAGGCTGGGTTGTAGGTGGACCATTAATGGGGTGGTTAGTAGCGCACTTACGTTATCCACGCTTATGTATGATTTTCTCTGCCTTATCCGGTTTAGTTATTTTTCTGATCCTGTTATTGGCACCATCTTTACCCACCTGGCTGATCTTTGTGTTGATGTTCATCTATGGCTTAACAAATACAGGGTTGATTGTTGTCTATGCCATTGCGGGTGAAATTAATCCACGCCAATATGCCGGTACATCCTTGGCTTTAACTAATATGGCATCAGTCATCGTAGGCGCCATATTACAACCTGTGATTGGTTATCTTATTGATCTCAGTTGGAATGGAGTATCACTAAGCAATGGCTTACCGGCTTATGATCGTATGGATTATTGTCTAGCTTTGATCCCGCTACCTGTGTGTTTATTATTAGCGGTAGTTGCCATTGCGATATTGCGTGTTCCAGCAGGAATGAAGCAGAGCAAGGTATAGTGTGAGTTGTATTAAATAATTGCCGCCTGTGTTTCTCGTATGGGTTCAATAGTAAATCTATGGGGTGGTTGGATGAAGGCGTTTTGTGCACGGATCAATTGCAGCTCACGGCTTTGGGCTTGGTAAGTTTCTTCAAAGATTGAAAAAATAGCTCCGGCAACATGCGCGAGAGATTCTGCTGGGGCGCGTCGCATCAGTACATTAGCCAGGAAAATTGCTGCAGTGGCATCGCCAGCACCGTTTGGTTCGGGGTTGATCTTAAGTTTGGGGGTGCGTACTAACCAGGAGCCATGTTCTTGATCTAAGAGCATTTCAATCATGTCTGGGGCTGTTTCTTCTCGACAGAGGCTGGTGACTAAGACTGTGCGTGGCCCGCGTTCGCGAATTTTCTCACAGGCACGTAGAACATCATCCAGATGCAAGATTTTCTCATCAGTGAGGTACTCTAATTCAAATTGATTGGGGGTGAGAATGTCTGCTGCATCCACCGCTTCTTCTTTGATGAATTCAGCAACTTGGGGTTTAACAAAAACACCACGTCCCACATCACCGATCACGGGATCGCAGCAGTAGATGAGGCGAGAGTTTTGTGATTTCAATTGTTTAGCGGTTTTTACAATAACGGTACCTAAATCAGCGTCGCCCATGTAGCCGGATAGTAAGGCACTGGTTTTTTTAAAAGCATTGCGTTCAGTCATGCCATCAATGATACTTTGAATGTGTTCGCCAGTGAAGATATCACCTGTCCAAGAGCCATAACCGGTATGATTAGAAAATTGCACTGTGTTAATGGCACTGACATCAAACCCCATGCGTTGTAGGGGGAAAACGGCTGCACGGTTACCTACATAACCGAAGGCCACATGAGATTGAATAGAAAGAATGTGCTGTGTGTACATGGTGTTGATTCGTTTCATTGTCATATCTATGTCTCAATCTCTAAAGTGCTTCAGAAAGCTGCGTGTTATATGAACCGTCATCCATAATGATGATGACATTAAGCTTGCTGATTACTGTTATCTGCTGTTGTATAAGGCGTTACTTTGATCAACATGCCGAAAAGGGGATGATCGAAATAATGTAATTCATCACTGCGCATGCGCTGGGTTTGTTTCAAGCTAAAGTGATTCAGCTTGGCCGGTTCTTCATCTTCATTGGGAGTTAAACCTTGTTGATTAGGTTCAGTCAGTAATAAATTAGAAGCAACTTGGAAGTAACGGTTTCGATTTAGCGTTAAAGTACCGTCTAATTCCCATGTGTCGTTTGCAGGTAGTACGCTTGCTATTGTATTAATGACGTTACCTTCATCATCGTATTTTGCGCCGCCATGTAAATGAATGGTTTTACTCGCTTTTTCGATGGGTTGTACCCAGGCTTCATGTAAAAGGATGTGGTAATTCTGGTGTTTTTCAATTGCTGATTGAGGTTGTTGCAGCGTGAAATCTTGAGTCGGTAATAATTGGAATAAAGGCGTTGATTGTTCTTGCGGTTGGCGTGCCTGTGATTGATTAATTTGTGCGAAGCCCTGTGAGGGGCTTTGTGCGTTGGCTTGTGTTGCAGCAGGTTTAGGTGGTGCGTAAGCCGCTAATTCAATGGCACGGTCGGTAATAGGCCAGTCTGTCAGTGTTGGCCACGTCTCTGCGTGTAAGCCTTGCTCAGTAATATGACTGAAGACGATAATTTCCACTTGGTATAATTCTTGCTCATCTGTAGCAGCCGTAGCTGAACTAGCAAATAAACAAGTGAGGGCGAATAGGCTAAGGGTGCTAAGCAGATTTTTCATGATCACCTCGGGGGGTTAGTTTTGCCACTAAATTTTCAACAAATTTTAGCCTGTCGTCAACTTCTTGTTGAGGAATGATGAACTTTAAGCGATTGGGGCCGTCAAATTTATAGTTTAAGTGCTGTTTTTGTACTAATTCGATAAGCTGTTCTGGGTCGATGGTGTTTTTTTGTTCAAATTCAAGTCTGCCACTCTTCGCGTTGGCTTCGATTTTACGGATACCGAGTTGTTCCGCCTGTAGTTTCAAATGAGTGACGCGGAAGAGGTTTTTTACCTGTGGCGGCAGTAGGCCAAAACGGTCTATCATTTCCACCTGGAGCTCATCCAAAGCGGCTGCGGTGTCAGCACTGGCAATCCGCTTATACAGCACCAGGCGCTGCTGAACGTCGCCCAGATAGTCATCAGGGATGAGGCAAGGGATTTGTAATTCGATATCACTGCCGCGTTTGAGTGGGGTGTCTAAATTGAGCTCTTTACCTTCTTTCAAGGCATTCACGGCGCGCTCTAACAGTTCAGTATAGAGGGTAAAGCCGATAGCCTGGATATCACCACTTTGCTCATTGCCTAATAATTCACCGGCACCGCGAATTTCTAAATCATGGGTGGCTAGAGTGAAGCCAATGCCTAAGTCTTCTAGGGCGGCAATTGCTTGTAAGCGTTTTTCTGCATCCTTGGTGAGCGGCTTATCTGCTTGAGTGAGTAAATAAGCATAAGCCTGATGGTGTGAGCGACCAACGCGGCCACGTAGTTGATGCAATTGGGCTAAGCCAAAACGGTCCGCATCATTGATAATGATCGTATTTGCCGTGGGAATATCAATACCAGTTTCAATAATCGTGGTACACACCAAGATATTAAAACGCTGATGATAGAAGTCTGACATAATACTTTCTAATTCGCGTTCACGTAATTGGCCATGGGCAAAACGTACTTGCGCCTCGGGGACTAATTCGCTAATAGCATTACGCATGCGTTCAATGGTCTCCACATTATTATGTAAGAAAAACACTTGGCCGCCACGCATGATTTCCCGCAAGATTGCTTCACGGACAATACTTTTCTGGTAACTGTGTACGAAGGTTTTAATAGATAAGCGTTTTGCCGGTGGTGTGGCAATGATGGATAATTCACGTAATCCTGACACTGCCATATTTAAGGTGCGTGGAATTGGGGTAGCCGTTAATGTGAGAATATCCACTTCCGCACGTAAGGCTTTAAAGCGTTCTTTTTGACGCACACCGAAGCGGTGCTCTTCGTCAATAATTAATAAACCGAGGCGTTTAAAGACAATCTGCTCTTGTAATAATTTGTGGGTACCGATGAGAATATCAATTTTACCCTCATTAAGTTGGGTAATAATATTTTCTTGTTCTTTCTTGGTGCGAAAACGGGAAATCACTTCAATACGTACCGGCCAGTCTGCAAAGCGATCACGGAAAGTTTCATAGTGCTGTTGAGCCAGTAGGGTTGTGGGTACTAGGACTGCTACTTGTTTATTTTCACTTACGGCAATAAAGGCCGCACGCATAGCTACTTCGGTTTTGCCAAAGCCGACATCACCACAGATTAAACGATCCATGGGTTTATTCGCACGCATATCATTAATCACTTGGGTAATGGCTTGTTCTTGATCGGCAGTTTCATCAAAGGCGAAGGAACTAGCAAAGGTATCATAATCGCTGCTAGAGAAATCGTATTGATGACCTTGGCGGCTAGCACGGCGTGCGTAAATATCGAGTAGTTCAGCAGCTACATCGCGGGCTTGTTTCGCGGCTTTGCTCTTAGCTTTTTGCCATTGCTTGCTGCCTAGGCGATGTAAGGGGGCGTTATCGATATCAACACCGCTGTAGCGTGAAATTAAATGCAGGGTGCTGACTGGCACGTAGAGTTTATCATCACCTGCGTATTCTAGGGTAAGATATTCAGCGGTGTTATTGGCAGTATCCAGCGTTTGTAAGCCGAGATAGCGGCCGACGCCATGATCAAGATGCACGACAGGATCACCAATGCTTAATTCGGCTAAATTGCGGATCACTGCATCAGAGTCTGTGGTACTGGTTTGTTTGCGTCGCTGTTGCACTGCATGCTGGCCAAATAACTGAGTTTCAGTGATTAGAGCAAGTGGTGCCTCAGTGCATTGAAATCCACGGTCGATAGGTGCAATGGTGATGGCAAAATTTGTGTCGCTGGCGACAAAGTTATGCCATGATTCAAGCTGCATTGGTTTTAATTGCGCTTGCTGTAGCAGGGTTAATAATGCTTCTTGGCGACCAGCGGTTTCTGCACAGATAAGCGCGCGCGTATCACTCTCAGATAAGAAATTCTGTAAATTAATGAGGGGATTTTTTAATTTATGGTTCGCACTCAGATCGGGTAAATCTGCTGTAGTGAAGTGCCGAGTAGATTTATTCAGTTCAGTATCGATTTGAATTTGTGTGAATGGCTTTAATTGCTCGCATAATTGTGTCCAGCTAAAAAATAGTTTATCACTAGCCAATAACGGGCGCGTGTAATCGATGTTGCATTGTTGCAAGCGTTCAGCGACTTCTGCGCTAAATTGCTCTGCTGCATGAGTAATATCACTCACGTGAAAGACTAAGCTTGCTGCGGGTAAGTAATTGAGTAAACTACTGGTGCTTTGAAAAAATAAGGGTAAGTAATACTCGATACCCGCTGGGGCAATGCCTTTACTCACTTGTTGGTAAATGGGACATTCGCGTGGATTGCCAGGAAATAATTCATGCCAATTTTGGCGGAAGCGCGTGATGCTGTCACTATCTAGGGGGAATTCACGGCCCGGGAGTAATTTAACTTGGGTGATTTTTTCAATGGTGCGCTGATTGTCTGGATCAAAAATGCGGATGCTTTCTACTTCATCATCGAATAATTCAATGCGAAAGGGCGTAGCACTACCCATGGGGAAGAGATCAAAAATCGCACCGCGCAGGGCAAATTCACCATGTTCATAGACTTGTGATACGGCACGATAGCTGCGTTCTTCTAATTGCTGCCGCAAGACGTCGAGGTCAAGCTTATCACCAATCTGTAAGACAAAACTGCTATTGATAATATACTCGCGTGGGCTGATATGGTGCATTAAGGTTGCCACAGGCACAATAATAATGCCTTGTTGTAGCTGGCTGAGCTGGTACAGCGTTGCTAAGCGTTGGGAAATAATATCCTGGTGCGGCGAGAAATTATCATAGGGCAAGGTTTCCCAATCGGGGAAGACCATGATAGGCAGATTAGGCTCTGATTTAGCAAAAAAGCTCAGTTCTGCCTGCAGGCGATTGGCAGCCAGAGTATCACTGGCAATGACCAGGATAGGCTGTTTGGCCTGTTGCGCCGTTTGCAGGATGAGCAAGCTCTGGCTGCTGCCATAGAGCTGGTCCCAGCGCTGTTTGCCCTGATTAGGTATTTGTATATTGAATAGTGCGTTAGTCATTTTTTGGTCAGTTGGCGATGCTAAAAAGGGCAGATTTTAGCAGGGATAGGACCGCTTTCATAGTGAACTTGAGGATTACATATCGGTAAGTATGTCTAAAAGCTAAGAGTCTGAATGCCAGCTATTTTTTATGCCCAAGCAGGAGCTTTATGCAGATTTGCACACGGGCTCTAGTTTAGCTGGGATTAGCTTTTGGGCTTGCTTGCTATGGGATGGAGTGTGCAAAGTAGACCTTTGGGCTGAACTAGTGGTAGGCTAGCCTAAGCGCATCATCAACTAAGGATATCTCGATGGAATTACAAAATAACACGTTTTTAATCACCGGTGCAGGCTCGGGTATGGGGGCAGCCACAGCAGAATATCTGCAGCAGCAAGGCGCTCGTACAGTCTTAATTGACCGTAATGCTGAGGCTGTAGCAGCCGTTGCGGAGAAAATCGGCGCAATGGCATTAACCTGTGATGTAACTGATAGTGAGCAAGCGCAGGCGGCATTAGAGCAAGCCATTGCTGCTGTGGGAGAAATTCGTGGTTGTATCAATTGTGCGGGGATTGCCCCAGCGCAACGCATTGTTGGACGTGAGGGGCCGATGCCTTTGGAAAATTTTACGCAGGTTATTCAAGTGAATCTTATTGGTTCTTTTAATATGCTACGTTTAGTCGCGGCGCATATGAGTGAGTTGGCAGTGCTGAATGAAGATGAAGAGCGTGGCATTATTATTAATACGGCATCCATTGCGGCTTATGATGGTCAAATTGGCCAAGCTGCTTATAGTGCTTCAAAGGGGGGCATCGTTGCCATGACCTTACCAGTGGCACGAGAATTAGCTCGCTTTGGGATCCGAGTGAATACTATTGCTCCTGGGTTAATTGCTACGCCAATGATGACAGGGATGCCAGAGGACGTGCAAACTAGTTTAGCAGCACAAGTGCCGTTCCCCAAACGCTTAGGTAAGCCCAGTGAATTTGCACGGTTAGCAGGGCATATCATTGAGAATGTGCAAATCAATGGTGAAGTGATCCGTTTAGATGGCGCAATTCGCATGCAAGCTAAGTAAGCAAAATGACGAAGTCATTTTGCTTATCCCGAGCGCGTAGCGCGAGGGATCTCCAGATGGTTTGGTTGACTGTAAAAGTGTAGTGACTGTTAGAGCGTGTAGCGTGAGGGATCCCCATTATTTTGTTGGTATAGTACCTTTTAATGTACAAACATACGTTGGTACTGATGGTGCATCTTCACTTTGTTCTGTTTTACCATTTGCTTGCAGTTGGAAAAATAACTGATAACGATTGCTTCCCTTATCACGATATTTTTCTGCTCTTCTATGTCTATCATACTTAAAACCACTTTGGCCTTTTGGGCGTGCAAAAATTGCGTGGCTTTGTAAGGATGCACACAATGTATCTCGGTCATTTGTCCTTAATGTGTCTAAACCTTTGATGATATAACGAGCACACCTATTATTGCTGCCTGTGATAGTTAGTTTGATTGCATCGCTGGTACGCGTAATTTCAGGTGCGGGTAGTATCGTATGGGTGTCTTGGGTTTTGGTTACAGGCTCTTGCTGTAGACTTTGAACCATATGTCTGAGATTTTTTCCTGCCGTTCTCTTGCGTAATCGTCTATATAGATCAGAGCCACCATGATGGGGGTTTAAATAAGCATTTTTTTCAGCAGGTGTTCGTGCGCTTGAGCTAGTTGTTTTTTTTCTTTTTTTCGTGGGATTTGTTTGAGAGGATAATAGTATTTCCGGTACCAGTGGATAATTATCTTGGTATTGTTGATATAATGCAATCAATTGTCGCACGAGCTTTAGCTCATTAATCTGTATAGATGTACGTTGCTCAGGCTTTTTTCTTCTAGACTGCTGATGTGAATTCGATGAGTTCTGATCAAGAAATTGTTTTAATTTCATCGTTCTTAGCGATATCTGTTCGATCGGCTGTTTATTTTGTGCGTAATAATAAATACCACCAGCCATCAGACATAAATTTAGTAAAGCCATTGATAAAGCATAGAGCCCTAATAGGCTGCTAATGATTATCATGATGGCGATAGCGGGGTATATATTTGGTTTTTTGAAGACTAAATCTTTTTCAGTGTATTCGTTTATAATTTTTTGAGTTGATTGTCTGAGCTTCTCCGCTGATGAATCAAATATAGATAAAACATCTTTAATATTAGGAGCATCTATTAGAGTAAATTGTAGCAATCCCCGGGTTGATTGGTAGAATAGTGTTTCAAAATTATGTTGAAATGTAGGAATATACTTTATAAGCAGTGTTCTACCATGTGCAAGTTGGATTTGCTGATAGCCAGATAGACGGATTAATTCCGGGTAAGCGATGCGTTTGGACATGTATTTTACGTATTCAGTTTCATCATAATGATAAGCGGTTAGGGCCTGTATTTTTTTGAGCAGGGTAGTGAAAAAGTGTTCTTCTGTACGCATATGGCTATATAGCATACTAATGAAATTAGAGAACTTTTGCCTGCTAATTGTAATGACATGTTCAGGCATATAAACAGCAGTTAAAAAATTGAATAATAAAAATATTCGACGTTCAGCGATGAATAGCTTGTCGTCCATGCTTTGTCCCATGAACATAGCATGGGTCGTTTGAGTGAAGTTAATCAGATAATCATAGATAGATATATCACCAGGCTTTCTCGAATTAGTGAATCCAAATTGAATGTCTATTTTACTCATTGCTTCCTGTTGGATATAAGTAAATCTGAGTGTTTTATTTTTTTCAGGATCAAAAATTTTGTTTAAAAAACCTTCTTGTTTTTTGGTTAAATGAGACATGTTATTTTCGCGGTATATTTTTAGTTAATTGGCATATAAAGGTTGGTATTTGTGTTTCATCGTTTGTATCTCTTGCCGTATTTTTATTTTCTTGAGTAAAGAATAGTTGATATCTATTCTCATGGCTTTTATCACGAAATTTCTGTTGTTTATTTTTGTCTAGCTTGAAGCCACTTTGTTTCTTTTGGCGTGCAAAACGTAGATGGTTTTTAACAGAATCATATAGCTTGGTTTTATCCTTTTGCGTTAATGTGTCAATACCCGCGACAACATACAAAGCTTTACGGCCATTCTCGCCGAAAACATAGGCTTTTATGGTCTTGTCGTTCATTTCTATTCTAGATGCTGCTTTTGCTGGAGTGGCTTCTTGTAAAGGAGATATCCGTTCTTTTTCTGGAAAAATGACATCAGTAATTCGTTGACCTCGACGTTGTTGTTTGAGTCTTTTATATAGGCTTGAAACCGTTGGGTATGCTTGTGTTGGACTGTCAGTGCTCGATGATTTTCTTTTTTTTGAAGTACGAGACTCTAAGTCTGTTGAGCTGTCTGCTAAGGGCAATGTACAGTCAGAAACGAGTGGATATGAACTGCTGTGATTTGCAAGGAACTCATGCAGAGCATCATGAATTTCCGTCAATGTGTGTTGTTCGTGTTTGCGCTTATGTGATCTACCAGAATGATTTTCATTTGGCAGATGATATCGAAGTAATCCTAGAGTAATATTACGGTAATTCAGTTTTCTATCGTCTGTTGCTGCTATATGTCGGCGATAGACTAATACCGCACTTGGTAATGTAATCAACAGTGTAAGAAGCATTGAGTAAGTAAATGCAATGGCTTGAGCCATCAGGGTGAATAATAATAGAGCGGATAGTTCTGTTAATGAGGGATTCAGGCGCGTTGTCAATTGATCGAGTTTCTTCTTGGCTGCCTGTTCAATACGCTTGATTCTACTATTAAATATAACATGGTGCTCTTGTGTGAATGATAATTCTTTGCCTATGCACCTAAATACATATGAATTAGAACGGTATAAAGATATCTCAAGATTGGCTTGCATGTTAGGCATATTTTTCTTGCGGTGTGCAGGACTGATAATGCGCAGCAGTTCTGTGTAAACAAAGGTATTAATAATATATTCTTTATATTGCTCTTCATTATATTTGACCGCTAGAAGTTGATCGATACAGTCGATAACTTGATCAAAAAAATCATCCTCGGAGAGTATGAAATCTAATAATGCTTCATTTTTTTCCTCTTTATTTGCTAGGCTAAGAATTTCGTGCATTTTACTAGGGTTATAGAAAACCAATGATGTTAGAAATAATCCTCTTCTTCTATATTCCAGAATAGCCAGTTGTACATCTTCTGATTGACCCATAATGAGCGTGTGGGTTGTCAGTATATAGTCCATCAGATAAATAAAAATATTCTCTGGTATTATATGAGTTACTGGACTTTTCTTATTGGATTTAACAAATAGGCGTAGAGCCTGACGCTGTTCGTCAGAGATGGGAGTCTGTTTGCTTACTTTCATGTTAAAAAACGCATTAATGAACGATCGTTGTGCATCAGTAAGCTGAATATTACTCGTTGTAGGCTTTGGCATGGTTTTGTCTATGGTTATTATAAAGATGACAAAATATTACACAGATGTGCTGTATTTGTAAAGGTCATAATTAAGCTCATGGACTGTCTCTTGGCGCACTCAAGACCTTAGACAGCTAAGTCTGATATATGCTAGTATGCGGCGGTTTTAGAGCGGGAGTAATAAATAAAATAAGAGAAATATTGTGACGAATCCAGATATAGCAATTGTAGCAGCCGAGAGCGATAAAACTAACGCAAGTGATGAAACTACACTTTCTACCGTGGACCAAACTTCGAAAACAAAGCTAGATTTATGCTTGAGTTTAGATAATGACTTTACTTTAGTTATGCCCGTAGATCCAGTTTCATTTAAGTTCATTCCTGTTAGTAGCAATTTTCGAATCAACCTTGCCTTGCTTGCCATTGCTTACGATCATGCTCAACAAGCACCAGCAGATCCAATATATATAAGTACAAGTCGTAATTTACAAATAACATATGAGCATATGTTTGATAGTTTTGATGATATAACAGGCGTAGAAACATCAAGCCTGCAGTATTCTATTGCATGGTTAAAGCACTTGGGTCTTAATAAAGTCAAAATTAGCATGAAACCAGATGTTGCTCTGTCGCAGAGTCATGGCGATGAAAGCTCAAGTGGCTTTTATACTCAGTATATCCAGGTCTTTGAAAGACTGTTAATAGAAGCAGCAAAGAATTCACAGACTGAAGCAGATTATAAACTGCAGGCAAAGGAAATATATGATAAGTATTGCAAGAGTAATCCGCAAGCAAACATTAACATAAAAGATCTTGGTAAGATAAACCAATTAGCTCTGATAAAAAAACGTCTTTCCCCAAAAACGCAACTATTACATATTGATGACTCTAATACAGTTTTTGAACGCCATGGTGGTCGCACTGGCAATAGGGTTGATGATGATAACCTTACTATTATGTACTTACCGACTATGAACTCTCAGTCGCCGAATAAAACATATTATGATGCCGGTAAGATGACGGGGCTTGAGCAACGTTTAGAGAGTTATGCTGATAAGTATGAGTCCCTACCGATTGAATTTTTAGGGGCGCTATATCGTTATTATCGTTTGACCTGCAAGCTACGCAGGGATGACGTCAGGACAAAGGATGATTCTGACTTATGTAATGTATCCTCGCTTGCTAAGAAGTTTGATGTTGTCAAATTGCACTTAAAAAAACAAATGGAACTAGGAGCTGAATTTTTAAAGATTCTTAGGACTGTGAAATTTAATCTTCAAACGGTTTATATACGTTATAAGATTAGCGAAAAAATCACTGCTGTTTCAGATGAATTACGTAAGATTTTAACAAACTATTATGAGGATAATATAAATCGACAAACACTGGCTTATATCATCGATAATATCAATTTTTCTGTAGCTAATCTTGTCTGTGGTCAAGTAATAATGCAAGAGTTTTTACAAAAAACTGCAGATATGATTCGAGAGTTGAAAGGTAAAATTAACAAATTTGACCCAGAGTTAGTAGCTGAAATTACTGCAGTATTACAACCCTTAGAAAAGTTCATTGAAGCTAAGCTAAAATTACAGGCAGTGGTTCCTGAGGTTGTTAAGCATAGTAGTGAGGATAATAATAAACCAGGTGATAGTGAGCAGTCTACTGGTGATGTGGAACTAACAGTATCAAACGTTACGCCTCAAGCATCACGGCCTAATGGATTGATGGCCAGTTAGTGCATTGCTTGAGATGCATCTTGTCAGTTTAGTGGCCTAGCATACATCCTTGTTCGCGTTAGCTAGATTATCTGCGGATATCTCGCTGCGCTCAATGTAATGGACTCTCACTTCACGTTCACAAGACGATATACTCGTCTTTACAAGAGCTTTATGGGAAAGCTCAAACCACTGAAATAAAAGGAGAGTCCAATGGGCAATATTAACGTATTAGGTATCGATTTGGCAAAAAATCATTTTGAATTACATGGAGCCAGCCAATCCGGGAGTTGTGTGTTGAAAAAGTCCTTAAAAAGACATCAATTAATGAGTTATATCAAGGATTTATCCGCCGATGTCACCATTGCAATGGAGGCGTGTGGTGGGGCGAATTACTGGGCAAGGAGCTTTAGAGCCCTGGGATATCAGGTAAAAGTGATTAGCCCCCAATACGTCAAAGGGTTTGTGGTAGGCAGTAAGAACGATGCCAATGATGCAAAAGCCATCGCCATGGCGGCTCAACATGAGGGTATCCCCACAGTGCCCGTTAAAACCGAAGAGCAGCAAACGTTACAAACGTTGCATAGGATAAGAGAAAGCTATGTACAGCGGCGAACAGAGATAGGCAATATGATACGCGGATTTCTTCTAGAATTTGGGGAAATTGTTCCTAAAGGTTTATCACGCTTGAAATCACGTTTATCCGAGTTATTAGAGGATACAAACAATGGCTTACCCGATAGGTTACGTGGCTTATTGAATGATTTGTACGAAGAATTACCCACCTTAGATAAGAAGATAGCCGGTTATGAAAAGCAAATTAAGGCGATAGCAAAAGAGAATGAGGTCTGTCGACGCTTAATGCACTTACGTGGAGTAGGGCCTATTACTGCAGTCTTTGCTTACGCCACCTTGGGTAATGCCAGTGATTTCAGCAATGGGCGACACTGCGCTGCGTATTTAGGGTTAGTGCCGAAGGAACACTCCAGTGGGGGTATTCACAAGCTACAAGGGATTAGTAAACGAGGTAATCGCACTTTACGTGGTCTACTTATTCATGGTGCTCGGTCTGTTGTCAAATATATTGATAATAAACACGATGAATTAAGTCGATGGCTCAAGCGGTTAAAGAACACCAGAGGAAAACACAAATGTTATGTCGCACTGGCTAATAAACTAGCAAGGCATATATGGGCTATTATCGTATTGGGCGATGAATTTAAGGCACCTCCCGCTATGGTAAAAGATTAGTACTAGAGTCCTGTAGGAAAATAGGTAGAGTTAAATAGGTCATTAAATATAGGAGGTATGCTTTCTCTTCTGACAAGTCAAGAAAATCTGAATAATGTGTAAAGGTTTAACCACTCTGTCAGTACCTGACCATTTCGAAGACCTTCGTGGTCGTCCGCTCGATGAGGTTGCAGAGTGCTTATGAATTACATTAGGGTACGAGCTTATTAGTGTTAATGGCTCACACAGTTACCGGATATACGAATGTCGACTTTATTCTTTGTTCAGTGTTTTACTTGCAAAATAGAGAGAGTCCATATACGAGATGACAATAGCGAAGCTGTTGTCATCCCGAACAGTGGCGGTAGCCGCTGAGAGGGATCTCCTGATGGTTTGACTACTTAGTAACAGCATTGTTCATGCTCTAATATCATATCTACTCTGGCTTCTGTAAATCATCGATCATGGCAGCTAAGAAACGGCTGGCTTCGCCACCAGTGACTGCGCGGTGATCAATGCTCACGGAGAGTGGCATGATATTGTGATTTTTAACTACATTGTCATGGCCGACTAATTGCTGACGAATTTTACCTGTGCCAATAATAGCTACACAGGGCGGTACTACGATGGGATTAGCATAGCGACCAGCAAAGACACCAAAGTTTGAGAGTGAAATCGTCGCGCCTTTCAAATCCTCTGGTGCAATGCTGCGATTACCTACTTGCTGTTTGAAGCTATCAATAGCATCGCGTAGTGCTTGTTGAGATTTTTCTTGGGCTTGTTTGATGACAGGGACAAATAATCCATTTTCAGAATCCATGGCGACACCAATGTTGATATCACTCATGACTTCACGATTCATATCATCACTGTGGAAATGGGTATTAAGTGCTGGTTCAGCGCGGCAAGCGCTGACAATAGCGCGTAAAACTCGAGTGGTAATATTTTGTTTGCCGGTCCAGTGATATAAGTCAGCATCATCCACAATAGTAACGGGGACAACTTCACTGTGTGATTGCGCCATAATCGTTGCCATGGTGCGGCGTACGCCACGTAGTGGTTCCATTTTGTTTGCAGTGGCTGTTGAATCCGTGCTGGCATTTTTTACATCTTCTTGAGTAATTTGGCCATTAGGGCCAGTACCGGTTAAGCTGTTTAAATCCACATTTAATTTTTTGGCTAAGGCGCGGATAGCTGGGAGTACCTTCACTGCAGGCGCATTGCTTTGTGTCGGTGTGACGCCAGCCGCTGATTCTGTAATGACAGTATCGCCCACTTCAATGGCGCCAGCGACGGTTGCGCCTAAGTGTTTTGCTTCAGCACTCGGTGCTGATTCTTCTGCAGTTTGACTAGCTTCTGCACTGGCAAATTCGACTAATGGATCGCCGGTGTTGATGACATCGCCTGGTGCACCATATAATTTTTTAATGGTGCCACTTTGCGGGGCTGGGACTTCAACCACAGCCTTTGCCGTTTCCATGGATACTAATAACTGATCGACTTTAACTTCATCGCCTTCTTTAACGTGCCATTCGTGGATCTCAGCGTCAGGTAAGCCTTCACCAAGATCAGGTAAATTAAAAATACTCATGCGAACTCCATTACATCATTGACTGCTTTGATAATTCTAGCTTCGCTAGGGATATATTGTTTTTCTAGTTGGAAGTAGGGCATTACCGTGTCATAACCCGTGACTCGTTGAATGGGTGCGAATAGTGATAATAAGCCTTTTTCTGCAATTTGGGCGGCGATTTCAGCACCAACACCACAACTTCGCGCTGCCTCATGGACAATCACACAGCGACCGGTTTTTTGTACCGATTGTAAAATAGTTTCAGTATCTAGCGGACTAACCGTGGCGACATCGATGACTTCTGCATTAATGTTTTTACTGGCGAGGGTCTCTGCTGCTTTTTGTGTTTCTGTGAGTGATGCTCCCCAACTGACTAAAGTCACATCGCTACCTTCGCGTAGGACGAAGCTTTTGCCGATGGGTAAGGCTTCACCATTGTCAGGGACTGCTTGTTTAACTAAACGGTAGATGCGTTTTGGTTCAAGGAAAATCACAGGATCTGGATCGCGAATAGCCGCCAGTAGTAAACCATAAGCACGTGCGGGTGATGAAGGTATGACAACCTTTACACCAGGAATATGAGCGAATAACGCTTCTGTGCTTTCGGAGTGATGCTCTGGTGCGCGTATGCCGCCACCAAAGGGAGCGCGTAATACTAATGGACAGCTTAGTCTGCCGCGGGTGCGGTGTCGCAACCGGGCAATATGATTAATGATTTGATTGAAAGCTGGATAGATAAATCCCATGAATTGGAATTCAACCACAGGTTTCAATCCTTGTGAAGACATGCCTGTAGCCATGCCAGCTAACATGGATTCCGCTAGGGGGGTATCTAAGACCCGTTCTGCGCCGAACTTTTCTAATAAGCCTTCAGTGGCACGGAAGACTCCACCATTGATACCGATATCTTCACCGAAGATCAGCACATCAGGATCGGTATTCATTTCATAGGCGAGTGCCTGAGTGACTGCTTCAATGAGGGTAATTTCAGCCATGTTCACCTCCAAATTCCTTAGCACTGTCTCGTTGCTGTTGATAAGCTTCAGGCAATTCAGCATACAAGTAATCAAACATAGCACTGCTGGGTTGTTTGGGTGTCGCGAGATAGTCAGCAACAGCTTGTTCTACCTCTTGGCTGCATAAGGATTGTAATACCTGTTCTTTGCTGTCATCCCAAATATTGTTATTGGTTAAATAGGTGCGCAAGCGTTTAATGGGTTCCTGTTGCCAGGCGAGGTCTAATTCTTCTTTAGGGCGATAACGACTGGCATCATCAGCAGTAGTGTGATCACAGAGCCTGTATGTTATTGCTTCTATGAGTGTAGGCCCTTCACCATTACGTGCACGAGTGAGGGCTTGGTCAGCCACTTCGCGCATGGCGATGACATCGTTGCCATCTACTTGAATACCAGGTATTCCTGCAGCAATGGCTTTTTGCGCAATGGTTTGCGCGCCAGTTTGAATATTACGAGGGACAGAGATAGCCCATTGATTATTATTCACGACGAAGACAACGGGTAAGTGCCAATCACCAGCGAGATTAATCGCTTCATAAAAATCACCTTCAGAGGTACCGCCTTCACCGCAGGTGGTGACAACCGCGCGTGCTTGCTGACGATATTTAAAGGCATGGGCGACGCCGGTGGCATGTAATAATTGTGATGCAATGGGCACACTAAAAGAAAAATCTTCGCGACACTCAGCAAAATCATTGCCGCGTTCATCGCCACCCCAGTAGCGTAATACTTCCGCCATTTTAACGCCACGCTGGAATTGTGCACCATAGTCGCGATAATAGGGCACTAATACATCTGTTTGCTGCATGGCATGGCCATAACCAACGAAGACGGCTTCTTGGCCCAAACAACTGGCATAAGTTCCCATCTTACCAGTACGTTGTAAGTTAATGGCTTTGGTATCAAAGCTGCGGGTTTTGACCATCTGTTGATAGAGGTAGATGAGGTTTTCTGGTTCCTTAGCAAAACTGGGCGCATCTTGACTCAGCACGCTGTCTTGATTGAGATACTGTACATGCTCGACGGAAAATTGAGCGACGGTTGACACTTTTATGGACTCCTTGTTTATCCGTGTAATCGTTCTCGGGCAATAATATTGGCGACTTCAGTCGTTGTCTTATTTTCAGCGGCTGCACGTTCAAGAATCATCAATGTGCTGTCATAAATATTGAGGATTGTTTTGCGTGCTTGGGCATCACTGGTTTGATTATATTTTGTGACTGCATGAATTAAGCCACCAGCATTCACCACATAATCAGGGGTGTAGATAATGTCATGGTCTTTTAACGTTTGACTATGATATTGATGTGCTAATTGATTATTTGCACAGCCTGACACAATAGGGGCTTTGATTAGTGGTATGGTTTGATCGTTAAGTGCTGCACCTAATGCACAAGGAGCGAAGACATCGCATTCTACACTATAAATATCGGATGGTTTTACCACGCTAGCGGCAAATTCATCGACAAATCGTTGCGTGAGGTGTGATTTAATATCACAGACTGTTAGCTTAGCACCACGTGCATGGAGTCCTTTTGCTAAATAGTAACTCACATCACCAGCGCCTTGCATAGCGATATGTACATTTTCTAAACTATCAGAGTTAAGTTTAAACTTTATAGCCGCTTCAATGCCTCGTAAAACGCCGTCAGCCGTGTAAGGTGATGGGTTACTGCCAGCGCCAGCAATAGTCGGTGGTGGAGCCACGTATTGAGTTGCTTGATAGATAGACTCCATATCATGGGGGCTAGTGCCGCTGTCTTGCGCAGTGATATAGCGCCCGCCAAGCTCGTTGACGAAGCGCCCAAAGGCAGCAAATAGGGCATCTCGATCTTTTGCTATAGGCGGTTTGATGATAACGGCTTTGCCACCACCCAGATCTAAGCCAGTAATAGCTGCTTTATAGCTCATACCACGGGCTAAGCGCATTGCGTCGATGATAGCTGCATCGGTTGAAGGATATTCAGCAAAACGACAACCACCTAGGGCGGGACCCAATTTGGTGCTATGGATAGCAATAATGGCATGTAAGCCAGTGGCTTTGTCGACTTTTAGATGTAAATCGCCAAAGTTATATTGATCAGCATAGGTAAATAAATCGTCAATTTTGTGTAATGTTTTGTCAATCATGGCTGTATTTGTAGCATTCATTTCTCTTCTTACCCTTGTTGGACGGGTTAGGCCAAGGGTATCAGAAAATCAATAGAAGTAAATTCTTAAACGTAAAAAAATGTTTGATTTGATAGAAATAACTCAATGGTGATAAGGGGAGCCAATGTGTAATAATGAGGCCCAGAAAATTACTTTCAAGGAGATAAACAGCATGAAAAACATACTCATTATTGCCACAGGTTTGGCCATATTGGTTACATCCACTGCCTATGCTGCGGCGAAACCTCAGCCGGTACAACCGGTTGGTCCTTACCCACGTTTGAATGATGTGAAATATACTATTGCTGCTGAGCAATGGGTGACCACTAACACGGCTAAGGTCATTATGTCTATTGATGCTAATCTAGATCAAGCAGGTTTGGATAAATTACAGACACAAGTGTTGGAGCATTTAAATGCCATGGCTAAGGATGCAAATTGGCGTCTGACCCAATTTAATCGTAGCCAAGACCAGTCCGGCTTAGAGAAGGTGCAAATTCAAGCACAGGCACGTTTACCAGAGCAAGAGTTAGCAAATATTCGTGCCCAGGCAAAGAAAATTAGCAAGCCGGGTATGAAGTATTCCGTGGCGAGTATTGATTATTCACCCAGCTTAGGTGATGTGGAAAAGGTACGTGACCAATTGCGGAGTGACATTTACACGCGGGTAAAAAATGAAATCGCCTTGTTAGAAAAGAATTACCCTGAGCAGGATTACTTTGTGCATAGTATTGATTTTGATCCCATGGCAAGACCCGCTCCCATGGCGCGTGGCTATGCGCAGACGAAATTTATGCAAGAGACTGCGGTTAATTCTGCTGGGTCACAGTCAATGGCAGTGAGTCAGAAAATTGTTTTAACCGCTAATGTGGATATTGCAGCGGCGGTGGATTAATCGTTTTGTATTTAAGCGGAGAATGCAGGCACTTTACAATTCTGTTGTATATTTTTTTGCAATACTTGAGGAACGGTGTTGTTTCTCGATGTATTGTTCGAAGCATTTTCTTTTCCAGTTGTAAAGAAACTAGCATGTGGTGCAGATTGCAAGGTGTTAACTTTATCTGCCTCAACTTTACCAGTGAATAAGGCGCGTCTAATAGGTTTAGCTGGCGCGTCACCATTTTCTGTATGATGACGATTGTTTGCAGTGAGTCGATCATGGAATGTGCGCAGTATCTGTGGACTATTGTCCAGTACACGCATGATATTCCCAAAACTTGAATTTTCATCATCAAGGTCAATATCAT
The DNA here is from genome assembly GCA_965230425.1 of Gammaproteobacteria bacterium. Classification (GTDB taxonomy): domain Bacteria; phylum Pseudomonadota; class Gammaproteobacteria; order UBA1113; family UBA1113; genus CBDDKW01. The sequence goes on along the minus strand of CBDDKW010000003.1, from coordinate 75,348 downwards.
TATTTGAATCTGTATTTGTGCCATCAAAAGAAGTGGTGAACATGACATCGTCATTTCCTGCATCACTATCATCACTGTTAACCATCAGTCTGCGACGTTTATAATCTTGGCTCAGACTACTCTCATCATCTGTGTCACTCGCTACAGATGGATAGATGTTATTAGAAACTTGGTTCTGACTATCACCATTCCTGCCATGACGGCTATACAGGGGGGTTAATGGCTGAGGGACAGCTTCATTATCACTACTAGAGCCAGAAAGTACAGAGCCTGGCTCCATATCACTGTCAGAAGAACAACTCAACACTGAACCTTGGCTACTGCTCTCGCCTTCGGAGCTATTGCTGTCTTGTGATTGACTTAGGGCTCTTTCACGTTCAATAAGCACCTCCATGAACCGACCATGATACAATGGATCATAAGAGGAAGGTTTTTTTCGGCGAAAGGGATCTAAGTCACGTGTAAATATCACGCCACCTGCTTTCATTGTTAGAGTGAATCTTTCGGCAATATTAAGAAATTTATGGCTAGTGAAGCCTACAGTAGCATTTGCATCGTAATGAGGGTTTTCCATTAGGTGTGTTGCTACTGTGTATTTTACTTGGTTTACGGTATTCGATTTTAATAGATGGGCAATAGCACGTTCGGAAGTGAGATGATCAGTGTTAGTATGATTTCGTGCTCCGGAGAGATTGTCAGGGTTTTGTGAATTATGATCTGATAAAGGTTCTTCTTTATTGGAATTATTTTCCATGCTCTCCATGGTGTCGATGAGTAAGTCTAGCGAATCATCTGAATCACTACTATTATTCAAATGACTTGGGGAGTCTGGACCACCGAAGCCATGGCGGATAAGATGACAATAGTCATTGCTAGTAGTAAAAGCTTCTATGTTCTTCTTCAGTCGAGCAAAAAATTTATCTTGATTAATGAGCTCTTCGTCAGTAATTCCACGTTTGTTTAATAGAGATCTTAGCTCTGGACCAAGCTCTGGATCGAATAGAGGTGCACAGTGTTCAGTAATCAGCTCTAACATGCTAGCACTGACATTACCCATGACTTGATGTTGTGATTTGCTACGTTTTGTGCCTTCCCATTTCTCAATTCTGGCTTTGGTTAAAGTGACTGTATGTTCTTTTATACCGCTTTCAGGTGCTTTAGGAATTTTATCGAGCTTTTTAATAGAAGCTGCAACTTGCTTAAGCTTTATTTTGCGAACTTTTGGTTTAGGTGTGGGTTGCTTTTGCATATATGTTGCAAGTATAAACCGATGGCCATCACTTGTTTGTCCTTGCATTGTAGACGTTATGACGAAAAGGCGTCTGAGCGGCGATGTAGTAATGGCTTGTTCTGGCGCTATGCCATTGTTTTTAATATTTGTATCTAGACTAATAGAGCCAGCAATGGGCAAACTATCATTTAGTTTTCTAAGGGTTCTTGGGGTTGCTGATGTCAGTATCGCTGTATTATGCCCAGGGGTAGGCGATGAGGGTATACCGATACGACGACGTTTTCGTGCGCCATTATTGCGTCGTTCAGAACCAGTTTGTTCAGCATCAAATGCTAGTTTATCTGGATTAATGCGACGACCGAGATCTGTTTGACCTGGATTGAGTTCCGGTGGGGTAACATATTTAATTCGGCGTCTATGTTTATTGCGTAAGGGTGGCCAAGTGTATGTTGTACCTGCAAAATTACGCGGATTACTAACGTTTTCAAGGCTAGGGGTAAGTCGGATTTCTTTACTGCTTAAACAAACTCGGTGTATACGTTCTAGTGATAGCTGCGAGCTTGAACGTTGCAATTTTATACGTGAGCGCAGCCTTATGTTTTTTCGTACTTTAAATGGAGGTGCGTTTTTGAGAGGGCTTTTTTTTGCATGCGCACGATCGGGCGCTGCAGCCATATTCTCTAGCGCTTGTGAATCATCCTGTGGTTGGAAGGTACTCCCTGTTGTGGCGTTATCAGTACCAGGCATAATTGCACAATGAGCAATGCCGTTATAGTCTATGTGCTATATCATTTTGCCTTCCATTAATAACAAAACTTATAGTACAAAGACTATTTCCCATCGGTGAAAATAGAGAGTTCCATCTGTCGTAGGATCTGATCTATTGATTCGATCAGACGATATCCATATTATTTTTGTTTTTCACACAGGTGGGTTAACTAACTTATGTTAGTTTTGACGATTGCTTCGTAACCCTTCTATTTAATAGTTATCTGTAAAACGTAGGCTGCGATTTTATCAAAGTATCCTTAACTTAAACTTAAAGCAGCACATGCGATTATTGTTATTTTTCATTGAAAGTTAAGGTTTTTTTGTAACTAGCGCATGACTAACGTTAGTTCTTAATCTTTAGTTTTCTGAGCGGTTTCAACAACTAACGTGAGTTAGTTATATTTTTTTGCTTAAGACTTACTTAAGTGAGTGATAATTTTGAGTTGCATGATCGAGTGGCTGTGCTAATACTTTAGCTAAGATAGAGAAATAACAGCTTGCGTTGCAAGCTATTTTTAAGGTAAAAATCACCATGTCTAACAAACGCCGCTATTCTATTTTTCATCCCTGGGTGATGTCATTTTATTCTAAATCTTTGTATCGTGATGTGGGGCAGCGGTGGCGTGGCTGTGGTTTCTTTTATGTGTTTTTATTACTGCTTGTTTGTTGGTTGCCGCTGACGTATCAATTTAGCCAAACAATGTATGATTTAGAAGAAAAACTAGTCCCTGTTATCGCAAACGAAGTTCCACAAAATATTACCTTTAAAGATGGGGAGTTATCCATAAATGAAAAAATGCCCTACGTGATTAAAGACCCTGACTCTGGTGATCCTATTATCGTTGTTGATACCTCTGGTCAGATCAATAATCTGAGTCCAAACAGATGCACAAATGCTAATTACTAAAGATAAGGTGATGGTGCATAAAAATGATAATGAAATTCGTACTTATGAATTTGATAAGAATATGAATTTTACCATTACTCATGACGATATTTTAAATTGGGTCAACCATGGGCAGTATGTTGCTATTGCTGTCGTTTTTACCTTTCATGTTGATCATGTCTTTTCTCTATAGAGTTATTCAAGCTATTGTCTATGCTGCTATTGGTTGTTTAATTTTCGCGCGTTTGGCGAAGGTGGATATCAGTTACCAAGCGATGGTGCGTTTATCTATCATCGCAGTCACGCCAGCGATTATTATCAGTACCGTGTTGCAGTATTGCTCCATTAGTTTTAATTATGAATGGACGCTGTATTTCCTATTAACCATGCTGTATCTCATCTACGGGATCCGGGCAAATCGGGAACCTGCAGACTCACCGGTGCTAGAAGTCCCTGAACAGGCGAGTAATGATGATTGATGTGTGCTTTGCCCATATTATCTAACTCATCAGGAGATATCTCGCTGTGTTTGATATGATGGCAACTGGTCGTGATCAGTAATCCAACAGAAGCTAGCTTGCTGTACTCCACATGCCAGTAATTTATTGCTGCCAGCAGAATAGTTCCAAATTAAAAAGTCAGTGCTATACTCTAATGATAACTAAATGAGGGACTGTAGTTATGAAGGGACTATTCAAGCGCGTATTGGTATTCAGTTTTGCTAATCTATTCGCAATGTGCACATTATACACACCAGCCTTGGCACAAAGTTACTCACAAAGCCAGCTAGATTATCGTGCTTTAGTGCAACAGGAAGTGGAAGAGCCTGATGTGGTGACAATGAGTGAAGATATCGTCATCGCTAGGCCATTAGGCATCATGGCAACTGCAGCAGGAGCTGGATTATTCTTGATCAGCTTACCCTTTAGTATTCTCGGTGGTAATGTCAAACAAACGGCACACACCTTAGTGGGTAAACCAGCAAAAGAAACCTTTGTCAGGCCTGTTGGTTGTGCATCTGATGCGTGTAAGATGGCGACCATAGGTTAACCTATTTTAGTCATTCTGTATTTTGTTTGCATCCCTCGAGTGTTGGAAGACGCCGAGGGATGTTAGTATCTAAGCATTCAGCCGAGATAGATTCATTTATTATTGAGTCAGTAGCGATATCGCTAGCCCAGTCATTTGAGAGGAGATAGCCAATGACTTTTATTTGCACATTTTTTACAATCGCTGCTATCCTGGCATTCACATATTTTCGTGCACCTTTGTATCTATGGACTGCCGCTGCCGTACTGGGCTTATTAGGGCTTGGCTATTTTGATCACCTAAGTATGTTTACAACGATTATTGCTTGGACTATTTTAGCGATTGTTGCTATACCACTCAATGTTGGTTTCATCCGTCGACGCTTCCTGATTAATCCGCTATTTAATTTCTATGGTAAAATTCAACCTTCCATGTCGAGTACTGAACGCGAAGCCTTAGAAGCGGGTACGGTGAGTTGGGAAGGTGAGTTATTTGCTGGTCGCCCGCATTGGCAAAATTTATTAGCCTTACCTAAGCCAACGCTGAGTGCTGAAGAACAAGCTTTTATGGATGGGCCTGTAGAAACTCTATGTGGCATGTTAAATGATTGGCAAATTACCCATGAGTATGCGGATTTACCACCCCAAGTATGGGATTATTTAAAACAACAGGGCTTCTTCGCCTTAATTATCCCTAAAGAATATGGTGGTTTAGATTTTTCAGCCTACGCACACGCACAAATTTTGATTAAAGTTTATGGGGTCAGCGTCACAGCCGGTTCCACCATTGCCGTACCTAATTCCTTAGGCCCTGCAGAATTGATTTTAAAATACGGCACCCAGGCGCAAAAAGATTATTATTTGCCACGCCTCGCTAAGGGTGAAGAAATTCCTTGTTTTGCACTGACCGGTCCCGATGCGGGTTCAGATGCTAGTGCGATGACGGACACCGGCGTTGTCTGCCATGGTGAATATGAAGGTGAGCGAATACTGGGAATAAAGTTAAATTGGAATAAACGCTATATTACCTTAGCACCGGTTGCGACCGTGATTGGCTTGGCCTTTAAATTATATGATCCCGAGCATTTGCTGGGCGACATTGAAGAATTAGGCATCACCTGTGCTTTGATCCCAGCAGGTACGTCAGGCGTCAGCGTAGGACGACGACACTTTCCTTTAAACGCAGTTTTTCAAAATGGGCCCACCCAAGGTAAGGATGTGTTTATTCCCATGGATTGGCTCATTGGCGGTCAAGAGATGATAGGCACTGGTTGGCGAATGCTCGTAGAATGTTTATCAGTAGGGCGGGCTATTTCTTTACCTTCTGGCGGCATTGGTGGCGCAAAAGTCGCTGCTGCTTCTGCAGGCGCGTATGCGCGGATCCGTAAGCAATTTAATGTACCCATTGGCCGTTTTGAAGGTGTTGAAGAAGCCTTAACCCGGATTGCTGGATTTACTTATATCGTTGATGCGGTGGGGAGAATGACGACTGGTTTAATTGATCAAGGTGAAAAACCCTCAGTACCTTCGGCTATTGTCAAGTATCATGTAACAGAGCTAGGTCGCAAAGTAGGTAACGATGCCATGGATGTACATGGCGGAAAAGGCATTTGCATGGGGCCAAAAAATTATCTTGCCAGGGGCTATCAAAGCATCCCCATTGGTATTACTGTGGAAGGTGCAAATATTTTAACACGTAGTTTAATTATCTTTGGGCAAGGAGCGGTGCGTTGCCATCCTTATGTTTTAGCAGAAATGCACGCAGCGCAAGAACAAGATAAAGTCATTGGCTTAAAAACCTTTGATAAAGCAATCCGTGGTCATATTGCCCATATCGCCAGTAACTTGGTTAAATCATTCTGTCTGGGTATTACCTGTGGTTGGTTGTCAAAAGTACCGTTTGCAGCTAAGCCAAAATGTTATTACCGTGATTTTAATCGTCTCAGTGCTAATTTTGCCTTATTAGCCGATATTTCCATGGCGGTCATGGGGGCGTCATTAAAGCGCAAAGAAAAAATGTCAGCCCGCCTGGGAGATATACTCAGTATGTTGTATTTAGGTTCTGCGGTATTGAAGCGCTATGCTGACGACGGTTATCCAAAAGAAGATTTAGCTTTAATTCATTGGTCATGCCAGCATTTATTGCAACAGGCGCAAACACAAAATATTAGGTGTTTTGAGCAACTTCCCTAATAAATGGGTAGCCTTGTTAATTCGCGCGATTATTTATCCCTTCGGCGCTTATCGTAAAGCACCTTCTGATCGATTAGGCCAACAGGTAGCGCAATTATTACTAGAACCTTCCGCAACTCGAACACGTCTTATCACCGGTGCCTTTTTAAGCCCGGTTGAGTCAAATCCAGTAGGTCAGCTTGAAGCTAGCTTAAGTGAAATTATTGCCGTTGAACCCTTAGAAAAGCAATTAAAACAAGCGCAGAAAGAGGGTAAGATCGCAGGATTAAGTTATCAAGAAGTGATTAGTGCTGGCGTATCCGCTGGCGTCATCACTGAAGCCGAAGCGGAACAAATCCGCGCTGCAGAACAAGCCCGCCAAGCTATCATTGCTGTAGATGATTTTGATCCAGGTGAGTTAACTCATGGCAGCGCTGTTGGCGCAGCCGATGTGCCAATGGATAAGATTGCATGAAGATTCTTGTGTATATCTCATACATATAAAAATTTTGAATTATGATTAATTTGGGCTGGTATCTAAGGGTTTAGAATATCATCTTAAATTCGGTAAATGCCAACAAGTACGGAAATTATTTCCGTACCCCTTGTCCTTTCTCGTCAATATAATGTTATGAGTTAGTATTGTAATATATCCGTAATCTTGGTTGATGTACCATAACGCTTCTTCGATAACCTTTATCGAAGAAACTTAAAGATAAAATAACAAGAGAGGTCTTTATGATCTACAGTGATATGCCTAATGGCTATAAAGAGCAGAGAGATTATATTAAAGAAATAGGTGAGAAAAATTTTTCTGAAAAATTAGTGACTGCAATTGAATTTCAAGATTTTTTTCTGAGATTAGATGCTGATAATAGATTGTGGTTTTTAGAAAATTTTATATCTAAAAAAAGTTTTGATACTATTTTAGATTCAATAGAGTTATCATCTGGGGATAGTGTTTCGGCCCGAGTGTCTTTTGTCAATAAAATATTAGTAAATCTTTTCCATATAGAAAAAAAGAAAAAATTCATGGTTGATTTTTTAGGTCAATCATATATTACTGCAGTCTTAATGGAGCAGAGTACGATATCGAATGTATTAAGAATACATAAAAATATATATGCTATCACTGCAAGGCCAGGCGATAGTGCCACATATGAAAATAATTCATCTTTTGATATAAATCATTTTAGAGATTGGTTTTTGCTTGAATTCATTAGTATAGAGTTTCTTGTATCTCTGTTAAGCAGTGCGAATCATCTAACGTGGTTATTTGATAGTCTCTCAACATATCTTGATGATAAGCCTGAATCAATTTCAGCTATAAATCTGGCCATTGCATGTAATAAAAAATCTAAAGTAAGAATGTTTAGGAAATTAGAAAAATCAGCCCCAACACTATTAAATCAAATAGTTTGCTCATCAGATAATGGTACCTTAGTTAATATTTTTTCGTGTATACCTGTTGCCTGTTATCAAGCTGTATATAATATGCTTACAACAGAGAAGAAAATATATTTACGAGATAGTGTAGCAGCTACTTTGCTATATGGATCTGATGAGGCTATGCGTTGTTTAAGTGTTCCACAGTGTTTTGCAATAATAAACTGTATGGGATTTGAGTTTTTGTTAGTTTATAAGGGTGAAAAGTCGATATTCGGTTTTTTATCTGAATTTCCAGCAACCATTAAAAATGAAATGCTCAGTTATTATAGCTATGATATAGCATACTATCTTAGTAATACTATCTCTAGATTAGCGTTACAAGATGACGAATATAATGCTGCAATCGATGTTATAAACATTGTGTTAATATCACTAAGCAGGAATTATCAAAGACAACTCGTCGCAAACATATATTCTAAGCTAGCTAACTGTGAAGAAATGGTAGCATTAACAGATAAATTGTTACAAAATCAAGGACATGAAAGAGTAGAGTTGCTTGAAAATATTTTTAGACTGATATTAACAACGAAAGGTATGTATGCTCAGTTGCTTGAATATATAGCTCCGCAAATAACACCAATGAGGGTAATTGAGCTTCTAGATGAAACGTCCGCAAAAATATTGTCCTTAGATTTTTCTCAAAGTGATTTATTTGAGAGTATGGCTAAGTTTCCCGAAGATACTCAAATAGAATTATTTCTTCATTATTATTTGCATGTATTAAATGCGTTAACTACTTACCAGCCTTTTTCAGTCGACTTATCTAAGCGTGAAAGTGGCTATCAAGCCTATATTGATATTTTTAGATTATTTTTAACCTTTTTTGATGAGCCTACGCAGTGGCTAGGAGAATTAAAGGGTTTACTCTATGAGCAGTGTTTAAATGTGCGGTCTATTGATTATCAAGATATACAAATGAGTTTTAGTGTTGTCAGAAAAATAAAAACAAAATTTTTTCAAGTCAGTGGGATGGGAAGTCATGATGCTGGTGCCGATACCGTATTACATCTCGCTGCCTATTTTAAAAATACTGATATTTTAAGACATATTGCACGCCTAGAGGTCGATATCACATCTAAGAGTTCAATTGGATTATCAGCGTTAGAAATTGCTCAGACTAAAGGACTGAATGATGATAATTGTATTAGATTGCTTCACGGTGGCGTAACATTATTGCAACGGTGTAGAGACTATTTGCTGCATGATGATTTTGAGGCGGCATTAAATTTACAGTACTCTGATGATACTCTACATATAAAATTTTCTATATTATTTCTTCTGATTTCATATTTGCAGCAGCAACGCACTAATCAATTGAAAAATAAAAGTAGCTTTCTTTTTACGTTGATACCAATTTTAGACTCACGTGAACAACAATTGATAGCTCTGTACATTCAATCTCAACCTCTAACCGATAAGATTAGAGGATTGACGACACAAGCCATGGATATTATCAAGCGAATTCAAGCCAATTATTCGGCAAAAAAAGCGCAGTTACAGTCTGAAGTATCGCATGACTTAGATCTGAAAAAAGAGGATGTAGTAACCAGTACTGTAGATTGGGTAGCTGCAAGCGATGATATCCATGATGGTAGTAGTCGCGCAAGACGGAATACACGATAGCCTTATTATCACTTGTATGATCTCTACATTTACGGTTTTAATCACCGTATATAAAATAATTGAACGTCTGTTAAAGCTATGATCTAGAGCGTGAATTATAACTATATTAAGCCGTTACTACAGTATTTTTTGATTAGAGTGCAAGATTGCTATGGGTAGATATAATATTAATAAAAATATACGGTAATAATAGCCGTAATAAACTTGCTAAAAACCTGTTAAAATTGTAGACAATAATAATTATGTAATAATAACAATTGATAATCAAGGGTGAGTTTATGGCAGGTCCAGATAATTCAGAGCGAAAATATTTAACGCTAGGGGCAGAAAATTCGAAGAAAAGGCAGGTGATATTGTTAGATGAAGATGACAAGTATATTTTAACTGAAGAAGGCTATAGTCGCTTTATTGAGTATCGTGATGAGTATCGTGATTCCATGAATCAGGAAGGGTCCACCATGAAAACTATAGTCAAACATCCTGAATTAATTGTCTTTTTTAAACTAGCCTCTCATGATGGTGAGCAAGATGTTTTGACGGCACTTGCCCCTGAGGATATCAATGATATCAGTCATATAATTAAATTCTTTCAAATTTTGTCAATCAAAGGTATTAAAATATTCTGTCATAATGTTGTTGTTCGTGATGAAATGTTAAATATTTTTATAGATATACATAGAGAACGTGCAGCTTTTTCAGCGTTATTTCAGACTGATATTGATGCGCATGATTTTGCTGAGCTTGGTAACAAATGGCAATGTATTTATCGAGAGGTTCTGTTTGCTGACTTATCGAGTCCAATCATTACTAATGCTGAAAGTCGTACGTTTTTAGTGGCTAACTTTCCAAATGATGTTGATTCAGAATATTTAATTAATTTTTTCCAAGAACCTGACGTTTTAGATGCTATTTGTGGCGATCTGGACTTTTCAAAAATACTTAAGAAATTACCTGAGCTAGAGCGACTTAATTTTTGCTTGTCTGATGTGGGTAAATCTGCATTCATGAAAATATGTAAGTGTTCGGAACATATCTTAAATGTATTGGACACTATTCCGTTAGAATCTAGGTGTCAATTATTAAATGATTCTAATATTCTTGACTTTGTGTCAGATAAGGTTCATGTGTTAGCAACACTTAAAAATTATTTATTAAAATTACCTGTGCTTGCACGTTATACTTTTTTTCTGAAGCTAAAAGGATTACATTATATCCGTCCTGAGTTGCATGGGTTAGAAATAATCAATGATTTTTTACAGGCATTTGCACCTAAGGATAAATACAGACTCGGAACGCTATTAGTACTATGTAATTATTATAAATTTGCACAATATTTTAAGCCTAAGGCGATGAGGATCAATGAGTTAACTTCATCTATGTTGGCTAGTATTATTACTGAGATACCCATTGAGCAGCTTAATATAGTTGATTCTGACAACCGTAATCCATTACATGTTGCAGCGGAAATGGGTTTTACTGAAATAGCGTGGGCCTTATTACTAAGAGGTGTGAATCCATATATCTTGGAGAGAGGTTTTTGGGGGAAAAGCCCCTTTGATATAGCTCAGAAGCAAACTGCTATGCATGGGGTATTAGGGTTACTTGATCCGAAAATATTTAGTTTGTCTATAGTAAAGCGTTTTAGACTGCTACTTGTGAAAAATAAAGTGGCTGGTGATAGCGAACTGAGTCAGATAAATACTGGAACATATCATGATGCTTTTGGTGTACTTGCCAAGTATAAAAAATGTGAAAACAGCAACATTATTATTGCTATTAAATTGCATTTGTTATTATTAAACTTTTTTCGCAAGCAGGCGTTGAGTGACAATGCTAAAAAATGGTATGAGTATGCTGAAAATATTCAGAGAATTTTATTTTCTGAATATAATTGGCATATTATAAAAAACAAGTTACCACAATCGGATGATGATTATTTGTTAAATTTAGTTGATGAAGAAGAATTATTCTCTGATGTTAGTTATTCTCCTGATGCCAATAGCAATGCAATAGCTAAACCAAATACTACATTGAGCTAATGCCCCTGATCCGACAAGAACAATCTTTAGATTAAGTGTGATAGTGATATGAGAGAGAAAACCAATGAAGTACAAGAGGTTAAACTAGTTAAACAAAATGGTCAATTAAGTCCAGAAGAGTTAAGAAAGCGTAGGCTAAGGCAATTCGAGAAGTCGGAAGAAGAGTCTAATAGTGCCGCTAGTTTATCTGCTGATGCCAGAGCAGGTAATAATAACTTAGGTAAAAATAGCGATGAAGTACAAGAAGAAAAGCCAGTCAATCCAGAGGGTCAATTAAGTCTAGAAGAATTAAGAAGACATAGGTTAATTCGATTTGGGAAGTCTGAAGCTGAACCTCATAATGCCGCTAGTTCATCTGCTCATGCTCACTCAGGTAGTAATTATTTAAATAATGATAAGAATCGAGTTGAAGTGGTAACTAAAACTGGATCCACTGATGATAATTTTAGACAAATTGATATGCCTCTGGCTCTAATCTCTGCTGATGTTGAGAATGAGTCTGGTGATGTTAAGAATGAGTCTGGTGATGTTCAGTATGAGCCAGATAAAGCTAATTTTAGAGTGTTTCCGGATGAATTAATTACTAATATTTTTATTGAATTAGCTGACACTAGTGATTTCAAAGAATCGTTGAGATCATATATGAGACTAATGTCAGCTAGTAGACGTATGCGTCGAATCGGCTCTGATGTAATAACTTTTAAATGGTTTTTAAAAAAATTTCAGACTGCCAAGCAAGTGCAACCAACAGTATTTGAGTTAGCCTCTACATATACAGAGAAAGAGTTATATGATCATGTGTTTTATAGAAATATAATATTATGTTATTTTTCTCACCTGAATGGTGGCTTACATGGGGATGCTAATGATGCGTTTATTCCTTTATATGTTGATTTTGTGCGAGAAGCGGATACATATATGCCGGTAATCCACCGTAGGTTAATATTCCCCCAAAACATTGAATTTGACTTTTATAAGGTTGGCGTTAGCTTGCTAGGTATGCTACAAAATATTCCAGAGGAAAATGTAGTTTCATCAGCAAGACGAGAGCTAGTTGATGGGCCAATCAGTTGTGATACATATGTAAATATCAGCGCTACGCTCGATAGTATGGAGAAATTATATTTAAGTGATATGCTTTCACTGAGACATTTTGATGATTTTTTTTGTATCAGGCTGAAGTCTCAATCTACTGGTTTTTATATTTCACAGCATCTTCAAGATCTATCTGGATTGCTAGAAAGGCGACACATGTTGCTTGAGGCGAATGCTGAACAGTTTCAATCTGAATTACTATTTTTTCTGAATTTAGAGCTAATACAGCTTTTTGGTAAATGCGTTGGTGAGTTGAGTACCGTTTCAAAAGGTTTGATTGCGAATAGGTTGAAAATCAGCTTGCTTGCATTAAGGGAGCTATATGTATCTTCTTTGAAATATTTAAGTGCCAGCAGTTTTAGTTTATATACAATGAGTGCGAATAATTTTGCTTCTCAAATTATATCACTAGGTGTAAATCAATATAGCTCTATATTGATAGATGCTAATCAAAGTTACGTACAACTAATTGGTAAAGAACTAAGTCAATTGCTCGATAGTGATAATGTGAGCATAATGTTACGATATTTCTTTCCAAATATTAATGAATTAATGATTTTTGTTGGGAATTTAACGTCAGAAAGTATTGGTTTTATTCTGAATGAGATTGGTGATGGCTACTTGTTTGGTTACGCACTTAGAGAGCGTGGTGCAAATGCTATAAATGAATTAGGAATGCTACGTAGTTATACATCCCAGGCGTTTTTCACTGATTTTTTTCGCCAGTCTATAAATGCAGAAATTAAGGCTAACCCAGGCTTTAAGGCCGAAGTGTTTTTTGCTGGTTTGGTAAACAATGACATATTGCTTATTAGGAAATTGTTTGCTTTCTTGCCGCTAGCGTTGGTGCGTGCTGTCATAGCCACCTTAGGTGGTCATAAAAAAATTATAAGTGCTAGCACTAATGGCTTAGTATTATGGTTACGCTATGTGGCACCCGCTTTAGAACAAGATCCATTTGATATACTGAGGGGGCTAGGGCATCGCTTTATTTGTAATTATATTACTATTGGTGAAAATAATATTGATCTATTATGTGCTATGTCAGGTATGGAAGAAACTCATATGCAAGATACAATTCCTGTCGGTAATGCAAATTTTCAAAAAGAATATTTATGCTTTCTGACTAATACAGTTGTTTTACAAACATTATCTACAGCTTCTTTGTTGATCCAATATTTTACACATATTTTACCTGGGAATTATCGTTGGTTTTTAGAAGAATTTGTCGGCAAAGAATACGTTTTATCTCAGCTAAAAAGCATGACTGTAAGCAGCCAAGCAGAACAAGATTCAATTTATTATGTAAATCAGTTATTACGGTCATGCACAACTAGTGATGATGCAACATGGTTGCTTGACAGCTATTTGGGCAAGAGTTTTATACGCTCGTTATTGGTTGCAATGCCCCCAAGTGATGGTGACATGAGTAGGATTCAAATTTCGAACTATATAATCAATAATGTAGATCGATTAACTGCTGAGGTTAATTTTGTTTTTCAAAAATATGCACACGATAATGAGCATAGCATTACTATAAAGCAATGGCTGTTATTATCAGTTCTAGATATTAAAGATCTTAATGCTATTTTGGTTACTGTGAAGCATGTGCAATGGTTGTTTAGAATGTTCGATATGTATTCTACAATTATGAGCCGTGATTTAACAAAAGAAGATTTTGTTATTCCTGATAGTAATAAAAAGACAGGCGGCATGTTACTATTAGATAGGCTATTAGAATATAATCCACATGTTTTTCGTAACATTGTTACTGAGACGAGTGTTTGTGTATTGCCAGAGCTTCTGTTGTATCTTCCTATTTCGTATTATTCGAGGATTGTTCAATCCCTAAGTGCTGAACAGAAACTCGCGTTTCCCAATATGATAGCAAGCATCACTCAACTTGCTCGACCTCAGATCAGCTCGTTTCATGGTCATGTAGATACCAATATAGCTTGGCGCATGGTAGCAATGCTATTATTAACAACAAGAAAAATGGTAACATTTACTGATGATCACAAGATGATTTTCACTGTTTTAAATAAAATTGACAGAGCACTAAGAGTAGCTTTAATAGCGCGTTACAGAAATGAAATACTACACGCTGTGTTTGATTTTCAACCTCTAATGGTAGCAATTCCCAATCGCAAAGCAGAGTATGATGCTTATTGTAACGTATTAGACTACGTGATGAATGAGAATCATTATACTAGGTCATGGCTTCAGAGCTTAAAAACCATGTTGTTTAGTCGGTTGCTTAATTTAACGATTACTGACTCAAGTTCACTGACTCATTATTTGCGTAAGCTGATCGGTACTGATTCAAGTGAGATGCAAAGTATCTCTGGCTTATCTGTTACTGATACACTTATATTTTTTGCTCTTCATTTTAAATACATTGATGTAGTTGTAGGTTTAATTGCTCAAGGTGATGATGCCTCTAAATGCAACAAAAAAGGTCATACTCTGCTGAGCCTGGCAAAAAGGATGAAAGATTTTAATCATGTGTTTAGGTTGCTTAGTGGCGGTGCAAATAAAGTAGAGTTATGTACGTTTTATCTTGATAGTGGTGACTATTATAAAGCTTTTGGGCTGCTTGAACAAAACGATTCTGCTGAGTTTAAAATTGCCATATTGGAGAAATTATTATATTACTCACAACGGAGACGCGATGAGCTATCTATATCAGCACGTGATAGATTTATTTCTATAGCTCCGGATGATGGTGTCAGTGATCATATGAAAGACTATCAAAAATGGGATGGTCGTGTTTCATCCTTAATGGAAGCAATCGAAAAATTAAGTAACAAGCTTGTGTCGAACCATGAAGGTACCAATGGGCCTAATAGCCGTATTACTATCTCCTCACCCTGTAGAAGCTACGGTTAAAAGTGTCGTAACTATTTGTTTATTTGGTCTCGACGGGAGTTTGCCCCTAGCTAGGATTCACTAATAAGCACAATCCTTGGTTTTACCATAGGCAAAACAGGAGCATGACAAGCCTGTACCCAATTCCTTGCCGCAATTCCAGCCCTTGGCGAGGTGTTTCATGGACATGGTGACGGGTTTGTTATTAGTTAAGGTAATCGGTGCTGCCCAGAAGCCGTATTCATCGTCGATGTCATAAATGCAACTGATGGGTGATTTTTTACCCCACCAAAAGGCGCCGAGGAATGAAATAGATACTTTGGGTGGTTGTGCTGTGTGTTGCTTGGGTTTGATTGGTGTTTGAAAGCTATTGTCTTTAGTTTCTACAAAATCGGTATGGGGTGCATACCAAGTATGGCCGTGTAGTTTGAGTGAGCTGGGTTCGGGGCAAGTGGCCGCTGTTGCCAGTGTGGTCATGCTTGATAGTATTAGTGCTGTGGTGAGGCTTAATATTAGCTGTGTTGGGTTGTTGCGCATAGGGTTCTCTTATCAGTCCGTTGAGTCTAGAGTATAGTATATGCTTTGAATTTAGGATGACAAGACTTTTTCATTAAGAATGGTATGCTGACTAGTCAAATCGGCGGGAGATTCCTCGTCACGGCTATCGCCACGACTCGGAATGACAGCATCATTGAAGTAAATAATATTACAAAGATATTTGTTTGAAGTAGTTAAAGCTAAGTGTTAGTAAACACCGAGTAGTGATTGCTCACTACTCGGTGTAGTAGCTTGAGTTAAGCCAGTGCTTCTTCCCGTGCATCTTCCATGTCTGGGAGGGTGATGTTTAACTCTAGTACGGAGTGATTGCCATCTTTTTCTAAATCAACTTTCACTTGTTCTTTGATTTGATCGGAATCAACTTTAAAGTATTTAGCGATGACTTCGATTAAATCTTGCTGTAATTTATTCAAAAAGTCTTTGCTGTTACGCTGTTGATCACGTTCGTGTGAAATAATAATTTGTAAACGTTCTTTGGCCACCGATGCGGAGGATTTTTTTCCTTGGCGGAATAATTTTAATAAACTCATGCGGTAGCTTCCTCTTTGGATTTAAAGATACGCTTTAGTAAGCCTTTTTTCTGTGCTGTTAAGAAACGGTGGGGTCGTTCTTCGCCTTGTAGTCTTGCTACTGCGTCATCGTAGGCTTTTCCAGCATCGCTTTCTTGATCCATGATGACCGGTGTACCTGAGTTGGAAGCGCGTAATACGGCTTTTGATTCAGGAATGACACCGAGTAATGGTACAGCAAGGATTTCTTCAACATCTTGCACGCTGAGCATATCGCCGCGCTCTACACGTTCTGGTGCGTAGCGGGTAAGCAATAAATGCTCTTTGATAGGTTCTTGCTTTTCTTCTGCGCGCTTTGATTTACTGGCGAGGATCCCGAGGATGCGGTCGGAGTCACGTACCGATGATACTTCTGGGTTGGTAACAATAACCGCACGGTCGGCATAATAGAGGGCCATGAGTGCACCTTTTTCAATACCGGCAGGGGAGTCGCAAACAATGTAATCAAAGTCTTTTTTCAATTCATCTAATACACGGCCTACGCCTTCTTTATCGAGGGCGTCTTTATCGCGTGTTTGTGATGCAGGTAAAATATATAAACGGTCGATACGCTTATCTTTGATCAAAGATTGGTTCAAGCTCGCTTCTTGTTTGACAACATTGACAAAGTCATACACCACGCGGCGTTCGCAACCCATAATCAAATCAAGATTACGTAAGCCTACATCAAAGTCGATGATGACAGTTTTATGACCTCGTTGCGCTAGCCCTGTTGCGATAGCTGCGCTACTGGTGGTTTTACCAACACCACCTTTCCCAGACGTGACGACAATGATCTCAGCCAATGTTCTATCCTTAGTGTGTATTAAAACAATTCAGTGAGAATAGTAACGCTTTTTATGGGCGAGGGGAAGTATTTAAACAGCCTTGATAGCTAACTTTCCATTATCTACATAGACTTGCATAAAATCTGCGCTACTATTTTCTGGTAATTCATCTTTTAACTGATACAGTCCGGCAATGGAGACTAATTCAGCCGCTAATTCACGGCAAAAAATCCGTGCAGATTGATTACCACTGATACCGGCTAGAGCGCGCCCGCGCAATACATCGTAAACGTGGATATTGCCATCGGCGAGTAATTCGGCACCATGACTGACAGGTGCAAGTACAATTAAATCTCCACCTTTGGCATAGACTTGTTGGCCTGAACGTACGGGTTGAGTAATGATTTTTGCAGTTTGCGTTAGCGATGTCGTTGTAGGCTCTGTAGCAGTTGTTTTTTCTGTCGCTTTAGCCGTGTTCGTTGTGCCTGAAGATAGATTGAGTTCAGCTTGTGATTGGCTCGTTTTACTTGGTTTACTATCACCGATATCAATGTCTTGTTGTTTACTGCCTGGGAAGAGGGCAAGGCCTGCTTTGACGGCGGACTGTTGATGATCCGGTGAACCATTGCAAATGCCAATTGGGATCAAGTGATGTTGGCGCATGGCATCGACTAATTGTTTAAAGTTAATGCGGATGCCGTCTTTTTCTAGGGATTGTAAATCAATGACCATGGGCGCATGTTGAAAAAACTTGGGTGCTTGCTGAACGATTTCTTCAAGTTGTTGAGAAAAGCTGGCAGCATCTGGGTTGATTAATTGCATAATACTTAAAGTAAATAAACTGCCTTTGAGTTGAAATGCTTTATTCTCTGCCACAGGCCCTACGGTAGTGTTCATGCGCGTCCCTTGAGTTATTAACCGGTAGTTGCTATTTTGTCGCAAGCCTACAACCAATAATAGGAAAATGCAATTCATGAAAAGAATTTGGTTAGATCGTTACCCTGAGGGTGTGAATGCTGAAATTGAATTAGATAAATATCAGTCCTTGGTGGAATTATGTAGTGCATGTTGTGAACAATATGCAAATAACCTGGCATTTACCAACTATGGTATTTCTTTGACCTACCAACGTTGGCATGAATTAGCGGAAGCTTTTGCAAATTATTTACAGCAAGTATTAAAGCTACAAAAGGGCGATCGGGTTGCTATTATGTGCCCCAATCTTTTGCAATATCCCGTAGCAATGATGGGGATTTTAAAGGCCGGGTTAACCGTAGTGAATGTTAATCCTTTATTCACTGTGCGTGAATTAGAGCATGAATTGAACGATGCAGAAGCGAAAGCTATTTTAGTGTTGGATCACTTTGCTCATGTTTTACAAGAAGCCCTACCGCAAACTCAGATCAAACATGTGATGGTCACTAAAATTGGCGACTTATTTCCCTGGCTGCGAGCAACACTTGTTAATTTTGTTGTCAAACATGTGAAAAAAATGGTGCCTGCTTGGCATATTCAGGGGGCTATCAATTTTCGGCAAGCTATTAAAC
The DNA here is from genome assembly GCA_965230425.1 of Gammaproteobacteria bacterium. Classification (GTDB taxonomy): domain Bacteria; phylum Pseudomonadota; class Gammaproteobacteria; order UBA1113; family UBA1113; genus CBDDKW01. The sequence continues at coordinate 56,745 of CBDDKW010000003.1, read as the reverse complement.
AGGGCGAAACACTCGCTCATGAACCCGTGAGTATAAGCCAAGATGATTTGGCTTTTTTACAATATACAGGCGGGACCACCGGGGTTGCGAAAGGGGCCATGCTCACACATAGAAATATGTTGGCCAATGTTGAGCAAGTTTATTCTTGGGTAAAACCTATCATAAAGCCGGGTAAAGAAATTATTGTTACTCCATTACCGCTGTATCATATTTTTTCATTAACGGCGAATTGCCTAAGCTTTATGAAAACGGGTGCGCAGAATATACTCATTACTAACCCGCGTGATATTCCTGGGTTTATCAAAACATTGTCCCAGTATAAATTTACCGCACTCACAGGGGTGAATACTTTATTCAATGGTCTATTACGCCATCCTGATTTTGCCAAATTGGATTTTAGTCATTTGCGTGTTGCACTCGGTGGTGGCATGGCTGTGCAACAGGCTGTGGCTGAGAAGTGGCAGGCATTGACAGGCAAACCCCTACTAGAAGGTTATGGCTTAACCGAAGCATCACCAGTGGTGTGTATTAATCCTCTGGATCTTGAGGGTTATATTGGCAGCATTGGCTTACCGGTGCCTTCTACGGATATTTCTATTCGTGATGAGCAAGGTACTGAGCTGGCGATAGGCGAAGAAGGTGAATTATGTGTCAAAGGTCCACAAGTGATGAAAGGTTATTGGAAGCGGCCAGATGAGACAGCAAAAGTGATCACTGAGGATGGCTGGTTATATACCGGCGATATAGCGGCATTTGATGGGCAAGGATTCTTACATATTAGAGAGCGCAAGAAAGATATGATCTTAGTGTCTGGTTTTAATGTGTACCCTAATGAGGTAGAAGATGTGATTGCGGCGCATCCTGGGGTGAATGAAGTCGCGGTGATTGGTGTTGCCCATCCGGTATCCGGTGAAGTGGTGAAAGCATTTATCGTTAAGGAAGATGCAAGCTTAAGCAAAGAAGCCATTATTGCCCATTGCCGTGACCAACTGACTGGTTACAAAGTGCCCAAGAAAGTTGAATTTAGAGAAGAGCTGCCTAAGAGTAATGTAGGTAAAATATTGCGCAAAGAATTGCGGGAAGATTAGATTATAAGGCAATAAAAAGTTTCTAGGGATTTTATGTTTGTTGCTGACGCCGGCTATTACGCTTTTCTTCGAGGAAAGCTACATCGTAGATCATGGAATGAAACTCTATATGAAACCACTCAGCAAATTGTTTTTCATCCCGTTGTTCTGGCCAGAATTTTTTCTGTACACCCCACATGGCGAGTTCACCTTCGAAGATACCTTGGTAGATTTGATGGATGTAAGCCTCAGCCTGGCGCGGGCCGTCGAAACGCGGGATCAGCAAAACTGTACAGTCTTTCTGCAGATTTTCGATCACAAGATTGTCTATTGGTTCGGGCAAGTTGCGTAGCCAGTCGAGCAATTTTGCGGTTGGTCTGACTATAGCGACGACACGATCAACTTCAAACATATTCTTTGCGTCCCATCATGTAAGTTTTATTATGTCCATATAATAATGAAGTTCGGTTCAAGATACCAGCCCGAGGTGGGTCATGCAAGGGGGGGGAGGGATTTAATTGGTCACTGGTTCAGTACTTCTCAAGTCTCGGCTACATCCCTGATAGCGTTTTTTACTCGACTTGATAAGTACTGAACCAGCCACAGTGGAGTATGCATCCTTTTTCTAGCTAGTTTCCCTATGTGGGCGAAAAGAATAGTTAATATATCCTTAAGTTTGCACAGTGATTTTGCTGAAATATCGAAAAAAATATAAAAATAATCACATTCGTTAATAAAAAGTTAATATTGCTTCCCTATACTTGCATTCGAGACTAGAAATAATTGTATAAGAAGACTATTATACCCATCGTTAAGAAAGCGATGATTTATAAACAAAAGTATACAATTCGCAACTAACTTAAAAGCGAGGTTAATTATGGTAGCTCAATTTTTTAAACCGGCTGCTGGGCCAGAAGACCCGAATGGGGCACCTGGAAAGACACAAAAGTGGTTCGACGGGCATGATAAAAGCAGGCTCGGACAACGACTGGCACGTGAGGTTGGTGATAAGGCCAGTACAGAGCAAGCGCGCGCTGTACCTACTGAATCGCATCCGCGTCAACAGTTGGCCCAAAGTACGTCAGGTGAGTACAGAGGCTTTGTTATGCCACATGTCGGTCAACAACCAGCACATGTTGCTAAACCTGGCCCAGGCCCACAGCGCTAAGCTAGGTATTAATAATCAGAGGATATGAAAACCAAGGACGGTGACAAGGAAGATAACAATCTTATCAAGCAGTTAGAGCAAATATTACAAGTAGAATTACAACACTGCATGATCACCGATAAATATCACCTACAAGCGCAAGTAAGACGATTATTACAACAACAATCCAACCCAAAAAACATTCCAACAACCATAAAACAGCTTGAAGCAGCCATTGCTGCGTCACAGCGTATTTACTATGGGCGTGCAAAAACACAGCCTAGGGTAGATTATCCGCAAGCATTACCTATTTGCCAGCAGCTAGAGACGATTAAGGCACTGCTGACTAAGCACCAAGTGTTAATTATCGCGGGTGAGACCGGATCCGGTAAAACCACCCAATTACCCAAGCTTTGTTTGGAGTTAGGCTTAGGTACTGCCGGTTTGATTGGCCACACTCAACCGCGGCGTGTGGCAGCACGTAGTGTTGCTCACCGGATTGCCAGTGAATTACATGTATCCTTAGGTGAAGCTGTGGGCTATCAAACCCGTTTTAGCAATGTCACTGGCGATAATACGTACATCAAACTTATGACCGATGGTATTTTACTCGCTGAAATCCAGCAAGATAGGTACTTAAACAAATACCAAACCTTGATTATCGATGAAGCCCATGAACGCAGTTTAAATATTGATTTTATTTTGGGATATTTAAAACGTTTATTGCCAAAGCGCCCGGACTTAAAGGTTATTATTACTTCCGCTACTATTAATCCTCAACAATTTGCAGATTTTTTTGCCGATGCTCCCGTATTAGAAATCCCTGGCCGTGGTTATCCTGTAGAGATTATTTATCGTGATATCAGTGCAGAAAAATCACTCAGCAAATTGTGTTTAGAAGTTTGCATTCTTGACACTGTACAAGAGATGTTAAATTGGGGGCAAGGGGATATTTTAATCTTCCTGGCGGGTGAGCGTGATATCCGTGAAGTCTCATTGAAGTTGCGCCGGGCAAATTTAAGGGGCATTGATATATTACCTTTGTATGCGCGATTACCTATTAAAGAGCAGAACAAAGTTTTTGCTCAGGCTAAACACCGTCGGATTATTTTAACTACTAATGTCGCAGAAACCTCACTCACAGTGCCTGGTATCCATTATGTCATCGATGTAGGTACTGCACGCATATCTCGCTACAGTCATCGTAGTAAAGTCCAACGTTTACCTATTGAACGCATTTCGCAAGCCAGTGCTAAACAACGAGCAGGCCGTTGTGGGCGCATAGGGCCTGGCGTCTGTGTGCGCTTATACAGTGAAGAGGATTTTTTGGCGCGGGCTGAATTTACAACCCCAGAAATACATCGCACTCACTTAGCTGCAGTAATTTTGCAAATGGCGGTGATGGGGTTAGGTGATATCCGTCACTTCGAATTTTTACAAGCACCTGAGGGGAGTGCAATCAGCGCCGGTTATAAAACCCTCTATGAAATTGGTGCGGTGGATGAACAACAACGTCTGACAAAACTAGGTCGGCAAATTGCCAAGTTCCCCATTGACCCACGTTTGGCACGGATGTTAATTGCGGCAAAGCATTTTGCCTGCGTCAATGAAGTGTTAATCATTATCAGCCTATTGAGCATTCAAGATCCGCGAGAGCGTCCCTTAGAGAAACAACAGGCTGCGGATGAAGCACATAGCGTTTATAAAGATACTCAATCAGATTTTATATCGATGATTAATTTATGGCATCATTATGAAGAGCAACGTCAAGCACTCTCAAAAAATAAATTAAAAACGTATTGCAATGAGCATTACCTGTCTTACCCGCGTATGTTGGAGTGGCGGGATATTCATCGACAATTATTACAAGTTTGCCAGACTTTAAAATTCACGATCAACCAAACACCCGCTGACTATGCTAGCTTACATCAGGCATTATTACCAGGCTTGTTAAGTTTTATTGCTGTTAAGGAAAACAAATCTGAATATCAAGGTGCTCATGGGACATTGTTACATCTTTTCCCAGGTTCAGCTTTATTTAAAAAAAGGCCTACTTGGATCATGGCTGCAGAAATTGCCGAAACTTCGAAAGTGTATGGCCGCACCATTGCCAGCATTGAACCCGCCTGGCTAGAACCTGCAGCAAAACATCTATTGAAACATCATTATTTTGAGCCATATTGGCAGCGTAAACAGCAGCAAGTGGCTGGCTATGAGCGGGTGAGCTTATATGGCTTAACTATTATTGCCAAGCGTAAAATTAATTATGGGCCACATGATCCTAAAACTGCACGGGAAATTTTTATTCGTGAGGCACTTGTACAACAACAATTAAGCACCGATGCTGATTTTTATCAGCATAATATTCAGCTTATTGAGCAGGTACAGCAGATGGAGGCGAAAATTCGCCGCCATGATTTATTAGTTTCAGAGCAGACTTTATATGACTTTTATGCTGAGCGTATTCCTGCGGTGATTTATAATGGTCCCTTGTTCCACACGTGGTTACAACAGCAAAAAGCTGATTATTTATGTATGACAACAGCCGATCTATTGTTACGTGAACCCCATGAAATTACCCCACAATCATTGCCCGATGTGTTACAGATTGCTGGGCAGGATTATCCATTAAGTTATGTGTTTGACCCAGAGTCTGCCGTGGATGGTGTTTGCGTAACCATTCCCATTTTGCAGTTACCACAAATTCCTCTTACTTACGCACAGTGGGTGCCCGAAGCGTGGCTTGAGGATAAAATGATTGAACTCTTACGTTTGTTGCCGAAGTCGGTGCGTCGTCAGTTAGTGCCTTTACCGGATTTTGTACGTACTTGTCATGCGGAGTTAGATCGTAATAACCCTGATTTGCAAGCGCAATTACAAACCTATGTGCGTGCCCATAAACGACTAGCTTTACAAGAGAATGATTGGCAAGTTGAAGCTATTAGTCCACATTTGCGCTTAATTTTTTGTATTGTGGATGAGCAAGGTGAGAGTATTGCACAAAGTCGTGATTTAGCTGCATTACAGCAACAATTACGTAGCGAAATTAAACAATCTGCCGTAGCATTACCTATTACGCAGCAAGAGCAAGCGGGTATTACTGGCTGGGATTTTGCTGATTTAGCGGAATCTACAGTGGTTGAAGATTCTGGCAAGCAAGCCGTGTTATTTCCCGCGCTGGTGGATGAAGGTGAGAGTGTTGCCTTGCGTTATTTTGTGCATCAGCAAGAGGCAGATTATTATTTACATAAAGGTTTAGTGCGCTTATTTGTGTTGGCTAATCAACAGACGCTGAAATATCTAAGTAAGCGCTTTCCGTATAAACAAGAGTTAGAACGCTATTTACTCAATGTCTATCCATGGCCAGAATTTTTTGCTGACATTGTTGCCTGTGCCGCTGAGCATGTGTTTTTAGCGGCAGGTGTTTTGCGTACACAAGTAGAATTTGAGGCACGTTTAGCGGAGCATAAGGAGAGTTTATTAGCCCGTGTGAGTCAAATCGCTAAGGTGCTGTTGGAAAGCTTACGCTTATGGTCTAACTTACGTGAACAATTAGAGAGTTTACAATCACCTGCACGCATGACAAATTTGGCAGATATTCAACAACAAATGCGTGGTTTGATTTTTCCAGGTTTTATTGCCCACACATCAGCAACATGGTTATTTCGTTATCCTGCCTATTTTCGAGGCATACAGCAGCGTGTGGAAAAAATTCAAAATCATTTAGGCAAAGATATAGAGCGTTTGGATAAATTGCAGCCAGTTCTACAGGCATGTGAGTTTGCACAAAAGCACGTTGCGCAGTTACCTATTTATGATCCAAAACAGGAGGTTTTTGCTACCTTGCGTTGGCATTTGCAAGAATATCGTTTGTCACTTTTTGCCCAATCTATAAAAACAAGTGTCAAAGTGTCACAGGCTAAGCTGCTTGAGCAAATTAAAGCATTAAGCTGAGTCTTGCCTATCACCTAGAGCGATGCTTTTGTTTAGAATCTACACTGCGGTTGGCATTTTTTATGCAGCTTGGTAAACAAATCCACAGGCTCCTATGCCAACGGCGCGTGAGCATAGGAAGTTTCCCCGCCTATATAATAGAAAATTGATGCTATTTCATAGACTTGTGCTAAGCTTAATAGCAACACCTATACCAAGAGAAGAGGTGCATTTGTCAGCCTGCTGGCGACAAAGGAACAATTGGTTAACCACAGTGAAAGGAACTTTATCATGCGCAAACAATTACTTACCTGTATCGTAGCATCAGCCTTAGTTGTTGGCTGTAATTCAGGCGATAATGCAACAGGGCAATCAACTGACAATGCAACGGCAACGCCAGCGTCAAATTCAGCTCAACAGCCTAGTGCAACTCAGTCACAAACAAATGGCCAACAATCAGGTAGCCAACAACAGTCAAATGGTCAACAACAAGACAGTCAGCAACAGTCAAATGGTGCTACCTCTGATCAGCAATCCTCTGTAGCAAACTATGGCGATCAACATGCAGCCAGTAGCTATGAGCAAAGCCTTAACCGTGGTCAAATGCTAGCAGCTAACACTGCATCAACAGTGCCAAATACTGCAAGTACCACTAGTGCAGCAGGCAATGCTGCTGGTAATGCAGCAACCGGCGCAAGCAACATGGGTTCAACAGGTGATGCATTAAAGTCAGCTAATGACGCTATGCAATCAGCTCAAGATGCTATGAAATCAGCTCAAGATGCTATGGGCGGTTCACAGGGCTCTACTTCAACAACTGCTCCAAGTACCACATCTAATGGTGGTATGATGGCGCCTTCATCAAACATGCAAGATATGACAGGTCCTGCGAATACCGGCTCAAATACGGGTTCTACAGGTATTGATGCATCTACAGTTACCCCAAACAGTGAAGCCATGACTTCACCGGCTATGGGCACATCAGGTGCAAATACTAATATGGGCTCAGGTATGAATAATGGTTCAAATGCCAATGGTGTGATGGGATCAGGTAATGGTAGCAATGCTGCAAGCTCTGCAAATGGTACAGGCTCAAACGGCGGTAATAATGCCATGGGTTCAACCACCACTACAAACGGTACCACGAATGCGATGGATAATGTAGCAGGTTCTATGAATGATGCAGCGAAGAGTGCTTCTGATGCAGTGAATTCAGCGGCTGACTCAGTGAAAAGCATGACTGCACCTTCAACTCCAAGCTCCACCTCAATGCCAGCAACGACATCACCTTCATTAGGTAGCGATGCAGCCAAGGCAGGTGCGCAGGGTTCAGGCGCTGGTAATTAATATACCTTGAATCTTAATTGATTTGCTTATTTGAAAGCCCCAGCAAATGCTGGGGCTTTTCACATCCTCTCTAAACAACTAATCAAAGGCTGTATTTTGGTAAAACACTCTTCATACTCATCTTGCATGACAGAATCGGCAACAATCGCGCCACCTGCATAACCATAAACTTCATTATCCACACAGGTCAGCGTACGAATAGCAATATTCATATCCATGTTGCCGCAAAAACTAATATAACCAATACTACCGCAATACACATTACGCCGTTGTTGTTCTAATTCTTCAATAATTTCCATAGCGCGAATTTTTGGTGCACCTGTAATGGATCCACCCGGAAAGCAGTGAGCCAGAATATCAAGCGTATGATGCGGTTTGGCAATTTTTCCTTGAATCGTGCTAACAAGGTGGTGCACACTTGCAAAGCTTTCGAGAGCAAATAGACGATCGACTTGAATGCTACCTGGTACACAACCACGGCCTAAGTCATTTCTGAGTAAATCTACGATCATTAAATTTTCTGCGCGGTCTTTCTCGCTCTGCAATAATTCTGCTGCCAGTGCTGAGTCAATTGTAGGATTAGCCGAGCGAGGTCGAGTGCCTTTCATGGGTTTAGTTTGTACGATGTCATTGTTAACTTGCATAAAACGCTCAGGCGAGCAACTTAAAATTTCCGCGAAGGGGTAGGCCAAATAAGTGGAGTAAGGGCTAAGGCTAGCACGACGCAAAGCTTGGTAAGCTTGCCAAGGCGTACCAGTATAGCTGGCTTGAAAGCGTTGAGTCAGATTGACTTGGTAACAATCACCCGCAAAAATATAGTCTTTAATGTGATTAAATGCCTGTTCATATTCAGCAGCCGTTATACTGGCTTGAAAGGGGCTTGTTAATGTAAAGGCGGTTGTAGACGATTTTGTCGAATGTATTTTTATTTTTGCGCTAATGTCGGCTAATAACTGCTGAGTACTAGGGTGGAAATGCGGGCTGACTAAATAACTTTTCTGTTGCTTATGGTCGGTAATTAATGCCCAGTCATAAATGCCAATGGCCATATCCGGCAGATCCAGATCATTTGGCAAGCAGTTAGGCAGCTTTTCTAGCTGCTTACATAAGTCATAGCCAAAATAACCGATGGCACCACCGCAAAAGGGCAGTGTTTGATTGTCCGCTTGGTAGTTGGCAAGGATGGCTTTTACATGTTCAAAGGGATTACCATGATAGAGTTGTTCATCCTCGTGTGATTTAATTTTAGTCTGTGAACCTCGTGTGGTGATGCGCAGAAAAGGCTCAGCGGTGATAATGTCATAACGACCTTGCTCAGAATCGGGTTGGCAGCTATCAATAAAGCATGGCCAATTATAAGACAAACACTGTTCGAAAATGACAGTGCTGTCCATTATATAATCGATTTGTTTAATTGTGAGTCTAGTCATTTATGTAATATTCACTTTTTTTCATTTGTGCTTAGACATTAGGGTTAGGATTTAGTAAATTAGGCATCTAAGCTTTTGTAATATTTAATCCTAATTAAATGGTAATAAATTAATCATGAGTTCCGGTTACATTCAGAGCAGCGATTATAACGAGTCGAAGCCTAACTTGCTATTATCGACGGTGGTTATTTCTGCTGCATGTCTCTTCTTTTTATACGAGTTCATTATCCAGGTATCCCCTAGTGTAATGGTGTCAGATTTGATGCGCGATTATCACGTGGATGCTGCAGGCTTGGGAGCTATTTCAGCTTTCTACTATTATGCCTATACACCTATGCAAATTCCTGCGGGATTACTCTATGATCGTTTCGGTGCGCGGATACTGCTCACTATTGCTTGTACCATCTGTGCTCTGGGCGCATTTGCTTTCGCTTTGACAGATAGCGCTATACTCGCTTCTGCTGGACGCTTTTTCATGGGCTGTGGTTCTGCCTTTGCATTCATTGGTTGCCTGGTCTTGGTGTCGCGCTGGTGTCCACCACAATATTTTGCATTATTAGCAGGTATCATACAGATGATGAGCTCAGTGGGGGCAATAGCAGGTCAAGTGCCCTTAGCTGCTGCAGTTGCGGCATATGGTTGGCGACATTCAATGATGTTTATTTCTATTGCTGGTTTTGTTTTAGCGTTGATCATATGGTTAGTGATCCGAGATAGTCCTGCCTTTAAGAAACAACAGAAAATGCAGCACCTACAAAAGGGTGAGCTAAAACGTTTGTGGAAAGTGTCAAAACGATTGCAAACCTGGCTAGTTGCTGTTTATGCTTTTACTTCTTGGGCGCCCATCTTAGTATTTGCAGCACTATGGGGCGTGCCGTATTTAATGCGTTTGTACGGTATCAGTGCAACGGAAGCATCGAGCATGGTGGCAATGGTATGGATTGCTATTGCCGTTGGCAGTCCTTTGATGGGATGGTTTTCAGATAAAATTGGGCGACGTAATTTACCCCTGGCGATCTGTTCAGCAGTTGGTTTAGTGGCGAGCTTGCTATTCTTATATATTCCAAGTATCCCTCAGCCAGTGATGTATGTTTTATTATTCTTCTTCGGTTTTGGTGCCTCAGCGCAAACTTTGAGTTTTGCTGTTGTTAGAGATAACAACCCACCACATACTGTTGGTACAGCTATTGGCTTAAACAATATGATGGTGGTTGCTGGCGGAGCAATTTTTCAGCCGGTAGTGGGTGTGCTATTACATTTAAATTGGAATGGCCAAATGAGTAATGGTGTGCCTGTTTATGCTGCCAGTGATTTTCGTATAGGGTTATCTGTTATTCCAATTTGTTTTTTCGTTGGGTTAATTTTTAGTTTGAAATTCTTGCGTGAAAGTTATTGCCGACCTCAATATAAATAGTTCACTGTTTCCTTGAGTGGGGGGGTGAGCCTATATGTTGAAAAGCACATGTGTTTGTATATGGTTGCGCTGTTGAATAGGAGAATACTATTATGACGACAACAGGAGGCCTTGCGGGGGTTACTGCAGGTGAATCAGCAGTAAGTACTGTAGGCAAAGAAGGCTTTGGGTTAAATTATCGTGGTTATGCAATACATGATTTAGCCGCGCATGCCTGTTTTGAAGAGGTGGCCTATTTACTTATTTATGGTGTACTGCCCACAGCCAAGCAACTAGCGCATTATAAACGTGAATTGATAGCCCAGCGGGCTTTACCTAAGCCATTAAAAATTGTCTTAGAACAATTACCCGCAGATGCGCATCCTATGGATGTACTGCGCACAGGTTGTTCCGCCTTAGGTACGATGGAGCAGGAATCAGAGCAGCGTGACCAAGTGGCCATTGCTAATCGTTTAGTATCTTGTTTCCCTGCCATATTAATGTATTGGTATCATTACCATCAAACCAATAAATCTATCGATACTGAAACTGATGATGAGAGTTTAGCAGGGCATTTATTACATTTACTTCACCAAGAAAAGCCAGATGAGTTACATCGGCGGGCTTTAGATGTTTCCTTAATTTTATATGCTGAGCATGAATTTAATGCTTCAACTTTCTCAGCGCGCGTTACTGCTGCAACATTGGCAGATTTTTATGGGGCGGTGACCTCAGCAATAGCTACGCTACAAGGTCCTTTGCATGGTGGTGCAAATGAAGCGGCAATGGCACTTATCAAGCGCTTTGATGACCCTCAGGCTGCTCGCCAAGGTATCCATGAAATGCTAGTGAATAAAAGTTTGATCATGGGCTTTGGCCATCGTGTATATACTGAGTCTGATCCGCGTTCTGATATCATCAAAAAATGGTCGAAGAAGCTTGCGGATGCAATTGGTGATCAAACATTATTTGATGTTTCAGAAGCCATCGAAACAGTGATGTGGGAAGAGAAAAAGCTATTCCCAAATTTAGATTTTTACAGTGCATCCACTTATCACTTATGCGGGATCCCAACACCAATGTTTACGCCTATTTTTGTAATGTCGCGTATCACAGGTTGGGCTGCGCATATTATGGAACAGCGTGCCAATAATAAATTAATTCGTCCTAATGCAGAATATACTGGTCCAGAACCTAAAGAATATATGCCTATTGAAGAACGTTAAGCCGTTTCGCAAGCACTGTTTTACCGCGATACCGCGGCTTGACTGGATATTCTGTGAATGGATGGGAAGCAAACGGTAATATTTTGATAACATGTTTTATAGATATTGTTGTAATTTGTTGCATAAGCACCATCATACCGTGGTTTGACTACGGTATCCATAAATAGGAACACAAAATGAATGCCGCTGATAAAAATATACGCCCCGAGTTTGATAACATCATCATGGACATCGTAGATTATGTGTGTGATTACCAAGTTAACAGTGCTGAAGCCTATACTACCGCGCGTTATTGCCTCATGGATAGCCTGGGCTGTGGATTACTCGCTTTACGTTATCCTGCCTGCACCAAGCTGCTAGGACCGTTGGTGCCAGGAGCTGTGCTTGAAAATGGTAGCCGTGTACCTGGGACTACTTACCAATTAGATCCAGTGCAAGCTGCCTTTAACATTGGAGCTGTGGTGCGTTGGTTAGATTTCAATGATACTTGGCTTGCTGCAGAGTGGGGCCATCCCTCTGATAACTTAGGCGCTATTTTAGCTGTAGCGGATTATTTAAGTCGCCAAGGTCTCACTAAAAATAAATCGCCATTGACCATGCATGATGTGTTAATCGCAATGATTAAAGCTCATGAAATTCAAGGTTGCTTAGCACTGGAAAATAGTTTTAATCGTGTGGGGCTTGACCACGTAGTGCTCGTTAAAATCGCCTCCACGGCTATTGCCGCACATATGTTGGGTTGCGACAGAGAGCAAATGCTCAATGCAGTTTCTTTAGCTTGGTTAGATGGCCAAAGTTTGCGAACTTACCGTCATGCACCGAATACGGGATCTCGTAAATCTTGGGCTGCAGGTGATGCAACTAGCCGGGCAGTACGATTAGCCTTGATGGCACAGGTAGGTGAGATGGGCTATCCCAGTGCCTTGTCTGCGCCAACCTGGGGTTTTTATGATGTGCTGTTCAAGGGTAAGTCCTTTGTAATGCAACGTGAATATGCCACTTACGTCATGGAAAATATTTTATTTAAAATTTCATTTCCAGCAGAATTCCATTCACAGACAGCGGTTGAATGTGCGGTTCAATTACATCCGCAAGTAAAAGATCGCTTAGATGATATCGAAAAAATTAATTTAACTACTCAAGAGCCTGCAGTACGTATTATCAGTAAAACGGGTCCTTTACATAATCCTGCCGACCGCGATCACTGTTTGCAATATATGGTAGCCATTGGTTTGATATTCGGCGAGTTGAATGCTGACCATTATGAAGATGAAGTAGCGCAAGATCCGCGTATTGAGCAATTACGTGAAAAAATGATTGTGAGTGAGGATCCGCAGTTTACCCAGGATTATTATGATCCGGACAAACGTGCTATCGGTAACAGCATTCAGGTATGTTTTAAAGATGGCAGCACCACGGATAAGATCAGTATTGATTATCCTATTGGGCACCGGCGTAGACGCGAAGAGGGGATCCCTATCTTGATTGAAAAATTTGCTGCAAACCTAGCCAGTTGCTTTGCAGAACAGCAAACCCAGTCTATTCTTGATATCTGCGCTGATGAAGCGCGTTTAAGCGCAATGGCCGTGAACGATTTTATGGATATGTTTGCGAAATAGGCATCGGGTGTGAAATCGGCTGGGTCATGGAATAGGGATGAGTCGCGAAATAGGCATAGAGAGAGCCTCTTTTTAGCGAGCAGTATACGGTTAACATTGATAAATTTATAATTTTAGCTTTATTTTTGTCGTAATTTATGTTCAAATGTGTTCCATAGTGAGCGATCGTTATCCAGTCCGGTCGACACTAGCAGGATGGCAATCTCAGGATTGACCTGCCAATTTCTCTGTTTTTCACAGAGATCCTGTAATAAATTCAAGGAACTACATGCATGATCATTACGCCAAAATCGGTTGTAGTGGTGAATAATAACAACAATGAAATATAGGTGGTTCTCAATATGGCAGCTCCTAAAGTAGGTTTCGAAAAAATATTAACAGTTACGACACAATTATTCCGCACTAAGGGATATAGCGATACGTCTATATCTGATATTGCAGAAGGCTGTGGGATCCGTAAATCCAGTCTTTATCATTATGTCTCTGGTAAGAAGGAATTAGCCCTGATTACTATGCAAAATGAGCATGATGTGTTTAAAAACACAGTATTGGCTCCCGCATTCCAAGAAGACTTAAACCCAAAACAGCGCTTATTAGCGCATCTTGAGGCAGTAAAAGGCCATTATGAGGCGCAAACAGGTGGTTGTTTAATGGGTAACTTTGCTAATGAAGTTACAGATACTGAGCCTGAATTAAGTCAACGTATTAAAGATTTCTTCCAAGATTGGTCACAAGCAATCGAATATATCTTAGCCGGCCAATATAGCTTAGAAAAAGCCCGTGAGCATGCAGAAGATGCAATTTCACGTATCCAAGGCTCAATTATGCTATCAAGACTCTATGGTACCATGGCACAGTTTAATCGTGCTTGTAGTGAGTTAGGTGATTTGTTGGATTAATTCAAAGGGAAATTGGCTCCCCGAACAGGACTCGAACCTGTGACCCAGTGATTAACAGTCACTTGCTCTACCAACTGAGCTATCGGGGACTAGCCAAGAAGTCGCTATATTAATCATGTCCTTAGCTTCGGTCAAGTAAAAATATACTTTTTATGTAGCTTAGTGATTTTATGAAAAACGTCCGCATCATATTAATAGCGGACGTTTGTGAAACTTATCCTGACAACAATAATAATGCGGCTATAGAATGGTTTTCAAGCGTCGCATCGCATCATGCAGCACTTCCATACTCACTGCAAAGGATAAACGTAAGCAGCCAGGGCAGCCAAAGGCTGAGCCAGGTACGGCAGCAATCCCAGTTTTTGCTAACAAATGTTCGGCAAAGGCTAAATCATCCTCAATACCTGATAAATTAGCGATGGCTTCGCTGCAATCGGCAAAGGCATAGAACGTTCCATGGCCTTGGTGGCATTGGATGCCGGGTAAGTCATTTAAGGCACCCACCACGTAGTCATGGCGAGCTTTAAACTCTTTGACCATATCCTGCACACAGCTTTGATCACCCTCTAATGCGGCTTGTGCTGCCACTTGGGCAATGGAGTTGGGGTTAGATGTGCTTTGGGATTGAATTTTCTTCATGCCAGCGATGAGCGCAGCCGGACCTGCTGCATAACCAATGCGCCAACCGGTCATTGAATAAGCTTTAGAAACCCCATTGACAACTACGGTACGGTCGTATAATTCAGGGCAGGCATTGACGATATTCGCAAAGGGTTGGCGTGTCCAAATGATATGCTCATAAATATCATCGGTTACTACCATAATCTGTGGATACTCTTTTAATACATCACCAATAGCTGCGAGTTCTTCATGGCTATAGACCATGCCAGAAGGGTTAGAGGGGCTATTGAAAAAGACCAGCTTAGTATTAGGGGTGATGGCATTACGCAATTGTTCAGGTGAAATTTTAAATTGCTGCGAGAAGCTTGTATTTAGTGTGATAGGGGTTGCACCTGCAAGAATACACATATCTGGATATGATACCCAGTAGGGTGCAGGAATAATCGCTTCGTCGCCAGGATTCAGAAGCGCTTGAGTTAAGTTATAGAGTGACTGTTTTGCCCCTGTAGATACTAAGATTTGCTCAGGTGTGTAGGTTAAAGCATTATCATTGGCTAATTTATTGATAATGGCATTTTTTAATTCAGGAGTGCCGTCTACGGCGGTGTATTTAGTGACGCCGGCATTAATGGCATTGATAGCCGCTTCTTTGATATGAATAGGAGTGTCAAAATCAGGCTCACCGACACCTAAGCTGATAATATCGCCGCCCGCAGCTTTCATTTTTTTCGCCTTTGCATTCATGGCTAAGGTTGGGGAGGGTTTTACCTGTTGCGCTCGCTGTGATAATTGTATATCCATTCGCTTATCCTTCGTATTCATGTGGAAAAGTTTGTTTCTATTGTGGTGCATCTGTTGCGCTTTCTAACAATGTGAGCGGCAAGCAGTCATGCAAAAATCATTGCGGGCATATTTTGCCATACTTAACCACCCAGTTACAGCGTTAATCCAGCCATTTTGCATCACGAGTGAGTTGAGATAGAGTAGACAACTCGAACAAAGCTCACTATGATGAGCGCAATGTAAAAAAATTACTCAGATGGGCAAGGTGCCAGTAGCCATTATGCAAACTCCACAGAAAAAATTACAAGTCGTTTCCGCCTTCAAGCCCGCAGGTGACCAACCTCAAGCCATTAAAGAATTAACTGAGGGTATTGAAGCAGGAGTGGCTCATCAAACCCTACTAGGTGTCACAGGATCTGGTAAAACTTTTACCATGGCCCATGTGATCGAACGTAGCCAGCGACCTACCTTAATTATGGCACCCAATAAAACACTGGCAGCACAGCTCTATGGTGAGATGCGCGAATTCTTTCCCAAAAATGCCGTAGAATATTTTGTATCATATTATGACTATTACCAGCCCGAGGCTTATGTGCCATCTTCAGATACTTTCATTGATAAAGACGCTTCAGTGAATGACCATATTGAGCAAATGCGTTTATCTGCCACCAAAGCCTTATTGCAGCGTCGTGATGTGATCATTGTTGCCACTGTTTCTGCAATTTATGGTTTGGGTGATCCGGAAGCGTACTTAAGCATGGTATTGCATTTAAGCCGGGGCGAGCGTATTGATCAGCGGAGTATTTTACGCAGCTTAGCCACTTTGCAATACACGCGTAATGATATGGACTTACAACGCGCGACTTATCGCGTGCGCGGCGATGTGATCGATATTTTCCCCGCGGAATCTGATCGTCATGCAGTGCGTGTGGAATTATTCGATGATGAAATTGACAATATTTATTATTTTGATCCGCTTACGGGGGAAGTGATCCAACGTTTACCCCGGGTGACGATTTTTCCTAAGAGCCACTATGTCACTCCAAGAGAGCGCATTTTACAAACTATCGAACAAGTCAAAGAAGAATTAAAAGAACGCTTAGAACAATTTCGTGATAATAATAAATTAGTCGAAGCACAGCGCTTGGAACAGCGTACTCAATTTGATATTGAAATGATGAATGAGTTGGGGTATTGCTCTGGGGTGGAGAATTATTCACGTTATCTCTCCGGACGTAATGCAGGCGAACCACCACCGACCTTATTTGATTATGTACCGGATGATGCCTTATTAATCTTAGATGAGTCGCATGTGACCGTGCCACAAATTGGTGCTATGTATAAAGGCGACCGTTCGCGTAAAGAAACCTTAGTTGAATATGGTTTTCGTTTACCATCAGCTTTAGATAACCGTCCGTTGCGCTTTGATGAATTTACCGATAAGCCTTTGCAAACCGTATATGTCTCAGCAACTCCCAGTCAGTATGAATTAGATAAATCAGGTTCGGTGGTTGAACAAGTGGTGCGACCCACAGGGTTAATTGATCCACAAATTGAAATTCGCCCCGCCAGTTCTCAAGTGGATGATCTACTTTCGGAAGTGAATCAACGTGTCGTCGCCGAAGAGCGCGTGTTAGTGACAACGTTGACTAAGCGTATGGCAGAGGATTTAACCGATTATCTAGCGGAACACGGCGTGAAAGTTAGATATTTACATTCAGATATCGACACCGTAGAACGCATGGAAATTATCCGTGATTTACGTCTGGGCGAATTTGATGTACTCGTGGGTATTAACTTATTACGTGAAGGTTTAGATATGCCCGAGGTATCCTTAGTGGCTATTTTAGATGCGGATAAAGAAGGCTTTTTACGTTCTGAACGATCTCTGATCCAAACCATTGGACGTGCCGCACGTAACCTCAATGGTAAAGCTATTTTATATGCGGATACGATAACGGGTTCCATGCAGCGTGCCATGGATGAAACCGAGCGACGGCGCGAAAAACAAATTGCCCATAATAAAAAGCATAAAATCACGCCAAAGGGGGTGAGCAAAGCTATCCACGATGTCATGGAAGGCGCACGTACAGAGGCAGAGCCATCTTCCGTGCGTTATGCTAAAGTGGCAGAAACTGCAGCGAAATATCAAATTAGCGATCCTAAGAAATTACAAAAGCAAATTGATAAGTTGGAAAAGCAAATGTTCCAACATGCTAAGAACCTAGAGTTTGAAGAAGCGGCAAAAATACGTGATGAAATCGCAAAAATTGAGCAGGGCAGGTTGGGCCTTGCGGAGTAACTGGCCCGAACAGCAAGTGAGTTCTTGACCCTCTTCAGGACTAATGCTAATGTACGCCACCCATAGGCACGTAGCTCAGTGGTAGAGCACCACCTTGACATGGTGGTGGTCGGTGGTTCGATCCCACTCGTGCCTACCATTCTTTTTTATCAATGTATATGCAAATTACTCTTTAGTTTATCTTATGCTCAAAAATAGTCCTGATTTAGGCTCATAAATCAATTAGTTGAACCAAGGTAACTTTAAAACACTCTTGCTTTGAAATTATCTTCTATAATAACTATAATTTGTGTATTATTGGAGATTATTTATCAGTGATATGTTAATTAAACAGTTATTTTTTTGCTGTTTGAACAAATGACGTGATCTCTTGGCAGTGTAATGTGTCTGAAAGTTGTGGGCACAGCTTCACCAAAACTGGTGGTATTGATAGTTGGGGGCTAATGATGAGGGTGAGTCAATTTTTTTATGAACATCCCGTGTTTAGGCATGAAGAATTTGCGAACTGGAAGTCAGCAAAGGGTGAGATTAAGCCTGGTTCAGTGAATAATGCGCTAGGTTATTATGTCAAAACTGGAAAAATTATCCTTATCCGGCGCGGGCTGTATGCTGTAGTACCAGCTAATCAAACCTCAGAAAATACTACAGTAGATCCTTACCTCATTGCTAGTAAAGCCACTGAGGATGCTGTATTGGGTTACCATACAGTACTTGAATTACTGGGGGTGGCGTATTCAGCTTTTGGCCAGTTTACTTATATTACTGAACAAAAGAGCAAGCCTTTTGGGTTTCAAGGCCATTGGTTTCAGTCTGTGGCAGTTCCCGCTGTGTTAAAACACGAAACATCTACAGAATATCCTGGAGCTGACGAAGCTAGGCAAAATTCTGGTTCAAAGCGGCTATCAACATCAGTAGGTATTGAGCATATCGAGCGGCAAGGCGTATTACTTAAAGTGACAAGCCCAGCACGTACTTTTGTAGATGTCTTAAATCGAGTTGAATTATGTGGAGGATGGGAGGAAGTGTGTCGTTCTATACAAAATTTTGCAATGTTAAATATTGACGAAGCTATCGACTATTGTCTGCGTTTAAATAACTTACGTCTGAATGCTACAGTAGGTTACTTCCTGAGTCTGCGCACAGGAGCTTTCGCTGTTTCTAAAAAACAGTTAGCACCACTTTTGAATGCAGTACCTAAAACACCACAGTATGCATCCAAAAGACTAAAAATGAAAAATAACAAAGAGCATGTGTCTGTAACTTCAAATTATTTATCAAATCAGCAATTTCAACTTATTAAACCCTGGAATATTTTGTTACCATTGTTTGTGATTAATCAAACGTGGGAAGAGCCAGATGTTGACATCTAAAGAGGAATTATTAAAAGAAGCGAGAAGACATGGTTATAAACCCGAAATTTTAGAAAAAGTATATCGTTTGCTAGATATTTTCAGTCAAATACTCTCTGTGCCTTATTTAAATGAGCGATTAGTACTGAAAGGAGGGACTGCGCTTAATTTATTTCATTTTGAGCATTTGCCAAGATTGTCCGTTGATATTGATTTGAACTATATAGGTGCAGTTGATCGTGAAACAATGTTGAGTGAAAAACCATTAATTGTTGATGCGATTCATCAAATTCTTTCACAGAACCAGTTTGAACGCCATCGTTCACCAATGCATCATGCAGGTGGGAAAATGGTATGGTTTTTCAATAGTGCCTTAGGTCAACGAGGCGCCTTGGAAATTGATCTCAATTTTATGTACCGATTGCCGTTATATCCTATATTGCATTGCTCAGCAAATATTCCAGCACACTCTCATTGGCAAGCGCCTGTATTAGATATACATGAATTAGCAGCAGGCAAACTATCAGCATTATTTAATCGCTCTGCTAGTAGAGATTTATTTGATGCACATTACTTAATGACCAAAGTCAATTTAGATCTTAAAAAATTGCGCGCAGCATTTGTTGTTTACCTAGCAATGACTAATATTGATTTAACTTCGTTAGTCCCAGAAATTATTGAATATGATTTAACAGATTTGAAGAATCGTTTATTACCTGTGATGTATCAACAGTCATTAGCCAGAGCACAACCTCAATTAATAACTTGGGCTACTACCATATTAAGAGAGCTGCAAGAAGCGCTAACCAGTATTTTACCGCTAAAAATTGATGAAGTAACATTTATTGAACGGATCAGAACTAAGCACACAATCTCACCAGAGCTGATCACTGATGATAAAATGTTAGCAGAAAAAATTGTCCAGCATCCTGCAATACATTGGGTCATGCAGCGCTAATTCGATATCTCAGTATATTAACTAGCCATGGATCTTATCAGAGCTTATCAGAGATGAAGTTTATTTTTTATATAAAATCTATATAAAACAATTGGTTATATAATTTTTTATTAGCGGTTCGGTGCTGTTATAGAGAATGTTGGTGTTCTAAATACTCCCTGTAGAGGATGATTTGAGTTATATCTGTGCACTATAATGCTTAGAGCTGTGAAATTAATAGTTTTATCAGAGGTGCAAAGCTTTTTCTTGAATATAAATAAAAAGCATATGAGTATTAGCTTGCCATTTCCGCCATCTCTAGCGACAATAGCCGATTAATCCGTACAACAGACTTTTGTGGAGAATGATATGCCCAATATACGATTTCCTGATGGAAATCAGCGCCAATTTGATGGTCCGGTGAGCATTGCTGCGATTGCAGAGAGTATTGGTCCCGGTTTAGCCAAAGCAGCCTTGGCTGGCAAAGTAAATGGCCAGCTTGTGGATTTATCCCATGTGATAACTGATGATACAGAAGTCACGATTATCACGGACAAGGATGAGGCTGGATTAGAGGTTATCCGTCATTCTAGCGCGCATTTATTGGCACAAGCTGTGAAGCAATTATTCCCTACTGCTCAAGTGACTATTGGGCCAGTGATTGATGATGGTTTTTACTATGATTTTGCTTTTGAGCGTGCTTTTACTCCCGAAGATCTAACTGCCATTGAAGCACGTATGCAGGAGTTGGTTAAACAAGCCATACCTGTACAGCGTAGCGAAATGAGCCGTGATGAAGCCATTGCCTTCTTCCGTGACATGGGGGAAGAATACAAGGCTAAAATCATCGAAGATATTCCCGAGGGTGAAGTGTTATCGCTCTATCAACAGGGAGATTTTACCGATTTATGCCGCGGTCCTCATGTGCCCAATACCAGTAAATTAAAAGCCTTCAAGCTGATGAAGCTTGCTGGTGCTTATTGGCGCGGCGATGCTAAGAATGAAATGCTACAGCGTATCTACGGTACTGCATGGCCAGATAAAAAAGCCTTAAAGCAGTATCTACACCGTCTCGAAGAAGCTGAAAAACGTGATCATCGTAAATTAGCTAAACAGTTGGATTTATTCCACCTGCAGGAGGAATCCCCAGGTATGGTATTTTGGCATCCTGATGGGTGGGCGATTTACCAAGTGATGGAGCAATATATCCGTGGCAAATTGCGTGAGTATGATTATCAAGAAATCCGTACCCCGCAAATTGCCGATCGCAGCCTCTGGGAAAAATCAGGCCATTGGGACAAGTACCGTGATGAAATGTTTATCACTACCTCTGAAGAACGTATCTTTGCTATTAAGCCCATGAATTGCCCAGGTCATGTACAAGTCTTTAACCAAGGCTTGAAGAGTCACCGGGATTTACCTATTCGCTATGCGGAATTTGGGTGCTGTCATCGTAATGAGCTTTCTGGCGCGCTACATGGCTTAATGCGCGTGCGCAATTTCACCCAGGATGATGCACATATCTTCTGTCGCGAGGACCAATTACAAACTGAAATGAGCCAACTTATTGATTTAGTTCATGATATTTATGCAGATTTTGGTTTTACTGAGATTCAAAGTAATCTCTCAACCCGGCCTGAGCAGCGGGTAGGATCTGATGAAATCTGGGATAAAGCAGAAGCGGCTCTTGAACAAGCCTTAAACCGTAAAGGCTTAGCGTGGCAAGAACAGCCAGGAGAAGGGGCATTTTATGGCCCTAAAATTGACTTTTCCTTGCGCGATTGTCTGGGGCGTGTATGGCAGTGCGGTACTATTCAGGTGGATTTTTCCATGCCAGATCGCTTAGGGGCTCATTATATAGCGGAAGATGGCTCAAAACAGACGCCCGTGATGCTGCATCGGGCGATTTTAGGATCGGTTGAGCGCTTTCTTGGGGTCTTGTTAGAGCAGTATGCAGGTAAATTACCAGTTTGGTTAGCCCCCAAACAGGTGTCGATCCTCAATATAACTGACCGTCAGGCCGAATATTGCCAGAAAATTGCAGAAAACATGAAACAATCAGGCATTAGAGCAGCTTTAGACTTGAGAAATGAGAAGATAGGCTTTAAAATCCGTGAGCACACTTTGCAACGTGTTCCCTATTTGCTCATTATCGGTGATAAGGAGCTGGAAACACAGACAGTGGCAGTACGCACTCGAGAGGGTAAAGATTTGGGTGCTATGTCCTTAGAGACATTTTGTGAACAATTAATAGCTGATATTGGACACTATGGACGGGTTCAAGCGGAGGAATAAACCATTAGCGCACCATCAAATAATGATAAGAAGCGGTCAGATACGCGAGTTGACCGAGCTATCCGAGTCAAAGAGGTTCGGTTAATCGATGCAGAAGGTAATCAACAGGGAGTTGTGGCCACAATAGAGGCGCAACGCATGGCAGATGACGCTGGGCTTAATTTAGTAGAAGTATCGCCCAATGCCGAGCCGCCCGTATGCCGTATTATGGATTATGGCAAATTCCAATATGAGCAAAAAAAGAAAGCTAATGCGGCGAAGAAGAAACAAGTCGTTATTAAAGTAAAAGAGATTAAGTTCCGTCCAGGAACTGAAGAAGGGGATTATCAGGTAAAACTACGCAACCTGACACGTTTCCTTGAACATGGCGATAGAGTCAAAGTCACGGTCCGTTTTCGTGGTCGTGAAATGACGCACCAAGAGTTGGGTATGCAGCTTATGAAGCGCTTAGAGCAGGATATCGAGGCAATCGGTACTGTGGAGCAATTTCCTAAGTTGGAAGGCCGACAAATGGTGATGATTATCGCGCCAAAGAAAAAGAAGTAATGTTTAACCATGAATTATTGTGAATGATTCAGAGGGAAATAATTATTTAGTAGTCAGCCAGCTAATGAGAATTAACTGGTTACAAAGTCCTGGAGCTGCATAGGTGAAGAGGCATTGTATAAGGTAATTATTTTCTAGAATAATGCATAGTAATTAACAAATGCGGAGTATGTAAATCATGCCAAAAATGAAAACAAAGCGCGGTGTTGTTAAGCGCTTTAAAAAAATGGCGGGTGGTCTCAAACGTCGAAGAGCTAACCGTAATCACATATTGACGAAAAAAAGCACTAAGCGTAAACGCAATTTACGTCGTAATACCTTAGTGGTTAAAGCGGATCAAAAGTCCATAGAGTCAATGTTATAAACGGTACTATTTCGAGAGGAGATTTCTCATGCCAAGAGTCAAACGTGGTGTTCAAGCTCGAGCACGCCATAAGAAAATTTTAAAACAAGCTAAAGGTTATTACGGTGCCCGTAGCCGTGTCTATCGTGTAGCTAAACAAGCGGTTATTAAAGCCCAGCAATATGCTTACCGCGATCGTAAACAACGTAAGCGTCAATTCCGTGCCTTGTGGATTGTACGTATTAATGCAGCGGCACGGATGTATGATTTATCCTATAGCCGATTCATTAATGGTTTAAAGAAGGCCGGTATTGAAGTGGACCGTAAAGTGTTAGCTGATATTGCGGTTCATGATATTGCTGCCTTTGGTGCGCTTGCTGAAAAAGCAAAAGCTGCATTATAGGAAAGCTTGTTATTCCGAGTAGTGGCAGCATAGTCGTTGATAGTGCGTTTCCGTTGGTTTGTAGCTTAGCAAAAGCGACTAAATTATCAGGCGATTTCTCGCTATGCACGAAATGACAATGGAGAAGCTGTTGTCATTTTGTTAGTCACTAAGTAAATACAGTCATCCCGCGGCTTGACCGCGGGATACAGTGTGTATATACCCATAGCAAAAGACCAAGTGATACTGAGGACCCAATGCAAGAATTGGAAAATATACTCCAGCAAGGCAAGCAAGCCATTGCTGCGGCAACGGACTTAGCCAGCCTTGAACAATTACGCGTCCAATACCTGGGTAAAAAAGGTAGCCTCACTGAATGCTTAAAAACCCTTGGCAATCTACCTGCAGAAGAACGCCCAAAGGCAGGTCAAGCCGTTAACCAAGCCAAAAAAGTGCTCGCTGAATTAATTCAACAGCAACAAACGCAGTTGCAACAAGCGCAATTACACGCACAACTCAGCCAAGAAACCATTGATATTACTTTACCTGGCAGAGGTGAGCATTTAGGCCATCAACATCCGGTGACACGTACTCGCGAACGCATCGAAGCGTATTTCAAACAACTTGGCTTTGCTGTAGAAGAAGGGCCAGAAATTGAAAATGAGTTTTATAATTTTGATGCCCTGAATATACCTTCACACCATCCTGCGCGGGCCATGCATGATACTTTTTATTTTCCTGAGCACTTATTACTTCGTACTCATACGTCACCAGTACAAATCCGCTATATGCAAGAACAGCAACCGCCTTTGCGTATGATTGCACCTGGGCGCGTTTACCGTTGCGACTCCGATGTGACTCATACCCCCATGTTTCATCAGGTGGAAGGATTACTCATTGATGAACACACCAATTTTTCAGAATTAAAAGGCTTACTTAAAGACTTTATGGAAGCCTTCTTTGAACGTGAATTAAAGATGCGTTTTCGGCCATCTTACTTTCCCTTTACAGAACCTTCCGCAGAAGCAGATATCCAATGCACCCAATGCCAGGGCAAAGGTTGTCGGATCTGTGGTTATACAGGATGGTTAGAAGTACTTGGTTGCGGCATGGTGCATCCTGCAGTGTTAAAAGCTGGCAATATCGACAGTGAAAAATACTTAGGGTTTGCCTTCGGTATGGGTATCGATCGTTTAGCTATGCTGCGTTATCAAATACCTGATTTACGTATGTTATTCGAAAATGATGTGCGGTTTTTAAATCAATTTTAAATGAAGTAAATAAACCATATTTAACAACATTTTTTTAAGTCTGCTGTTTGCAATAAGACCACAGATGAAGTCACATTGTTGTTAAACAAATTTTGAGAATTACTTGATCATGAAACTAAGTTTTAACTGGCTCACCGAATGGGTTAACCCCGACATAACCCAAGCAGAATTACTTGCGCAACTGACAATGGCGGGTTTAGAGGTAGATAGCATCGAACCTGTTGCGGGTCCTTTCCAAGGTATTGTTGTGGGCCAAGTCATGGAAACACAACCCCATCCCGATGCAGATCGCTTAACCTTGTGTAAAGTTGATGTAGGTGAAAATAATTTGTTAGATATTGTCTGTGGTGCAAAAAATGTCGCAAAGGGGGTGAAAGTACCTACCGCAGTGGTCGGCGCAAAGATTAATGAAGACTTCAAAATCAAACCTACCAAGCTACGTGGTGAACCTTCTCATGGCATGCTATGTTCCGCCAAGGAGTTAGGCTTAGCTGAGAGTTCTGAGGGCTTAATGTTACTAGCAGAGGATGCCCCCGTTGGTAAAGACTTCCGTGAGTATTTAAAACTAGATGATGTGAGTGTCGCGGTAGATTTAACACCGAATCGTGGTGATTGCTTAAGTGTTGCAGGCATCGCTCGCGAAGTAGGAACTTTAAATAACTGTCCTATTTCGGCACCAGATATGCCAACAATTTGTGGTCAATGTGATGATGCTTTAACTATTGATATCGTCGAGCCTGAAGCTTGTCCGCGCTACTTAGGCCGAGTCATTAAAGATATTAATATTCAAGCGCAAACACCTCTATGGATGCGCGAATGTTTACGTCGTTCAGGATTACGGTCTATTGATCCTGTTGTAGACATCACCAATTATGTTTTACTCGAGTTAGGCCAACCTTTACATGCTTTTGATCTTGATAAACTTAATGGTGGTATTATCATACGTCACGCCTTGCAAGGTGAACGCTTAACTTTGCTAGATGGCCAAGAGGCGAGCTTAGAACCGCATACTTTAGTGATTGCTGATGAGCAAAAAGCTGTGGCTATAGCAGGTATTATGGGTGGGCTTGACACGGCAGTAACAGCAGAAACAAACTCTATCTTTATTGAATGTGCCTATTTCAATCCACACAGTTTAGCTGGTAAAGCACGTCATTATGGTTTATCTACTGATGCGTCACATCGCTATGAACGTGGCGTGGATCCCCACTTAGCCACCTTGGCCATTGAACGCGTGACTGCTTTATTGTTAGACGTAGTGGGTGGTACCCCGGGGCCTGTGGTTGAGAGTATGTCAGCACAACATATTCCCGAGCAAAAACACATAGAACTACGTCATGCACGTATTGAGCGCGTCTTAGGTTTAGCTATTGATAAACCGCGTGTTGAAGCAATATTATCTTGCTTAGGTATGCAAATTGAATCTTTGCCTCATGGCTGGCGCGTGACTGTGCCAAGTTTTCGTTTTGATTTAGCTATCGAAGTTGATCTCATCGAAGAAGTAGGGCGTATCTATGGGTATGATCATATTCCAACGAAGCAACCCGTCGCAGAATTATTAGCAAACCCGATCAGCGAAGCCCGAGTTGGTACTGATAAGGCGAATCATGTATTGCGGACTTTGGGTTATCAAGAAATTATTAGCTACAGCTTTGTGGACAAGCAATGGCAAGATCAGCTTGCCTTGCCCATAAAAAGCATTGAGTTAGTCAATCCTATTGCTAGTGATATGTCGGTGATGCGTACTAGTCTTTGGCCTGGCTTATTAGCAAACCTTAAATATAATCAGCACCGCCAACAATCACGCTTACGTTTATTTGAAACTGGGGTAGTGTTTCAGGGAGATAACAAAGAAAACTTACAGCAGATGCCCATGTTAGCAGGCGCATGTGTGGGCTTGCGTCAACCTGAACAATGGGCAATGCCAGCCACGGAAATGGATTATTTTGATCTCAAAGGTAATGTTGAGCAATTATTAGCACTCACCGCTGATGCCGCTGCTTTCGATTTTATTCCGGCTGAATTAGATTGTTTACATCCTGGGCAGTCAGCAGCCATACGCCGTAATGAGCAAATTATAGGCTATCTTGGCGCTCTGCATCCTCAGCTTGTGGATAAATTAGGCTTATCCGGAAAAATTTTCTTATTTGAGATGAATTTAGCTGAATTTAACCCTGCAGTTCTTCCAAAGTTTGCTACACTTTCTAAGTACCCAGCCATACGTCGGGATATCGCCATCGTGGTAGAGCAAGGAATAGCTGCCCAGGAGGTTATCCAATCAATGCGACAAAAAGCTGGTAATCTATTGAAAAATATAGAATTATTTGATATGTATCAGGGGGAGCATATCGAGCAAGGCAAGAAAAGCTTAGCTTTTGCCTTAACCTTGCAAGATGATGCAAAAACATTGGTAGATTCTGAAGTTAATGAGATTGTTCACACAATCGTAACAATGCTTCAGGATAATTATAATGCGGTGCTTAGGGATTAGATCTATGGCTTTAACAAAAGCGGAGTTGGCAGACCGATTGGCTGACCAGCTAGGGTTGAATAAGAGAGAGGCCAAAGAAGTAGTAGAATTATTCTTTGAAAAAATAATAAAATCATTGGTACACTATGGTGAGGTGAAATTATCCGGGTTTGGTAACTTTATGACCCGTGATAAGAGAAGCCGCCCAGGAAGGAATCCTAAAACGGGCGAGCCAGTGGAAATATCAGAACGTCGGGTTGTGACATTCCACGCTGGCCAGAAACTCAAGGCAAGAGTTGAACAATATGGACGTGAACAATCTGCAAATGAGCCTAATATCGGAAGCTTTACCGGAGATTCCGAATAAGCGCTACTTTACCATTGGCGAAGCCAGTGATCTGTGTGGGGTTAAGCCCCATGTTCTGCGTTATTGGGAACAAGAGTTTTCTCAACTAAAGCCCACCAAACGCCGTGGCAATCGCCGCTATTATCAACATAAAGATGTAGAAATGGTACGCTTAATCCGCCATTTACTCTATGAAAAAGGTTTTACCATCACTGGCGCACGCCAACATTTAACGGAAATGCGCTCAAAACATGTAAAACCAAAATCACCCACACCGTTACCTACCGCAGCAGTAACATCAACAACGGTAATACCACAAGCGGACACACCTGAAGCTATACCTATGGATATTCAAGCCATGGTGGCTGAATTAGAGGGTGTACTGGAAACCTTGCAGTAAGTTAATTTCTGGATATTTTTTGGTCTAATGTCGTTGCTAAAGATGAATAAACATCCAATCCATATGAGACAACAAAATAAGCAATCCATCTCAATTTATCTATACCAATTCAGCCCAAGATCCGCTATCATGGCAACCCTCTGGCGGGGCGTAGCGCAGCCTGGTAGCGCACTTGCATGGGGCGCAAGAGGTCGCTGGTTCAAATCCAGTCGTCCCGACCAGTTTTCCGATGCTTATGCTGCATGGGTGTGGCGGATTTAATAAACTATCTCTCGAACTACAAGACTTTTATTTTTAAGGTAAGCCTTCAAAAATGCGTAATTTGATAATTGTCTTGGGTGACCAATTAAATTTCAATATTAGCTCGCTAAAAGATGCTGATCCGAGGCAAGATAGGGTGTTGTTGTGTGAAGTACAAGATGAAGCAAATTATGTAAAACACCACCAACTAAAAATAGCATTTATCTTTTCTGCGATGCGACATTTTGCTGACGAGTTGCGAGCCCAATCTTTCCATGTGATTTACACCTCGCTTGAAGATACAGACAATACGCATAGCTTTGTGGGTGAAATAACTAGATATCATCAATTATTGAAGCCACAGCAGATTATCATCACCGAACCCAGTGAGTGGCGAGTGCTTGATATGATGAAAGGCTTGCAAGAAATAATCGATTGTCCTGTTTACGTGCGTAAAGATGATCGCTTTTATTGCGATCATGAGGAGTTTAATCATTTTGCCCAAGGGCGAAAACAGCTGCGTATGGAGCATTTCTACCAAAAAATGCGTAAAAAACATAACGTTTTAATGGATGGTAATAAGCCAGTTGGAGGTGCATGGAATTATGATAGTCAAAATCGTAAGTCGCTACCCAAAAATATTAAGCTACCAGAGCCAACTCAATTTTCAGTTAATAGTGTAACGCAATCAGTGTTGGATCTAGTTAGCAAACGATTTAATGATCACCCTGGAAATACAACTCATTTTTATTTTGCGGTTACTCGTAAGCAGGCTCAGCAAGTTTTAGAAGAGTTTATCAGCCAGAGATTGCCATTATTCGGTGATTACCAAGATACAATGAGTATTAAGAGTCCTTGGTTATTCCACAGTCATATTAGTTTCTATTTGAATGTAGGTTTGTTATTACCTAGAGAGGTAATCCATGCAGTGGAGAGTGCTTATGCTTCAGCTACTGTTCCTCTGAATGCTGCGGAAGGTTTTATAAGACAAGTGCTCGGCTGGCGTGAGTTTATTAGAGGGATTTATTGGCATATGATGCCTGAGTATGAACATAGCAATTATTTTAATCACCAGCGTCCATTACCTGATTGCTTTTGGACAGCAAAAACCAAGATGAATTGTTTAGCTCAGTGTTTTCAGAACACTCTTGATAATGCATATGCTCATCATATACAGCGATTGATGGTGATTGGTAATTTTTCTCTTTTAGCTGGGTTGGATCCCAAAGAAGTACAAGCATGGTATCTTGCCATTTATGCTGATGCTTTTGAATGGGTAGAAATGCCAAACGTTATTGGTATGATTTTACATGCAGACGGCGGGTATTTAGCGAGTAAACCTTATATTGCTAGTGGAAATTATATTAATAAAATGTCTGATTATTGCCAGAACTGTGAGTTCAGTGTTAAAGAAAAAACAGGGCCACAGGCTTGTCCATTTAATTATTTATATTGGTTTTTCTTAGATAAGCACAAAGAAAAATTAAGTCATAACCCTCGCTTAACTTTTGCGTATAAAAATCTAAATAATATGTCCGATGATAAGTTAGACGCTATTAAGCAAAGTGCCGAAGGTTTTTTGCAAACTCTTTAAAGTAGGCTGTGGCTGACATTTAGATTATTACAATCTTCAAGGCATGGATTTCAGTGTGCATCATATCATCGAGCGCATCGTAAATAAGTCGATGGCATTGCAAGCGTGTTTTACCGGTAAAATAGTCACTGGCTATTTCTACAGTAAAATGCCCGGCACCCGATTGAGCACCGGGATGACCAATATGCAGATGGCTATCATCGGTAATTTCAAGCGAGCTGGGTGTGAGAGCTGCCTGTAAACGTGTTTTTATATTGGCAATTCTATCCATAATAGTGCTATTAAGAATTATTTTCAGGGGTTTGTTGTTTGTGCTGTTCGATATAGCGAGCCAGATAAAACGCTTGTGCTACAGCAAATATTAACGTGATCCCAACAATGCCTAATTTGAAATTCACCCATGCATTCGTGGAGAAGTTATAAATCACATAGATATTAACAAAGCCAAGCAGAGTGAAGAACCAAGCCCACACCATATTTAATTTAGGCCAGACAGCGACAGGCGCTTCAATATTGCTTTCTAACATACGCTGGATGATGGTTTTTTCACCGATAAAGTGGCTTGCAAATAGAATAATGGCAAAGACCCAATAGAAGATGCTGGGTTTCCATTTTACAAATATTTCATCTTGTAAGATGAGTGTGGTAGCCCCAAGAATAATAGCTAGGGCACCACTGACTAGCAGCATGGTGTCGACGCGGCGGTATTTTATCCAAGAATAGCTGAGCTGAGCCGCACATCCCACAATCAAAGCTGCCGTGGCGGTATAAAACCCAAAAAATTTATAAACCACAAAGAATAAAACAATGGGGAAGATCTCAAAGAGTAATTTCATATATGTCTCAATTTTGTTCAGCGTAAGTAATAAGCATAGCATTTTCTTTGCTAGCGGGCAGAGTATAACATAAAAACTATGCAGGCAATTGAAAGCTAACTTTACCTAACTGGCTCATATATTGCATACTATTAGTTTGCATTCAAAATGAATCTAGGACAAAAATGGCACAATTTTTCCATATACATCCAGATAACCCTCAAGCGCGCTTGATAAACCAAGCGGCTGATATCCTTAAGCAAGGTGGGGTTGTCGTCTATCCGACGGATTGTAGTTACAGTATTGGTTGCCATTTAGGCGATAAAAATGCCTTAGATCGCATTCGTACTATCCGCCAACTGTCGCCAAAACACCATTTTACCTTGATGTGTCGAGACTTGAAGGATTTAGGTTACTATGCTCATGTAGATAATAGTGCGTACCGTCTGCTCAAATCCATTACCCCTGGACCTTTTACCTTCATTTTACGTGCAAGCAAGGAAGTACCGCGCCGGCTCATGCATCCCAAGCGTAAAACCATTGGTATGCGAGTACCTGAAAATCAGATTGTCCAGGATTTACTCCAAGCCTTAGGAGAGCCCATCATGACCACCACGTTACTGCTGCCAGGTGAAACCACAGCCATGACCGATCCTCATGATATCTATGATGCGGTAGAATCGCGGGTGGATTTAATCATTGATGGCGGATATGGTGAGTTAGAGTTAACCACGGTTCTAGATATGGTGGAGGGTCACCCACAGCTCATACGTCAGGGTAAGGGGGATGTGGTAGATTTGCTACAAACCTAGGATTTCATATATCTATGTCATATATGGCGTCAAGACACAGTATATGGTATGATAACTGCCTAAAAATTAGCTAGGTAACCCTTGTGTCTGAATCCGTTATTGAACAATCTGAAGCCGCTGTAGAAACTGAATCAGCCGTGTCTGAGGTATCCGTAGAACAAACTGAATCAGTGAGTGCCATTGCCGAAACTGAAGAATCTTCTGACAGGTTGGCATCCTCTGCAGATACGCACACGCATAGTATTGATGCCAATGTTCCAGAGGGCATTGTTGCAGATGAGCAGCCGCAGGCTGCAATGATCGCTGAGCAAAATGACACTGCAGTACAAGTATCTATGGAAGCCGAACAACAGCCAGCAGCATCTGCTGCTGTCGATGCGGCTGAGCAAGCACAAGCGGCAACTACTGCGGATGAGCAACAGACAGGAGAGGCAAAAGATGCATCAAGTATCCTTGTGAGAGGTGAGGTCTTCACCAAATTGCCTGAAGATTTATATATTCCCCCTGATGCCTTGGAAGTCTTCCTAGAAGCCTTTGAAGGACCATTGGATTTATTGCTTTATCTGATCAAGCGACAAAATTTAGATATTTTAGATATTCCTATTGCCACGATTACTCACCAATATGTGGAATACGTTGAGCTAATGGAAAACTTGCGCTTAGAGCTGGCGGCTGAGTACTTAGTTATGGCTGCTAGTTTAGCTGAAATTAAATCACGTTTACTATTACCACGTCCTGTGAGCGAAGAGGGTGAAGAGGAAGATCCGCGGGCTGAATTAGTGCGGCGTTTACAAGAATATGAACGTATTAAAGCTGCCGCAGAAGATTTAGAAGAGCTGCCCCGTTTAGAGCGTGACTTCCATTTAGGATCCGCACAGCCACCCGAATTAGACAAAACCAGACCTTTACCTGACGTCGAATTAAAAGAATTAATTTTAGCTTTGAAAGATGTCATGAAGCGAGTGGAATTAAATACCAGCCATCATATTGAAAAAGAACAATTATCCGTGCGTGAACGCATGACCCAAGTTTTAGATCGTTTAGCAGGTAAAGAATTTATTGAATTTTCCAATCTATTTACCCTCAAGGAAGGTAAGATGGGTGTTGTAGTTTCCTTTATTGCTATGTTAGAACTATTACGCCAATCCATGATAGAAATCATTCAACATGAACCCTACAGTCCAATTCATATAAGAGCCACATCAACATGAGTATTGATAAAGATAAACTGAAGCAAATTTTAGAAGGGGCGATTTTAGTCGCTGGCGAACCCATGTCTGTGGAGCGCCTACAAAAATTATTTGCTGAAAATGAGTGTCCTAAAGCTGCAGAAATCAAAGCTGCCTTAAATGAGCTACAAGGTAGCTTCACTGAACGTGGAGTAGAATTAGTCGAAGTAGCCAGTGGTTTTCGCTTTCAGGTAAAACAAGACCTAGCACCGTGGATAGCCCGCATGTGGGATGAAAAACCACCACGTTATTCTCGTGCTTTATTAGAAACTTTGGTCTTAATTGCCTATCGACAGCCTATTACCCGCGCTGAGATTGAAGATGTGCGTGGTGTCGCTGTGAGTACAGGTATCATTAAAACCTTACTCGACCGTGAATGGGTGAGGGTCGTAGGGCACCGCGATGTACCTGGTAAACCAAGTCTCTATGCTACAACCCGCAAGTTTTTAGATTATTTTAACTTAAAAAGCTTAGAAGAATTACCGACACTTAATGAGATCCAAGATTTAGATGATCCCGCCTTAAATGCGCAAATGGATTTAGTAGATGAAGTCGCCAATGTAGAAGCAGCTCAGAATGATGCTGACTTAGCTGATGATAGTGCTGAAACAGAAGAAATGAGTGCAGATGTTGAAAGTGCTGATGCAACTCAGGATAGTGAAACAGTCCATGAGGATGATCTACTAGATAATGTCGTAGAAAATATAGCTGACGTTGCAACTGATTCAGAAACAACAGAAATAGATTCAATGGAAGCTGGCAAAGCCGAAATGTCCAGTGCAGCGATGACAGATGAAGAGGCAGTAGAACAACAACAGAGCAGTGAATCCACTGGCGATGAAACACACATTGCTGAGCTTGATGATAATGCTATCATTTCTTATGTGGAAGATATTCGCGATGATAGCCAAGAATGCGTGAGCATTACTATCGAACCAGTATTTACCCCCACCGAAGCAACAAATGCCGAAGAAACTGAAGCCACCATTGAAGCTGATGATTTAGTTGTTGAAGCATGAGTGAAAAACTACAAAAAGTACTTGCCCGCGCAGGCCTAGGCTCACGCCGTGAAATGGAAACCTGGATTACTGCCAAACGTGTTAGTGTTAATGGTGCCATGGCCGCTTTAGGTGACCGTGTTGAGCCAGAAGATAAAATTCGCGTCGATGGCCAATTATTACGATTACAACCAGCAGAAAAACAAAAGACCCGCGTGCTTTTATACTACAAGCCTGAAGGGGTTATTTGTACGCGTAAAGATCCTGAAGGCCGTGAAACCGTCTTTGAAACTTTGCCAAGATTACGCAGTGGTCGTTGGATCAGTGTTGGCCGCTTAGATATTAATTCCTCTGGTTTATTGCTATTTACCAATGATGGCGAATTAGCCAATAAGCTCATGCACCCTTCAGCAGAGATTGAACGCGAATATGCCGTGCGCGTCTTTGGTGAAGTAACGCCAGCAATACTGAAGATTCTACGTAAAGGCGTTGAATTAGAAGATGGTGTTGCTAGCTTTAAGCAGATCGTGGATAAGGGCGGTGAGGGTTTAAATCATTGGTATCATGTTGTCATTACTGAAGGGCGTAATCGCGAAGTCCGTCGTCTTTGGGAATCTCAAGGTTTACAAGTCAGTCGTTTATTAAGAATCCGTTACGGTGATTTAAAACTCCCACGTTATCTAAAAATTGGTCGCTGGATTGAGTTGGATAAAGAACAAGTCCGCGCTTTGTAACACTTCATTTACGCAAAATTCCTAGACAACCTCACCCCATGTACTATGCTTGTACAGACATCAAAAAAATAAACAACATGCAATCTTTATATTATACATTATAACTACTACAGCGAGGAGTAAGTCCATGGGTGCCAATGATCCACGTAATCCAATGAGTGCTATTCAACAAGCAGAAATGGCAGCAAGCCAACAACCCGGAAAACAAATTCCGCCACCTATGTTGGGTGGACACCGTGCAGAAACGCCAGAGTCTGCCAAGGAATCATGGTTAGCAGGTAAGATCAAACGTGCTGCTAGTTTTATTCTGGTAGGACCGCAAGAGCCAGCACAAAATAAAAATGTAGAAATGCCAGATGTATTACAATCACTACGGGCAACAAAAATTCAGAATAGAGGTAAAGATAATCTAGGCAGGCCATTGTATGTATGCGAGAATATTCAGCAAGCCTATGATTATATGCTAAAAGCACAGCGATATGTAGATGGCCGTTATCTAGGCGATGGCGAAATCAATATTACTAGAGATGACCCTAACTACCAAGAATTGCTTAAATCTGTCACCGGTCGTTTAAAAGGTGATTTAACAATGAAAGATGTTGCCAAAATTAAAGCGCTTAACATAGGCATAGGCACAGGAAGTATTAGTTTCCAAGATTATGACTATACTCATGCAAACAGAGTCGAGGGAAAAACCACAGGCTTATTAGTACTCAGTGAATGTGTTGAACAAGCTTATAAAGAGCAAGTTAAAGAACGATTAATTGAAAAATATAATATCAAACCACACGCTAATGTTAGTGAATTTAACAAACAACTCATGCGCGTAAACTTATCATCACCTGATGATGTACATAAATTTATGCTACAAATGTCCGCATTTGTGCAAGGTTTAGAGCAATTACCACGTGAGCCTGGTGCTGGTGCCGCTTCAACAACAGAATTGCTCATTAAGCATTTATATCCTGAAATGAATAAACAAGTACATGCTAAGTTTAAGTCTCTGACTGAAAGCCTTGGTAAGACAGTTTTTCTTGCCGATAGTAAGGCTGAACATGATATTCTGTATGATAATACGTCTGAAAAAAATATGTCCTCACTAGATTGGGCTGTTAATTATGCTTACCAGCAAAAGTGGAATAAGTGGTTAGATCAAAAGCTTGATACAGTGATTGCTGATCTAAGTAATACTGAAAATGATTTAAGAGCAGGTAAAAATAATTCAGAAGATACTGCAAAAGAGATACAAGTATTGCAAGATACACGCAGCAAAATTGCAAATATCCGAACCAGTTTTAGGACTAAAGCTGAAGAAAATCATGGAGCAATAAGCATGAATGATATCAACTCAGTCATTAAAGTTGCTAGCGAAGACGTTATACAAAAGGGTATGAAGCAGGTGAAGCCTGAGAGCAAAGCAAGAAGGGTATTTACTAAAATTCTTGATTATCTGATGATTCCTGAAAATGCCTTGACCCGTGTTCTAACGGGTGGTGATCTATTTGCTCGAGGCTTAGCTAAAGATCGTGATAATCCTTTTGAGCCTGAAAGTGTGAAAGCTTTACGAACAGCGCGAGACAAATTAGATAGAATAACAGGGAATGCTTCTAGTACTATAGAAACTCCACTTGCGCAAGAGTTAAGATCTGACTTAGATTTACGCGCAGGAGCAGGAGGGTAATTTTATCAATTTTTCATATTAACTAAATCATAGGGGGATATCTCGCTGTGCTCGATATGACAGCATTGTTGCCAAAATTTGCAATAGAGTTGTCATCCTGAGTGCGAAGCACGTAGGATCTCCCTATGATTTGACAGCAACTATGCTATATTACTCAAAAAATACTGTCATTCAGAGCTGTGGCTTTAGCCGCAGCGAAGAATCTCCTTCCGATTTGACTATCTTGTTATAACATATTTTCATATTAGCTAAGCCATGAGAGGATATCTCGCAACTTAACCAAGCCTTAACTCTATACCCATAGCGTCTCATATTTAGGGCTTTCTCGCATGTTATTTTCCGCCAGCTAAAGACTTTCACTTGATTCCCCGCAGCTTGCTGCGGGCACTTTACGCTTGGGGATTCTTAAGGGGAGTCAGCGTAGACTCCCCTTAAGTCGCCGTCGCGCGAACTTGGTTCGCGCAGGCGAAATATTACTAGTAAATAAAATACCCCGAGGCTTGCCTCGGGGATTTTTATTTTTGCCAATAGCCTACTATTACCTACAATTTAAAGTCTTTATCTAACGAAAAATTCCTGCCCTATAAAACCCTAAATATGAGACGCTATGGGTATAGTTACAAAAAATCACACCATTTCTTATAATTTGCATTGAAATAATGCAAATAGACTATATTTATAAGTGAGAGGGGGTAAAGTCTCAATGCGTGATACACTCCATATTTTGAACTTTTTTCAGGAAACTTGTCTATTGATATATAAGTCCAGCTTAATTTTGGGTGAAATATGGCGACAATAAAAGTATTGATTTCAAAACCAGGTCAACCAGAGGTTACAAAAGATGTTGAGCTTGACCAAAAAACACTAAGTGCAGAATATCTTAAGGATTTATTAGCTATAAATGCTGAGCCTACAGATATAGAGCCATCTGATGGCGATATTGTATTTAACTATGAAGATGGTACAACCGTGCGCTTAGTAGATTTTATTGGGCAAATGTTCCAGGCTGGTTCAGAGATCCAAGCTGTGAGTGTGGGTGACTTTGTATTTAATTTAGCTGATTTAATCAGTGCATTAACCATACAGTCATCTGCAACCAATAGTCTTAATCCATTTCGTATTAAGTCTCAAGGTATTATTGAAGAGCCAACTCGCGACCGTGAAGAAAGTGCTTTAGGTGGTGGTGACACATCGGGTAATACCCGAGATGCTGATTTTGAAAATTTCCTTGCGACTATAACAGAGAATCTAGATACTGTTCCACCTGGACCGCCTACAATCAACCAGCCTATTGCTGGCGATAACTTTATTAACGCTGCTGAAGATAATACTCTAATACTTACAGGTACGGCTGAACCACTGTCTCAAGTCAATCTTATTTTACAGGATAATTTAGGTAACACCGTCAATGCCGTTGCCAATACTGATCTGAATGGTCAATGGCAAGTGGGTAATATTGATGTCAGTGGTCTCAATAATGGGCCAGTCACTATTTCAGCTACTGCAACAGATCTTGCTGGCAATACTTCAGGTCCAACGACAATAACAGCAATACTTGACAACATAGCCCCAAATGCACCCATACTAGACACTCCAGTTGAAACAGATAATATTGTTAATGATGCAGAAGATAATGATGTGCTGCTGACAGGTACTGCTGAACCGAATAGCACGGTTGATCTCACCTTTACTGATCAAAATAATAATACAATTACTACACAAGCACTGACTGATAATTTGGGTAACTGGACTCTACTAGGTAACGAGGCCGATATTTCAGGATTAACTAATGGCCCAATTAATATATCAGGCACAGCAACTGATTTAGCTGGTAATGTTTCGCCAACATTCAACTTTTTGGTTGAACTTGACAATATAGCGCCGCCTCCACCTGTAATTGATACACCCATCGAAGGCGATGATATTGTTAATGCCGCGGAAGATGATGATGTTTTAGTTTCAGGTACGGCAGAGCCTAATAGCACGATTGATGTCACCTTTACTGATCAGAGTAACAATACTGTCACAACTCAAGTGACAGCGAATGGTGCTGGCGTATGGACCTTATTAGGTAATGAAGCCAATATTTCTGGTTTAGATAATGGGCCTATTACAGTATCAGTGACAGCTACTGATACTGCAGGTAATACTTCACCCCCAGCCACACAAAATATTCTCTTAGATAATATCATTCCTCCATCACCCAATATCGATTTACCTATCGAAATTGATAATATTGTCAATGGTAATGAGCATAATGATGTTTTAGTTTCAGGTACGGGTGAACCCAATGGTACTATTAATGTCAGCTTTATCGATCAAAATAATAATATTGTCACAGCGCAAGTGAATATTGATAATTTAGGTAATTGGACTCTATTAGGTAACGAAGCCGATATTTCTGGCTTAGTGAATGGACCAATCAATATCGCGGTAACCACCACTGATGCTGCAGGTAATGTATCTCCACCATCAATTGTTGGTGTTATCTTAGATAATATGCCTCCTGCGGCACCCACCATCGATACACCTATCGAGGGTGATAATATTGTTAATGCCGCGGAAGACAATGATGTCTTAGTCTCTGGTACGGCTGAGCCTAATAGTACGATTGATGTCACCTTTACTGATCAAAACAACAATACTGTTACGGCGCAAGTGATGACCAATGGCGCTGGTGTATGGACTTTACTGGGTAATGAAGCCGATATTTCTGGCTTAGAGGATGGTCCGATTACGGTATCAGCTACTGCTACGGATGCTGCAGGTAATACTTCACCAGTTGCTACAGCGAATATTGTACTCGATAATGATGTACCGCTGGCTCCAACCATCGATACACCTATCGAGGGTGATAATATTGTTAATGCCGCAGAAGATGATGATGTTCTCGTCTCAGGCACAGCCGAGCCTAACAGTACCATTGATGTGACCTTTACTGATCAAAACAATAATACGGTAACCGCGCAAGTGACGACCAATGGCGCTGGCGTATGGACCTTACTGGGTAATGAAGCCGATATTTCTGGTTTAGACGATGGTCCAATAACTGTCTCAGCCACCGCTACGGATGCTGCGGGTAATACGTCACCAGCAGCCACAGCGAATATTACCTTAGATAATGATGTACCACTAGCACCGACCATTGATACGCCCATCGAAGGTGATAATATTGTTAATGCGGCGGAAGATAATGATGTCTTAGTCTCAGGTACTGCAGAGCCTAACAGCACGGTTGATGTGACCTTTACAGATCAAAACAACAATACGGTCACCGCGC
The DNA here is from genome assembly GCA_965230425.1 of Gammaproteobacteria bacterium. Taxonomy (GTDB): domain Bacteria; phylum Pseudomonadota; class Gammaproteobacteria; order UBA1113; family UBA1113; genus CBDDKW01. The sequence continues at coordinate 17,256 of CBDDKW010000003.1, read as the reverse complement.
AAGTGACGACTAATGGCGCGGGCGTGTGGACTTTATTGGGTAATGAGGCTGACATCTCTGGCTTAGACGATGGTCCGATTACGGTATCAGCAACGGCTACAGATACTGCGGGTAATACTTCACCTGCAGCTACAGCAAACATCATCTTAGACAATGATATTCCTGCCGCACCAACTATTGATACACCCATTGAAGGCGATAATATTGTCAATGCCGCAGAAGACAATGACGTCTTAGTGTCAGGTACGGCTGAGCCTAATAGTACGGTTGATGTGACCTTTACTGATCAAAACAACAATACGGTCACCGCGCAAGTGACTACTAATGGGGCAGGGGTGTGGACTTTACTGGGTAATGAAGCGGATATTTCTGGCCTCGATGATGGTCCGATTACGGTATCAGCAACGGCTACAGATGCTGCAGGTAACACCTCACCAGCAGCTACTGCTAATATCACTTTAGATAATGATGTGCCGCTAGCGCCGACCATTGATACACCGATTGAAGGTGATAATATTGTTAATGCTGCAGAAGATGATGATGTGTTAGTCTCTGGTACTGCAGAGCCTAACAGTACCATTGGTGTAACCTTCTTAGATCAGAATAATAATTTTGTCACCGCGCAAGTGACCACCAATGGGGCTGGTGTATGGACATTACTGGGTAATGAAGCAGATATTTCTGGCCTCGATGATGGTCCAATTGCAATTTCAGCTACAGCTACTGACGGAGCTGGAAATATATCACCACCCGCGAATGCCAATGTTACTTTAGATAATGATGTACCGCTAGCACCCACCATCGATACCCCGATTGAAGGCGATAATATTGTTAATGCCGCCGAAGATGATGATGTCTTAGTGTCGGGTACGGCTGAGCCTAACAGTACCATTGATGTGACCTTTACTGATCAAAACAATAATACCGTAACTGCCCAAGTGACCACCAACGGTGCAGGTGTGTGGACTTTATTAGGCAATGAAGCGGATATTTCCGGCTTAGATGATGGTCCTATTGCAATTTCAGCGACATCCACTGATGGTGCAGGTAATATATCACCACCCGCGAATGCGAATATTACTTTAGATAATGATGTACCGCTAGCACCGACCATTGATACGCCTATTGAAGGTGATAATATTGTTAATGCCGCGGAAGACAATGATGTCTTAGTCTCCGGTACTGCCGAACCGAATAGTACCGTCGATGTAACCTTTACTGATCAAAACAACAATACGGTCACCGCGCAAGTAACGACTAATGGCGCGGGCGTGTGGACTTTATTAGGCAATGAAGCCGACATTTCTGGTTTAGATGATGGCCCAATTACCGTATCTGCCACAGCTACCGATGCTGCGGGTAATACCTCACCCGCAGCCACAGCGAATATTACTTTAGATAATGGTATTCCAGCAGCTCCAACGATTGATACGCCCATTGAAGGTGATAATATTGTTAATGCCGCTGAAGATGATGATGTCTTAGTGTCAGGTACCGCTGAACCGAATAGTACGGTTGATGTAACGTTCCTCGATCAGAACAATAATTTTGTCACCGCGCAAGTGACCACCAATGGCGCAGGCGTATGGACCTTACTGGGTAATGAAGCCGATATTTCTGGCCTCGATGATGGTCCTATTGTAATTTCAGCTACAGCCACTGATGGTGCAGGTAATATATCGCCACCCGCGAATGCGAATGTTACTTTAGATAATGGTATTCCAGCAGCTCCAACGATTGATACGCCCATTGAAGGGGATAATATTGTTAATGCCGCTGAAGATGATGATGTCTTAGTCTCCGGTACGGCTGAGCCTAATAGTGCGGTTGATGTCACCTTTACTGATCAAAACAACAATACGGTCACCGCGCAAGTGACTACTAATGGTGCGGGCGTGTGGACTTTATTGGGTAATGAGGCTGACATCTCTGGCTTAGACGATGGTCCGATTACGGTATCTGCCACCGCTACCGATGCAGCGGGTAATACCTCACCAGCCGCTACTACTAATATTACCTTAGATAATGGTATCCCAGCAGCACCCACGATTGATACGCCTATTGAAGGGGATAATATTGTTAACGCCGCGGAAGATGATGATGTCTTAGTGTCGGGTACCGCTGAACCGAACAGCACGGTTGATGTAACGTTCCTCGATCAGAACAATAATTTTGTCACGGCCCAAGCGACGACGAATGGGGCAGGTGTGTGGACTTTATTAGGCAATGAAGCGGATATTTCTGGCCTCGATGATGGTCCTATTGCAATTTCAGCTACAGCCACCGATGCTGCAGGTAATACATCACCAGCCGCTACAGCAAATATTGTACTCGATAATGATGTACCATTAGCACCCACCATCGATACCCCCATCGAAGGTGATAATATTGTTAATGCGGCGGAAGATAATGACGTTTTAGTTTCTGGTACCGCTGAACCGAATAGTACCGTCGAAGTAACTTTCACCGATCAAAACAATAATACCGTAACTGCGCAAGTGACCACCAATGGTGCAGGTGTGTGGACTTTATTAGGCAATGAAGCCGATATTTCTGGGCTAGATGATGGCCCAATTACGGTATCAGCAACCGCTACCGATGCAGCGGGTAATACGTCACCCGCAGCCACAGCGAATATTACTTTAGATAATGGTATCCCAGCAGCTCCAACGATTGATACACCGATTGAAGGTGATAATATTGTTAATGCCGTCGAAGATGATGATGTCTTAGTGTCGGGTACTGCTGAACCTAATAGCACGGTTGATGTGACCTTTACTGATCAAAACAACAATACGGTCACCGCGCAAGTAACGACTAATGGCGCAGGCGTATGGACTTTACTCGGTAATGAAGCCGACATTTCTGGCCTAGATGATGGTCCCATTACCGTATCAGCCACCGCTACGGATGCTGCAGGTAATACGTCACCAGCAGCGACGGCCAATATCACTTTAGATAATGGTATCCCAGCAGCACCCACGATTGATACGCCTATTGAAGGGGATAATATTGTTAACGCCGCCGAAGATGATGATGTCTTAGTGTCGGGTACCGCAGAACCGAACAGCACGGTTGATGTAACGTTCCTCGATCAGAACAATAATTTTGTCACGGCCCAAGCGACGACGAATGGTGCAGGTGTGTGGACTTTATTAGGCAATGAAGCGGATATCTCTGGCCTCGATGATGGTCCTATTGCAATTTCAGCTACAGCCACTGATGGTGCAGGTAATATATCGCCACCCGCGAATGCGAATGTTACTTTAGATAATGATGTACCACTAGCACCCACCATTGATACGCCTATTGAAGGGGATAATATTGTTAATGCAGCGGAAGATGATGATGTCTTAGTGTCGGGTACCGCAGAACCGAACAGTACGGTTGATGTAACGTTCCTCGATCAGAACAATAATTTTGTCACGGCCCAAGCGACGACGAATGGTGCAGGTGTGTGGACTTTATTGGGCAATGAAGCGGATATCTCTGGTCTTGATGATGGTCCGATCACCGTATCAGCCACGGCTACCGATGCTGCGGGTAATACCTCACCAGCCGCTACAGCAAATATTGTACTCGATAATGATATACCGCTAGCACCGACGATTGATAGTCCTATTGAAGGCGATAATATTGTTAATGCGGCGGAAGATGATGATGTCTTAGTGTCGGGTACCGCTGAACCTAATAGTACTGTCGATGTAACCTTTACTGATCAAAACAACAATATGGTCACCGCGCAAGTGACTACCAATGGTGCAGGTGTGTGGACTTTATTAGGCAATGAAGCGGACATCTCTGGTCTCGATGACGGTCCGATCACCGTATCAGCCACGGCTACCGATGCTGCGGGTAATACCTCACCAGCCGCTACAGCAAATATTGTACTTGATAATGATGTACCGTTAGCACCTACCATTGATACACCTATTGAAGGGGATAATATTGTTAATGCTGCCGAAGATGATGATGTTCTCGTCTCAGGTACGGCGGAGCCTAACAGCACGGTTGATGTAACGTTCCTCGATCAGAACAATAATTTTGTCACGGCCCAAGCGACGACCAACGGTGCCGGGGTATGGACTTTATTAGGAAATGAAGCCGATATTTCTGGCTTAGACGATGGGCCGATTACCGTATCTGCCACCGCTACCGATGCAGCCGGTAATACGTCACCAGCTGCCACAGCAAATATAGTGCTTGATAATGATGTACCGCTAGCACCCACCATCGATAGTCCGATTGAAGGGGATAATATTGTCAATGCTGCGGAAGATGATGATGTGTTAGTGTCGGGTACAGCCGAGCCTAACAGCACCATTGATGTGACGTTCTTAGATCAGAACAATAATTTTGTCACAGCGCAAGTGACGACCAACGGTGCGGGTGTGTGGACTTTATTGGGTAATGAAGCGGATATCTCTGGTCTTGATGATGGTCCGATCACCGTATCAGCTACTGCTACCGATGCGGCAGGTAATACCTCACCCGCAGCTACCGCGAATATTACCTTAGACAATGGTATCCCAGCAGCTCCAACGATTGATACGCCCATTGAAGGGGATAATATTGTTAATGCCGCGGAAGATGATGATGTCTTAGTGTCAGGTACGGCTGAGCCTAACAGTACGATTGATGTGACTTTTACTGATCAAAACAACAATACTGTTACGGCACAAGTCACGACTAATGGCGCGGGCGTATGGACTTTACTGGGTAATGAAGCCGACATTTCTGGCCTCGATGATGGTCCAATAACGGTATCAGCCACCGCTACCGATGCGGCAGGTAATACCTCACCAGCCGCTACAGCAAATATTGTACTCGATAATGATATACCGCTAGCACCGACGATTGATAGTCCTATTGAAGGCGATAATATTGTTAATGCCGCGGAAGATGATGATGTCTTAGTGTCGGGTACCGCAGAACCGAACAGTACGGTTGATGTGACCTTCTTAGATCAGAACAATAATTTTGTCACGGCCCAAGCGACGACGAATGGTGCAGGTGTGTGGACTTTATTAGGCAATGAAGCGGATATCTCTGGCCTCGATGATGGTCCTATTGCAATTTCAGCTACAGCCACTGATGGTGCAGGTAATATATCGCCACCCGCGAATGCGAATGTTACTTTAGATAATGGTATTCCAGCAGCTCCAACGATTGATACGCCCATTGAAGGGGATAATATTGTTAATGCCGCCGAAGATGATGATGTCTTAGTGTCAGGTACGGCTGAGCCTAACAGTACGATTGATGTGACCTTTACTGATCAAAACAACAATACTGTTACGGCACAAGTCACCACTAATGGCGCGGGCGTATGGACTTTACTGGGTAATGAAGCCGACATCTCTGGCTTAGACGATGGTCCGATTACCGTATCAGCAACAGCTACGGATGCTGCGGGTAATACCTCACCGGCAGCCACAGCAAATATAGTGCTTGATAATGATGTACCGCTAGCACCCACCATCGATAGTCCGATTGAAGGGGATAATATTGTTAATGCGGCGGAAGATGATGATGTGTTAGTGTCGGGTACAGCCGAGCCTAATAGCACGATTGATGTGACCTTCCTCGATCAGAACAATAATTTTGTTACTGCACAAGTGACTACCAATGGCGCTGGCGTGTGGACTTTATTGGGTAATGAAGCGGATATTTCAGGTCTCGATGATGGGCCGATTACGGTGTCGGCGACTGCAACCGATGCCGCAGGTAATACATCACCAGCAGCCACAGCGAATATAACCTTAGACAATGGTATCCCAGCAGCACCTACCATTGATACACCTATCGAAGGTGATAATATTGTTAATGCCGCCGAAGATGATGATGTCTTAGTCTCCGGTACGGCTGAGCCTAACAGTACGGTTGATGTGACCTTTACTGATCAAAACAACAATACGGTAACCGCACAAGCGACGACGAATGGTGCAGGTGTGTGGACCTTACTGGGTAATGAAGCCGACATCTCTGGCCTAGATGATGGTCCCATTACGGTATCAGCCACCGCTACGGATGCCGCGGGCAATACCTCACCAGCCGCTACCGCGAATATCGCCTTAGATAATGATATTCCTACAGCACCGACTATCGACACCCCGATTGAAGGTGATAATATTGTTAATGCCGCTGAAGATGATGATGTCTTAGTCTCGGGTACGGCCGAGCCTAATAGTACCATTGATGTGACGTTCTTAGATCAGAACAATAATTTTGTCACGGCCCAAGTGACCACCAATGGCGCGGGCGTATGGACTTTATTAGGCAATGAAGCCGATATTTCTGGTCTCGATGATGGTCCGATCACGGTATCAGCCACTGCTACCGATGCCGCGGGTAATGCGTCACCTGCAGCTACAGCAAACATCATCTTAGACAATGGTATTCCAGCAGCTCCCACCATTGATACGCCCATTGAAGGTGATAATATTGTTAATGCTGCCGAAGATAATGACGTTTTAGTTTCTGGTACCGCTGAACCTAATAGTACCATTGATGTGACGTTCTTAGATCAGAATAATAATTTTGTCACAGCACAAGTGACCACCAACGGCGCTGGCGTATGGACCTTACTGGGTAATGAAGCCGACATTTCTGGCTTAGATGATGGCCCTATTGCAATTTCAGCTACATCTACTGATGCAGCAGGTAATACCTCACCCGCCGCTACAGCGAATATTACCTTAGACAATGGTATCCCAGCAGCGCCCACCATTGATACGCCTATTGAAGGGGATAATATTGTTAATGCGGCGGAAGATGATGATGTGTTAGTGTCAGGTACGGCTGAGCCTAATAGCACAGTTGATGTAACGTTCCTCGATCAGAACAATAATTTTGTCACGGCCCAAGCGACGACGAATGGTGCGGGTGTGTGGACCTTACTGGGTAATGAAGCGGATATCTCTGGTTTAGATGATGGTCCGATTACCGTATCAGCCACGGCTACGGATGCGGCGGGTAATACCTCACCAGCCGCTACAGCAAATATTGTACTTGATAATGACGTACCACTAGCACCTACCATCGATACACCTATTGAAGGGGATAATATTGTTAATGCCGCTGAAGATGATGATGTTCTCGTCTCAGGTATGGCGGAGCCTAACAGCACGATTGATGTCACCTTTACTGATCAAAACAACAATACTGTTTCGGCGCAAGTGACGACTAATGGGGCAGGGGTGTGGACTTTACTGGGTAATGAAGCCGACATTTCTGGTCTCGATGATGGTCCGATCACCGTATCAGCCACGGCTACCGATGCTGCGGGTAATACCTCGCCCGCAGCCACAGCGAATATTACTTTAGATAATGGTATCCCAGCAGCCCCCACCATTGATACACCCATTGAAGGGGATAATATTGTTAATGCCGCTGAAGATGATGATGTCTTAGTGTCAGGTACCGCTGAGCCTAATAGCACGGTTGATGTAACTTTCACCGATCAAAACAATAATACGGTCACTGCGCAAGTGACCACCAATGGCGCTGGCGTGTGGACTTTACTGGGTAATGAAGCCGATATCTCTGGTTTAGATGATGGTCCGATTGCAATTTCAGCTACAGCTACTGACGGAGCTGGAAATATATCACCAACCGCGAATGCCAATGTTACTTTAGATAATGATGTCCCGCTAGCTCCAACGATTGATACACCTATTGAAGGGGATAATATTGTTAATGCCGCTGAAGATGATGATGTCTTAGTGTCGGGTACCGCAGAACCGAACAGCACGGTTGATGTAACGTTCCTCGATCAGAACAATAATTTTGTCACCGCACAAGCGACGACCAATGGTGCAGGTGTGTGGACTTTATTAGGCAATGAAGCCGACATCTCTGGTCTCGATGACGGTCCGATCACCGTATCAGCCACTGCTACGGATGCTGCGGGTAATACCTCACCCGCCGCCACAGCGAATATTGTACTTGATAATGATGTACCGCTAGCACCCACCATCGATAGTCCGATTGAAGGTGACAATATTGTTAATGCCACCGAAGATGATGATGTCTTAGTGTCGGGTACGGCTGAGCCTAATAGCACGGTTGATGTCACTTTTACTGATCAAAACAACAATACGGTCACGGCCCAAGCGACGACGAATGGTGCAGGTGTGTGGACCTTACTGGGTAATGAAGCGGATATCTCTGGTTTAGATGATGGTCCGATTACGGTATCAGCCACCGCCACCGATGCTGCAGGTAATACCTCACCAACCGCCACGGCTAACATTACTTTAGATAATGGTATTCCAGTAGCACCTACCATTGATACACCTATTGAAGGTGATAATATTGTTAATGCTGCCGAAGATGATGATGTTCTCGTCTCAGGTACGGCGGAGCCTAATAGTACGGTTGATGTGACGTTCTTAGATCAGAACAATAATTTTGTCACCGCACAAGCGACGACGAATGGTGCGGGTGTGTGGACCTTACTGGGTAATGAAGCGGATATCTCTGGTTTAGATGATGGTCCGATTACGGTATCAGCCACGGCTACGGATGCGGCGGGTAATACCTCACCAGCAGCTACAGCAAATATTGTACTTGATAATGACGTACCACTAGCACCTACCATCGATACACCCATCGAGGGGGACAATGTTGTCAATGAATCAGAAGATGATGATGTCTTAGTGTCTGGTACAGCAGAGCCTAATAGTACGGTTGATGTGACGTTCTTAGATCAGAACAATAATTTTGTCACCGCCCAAGCGACGACGAATGGTGCAGGTGTGTGGACCTTACTGGGTAATGAAGCGGATATCTCTGGTTTAGATGATGGTCCGATTACGGTATCAGCCACCGCCACCGATGCTGCAGGTAATACGTCACCAGCAGCCACAGCGAATATTACTTTAGATAATGGTATCCCAGCAGCACCCACGATTGATACGCCTATTGAAGGGGATAATATTGTTAATGCCGCTGAAGATGATGATGTCTTAGTGTCGGGTACCGCAGAACCGAACAGCACGGTTGATGTAACGTTCCTCGATCAGAACAATAATTTTGTCACCGCACAAGCGACGACCAATGGCGCAGGTGTGTGGACCTTACTGGGTAATGAAGCCGATATTTCTGGCCTCGATGGTGGCCCAATTACCGTATCAGCGACTGCTACCGATGCGGCGGGTAATACCTCACCAGCAGCTACAGCAAATATTGTACTTGATAATGATGTACCGTTAGCACCGACGATTGATACGCCCATTGAAGGTGATAATATTGTTAATGCCGCCGAAGATGATGATGTCTTAGTGTCAGGTACGGCTGAACCTAATAGCACGGTTGATGTGACCTTTACTGATCAAAACAACAATACTATCACTGCCCAAGTCACCACTAATGGCGCAGGCGTATGGACTTTATTGGGTAATGAGGCTGACATCTCTGGCTTAGACGATGGTCCGATTACGGTATCTGCCACCGCTACCGATGCTGCAGGTAATACCTCACCAACCGCCACGGCTAACATTACTTTAGATAATGGTATTCCAGTAGCACCTACCATTGATACACCGATTGAAGGTGACAATATTGTTAATGCCACCGAAGATGATGATGTCTTAGTGTCGGGTACGGCTGAGCCTAATAGCACGGTTGATGTCACTTTTACTGATCAAAACAACAATACGGTCACTGCGCAAGTGACGACAAATGGTGCAGGTGTGTGGACTTTATTAGGCAATGAAGCCGACATTTCTGGTCTCGATGACGGTCCGATTACTGTATCAGCCACCGCTACCGATGCCGCGGGTAATACCTCACCAGCAGCTACAGCAAATATTGTACTCGATAATGATGTACCGTTAGCACCGACGATTGATACGCCCATTGAAGGTGATAATATTGTTAATGCCGCGGAAGATGATGATGTCTTAGTTTCCGGTACCGCTGAGCCTAATAGCACGATTGATGTCACTTTTACTGATCAAAACAATAATACCGTCACTGCGCAAGTTACCACTAATGGTGCAGGTGTGTGGACTTTACTGGGTAATGAAGCGGATATCTCTGGTTTAGATGATGGTCCGATTACCGTATCAGCCACCGCTACCGATGCTGCAGGTAATACCTCACCAACCGCCACGGCTAACATTACTTTAGATAATGGTATTCCAGTAGCACCTACCATTGATACACCGATTGAAGGTGACAATATTGTTAATGCCACCGAAGATGATGATGTCTTAGTGTCGGGTACGGCTGAGCCTAATAGCACGGTTGATGTCACTTTTACTGATCAAAACAACAATACGGTCACTGCGCAAGTGACGACAAATGGTGCAGGTGTGTGGACTTTATTAGGCAATGAAGCCGACATTTCTGGTCTCGATGACGGTCCGATCACCGTATCAGCCACGGCTACCGATGCTGCGGGTAATACCTCACCAGCCGCTACAGCAAATATTGTACTTGATAATGATGTACCGTTAGCACCTACCATTGATACACCTATTGAAGGTGATAATATTGTTAATGCCGCCGAAGATAATGATGTCTTAGTGTCGGGTACCGCAGAACCGAACAGTACGGTTGATGTGACCTTCTTAGATCAGAACAATAATTTTGTCACGGCCCAAGTGACGACCAACGGCGCAGGTGTGTGGACTTTACTGGGTAATGAAGCCGACATCTCTGGCTTAGACGATGGTCCTATTGTAATCTCAGCTACATCTACTGATGCAGCAGGTAATATATCGCCACCCGCGAATGCGAATGTTACTTTAGATAATGATGTGCCATTAGCACCCACCATCGATACGCCTATTGAAGGTGATAATATTGTTAATGCCGCCGAAGATAATGATGTCTTAGTGTCGGGTACCGCAGAACCGAACAGTACGGTTGATGTGACCTTCTTAGATCAGAACAATAATTTTGTCACGGCCCAAGTGACGACCAACGGTGCGGGTGTGTGGACTTTACTGGGTAATGAAGCCGATATCTCTGGTTTAGATGATGGTCCGATCACCGTATCAGCCACCGCTACGGATGCTGCTGGTAATACCTCACCGGCCGCTACAACGAATATTACCTTAGACAATGGTATCCCAGCGGCTCCAACGATTGATGCACCCATTGAAGGTGATAATATTGTTAATGCGGCGGAAGATGATGATGTCTTAGTCTCCGGTACCGCTGAACCTAATAGTACTGTCGATGTAACCTTTACTGATCAAAACAACAATACTGTTACAGCGCAAGTGACTACCAATGGTGCAGGTGTGTGGACTTTATTAGGCAATGAAGCCGACATTTCTGGTCTCGATGACGGTCCGATCACCGTATCAGCCACGGCTACCGATGCTGCGGGTAATACCTCACCAGCCGCTACAGCAAATATTGTACTTGATAATGATGTACCGTTAGCACCTACCATTGATACACCTATTGAAGGTGATAATATTGTTAATGCGGCGGAAGATGATGATGTGTTAGTGTCGGGTACGGCTGAGCCTAATAGCACGGTTGATGTCACTTTTACTGATCAAAACAACAATACGGTCACCGCACAAGTGACCACCAACGGCGCTGGCGTATGGACCTTACTGGGTAATGAAGCCGACATCTCTGGCTTAGATGATGGTCCAATTACCGTATCAGCCACGGCTACCGATGCTGCCGGTAATACCTCACCAGCAGCCACAGCGAATATTACCTTAGACAATGGTATCCCAGCAGCACCGACCATTGATACGCCCATTGAAGGGGATAATATTGTTAATGCCGCCGAAGATGATGATGTCTTGGTTTCTGGTACCGCCGAGCCTAACAGTACGATTGATGTCACCTTTACCGATCAAAACAACAATACTGTCACCGCACAAGTGACGACGAATGGTGCCGGCGTATGGACTTTACTCGGTAATGAAGCGGATATCTCTGGTCTTGATGATGGTCCAATTACCGTATCAGCCACGGCTACCGATGCTGCCGGTAATACCTCACCAGCAGCCACAGCGAATATTACCTTAGACAATGGTATCCCAGCAGCACCGACCATTGATACGCCCATTGAAGGGGATAATATTGTTAATGCCGCCGAAGATGATGATGTCTTAGTGTCAGGTACGGCTGAGCCTAATAGCATAGTTAATGTAACGTTCTTAGATCAGAACAATAATTTTGTCACCGCACAAGTCACCACTAATGGGGCAGGGGTATGGACTTTACTGGGAAATGAAGCCGACATTTCTGGTCTCGATGATGGTCCGATCACCGTATCAGCCACGGCTACCGATGCCGCAGGTAATACATCACCAGCAGCTACTACTAATATTACCTTAGATAATGATATACCTTTACCACCCACCATCGATACGCCTATTGAGGGTGATAATATTGTTGATGCTGATGAAGACCAAGATGTATTGGTTAGTGGTACGGCTGAACCTAATAGCGTGGTAGATGTCACGTTCACTGATCAAAATAATAATACCGTCACTGCCCAAGCCTTAACAAATGCATTGGGCGTATGGACATTGTTGGGCAATGAAGCGGATATTACGAATTTGGATAATGGTACGATTGCTGTATCAGCTACAGCAACTGATGCTGCAGGTAATACATCCACTGCCGCAAGTGTCAATATCTTACTTGACCAATTAATTGTGAATAATGATACTGCTAATACTACAGAAGATAACTCAGTAAATATTGATGTGTTAGACAATGATGTATTTAATGGTAGTCCAACAATCACTGGGGTAGGTACAGCCAGTAATGGTATGGTCATTATTGAACCTAATAATACCATCACCTATGTGCCTAATGATGATTATAATGGCACAGATAGTTTCACTTATACAGTGATGTCTAATGGCTTAACTGAGACGGGCACTGTGAATGTCACCGTTGTTGCCGATGCCGATCCTGCAGTGTTAGTATCACCGCCACAAGCCTTAAGTATTAATAACCCACCTATGAGTTTTGAATCAGGATTTACGTCATGGAGCACATCTAATAGTGTTGCTATCAGTACTGATTTTATGGGGGTTACACCAACACAGGGTAGTAATATGGCTGAGCTTACCACGGGGCCAGATACACAAGCATCTATTGAGAGTGCTCTTGGCTTAGCGCCAGGAACATTAGATTCATTCAGTGCTGATGCGACAGATGGTGCATATATTCAGACAGCGATTCAGGTTAATGCGGGTGATACCATCGATATTGATTGGAATTTTTATAATGGAGAGAATGCAGGATTTATTGCCCAAGGATATAACGATATTGTAGTATTAGTTGTTGATGGTGTGGCAACTTTATTAGCTCGAGCTTCTGATATTGGCGGTGTTGGTTTCTTAGGTTGGCAAACTCAGACATTTAATGTCGCCACTGATGGTATCATTGAAATTGGTTTTGTCATCATGAATGTCCGCGATACCGCAGTAGATTCAACATTACTGGTAGATAATGTACGCATTAACGGTCAGCTACAATATGTCACACCGATTGAGTTAAATATTGATGCAGAAATTATATCAAATAATCCTACAGAAACGCTCACTGTTCAAATATCAAATGTGCCATTGACAGCAACATTAAGTGCGGGTAACAACCTTGGTGGTGGTGTATGGGAGTTAACACCTGCCCAATTAGCTGGGTTAACGATTACACCAGCTATAGGCTTCACTGGAACGATTAATTTAACTGTTACGGCCATATCAACTGAACCATCAAATAATGACACAGCGAATACTGTAGATACTATTACAGTAATTGTTGGTGAAATTGATGATTCCGTTTTTGGTACCACTGGGAATGATAATATAACCGGTGATGCAAATAGTAACATTATTATGGGGCGCGCAGGTAATGATACTATCAGCGGTGGCAGTGATGGTGATGATGTTATCAGTGGTGGCGATGGTGTAGATAATATTACAACTGCAGCAGGTAATGATGATGTTTCGGGTGATGCCGGCAATGATGTAATTAATACAGGTGCTGATGCTGATAAAATCAGTGGTGGTGCAGGTGATGATACCTTAACAGGTGGTGCCGGGAGTGATTCATTTGCTTGGGCCTTAGCGGACCAGGGTACAATTGCTACGCCAGCCGTGGATACAATAACTGATTTCACTGCTGGAGCAGGTGGTGATACCTTAGAGTTGGGTGATATGTTACAAGGTGCAACGATTGATACTTTAAGTCAATACCTAGATTTTCAATTTAATGCAGGTAATACCGAAATTAGTGTTAGCCCTAATGGTGATGGTAATGTGACACAAACTATAGTTTTGCAAGGTGTAGATATCACTGCAGGTAACACCTTAACTGAAGCACAAATTATATCTAATTTGCTCGATAACCAGAATCTCACTATTACTAGTTAGAAGCCCTCAAATATGAGATGTTATAGGTGTATTATCTTTTAATATCTATCTTCGTTGACTATTTCGTGTTGGCTTTCGAGCAGTTCGTTTTGTTGAATTTTCTTCAGATTTTACTTTTGTCAATTTATCCAGTTCTTTTTGTGCGGGTTTTTTTTCTTTGCGTGTGCTTGCTATTATGCTATCGCAGGTAGATATTTTTGTGCTTATGTTTTGCACTTCTTGTTCTAAATTATTTATATCATCTATATGTGGAAGAGGGCGGCTATTCAACTCTGCAAGCTCATCGTTAATGGTTTGATTTTCTTGTTCTAATTGCGAGATATTGCTAGTTAAGTCAGCAATCTCGCCAGGCAGTGTTGTACCAACATATTTTTGTAAGTCAGTGCTTTCATGCTTTAATTGACGGTATTCTTTGGCAATATTTCTTTTTCTTTTCAGTAATTCTTTTGTTTCCGTGTCTAGTTTAGCTGCATCAGTTTCTGAAATGTCTTCATTATTCGCTAGCTTTCCGTATTTATCATTAAATTCAGCTACAAGTTGGCTGAGCTGTGTTTTCTTTTGTTCCTGTTCAGCTTGTCTTTTTTCTAGTGCTTGTTCATGTTCAGTAATTTTTTGTTGGCTTTCCTTAATTAACTGTTCATGAGCGTGCTCTTTGGTACTGAATTTCTGCTTAAGTGTTTTTAGTGACTGCTTTTGCTCCTCGATGGCTTTATTTAATTGTGATATTTTATTTGGAATTTCACTCTTTACGGTATTAGCTAAATCTGCATATTTATTTTCTAAAAATTTGTTTTTGTGTTCGTTTGCGACTATTGCATTGTGTAAGCCAGGTAATTCAGCCTCTTTTCTTTCCAGCTCATCATTATTTAGTTTAAGTTCATATTCATTGTTACTGATGGTCTTATTAATTTTAGAAGTCTGTTGTTCATATTGATTTTTAGCTGATTTTAAATTTTCAGCCGATTGTTTAATTGAGCCATCTGTGGAATGTCTTAGTTCTTCAATAGCTTGCGTGGCTTCTTTAATAGTATTTTCTGCATCAGTTAATTCATTCTGAAGTTCCGAAATAGCGTCGCGCGCTTGATCTCGCTCATTAGTAATACGACCTAAGCGTTCGCAGACTGATGTTTCGATAGCCTCAATATCTTTGTCGAGTTTTTCTATCTTTTTATTTAAGTCATCTAAATTATCTTGTTCAAAATTTATTTCATCATTTTTATCTTTTATTTCTTTTTTAAGGAGAGTGATTTCATTTTCGTTATATTCAATTTTAGAGTGTTTCTCTTTCGTTTGTTTCTCTCTTTCTCGCTTGATATCATCAAGCTCATTCTCTCGAACTGTTAATTTTGATTTTAATGTGTCACGTTCTATTATAAGTTTACTTTTGTTGCCTTCCTGTTCATCTATGGTGCCCTGTAGTTTCTCGATAGTTAATTCGAGTTTTTTTATTTTTGTTGATCTATGCTCTGCTTCTTTTTCTTTACTATCTATCATTCCTTGAAATTTATCTCTTGAACGTTCACTTGCGCTGATGAGAACTGCAGGGTCAATACGCATCTTGCTTGATTTTCTTTCTGAGTTTTCAGAGGTAAACAGTTGTTTGCTATGGCGTGTATGCGCATCACTAAGTTGTTGGGTAATCTTGGTTATTCTAATATGTAGATTACAATATGTTACTAATCTGTGTAGCTCGTTAATTTCTAATTTGTCTGCATTTTTAAGTCCAGCGCGTATGGTTGAATTGATTTCTTTTGCAGCGTCTCTCAATAAATTTGCAGTATTAATATAGATGGCGAGATAATTGTCCCGGTAATTGCGATCAAAGATTTTTATGGTTTTTAGAATGTTAAAATGAGAGGCTATAGTTGCTTCGAGTTGCTGGATAAGTTCTTCTAGATCACCAAGTGATTCTTCATTGCTTTTGCTTAGGCCATGTAATATTTTTTTACCAGTTATAAATATTTGAAGTGTCTTTGCTGTTAGGTTGGCATATGGTGTATAGTGCTCTAAGCCATTCAGCTTATTCTGTGGCCAGAACATAATTTTTCTTGCTTGGCAGTTTTCGGCGATGGTAGCACAGCTTTGTAAGAACTGTTTCCATAAGTTAGCTAACTGTTGCAATAGTAGATCTGTAGCTTCCAGTTTCTCACTCGTGAAGGAGTCAGTTCTATAAGTTAGTTCACTAAGTGTTTTAATGTAGTTAATTAAATTGATTGTATATTGCTCTGTCTGACGTATAAGACTGTTTAATAAGTGATTTAAGTCGTTTGGACTTATTGTTTCTATTTCTATAGTTAGGATTGCTTTGATTGCTGTTTTTAAACGCTCTAGGAAGGCCGAGTATCGTTGTTGTTCCAGTTGTAACTCTGTTACTGTGATGTCAAGGGTGGTAAGCTGCTGAGCTGAAAATTTTCTTAAGTAGTATTCAATATTTGCAAGTTGTAAATTGATTTGTAAGCTGTTTGCACCATTTGGATGTGCTTGCATATGCGGGCGTGCGCGTTCGTAATAGTCGCAGCATTTTTGTACATTTTCTGGTGTTTTTTTTCCAGTTGGGGTTGTGAGCTTTGCTAATGTTGTATAACCCTCAGCTAAAATTTTATGTAAACTAATTATTCGAGAATCTTTTTTGCCATTAAAATAGCTTGCATCCAGTGTGCTTAAGACAGTTATTGACTTTTCCCCTGCATCTAAGAGGGGGGATAATACTGATTCGTGTTCACTAATACACATGCTGGTTAGAAGGTTGATTTTTAGAAATATGCGTTGCTCTATAGTTTCAAGAGCATCAGTTATAATGGTTCTGTAACTTTTATTGGCGCGTGCTGTATTATTATCTGTTTGCGTGTTCGGTGTCTCTTTTGCCTCTTTTCCATTTTTTGCTTCG
>CBDDKW010000002.1:0-140580 GCA_965230425.1 Gammaproteobacteria bacterium | reverse complement strand
GAACTGCCAGCACCTTTTCTTGTAAACTGTACTTAGCATGTGATTTTCCTATATTGTAATTATTATATCCTAACGGTCGTTATGTGCAGAATCATTCTGCAGGACTGACCTGTAATCATAGTACATTTTTGCTGAAGTGCAAAGTTTAAACAAGTTTTTATTAACAAGCGGCACGAAACCCCCGCATTTGCCGGGGTTTCCTTGCGCGATGGGGGATTCTCAAGGGGGAGAATCGCGATTCTCCCCCTTGAGTGCCGTCGCGCGAACTTAGTTCGCGCAGGCATTCCAAACAGGAAACACCACGGGTTTACCCGTGGGTGTTTGGCAAAAAAATGAAGAAAATGAGTTTAAAGTGAATTTTTGACTCTTAATTTAATATTGCGCTAAGATTGGCCACATATAATTGCTTATTCATATTATAACTAATTAATCTCGAGAGCACTGAACCATGACTATCACAGCTGAACAAGTAACTAACTTACAACAAAACCATCACTGCTTTACTAAGAGAAGTTGATCAATCACTCGCCAGCGCACATGCTTTTATGGAACATCCCGATGTTTACCAGAATATCCTCCATGGCAAACTGCAAACATTTTTCAGTCAGCAGCAAAAGCTCAATGAATTAGGCGTGGCCTACTACCAAGCGGCTGAAAAAATATTCACGAAAGCCAGAGCAAATCTCCGCACTGAAATGCGCAATATTTATAGTGGTCAGCAAGTCTTTAATGAGACAGAATATAGTGATAAGGAAGAAAGTTTACCTATACCCAGATATTTTCTTAAATATTTATCTTGCTAAACAGATGATGCATTTAGCACATCAAGCAAAACAAACTAACAGTTCTACTTCTGATATAAGAGCACTCATAGCATCTGCATTTCAGCATGCCAACACTGCTGAAGGACAACAATTCGACGCCATGATGACAATTATGCATGAGGGTGGGTTTACAAAAAAGGCAGATAATTCTCAGTTTTGTAATAACCTGGAAGTACGTTATTACACAGCCCGTTTGAAGATGCAGCAACATTATGATGCTCTACGCGCTGTAGAACAACAGCACACTGAAGAACAAACTCAGGAAAAACAACGAGAAGATGCAATTCTACGGGCGCAACTGTTGGAAGTGGCCTACTGCCAATTAAATGATGAAATCACTGCAGAGATTGAAGCACAGCAATCAGCGCAAGCATCCATGCACGTAGCGGGAATGAGGGGTAATGTGGAAGATGGTTTGCTGGCAACGGATAAAAGGCCCACTAATCTTGATATCATTACAATTCTTACATCTAATAAAATCATAGAAAAAGCTGAAGCAGCCCAAGAATTACGCCAAGAAGCTCAGCAAATACGAATAAACATAGCCAAAGAAACACTCTCTGATAGTGAGTTAGTCAAACGCTGGTATCACTACAAGCTTGCTACAAATAATCGTGATAAAATTGGCACAATAGCTAATCGCCATGTGACTGCAAGCTTAGACTCTGACAACATCAGCACTATCGCACCCAATCATCCAATAATGCCTATCCTAAATGCTTATCAAGCTATTAGTGTCTTTGCCAGAGCACTGGTACAATTGGATAACACTACAAAAATGCCTCAAGCTTCGCAAGCAGATATCACACTACGCGTAGGTGTTGTTTTTGGGCACATGGAGTTAGCCAAACAACAGTTAGCAGTTATATCAGATATCATTGAACAACAGTGCAATAATAAACGGCAACATTCACTCACTGGCCGCAACAGTGGTATTGGTTTGCAAACAGTTCCGTATCCGTTTATTGAGCAGCTACACTCTGCAATGAGTGAATTTAATCAATTAACCAAAAAATTCGAAACAAATGGCCGCCAGTTTAGGAGTCAAGAGCGATCCAATGCAGTTGCAATAGTGCAGTTTGAGATCCTATTGTAGTTATCAATTATGGTGAACAGTGCTGTCATCCAGAGTGCGAAGCACGTGGGATCTCCTTCCGATTTGACTACTTAGTAATAGCATTGTTCTTATTTACTAAACCATGAGGGGATCTCTCGCATTCTCGAAATGACAACATTTTTTAAAATGCAAAATACGGTCGTCGCTTGTTAACAAAAATATCTGTTGCACTACCTACATTTGTTAGTAGCTGCATATCTAATAATGCGAGTAAAAAGCGCTATCAGGGATGATAGCGCAAGCTACATGGATGTAGCCGAGCATTGTTAGATATGCAGCTACTAACAAATTACATTAACAATTTTTGATATCACCCCGCCACTTGGAAGGGCAATTCACTGGAAAGAAACTCTGTCATATCTTCTACAGGTAATGGCCGGCTGATTAAGTAACCTTGGAAACGATCACACCCATACTCATGTAATACATGCATTTGTTGTAATTCTTCTACGCCTTCAGCAATAACAGAGAATTTTAAATTTCTAGCTAGGGTAATAATTGTCTTGGTGATCGAAGCATCATTACCCGCAGTTAAAATATTCTGTACAAATGAGCGATCAATTTTCAATACATCAAGTGGGAATTGGCTGATATAACGTAAAGATGAATAGCCAGTACCAAAATCGTCTAAGGCAATACGGATCCCAATGGCTTTAATATCTTGTAATAACTGTAAAGTCGCCTGATCACTTTTCATGATAACGCCTTCGGTTAGCTCTAATTCTAAATATTCAGCCGCCAACCCTGATTCTTCTAAGCTACTAGAAATAGTCTGAATTAAATCTTCATCACTGAACTGCCGTGCTGATAAATTCACTGCAATACTGAAATCAGGGAAAACCGATTGTTGCCATTGTTTCGCTTGCAGACACGCAGTACGTAATACCCACGCACCGATTTCAACAATCAAGCCAGTATCTTCTGCTGTTGGAATAAATTCATCGGGTGAAACAAAACCGCGTTCTGGGTGATGCCAGCGGATTAATGCTTCAGCACCAAAAATGCAATCTTTATTGTAATCGTATTTAGGTTGATAATAGACTTCAAATTCATTGCGTTCTATGGCTTTACGCAAGTCTTGTTCTAAATTTATTTTTTGTAGCATCTTCTGGTTCATTTCTTCATCAAAGAAATGATAGCTGTTTTTACCTGAATCCTTCGAGTGATACATGGCTACGTCTGCATTTTTTAATAAGACATCTACTTTTTTACCATCCATTGGATAGACGGCTATACCGATACTGGTAGTCACATTCACTTCATTACTTAAAATATAATAAGGCTTGCTCACTGCATCAATCATTCTTTGGGCAACATTAGCAATGTCATTGGCACTTTCCATATGCTTGAGAACAATAGTGAATTCATCGCCACCGAGCCTCGCCATATCACCAGTAGCACTTTCGGCATTACGATTAATACCATCACTAGCACGTACACAGGATTTCAAACGCTTCGCAACCATTTGCAATAAACTATCACCAGCATTATGCCCAAGTGTATCATTGATCCATTTGAAGTTATCCAAATCTAGGAACATAACTGCGACTAAACCATTTTCACGATCAGCTTCCGTGAGCGCCACAGATAATAATTCTTTAATCAACACGCGATTCGGTAAGGCAGTCAGGCTATCATAATAAGCCAATTGACGGATCTTTGATTGTGCCTCACGCTGTTCATTATGATGTACTTGGATTTGATCTAACATTCGATTGAAACCAGTAATTAAAGTACCAATTTCATCATTACTGGCTTGTCGCGCTCGCAAAGTATAATCACGTTTTCGGGAAATTTGCTTCATGGTACTGGCGAGTGAAATAATTGGCTCTGAAATAAATTTCTGCATCCAAGATGACATCAACAATGCAATCATCAAAGCTGCGGCTAAAATGGCCAGTGCAATAACTAAGTTGCGGATAATATCTTCATAAAGCAATACTAAATCTGACTGTACAAATAATACTCCAACTTGCTGACCATTAACGATGAGAGGTTTCGCCATATCCAAACTATCAATATCAAAATGATACGCAGTGCCATTGAAGGTGCCCTGATGCTGATCAGGTATTTTAAACTCAGAAATAAAATTTTCCATTTCATCACCACTATCATAGCGGGAAAGAATTTTATTATTATTATTTAAAATTAGTGCAGTTGTGATATGAGGATTGGCTTTTAGCAGATTGAAGGCTTTTTGTGCAGTATATAAGTCATTGTGTGTAAGTGCATAGCTTGCTTCGTCAGCAGCCCCATCCACAGCAATAGACAAGTCACGCAGCAATATCGAGCGTAATTGTTTCACATCATTGACGGTAAATGCGGCCGTTACCAAGGTAACAATGGTTAAACTTATCACCATAATGACTAAGACCAACTTAGCCCGCAGAGATAAGCGGTTAAAAATATCCACACATGACTCCCTGTCACATTTCAGGGCATCATGCCCATCTACACTACCTATATAATAGTCTAGTATTGTCTAGCGGCAAGATAGTCAGAAATGATTAGTGATCTATATCATATAAATTACCACAGAGGCCAAAACCACATGATTAAAGGCAAACCTGTAATAATAATCAACAATTCCAAGGGTAATCCCATACGCCAATAATCACCAAAGTGATAACCACCTGGTCCCATCACCAAGGTATTATTTTGGTGGCCTATAGGCGTAAGAAATGCACAAGAAGCCCCTACTGCCACCGCCATCAGAAAAGGGTTCACATTATACCCCAAGGATTCTGCAATACTCACGGCAATAGGCGCCATAACCACCGCTGTAGCCGCATTATTCATAACATCAGATAAGGTCATGGTTACCACCATCACGATAGCCAAAATCGCCGATGGCGGTAGTGCCCCTGCTACCGAGGCAATCCAATTAGCAATTAACTGAGTCCCTCCTGTGGTTTGCAAAGCATTACCAACGGGTATCATTGCCCCAAGCAATACTAGAATTGACCAATCCACACTGTCATAGACAGTACGTATGGGGATCACATTAGTAATTAACATCATTAACACGGCGCCAGCAAAGGCGATAGAAACCGGTAATAATTTGAATGAGGTTACGCACAACGCAATGAAAAAAATACCAATAGGTAGTAATACGTTTTTTTTCATACCAATACGTAACTCGCGCTTCGCCAAAGGTAGAAAGCCAATTTCTGCTGCTGTTTCTGTTAATGTATCGTGATTACCTTGCAGCAATAGCACATCACCGGCCTGTAATTTTACATTTTTTAAGCGCTGTCGAAACGGTTCCCCTTGGCGCGAAATAGCTAATAAATTAATACCATAACGACTGCGTAGTCGGATCCGCTGTGGCGTACGACCTTCAATACGTGAACCTGGGATCACCGCCACTTCAATCAAATCAACATTTTTTGATTGTAGTTGATCCGTTGTAACTCCCTTACTACCCACTAATTCTAATTTTGCTGCATTGACTAATTGTTCTAGCTCACTGGACGCTGCTTCTATTATGACAATATCACCTTTACGTAATACTTCAGTGGGTGCAATGTTTAAGAATTTACGTTTACCACGAATTAAACCGAGCACTTGAAATTCACCTGGCGTCAGTTCTTCTAAATCACGTAAGGTTTTATGAATTAAGGGGGACTCTTCTGGTACCAGTACCTCAGTAATATAATCTTCAATCTGAAAGACATCTTCCAATGCACGATGACCTAAGCGAGCTTTGGGTATCAAACGCCAACCAATCAATACTATAAAAATAATACCGATAATGGTCAGTCCTAAACCCACTGGTGTGAAATCAAACATTGCAAAGGGCTGACCTAATACTTCACGACGATAAGTAGAAATAAGAATATTGGGTGGTGTCCCTATCATGGTGGTCATACCACCTAAAATAGAACCAAAGGCAATAGGCATTAAAACTAATGAAGGTGAACGACCACTCTTCGCTGCAGTTTGCATGGCAATAGGCATGACTAAGGCCAGCGCACCCACATTATTCATAAAGGCGGACAGCACAGCGGCAATCACGGTTAAACTGGCAATATGTAGTAAAGGCCTGCCATTTGTGACGGGAGCCAAACGGTTGACAGCATAATCAACCAACCCTGAGCGCGTAATCGCCTGCGTCATAATCATCACTGCAGCAACGGTAATGACCGCCGGATTACTAAATCCTGTAAATGCCTGCCTAAAAGGTACAGCACCTACAAATACTGCAGCCATCAAAGCAATAGCGGCAACCACATCATAGCGCCAATGCCCCCAGACAAATAATCCAAGAGTCACAAGTAAAATGGCAAAGATGCTATATTCCGTTAGCACGCGTTGATCATTCCTTTTGGTAAATTAAATCCCATACACCGTGGCCCTTATTGACACCACGTCGTTCATACTTCGTCTCAGGACGCCAATCAGGACGTAGTGCATACTGACCTGCACCGGCAGTATTGACTAATTGTGGTACTGTATCTAATAACTCCAATGACTGCTCTGCATAGTGCTGCCAATCTGTCGCCATATGAAACACACCGCCAGACATCAACTTTGTCACAATAAGGCAGGCAACATCATATTGCAAAAGGCGTCGCTTATGATGGCGTTTTTTAGGCCATGGATCAGGAAAAAATAATAATACTTGCTCTAAACTATTATCTGGTATTGCCTGTGTTAAAACCTGTTTTGCATCTTCACAAAATACTCGCACATTCTGCAACTGCTGTGTTTTTGCAGCATGCAGTACTGCCCCTACTCCGGGACGATGTACTTCTATCCCAATGAAATTTTTATTGGGATAACGTTCAGCTAAAACAATAAATGATTGTCCCATCCCAAAACCAATTTCTAACACACAGGGATTGGCGTTATTAAATAATGCCGCTAAATTAGTGATACTATCTTTAGCTTCTAAACCAAACTCCGGCCAACTGTCTGTTAAGGCGCGCTTTTGCGCAATGGACATGCGTCCTTCTCGCTTTACATAACTACGAATAGTACGTCGGTGCTGTTGATTCTCTTCTGTTGTTGAACTCATGATGCTGACTTACATACCAATTTATATATCCAATAGCCAATGCAGACCGTCACTACAAATCCTAGTATTTCAGTAAAGGGTAATAGGTCATCTGGCACAATTTTCAGGGCATCAGGGTTATGCATTATCGCAAAAGGCACCGCTAAAATAACATCCATCAATGCCGCACCCGTGACTAAACCACAGGCCAATAACATACCTTTTTGTAATCGAGCTCGTTGCTGTTCGGCTGGTAAATTTAATTTCTTCAACCCTCGCTGACTGATGAGTGCAATTAAGCCACCAATAAAAATAGGCACTGAAGACGAAATAGGTAAGTAAATGCCAATAGCAACAGCTAATACAGACACATCCCAATGTCGACGCTGTAAAAAAACATTTAAGATAATAAAAATAATCGCTATCACCACGCCAATCCCGATCATATCCCAAGGTAACATATAATTAAACACTCCCTGGGTCACTGCAGCCATCAATGCTGCTGGTGGTGCAGGCAATGCCTGTGAAGGATCCATACCAGCACGCGGTAATACATCACCAATACCATACACATCAAATAATAATTGCATCACCAGCGGGATCACCGCAGCGGCAACTAATACACCTAGCATTAACATCACCTGTTGTTTCCAGGGCGTAGAACCAACAATATGACCTACTTTTAAATCCTGAATATTGTCATTAGCAATTGCTGCGGAACCTGTGATGAGCGCCCCTAAGAAAATGGTGATGACCGCAGCCGCTTGTTTGGCATTAACCACCATATCCATATTTTGCCAGCTTAATAATAAGCGTAGCATCAATGCCGCAATGATTAAGCCGGCAATGATGATCGCTGAACCAGGACTGGCAGTCACCCCCACCAGGCCAGAGAAATAACCACAAATAGCTGAGAATAAAAAGCCGATAATCAGCATATACAGTAAACTTAGACAAAGAATAAGCCAATCGTACTGCACACCCAGATGCAAATAACTCAAGGGAAAAGCATATGAAAATAACAGGTAAAGAGCCATAGTCATGATCACAATACCTATCAATACATAATGGATGGGAAGATCACGCTCCGTACGTAGTAATTCTGTGGTAAATTGCTTATCTACAGAGGCATGGAAGGCGTCTTGAATATGCTTCATGAATGGCTTGCATAACGTGCCCAAGGACCACAAACCTGCTACCACCATCGCTCCGATACCAATATAACGAATTTTCTGCCCCCATAGATTGATCACCTGTGCAGTGGCATTAGCATGCACATGAGTAATATGAAACGCTTCACTGAGCACTGGCACACTGATGAACCAAGCAATAACAGCACCGATGAAAATACTCGCTCCCACTCGAAAGCCAACGAGATACCCTGCACCAATCAATGTAGCAGAGAAGCCCGCTCCGAAACCCACTAAGGATTTACCTGCTGTAAACCATAATTGTAAATTGCTAGCGACGACTTTAAATCCTGTTTGCAATAACTCTATAGCAGCACCAACAATGCTACCCATAATCATAGTTTTTAAACCTAATTGTTTATCATGGCCGACAATCAAAACTTCGGCAATTGCCCGCCCTTCTGGGAATTTTAATTGCGGCTCATTGACTAAAATACGCCGAATAGGTATAGAAAATAAAACGCCTAAAACCCCACTGATCAACGCAATAAAAAAATTTTGCCAATAATCGAAGCCTGCCCAATAATGAATTAACACCAATGCTGGGATGGTATAGACAATCCCCCCTGCCACAGCTTCCCCAGCAGAGGCAGCCGTCTGCACTAAATTATTTTCTAAAATATTTGAACCGCGAAAAAACCGTAACACTCCCATGGAAACAATGGCAGCAGGTATCGATGCCGAGGTAAGAATACCAATCTTCAAAGCTAAGTAGGCATTAGACATGGCCAAAATTGCAGCAAGAATGATTGCCAGGACAACAACTTTCACGGTAATTTCCGGTAGTGATTGCTGTGCAGCTATGTATGGCTCGTCCATGTATTTCATGTATCCTAATAATCAGCGCTAAGGTACTTTCTCTATGAGATATCATTAGATATAGCTCGTATTATGACCTATAATAGCAAGATCTCAAAATAAACGTTACCAAACCAGGACAGCACAATGACTAAATTCTTAAAAATCCTCTTAGTAACCCTTTGCACCCTGATTTTAATTTGTATTCTGGGAACGATTGCTCTATTGACCTTCGTGAACCCTAATCACTTTAAAGGTCAAATTAGCCAACAAGTGGAAAAGATAACTGGTCGAGAATTTACCATCAATGGCAATATTGCCTGGAGCTTTTTCCCCTGGGTAGGTATTCAAATTGATGACGCAGATTTAGCCAATGCCATTGGCTTCGGTCCTGCTCCCTTCATTCATATTGGCGAAGTGGATGTAAAAGTGAAATTACTACCACTTTTGACAGGCCATATAGAAGCCGCCACCGTAGTTCTCAAAGATTCTCAAGCCAATTTGACTATTAATAAAGCAGGTACTAATAACTGGCATGATTTAGTCAGTAAAACAACCGATTCGAAACAACAAGGTGAACATATCTCTGCCACAGAAACCACCGGTAAACATACTGAGAAACTCAACGTGCTCGTCTCAGGTATTGATATCAGTAAAGCAAGCGTTAATTGGCATAATGAACAAACGGACCAACAAGCCAAAATCATGCTTTATAAACTCAAAAGCACGCATATCAACTTTGATGGCAACCCCTTTAACGTAAAAGTCCGTTTAAATGCTGAACGTAACCAGCCAGCAATGGCCATCCAACTTAGCCTTGATACGCATCTGCAATTTGACCATGATAAACAACATTATAAGGCAACCGACCTTAACCTCAGTAGTCATTTGAGCAGTGTTAATTTACCCAGTGGTGAAATGGATTTCGCATTGCAAACAGATGCCGTACTTGATTTAGCCAAACAAACATTAAAACTAGACAATTGGCGCAGCAACTTAAATGATTTAACCGTGCAAGGGACCATAAACGGTACAAACTTGATGGATGCACCACAATTCTCCGGCTCGGTCACCATCCCCACGTTTAACTTGGCCAGTTTTCTGCAAAGTATGGGGATCCAAACCCGCGGCGGTAATGCACTACGCAGTGCTAGCGCTAAATTAGAATTTAACGCCACGAATAATTCCCTCAACATACCTAAAGTCAGTGCTACCATTGATAAATCAACATTGAATGGTAAATTTGCGATTAATGATTTCGCTGCGCGTAGTGCAGAGTTTAATTTTAATATTAATCGCTTGGATTTGAACCGCTATCAATTCAACACCACTAAAGCCCAACCCAGCAGCCAAAGAGCCGCAACCCTCGCGCAAACCAGAGCTAGCATATCTGACAATGATACTAATCAACCAGCAACCCCCTGGAGTGCACGTGGTAACGTGACCATTGGTCAATTGCGTGTGGGTAAAGTGAACGCCTCGAATGTCAATGCAAGCATTTATACGAATAAAGGCATTACTACCATTAACCCCTTACGCGCAGGTATTTACGGTGGTAGTTTAAATGGCAACATTACCATTAATCAGCAAAACCCAACGCCACGTTATAAAGTGGTCGTCGGTCTAAATAATTTTAGTATCCCAGCCATTACAGGCAATAATAAAATCACTGGACGTGGTAATGCGAAAGCCAATATCTCCATGAGTGGTAATGCAAGTAAAACATTATTAAAAACCATGAATGGTAATGCTTCGATTGCATTGAGTAGTGGTGCTATCAAAGGCCTAGATGTTATTGGTATTGCCGATATGGCGTATTCAGCGCTTAGATTAGGTCAATTACCCTCAGCCCCTAAAGGTAAAGCAACTCAATATGGCAGCATGACTGCCAGCGCTAGAATAAAAAGTGGTGTCGCCTATAATAATGATTTGCGTATCCGTTCTTCCCTAGCCACGGTGAAAGGGAAAGGTAAAATAAACTTAGTCACACAGGCAATTAATTACCATCTGGAATTATCTCTCAATCAAAGTAGCTCTGCTTTTAATGCTCTACAAGGTAAACTCGGCGGACCTATCCCAGTGAAAGTCACCGGCACACTGTCTAACCCCAAAATTGTCCCTGATATGGCAGCATTAATGACTCGTGGCGTTGGTCAAGCCATCGGTGGCGGTGTGGAAGATGTAAAACATGGCTTGAAGAATACTACCAAGGATATTGGCAAGCAACTTAAATCCTTGAAATCTATCTTCGATCAATAAGTCAGTCAACTTGATTCCGCACAGCCTGCTGTGACACTTTACGCTTGGGTGCTCTCGAGAGGAGTCAGCATAGACTCCCCTTAAGTCATCGCAGCACTTCTGACTCCCCCGCAAGCGAGGGAGATTTCTTTCTTTAAATACCACCAGCCATGCGAGCAGTACGTGCGGGTGGTGTTCTTATGCCATGGGGATCGGCTAACGGTCTCGATGCAGATGGCCTTTTATACATAGCCTTATGCAAACTACGCTGTAATCCAGTTAGGCTTTTTTGTAAGTTTGTAGTTTCTATCTGAGGGCCTTTCCGTGCATGTAGCTTGCCATGCTCGTTTTGCAACAAAGCATCCACTTGAATCTTTACATCTTGATGCGTAAACTTCTTATCAGCAGCAAACATGGGGTTTAATACCGCTAGATAATTATCTACCATAGTTAACTTATCCTCTACGCGTTGCTGACTGATCAAGCCAGGGGCTTCTTGTAGTCGAGGACTGCGACTCTGCAAGGATGCCTTATCACTTTCGAGTTGGCTCTTTTCTTTTTCAACCAACCCTATGAGATAATTAGCAAAATCTCTAGCAGTAATACATTGTGGAGCTTGTTTTGGCCGCGTTGATAAACCAAACTGAGGACGCGACCGAGCTTGAGGCATGGCCGGTGTGGTTGCAGTAGTAGCTGATAAGCCTTCCTTACTGCTACCACGTCGTTGTAATTTGGGCCTGCGGAGCTGACCATGGCCATCACGACTAAGTGTCTCTTGTAATGGTATTTCCAGTACCTTAACTACCTTAGGTTTTGGTTGATAACGTTCTGTCAAGGTAATGAATCCTTCCTCATCGCAAAAATGACGGCTATCACTATCAATTTGGTCGATTTGGTTCTCATCAGAATTGCTAAACTTCTGACTATTATATCGTTCGAAATGTTCCTGACTTTGAGTGAAATACTCTTTCATCATACTTTTGCGCTGTTCACCATCATACACACCAAATTTACAGCGAGAGAAATCCAAGCCTCGATCTTTTAAATAACGATATGCATGATAAAAAGCGCGTAATGGTGTTTCATAATGACCACTGTAGTCCGTCATGCAGGTCACATATCCCTCATCATCCACTTCGATTTCACCAGGAAATATGACCCAAGAACCTTTAGTGAAACTGCTATGAAAAAAATAGGGTTTATCATTTTTATCTTTACCTTGATTATGGCTGTTAAAATACATCTCCCCACGAGCATTAATGACCCAACAGGCACGATCATGTTTGGTATGGCTATAGTATCCTCGTGTGGAAGCAGGCTTAATCTGAAAGGGTTCGTCGGCTTGAGTTCCGGGACGCACTTCATACAAACGCCCCTGATAATAAATTTACGGTACTCTTCTCGTTCTGCAGCATCTAGGTAGCGTATTCTTTGCATTGTTTTTAGATCAAATTCTGATAAATTTGCAGCAACATCACGATGCGTTTTTGTCATGGTCTTCTTGTATAAGAAGCGTCGATATAATGCCTTTTCTTCCTCTGTCGTATCAGGAAAAAGTTCTACGAAAATACTCACAACTGAATCAATTGTTAAATAACTAGGTACTTCACAAAATATACCTTTTGGCTTTTTATTGGCTATCACATTGCGCCGCCATTTTATTTTATCAACACCACTCAGGCGATTATTGCGGTTGATTGCCTTCTTCATAGCTGCTCTTAAGGCATCAACATCGACTTTATTAGCCTTTTGGATTAGGGCCATCACAGTGCCTGCTGATGGCTGATCATGTTCTGTTTCAAGCTTCTCCTTTGCTATCATTGAACATGTTTCATTGTTAAACTGATCGGGTGTCATAGCAATAATCTGCTTCTTTTTTTTAGCCTGGGTATACTCATAAAAGCGACGGCGTTGAAATTCAGTGGCAGATTGTGTGGACCGAGGTGGTGTTAAAAAAGCGGGCAAGCTATTAGGTAGATAATTCGGATCCACTTTTTGTAATGACTTGATGGATTCAAGTAGTGTGAGAGTGAGCTTTTCAGCATTACAGATAACTTTTAAATAAGATTCTAAATTATTTTTTAAACTCACAGCAATCGGGCTACGATATTTCTCAGGGAAAAGCACTAGGGTTTCATAGACCCGTATAGCTATAGCCACACGCGCAGCAGTCGCTTTTTGTGGATCACGTAATAAATTAATATGACTTGCTAGAAACTGATCGACAAAACGCTTACACCGGTTAATAGTCTCATCTAATGCATTACACTCATGCTCATTAAGCTTGGTAGTGTTAGCGACTTGTTTTGTCTGTTTAATTTCTTTAGCTGCTTTCAGGAACGTTAATGCCGCATCTATTTTAGCAAAATCATCTTCACTAAGGTCGAAAGCTTTCACCAAGGAATCGAGTTTTTTGAATTTATCCAACCGCTCTTTTACCCACAGTCTATAGAGCTCCTTTGACATGCTATATCCTCATCATTTGTTATTATTCTTTTATGTACGATCACTAACTATGCTTACCAGATAGTCATAACTTCCTCTTATCTCCCTGATTAGTGTCACTCTGGCTCTGCATAATAATAGACCATATGATATATTTTCACATGTACAGCCTGTTAATATGTAACACTTTGGTTACGATTCCTACACACTACATTTAAAGGTTCCTGTATTTCAGTATCGCAAGACTTCTCAGGTATACACTATGGCTATCGATACCGTATAATGCACGCTTATGAAACAACTAAGCTCAAAACAATTTCAAAAAAAGGTCCTCGCCTGGTTTCAAGACCATGGTCGCACCGACTTACCGTGGCAACAGAATGTGAATGCTTACCGGGTTTGGATCTCAGAAATCATGCTGCAACAAACTCAAGTAAACACGGTTATTCCTTATTTTCAACGTTTTATGGAACGCTTTCCTCACGTGGCTGATTTAGCCGATGCTACGGAAGATGAGGTATTACATTTATGGACTGGCTTAGGCTACTATGCACGTGCGCGCAACTTGCATCGTTGTAGCCAGCTCATCATGCAAGAATATGCAGGCCAATTCCCAGAGGATGTGGATACGTTAACGAGCTTACCTGGTATTGGCCGTTCCACGGCTGGCGCAATTATTTCATTGGCTTGGCAAAAGCCGGCGACGATTTTAGATGGTAATGTGAAACGAGTACTCTGTCGTTATTTTGCTATTGAAGGCTGGCCTGGTAAAACTGCAGTGCATAAACACCTATGGCAAGTAGCAGAGTCACTGACCCCTAAACAAGACTGCCATCAGTATACTCAAGCAATGATGGACCTGGGCGCAACCCTCTGTACTCGCAGTCAACCACAGTGTACTCGTTGTCCACTAAACAAAAGCTGTCAAGCGTATCAACAACAAAACCCAACGGCTTATCCTACAGCTAAACCTAAACGTACCATTCCAACAAAAACCACTTATATGATTCTGTTGCAAAATAAACACGGTGACATTTTATTAGAAAAACGCCCACCGGTAGGTATTTGGGGTGGATTATGGTCGCTACCTCAATGTGATGATATGCAACAACTCGCTACCTGGAGCAAGCAACACTATGCATGTAAGATTGGTCAATGGCAGCAACAACCTAGCTTTCGCCATACCTTTAGCCATTTTCACCTGGAAATTACCCCTATTATTGTCTCAGTGCTGCAATGGTCGCCACCATTACGGGATGACCAAGACCATTGTTGGTATAGTCCACAACAGCCTATGGATTTGGGTTTAGCTGCTCCGGTAAAGCGCTTGCTTGATGAACTTGCATCCATCACCTAAGCATATGACTCTTGCGATAACTTCAGGCATAATGCTACAAACTAATTTGGAGAGAAAGCATGACTCGTATGGTACATTGTGTAAAATTAAATACTGAAGCCCCTGGTTTATCCGCTCCCCCCTATCCAGGTGAATTAGGCGAGAAAATCTTTCAGCAAGTTTCCCAACAAGCTTGGCAAATGTGGTTACAGCACCAAACTATGTTGATTAATGAATACCGTTTAGATGTTCTCGAAGATGAAGCGCGTGGATTCTTGGAACAAGAGATGGATAATTTCTTGTTTGGTGACGGAAGCGCGGCACCAGCAGGCTATGTAGCCCCCACAGATAAAAAATAGCGCATTTCCATATCGGCCATAACCGCAGATTTCATCTCAGAAAATATGGCCGATAAAACAAGCTCTCCCGCCAAAATGGCCGATAAAGGCTTTTTTTCTCTAAAAACCACTCAAAATGGCCGATAAAACTTTCAAAATGGCCGATAAACGACTATAATGCCATTAAAAGTGGCCGATAAATGCCCTGAGTTAAAGCCCCAAATCATCCAAAATGCGAGCATCATTATGAAACTCCAGTTAACACATATCATGAAACTACTACAAAGCTATAACCAGCCTGTAGCTTTATCTGAAATACAACGAGCATTGGAAGGACAAGTACCTGAACGTACACTGCGTCGCTGGCTAAAAAAACTGGTAGATGAGAAGATGATCATTGCCACAGGCAAAAATAAATCACGCCGTTATCAACTTGCTACGCAGCAAACAACCAGTGTCACTTATGATATGACACCACTACCTAATGCTGCATTAGTTTTACGTGAACCAAAGGCAAAGTACACGGTCTTTAACAATTTGGATATCATCAAAAAAGTTCGTCGCCCTCTTTTTCAACGTGAACCATGTACTTATAATGAAGCATGGGTAAAAGCCTATACTCCAAATCAGGACTTTTATTTATCAGAGACGCAACGTCGTACATTACATGATAACTGTATCTTACTATTAGATGATAAATCCATTCATACCTATACTGCGCAAATATTTAATCGCTTGCTCATTGACTTATCTTACAATTCATCACGTTTAGAAGGTAATACCTACTCACTCATAGAGACGCAAGAATTAGTATTAAGTGGAAAAAGTGCCGATGAAAAACTTGATATGGAAAAAATGATGATCCTCAATCACAAGCATGCCATTAAATATTTGATTGAAGGGATCCGACGTATTGCTGTTGATGAAACAACAATTCGTACTATGCATTACTTACTCTCAGAAGGTTTAGTACAGGCAGAAGAATCAGGTCAAATACGTCAAGCACCTGTACGAATTTCAATGACGGCATATATTCCTATTGAAGGACAACAACGCTTAAGTAATTTATTAACTTACATTGCCAAAACAGCAGCAAGAATCAATGATCCCTTTGAACAAAGCTTTTTTCTCTTGGTACATATCTCTTATCTACAAGCCTTTATCGATGTTAATAAACGTACCGCACGATTATCTGCAAATATCCCCTTAATACTTCACAATGTTGCACCATTGTCATTTAATGACATTAATAAAGATGATTACATCTCTTCGGTTATTGCCATTTATGAATATAATGAACCTAGTGCGCTTGCTGAGTTATACACATGGTCGTATTTACGTTCTTGTAAACAATACCAAGTAAGTAGTGAAGCTTTAGGTATTGATATCATCCATGTTCGCTATCGAGATTTGCGTCGTCAATTGATCGCGCAAATCATCCACGAAAAAATTATTGGTGATGCTATTCAACCCGTTATCGAAGCCTATGCTCAACAACACGTCCCTAGTGAAGATTTTGCTGCGTTTATCGAAAACGTTACGCAAGAATTAGCCCACTTAGAATTATTTAAGTTATTTGGCATGGGCATCTCAGATCAAGAATTTCTTGCTTGGCGACAAGCACAAGATTTAATGGAGAATCCTAAATAAATATGAATTCGTCATTACAAAAGCTCAATCAAATCATTCAAATTCACGAAACTGACCTTGATACCTGAAAAATCTTTCACATAGTACTTATCAATATGCATATAGTTCGACTATATGTCATTCTATTGACGTTTAGCCGAACTATATGTCAATGAAAAATTAGCTAAAGCTTAGCTTTGACGGGTTTATAGCTGGCAACACTCATATATAATAGCGTTAATAATCATAGAGTTATGCCCTATCATCTATAAAATTTGTTATATTTTTGTGTATTTGGAGATAAGCACTTGTCCGCAGCAACAGCCACCTGTTATTGGTAGTTGTATATCAGCCTCTCTATAAAGATGTATATATCTCATCAATTTCGACAATTTTTTTATTGTCGTCATAGGTGACAATCGCAAGTGTTGAAAAATTACCTGCCAGTTCGCTATCTAACATATATCGAACACTGCATTTATTATTTTCTAAGTCATTACAAAAATTAACTAAGTTTATGTCTATGCGGCCAGCCATTTCTCTTACGCTAATCAACTGTTCAGATAATCCTTCTACATTTTCGCAAACAGTTTCATTATTTACAATTTTTTTTACATTGGAAGTAGTATGCTCAGCAATAATATCTGTTACATTTTTTGCATCGCTGCTTACGACATTTTTTAAGAAGTGAATATAAGATGAGGCTAAACAATCCATTAAATTTTTCCTTTAATTTTTATCAAAACAAAGACTCTAAGTATCAGCCTGATATTGTAACATGCTAGCTTATGTTGTCTATCAGTATATCTGCGGAGATATCCAATCATCAAAGAATAAATGATAAAAGCCGTAAGACCCTGGATAAATAAGCTAGTACCTTCTTGACAATATAAATAATCCCTCTCTACAGTAGTTGAGACTAGCTTTTGGTTCAGAATCAATAGAAAATAATAAAGATAGAATGAAGTATTTTTCAGCAATCCAAGCAGGAATGCGTAAAAATTACGAACCCATGAAAAACATATTTGCAGAGATTCTGAGAGTCACTGTTGCGAACTCTTAGAACGAAGGTCGTTGACAACTTTTTTGTCAGTATCTATATGGATACCCTCAACAGCAGACGAAGATCTAACTGACCTCTCAATACACTCCTTCCGAAGTTCAGGGTCTTTTAAATAGGGGTTTGTTTGGCTAAGTGGTCTGTCATTCATACGAGTAAGTATAACACAAAGTTTCCTTAAATGAGAAAATCTTCTATCATCCAACGTGCGAGAGGGAACAAAATTGGTATGAGTTTGTGAGTTTTCTACCTCACTTATGCATGATAGCTATGCATCACCCATGAGATCTTTAATTGACAATAATAAGGGACTATAAAATTTCAGTTTCTGATAGAAGACGGTGAAAGCTTCGTCCTTATAATCATATACACAAGGATCACTCAATTCACGGACAGTAACCCATTTCTCTGCATCAGTAATCAAACCAAGCTTTTCAGCTTTATTTAAATAATCTCTGGTAGTAC
Source organism: Gammaproteobacteria bacterium (assembly GCA_965230425.1). Lineage (GTDB taxonomy): Bacteria > Pseudomonadota > Gammaproteobacteria > UBA1113 > UBA1113 > CBDDKW01. The sequence continues at coordinate 122,141 of CBDDKW010000002.1, read as the reverse complement.
CTTTAAACCCAGGCTCTTCAATGGCTATTTTTGTTCGTAAAAACTGCATCACAAAAATATCTGAGACTCGAGCAAAACGTGATGAAAAACTTTCCCACGTTTCCATGATCTCATCATCCATTTTTGCTAACTCATCAGGCAGTTTTTGGATTTTGTTATAGCTGTATGTCAGATGCTCTAATGCTTTGATTAGTTTACGGCTAGTTTCTTGTAGAATGGCTTCATAGCTTGACATTAGGGGTTGACTTCTTATCTATTCTACTAGATTAGAATGGTGGCCAGAGGTGGAATCGAACCACCGACACGAGGATTTTCAGTCCTCTGCTCTACCGACTGAGCTATCTGGCCCTATATACAGATCTTCTGTGCCATCCCTGGCGCGACATGGGTGCTTTGTTGTCACCCCTGCCTGGCCTTCCCTGGCCAGGCGCTTAGCGAACTGCGACGCCACACCGTGGCGTCGGTTTCGCTGCGCCCGACTGAGCTATCTGGCCCTATATACAGATCTTCTGTGCCATCCCTGGCGCGACATAGGTACTTTGTTGTTACCCCTGCCTGCCTTGTAATGGCGTAATCTCGCATATATTTGAGAAGCGGTATTAAAGCGGTTACGGCTCGCAGAGTCAAGATTTTCTCATGTATTTGTTAAAAATTACTAGGTTCACTCGGCTATTGATGCCAAAGCCATACAATATCGCACATAATGTGACCAGTTCTAGCTCGCAATTATAATAATGAATTTTATTTGAGAATGATTCTCATTTTTATTGACAGTTATTCTTGGCTTTGCTAATTTTATGGAAACACCTTCACAACAGAGCATCATGGAGATACATATCATGCAAAACCAACATCAGAATATTCTCGGCAATATAGTTGCCAATGGTCAGCCCTTTATAAGCGCTTTGCACGAATTAGAATTTCTATTAAATGATTTTCTTAAGGATAAAAATATCTGCACGTATCACAATCAGGTGTTGAAGCGTAGTTTATTTGAATTAAATCACTTAGCATGTGATGTTGAACACATTGTGGAGCAGTGTGGTTTATTAATTCATTATCTGCAAGTAGAACAAGCCTTCCATTAAGCCGGTAATCCAGGTGTTCTTACTGGGGAGCGATGCTGACTTAGTATTGATTGACGCGATTGACGCCCACGAGCTGAATGCAAAGGCGTTGTGGGTTCGCCATTATTTGGACTTCCAGCTTCTTGTGACACTTTAACTCGACGATGCCCCGCAAACATTGCAGGAGTCCTTGCCTTTGGATATTGTATCTCAGGCACTTGAAACTTTGTCATAAAGTCAATCTCACCCTTGCTATACTTTTCATCCATAACGCGTTGCAGGTCGTCAAAACAAGCAATTACTTTTGACTTTGTGGCTTGTTTTGTCGGTGCTGGGGAACCTAACACCCATAATTCATTCATTAACTCCCGCAAAGTTTCAACAAAAATATCTGGAAACACAGGATTTGTAATATCTAATTTGTTGAGTGTCTCTGTCCAGCTCCAAAGGAAAGGATATTCCCCTGCAGGTTCTAGCTTATTTATCTTCTCAATAAAGTGTTTTTTCATTGACTCACGTTGGAATTCATATTTTTTCCTGATAACATCTGGGACTACTTGGGAATAAATATCAGGATAAAGTGCAAACCACTGACGGATATCTTGCATACATGAATCAAGCTGCTTTTTAATAGCAGTTATGTCAGCGAATACTCTCTGACTACTATTTTCTGCCATGGCTAACGCTTTATAGATACCCGTTATCTGTGCCATAAACTTTTCATAGAATTGCTTTTCTTTTATATCTAGTACACGTGTAGCAGATAAGAATGGATAAAAACCTTCATCAGAATTAAAACATCCCATGAATGCAAAGAATTTATCCTTTAAGATCCCGCGTAAAACCCACTGCGCGTGAATCCTGTTATCTGTTGTAAATGGTTTAATATGCTTTAACTTTACATTAAATGTTGATTCACTGCCTTTTCCCACTAATAGATTAATTTCAGCCAAGGCGAGATCGATTGCCGCTTTAAAACGTTGTTTTTCCTTATCATTCTGACTTAAAAGAGTAGCACTCTGAGCATGAGCCACAACTTTTTCAGAAATTTGCTTCTCAAAATCTCCACTTAGTACCTTTATACTATCTAGACGATCCCATAAAGATTTTTTACATATATCAGAGACATTATTATTGTCCGCCTTACTTTTAAAAATATTTTTCACATAAATACGCTCTCTCATTGCTTGCAAAGATAAACCATCAAAATCATGTTGAACCGCGTCTTCTACACAGGTAAACAGTGACTCTTGCGAGCTGCCACTACCTGATAATAATCGATAACAGACAATAAGTGTTGTCTCAAATGAATCAGCCTGTATATACTGCAAATATTCCATAAGGCGATTGACCCGGTCAATCCCTTCATCAGAATGTTTAAAGTTTAATCGGTCATTGAAGTATTTACCCTTTGTTTCCGCCTGCTTCTTCGCAAAAAAATCTATATATTTATGGCAGCCTGTTAAAATAGCCTGAAGTAATTGTTCTGTCAGTTCACAACTATTTCTGCGCACTGCTTTTGCTTGTAGATGTTGATAAGAACAACGCCTGAAATCACCTGCTTCGGATTTCACTGGATACAATGTGCTAGTTATCGGCTGCTGCTTACAAGCATTATTTTGCCCTAAATCAACTATGGCAAAACCATTTTTTCGCATAAATACTGGCATTTTATCTGCATCTTCAAAATTTCTGCGTTTTTGTAACTCACCCCCGCCGCCGCCAGAGATGACTTGGCTTATCCCCAAATCATCGATGACACAATAAGAAATATTGTGGTCATGGGCAGCGATAAGTTGTACATCAACAGAAATCTCTCCTTGTTCTGAGAATGCATCGATCCCTTGCTTTTTGAAAATTTGGTGCAATATTTTATTATAGCAACCATTGGTTTCTATACCTTTCTCGCGCAGAAACTCATACTCATCAGGTTTTAAATACAGTTTCCAATCACCGCCTTTATAGGTGCGTTTCCCTGGTGTGATTACACCATGATGTTGAGCGATTATAATTTTTTTACCTAAGGCTTTTGCTGCTTTATATCGCTCTTGAAACCATTGAGCTTGATTAGGTTGTGAATATGGGACACCATCAGGTCTATATCTGGTTGACTCTACATCAGCAAACCCCATGCTGGTTTCAGCTTCTTCGTCTAAACGCTCTTCATCATCTTCAGATAAGGCACCTGCACCATCGTCACTATCAGAGCCACTAGCAATACCGACCTCAATCGTACCATCAATGATTATCTCATCAGAGTGATCTTCATCAGCATCATATGACCTTTCAGATGTATCTCCGCTGAGTAATTCGCTAGCATGGGGGGCGTCACCGACTAAGGACAAGTAATAGTCACGCGCATAGGTATTCGAATCTAGAAAAAAGATCTCTGTATCACCAAAATCCACACTGTAATAACGGCTTGGCATCGTCCATTTAGGTAATTCGTTTAAGGCAATTTCAGTCTCTCTACTAAATAAGTCAATGACATCTTGAGAAAAATCACTCTTATCTGAATTTAAATAGGTATGCAGTAGTTGATTCTCAGCTTTTTGGTAACCACTTATTCCAGGCTTGTATTTTGCCCAGCCGTGCCAATTATAGCCATGATTACCTAGGATATTGAAAAAGTTGAGGTCGCGCAGATGTGTTAATTCTGGTTTATCATATACCTCATAGAAATGAGACTTAAATATCGGATCTGTCGGACTGGGTGTACCATCATCATAAAAATTATCACCGAGTACGACAACAAAATCAGGTTTATATAATTGTTCAGCTTTGCGCCGTAAGCATTGCCTTAAGTCTTTAAAGTTTGCTAAACGCTCATTAAATTCCTGGGCATTGATATTACCATGCTTACGTTGTTTTAATTGGGCTACGCTCTCAATTAAAGTATGTTTAAGATCCTCTGTGGATAAATAATGACTCAACCATGTAGTTGCTGCTGAAATTTTCACTTCATCCTGCTCCTTTTCATTGAAGAGGATCTGAAAATTTTCTGTAATCAGCTCATGTACTGACTTTTTTTGCGTAATATTCTCTGCATCATCATGCTGGTCTCTCTCAACTATTTCAACCTCCTCAATAGCTTGCTGCATAGAGGTTTTTTCGCTAACATTCCTCATGATGACTTGTTTAATATGCGCAAAATTGCCAGCAATCGTACTTATATCTGGATTACGTCGAACACGATGTATCCAGCGTTTAACCAGAGCAAATAATGCGTGTGCATCTTCTTCCGTAAGCATTGCTTTAATACGATCACAGGCTTGCCTTAATTCTCGGCCTTCATTATTTATAGCAGATTGATCAGAGCCATTAGTACTGCTACTCTCTTTAGGTATTTTAATCGGCATAGGCTCATGTGCAGGCCAATATTGTGCTACAACTTCTTCACTAGCACTCACTAAAATAGCAATGTCATCTAAGTATTGACTTTGATGCTCTAAGCCCTGGGAGATATGATGCTGAATATCTCGCTCGATAGTTGCATTAGCATGTTGCGCTACTCTCTTCTGCGCTTTTTTACCATTGCCTGCACAACCATAGGTTAAGAATTTAAGCGGTCGGTCATGTGGTGGTTTTAATTTAAAAGTATGTTGTTGATCAATACATGTCCGCACTTGATCTAGCAACTTACTATTGTCTTTTACACTACCCATAACTCTCTCAATTTACTTGATACTTACTTCTATATAATCACTATATTTATACCCATAGCGTCTCATATTTAAGGCTTTAAATCCCTGCCCTATAAAACCCTAAATATGAGATGCTATGGGTATACGTTGGAAAATAACATTCGAGGCGTTGCTTAGTTAGATACTGACAACGTCTGATATTTATTATTATTCTATTATTCAATCACTCTAAACTCGCTATCTGGGAGATGGTGGTTTAGGTTGACTGCCAGTTAAATCATCACCATATTGACTACTGTTTGAACTTACATCATCTGCAGACCAAGCACCACTGTCATCATCACTGCCCGCTTCTGTTGTAGACTGACTAGCTGCATCCGGTTCACTCTCTGTGGATGAATATAGGTCAGAACCATCAGATGAGTATCCCATGCCCCTCTCCTCAGAGTTGGACTGCGCATTATCAGCTAGGAGTTTTACCCTCTCACACATCAGTGTATAAAGCAAATAATCAAGGATATTTTTTCGTCTGGGTGTGATTGTCTCTTTTTGTTGAGCATACGCAGAGAGTAATTGCATATAAATATTTAAAACGAGGTCTATATGTGCTTCCATCAATTGTAATTCATTCAAGTTCATACTCAACATAGTCTGACTAAATTTAGTGATATGGCCTTTTATATAATTCGAGAATTGAACTTTCTCACCCTGCTTATCTACTTTTAAGAGCGAGAGAACAACCGATGTTGAGACAAATAATTTATCAGACCGCCATTCTGGCATTTCGCTGTCTATGCTATCACTGCTATTAGGATTGTAAGATAATATATTATTTAAAATATCTATCGGATCTTGCTCGACAACTGTATCTTCATCAACACAATAGTGCTTATATATTTTAACAGTTTCACTAATAAATTTTTTCACTGTATTACTACTTGGATTATGGTCAGCATATAATTTTATGTATTGAAAAATAGGTATTAATAATTGGTTCCTGTCTATTGATAATAACTCATGGCTTGATAATTTTTTGTTAATATACTCATGTAATCTATTTAAAGCATTATGTGGATATTGCAGCTTAAGTTTGTTAACAGCACGGTTCGCTTTTGCCAACCACAAGCGCACGGCAATTTCACTTGACAAGTTAGTGGGGAAATCCTTATGCACTTTACGATGTTTAATATTCAACGCAAAGGATTCTATGTGAGCAGTCACAGTATCACCTAGTTCTGCCTTATATCGTGCAGTGACAGTATACAAAGGAGCTAGACGTCGTAAATGATCTCCTTTAGCGTCACGATCCTCACGATTCACTGGAACTTCATAACCTAAATAGTTTAATCCTAGTTCATCGTCGTTAATGTGTTTCCCTTGAATATCTCTGACTTCATTTTCCACCTGTAAATTCACTTGCGCAGTCTCATCATTATTATGAGTTATGTTGAGATATAGACAAGTAGGGATGGGTACTTCTTGATGGAAACAAATCATTTTCTCTTTGGATCTTAAACTATTAATAAAATCCGTCATGAGTGAATGATTTGATTGTCCTAATAATTGCATACACTGTTCTTGTAAGTGTAAAGTTGATAGTAGCATGCTAAAGTGCTCTCTGGCTAATATACTCCAGAAATTGTCATCTCCAGTGACAATTTTGAGTTTTTCAATCATATTGATATTATCCACATGCTCTGAAAACAATGCCTGCATATCTATTAATGTTTGTTTAAATTGAATCAAGTTATTTAATTCATCAACATCGGCTAAATCCTTATCACGAATAACTTGTTGCAACATTTTGCGTAAATCAGGGCATTCTTCCTGAAACCGCCGTAAACCATGCGCATCTTCAGTAAAGCTCTCAATCGTTTCAGTTAGATGTTGCAGATACCTTTGGTTAACTTCTTTGATAAAATCATCTGTTGAATTAAAGTCAATTGTTTGTTCACTGGATGCAAACGGCTCATTAATCCAGTCTTGAATTTGGATATTTGCAATAAAAGTACTGAAATGGCCTACTTCGGTCAACTCTTGGAAACGTGCATCAAGGACCTCTTTTAAACACTGTCCATTGATTATAATCTTATGACGTGAACGCACTATATCTAACAATACTGGTCTAAGCGACGTATCTGTTTTCAAGGAGATGCTATGTAAACCCAGCCGTGATAATTGCGCACTCACTAGATTGTCACTGCTATGACTCTTTAACTCTAAAGTAACCAATGTAGGATACGATGGTTGCGAATTTTGACTACTGCTACTTATTTGAGCTTGATGTGATGCTGCTGATGCAACTGCAGCGTTAGTAAATAGCCCTGGTTCTGGCATGTTGAATCATCCTCGGCTGCAATCAGCTCTATTGTTATGCATATAAATCAGACACTTATTAAACCACACTAATATTAAATCTACATTAAAGAAATATTAAAAATGCTAAATTTAACTCGGCAATGAGCTTAAAAAATGAAAAATCATAAAAATCAACAAGTTGCTATTATAAATCATGTTGAAAAATGTTGTCAGCTAAACCGTCAGGAGATTTCTCGCTGCGCTCGGAATGACAACATTTTTTCTAGTAACGACATAATTGATGATGAAACTTAAAAGCCGCGGGATGAAGAAATTTCTTAATTATGCATGGGCGTAGTGGCCATTCCATCCTCGTCTTGTGCATACCCCGTCGAACCTGATAGCGTGCCAGTAGAAGTATTACTTGGCTGTGGAGAAGAAACACCACTAGCTCTAATTGGTGACTGATGTACGGGGGTAGCTACAGCATCTTCTCCTACTGATTCATGGCCCGCTGGGCCTAATGGCATTTGAGCATAACTACTGCTTGGCTGTGCTTCTGAACTTGGATTTTTTGCTAGATTTTGTTCAAACTCATGACTGTGTTGCCTCAGTTGGCTCAGAATAAATAATAAGGCTTTAAATAATTCAGAATTTTCATCGAAAGGCGACTTACTATGTTGTCTCTTAAAATATTGAGTTAATTGCTCAACATTCTTCCAAGACAATGTTCGCATATCTTTTATAATTTGCCCAGTTTGTTCATACTCTGCTTCCCTCGCCCGGATAAGGACCTCTTGCATAATACTAGCCAAACTCTCTAGTGTGCGACCCTGCTCAGTAATAATCTGCTCGAAATTCTCTGAGGTAATTTGAGTATGTCCTGTGGTAACTTCAATAGTCCGTAATACGGCCGGGGTCATTGAGCTATTACGAGTACGTGCCTGCTGTTGTGCTTGTCGAGCATAAAATGCTTGAATTGTGCCTGTAATTTTCTGAATAGCGTCTTTAACATATGGATCCATTTTTTTGATATAAGCCAGCAAGCAATAAAACGAATTAAAAAATCGCTGTGGGTTATTTTCTAAAGTCACAACACCATTACTGATATAAAATGCTAATGTAATTAATTGCACATAATAATTTGCCCGCTCTTCATCATGTATATTTTTACGCACTTCTTTTTCAAAAATATCCCGTATTGTCAAGCGAATATTCTTCTCGGGGATATTCTTATATAGTACCTGACGATCCGGGCTACCTTCGACAATCTTATATAATGTTACCATCGACTCAGATAATGCTGCTGCAGTTGCGGGATAGGTAGCATATGTCTGCTGCATCTTTAACAATTCACTAAAAACTTTGGCCAAAATAACTTCCACAGGACTATCCATAAAATTTTCCTGTGAAAATTTCATCTGTCTAACAGCGATGACAAAATCACATATATCCTGTGGTGGTTCATCTATATTGGAAAATTGCTTAGATAGTTGCTCAGAAACCTTCGTGCATAAGTGGAATTCTTTTAATATTATATGGCGTCTATCACTGCCAATAATAGCATCAATACTGGTTTTCTCAGCTTCGGAAAAAAATCCGAAGACACCTGCCTTCACATGGCAATATTGCGCGTAGCCTTTTTCACCATGGTACCTCAACAATTTATTTAGCACATAGCGAATATATTTCTCTTGTCCCAAGGACATTAAATCTTGAGATTTCTCTGTTAAATCCTGAGCTAGAATGACTTTGTTATCATATGTGTCTGGGATAGGGCCAAGCATGGCTTTATTCAAACGCACGCGTTGTTGGTATAAAGACTGGATAAAATCATACTGTTTCTTAAATGCCTCATGCAATATCTCTAAGGATACTTGACGTAAGTGACAATCGACACCACTATCAGATTCAGTGAATTCAATCTCAATACTCAAATCGGCAAGACTTGCGTGCTTAGCTTTTCCTGGGCTACTCTGTGGTTGTGTCTCTGCATCTTCATCAACATCTGTTCCACTAACGCCATTTGCCGACATCCTAACATCTGCAAGTATTTGGGTTAGACCACGATCAATTCTAGATAGCTGCCTCTGCACTATATCTGTGTCTATTTCACTTCTAATATTGCCCAAAAGGAATGTTGCCTCGTCCTCTTCTTCATCAATAGATTCTTCAGCTTGATAAATAGTTGGGTTTTCACTGCCGATCTGTAATAACGTCACTCGATTACTAATACTTAATCGTATTCTTCCGTCAACTTTTGTAAATGCCACTCGATTGATCTCAGCATGACAATGCACGCCATACTGTGCCAGAACTTTAGTAATATCTGCCATAATTTCCATAATGCCATCTTGATGGAAATGCGGCAGTATAAAATCACTGATTGATTGTGGTAAGCCATGTTCTGCAAAAAAATTTCTTAAATAGGTCAGTTCTGTGCCTTGACGTTGAATGAAACCATCATTTTGTTGTCGAGACTGACGATAATCAGCATAAGATGCCCCATCGAAAGTAATATCTTGGGCATGACGCCTTAAGTCACCTTGTACAACTTTTGGTGGTGCTGATGTTATAAAACCATGTATATTAGCTAAACTAAACAGACATGCTGCTTGCATCTGAGCTGCAGTAGGGTCGATATACTTATGTTTGATCGCTTCTGTTAACCACATAATATTTTTTATTTTTCGCTCTGTATTTTTCAAATTAATAAGATATTCACATTTTTAGGCTGTTCTAGCATGTTATTTTCCGTTAAATAAAGACTTTAAGTTTTGCCAATAGTCCACTATTACGCGCAATTTAAAGTCTTTATTTAACGGAAAATCCCTGCCCTATAAAACCCTAAATATGAGACGCTATGGGTATAGCAACAGACATTGCACATAGACTAGTGGTTCAATAGCCGCAGAGTCACGAACCATTTAAACTTTTACACAAACGATACTACTATGCGCTTGGCTCACATCGCCATAAATTGTCCAATTGATTATACTTGCACCAGGTTGGAATGTGCTAGATTTTTTGACTATTGAACTATCGTTAGAATTCTCCGCTGTGCCCGGCTGTCTCAACATACCAGGTGGCGTATTATAATTATTCGATACCATGCTCTCTTTATCTCGTACGGCAAAACACCCTTCTATTAGCACATCCACCGAGTGCGTAATAAAATACGCAGGTCCATTGACTGTCCCAGAATAGATGCCTCCATGTGTACCTGGCTCATCACCGTAGCTACGGGCTAGGTAGGATTGATGATGACATACTGCTGCACCATTGATAAAAACACTCTTTGCTGTGTTTTTGGCATCGTGGGTGTACGCACTATTTTTATAAGCCACTGGCTTGTGTAATTTCCCAGTATAATTGACACTGGTTGTGGTGAGCTTACCTTCGCTGAGTTGATGTACTGCACTACGGCCATTAATATAAATTGTCATTGTTATATTATCTTTTGTAATCTTCACAAATGCTCTATCAGTAATAGAGCATACACCATTAAGCTTATCTATCCTCCTGCGATTGGCAGCGTGTTTCCTTCAAAAAGTAAATTAAACAAACACCCACTAACATAGATGCAGGGATCACTGCTAATGCCCACGTATAATCGTGAGCACTGTACACATGAAAATGCTTAACAATCTCGCCCGTCCAGCCTAAATCTAATAAAGCACCAATGAGAGGCTGGTAAACGATCCCACCAACCATCACCACAAAATTTGTCACGGCAATGGCTGTACCTGCCGCCACAAGCGAGCTCAACTCTCTACCCACAGCAAAGACGATGACTTGTCCACCATAGTTAAAACCAAAAAAGAACATCATAATATAAACGGCTATTTCAGATAAACCGGGTACGAATAAGACCACAAGCAAACATATGGCTGACAAGGTACCGCCAACAGCCATAGGTAGGCGGCGGTTTTTTAATTTATCTGATATCCAACCAAAAATAGGTGCACCAATGGTAAAGCCCAGAAAAACTGCCGATGTAGCAAGCGCGGCTTGGTGACTGCTGTAGGCATATGCAGTCTTGAAATAAGGTATCCCCCATAATTCTGCAAAAGCAGTTGAGGGTAGATATAATAAACAACCAATGGCACCATTTAACCAAATTTGCGGCTTTTTAACGATAACCCACAAACCTAATAAGGTTTCAATCATATCAGCCTGGCCTAGCTTTTTATCTAAGGCTCTAACATCTTTTGAGCGATCACGCACAATTAATAATATGGCTAAGGCAATAATAATACCCGCTACTGCCGTAATTAAGACCGTAGTTCGCCAACCAATGCGGGTCACCATACTCGACAAAGCAATATCACCAAACATAGCACCCAATGTCCCCAATGCGGCAGTTAAACCAGACACCAAGGCAAAACGATTCGCGGGTAACCAAATAGTCGCAAGCTTTAAGACACCAACAAAGGCAAATGCAGAACCAAACCCAACTAAAAAGCGTCCAAAGCCAGCCACCGCAAGATAACCTGAACCCGCAAATAAATAAGAGCCAATCGCACACAGCAAACATGCAATAGCCAGTAAGCGCCTAGGACCATAGCGATCCATTAATAAGCCAACTGGCAATTGCATCGGTGTATAAGAGTAATAGTAAAAGGCGGCTAAATTCCCAAAGGCTTCTGCGCTTAGATTATAGGTATGCATTAAGTCCGAGGACATAACGCTAGGAGAAATGCGAAGGAAGTATTCGTAGGTATAAAATATCGCACCCAGCCCACAGATCACCCAGGGCATAATTCTAAAAACTCGCGAATGAGATCGCGTGCTGTTTTGCTGCATGCACTACTACCTTTTACCTGCAGAATTTACGTAAACCATGCAAAACACATTGTTTGCGTAAATTCTGACAACTACCTATCTAAATGATGGTTCGAACTAAGCTATTGAATTTCACACAGTAAACCAGAATCTCATGCTAAACACAACCTGCCTGAACCGATAACTATGTCTAATAAACGAACAAAAAAAGGGATTTCATGGAGTAGAGACTATTCTTAGTAGCACCCATCCCTGCAAATAGCATGCTGGACAGGCTACCAAAGAATTTCGCCACAACAGCGCCCAAATAATACCAATATTAGACAAGCAAAGTCTTAGGCAGTTTGAGCGCCTGCATCATTATCAGTAGCGCGACCTCGACGAAAACGATCTTTAAATTTCTGTACTCGGCCAGCTGTATCAACAATTTTCTGTTTACCCGTATAGAATGGGTGGCATTTTGAACAAACCTCAATGCTTAAATCACCCTTGAGTGTTGATTTGGTGGTAAAAGCATTACCACAGCTACAGCGGACGTTAATCACGTGATAAGCTGGATGGATATCTGCTTGCATGTTGTAGTCCTCAACTTAAAAAAAACATATACTCGCAGCACGCTGCAAAGGATAAAATGTAATCAAACTTTTTTAATCTAACCTAGAATTAAAGTGACTAAACACTCACTCTAGGCCAAAGAGTGCGGCATGTTAATAGATTTACCAACATTAATCAAGCAATGCGTAACTTGCTAATACTGGCGCATGGTCAGATGGGCGCTCCCATTTACGCGGCTCTTTATCAATTTCACATTGAATACAAGCACTTACCAATGCTTGGCTCGATAAAATATGGTCTATACGTAAGCCACGATTGCGACGAAAAGCCGCTGCTCGATAATCCCACCAGCTAAAGCTTTGCTCTTCATGCTCAAATAGCCGGAATGTATCCGTCAAGCCTAAGGCCAGTAATTGAGAAAAAGCAGCCCGTTCTGGCTCACTCACGAGCACTTGCCCCTGCCACGCCTCAGGATCATGCACATCCTCATCCTCTGGCGCAATATTAAAATCGCCTAATAAAATAGTCTGGGGAAAAGCAGCTAGCTGTTGTTCAGTAAAGGTAATTAAGGCATTTAACCACTCTAATTTGTAAGTATATTTCTCTGAATCCACACTTGAGCCATTTGGCACATAAAGATTCACGATCCGCACACCGTCAATGGTAGCTGCCAAAACACGCCGCTGTGGATCAGTGAATCCAGGTAGCTCTGTCACTGTATCTTGCGCTATTGATTTACTTAAGATAGCGACACCATTGTAGGTTTTCTGTCCCGAAAACACCACATTATACCCTGCAGCGGATATTTCTTCTACGGGGAAAGCATCATCTGTGGTTTTTGTTTCCTGTAAGGCCAAAATATCTGGACCAGCCATACCGAGCCATTCAATGATATGGGGTAGGCGTACACGTATTGAATTAACATTCCAAGTTGCTATTTTCATATAAATCCTATGGTATTTGCTTGTTAGCGCTAATTATTGGTCTTTTTGGCAACATACAGGCCATTTTGATAGCCACTAAAATAATGCTCAAGCTCAGGATGTAAGATCGGATCCCCACGCAAATCAGGCTCTATATTACTTTCGGCAACATAGGTGCTGTGTACTGAATCATGAACCAAGACATGATACCATGGTTTATCCCGGGGTGGGCGTGTTAATGCCATCATTTCATACCATTCTTCATTACCGGCGAACTCAGGATCAACATCCACAATAACGCCCCGATAATCAAACAATCGATGACGGACTAATTGGCCTACACAAAATCTAGCTCTAAAATTCTTCATTCACTACTCCGGTCTTGTTAACCTTAGCACAAACTTAACTAGCAGCACTAAAACAACACACCCACATACTATTAGCATAGTCGATTAACCCTATATCGGTGAATAGTAAATATTACCTAGTGCTTACTTAACACTAAACACAGCATGGCTATTGGAAACTTGTGTGTTTATCTGCCAACTCTCAACTACATCCTTGAGAGAACTCTTTACTCGGCTTGACAGATAAACACACAAGTTTCATACATTTTGATCATCTAAAGCGTAAGATAACAACACCTTTCTTTACAATGAAAATTTCATTAAGATAAGTAAATAAAAATTCCCGAGGCAAGCGGCGAGGGATCAAGTTTAGCTTGGTTCGCGCAGGCAAATATTACTAGGCACCAAGCTCTATAAGGACATAGATTATGCAACGCTCTTCCATGCACGGTGAATGGTCGTCCAAATGGACTTTCATACTAGCAGCCACTGGAGCCGCTGTCGGCTTAGGCAATATTTGGAAATTTCCATATGTAGCTGGTCAGAATGGTGGCAGTGCCTTTGTCATCGTCTACTTAATATGTATTTTCTTAGTGGGTATCCCTGTGATGATGGCGGAAATAGCCATCGGCCGCAATGGTCGCCGTAACCCTGCCACCAGTATGCAAACCATGGCCCAGGAAAGTAATTTGTCAAAACAATGGCGCTGGGTAGGCGGTATGACAATCCTGGCAGGTTTTTTAATTTTAACCTATTATAGTGTTGTTGCCGGTTGGGCATTGGCTTATGTTTATAAATCTTTGATCGGCGCATTTCAGCATGCAACTCCCGCCAGCATTGAGACCAGCTTCGCATCGCTTGTGACTAATCCGACAAAGCTTGCCTTTTGGCACACAGTTATCATGGCCACCACGGGCTATGTCATTGCCCGTGGCATCGAAGAAGGTATTGAACGTGCAGTACGTATAATGTTTCCAGCCATGTTGATCTTACTCTTCATTCTTGTCATTTATGGTATTGAAAGCGGCTACTTTATGACGACTATACATTATTTGTTTAACCCTGACTTTAGCAAACTCACCCCACATATTATGGTAGTTGCATTAGGCCAAGCATTTTTCTCTCTCAGTGTCGCCACGGGATCTATTATGATGTACGGCGCGTATTTACCTAAGAAAATATCTATCGCTAACTCAGCCGTTACCATTGCATTTGCAGATACATTTGTAGCCTTACTGGCCGGCTTAGCTATATTCCCTATTGTCTTTGCTAACGGCTTAACACCCGCTGATGGTCCCGGTTTAATTTTTAAAACGCTTCCCCTAGCCTTTAGTCAAATGCCGTATGGATTAGTCTTTTCCGTCTTATTTTTTATTATGCTAGTTTTTGCAGCGTTTACATCGACCTTATCTTTACTGGAACCGACTGTAGCTTGGCTCGTAGAAACACGAGGGATCTCTCGCAAGCGTGCAGCTATTCTAAGCGCCAGCGTAATTTGGGTTATCGGCTTTGGTACCGTCTTTTCATTTAATCATTGGGATGAATATCGTTTATTCGGATTGAATTTCTTCCAGATAATTGATTATCTCACGGCAAATATTATGCTACCCCTCGGTGGTTTATTAGTGTCTATTTTTGCTGTGTGGTGTTTACGCAAGGAACATGTGAGTGAGGAATTAGCGTTAACAAATAAAAAGCTTTTCACCTCATGGCGATTTGCCATGCGCTACGTCACGCCACTGGCTATTTTATTGATTTTTGCCAATGCAATTGTTAGTTAACAAGGGGAACAAATGAAGCCTTTCATTCTTAACATCACGTTATTATTAATATTATTACCTGCCATAAGCAGTGCTGAAACTATCTATCAAACTAAAGATGCTCAAGGCAATCCTGTATTTTCTGATTCGCCACAAAAGGGAGCAAAAGAAATCAATCTTCCCCCACTACAATCTTACACAGCACCTGAAAAAAATGTCGCCCCAAAGCCAACTACTAAAAAGACAGAAAAAAAACAATTTAAATATACCCAGCTTAGTATTGTCGAACCGCAAAATGAGGCGACCATTTGGAGTAACCCTGGGATCATCACTGGCCAGGCAAGTATCACGCCTAAAATTCGCATGAATGATAGCTTGGTGATTTTAGTGGATGGTAAACCCGCTACCAAAGTCAAAGGCGGCAGTAGCTTTTCTCTACAAGGCATCGACCGTGGCGAGCATCAACTCACCGCAGAAATTATCGACTCTAAAAATCAAGTACTGATCAGCAGTAACCCGGTAACGATTTATCTGCATAAAGCCAGCATCCGTACCCCCGCACCACCAGTGATTAATTCAGGAAATAACTAGGAAGGATAACTGTAGCATAGGTATGCAGCATCTGTTTCTTTAGCCAGTAGAGTAAAAAGCGTTGTCAACAAAATCATGATTCATAGCATCAAAGAGCAAGTATTTTTCTCTGTAGCTAGGCGTGGCTTACTTTTGAGTGGGGGAGTTTACACGAAGTAAATGACCACCTCTCAAAAGTAAGCCACAACAACGCTACAGAGAAAAAGACGACGCTATTTGAAGATGACGCTATTTTAGAGAGAGTAGTAAAGTTCAAACTCCAACGGATGCGTCGTTGCGCCGACTCGAGTTACATCATCACCCTTAGTAGCAATGTATGCATCGATCAAATCGTTGGTGAAAACACCCCCTTCTAATAGGAAGCCACGATCCTCATCTAATGCTTGTAATGCCTCACCAAGACTTGCGCACACTGCTGGAATATCATGCATCTCTTCCGGCGGTAAATCGTATAAGTCTTTATCCATTGGCTCACCTGGATGTATCTTATTACGTATACCATCTAAGCCTGCCATTAGCATCGCTGTAAATGCAAAGTAAGGATTCGCTGTCGGATCAGGGAAGCGTACTTCGATACGTCGTCCCTTAGGATTAGGAATATGAGGAATACGAATAGATGCTGAGCGATTACGTGCTGAATAAGCCAGTAATACAGGAGCTTCAAAACCAGGCACTAAACGTTTATAACTATTTGTTGAGGCATTGGTAAAAGCATTTAATGCGCGCGCATGTTTGATGATACCACCTATATAATATAAAGCTGTATCGGATAACCCAGCATAACCATCACCTGCAAAAATATTCTCACCATCTTTACTCAATGATTGATGACAGTGCATGCCATTACCATTATCACCCACAAGTGGTTTTGGCATAAATGTTGCTGTTTTACCGTACATATGTGCTATATTTTGTACCACGTATTTTAATGTTAACAATTCATCTGCTTTACGTAATAAACTATTAAAACGCACACCTAATTCATTTTGATTCCCAGTAGCAACTTCATGGTGATGTACTTCAACTTCCATCCCCATTTCTTCCAAAGTTAAGCACATAGCGGAACGAATGTCCTGAGAGGAGTCTACGGGCGGTACAGGAAAATAACCATTTTTCACCTGTGGTCTATGACCAATATTGCCGCCATCAAACACTGCCGATGAATTCCATATACCTTCTTCAGAATCAATTTTATAGCTAGCGGTATTAATATCAATTTGCCAACGCACATCATCTAAGATGAAAAATTCGGGCTCTGGACCTACATTACAGGTATCCGCGATACCCGTGGATTTTAAATATTCCTCGGCCCGACGCGCGAGTGAGCGCGGGCAACGGTCATAACCTAACATAGTACTTGGTTCTACTACGTCACAGCGTAACACAATGGTTGGATGAGTATAGAAAGGATCAAGTACTGCTGTACTTGGATCTGGCATTAAAATCATATCTGACTCACTGATACCCTTGAACCCTCGGATGGATGAGCCATCAAACATTTTACCATTGTTAAAAAAATCATCATCTGCGGTAGCGGCTGACATGGTCAAATGTTGCTCTTTTCCCACCAGATCAGTAAAACGTAAATCTACAAATTTAGCATCATGTGTTTTAATTAACTCTCGAACCGCATCAGACATGCTCATCTCCTATTTGTACAGTAATGATTGTTTCTAAATTATATACTTTAGTGCTCAAATGTCGATGCCCATGCACCTTACACCAAGCCGGAATATCATATTGGGTACCTGGATCCGTACAACTCACCTCGACGATATCGCCTGCCTGCAAGTCCTTTATAAATTCTTGGACGCGGATCACAGGCATCGGGCATAGTAAATGGCGTGCATCTAGCTCATAGGTCATACATACCACTCCTGAGGTACGCTATCGCTTGGCATGGGTGTCACCGTCAACTCCACTGTCTCACCAGCAGGCTGCTCAATCTTCACACTTACTTCAGTTGCATCACGCCCCTGACTAAAACGAGCTAATACTCGTGCGGCTAAATCAAGATCAGCGCCTGAGACCTCACCATCGATAAGGGCCAGAGGCCCCCCACAGCTTGTCGTAGACAAGGCAACAAATCGTTTTGCATAACCTCTTAAAAAGCGACCTTCACCCTCTTCCCGGGCAATAATCATTTTAAAATGTGGCTGCGGACGTAAATGCCGACCAATTTTAAGTAACATAATATCATCTAGCTCATAGTCCCGCTTACCTTGACTTTGCCATAGATCCACTAATTTGCGCGAATAGGCTTCATCAGTAAGAAAACAGCATCCCCCTGCTGGCTGAGCATAATCACTGATATTAAGTTCCTCGGCTAAACGAATTTGTCGTTGGCGGCCACGGCCCGTGATATCTAACAACTTTTCACGCTGCACCCACCCCTCTCGTTCAGGCAGAGTAGGCTCTAAGTTTCTTGCACAGAGAGGGCGTAGTAGTAAATCATTAGCGCCAGACTCTTTTGCCACTAACAGGCATAAGTACTTTTTTTTTGTGACTTTGGTCGTTGACCAATCACCTCGCCTGTCACCACAAAATCAAAATCATGTTCTTTGAGCCAGCGCATTGCCTGCTGTACCATAAAAACTTTACAGTCTAAACAAGGATTTAAGTTTGCACCATAACCATGCTTTGGTTTTAATAATACATCTTTGTACGCTTCCACCACATCAATGATATGCAGCTTAATACCAAGTTGTTCTGCCACCCACAGGGCATTATTGCGCTTGGGCTTTGCCTGCTTGCGCACTGCATGGGTATGACCCTCCACGCAAAAACCCGTGAAAAAGTTAATACCCTCTACATGAATTCCCTGTTCTAACATGAGCTTAGCAGCCAACATGGAATCCAAACCACCGGAAATAAGAGCAACTGCTTTACGTTTTGACATCAATAAAATCTTTGTAAGAATAATGACTTAAAAATGAATGGAGGCCGATTATACACCATCTAAAGAAAAAAGCGAAAAATAATTCAAAAATAAGTTGCATTTGCAAAATTCTTGCACTAAAATTTTGCCTGGATTGATATCTCAAAATGATCTAAGTAAGAAATATAACGAAATAAAAAAACACAATATGCCACATTTAGGATATATTGAACTTCCAGTATTTTTCGAAAAACATAAACTAATCATAGCGAGAGAGAACTACAATGCAAAGAGCTCAAAGCGGAGGCCCGGACAGACTACCGGTCAGAGGTTCACACACATCTGGAGTAAATGGCTCCCGTCATTCTGTACCTCCTCATCTCTCAGAACGGTACAGCCCCTATAGCAGTGGACCATTCTCAAGAGCAAGAACTTCTGAAGATTCCAGCGGCCACTCATCACCGCGCCTCCACAGCACTGAACCTGATGCCTTGCACCAAACTGCACTCTACTTCCAAGAAAATTTTGATTCCATGGGCACCACCACCTCCCCTAGATCGCCTCATAGGCGCAGAAACAGTGCAAGTTCTGATGGCTCACTATCCTCTGATAGCCCAAGAAGCACAGACTCAATACCCAATAGCCCTATCACTAGTCCACCGACACAACATCGTAATAAGAGCAAAGCTGGTGATGCGACATCAGGTGGCAGTACGCAAACAGCATTAGAGCTTCTGCACAATCCTGGGTTATCTTCTCAAGAACCAGATCGCAACAGAGCACTAAGGCGTGCACAGACTCTTCCTCTTAAAATAGAAACCGACCCGCCTGCCTCCTCAACACCTGAGCCAACAGAAGTTGGCAATGCAGCAAGCCCACCGGAGCAGGAAAGTGATATAACCATGACTGTAATCACTCCGAAACGTCAGCCGACAAAAAAAACACCTCATAGCTTTACATTTGGCCAATCTCCACACTCAGAGAGTTTCGGGTCCTTGTCTCAGACTCCGGGTACTCACATCACATCAAGTCAGGAAACATATTTCAGTACCTCTTCAAGTCAAGATTCAATGAGGGGCAGCGATCCTGGTAGTGCTGTAAGCAGTCAAGGCCCTCACTCACAAGAACCACTAGATGAAATGATGGTTGTTGATACTGATGATGATGATAATCCTTCACAAGATCATCTAGATGAGACATCAACAGAAGTCGTATCCTTAGCACCCTCTTCGTCACAAGATGGGAATGAGTTGCAAGTAAGGTTACAACAACGTGGCGCTGAATTTCGAATTGTTGTGCAAGGCAAATTTTTAACTACATCACCAACAACGTATAGTAATACAACAGACAATTGTTCTTTAGAGAGACCTCCTCTTGAAAGAGAGTGTGTGATAGGCATAGGCTCTCATACCTTTTTTAAACTGACAATTTCAGAAGGAAACCAACCGTCTCCTGCTACTACTGGTACAACTATTCATAATGGCCCCCATGCATACGAAGGGACTCCCTATGGGTATCGCTCACCTAGCCCGGCGACGGTACTAACAACATAACTCATCAACATTACTCAATAACCAGAGAAGGGAGGACTTATTAGTTGTAATGGTGTAACATACTATCAGTTCATGTTAAAGATACTACTTAAGTATTGCTTGCGTGAACATAATAAACTTATAAAAATAATAAATATTTAGGATAAATAATGATTGATAAATCACAAGGCCAACTGCCCAGCCCTACCCGTTCTTCTTATACACACGCCACTAATATGCTCGCTCCGCAACCCCATGGAGACTCAACAAATGCTGGAGGCGTCGTAGTAAGCGCAACAACAACCACCCGCTTGCCTGTGACTGTTACTTATCGTCAATCAGGAGGAGATGCCCCCCTAAGTACAAGTACTGAAGTTACTCCAACAGAGTTCGAGTTCGCTAGTGGACAGCCTGTTACTCATCAACGTTTTACTTCTTTCGATCCCGAGACCCAACTCGGCGGTGCAGGAATTCCAGTAGGGAATCGACAACAAGACTTTGATGACATTGTTGGTACCTCTGGCCGTAGTGCTGCTGATCATAGCCCCCCAGGATATCATTCCACCCTTAACATAGAAGATGAAGAACTTGGTAATTTAACCCCAGAAGATCTCCAAGAGTTAATCACTGAGCTAACAACAGCATTCCATACCCATAATCAGAGAACCCCAGAAGAAAGAATACCGACAGAGATGAGCCAAGAGGAGTATAAGGAAAAACTTGATACAAAAAAACAAAGAAGAGATCGTTTAGAGGAGTATCTACGAACCAAAGGCTACATCAACACAGACGAAACGCTTGAAGATTTCCAACAGCGCTTACAAACATCACCTTCAATATCAGGAGTTAATCTTCGCGCAGGTATGCAATTTGCCATTCCAGACACAGCAGAGGAAAAAGAAGGACCGCTGATGTTTTTCACCCGGGTGCGTAGAAAGGTCGGCATTACCTCTCATGACCCGATGACGCCGTCTGTTGGTAGTGTTAATGCCAATGAAACTACGCCGTTAACTGCGGCACATGATGCACCATCGCAAGCAGGCTTTATAAAAACCTATCTAAAAAAATTAGGTAATGGTACTGTTTGGTTCCTTTCACGCTGGTGGGCGGCCTTTCCACTGTCCGTATTCTTTTGTCTTGGTGGTTATGCTAGTGGTGATGTGGGTGAGGAAGGTGCTAAGTTTTATTTACCCCACTTTGATTGGCTCCTGTCTGAAGGCGCTCTCTCATTCTTCACATCGCAAGCCTTTTGGACATCCGCCATACTGAATATGTTACTCTATGGCTTTAACTTATATAATTTTTTTACCCACTTAGATGTCTTCATTACTCAATTAAACAATTCTGGGAAATATAAACGGCCTATTCGAGCTGCCGCTGCATCCTGTGCAGCAGCAGCCTTTGCAGTGGTTGTCATGAATATACAAGGCTACTTAGCCAAACAATTCCCAGGTGTAGATTTACATGACATTAATCTAAACGACCTTTCCTCTAAACAGCTTAAACATATGGTCAGGGTAGCAATTATGACTTTTGTACCTAATGCCGTACTTGGCTTTCAATCGGGCATGCCCACGGCATTATTCTGGATCCGTTTACTATTTCAACGTGAACAAAAAGCTGTATATGACTACCTCGACAGAGTAATCACAGAATTATATAAACATGATGCTGATGAACAATTGCGCTTACTACTAAGAGCATCAGATTGGATGCGTATTGCTCCGTCTACAGAAGCAGAAATGCAACAAATTCTCCGAAGCGAAGAGCAAGACTCTGCCTTTGGGCTATTTCAACCGAGCGCTAAAGCGGCCAATGCAAGAAAGATCTTATACGATATGATTGTCACTGAGATAGGCCAAGGTCTTACCCAAGCAGAACAGGTCTATCTTATGATGCATTTAGGTAGAGTCATGAATGTACCCTGGACGCCTACACAATCAGCTTGGCGTTATAGAATACCAAGCTGGCTAAACAAAGCGCTCGCAGGTATTGGAGCCGGCTTAATCTTTACTTGGAATTATCCTCTATCAACGATTTCTGTTTCACCTTATTTTGATAAAAATGCTCAGGCGTTTAATATCCTCGCCAATCTGCTTTGGTCGGCATTTAAATTTCCAACATCAACAACCTTCACGGTCATTCGTGATATTTGCGCCGTAGCTTTCTCTCTCTTTGCCTTCTTTGGTAAATGGGCGCTCTACATGATTAATGCCATTAATTGCGTTAATAAAGTGAGTCACTTACCTGCTACTTATACTCGCATGCAACATGAGTTAATAGAAACGATTTGCCATTTTTTCCCCCGCTATCGTGGTGTATTTATTAATCTACTGGCCAGAGGCTTCACCGCAGTAATACTCGCTGCCGTCGTAGCTGTTTGTCTAGAGCTGATTTTCATCAGTGGTGTAGGCTATGGTAATATTAGCCGCCTATCTTTTGAAAGCTTCTTTGAGCTCATATGTAAACAAGAGACTCTGGAGCAGTTCTTCGAGTACGTTTGTGATCATTACACCGACATTGTAGCAAATATTTTTGCAGTCTTTGCCATTTTCCAAGCAGGTAATGTCAATGTGATGTCGATGGTAGACTTACTAAAAAACGCCTCCTATTTCGTAACCTCAAAAATCAATGGCTTTAGGAATCAATATAACACCTGTATGGCAAGCAAGGGCGATGATGCTCAACCCTATGGTGAAGCAAACGAGGGAAGCCGTACATATCGGACTAAGTGTAGTGCAACTGAAACACTTGATCGAGCATTACAGGGCTTAAAATCTACGGTCACAACACCTGATACAGCAGATACTCCAGGTGTAAACACAAAATTATACAAACAAATACAAAACGCTCATGCAAGGGAAGAACCGGTGATCGCACTGCCGCAAATGAGTACTTTACATTTGGTAGAGCCGGATGATAATGACTACCAAGCATTGAGAGAAACACATCGTCAGAGGACAGGTAACGATGATACTACCATAGAAATGGAATCAGTAGATATTCAACAACCTATTGCAGATAGTATTGGTGATAATGAGCCAGAAAATCCTCCTCGGCATATGTGTTTAATGATGTAGTTTACAGCATAAGCTTTTAAGCCATCTCACTCAAACATACCCCCCAGGCAAATTTAGGGGTGTGTTTGAGCCATATAATATATATTGTGCCTGCTACCATCACATGCTCTGTTGATTTATCGACAGCGCTCACGAATACCCATACAATACAACACCATGAAACAACCAACCTTTCAAGCACGTTTTTTATTACCACGCTATTGGGGCGTGTGGCTAGCGGTGCTTGTCATGCGTCTAGTCGTCTTGTTGCCTTATACCATACAACTGGGCATTGGCCGTTGGCTCGGGCGTTTATTATTACGTTTTGCGCCTTATCGACGCCATATTACTGAAGTTAATTTACAATTATGTTTTCCAGACCTGTCAGCGCAAGAACATTCAACCTTGCTGCAACAATGTTTTGAATCCGCAGGCATGGGAGCGATGGAGACAGCAATGGCGTGGTGGATGTCAGATCGACGCGTTAAGAAGCTGAGCCATTTTGATGGCGCGGAAAAATTACCCACCATTTTCCAACAGGCAGAGGGTCGCGGCTTAATTGTCTACGGCGCTCATTTCACTTGTTTAGAAATGGCAGGACGAGTTTCTGCGCAGCATTATAAAGTTAACTTAATGTATCGTGCTCATAAAAATCCTGTATTCAATTATATTATGCACAAACGTCGACAAACCTATGTGCATCAAGTGATTGATCGTAAAGATTTACGTAATATGTTACGCAGCTTGGATAATAATATTCCCTTATGGTATGCGCCGGACCAAGATTATGGCTCTCATCATAGTATATTTGCCCCTTTCTTTGGCCAACCTGCTGCTTCAGTTGCCTTATTATCTCGTTTCAAAAGATTGCGCCACGCCCTAGTCATGCCGGTATACTCTTATCGCTTGCCCAATAATAAAGGCTACAAAATTGTAGTTGCCGACATCTTAGAAAATTTTCCCACTGAAGATGCTGTAGCCGACGCCACGCGCTGGAATCAATTACTTGAACAAGCCATTTTGCAACATCCTGAGCAATATCTCTGGCAGCATCGTCGCTTTAAAACACGCCCTGAAGGTATGGCTAAAGTATATAAAAAGAAGCGCGAACTTTAGTATCGAAAAAGGGCTATTTACAGCGAAAATAACCACTGGAAGGCTTTAAAGAAAAGAATGGCAAATACCGCACCTGCGGGCAAAGTCACCAGCCAAGACACAACAATCGCAAAAATCACGCGTAAATTGAGAGCAGCGACACCACTCACTAAGCCTACCCCCAATACTGCTCCTACTAAGGTTTGCGTGGTTGAAACTGGCAAACCCAATCCAGAAGCTAACACCACGGTGGTTGCTGTGGCAAAGGATGCGGCAAAGGCGCGACTTAAACTCAATTCGGTAATTTTTTCGCCTACCGTAGCGATGACTTTATGCCCATACATGGCTAAACCTGTGACAATACCCATGGCTCCTAAACAGAGGATCCATAGGGGCAAAGCCGCCGATGTAGTCACCTGACCACCACTGCTCAGAATACTGACAATTGCTGCCAAAGGGCCAATGGCATTAGCTACGTCATTAGATCCATGGGCAAAGGCCATGGCACAGGCAGTAAAAACGGTCAGAATACCAAAGACTTTTTCAATACTGACTAAATCCAGCCTTTGTACCCCTTGTTCTATTTGTGCGCTGTTCTGGCTTTCTTGTGGCGCATTGACTGCAGAACCGTGATATTGGGAGGGTTTATATATATGTTCACTATTATTTTTGTATTTTTGATAGATTTTATAAATTCTTTTAGCGCTCACAGCCGCACATAGAGCGCTTACCAGCACTGCTGAGCCAATACTGTCACTTAAATCCATATGCAAATGCAGAGGCTTCAAGCCTTTTAGTAAGGTAATCATGGCAATGACAAATACCACAAGGAAAATATAGAACGGCAAATACAAACAAGCATTGCGCATCGGCATGGGTGCAAGAAAAATCCAATGGCGAATACTAATGAACACAACATAGGCAAGCACTCCAGCCAGCACTGGGGTAATGACCCAACTGCCAGCAATGGCCATAACCACATGCCAATGCAGGGATTCAGGCTCTAAATTGAGTAAACCAAAGCCAAGAATAGCGCCGACAATGCTGTGCGTGGTGGATACAGGCCAAGCAAAATAAGAAGCGATGAGTAACCAGGTACCTGCGGCTAATAAGGCAGCCAACATGCCATAGATCAATAATTGCGGGTGATTGCTAAAATGTGTGGGATCAATAATCCCGCTACGAATGGTATTGGTTACTTGGCCACCGGCTAAAATGGCACCTGCCGTTTCAAAAATTGCAGCTACAACAATGGCTTGGGTGATAGTCAGCGCTTTTGAACCCACAGAAGTACCCATTGCATTCGCAACATCATTGGCACCTATGCCCCAGGCCATAAAAAATCCCGCCAGGCAGGCGATCAATAACAATAATTGGCTATGGGCAATCACGATATCCATATTCTAAGCCATTCCCTTTTACATTTGAGCTTATCGTAAAAAAATTATCACATTAACACGAATTAATCACTTGTTTATGAAAAAACCGGTGCTATAATGGTCAGCACGTTGCCGAAGTGGACACTGAAGCAACAGGATTGGGGGCTTACCCTCTCGGGCAATAGATGTAGATATCTCATATGTCCACACATCACATGGAATGAGATGGATAGTATATTACCCGATATTTTACCTTAATAACTTCTTTAGAGAGGGCTGTAGTAGCATGAATACACTAACAGACATCGTAGAACGACCACTAGAGCAAACAACAATGGCTGAAACACCTGTGAAGGAAAACCAGTCACTGAGCGAAAGTGTTCGTCAAGCTTTAGATAACTATTTTGCTCAACTCGATGGTGAACATCCTTCACAATTATACCAAATTGTTCTTGAGCAAATCGAACGTCCATTATTAGAAAAAGTAATGGCATTCACTGGCAACAATCAATCTCGTGCAGCTAAATTACTCGGCATTAGTCGTGGTACTTTGCGTAAGAAATTGAAAATTTACGATTTACTATAATCACTTTCAAGTAATTTCCGGCCACCTTGGCAATGTAAAGGAAACGTATGTCCGTAAGACAAATAAAAAGAGCGCTTTTAAGCGTCTCGTGTAAAACAGGGATTGTTGAATTTGCTCAAGCCCTTCATGACATGGACATACAATTACTTTCAACGGGTGGCACGGCAAGCTTACTAAAACAAAATAACATTCCAGTTACAGACGTATCAGATTACACCGGCTTTCCTGAAATCATGGGGGGCCGGGTAAAAACTCTCCATCCAAAAATTCATGGCGCCCTACTAGGACGCCCAGGTATCGACGACGATGTGATGTCAGAACATGACATCGTCGCTATCGATATGGTGGTAGTTAATCTTTATCCCTTTGCTGAAACCATTGCCAATCCTCAATGTACACTAGATGATGCTATCGAAAATATTGATATCGGTGGACCCACCATGCTCCGCGCTGCCGCAAAAAATTACCGTACGGTCTCAGTCATTGTGAATCCTGAGAAATATAATACCGTACTAGCAGAACTGCGTGACAATCCTGAGCATCATATCAGTCTAGAAACTCGCTTTGAACTTGCGAAACAAGCATTTGCACATACAGCAAAATATGATGCCAGCATTTCAAATTATTTAAATACAATAGATGATAATAGCCAATCTACCTTCTCACAGGTTTATCAGACAGATTATGTGAAAATTGCGGATCTACGTTATGGTGAGAATCCGCATCAACAGGCGGCTTTTTACGGTGCCCATAGCTCTGAGACAGGTAATATTGCCAATGCTCAACAATTACAAGGCAAAGCTTTGTCTTATAATAATATTGCCGATACTGATGCAGCCTTAGAATGCGTCAAAGAATTTAACGAAACACCTGCCTGTGTGATCGTCAAACACGCCAATCCTTGTGGCGTAGCTATTGCTGACAATCAACTTACAGCTTATGAGCGAGCTTTTGCGACGGATCCGACTTCCTCTTTTGGTGGCATTATTGCCTTTAACCAAACACTAGAAGCGCAAACAGCAGAAGCTATCATTGCTAAACAATTTGTTGAAGTAATTATTGCGCCGGAGGTGAGTGAAGCTGCACTAACCATCTGTAGCAGCAAACCTAATGTCCGCGTACTTAGCTGTGGCCAATGGCCAAGTCAGGCACCAGCAAGCTACGACTATAAAAAGGTCGCTGGAGGTTTGCTGATTCAAGATAGAGATGTCCATCAACTTGATCCAACCCAACTGCAGACAGTTAGCCAACGCGCTCCAAATGAACAAGAGTTACAAGATTTATTATTTGCATGGTCGGTGGCAAAATTTGTGAAATCCAATGCCATCGTATATTGTAAAGATCAAGCCACCGTGGGCATTGGCGCCGGCCAAATGAGTCGGGTTTATAGTGCTCGTATTGCCGGCATCAAAGCGGAAGATGAAGGTTTAACTGTGGCAGGGGCTGTGATGGCTTCCGACGCCTTTTTCCCCTTCCGTGATGGCATTGATGCTGCCGCCGCTTGTGGCATCACCGCTATTATTCAACCTGGTGGCTCTATTCGCGATGAAGAAGTCATCGCCGCAGCTAATGAAGCTGGCATCGCCATGGTATTTACCGGTGTCCGGCATTTTCGTCATTGAGAAATAAACAACCACGGGTAAACCCGTGGTGTATCCTGTTTGGAATGCCTGAGAAAAATCGCGTTAAACTAAATCACTGTCCGCTTTAACGATAATCTATAGAATTTCTGCTGATTTCCACACCATCATTTTTTTCTATCTGCATATCTTCCATAGAATAAGGTATACCGCCCACGCCATGACCTGAAACTCGCAACCCAGCAAAAGGCATACCATCTACCCGGAATGCGGTATGATCATTAATCATCACCGCAGAAGCATCTAAACGCTGATAAGCACGCATTGCCGTTTCTAAATTTTGAGTAAACACGGCAGATTGGAATGAAACCGGTAGACTATTCGCCCGCGCAATCGCGTCATCTAATTCAGTAAAGGGATAAACACAGACAACTGGACCAAAGACTTCACTATTACTCACTCTCACATCAGCGGGTGGATCATAGAGTACCGTACATTCATAGGTAGAATCAGAAATAACTTTACCTCCACAAATTAATTTAGCACCAGCATTGACAGCTTCATCCACCCATTCTTTGACTCGCTGCGTTTCACTATGTCTAATCAAAGGTCCTACATCGGTATCAGCCAAAGTAGGATCACCCACAATTAACTGCCCCGCTCGTTCCGCTAAGCCTGTAGCTACCTGTTCCGCAATAGATTGGTGAGCAAACACTCGTTGCACTGATACACATACCTGACCTGCGTGATAAAAACCACCTTTGGTTAATAAAGGCAAAGCCACCTCAAGATTAGCATCTGCAGCCATAATCACCGGTGCAACACCACCATGCTCTAGAGCACAACGTGTGCCTGGCGCTAATTGATTACGTAAATGCCAGCCCACACCGGCACTACCGATAAATGAAAAGAACGCCACCCGTGCATCAGTCACTAAACGTGAAGCTAAGTCATTGCTAGCAACCACACAGCCCTGTGCCCAGGCAAGAGGACAGCCTGCTTCATGTAAGATTTGTAAAAAGCGCATACAAGACAATGGGGTATCCGATGCTGGCTTCACAATCACCGGACAACCTGCAGCAAAAGCAGCCGCTACTTGGTGAACAATAAGATTTAACGGATGGTTAAAAGCACTAACAGCAACAACCACACCAATAGGTTCTTTTTGCGTGAAGGCAACACGTTGACCAGAGGCTACATTGTAACGCATAGGGATCACTTTACCTGCCTCAGTACGTAGGGTTTCAATACAAATTTTCACCCCATCGATAGCACGCGCCGCTTCCACTCGGGAATCTTGTAATGGTTTACCACCTTCACGCGCTGCTTCCAAAGCTAAATGCTCCATACGCTCGGTCATTAAGGCAACCGTTTTTTCTAAAATCTCAATACGCTGCGCCATGGGGATCCATTGGTCACGATCACGATACAATTTATGCGCCGTACTCAACGCCGTCTCAATCGACGCCTCATCTGCATACGTTAATGTCCCAATCGCTGCACCATTAAACGGCGCATACACCGTATGCTTCTCCGTCGGCGAATTCACATCCGCAATCAATAAAGGGAAATCTTCCATACTACCAACCCTACCTTACAACACAGTTTATTTTTCAGTTTCGATAATATCCAGATAAAATTCACCCACCTAAAAGTGAAATCATTTTAGTAGTGTTAGTGAATTTTATATTAAAGTTGATGAATGAAACTAACCTGAGTGTACTGTTAGAAAGCTTTGCCAAAGTGAGTAAAGGCGCTATCAGGGATGATAGCGCAAGCTACACGGATGTAGCCGAACTTTGGCAAAGCTTTCTAACAGTACACAATAGCACCTCATCAATCACTGCATACTAACTTCCCAAGTTTCTCCGTCAATTTCATATTTTCTGAATAATCCACCGGACAATCAATAATAACCACAGTATTATCCGCGAAACCTTGTTTAATCGCTGGCACCAATTCTTCCGTAGACTCTAATCGATATCCCTTCGCGCCAAAACTTTCGGCAAATTTTACAAAGTCGGGATTGGTGAAATCAATATGACTTGGACGTCCAAAATGGGCTTGTTGCTTCCATTTAATTAAGCCATATTCACTATCGTTCCACACTAAAATCACGAAAGGAATATTGATACGCATTGCTGTTTCAATTTCTTGTGCATTCATTAAGAATCCAGCATCACCAGTAACCGCCAGGACATTACGATTTGGATAAGCCATTTTTGCTGCAATGGCTCCTGGAACACTGATCCCCATTGAAGCAAAACCATTGGAAATAATACAGGTATTAGGTATTTCACCTTGATACATACGCGCCATCCACATTTT
Organism: Gammaproteobacteria bacterium; assembly: GCA_965230425.1. GTDB lineage: Bacteria > Pseudomonadota > Gammaproteobacteria > UBA1113 > UBA1113 > CBDDKW01. The sequence goes on along the minus strand of CBDDKW010000002.1, from coordinate 91,734 downwards.
GTGTGCACCCACATCACTGATAGCAATATCATGATGATCTAATGCTTGACGTATATCCCAGACAATTTTTTGTGGTTTGATAGGAAAGCTCATATCATTTGCGTGTTCTTCCATTTCTGCAACAATACGGCGTCTCAATTCTTTGGTTTGATCTTCTTTGCTCTTATTTACTTGCGCAGCAATACTATCTAAAGCACTGCCAATTTCACCGATCACACCTAACTCTAAAATATAATATTCATCTACCTCTGCAGGACTCTCATCAATATGAATGATTTTCTTATCTTTATTCTTATGCCAAAGATAAGGATGATATTCCACCATATCAAAACCAACACAAATAATGACATCGGCACTATCAAAGCCACAGGATACAAAATCATGAGCTTGCAAACCCACTGTACCTAAACTTAATTCATGAGAAAAAGGCATAACACCTTTTGCCATAAAGGTGGTCGCCACAGGAATATTTAATTTCTCTGCAAATTTAACTAACTGCTCAGAAGCCTCTTGACGGATAACACCATTACCTACCATGATAATTGGCTTCTCGGCTTCTTCGATAACCATAGCGGCTTGTTTCACCTTTTCTGCCGGTGGCGTAGGTGGTGTAGGTGCTTGTACTTTTAAGGGTGCATGGTCAATTTCCATTTCTGCAATATTTTCTGGAAAATCGATAAAGCTAGCACCCGGCTTTTCTGTTTCTGCCACTTTGAAAGCCTTACGCACAACTTCAGAGATAATCGATGGCTCGATAATTTGGGTACTATACTTGGTAATGGGTGCAAACATATCAACCAAATCCAAGACTTGATGACTTTCTTTATGTAAACGTGTGGTGGCTGCTTGACCGGCAATCGCAACGATGGGCGCTCGGTCCATATTCGCATCGGCAACACCAGTGACTAAATTGGTCGCTCCTGGACCAAGAGTCGCTAAACAAACACCGGCTCTACCTGTGAGTCGACCATGGACATCGGCCATAAAAGCCGCCCCTTGCTCATGGCGTGTGGTCACAAATTGAATATTGCTATCTAATAAGGCATCCATGACATCCAGGTTTTCTTCACCTGGGATCCCGAAGATGGTTTCAACCCCTTCATTTTCTAAACAACGTACAAATAATTCAGATGCCTTCATGTCAATCTCCTATCTGCTTGATTGTGAGTAACTACACTTGCCGTACTAGCCACTAAGTATAGTTTGTTATTTGGTTTTCGTTACTAGAACTCAATGAAATATATAATGTGATTATTTTTTGACCTTTTATAGCGCGGTGCTAAATTAGCAAGCAGAAACGGCTATTTATTTTTGACACTTTCTTATAATAAATTGCTCTCCTGAAAGAAGAGCAACTGCTTTATCGCTGTGCGCATTGACTACCTGGTAGACGCGAAAGCCATCTTTCTTTAAACTTGGACAAAGATAAACGTTGAGTACATGTTATGAACAGCGAGGATTGAGTGGCAGAAGAAAATAACAAACCAAAGCGCGTATTAAGTATTTTCAGCTTGGTTATGATCAATGTTATTGCTGTTGATAGTTTGCGCAGCTTGCCATTCAGCGCTGAATACGGATTCTCTCTTGTGTTCTTCTATATCTTAGGTGCCTTGCTTTTCTTTTTACCCATTGCTGTGGTTGCTGCAGAATTGGCCACTGGTTGGCCAAATACCGGTGGCTTATACGTTTGGGTGCGTGAAGCCTTTGGTAAACGCTGGGCCTTGGTCACAATTTGGCTATTATGGATCTATAATGTGGTGTGGTATCCGACGATTTTAACCTTTCTTGCCTCAACACTGGCCTATGTGATCAATCCTGCGCTGGGCAATAATCTAACCTATACTCTCATTGCCGTGATTACTGCCTTCTGGTTAGCCACCTTAGTTAATTGCTTTGGTATGAAATTATCAAGCTTTATCAGCATACTAGGTGCCATTATTGGCACATTGCTACCCATGTTGCTTATCATCATTTTAAGTATCATTTGGTTAAGTACCGGCCATCCCAGTGAAATTGGCTTTAGCTGGCATGACTTTTTCCCTGATGTACACAATACAGATAATCTGGCTTTTATTGTTGCCGTACTCTTTGGCCTCATTGGTATGGAAATGTCTGCCATGCATGCCGAAGAAGTCAGAGATCCACAACGAGATTATCCAAAGGCTTTATTGTACTCCACACTGATCATTATTTTATCGCTGATTCTTGCTTCCTTGGCTATTGCTGTGGTCATACCTCACGATAAAATCAATATTGTTTCTGGCCTGATCGAAGCGTTTTCTATTTTCTTCAATAAGTTTCACATGGCATGGATGAGCCCCATTATTGCGATATTAATTATTATTGGTGGTATGAGTGGTGTTTCAGCCTGGGTGATTGGTCCAACTAAAGGTTTATTAGCCGCTGCACGAGATGATTGCCTACCTACTTTCTTTCAGAAGACAAGTAAACGTGGGGTACCCATTAACATCCTACTGATTCAGGGTACTATCTTTACAATTTTATGTTCGGCTTTTTTAGTGTTTCCTGATATTAAAAGCACTTACTGGATCTTAAGCGCACTAACAGCACAATTGGCTATGATGGTTTATCTCTTCATGTTTGCCGCGGCAATTGCACTGCGTTACAAACGAGCGGATACACCAAGAGCGTACCGTGTTCCCGGTGGTAAGTTTGGTATGTGGTTAATTGCGGGTATTGGTTTTATCACTTGTACATTAACGATTGCATTAGGTTTTTTACCACCACCGAGTTTGGAGACGGGTAACCTTATTGTTTATGAAGGCTTTTTAATTTTCGGTATTGTGATATTTTCTGTAGCACCTTTATTTTTTTATAGAACTAGTAAACATCATTTGACTAAATCATCAGAGTAGTCAAATCGTCGGGGGCTCTCTCGCTACGCTTGAGATGACCATAGCAGCATCAAATACTTTGGAAAGGAAAGGCTAAAACATCCTGAATAGATGCTAGCCCAAGCGCTAGCATGATCAAGCGATCAACCCCTAAGGCCACCCCCGCACAATCTGGTAAACCATGTTCGAGTGCGGCAAGTAAAGCCTCATCCATAGCCACGCACTCTGTTCCCTGCTGCTGACGTCTCGCCAAATCTCGCTCGAAACGTTGGCGTTGTTGCTGAGCACAACTCAGTTCATGGAAACCATTGGCTAATTCGATTCCTCGATAATATACTTCAAAACGCTCAGCTACCGGTGGGTCTCCAGGCCTTAGCCGGGCTAATGCCGCTTGAGAAGCTGGATAGTCATACACCATAACCGGATGATCTGCAATTAATGTGGGCTCAATGACATCACTCATTAATATTTGCAGCCATTGATCTTTGTCTGTTACATCGATCCCTTGAACATCGGTTATTTGCTGTTGCTTACATATATTCTGTAAAGACTTGGCGTCAATAGTATGTGGATCAATATTCAAGACATCTATAAATAATTTACCATAGCTAATCCTTTTCGCTGCTGGCACGGCTAATATGCATTGTAATAAGTCATCAACTTCATCCATTAAGCGATGATGATCGTAATCTAGGCGATACCATTCTAATAAGGTAAATTCTGGATTGTGTTGCTTACCTACTTCGTCTTCACGAAAGGCTTTACAGATTTGATAGATATCACCACTGCCACTGGCAAGTAGGCGTTTCATGGCATATTCAGGAGACGTTTGTAGATACAAGCGTTGTGATGCCAAGCCACGATAATTCACATGAATGGAATGAATATAGGGATCGGTGACGGTTGAGGTAGCAAGTAATGGTGTATCAACTTCTAAAACTTGCCGTTCACGAAAAAATTCTCGTATCTTTGTGATAATCTGCGAGCGTTGATATAGAACCTCTCTCGAGGCTGAGGCTTGCCAATTTAACATATTATAATTCTTCTAAATCTGAGGAAGTATCTGAATCGCTAGATGATTCACTGATAACTTTCAGTGAGACATGTTCAACCAGTTCATTCACCGTCATTGCTAAATCAGAGGCAATAGGTTGCCCATAGACTTCAGGAGGATAGTAAGTGGCTAATTCCATATCTTTAATAATTTCATTAGCAATATTACCCGCATGTGTACCAGATTTTCCTGATAGCCGCTCGATAAACTCAACCCTATTTCTCGCTTCAGGCCTTTTAACTAAAGGTGAAGCAAAATATTCGAAGTCATCACCCACCATCATTGGTACAGTTGGATCGGATAAACGGATCGGTACGAAAATATTCATTTCATCTAACGGTGTATCATCTACTTCTTCTTCAATTTCTGGTAATGCATGACGATTATGGTAAGCCATTAAGGCAGCCACACCCTTCTCAATATTAGTTTGTGCATCTGATTCCATCATCGCCGCAGTCACTAAATCAATATCTTCTACATCCACATCAAATTCAGCATAACCATCGAATTCTTTGACTGCATCTTCAAAGCGTTTAGTACGCCTTTCCATCTCCACTAATACCCGTGCAGGTGGTTCACCTACTTTAATGAAGTGATTCAGTCGCATATATTTCACTGCGGCAGGATTAGCATAGAATGTACGAGCGCGGACAATTTTTGATTTGAAGAATATATGCATTTCACCTTCAGTTTGTTCTTTCAAATCCATTAACTCAATACGCTGTCTTTTCTCAGAGGATGCACTACGCGTATCTAAGTAATTGTTCATCACACTGCCTGGATTCGTTTGGAAGGCATCCACTTTAGTCACATAGGCTTCGCCAGCAGTCTTCATGAAGAATTCCCATGTATCCGTGGGATCTTCCATCTTCATACAGATCTTAATATTAGTATTAGCACCAATAGAAGCAGCTTCTTCTTTCGAGGCTTTCTGAAAAGCAGGTAAATCTTGTCCAGCAAAAACGGCAGAGAAACCTAAGGAACGCGCTTGCGCAGGTACCACCGCAAAACCCTCTACGGCATAGTAACCATACTCATCAAGAATACATAAATAAGGCGTGGGTGAGTTTGTAGGTTTACGCTGAATTAGTTCACCATAGGTACCCTCCACATCACTACCCAAACCCGATGACATCATGGCCTTCATGGACGCAATAATGACTTTACCCAAGTTAGATAACTCAGTGGGTGATTTTTCCAGTGCGGGTAACAGTACAACTAATATGCGACGATTTAATACCACGTCACGTAAATCTACTTCAGCCAATTTAGTCCGCAAGATATGTCCATAGGTATCCGCTAATGAGGTAAATACCCGGGTTAACTGCATGGTAATAAAACCATGTTGTTCTAATACTTGCGATACTTGCTTGCCTTTCTTAGATTTATCATAACCCGGTAAGTTAACTACATAGTTGGTAATCGGCTCCATCACTACGTCAGGGATACCTTCTAAACTCACAGAATCTTGCTTGTCACGTGGAAATTGTTTATCAATGACAATAACCTCAAGTTTCTCTAGATGAAAATAATTCCGGATCACATTGGCATCAAGTAGAATATGGCCAGCATCACGCATATAGGCTAAAAATATCATTAACGCTTCAACGAAAGAAATTGCCCGGCCTTTCCACATATCACCATCCGGTGTTGCTGCCGCGGTATCCATCAAACTCACAATTAACTGGGATAACATACTCGATGAACCATCAGCAAAGGGATTCAAGGTATTTGACAAGCGTTTAGATTGCGGACCAAATACATCACGTGCGCCCGTCATAAAGTTTACCAGCAAGACATCATCTTCGCGGCCCATGGAACGCGACATTGAAAATATTTTTGAAAAGAGTGAATTATCACCCTTACCATCGACATAAATAAAACCGCTGCCTTGGATCAATGAATTGTAAGCCATGGAAATTAAGGCTTCAGTTTTACCACTACCGGTTGAACCAAAGATTAAAACATGAGTTCGCATATCTTCATTGGCAAACCACAATTCGTAATTACTGCCTCGCTCATTACCAAAATGGTAAATACCGCGGGCTGTGTTATAACGGGCTTTGCCTCCCCCTGGCTTTTGATCGTTATAATCTATTTGCTTTGAAATTTTTGGCAAGCGAAAAGGCAGGCTGATCCGGCGCGTATAATTAAAAATGAAAAGGATAACACCACTAAGAAATATAAGGTCTATCACGGATGGAAAAATTATTCCCGCCACTGCTAATGAGATTAAAAAAGAAAATGCAGTCAGTGGTTCAGCAAAGAAATCATGAGCACGTTGTCCCAAGGTACGGGTATCCCGTATGAGCATACGTGAGTCTTGCTCATGCTTTGACTCTAAACCTCTTTCAGCATATTTCCTAGCCATAGACTTTAGCCACTACCTTAATCTTCATCAGGTTCATAAAGAATATTTTTAATTGCATCATCAAGTGCTTCTGTTGCTTCACCAATCATGGGCACTGTTAATTTACGCTGTAAAGCTTTCTCTGCTAACCAGTGTGCGAAGGGCCCTGCAGCTTCAGTGGTCGGTGTTTTTCTGCCCACTGCATTCAGCATAAACCATAAACCTCTATCCAGAGGTTTCAACCATAAAAATTCTGCCGTTGCTAATACGCCATCTTCACGAGCATAGGATAACATAGAGGCCATTATTGTCAGTTCATAAGCATGTGTATGCATGATTTTCTTGATTTTTTTCTCATCAATAAATTTTTTTAATAAGTCATCTGCGCCACTAAAATCTAATTTACCCCCGGCCGACTCTGCAATCTTGTTTAATAATTTACGCGCTGCCTCATCATCGTGGCTGCCTTTTGCTGCAAAGATAGCAAATAACGCACGCCTATGAACCGGTAAGTATTTTACACCTCGCCAGGTTCGCCCCATCTGTCTGGAAAATATTTTATTGGCGCGTGCAGGGATCACTCTCACAACGGGTTTTAAATCTCGCTTTAATCCTGTATCAACTTCCTCTACTTCTTCCTTCACTAATTTATATTTTTTAGCAAACTGCATGGGCGTAGGCGCCATAGCCCATTTACCTTTTTCCACATGCTCATTAACTAAGTCAAGTTTTTCGATGGCTCTAGTTTGCGGCCAATTATTTAATTCCTGGGCATGTAAGGTTTTCATTGTGTAAGTACGCTTGAATCTAGCAGATGCCTTAGCTTTAAAAATAATAATACCCAGTAAAACAAAGAGAATACCCACTGGCCAACGCAGGTATTTACCCACCTCTGTACTCAAATTCATTAAATCAGAAAAAGTCATGGATGCTGGGGCAATTTCTAAGGCTTGCTGACGCACTGGCTCAATAGAATCTGTAAACAAACTAATTAAGGCAATTTGGGCTAATTGTATTTTAATGAAAACAGCCGCAAAAAAACCATGCCACATATACCAAACAAAAATACACACGGCAAATAGCGCGACCACTATCCACAATGGTGCTAGGGAATTATCTGATTGATTGGGTTGTTGCGCTGCAGCCATTCTACCTATCCATTCTTACGACTCACCCTCTTGTTTTGGAGGATTGATACGGCGGATCACGCCGTCTTTAATGGGGTAATCAACACCATTGTGAGTTAGTTTAATAATATCAGCAAGTTGAATATCTGTAATCGTTAATAAACGACAACCTATATGTGTATCATATTTTTCTGGACGTTCATGAGTAATATCCTGAGTATTTTTTACAGCGACAGTCAGATAGCTGTAATTATCATTTTTTAGACTTTTTTGTGCTTCCTCTTCATGTTCATAGATGGCTAATCCATGTTTTTCGGCAGATTTGACGGAGTCCAGTAAGGGTTTTACCCACGTCATCGATCCTTGCCCTGTACTTAAGGAGCTCATGCCGCGATGGAAAATCCGCACATAGACTAAACGCTGGTCACTGGCTAAGTCATCCTGCTCAACAATTATCTGCTGCTGACCAGTAGAATCAGCCGCATCTAGTGCCTGGGTATTCAACTTAGCTGAGAGCAAGCGGTGCACTGATTCTAAATCATTGAGCACAACAGCAAAGCTTCTTGCTTTACCTTCATACAAATGTTCACATTGCTCAATGGCTGATTCAACAGCTTGCAATAGCTTTACATTTAATTGTGGATTATCCCAATCTTCAATACTCACTTAATGATTTTCCATTAAATTTTGTTCAATTTTTATCACGGCCGCATCTAGCTCATTGAGTATATTCAATAACTCTTGCAACACTTCTTTATTTTCGGGGCTTGGCCGTCGTCGTGAAAATTGCTCTTCTTCAGCCACAGGCGTTTCAGACTTAATACGAATGAGATTGGCTAGCACGCCCGCATAACGTTTATGCAATTGGTGCAAACCCGTGATCGCTTCACCGGTGGTAATTTGTTCATGTGTTTGTAATTCATACAATATATTCACATAGTCACCTAATAATCCTAGTCATACATTAACTCATCTAGTGAAGTCGCTGTGGCAGAGGGGGATGCTTGAATTAACTCTGTTAACACGTCCGCAACGCATAGGTAACGCAGAATATCAGGGGTAACATCATCAAAAATAATCCGTACACCCAGCAAAGAATTCTCAGCTTCTTCAAAGGAAATACCAATACCATAACCCAAACATAAGGAGCATAATTGGTCAGCTCGCCTGGCAATAGCTGGCAATAAACCTGTCTCAGCAAAAACTTCATCAATGGTTATTGCTTTATCATTTAGCGTAAAATTAGCCTGCATAGCCGTTGCTAATGTCGCTAATTTTTTGCTCATATCCATAGGCACTCACACTATATTATATGGGTTAATAACGTAATTTCTCTTCGCGCCACCAAGGCCGAGACATGCGTCGGCTACCTGCAGCCATACTGCGTAGTAATCTAGCAAATTTTGTAACAGTAAAACCAAAATGTTCTAATGTACCAAAACCAATGGTAAAAATTAGTGCAATGATAAAGGTCCACATTTTAATATGTAATAAAAAGCCTAAAAGTGGAAAAGCAGCACGCGCATCCACGATAAAAAATCGTGCTGATCGACCTGAGTCACGCCAGTGAGAATCAATACGCTTTATTGCCATCTGTGAACCCCATTCACTACTTATGCATAAGTCCTTAGTATACGCAACTCATAGCTGACTTGCCAGGTGCTTGACTTTACTACCCCATCCTGATTCAATCCTATACTTAAAGGTGCAATAGCATCTCGATGGTTTTTGCAGGATGTTTATGAAACAACGACATATTTTGCCACTTATCTTTGCTGTACTATTAGCCGGATGCGCAACACAACAGGAAACTGCTGTCACCCCAACACCCCGAGGTGTGATTGACCCCGCTGAAGCAAAGCTAGCAGAAGCCGCCAGTGCTGTGAGCAAATCTATACAAAGTTTAGCCGAAATCCAGGAAGCCACCACCCCACCACCAAAGAATTATCGCCCACCTGATCCTGCAAGTTACGGCATGGCAAATTTGGTGTCTGTTGATTGGTCAGGTCCTATAGAACCATTGATACAGCAAATTGCAAATTCTACAGGTTATAAAGTACAGCGACTCGGTAAGGCTCCTGCGATTCCTATTATGATCTCCATCTATGAGAAAAATACGCCTATTGGTAATATCTTGCGCGATGCCGGCTATCAAGCAGGTGATAGAGCCGATGTTGTACTATTCCCAGCTCAGCGGATCATTGAATTACGCTATGCGCAAACATAAGAAGGTGGCATAGTTATGCGCAAGCTGAATATATTCTTTCTACTGACTCTTTCAGTATTAATCAGTGCTTGCTCATCACCAACGGTTACAACCTATGCGCCTCAACCTATCAACACGACAAATTTAACGCAATTACAAGAATTGCGCCAAGTGAAAGTCACCAAAAATAAGAACCAACCCGGGCACATCCGTCTACAAGCTCTCAAAGAAAGTGGCATGACCGTGGGAGCACAAGGAGCACTGGCCTTACGCAGTAAGCAAATCGATAAAATGCTGGATCACAACGTCAATTATTTGAATAAAATTTTTGACTTTAATGGTCTCATGTTAAGCAAGCAGATTGTCCCCCCAGTATTACAAGAGAGTCATAATTCCTTAAGTCTATCCGAAGGTGATAATGCAATACGCATTGCAGATCGCACCTATAAAATCCTTGAGCAAGCACATTTCACTACGACAACACCTACCTGGCGTGAATATTTATATTTGAACTTTAAAAAACCCGCGGTACCTGATGTCACCTTGTTACCTAAAACGGTGGAAGAACAAAAGGCTTGGCGACGGTATGTACAAGAAGGCTGGGACAATGGTATTACTCAAGCGAATACTATTTTTGCAGAAAATATTGCTCGATTAAAACGCGATTATGTGGGTATGGCCCTCTATAAAAAATTAGTAGATGAAAATATGATTAGCCAACCCATTGTCGCCGGCGCTAATCTTGGTATCACCGGTGATGGCAATCAATTATCTGTGAATGACCAGTTCATGCGCATCACGGCTAAGCCTAGTTTGAATACCAATAGCCGTACTTGGAGCCCTGCGGTAGCGCACCCAACGACACGGCCATAACATAGATCTAAAAAGAGAGAATATCCATGAGTGAAGAATATTTAATGCCTGATGAACCCATTCGCTTCACCAAAGAAGAACTCGATCGAATGGTTGTATATTGCTATAAACTCAGTGCATCAGACATCACCATTCAAACAAATGAGCCCATCATCGCTGAAGTACACGGGCGTTTATTAAAAATCACCAAGCGTAAATTATCCAACACCGAAGTAGGTGAAGCACTAAATATTATCTACGGACCCAATGGTACGACTCAATTACTCAGTGGTAAAGATGTAGATACTCATTATGAAGTGCGCCCCTCACGTACCGAACGTTTTCGATATAGGGTAAATGGAACTGGCTGTCTTGTGGATGGCCATGATGGCATTCAAATTACCTTACGGACGATTCCCAGTGATCCGCCGACACTAGAATCGCTAGAATTAGATCCTACCATCATGCATGCTATCGCACCTGATGAAGGGGTTGTTTATATCACTGGTGCTACCGGCTCAGGTAAAAGTACTTTACTAGCGGCTATTATTCGCCATTTAGTGGAACAAGAAGATTGTCACCGTAAAGTATTAACCTATGAATCACCTATTGAATTTGTCTTCGATAATATTGACAAACCATCTGCAGTTGTCAGCCAATCAGAGATCCCACGACATCTACCAGACTTTGCCTCTGGTGTGCGTAATGCCTTACGACGTAAACCACGTTTAATTCTCGTGGGTGAGTCACGTGATGCAGAAACTATTGCTGCCTCTATGGAAGCGGCGCTAACTGGTCATCCTGTGTATACCACACTGCACAGTAATGGTGTAGCTGAAGTTATGCGTCGTTTAGTCACCACCTTCCCCGCAGATGAACGTCACGGTCGCACATTAGATATCGTTGAAACAGTACGACTGATCATTTGGCAAAAATTAGTGCCTACAGTGGATGGTAAACGCACTGCGCTACGTGAATACCTGGTTTTCGATGAAGCCGTCAAAGATGTACTGCTAGAAACTGATCCAGAAAATATTACCGCAGCCACACGAAAATTAGTTAAAGAGCGCGGTCAACCCATTATCGTAGAAGCACAGCGTAAATATGATGAAGGCTTAATTTCAGACCGTGAACTAAAATTAATTACCATCAGCTCTAAAAGTGCTGATCGTGATGCAGGATTGTAGTGATATACCCATAGCGTCTCATATTTAGGGTTTTATAGGACAGGGATTTTTCGTTAGATAAAGACTTTAAATTGCAGGTAATAGCTAGCTATTGGCAAAATTTAAAGTCTTTAGCTAGCGGGAAATAACACGCTAGAAAGCCCTAAATATGAGACGCTATGGGTATAGTATGGCGATTGTCATTAACCATGCTGATACCAGAAAAATACTGCCATCAACTATGCTATATACAAAAAAATGCTGTCATAATGAAAATACTAAAATCCAAAATTCGTTATCGTCTATACAATATCCCTATCTATGGTGGTAGTTTTGCCTTACTGTACTTTTACAGCGACATCATCGCCCAAGCATTAAATATTTTCGACCTCAGTCTCTTACTGCTTTTTATTTTACTCTTTTCACCTCTTGCCAAACTGCAATTACAAAGTTCAGACACTACATCAGATACAACGCCATCATTCTTATCTCTGCTAAAATCTATCAGCTTAATTCAGCTAGCATTAACCACACTGTTCTTATTTTTTCTCACACTGAATTATAAATTATCAATTACGCCATTGAGCACCAAAACAATGAGTGCCGATCCATATTTATTGATATTCCAAAGCACTTTGGTGCCTTGGGCAATTGTCTGTGCATTTACACTCTTATTTGCATACTGCTATTATTGTTTGAATCAATCCGGTGTCTTCAGCAGTCTATTTAATCATTTATTCAAATTCAATCTAGCCATTGATAACCAATTAGTGATTAACATACTTACCATGGTACCTGCACAAGTCATATTAGCAACATTTATTGGCTTATTAACGATTACCACTGCATTTTTGCTAAATACACTGCTGCACTTAGCTCCCTTGAGTCTTGGCCCAACCATCACTACTTTTTTAATTATTTTACCGCTGTCTATTTTTCCAGCCACACGGACATGGCGCAGAGCTGTACGAAGTCTCTGTGGTCGTTTTCCGATAATGGTTATTATAGGAATTTACATACTATTTATGAGTAGTGTTCTATGCATACTAAATAGTGCTGCACATTGGCTACATGTCAATAGCTCATCAGCACAGTCCGTGAATCAGGACTTATTGTTTAGTATTCATACCCTATGGCATAACCGCTGGCAAACTATTATCTTTTGCTTTTGGGGTGGTCTAACGCTTTATCTTAGTACTTGGCTAGCCCGATATTGTCGTGGATATTCCTTTAAACACATCATTTATGCCTCTATGCTCACGCCTAGCTTGTTATTTCTCCTAGGCTGTCTCGCCGTACCACTATTAAATAACAATATTCTGTTTTATATTACCCAACATGATATTTTGTTTTATAGTTTATTCATCGTCAGTTTATTACTGTTTTCTATAGTCATTTCACAATTTAATAATACTTATCGATTAAGTCTGGGTTTTTTACCGAATATGAGCGACATAAAACAACGACCTGTGATCCGTTTCATGAATATCCTATTAAATGGATCAACCTTATTACTAACATGTTATTTGCTGGCAGGGATTTATGCCATGCAAAGCATTCTACTGACCGTCTGTATCCCTTTATTTATTGTTTTTATTGTAAGCTTAGGTAGCTACTTTCGTATAAAACGCTCTATAGGTGACGCTCATGAGCAACTCGCGTAGTAATGATTCTTTATCAACATCTTTTAAACAATTTGTAAAAAGCTTTGCTCGCCAAGATTCTAATGCAGCCGTTGGTTTACGCGATGTCTGTGGTTTATTTTGGAGTTACCGTAATGTTGCGAAGAAAACAGTCGCTAGTCTTATCAATAATCCAGAAAAACTGACTGAAGCTATAACTCAATCAATTACTCAACATCTTGAGTTAATCAATGCTGATCCAGAATCACCGACTACTGACAAACATCAACTTAAAGACCGACGTTTTCGTCATAAGCACTGGCAAGATAAACCTTTTTTTAAATTCCTTGCCCAATCTTATCTAATCAATGCTCAATTACTGAGTGAGCTATTTGATAATTTAGAAGATTTAGATGAAAAAACCCAACAACAATTAAAATTTTTAGAAAATATTTTCATCAATATGGCAGCACCGAGTAATCATTTTCTCAGTAATCCAGAGATACAGCGATTAACTCAACAACAAAAAGCTAAAAACCTAGTCTCGGCCAGTAAACTATGGTTAGAAGATATGAGTACTTGGCATGGTTATATTAACTTAACAAAATCTCGCTTGGATGGCTTTAAACTTGGGGAGAATATTGCTTGCACTGAGGGTGCAGTTATTTTTGAGAATCACTTAATGGAATTGATTCAGTATTCTCCGAAGACAAAAACAGTCTATCAAACACCCCTATTGATCATTACCTCTTGGATCAATAAATATTATATCCTCGACTTAGAGCAAAAAAATTCCTTAGTCAAATGGCTGGTAGCACAAGGTTACACTGTCTATATGATTTCATGGGTTAACCCAACCCATGCAGCACAATGTAAGCATTTTACCGACTATATAATTGATGGCATCATCCAGGCAACTAATATTATTCGCGAACAAACGCAAACAGATAAAATTCACGCTGTGGGTTATTGCATGGGTGGTACGTTGTTGGCAAGTGCCGATGCCTATTTTGCGACTCAAGCTAGTAACCCATTTCTCAGTACTAGCTATTTAGCAAGTTTAATTGATTTTTCAGAGCCAGGCTGTTTAGGTAATTATGCTGCGCCTGAACAAATAGCCTGGTATAAAAAGACCATGCGCCAATCTGGCTATCTAGCAGCTAGAAAGATGCTCACAGCCTTTAATTTGACTAATACTGAAGATTTTATCTGGCCTTATTTTATCAATCGTTATTTGCGCGGAAAAACTGTCAATATTAATCATAGTAGCTTCTATTGGTCACAAGATATGACCAATATTCCTGGCCCCTTATTTTTATTTCATATGAGTACGCTACTAAAAGATAATCTTTTAACTGATGGCAAGTCAGTGACTGTTGATAATACTGCACTGAATTTTTCTAGCATTACTACCCCTAGCTATTTTCTCGCTACCGAAGATGATTATATTTCCCCTTGGCAAGGCGTATTTAAGAGTACTCAGGTGACGTCTGGTAATAATACTTATGTATTAACAGCATCAGATCATGTGCAAGGTATATTGAACACACCAGACAAACATAAGCTACACTATTTTACTAATGAGAAAAGCTACCTAACAGCAGATAAATGGTTAAAAGCAGCAGATAAGCATTTAGGATCATGGTGGCCACATTGGCATGACTGGCTGCAAAAACAAGATCATCAAAAAACACTTGCTCGCTCACTTGATACGAAAAACATATTACGGCCAGCACCTGGACAATATGTTCTTGAATCTATCTTCAGTGATCATGGCAATCATACTTAAAAAATACACAATGCCCTTCACTAGTCAGCGATAATATCACCTGTATCACCACCATCGCTGCCACTGGCTAAGTCACCTTTACGCTCACCTGCATCTGATTGTTTATCAGAGGCATCACCTTTAGATAGTATACCTCTTCCAGCCTCCTCTGCGGCAGCTTGTGGTGCATCCATTGCCGCCTGACCGACTTTACCAGCACCGCTTTCAACGCTAGAACGTACAGCTTGTAAATCTTGTGCACCACTGATCTCTCCCGCTTGCTGATCATTATGGCCAATCCAACGCATCACCCGATCAGGGATCATATGAATCAATGAAAAACAACGTTGTACAATACCGATCATAAACAAGGCATAGATATTCAAAGACATTGACGTACCAATGATCGATATAGAGGATGTATCTAACTGACCGAGAAATAATGTGTAGACAATATTAAATGCGCCCACGGCAATATAGGATAATAGATAGGCGGCAAGAAAACCTAAAATCATCATCGAGGGTCGTAGAAATACATTAATCAATAAATAAATTCCTGGTTCGGACTTACCAAAAACTTCATGTTGGCCTTCTGGATGTAAAATACCTAAGGCGACAATGGGCATAGCAACCATGGTCTCTATACATAAAATTAACCAGCCGATAGCTGCCATGGTAAAAATCATTGCCGGCACAAAGGGGATATAATAGGCAAGTAAAGCACCCGCAGGAAAAATAAGTAATGTACAAGCCGCCACAAAGGGCATCACATATTGTAATACGGCAGAAACAGCGTAGGGAAAAGGATTTGCGCAGGCCATAATACTACCGGCGATAGAGATACCAAATAAAATAGCGGAATATGCAATCCAATACTCTTCAACATTCGTCATTAACCCATGGCCTAGACTTTGTAAGTTCAAAATGGGATTTGCAGTAAAATCACCTCGGAACATAGCAGGAATGGTTTGCATCATATTCTGTAGATAACTGGTCCATTCACTCCAGGCAGGCATGAATGCGTAATAGAAGATTTCATCAATGCCTGAGGGGCCTTGTGGGAAATTTAAGTGAAAATTAGGATCAATATTCGTTGGATTTGAAAAAGTTTGCGCTGCAGATAACACTGACGTAAATGTTGAAGCATCGGAGGCACTCAGCAAAGACTGTACGCCTTGGACATCCGCAGGAGAAACTGTTGGCCCCTTAATACTCACATCAATTGTATGGTCGCTGGCGTGGGCCATCATCAAATATAAAGAGCCAGCATAAAACCAACCTGTCATCTGGCTAAATTCAATCAGCTTGCCATCGGTAGTAGTGGCACCTGAAAAATTTTGCCACCATGATCCACCAGGGCTAGATGCTTTCTTTTTATCAATATACTGTTGCATGGCTGCCGCACCTGCTGCTTGCGCTAAAGCTTGTGCAGTAGCAGCATAGCCTGATGCACCCTCTTGAATTAGACGAATAATATTCGGTGCATCAGCTTCGACAGGATATTCAGCCACATAATCATTACCTGCTGTTTGCATGATTTGAGTTAATGTAATTGTCGCTGTATTTAATTGTTGCTCTACTGGTTCGAGTTTACTGTTTTGTGTTGGTGCATAGAGATTTACTGAGCCACAAATGCCAGGCTTGGCGCCCTCAAAACCAATCATGATTTGATTATTGATCACTTGATAGGTTGGATTAACTGTATTACCTGTGGTTTGTGTCTGTAGTTTCGCAGCTTCGTATGCGCATACCCAATTTTGAAAAATGGAACTAGCGGCTTCATAAGCACCGGAGGAAGTCGTCATTTGCACTTGCCCTCCCCCGGTCAACAAGGTTTTAATAGAATTATCCCAAATATAATCCGCTGCACCAATGCCTTGCACTATCACATACATGGCAAATATTTGAATAAAAGCGTAGCCACCTAGCCCTGCCGTTTTCATAGGGATTAATAAGGCAAAACCAGCGGCTGAACGCAGTGGGATCCACACTGAATTCCAACGCTTACCTAGCATTTCCCCATCATGTGATGTATTGACGGTAGTTACAACGAGGGAATAAATAATGATAATTCCCCCCAAAACTAAAACAGCACTATTAAAATCTAATAACCCATTTTTCAACAAGGCAGAACCACCTGCAGGTAATACATTACCCACACTACCAAAGAGTAAATTAAGATATAAGCGAGATTGATCAAAAGGAGCAATATCAAAGATGCTTTGCGCAAATACGCTGGGAGAAATAGATAAGAGCAATAAGGTTAAACAATATTTGACTTTGTTTGTTACCTTACTCATCGCTACAGTGCACCTAAAGCCGCAGCATCTTCACCACCACCGCCACTAGCTAAATCACCCTTACGGCTACCAGCGTCACCTTGTTTATCAGAGGCATCGCCATGAGATATGATACCACGACCCGCTTCTTCTCCAGCCGCTTGCGGTGCATCCATGGCAGCTTGGCCAACACGACCTGCGCCCCCTTCAACGCTTGAGCGGATACCTTGTAGTTCTTGTGAACCACCCAATTCACCAGCAAGCTGATCATGATGACCAATCCAACGCATGACTCTATCAGGCACTAAATGAATCAGAGAAAAACAGCGTTGTACAATACCAATCATGAATAGCGCATAGATATTTAACGACATGGAAGTACCAATAATAGAGATTGAACTTGTGTCTTCTTGACCAAGTAATAATGCATAGGCAATATTAAACGCACCTACACCAATGTAGACCAACAGATAGCCAGCAACAAATCCTAAGATCATTAGCGGCGGACGCAAAAACACATTAATCAGTAAAAAGATCCCTGGTTCTGATTTACCAAAGACTTCATGTTGACCTTCCGGATACAAAATACCTAAGGCTACAATGGGCATGGCAATCATTGTTTCAATACACATGATTAACCAACCGATGGCCGACATAGTAAATATCAATGCAGGCACAAAGGGAATATAATATCCTAGCAAGGCACCTGCAGGAAAAATCAACATGGAGCTGGCAGCCACAAAGGGCATCACATATTGCAAGGCAGCAGTAATCGCATAAGGAAATGGATTTTCACAGGCCATCACACTGCCAACCAATGTTAAACTAAATAATATGGCAGAGTAGGCGATCCAATATTCTTCTACATTCACCATTAGGGCATGGCCAAGGCTCTGTAAGTTTAAAATAGGATTTGATTGAAAATCCCCTTTAAACATCGCTGGAATTGTTTGGAATACGCCTTGCAAATAACTCTTCCACTCACTCCAGGCTGGCATGAAGGCGTAATAGAAAATCTCATCAATGCCTGAAGGGCCTTGTGGGAAATTAAAATTAAAATTCGGATCAATCTTAGTTGGACTTGAAAAAGTCTGTGCGGCTGACAACACTTGAGTAAAGGTAGATCTATCACTAGTACTCAATAAAGATTCTACGGCTTGTACATCAGCAGGTGATACAGTGGGACCTTTAATATTCACATCAACTGTATGATTACTTGCATGAGCCATGGTTAAGTACAAAGAACCCGCATAAAACCAGCCAACCGCTTTACTGTACTCAATCAATTGTCCATCTGTGGTCGTCGCTCCAGAAAAATTCTGCCACCAACTGCCGCCACCATTAGCAGCTTGTTTTTGTTTAATATATTTTTGCATAGCCGCAGCACCTACTGATTGAGCAATAGCTTGGGCCGTGGCTGTATAGCCTGATGCCGCTTCTTGAATAATATTCTCGATACTGGGTGCATCAGTTTCGATAGGATATTCAGCAACATAATCATTCGCCGCGGTTTGCACTAGCTCAGACATGGTCAGCGATGCTTGATTTAATTGTTGCTGTACTTGGTTCTCTGGCCCAGAGGTTTGTGGATACAAATTCACATTGCCACAAATACCAGGTTTAGCCCCATCAAAACCTATCAGAATTTGATTATTGTAAACTTGCGAGGTTACATTCACTTGGTTGCCTGATGCCGCCGTTTGTAATTTTGCAGCTTCATAGGCACAGACCCAATCTTGAAACATAACACTCGCAGCTTCATAAGCACCTGAGGATGTCGCCATTTTCACTTGGCCTCCGCCCATGATCAGAGTTTTAACTGCATCATTCCAAATATAATCGGCTGCTCCTATACCTTGCACAATCACATACATGGCAAATACTTGGATCAAGGCATAACCACCAACACCGGCAGTCTTTACGGGAATGAGTAAGGCGAAGCCTGCTGCCGCACGTATGGGGATCCACACAGAATGCCATTTTTTACCGAGCATTTCGCCATCATGAGAAGTATTAATACTCGATACCACCAGAGAATAAATGATAATAATGCCGCCCAGCACTAAAACGGCACTATTAAAATCTAAAATGGCTTTTTTTAACAGGTCTGACCCACCTGCGGGCAAAACATTACCCACGGTACCAAATAGAAGATTTAGATACAGACGTGATTGGTCATAAGGTGCAATTTGAAAGATACTATTAGCCCAAGCACTGGGGGCACCTAATAGTAGTAATAAACCGAAGCAGTATTTCATACGATGTACTAATTTTCTCATCTGAAATATCTCCAGGATGCTACTACTGAAACCAAATCATCAGGAGATTTCTCGCTATACTCGAAATGACAACAATCGCATAAGGCATCTAATGCACGGCTACTCAGCTCCAATGCCACCACCTTCACCACCGCCGCCGCCACTGAGATCACCTTTACGGCCACCGGCATCACTTTGTTTATCTTTAGCATCCATTGATGACATTATGCCACGACCGGCTTCCTCGCCTGCCGCCTGCGGAGCATCCACTGCCGCTTGACCATACTTGCTACCAGCACCTTCCACACTGCTGCGTAAACCTTGTAATTCTTGTGAGCCACTTAGTTCGCTGGCTAACTGATCTTGATGACCAATCCAACGCATCACCCGATCTGGAACGATATGAATCACAGAGAATGAACGCTGTACAATAGAAACTAATAAGAAGGCATAAATGTTTAAGGAAATAGAGGTTCCCATAATCGATACTGAACTGGTATTCTGATCACCAAGGAATATTGTATACACAATATTAAATGCACCGATGGCAATATATGACAATACATACGCCGCTAAGAAACCTAAGATCATCAAACCAGGTCGCAGGAATATATTAATTAATAAAAAGATACCTGGCTCTGATTTACCAAATACTTCATGCTGACCTTCAGGATGTAGAATACCCAGAGCAACAATAGGCGCAGCTATCATGGCTTCAATACACATAATCAACCAACCAATAGCCCCCATAGTAAAGATCACTGCCGGAATAAAGGGCACATAGTAAGCCATCACTGCCGCCGCCGGGAATAACAGCAAGGAACTCGCTGTCACAAAGGGCATGATATACTGCAATGTGGCGGAAATCGCATAGGGAAACGGGTTCTCACAGGCCAAGATACTACCCGCTAAGGAAATGCCGAATAAAATGGCTGAGTAAGCAATCCAATACTCTTCAACATTGGTAATAATTTCATGGCCTAAACTTTGAATCGACAAAATAGGATTCACGGTAAAGTTACCCTTCATCATATCCGGTATGGTGGTAAACATATTACTTAGGTAGGATTTCCACTCACTCCAAGCAGGCATGAAGGCATAATAAAATATTTCATCAATCCCAGATGGCCCCTGTGGGAAATTGAAATGGAAATTAGGATCAATATTAGTGGGGCTTGAAAACTTCTGTGCATCCTGGATCACATCATTAAAGGTAGATTTATCTGCTGATGTGAGTAGTGACTCCACTGCTTGAATATCCGCTGTCGCAACAGTAGGCCCTTTAATGGTGAGGTCTACGGAGACATCCGTAGCTTTTGCCATATTTAAGTATAAAGCCCCCGCATAAAACCAGCCAACTGCTTCACTATATGCCACTAACTGTTCGGTACTGGTCATATTACCACCCGGTAAATTTTGCCACCATTGGCCACCACCCGAGGATGCTTCCTGTTGCTGAATGTATTTTTGCAGCGCCGCAGCACCAGCCGCATTCGCCAGTGTCTGCACGGTTGCCGTATAACCTGAAGCCGCATCTTGTAAAATGTTCTTGATCTCGGGCGCATTCTCTTCATCAGGATACTCAGCTACATAATCTTGCGCCGCTGTCTTGGTTAATTGCGCCATGGTTTCGCTGGCTTCATTAACTTGTTGGGCGATGCTAGCTCCCGGCCCTGCTGTTGAAACATCTTGCAAATCAACACCACCACAAATACCTGGTTTAGCACCTTGAAAACCGATGAGGATTTTATTATCAACGATTTGTGAGGTCACGCTCACGGTATTACCCGTGGTTTGAGACTGTAATTGCGCTGCTTCATAGGCACACACCCAATCTTGGAACATCAAGCTTGCGGCTTCATAGGCACCGGATGAGGTTGTGGATTGCACTTGCCCACCACCAGAAATAAGCACTTTAATAGCGTGGTCCCAGACATAATCTGCAGCTCCAACGCCTTGTAAAATAATATACATGACAAACACTTGGATAAGCGCATAACCACCCACTCCTGCGGTTTTCACCGGAATAAGTAAGGCAAAACCACCAGCAGAACGTAATGGGATCCATACAGAATTCCAGCGTTTACCCAGCATTTCACCATCATGAGAAGTATTAATAGTAGAAACAAGCAAAGAATAAATGATCACAATTCCACCGAGCACAAGAATTGCACTATTGAAGTCGATAATACCGGTTTTTAATAATTGAGAACCGCCACCTGGTAAAACATTAGCCACTGAACCAAAAATTAAATTGAGATATAAGCGAGATTGGTCATAAGGGGCAATTTGAAAAATATTGTCTGCCAAAGCGGCAGGTGATACTAATAATAACAGCAACCCAAACCAACGCTTCATTAGGATTTACCTCCCATCGCTGAGTTGTACCATTCTTTAACAGTACAACCGAGTTTACGTTGCTTAATTTGAAAGTACCAAAAATGATGACGAAAAGCATTCGCTAAGGCCAATAGAGAAACAACCACGGCAATAATAAAACCACGTAATACACCATCAAAAGCCAAGAAAACCGCATAACCTAAAATGACTACAAATAAACCAAAATAAAATAAAGACAGACGCAGTAACGCCGATTGACGCTTTTGTATCTCTTCTTCCGAGAGATTAAAACGTTGTGCTGCCTCGGCAAATTCTTCTGTAACGTCGGATTGTTTCGGCGTAAAGTAATCTTTACCGGTGCTTTTGATACCTTTGAAATAATGTTTAATGCTGCGATAACCCAACCATGAGGGTACGTCAACAAATGACTTAAAGGTTTTTTTGATTTCACGGCCGACGCCGGTACCTATGCCCATGCTACTCTCCCATCTACAATCAACACTCAGGCAGCTATGCCTAGCAAATCATAACTTCTCATCATACATGGCAGCATAGCCTTCAACAAGGGCTTCTCTTCTCCTTGAGTAATTCACAATATGGACATTTTGTAAATGCTAGTTCCTGAGCTTCAGCAACTCAGCCGCAAACGATCAAATTGTTTCCTGATATGGTTTCGCCTGCGCAGGAAACCCAACGCTTTTGACTACCTTGCAAGCGAGGGTGATTTCTTACTTTAAAATTACCGCTTCAGTTGTCAACTAAATATTCGTTCAAATTTGAGACAAATAGTCTTGACTATAATTTAACAAAACCTCAGCAATGCTTTTTACGCATAGTTCTTGGATAAGTTGGGCATCCTGAGTTTTCTTTATGACCACTATTGACTTCATTATCGGCAGCTTTAAAAAATCTGCCATAAATACGTAATCCAGTCTCAGTAACGCTTTTTTCAGCAATAATACCACTAGCCAAACGTAACCCTGTCTCAACTACACCACTTCGGTACCCTTGCACACCAAATACTACTGCACTCCCATGCATTCCCAACCATTGCAGAGCACGAGTAGATCGCGACCAACCAATCTGCTCAGTTTTTGTACCTGCCCAGGACACCGCCCTACAAATATTATTAATTACAAAATTTGCGGCAACAATGACACCCACTTCTTTTATTGCGTGGCTTGTCGCCGTTACAATTATATCCTCAATACTGCTGTTATTATCTGGCTCACTAGCCATGCGAAGATTATGCATATGCTGAGCAAAACTTGTCGCGAAATATAAGCCAAAATAAGTCAAGTAATAAACATAATTACGTAAATAATTCGGTACAGTATCACATTGATGAGGATTGCAAATAGTCTGCACAATATTAGCAACCCCTCGTATTGAACCATGCTTTGCTGCTTCATAAGAAGCGGCTACTAACTGTTGTACATATGTTGGCGGCAAAGCAAGACAGATATCATCAATCGTTGTCAAAACTTCATCTAGCTCAGTATCTATCAATACTCCACGCTGATTAAATACATTATGTTGAGTTGCATCCTCTGAACGACATAATAATGGATGTTGATAAAAATCAGCAGAACCAAGCTCCACGTTCTTATCATTATAAACTCGATACCTAAAAACTGGGGCACCAGTTAGAGGATGTATCAAAACCTTACGATCCCACTGACCATGTGAAATTTCTTTACTCGTATCAATAATGTCGCACGATGCCCCACAAGTTAGTTTTCGTTGAAAAGCAGCATCCAAAGAGCTAAGCTCAAACGTAGATTCATGATAATTTTCTGTATAAACTGAAACCTGGTTATTTCCAGTTACTAACTGCGTTTGTTTGTTATCCATCAAGCGAATACTATAGAAAAAATCTGGGTAAAGTTTTCTTATTTGTTTAATGCGCTCTATGCACTCTTGTAACCTGTCTCCTAAATGAAAGCCATGTTGAATCAAAACATAATAAGTAAACACTAAATTCTTTAATATGCCTAAAAGCGCTGGATTATCTGAACTAAAGCTATACTCCATTAATGCAAGGGCATGTTGATAATCTTCGAGTACATCCTTATAAAGCTCTCTATTAACTAGATAGAAATATCCATAATTTACAACGCGACTTTTAGCCATAGCTAAATAATTCAAAGTATTCGCCAACTCAGGATGACTTGCACCATAGTAAAGTGTTTGAGCGTAGAAAAGCCTTTGTAATGATTCTGTCCTCAATCTTTCATGGACATAAATACCATCCTCTTCATAATCGGTATACACTCCTATCGACTCTGCAAGCAGCATAGCACCGCCTGTAGGTGTTTGTATCATCTCTTTGCGTTCAAGGAACGAATTTATCACTGCGTGCGAAGGAAGCCTTAAACATTCGGTTACATCAATACTATAGCAACTATTTACAAGCGAACTATTATGACATAAATGGGAATATAAAGAATGACCCAAACCGTCAATGTGAGTAGATTTTCTAATCGCAAGTGCGCATATTGCAAAATTAGAACAATATTTAAGTTGTTGTAAATAAATATGAGGAAGTATAAACGCCAATTTAGCGGTCTTTATATATCTCTGTTCCTCTGGTATCTTATGATATACTATACTTAGTACTGTTTCTTCAAAATAAACCATTTGGCTCTTTTCATTAAACCGAATAAGCGAGTAGCTCATTAAGCATTCTTTTACCTGTAAATATATATCGTCAGTATTGCCAATCAAAGAGCTTTCAAATATCAGTAATATTCTAAGTATTATTTCATCTATTGCATGATCAGATAATAAAGCGGCATACTCTAGTAATGTAATAGCGACAGGACATTTGTGTCGTAACTGCTCTTTAATGATAAACCAAATATTTATTAAAACAATATCCACATCAACTGTAGAGGGTAATAACCGACTACTTGGACTTTCTAATACCGTAGCATTCACTTGCTGATACAGTGCAATAAACTTATTCACATCGAGTAAATGTTCTGCCATATATGCACCTATCAATGTATATACCAGAGGGAAATTGTTAGGCATTATACTAACTAAGTCACGTACGTTTTTTTGCGTCACAGTGCTAGTACTTGAATATCTGGTGATTATTGCCTGTGCTTCCTGCTCTGTAACCAAACCGACATCTATTAGTTGAAACCTACCATCACTACCATAAAACCATTCCCAATCGAAACCGTGTGGATCCCTATGAATCTGCATCGCAATAAGCACATCAATATTAGGTATTAACATAATGTGGTACAATAATTTTCCCATTATTCTTCTACCAAATGCGTATTCATAAGGAAACTCATAAAAGACAAATAAGCTTTTTTTATTACTTGTGCTAAAATATTTTTGGATGCGAATCAAAGCTTCATCGATTGTTGTAGTTTGGCTATACTTCACAAGATTTAAACCATACGCTATTTGTAACATATACTGTGTGAATGTTCTCGTACCAGCGGTTGCTTCTAAACCTTTTGTTCTAGAGAAATCTAACCAAAACTTATGTTTATAGGGTGCTTTACTGTGATAAAAATAGTGAGCACTTAATTGCCTGGAGGCATCGACTTCATCTAGTAATCGGGCAAACAATACGACAATTTTTCTTTCATCTGATGGTAATGTTAAATTGAATGTAGAGTCGATTTTTGCTTGAATACCCGGCCTTATACTCTTTATACACTCTTCTTTTGTGTAATGCGGTATAAGCATATCTAATAAACAAATCGATTCGTTACAACTTGGAAGAAATTTTGACATCACAACATTTAGTTCATTAACCATCTGTTGAGTTAAGCTTAAGTCGAACCACATGGACTGAACTTTTAAGCTATTATTTGAATGCACTGTAACTATAGTTTCATTTCCAATGCCCATAACACCTAAACTCGCTTTACTACCTATAGGCAATGTGAACATTTTTTGTAGTTTCGTGAGTATTTCATTGGATAATAGATTATTTAAAAATAATGTAATTGGCCCCTTACGTGATTTAACTATCTGTTGTTCGAGTGTTAGTTTTTTTCTTGGAAACATGATATACCCCTTATATAGAATTAATTTCATTATCTTTGATTAAGGCATAAGGCCACTAGTCGAGTATGGCTCACTAATGTAGGCTCGAGAAAACCATGACGCATCGTATAATAAAAACATACTAATATAATGCGACATAATATATCTCATCTCATGAAATATTGAGTTTATTCATACGTTAAATACGTTGCACTTGGCTGGAACTAGATATTATTTTATTTAGCGACTTGTAGATAATCAATCTAACACATAAGGATGAAATTGTTAAAACTTACACAACGATAAAATTTACTTAACGGCTACCTAATATGTGCAAAACAGCGTAGAAATAAAAGTTGAGTAGTATAATTTAAAACCAACTATCATTAACTTTCCCAATCAAGCGCCAAAATATCCGTTAATTTTGTATGTAAGTTCAATAACTAAGTCGCTTGTGCTCGAGACCGTTTCCTAGCATATTTCTTCTGTGCAGAAAACCTATGCCGAGATCGACCCGAAAGCAGCAAACAGGCTCAACTTAGCTCACCCCAGCGCTTTAACTTCCCCGTTAACACAGGACAGCCACTTCTTTAGCTCTAACTCTTTAAAAAATTTTTGGGAAGCTCAACGAACAAAAATTCTTGCGAAACGCAACTGAGACCTCTATAGTTGTCTCTAATATATATTAATAATGCGAGCGCTACTTAAGATGCCCGATTTAAGTCATGATGAAGTACACCGTTTTTGGCGAGATTATTCTGATCCTATGATCTATCGAGTAGTTTCGTTCATGGAGGGTGTCGAAGATTGGACATTAGATGGCGATCCAGAATTAGAACAAGCCATCGTACGCTTAAGTGAACAACTTGATCACATTGGCAACTATGAATTAGGTCGGGAAGACCAGTTTATTCAACTGTGTTGTAACATCAAATCTGGACGTGCTTTGCGTCTACTACAGTGTTTAGATACTGCTCACCCTGGGGCTGCATCAAAATTACTCATTCATGCAGAGGAAGTCAGCGAAAGTAACGACGATACACCTGGCTTATTTTTACGCCGCAATATCGTGTTTGAGCGCCTACGTTTATTAGCAAGAGTTTTTTCCACGGAGCGATTTGACTTAGTTTTAAAAGCATTGGAGGCTGATGATGTTTAAGATTGATATGAAATACTTGCTTGTAGGTACGTTTTGTACTGTGCTACCGGTCTTAGCTATGGCAGCAACAAATAGCCAAATTGAAGCACAGATGCAACAGCAATTGCAGCAGAATAAAGCAGATGTGAACAAATCCGTACAAATGATTCAGCAAAACAATGCTGCACAACAACAGCAATTCAATAATACGTTAAAGCAAATTCAACAATCAGCTAATGCGGTTACCTCCGGTCAACAAGCACCGCAAATACCACAAGTCCAGCATACAACAACCACAGCACAACCAACAACGGCACCAAGCACTACACAACAACAGCAACAACCACAAACAGTACAACAGCCTGTCACAATCACGCCAAATAATATTTCTGGCTTCTCT
The DNA here is from genome assembly GCA_965230425.1 of Gammaproteobacteria bacterium. Classification (GTDB taxonomy): domain Bacteria; phylum Pseudomonadota; class Gammaproteobacteria; order UBA1113; family UBA1113; genus CBDDKW01. Next base: position 64,305 of record CBDDKW010000002.1, on the reverse strand, counting down.
AATGAAGGTAATAATACCGGCAGTGGTAGCAATGGCAGTGGTGGAAGTGGTAGCAGCGGTTCAGGTTCTTCAGGCTATGATTACGGGTTTTAAAACTCATCTCATAGAAACTATAGCCATGTAAAACAAGCAAGACGCAGATCTGCAAAAAAAGTTTCTTTTAAATGTCACGTTAACTTAGGGAGATAAGAATGAGCATGATGAAATCAAAAAAACGTATCGCAGGCATTGCTGCTGGTATTGGTTTAGTTGGGGTTGTTACTACAGCCAGCATGACCGGTATTAATACTGCAAATGCTGATACACCTCAAGGTACGCTGGGCAGCTGTTGTAGCACGCTGACAACAGCCATTAATAATATCTCAACACAAATTCAGCAGTTCTTCACTACCAAATTAAATTATGCTGATGTGATGCAAGCAGACTCTACCCGCGGTATTGTCAGCGCTAAAGTACCACAATTAGTTTTAAACTCAAGTAACCAAGCAGCCACCGCCGCAATGAATATGACCGCTACCAAAGCTGGTAAAATTCAAAATGAACTAGCCGCTCAAGTAACCAGCCTACAACAAGGCAATGGTGGTAGTGCGGATACCTACTCTATTGCCACGCTACTGCAAACACCGAACATCACCAGTGGTAGTACTCAATGGAAACAAGCGCAAGCGTTAATCCAATTACTCGGTGGTAATGGTGTGCCTGAATACCAATTGGATGCCGCAACCTTAAAAACTAATACCAATGCTGTTAAAGCTTACCAAGCTGCCTTTGGTTCTTATGTGGCGTATCAATCAGTGGGTATGAATGCTTTATATGGATTGCTGCAAGAGCGACAAGCAACAAGTGGCATTACCTTACCAGGCAATGCCTCACCAGCTAGCCCATTAGAATTAGATGCTTACACCGCTAATCGTCGTTTAAGCAATACCTGGCTCACTAATATTGTCAATACAGCAACGCCTGCAGATGCACAAAAAGAGATGCTCATTCTATTAGCTGAAATGCGCTATGAAATGTTCGCTAACCGCATGCAGTTAGAACAACTTAATGCAACCATGGCAACATTAAACTTACAAATGCTACAAGTGAATAAAACTCAAATGAATTCACTACGTCGTGCCGCAGGTGCTGCAGCACAAAACGTTAGTAGTAGTAGTAGCACAGGTTCAACAACAGGTAATACTGGCAGTAACTAGATAATGAATGTTACTACGATTCAACAACTCGGCGGCAAGCGACTGAGATTGTTTCTTAGTATGATTTCGCCTGCGCGGGAAACTCATGCTGAGGTTGCCCCAAGGGGAGCTTGCGTTCTCCCCTTGGGAAACCCCAGCACTTCTGACTCCCCCGCAAGCGGGAAAGATTTCTTTCATTAAATATGCAAAGGGAAGAGTTTTTACTCTTCCCTTTGTATTTCCTGGGCATGTAACTTTTGCAGAAAAGATTGGAGTATCTTCGCACTATTGATTATTGCAAATTATTTTAAAGATCCTACCAACGTAAGTTAACAATATATTCAAACTTGCATCTTTTTTCATAATCATTATAATAATGAAAACTTCTATTGAATCTATTCAATTTGTTATTTTTTAAATATCATCAAACATACAATATGTTATGTGTCCGTAATTAATAATCTGTATTACTTCAAAAACTAGTGATAAATAAACTAATTTAACAACATTTATATTGTAGATTATAAACCATTAACATATACGTTTAGTATAAATACAATATGGGATAAGAGAATGAAAAACTCAGCACTTAAAATTTGTAACGAGATAATTCATCCTGGCGAAAATATATCATTGGGTCTACCATTACCTGAACTATTTAGTTGTGCACCTCTATATATGCCGATTAAAGTTATTCATGGTAAAAAACCCGGCCCTTGTCTACTAGTTACTGCGGCAATGCATGGCAACGAACTCAATGGTACGGAAATAATTAATCGTTTATTGAACCTAAATATGCTAAAGAAATTATCTGGCACCTTAATACTCGTCCCTGTCCTGAATGTTTACGGCCTTATAAATCGTTCACGCGACCTACCAGGAGGAATCGACTTAGATAGTTGTTTTCCTGGTGCTAAGACTGGCAGCCATGCAGCACGTATGGCACATATTTTTACAACTGAGGTTTTTTCGAAAGCAGATGTATGTATTGATTTGCAGACTGGTTTTATTAACTACTCTAACCTTCCACATGTATATATTCATGCAGAAGACCCCCAAACCAGAAAGCTTGCAGAATACTTCAATGCACCTGTAATATCCAAAGCTAAGTTCGCAAAAGGAATGTTAAAGACGCTTGCCCATGAACATAATAAGCCATTCTTATTATATGAGGCAGGGGAGGCAATGCGGTTTGACAACCATGCTATCAAAGTTGGAGTTAAAGGTATTATAAACGTATTGAAAAAACTCGACATGCTACCCAAGAAAGACGTGGCAAAAGAAAAAAAACTAAAAAGCTTTTTCACCGAGGAAACTATCTGGGTACGAGCATCTACTAGTGGCATTAGTCATACGACTCACTCACTTGGACAACATATTAAGAAAGGTGAGTCTTTATGTACCATAAGAGATCCCTTTAGCGCAACCGAGCAGGTTACTATTCATAGTCCTGCAGATGCAATTATTGTCGGTAAGAATAATTTACCACTCGTCCATGAGGGTGAGGGGCTACTACAGCTAGCAATATTTTCAAAAATGCAACAGGTTTCAGGTCACTTAGAGACTTGGAAGCAAGACAGTCAAGAAAATTTAACCGATATCAAATAAAGTTATAACTGTGGAACAAAAATCACCTTCACCATTATCAGCATTAGGATTGTTTGTGTGGGCTATTGCCGCATTTTTTTTCCTATATGAATTTTTTCTACGTACCTTTATAGGTAGTGTCGCTCACCAAATAATACCAGACTTAAAACTAAATGCAGAAACTTTCTCAATTTTAGGCTCTGCGTACTATGTTGCTTATGGCGTGATGCAAGTACCCGTTGGTATCTTGGTTGATAAATTTGGTGTTAAAATTATTATGGCGTTTGCTAGTTTTACTTGTGCAGTTGCGACGTTTATATTTGCTCAAGCATCCTCGTTTCACTCAGCTTTAATTGGGCGTTTCTTAATGGGATTTGGCTCGTCCTTTGCATTCGTCTGTTTATTAGTTATCGCTATCACTTGGTTTCCTAAAAAATATTTTGGATTCTTTGCTGGTATATCTCAATTTATTGGGAGCATGGGGCCACTACTTGCGGGCGGGCCATTAATCATCTTAATGCAAAATATGCATCAAGGTTGGCGTACAACCCTGGAGTATATTGCATCTATCGGAATTTTTATTACTATTCTTGTAATCTTATTCGTTCGCCAAAAACCACGTGCTCAAGACGAGACACTAGTCTATTTGCAAAATATTGAACCGTTATTTACCAGACTAAAACGTCTTATTAAGAATAAGCAAGCTTGGGCTGTAGCGTGTTACTCAGCATCAACCTACGTGCCACTTGCCTTACTAGGTGCAATTTGGGGCACTGAATATTTGCAAGTCCAAGGTCTAACACAAAAAGTTTCTGCAGAGATCATCTCACTTTGTTGGTTTGGTTATGCATGTGGCTGCCCATTATTAGGCGCATTATCTGACATAGCGAAGCGCAGAAGACCTACATTGATTGCTACAGCAATACTTGGCACCGCCACAACTATCACCATTGTCTACATTCCGTTTACTCACGCACATTGGGCTTATGCAATATTATTCTTTTGTTTAGGCATCGCAGCAGCAGGCCAGAATGTTGGCTTTGCAGCTATCACGGAGCATATCAGCCCTTCAGTAAAAGCTACTGGTTTAGGTTTAAACAACGGCCTTATAACGCTCTCCAGCGCTGTACTACCACCGGTAGTAAGCTATTTTATTTATAGCTCTGCTGGAACAAACGCAACCCAATTGAGCACCAATGATTTTTTTATAGGGTTTGCAATTCTACCAATCTTATATTTCTGTGGCATTATAATTGCCTGGCTTGGTATTAATGAGACGTATTGTAAGCCGCAAAAAGAAGTTATTTTATTATAATGACTAACTACCAAAATCTTCTCAATAAATTAACTTCACCCATTTTTTCTAATATAGTTAGTATTATAAATAGACTGCCTCACTTAAGGAGATAAAATGGACAAAAAGAAACTATTTTTGCCGCCTGAAGGTGAACAGAATGAACATGCCTATCAAACGCCATTAGAGCAAAAAGTTAATGAGCTACTCACACCTTTTAACGAGTACATTAGTTACCAAGCAACCGCTAGTATACTCTTACTCATATGCACAGTAACCGCATTGACGTGGGCAAGTATGCCATCGATATCATCTATTTACTCTACTTTTGTAAGTCTCCCTGTAGGTATATACATAGACAAGCTAATTTTTGATAAACCATTACAGTTTTGGGTCAATGATATATTACTCACCCTATTCTTTTTCTTTGTTGGTTTAGAAATCAAGCGTGAATTTTTGGTTGGTCAACTAACTAATCGGAAATACGCAATATTTGTCACAGCCGCAGCTATCGGCGGCATGATTGTTCCTAGCACAATATACTTCCTTTTAAATAAAAACAGCGCAACACAAATTGGCTGGGGTATACCTATGGCCACTGATACTGCATTCGCTCTCGGTATCTTAACTTGCTTTCGCAAATATATACCACAAGAAATTTTCACCATTATGGCTGCACTAGCAATAATAGATGATATTGGTGCGATTATTGTCATTGCAGTATTTTATACGGCACAATTAAATACTGATATGTTGTTTCTTGCTCTCGTGTGTTTTATCGCTCTCATACTTATGAACTATGCAGGATTTCGTAAACCGTTACCTTACCTAATTATTGGTATAATAATTTGGTCTTTAGTCGAAGCAGCAGGTATTCATGGTACAATTGCGGGCATTTCCGTTGCATTTGCTATCCCTGCACGCCCCGCTAAAGGGCCAAAACAATTCATAACAAAAATTCGTAGACTGCTGAATTACTTTGAAGCTCGCAAGTCAGAAACACCGCTAATCCTCGCTGACCAAGAACAACATGCAGTACTGGAAGAAGTGCAAGAAATTACCCAGCAAGCAACAACGCCGCTACAACGTTGGGAAAATAAATTAGAACTACCAATCTCAATTATAGTATTACCTTTGTTCGCGCTAGTTAATGCAGGTATCCCTATCAATACTGCTTCACTTACCCATGCATTATCATTGCCTCTATTTTGGGGGATCTTTATCGGACTGGTAATTGGGAAACCACTGGGCGTATTACTATTTGGCTATTTTACGGTCTGGACTAAGCTTGGTGAAATTTCTAAAAATATTCACTTCTTTTATCTTTTTAGTGCATTTACTCTCACAGGCATCGGCTTCACAATGTCTTTATTCGTCGCAGACCTTAGCTTTCAAAATAATACTAATGCACTTATTATGGCAAAAACAGCTATTGTTATTAGCTCCGCAACGGCAGCTCTGTTAGGGATTATATTCTTGCTTTTTACCATCAAGCGCATATATAGAGAGTAATTTTGGATATGTAAATGCTATTCTTAAGTTCCTGAAAATTTATTATGTAATTATTACTTAAATACAAGCCCCCTCTACTGGAATTCGTACATGAAACATCACTGATTATCTTGTAGCTCTCACTCATACATCATTCAATATTTTTAAACAAATCATTCAAATCAGCGACCCCGCTCACTAGCTCATCTGAGTATGGGTTATCCTTTAAACCTCTAGCAGTAATCATATTTATAAAAATTTGTTTCTTTGTCCTTGTGCGTTGAACAAAGACATCATGTTTTTGCATTAATTGCGCTGCATAGCGTTTATCGATGGTAAAGGCTTTAGATGAGTACTTGATTTCGCACAGGGTGATTACTTCGTCGCGTCGATCAAATAATAGATCGATTTGCGCTCCCACTGCATCATCATCCTTTGTTGGTACATAACGCCATGTGTTAGCAATTGCTGTTGCGGGAATATTCAAGGCTTGGCGGATCTGTAATAAATGTTTATAAACCATGGCTTCAAAAGCATAACCCGACCAACTATGCCACGCAGCACTTGTCTGCAATTCTTGCCAATAGCCTTTTGTCAATCCTTGCTCTTGTAATGTATCTTTAAGTGGCTCAATCCAATAAAAATAAAATAAGGTGTATTCATCAATCACTCGATAGTAGATCCCTTTTCTCTTATTCCGATGTGGTTTAAACCCGAGAATGAATCCAGCATCCTTTAGTTGTTGTAGCTTATTCGTGATCCGCCCGCCCTTCGAGGAATGTTTCGCTAATTTTGCAATTTCAGTCAATGCGACACCACTACGATTTTTAGCAATAATTTTTAATAACTCAATGTAAGGTTCTGCATCATCAAATAAAGATGCCAATAAATTATCAAACTCATTGAGTAATAACGCATTTTCACTGAAAGCTAGTTGCTCAATCACCTGTGTGGAAGATAAACCTTTCTCCACATAAGACAAATAAAATGGGATCCCGCCAGTCACCATATAGATTTGGGCAATCTGCCAATTATTTAACTTTACACCTTGCGCAGCTAAAAATTTCTTTGTCTCATATAAAGAAAAAGGCTTTAGCAATATCTTTCTTGTAACACGATTATGTAACCCACCTTTATTATTAAGAATATTATTAATGATCCATGATGCGGAGGATCCACAAACAATCAACTTAATTCTAGGATCATGTGACCAATAGTGATTCCAAAAATGATCAAGCGCTTGTAGCAGCTTAGATTTATGGGTAGCCATCCAAGGAAATTCATCAAAAAATAAAACTACTTTAGTCTTTGGGTCAACATGCTTATTAACAGCATCAGTTAATGCATCAAAGGCATCAAACCAACTTGTTCTTGGTTTTAGCTCACTACCCTTATAAAAAGTATCACTGATAGCCTTTACAAATCGCTCTATTTGTTCAGTCAATGTACCATTTTTAATCCCTGTCATTTGGAAATAGATATAATCTTGCTCCGCAAAAAAATACTTTATCAAATAGGTTTTGCCAACACGCCTTCTCCCATACAACGCTAGAAATTCCGCCTTTTGAGATTTACAAAGATTATCAAGTATTTGCTGCTCTTCTGAACGGCCAGTGACAGGCATATGTTTCTCCTATTTTGTCAGATGGGGCCACTAATAATAGAGCTATTAGTGGCCCCATCTGTCAACTTTTCTGTATTATTGGGCCACTAATAGTGTAGTTATTAGTGGCCCCATCTGTCAACTTTTCTGTATTATTGGGCCGCTAATAATAGAGCTATTAGTGGCCCCATCTCACAAGATCATATAATTTATTGATATATATATATTTATTTTCAAAAAATAAAAAACTAAAACCTAGGGTATTCAGAATAAATTAGGCGCAAAATTTCACTTCAAATACTTGCAAGTATTCTTAACGCTTCACAACACTGCTTCATACGATACGTACTTTACAAGACTCATGCAGAGTAATAGATGTATAAATACCTTCCACTTTCTTCTCATAAGGCACATCTATTACCAACGCCAAAAAATAAAACGCTTTAAAAATCAAAAAATTACTGGATCCCGCGGTCAAGCCGCGGGGTGACGAAACTTCTTATTATTCAATAACTTATTATTTAGGTGGGCTTACCCTGTTCAAACTTGCAATGTTATGTTTTTAGGCCTAAAAACATAACATTAATCAGTAAATCAATGATTTATCTATCACCCATTGCGGGTGACAAACTGGGTTAGCTGCTGTAGAAACTTAGCGGTGGCTTTGTTAGTTGCGATGACACCACCGTATGGGGCATCGATGGGAGATTGCTCTACTAAATCAAATTGACGGCTGGCGATGACTTTTTGTTGTTGCGTATCGATAAGCTGCACGGCAATGGATAATTCAACTTGACTGGGTTCTTGCATAAAATCTTGTTGTAATTTTAATAACTGAGTATCTAAACGTAAATTTGTTGATCCTGAGTATGGTGATGATACCACGGCATGATAGCGACCTGACTTCGCTAAAGCATTAGTCATTAAAGGCATGAGCATTTTATTAGGGTCAGCAACCCAACGATTACGCGTGAAATACTGTAGCTCGTAGGGCTTAGTCACATAGGCCATCTTTGTGGTTTTAAAACCTGCATTGGCTGTAGGCATATTTACTAATAAGGTTTTTGTTGTGGCTGGACGTTTTGCAATCGCTACTTGCGTAGGTTCAATTCTGTAGGTTGCATTTTCATCGGTTTTCACTGGTTTTAATGAACATGCACTTAACATGATCATTAACACTAACCCACTTATCACAATTGCCGTTCTCATTGGCGCTGCTCCCCTGGACCTGGTGGCGGTGGCTGTTTACCACGAATAATCATCGATGGATTTTGTTCTAACTCTTCACTCAATCCTTCAATATTCGTCATCGTTGCATTAAAGGCATTCAGTGAACTCAAGGCCTCTGGCATGAGTTGGTTATTGATGGTTTGCATCGTCACTTGGGTGCTATGTAAAGTTACTTTCGCTTGCTCACCAGCTTCGGTAAATGTCTTTGAGAATGCTTGTACGGATTGCGCACTTTGTTGAATGCTATTAATCACCTGGGGTAACTGTTCGCTAGCTTGAGAAACATTCTGCATAGTCGTCTGTGTGTCTGTCATAATGACATCGAGTTTTTGACGATTATCAGATAATGTCGTGGTAAATTGTTTTAAGTTTTCTAAAGTGTCACTCACCGCAGCAATATTCTCTTCATCTAATAAATTAGTTAAACCATTACTGATATCATCAATGTCTTTAGATAATTGACTCATAGCCGCATCTAAACGAAACATTAATGAAGGTGCTGATTGTATCACAGGGTATTTATGTCCCTTCTGTGCCACTAAAGGTGGTGCGCCCGGCTTACCACCTTTTAATTCGATATAGGCCACACCGGTCAAGCCTTGGGTTTCTAATACAGCTTCTGTATCGGTAGAAATAGGTGTGCCATCTTCAATGTCCAATAAAATACGTACTTGTTCAGGCTTTTTCGGTCGTAAGGCTATCTGCGCCACTTTACCTACATTCACACCATTGTATTTTACTGCGGCATTAGGACTCAATCCAGCAACAGACTCTGACACATACACTAGATACTGACTATAGGGTTGTCGTTTCAAGCCCACGGATAACCATAGCGCAATAATAAAGCAGGCAGCACTTAATAAAATCACAAATAAACCCACCAGGGTATAATTGACTTTAGTTTCCAAGCTTACTCCTCCACCTGCAATGCTGCTTTTGCGCGTACGTTATCAAAATACTCGCGTACTATGACACGGCGACTTTGACTTAATTCTTGCATAGTTCCGCTGGCAATGACACGTTTTTCACCTAAAAATGCGATCCGATCAACCACTCGCTTCAAAGTATCTAGATCATGAGTCACCATGACAATGGTTAATCCTAAGGCAGTTTGTAATTTTATAATCAATTCATCTAAAGCACTAGCACTTTCCGGATCAAGTCCTGCCGTTGGTTCATCCAAAAATAAAATCTCTGGATCCATCACCATCGCTCGAGCTAAAGCAGCACGCTTAACCATACCACCGCTTAATTCTGCTGGATATTTGTGCACAGATTCTAAGGGAAAATTTGCCATAGCAATTTTTAACATAGCGATTTCTTTAACTGTGGATGCTTTTAAGTGATTATATTCAAATAAAGGGAAGGTGACATTTTCTAATACAGTTAAAGAACTAAACAATGCTCCCTGCTGAAACATCACCCCCCAACGTTTGCGCACCTCATGTAAAGCAGTACTATCACCATTGATAAGTTCATGGCCTAAGACTTTAATGGAACCGCTAGCATCAGCATGTAAACGTAAAATCGCCCGCAATAATGTAGTCTTACCCGCACCACTACCGCCCACAATCGCCACGCTTTCGCCGCGCTGTACACGGAAATTCAAATTATCATGAACAATGGTGTCACCAAAACGGGTTTGTAAGTGACGAATATTGATCACCGCTGGAGGTACGCGTTTTGTGGTTTCACTCATGCTTATGTCCCCAGAGCACTGTAGATAATTGAAAACATAGCATCAGCCACAATAATCAAGAAAATCGATTGCACCACACTTTTAGTGGTTTGTTGGCCGACACTTTCAGCACCACCTTGTACACGCATACCTTGGAAACAACCAATAGTAGCAATAATCGCCGCAAATACCGGGGTTTTAATTAAACCCATCATCAAGGTTTTTAAAGCAATGGCTTCTTGAAAACGTTGTAAGAAATCGGCATAACTAATACTAAGCATAGTTTTAGACATGAGCATACCGCCCATAATACCAAAGATTTCAGATAAAACCGTTAATAGAGGTAACGCAATAACCAACGCCAACATCTTCGGCAACACTAATAATTCAGTGGGGTTTAAACCCATGGTGGTCAGTGCATCAATTTCTTCATTGAGCTTCATGGTACCAATTTGTGCTGCATAGGCAGAACCAGTACGACCAGCAACGATAATGGCAGTAATTAAGGGGGCAAATTCGCGCAATAAAGACAGGCCTAATAAATCAACTACAAAAATACTAGCGCCATAATTGCGCAACTGTAAACCCATTTGATAAGCAAGCACCACCCCAATTAAAAAAGATAATAAAGCAATAATATTGATGGCTCGATAGCCGGTACTTTCTATACCTGCCCAAATAGAACGCCAACGGATACGTAAGGGGTTACGCAGCCAAAATAAAGCATAGATAAATACTTGACCAAGAAAGCTAAGGAAATGGCAGGCTTGTTGGCAGCCATGAAAAGCTCGCATACCTAATTGGGTGATCCGATCGGGTAATTTCTCCACCGCGGGTTCACGTAATTCAGGTTGGGTTTCTAATAGGGCAATGAGATCACGATATTCAGATTTGAAATTGATGAAATTAACGGCAATATTATTTTGCGCTAGGCTACGGATATAGTTGCTTAAACGTAGTGCACCAACGGTATCCATGGCGGTAATTTTTTCACCATCAATAGCAATCGTGGCTGATCCAGCACTGGGTGTTGCCAAGGTTTTTAAGGCACTCATACCCTCACGGGTCCAAGCACCTTTACAGTTGATCAGATTATCACCTGAAAAGACCCATCCTGCTTTGGTTTTTTTACGTCGGAAAACCGCCATACCCTACCATTAAATAGATTAAATGCAATGGCTTAGGTTACCGGTTGTGGGGGGATTAGGCAATGGCTAGTTTATATACCACCTGTTAAGGCCATTCTTGTAACTGTCACAACAGCCTGCTTTGCATTTTCTTTCTTCTCTTTCTGATTCTCTTGGCCAGCGGTTATCATTCTGGCACCAAATTTTCTTTTGGCTTCTTGGTTAAATTCATGCTGTTTTTCACGATCAGAGAAGAACATTGATTGACCACTTTGCTCCTTATCGTCCTTGTCCTTTTCGTTATCCTTACCGCTTTTTTCTTTGAAATCTTGGTTACTAACAATACGTCCACCAAATTTACCTGCTAATGTTGCAACTTCATCTATATCAGTATCCTCTGGAAATTGGACCATGCTGTCTGCTTCTAAAGTCTCAGCATAATCTGTGCCTTGCTTCTCAATCGAAGCTAGTAACTCCTTGTGTGAAGCAATCGCATCTTGTAATTCTTGGTCGCTTAATTCCTCACCATCAAATATTTCGTCTAATTCTTCATTACCCGGCACAGGACCATGGGTATAGTCTCGCTCTTGCTCCTGTTCTGCACGTAATTCAACCTGAGCGTCATCAGTGGCTACATTATCTTGTTCTAATTCAGCGCTAGGTTCATTGGCTAAGCTATTGTGAGAATCTTCATGACCTAATTCTACTGAACTACCTTTGTTTGGATCATCTTCAGGTTTATTATCAGGAGTATCATCGGCGCTGACATTGCCAGTTTCAGTTTCACCTGTTTTAGGTTGTGTTTCTTCTTTACGTATGCGCTCTTCAGCAATCTCGTTGAGACGTTTATGATAGGCCTTATGCCATGCCCAGCTACGTCGAGTTAAAGCCCATTGCAACATGCCGATAATGCCCTTACCCTGGTGTACACCATCAAGTACGGGGGCTTTACCCACAAACACAGGTTCACCAAATAACTCAAACTGTTTATAGACTTTACCGCCTAGCGGTTCCATATGGTAACCCACTGAGGTCTTGCTATCATAGTCAACACCCCTCGGTGCTTGTGTGTTAGGATCAATATCCCGGTTCTGCACTGCCTGGGGCATGTTATTTGCATTCGCTCTACGATTAGCAACTTCTTGGTTTTGTCTATTGAACTCATTCTGTCTAGCTAAATTTTGTAGCGCATCAAGCGAGCTCTCTGGGTTTTCTACACGGGTATCGGCCATAACTTTTCACCATCTATTTCATGTATACATACTTCAAGTATAACGGATTCTTTGAGGAATAGGGGCATTTTATACGGAATTTATTAACTGGACATTAAGGATATTGTGTTTTCATTATTAAAATACTCTGTATCTAGTAAAGATTTATATTATCTTAACAACAACTCTCTTAGCTCTTTTTCGCTACCGTGCATTAATTTCTCTCTCAAACACAACTTTTCTGCTACCAACCCCTAACTGCCCTCGAAAGCGGTCTTTCAATCGTACAATAAATTTTGCAGGAACTTGCTGTGTTTTCCCCTTATTGTAATCTTTAATAGCTTGACCTAATTCCCAACGTACACCGAGTCGGTTCAATGCCTCAGCACATGCTTCTGCCAATGAAACAGTCATAATTGATTGATCGCTATAAGGTGTTTTTTCGGCCTTTACGTATACACCATAACCAAGTTTTATTAAGTCTCCATCCTCGACAAGCGCCTTTAGTGCTCTGCTTACTTGTCTTGGATCGCCACAATCGTTTAAATCTGCTCGCAGCACAACAGCACTGTTTATTGCTTGAATTGTAGATAAGATTTTGTTTCTAAATGTATTCTTGTATCTAACTGTCATTTTATCACCATATCGTCACAAATGGACAATTTCACATATTATGAGATTTGTAGTAACTGCACCCTGAGACGTCTTTTTTCATCATCAAATTTGTCACAATCTTCATATTGCCTCTCAAAATACTTCTTACCGTCGTAACCAAATAATAATAAGTTCGAATCTGCTGACTTCAATTTTACAGCCTAACAAAAAACACTTAAAACATATAAATAAAATCATCAAAAGATTTTATTGTAAAATAAAGAGTCCATTGTGTTCAAGGAAATTCTTGACGAATAAGAACTTAGAATTGTTAATTAACAACCGTAGAACGCTTTAAACTTGCCTATTTATTTCCCAAGTCGAGTAAAAAGCGCTATCAGGGATGATAGCGCAAGCTACACGGATGTAGCCGAGACTTGGGAAATAAATAGGCAAGTTTATACGTTACCGCTTTTAGCCTATCTCAAATCAGCTTCTAGTATATCCAGATACGCCTTAACACCCTCTTCGACACTATGAAAAGCATCGGTATAACCAGCTTCTCGTAGTGCTGTGATATCCGCTTGGGTGTAACTTTGATAACGGCCTTTTAAATGGTCGGGGAAGGGAATGTAGCTGATCTCGCCTTTTTGGTGCCAATTGATTACAGCATTTGCCACATCATTGAAACTTTGACAGCGGCCGGTGCCGAGATTATAGATCCCACTGACCTGGGGGTTTTGCATAAACCAGAGGTTCACTTTAACCACATCACCAACAAAGACAAAGTCACGTAATTGCTCACCATCGCCGTAGCCTTCAGTGCCTTCGAACAGTTTAACGTAACCTTGATCTTTAATTTGATTATTAAAATGGAACGCAACACTGGCCATACTACCTTTGTGTTGTTCACGAGGACCATAGACATTGAAATAACGTAGGCCGACAATTTGTGATTGGCTATTAGGTAGAATACGGCGAACATATTGGTCAAAGAGATACTTTGAATAACCATAGACATTTAAGGGCGCTTCATTGGCTAAAACTTCTTTAAACTCGCGTCCACCACCATAGACTGCAGCGCTAGAAGCATAAATAAAAGGAATTTTGCGGTTTTGGCAATAGTGTAATACATGCTTGGAAAATTCATAATTATTTTCCATCATGAAGCGACCATCCCATTCTGTAGTAGATGAACACGCACCTTCATGAAAAATCGCTTCAACTGACATGGAAAATTCAGCATCGGCTTTAATTGTCGCTAAGAAAACATCCTTATCCATGTAATCTAAAATCTCACAATCCACCATGTTCGTGAACTTTGTACCATCGCTTAATTCATCGACGATTAAAACATCTTTATAACCTTGAGCATTTAAGCCTTTAACGATATTAGAGCCAATAAAACCGGCTGCACCTGTGACAATAATCATACTTCTGCTACTTCCTCTCTGATTTTATTAATAAGATTCGTGGTGGAAAAACCATCCACAAAACTTAAAATACGTACTTGGCCGCCATTAGCTAGTACACATTTATGTCCAGCAATATCTTCTACCGCATAATCGCCGCCTTTAACCAGGATGTCGGGTAATACCTTGCATATCACGCGTTCTGGGGTATCTTCGCTAAAAGGCACGACCCAGTCAACGGCGGCTAAACCCGCGAGTACCGCCATACGCTGTTGTAAATTATTATAAGGTCGATCGCTACCTTTTAATCGCTCTACTGAAGCATCATCATTCACCGCGACAATGAGTAAATCACCTAAAGCTTTAGCTTCTTCTAAATAGGTAATATGACCAGAATGTAAAATATCAAAACAACCGTTGGTCATCACAATACGTCGGCCATGTTGCTTAGCATCAGCTACTAAAGCCATTAAACCTGTTTCTGATAGCATCGCGCCAGAAGAGCTACCCTTGAGCTGACCAAGTGCCGCAGTTAATTCAGGCACGGTTGCTACTGCAGTACCTACTTTACCAACGACAATACCAGCCGCAGCATTAGCTAAAACCATGGCAGTTTCAATTTCCTCACCTGCTGCTAACGCGGCTGCCACAGTACCAATGACCGTATCACCCGCACCAGTTACATCAAAAACTTCCTTTGCTCTGGCAGGCATATTCACGACTTCACCGTTGTTTTTCAGTAATGTCATACCTTTCTCACCACGAGTAATCAGCAATGCCTCAATATCATGGGCGTGCATGACTGCTCGGCCTTTTGTAATCATAGTTTCATCATCAGGGCATGGGCCTACTGTGGCTTCGAATTCTTTAAAATTGGGAGTAATTAAACTGGCACCGTGGTAATCACCAAAATCGGTACTTTTAGGATCGACTAACACAGGCACTTGCGCTGCACGAGCGGCTTTGATTAAGGTGGGGATATCATTCAAACAACCCTTGCCGTAATCTGAAAGGATTAATGCTCCTGCAGTTGCCAACTGTTGGATACAACTTGCCATTAGGGGCTTTGTATCCACTTCGCGGAAGTTCTGCTCAAAATCCAGGCGGATTAATTGCTGATGCAGGCTCAGTACCCGTAATTTGGTTACTGTGGGCCAATTATCCATATGTTGGAATGAGGGTTTTATACCCGCTTTCTCTAATTTTTGGCATAAGATGGTGGCGTTTTCATCATTACCCACTAAACCAAATAATTCGGCATTAGCGCCTAAGGCATTGATATTTAAGGCAACATTACCTGCACCACCCGGTCGGTCTTCAGTATCACCAATGTGGACGACGGGTACTGGTGCCTCTGGGGAGATCCGTGAGGTACTGCCATGCCAGTAGCGATCCAGCATGACATCACCGTAAATAAGAACTTTCGCTTGTGAAAAATTGGGAATTTGCAATGTTATTACCTTCTAGTACCTAACTGAAGGCAGGGATATTAACATAAACTGATGTAAATTTAACCATTTAAGCGTGATTCTTTTTTAAAAGTTGTGGCTATGGTAACGCCTGATTTACTTTAATTATTAGATAGCTGGAATTGACATTAAAATATAGGTAGCTAACCGAACAACTATTCTTGAATTTGCAATATCTCAGCTTCAGACAGCTCGGTAAGCTTAGCAACGGTTGATACATCAAAGCCTTGATCAAGCAGCTTGAGTGCAACTTTTTCCAGCCCGGTTCTCATGCCTTGCTCGATACCCTGTTCAATACCTTTTTCAATACCTTCTTTAATACCCTTATCATAACCTTCATGTAATAAGGCTGTACCTAAATTCATAACTTGATCTCCTAGTTCGTCACTTAATGTATTGCTAACTTCTTGTTGTAACTCACATATTTGCGACGGCTGCAACCGACTCATGGCAAAGTTTAGCACAAGATCACTGTACTCTCTATATTCTCCTCCGAGTAGAATATCGCGACGTTCATCCAATAAACTCAGTAATGATGTTATTGCTTGGTCATAAACATGCCGCATAGCTAATTCAAAGCAAGCTGCACTTTTATGCTGAATAATATCACTATCATTAAGTCGGTGCAGATCAATATATTTCGCAGGTGTCATCAAGTTCGCACAGGCAAATTCAGCATCATCGGGATGAAACATCTCAGTAAAAGCAACAGGTTGTGTGTGTCTGTAACGACCATTATAAAAAAAGACATTTAAAATGACTGGCAAATATTTTTCATTAGGATGCTGATTTAAATGATTGCGCATTGCTGCAAGCGAATACTCTAATCTACGCAATGGCTGTAATGCATCTGGATCAGTTTGCTGTTCAACTAAAGTATAAATATAACTTAATCGCCCCTTACGCCTAGCGCTGTAGAGTATATCACTCCGTCGTGGTCGCTGATTGCGTGAAGTAAACTCTGCCGATTCTACTTTTAGGGTAGATAACTCAAAATCTTTTATAATTGCAGCGGGTAAATGACTCTCAAAAAAATCTCTTGCTACATGCAAATTCTGCATTGACCCTTTAAACAAGTTATCAAAGCTAATTGGACGCATGTTAGGCTTGTTATGCTCGTCCGGATTATCTTCGTTTTCTTCAAACCCCGCATCCATGCCCATCATTCTCCATATAGAGTTAAAAACCCGAATATCGCATAATATATAAATGTTACAAATTATAAACGTAACTATAACTGCAAAAAATATTTTTGCAATATTTTTATTTTATAAAAATAGAAATAATTATCGGCTGTTAAAGATTCAGAGGCTTATGAGCAATCTGCTTTCTTTTTATATAACTTCTCTTCACCCCGGGGACGGGTATTGAAGCGTTTGTATTGCCAAAGATATTGCTCAGGCTTAGCACGGATGATATCTTCAAAGGTGGCATTGATAAGACGTGTATCGGCTGCATCATCGCCTGTGAGGCGGTCATTTAAGGCAGGATAAGCTTTAATATCATAGCCCTTGTTATCATCGCGACGATAGAAGGCAATGGGGACAAGCTTTGCATTGGTCATACTAGCAATACGTAAGGTTGATACGGTAGTGGCAGCAGGTACACCGAAAAATGGGGCAAATTCGCTTAATTTTGCGCCCATATCTAAATCAGGGGCATACCACACTAACTTGTTATTTTTTAGGTAGCGGATCATCTCGCGGAAATTTTTACGAGTAAAGATTTTGTCGGCCCAAATGCTCAGACGTGAATGCATTTTATGATTTAGCACAGGCTCTTTGGGTGTATGGTACATAAGACCAAAGGGGATATCTGTTTGATGTACCATTAACCTTCCAGCGAGGTAAATGGGGATCAAGTGTGGAAATAATAAAACAACGCTTTCGCCTTCAGCCATGAGTTTTTCAACTTCATCAAAGCCTTCAACTGAACGTAAGAGTTTTTTTAACATACGCTTACGGCCATAGCCTGCGCTGATTAATTCAAAAACACCGATGCCTACAGATTCAAAATTCTTTTTTAACAGGACTTGTTTTTCTGCTGCGGATAATTCGGGGAAACACAAATCAATATTGGTACGGCTCACTCGTAACATTGAACCACCCAGTTTAAATAATAAACGTCCCAGTAAACGGCCTAGACAGAGTTGCCAAGCATAGGGTAACTTCCCCCACAGACTTAGGAAACCTAGGATGATATGCACGGGCCAACGGCGTGGCGCATAGAGGTTTGGTTGGGTGGTATTTTGCTTTGACATTTTATTTTTTACAGAATCCGGTTATACAAGTTGTTTGCTTGGCTATAGTAGCTCATTCTTCACGCATATCATTACATATCTGCGTTCTGTCATCAACTATGACATTAGGTGGAAAAATGCTGTCATCAACTATATTGTCACTATAAAAAATGTTGTCATCAACTATGCTTTTACTATAAAAGATGTTGTCATTTCGAGATGTGGCTGTAAGCCGCAGCGAGAAATCTCCTGATAGTTTAGCTGACATGAACAGAGGTATACTCTAAGTAGTCAAATTGGCAGGAGATCCCACGTGCTTCGCACTCGGGATAACAATACTTTTCCAGTAAAAACATAGTTGATGACGACGCTTTTTAACATAGTCGATAACAACAGTTTGAGATATTTTTTCATTAACCTTTCATTTGCTTTTTTAATGCATGAGCACTGTCAGCAAAACTTTTGCCTGCATTACTTAATCGTTCGGCCTGTTCCTCTAGCTGCCTTAGTTTCTTGCCACGCTCATCAAGTGCTTGCCCAATATCAGCAAATGTCGTTTTTAAGCTCTTAAGAACTGATTGCCGCGTTGCAGCAGACTTCATCTGATTGATTCTTGTCACGCTATTTTCAAAAGTTTCAACTAAACTTGATAATACTTGTAATTGCTGCTCTGTGGCTTGTTTATCAGTTTTTGCTAGTTGTTGCTTTAATTTTCGTAGTTCTATTTGCAGATCAGTTTTCTCTGCTTCATTCTGCAATTGAGTTATCCCATTATCCAGGACGGTTAAGCGACTTTGTAAATCTTGGTAGGCTTTAGAACATTGTGACCCATGTGCGGAAGAAGCAGTATAAACTGGATGACTTCCATGGGACAATTGACCTGGTACAGGTGATACTGATGGACTTGCTCGCCTGGTGCCTGAATTACCTTGAGGTGATTGACCGCTCGATGTTCGCTCAGCCGTTTTTCGTCCAGTACCTAGTAATTGCTCACGTTCACTTAACTGATGAATACCTTGGCCTTGTTTAGACGGTGGTGTTTGTGCATCAACTGCTGCTGGTTGAGCTTGCATTGTTCCCGCTCTAGTTTCTAAATGAGGTGCTTGAGCCTCTTCAACTTGATTACCGATGATATCGCCAATCGGACTTCTTTCTGCTTCATCAACTATACGCTCTACTTCCGCGGCCTGTGCTCGTAACTCAGGTAACTGTTCTTCTAAAATTTTAATCCTTCTACGCTGGTCTGCCTCTTGAGCCGCTAAAAGCCTTTGTCGCTGCGCATCTGTAGCCATAGTTTCATGAGTCACTCGACTTTGAGTTGGTTGATGCCGCTGTTGTAATTCTTGTTGTGCATTATGCCAATAAGCTGCAGGCAAGATAGTTGCAAAGGCTTGTGCAGCTCTTTTATAAAACTGCGTTGTTTCTGAATCATCCCTTTTCTTAGCTTTCTCGTCTAAAATCGTTTTTATCGCTTTTAGCTTTTCTGTCAATTGACCTGGCTGATGAGGCTGTTGAATTATTTTACGAATATTCTCAATACCAGTAGGACATTTTTTGCCTTTAATTCCTTGGCCTGCTGTATCCCATTTTTTCTCGTTGACAGATTGTGCTAATACAGTGTAAAGAAATGCTTCCTGCTGTGTATAGGCCACATGGGTTTGCAGCATAATTTCACGCCAAAATTTCAATGCAGAAAGAAGATCGAAAATTTCAGTTCGTTGTACTGTCTCATCTGATGGTGAAGGTGATGAGGCATCAGAACTTTCAGGCAAACTCAAGGCAGTTGACAAATCGCCAATCATAATGTGCGCCTGGCGCACATAGTCTAATATACAGGCAAATACATCAAAATCATTGATATCATTTCCATTGGTAGTTTTAAGATAGCGTGCGATTCGTGCTTGTGGATCTGCAGATCCTACAGCATTACCCAACATCCCACCTATAATCTGCACATGATAAGACAACAATAAAAATACAGGTAATGCTTTCTGTGAATGTTGACTAAAATACTGATGTGTTGTAAATAGCTCCTTAAGCTGACTAAAGCTTTCTGACTCAATCATAGCTTGCATTGCTTTGAGGGGTATTGGATTAGCATCTGCTGCAACATTGACATCACTCAATTGCCCTGGAATATCTGATCTTAGTGATTTTTGGAACGTCGAAAATAAGGCCACCAGCCTCTGTAAATCTGAGCTTGTATCATTCTTGCAAATATCCTTCACATTTTCCTGTAATCTCTCTAGTATATATTTGATGCGCATCGATAGCCTACGCTTGATACTCTCAGCATGACTCTCAACAGATCTTACTAGCTTTGTTGAATCTCCACGTTGTTCTTGATGTTGGCGCTTAATTGCTAATTCTTGTATTTGAAATTCCCATTTACTAAAACATGTAGCAAAATGTACAGGACGTAAAATGCGACTTGGGGATAACAACCACTCAATAAAATGATCTACATTTAATTCTTCAGGTACAGTAATATTAGGCTGTATTTCGGATTTATTAATTGCGGCTGTATGTGAACCTGGTAAATCATCATAATTCGCTAGAAAAGACTTAAAATCTAAAACTTCCTGATTAATTTTTTCTAAAAAACTGCGCATCGAAGATATTATATCATGCTCTAGCTCAGGGACTAACTCCACTTGCAAGATATCACCTAAATCTTTACTATCATCAGGCTCTATATCGTCAATTTTTTGCAATAATAACTTTAGAATATCAATCTGCCCACATCGAGCTGCAATATGAAGATAAGAACCTTCATCTTCAAAACACATCTCAAGTTTAGCGCCTTTTATTATCAAAAATTCAACAATATTTTTCTGGCCATTACTGATAGCATAGTATAAGGGAGTTTTTCCATACCCATCCAGCATATCAATGTTTATGGCTGCATCGCTAGTAAATAACATAAATATTGCTAAGTCACCAACTTCTGCAGCAAGATGTAAAGGTACACTGGCATCATCATCTTGTTTATCAGGTTGCGCACCTGCTCGGAGTAAGGCACTGACCACATTAGGATGATGGTTCTTCGTTGCGTGTGTTAAGGGTGACTCTGAGGCATCATTATTATTGGAGGTTTGTTCCGTTGTTGGATAAATTTGTGCATCCTTGGCCAATAAGCAATTAACAATCTTTGTATAACCAAGCTTACATGCATATTGTAATGGGGTATACTGTTCCTGATCATAACAATCGACGACGATATCATCACGTTGTAACAACGCTTTTACTCTGAGTAAACAACCTGCTCGGGTAACCTCATGTAAGGCTTGAATCTGACCATCTTCGCCATTCACCTGCAAAGTCTTAAATTCTAATAGCTGCTCCAATATTAAAATGGCAGCCTCATCAGTTTCTGCTGTTGGTAAAATGATTAATGTAGTAAATAAATCTTGTTGAGATTTTTCATCCATTGTATTTAAGCACTGCGTTACAATATTCTGTGCATTAGCTGTATTCGGACTATTTCTAACAATTAAGCTTAAATTCTCATAGGCTTGCTCAAAACCTAGGATTGTAAATATCTCCACGGTAATATCAATACTGCCATTCAATACAGCGAGAGTTAAAGGCGACATACCCAACATGGACTGTTGTAGAAAGGTTTGTTTTGCTATTGCCAACGCTTTAACACGCTGAATTTCTGCCTCTTGTGCTTGCAGTTCAGGGACTTGCTCGGTATGCGCTGGTGACATAGGAGGGATTACCTCTAATGTGGCTCCTACACGTTCTGCTGATTTAGCTGCTGGATTTTCTGCTGGTGCTCCTTGCTCAGCAACGATTGGTTTCCCAGCTTCATTTACTAAGGTTTCAAAAGCTGTAATGTCTTTGTTTAATATTGCTTCAATAGCACGATTGGTAAGTTGTGTGTACGACATAGGATTAACCTCTTTAGTTTAGTAGGTATTAGTTAGTTATAGTTATAATAATTATTTCTTTGAGGATGCCAGGTTTTGGGTTAAATAACAATCATCCTAAAGTTTTTTAGTCTTCGCACATGAACTTATATCATGTGTGAAGACTATATTTTGTTCAGCTTTTAGTAATTAAAATATCTTCCATCACTAAATACTGTAAGTCAGAGCCAAAAAACATATTTAAGGCATCAGTAGGTGAACATACCATGGGTTCACCACGACGATTTAAGGACGTATTTAATACTACCCCATTACCGGTATGCTTTTCTAATTCTTCGATTAATTGATAATAACGTGCATTACTTTGTTTTGTGACCACTTGCGCCCTGGCAGTACCATCTTCATGCACTACTTCGGGAATGCGGTCTTTCCAATGTTCTGCCACGGGAAAGGTAAAGGTCATGTAGGGTGCTGGATGATCCGTTTGTAAAATATCTTCGGCAACACGATCTAACATACTTGGGCAGAAAGGTCGCCAGCGTTCACGATATTTGATTTGCGCATTGATTCTATCAGCAACACCCTTATAACTAGGATCACCCAGAATACTTCGATTGCCTAGGGCGCGTGGACCAAATTCCATCCGCCCTTGGAACCAAGCAACGGGATAGCCATCCGCTAATAAACGCGCAGTTGTTGCTGGTGCATCATCAAGTTTTTTCCATGTGGGTTTTAATTCATGTTGCTTACAGGCTGATATACATTCTTCATTAGTATATTGCGGTCCTAAATAAGCATGTTGTTGTGCTTGGACAGACTCACCTTCTTGGGCTGCAATATATGACGCAGCACCAATAGCGGTACCGGCATCGCTAGCGGCTGGTTGGACAAATAATTCTTTAACATCTGGCATAGCAATGATACGCTGATTTAATTTCACATTGAGTGCAACGCCGCCAGCAAAACAGAGTTTGCCTGTTTCTTTGATAATATCGCCAAGATAATATTCGATCATTTCTAACACGATATTTTCTAATAATTGTTGTAAGCTGGCTGCATAGTGAATATAAGGATTATCTATTTCATCACCTTCGCGCTTTGGACCCAACCATTTTACCAGTTTATCACTAAAATAATAAGACTCGCCCTTGTGTTTATAACGACGTAAGCCAATAGTATTCACCAGCTTTGTATTGACTTTAAAGCCGGTTTTATCCCATTCAATTAAACGTGATAAATCAAAGCGTGAGGGATCCCCATAGGGTGCCATTCCCATGACTTTGAATTCACCATCCAGCATTTCAAAACCTAAGTATTGAGTAATAGCACCATAGACACCGCCTAGGGAATCAGGATCATAAAATTCTTTAATCTTATGGATTTTACCATTTTCACCATAACCAAAGAACGTGGTGGCATACTCACCTTTGCCATCGATACCTAAGATAGCCGTTTTTTCGGTAAAGCCGCTTAAGTGGTAAGCACTACTGGCATGGGCAAGATGATGCTCCACAGGGATAAACTGGGTTGTCTGTCTATCGAAACCTAAATCATCCATTAATTTTAAAGCTTTTTTATGGTTACGGTGATAGCGTCGATTACCATTAAATAAAGCATCAATGGCGCGGTCTGGTGCATACCAATAACGTTTAGCAAAATGCCAGCGCGCAGGGCTGGATAAGGGAATAGGTGCATAAGGGAATGCAACAATATCGATATCTTTTGCATCAACACCAGCAAAATCTAAACACCACTTGGTGGCTTCATAGGGGAACTGACCCTTTGCATGTTTGTCACGTAAGAATCGCTCCTCTTCTGCTGCAGCAACGAGCTGTCCATCCACAAAAAGCGCTGCAGAGGGATCGTGTGATACCGCGCCTGAAATACCTAAAATTTTCATTCAGTAGTGTCCTGTTGTAATACCTGTTGAAATTGTTGTTGTAAAACTGGCTGTTGCTGCCAATTCTGTAAAAAGCGTTGTTTATCTCGCTGTATTGCCCGTTGTAACTTACGCTCACTACGGTGCTGTTGCATAGCATCCAAATCAATAATATATGCTTGCTGATTATGCCACAAAAAGTTAGTGGCTTTCATATCGCCATGACTTAATTGTTGGGTAAATAATTGGCTAATTAAGCCACTTACCTGCTGACTAATGTAAGCTTGCTCTCCTGCACTCGCTTGCTGCAATGCCTGGGTGATTTCTGCGCCAGGAATATATTCCATAATAAAATAGGCTGTGCTACGTAATGGTCCATAACGTTTTTCTATTAAGGCTACAGGCTTTGCAGTATTAACGCCCATTAATGTTAAACAGTGGGCATTACGCCAGGATATCGCTGCACGGCTCGGCTGAAAGGCTCGACGTAGTCCATGTTTATAATTTTTAATATTATAACGCTTGACCACAAAGCCTTGTCCACCACAGGCTAACTGCGCCAGTGTAGCGGAATTACCATTTTTAAGTAACTTGGCTTGGGCTAATTTTGTGTCTAGCTGGGTTAAAAATGTATTAAACTCTGGTGTATCGTAGGTGCGATCAATAATCATACGTTGCTGCCAGGTATGTTCACAACGAAACGCTGTGCATGAACGAAAAATTTTCTTTAAATATTTTTTCTGACGATATTTTTGGCATGAGTGTATTGCCTGCTGCAAACTTTGTTTTAACTGTGTCGTCAACGACCACTGGCGCACTTGGCAATACTCAAGCAATGCTTGATCGATATACTGATAATCATCTACTGCAAGTTGGGCAAATAATAAGGCGAGATTATTGACGCTCTTTTGTTGTGATAAGACTTTACCTATACGTCGATAACCCACATCGGCACCATCGAGTAGTAAAGGCTGCTTATCAGTTAATAATAAGTTCCCGAGATGCAGATCGTGGTGTTGCAAGCCTTGGCCATGTAATTGCGCCAGTAATGTGGCACAGGCACAGAGTATTTGCTGTTTGCTATGTGCATCAGCATTTTGCCAGGCAGTTGAGCCATTCTCACCCGCATACCATTGAGTGACAATAATATAAACATCTTCTAGTGCTAACTTACCATGATAAATTATTTCTGGTGTGGCGATACCCGCAGCTTTTAAACTCTGTAACCCACGTAATTCTCGAAGAAAATGTCGCTGACTAATGCGAGGTTTAAAAAATAATTTAGCTACAACAGGTTTACCCGCTAACTCAGCTTTGAGAGTCAAACGCTTACCCGCTAAATAACGTAGGGATTGTGCACAGATCAAGTTGTCCCTACCTACAGTTAGACTAAAAGGCCATGCTAATGGTTGGGTTAATTCTGCTCTGTGATTTATCTGCTGCATACTGTTATCGATGACATTAAAAAAGTGGTTAATTATCGTTCAAAGTGCAAGCTGTTGCAAGTACGTGTATATGGCAGGATCTAGTATTGCATAAACTTTATCATCCCGTTGATAAATAAAGTCTTTTTGTTCAAGCACTTGCAATGCCTGCTTAACACTGCCAGCAGCCAAACTAGCTGTACTTAAGAAACGCTGTCCCTGTGGTTCTGCGGTAGGTGTAACTGCTAGAGCATATAATAAACTGCGTTGATTAGGACTCAATGCACCAATATCTTGTGCTAACAATGGTATATGGTCTCTTACATAGGTATGCCATAAATCGTACACAGCATCTGTGTCCGTACACATACTATCCTCATTCCAAATGAGTCGACAAATCACATTCACATAATAGGGATGATACTGGCTTACCTCAAAAATGCTTGTCAGAACCTCATCACTCAGCATCGCTTTCCACTGTTTCTTGGCGGCTGCTTGAATAAAGTTTTCATAATCTGTACGGTGGATCCGCCCTAATGTCATTAAATGGCATAAACGATACAGTGGCCGTGACTTACTACTAAACATTTGTTCAAGCATATGCCGGTCACTACCAGAAAAAAAATAATTTACATTTTGACTGCGTTCTGCAGCATGCCGAATACTTGCTTCGATTACATGACTTTCTTTTAAGCCACCCACTTGCTGGAATTCATCAAAAACCAATACAACCCGCTTTTTAACCACCATGGCGACATTATCGAGCTTTAATAACAGATCTTTAATTGTCTCATCAACCTGCTGGTGAGCAGGGAAAAGTTCAATCGTTTGCCCTAAAGCGGACAAAACAATCTTCGGATTAAAATTAGCAAATAATGAGAATAATTTCTCCTTCATTTGCTTCTGTTTCGGTAGCAAGGTCATGAGTAAACGACCGACTTCTTTTATAATGATATCCTGTACAAATTTTTCATTACCTGCGGCGAAAAAATCCATCATGCAACTAGGATGCTTGTTCTCTTGTAAAACTTGGGTCATTAAACTGGTCTTACCATAGCGACGAGGTGAAATCAGTGCAATATGCTGATTACTATTAATGCTTTTCTTGAGCTTTTCGCGCTCTTGTACACGGTTGCAAAAAGCATCGCCAAACGCTATACCAGCCGGAAATGGTTGCTTATCCATGGGTCACACATACTCCAATATCATTTCACTGTGTATCATATAAAGTTATATGATATAGGTTTATATCATATATATCTATATCATATAAGGTTATATCATATAATATTATAGGATGAAGGCTATGATTTAGCTAACTTCTTGCGCATTTTAGCTTGATAACGCTGCGATAATCGCCGCCAAAGCGATTTATTTTTAGCGTTTAATTTATTGATATTTAAGTATTTTTTATAAAAATAGAGACGTTCATTCAAAGTCCAACCTGGGGTATGTCGGTGTAGGGCATATAAATCGCGTAATTTAGCTCTATCAGGCCGCCACTTCAGCATCTCCAAGTCAATAATACGTACATCAATGGCCTGTGTAGCCTCTTCGACCTGCACAAAAATATGCTTATCATGTAAGCAGCCATGCTGTAGCCCCTTACTATGTAGCTGGCGCACCACTTGGGCTACGGCGTTAATAATTCCCCGGCGCAAGGAAAATATCTGTGAATCCACTGGTTGTAAATCATTAGCCCATGCATATAGGGGCTGATAGGTATCTAAGGCCTTAGTAATGAGGATTGCCTTTTTACCGTCTTGATCTTCACGCTCTGCAAAATAAACTAGCTCTGCCACGGGTACACCCGCTTCCTCACAGCGCTGCATGTTATGGAACTCTCGGCTAAAAGTTGTCTCTCCACGTAATGGATGTGCGATGGTTTTATGCATATGATTTAATTGACGCTTGAGGAAGACTGCCACAGTACCGCCAGCAGGATTTTGTAATTCAAGTCGACAAACACCACTCCAACCACCACGACGACGATTAGGTTCTTCAAACCATGGGGCTTCGAGAGACCATATGGATTCAAAGTTATTAAGGTTGTTGGCGACTAAGATGTCTTGCCAATTGATTGATGTATGTGTGCTCATTATGTTACTTTTTTCTATTTTTAAGCCATGTAGTGTAAATGTTACGGCTCATAACGATCACGAGCCTTTTTTATCGCTAAGTGTAGTCGCTCCTCAAACAACTCCCTGGGTGGCAACTCCGTAAGAAATTGTGACACATGCACACCAGATTGGTTCAGCGCTAATAATTCAACACGTTCATGCGATTTTTCTGAACATAGGATAATCCCAATTGGAGGATTTTCTCCAGGCTGCATTTCATATTTTTCTAACCATCTTAAGTATAGCTCTATTTGCCCTTTATCTTGCGGTTTAAATTCTCGCATTTTTAGCTCGATTGCCACTAGTCTTTTTAGCTTACGATTATACATTAATAAGTCAATCTTGAAATGTTCTCCATCGACTTCAATAACTTTTTGTCTTTCCTGAAAAGTAAATCCTGTACCCATGCTTAGCAAAAAACGTTCAATATCATGAATAATTGCTTGCTCAAAATCAGCTTCAGTTTCAATGTTTTGGTTACTGAGAAAATTAAGAATGACTGGATCTTGCATGATAAAATCAGGCTTGAGAATATCTGACTGGCGTAACTTTTGAATTTCTTTTTCAATAATTGCTTCTGGCTTTTTAGCCAGAGCAGTTCGCTCGTAAAGCATTCCACCTATTTTATCTTTTAATGTTCTAACACTCCATCGCTCAATGCGGCACATTTCAGCATAGAACTCACGCTTAATTGCAACATCAACATTCAATAAAGTAACAAAATGAGACCACTTTAGATGTTCGGAAAGGGCTCGAATAATAGCTTCTTCGTCAAACAACTTTGCAAATTGTACGCATCGATAAATTACACGTTGCCCAAAACCCGAGCCAAACTTGATTTGTAGACTCTGTGCAAGTTGCTTAATAACATCCTTACCATATTCAGCACGTTTTAGCCCCAAGATTTCTTGGTTAATTCGTTGACCAATGCGCCAATAGAGTAGCACTCCCGTTTGGCTAACCTTTCGCAATGTGTCACGCTGGGTACTTTCAATCAGCCGACTGATTTCTTCAAATAATCCTTTCTGATCGATATGTACATCAACTGTATTCATAAAATATCCTATATATTCATATGGTTATAATTTTGTCTGCGTGTAGACAAAATCTCTTAACTGCAGCATGGATAAATATTCTGTCTATTGTAGACAAAATCAGCGTGCCATGTGGCATCCACACAAATGAGAAAACAAATCTTACTAAGCATACGCATTGTCAATTTAATGAACCTCATTTACTCATATGCTTCCTCTGATAACGCTTAACAAAAGCCTGCCACAGGTTTTTGCCCTGCGTGCCTAATTTAGGCGTACCTAGGTAATAATGCAAAAATTTAATTTTCTCTTTTATGGTAATGCCTTGCGTATGTCTATATAACGTACCTAAATCACGTAATTGTCGATTTTGACGGAACGGCCAAAAGCGCGCTTTTTCTAGATCAATAATCCGTACTTGCATGGTATCAGCATGCTGTTTAACGAAGAGATGCTTAGGATATAAACAGCCATGGCGGAATTGAGCTGTATGTAATTGTTTTACAAGCTCGGCCACTGGTTGAATATACTGTTGTCGGTCTTCTGCTGTTATGCAGTCATGCAAACACGCCTCTAAAGATTGGAAGCCATCTAAGGCTTCAGTGATTAAAATAGCTTTTAGGCCTTCACTATCTCGTCGCTGGGCATAATATACAGGTTCCAAACTTGGGATCTGCGCATGTTTAAAGCGTAAAATATTTTTCATTTCGCGGGCAAAGGTGGGTGCACCCTTGATGGGATGGGATAATGGCTTATAAATATGGTTAAGCTGGCGCTTTAAAAAAACAGTTTTATCACCAGTGGCTGTCGACAATGTCAGCTTAGCTACCCCACTCCAACCGCCTCGGCGATAATTAGGCTCCTCAAACCAGGGGGCATCAAGCGACCAAATTTTAGCGAAATCAGCTAACTGGTTTTCAGTTAAAGTATCTTGCCATTGTGTTGCAACGTAATCTTTCATTCTCTACCCGCAAAAAAAGCCGTAATATATTTAATAGTTGCTTTGTCTTCAGCTCGCAAGCGCTTAATATGCTGATATTGTTTATAAAAAGCTAAACGCATAGTCTTTGACAATACATATTTAGCCACTTTATCAAGACAAGCTAAATCTTTCTTAACACCACGATTAAATAGCAAACCCCAACGACGTTTACCACTGGGACAATCTATAAAATACACTTTAGGTTCTGCATCTAAGGTCACTAAAATATTACGCCACTTTAAATCATTATGAATAAACTTTGCTTGATGTAATCTGTAAGTATAATCAGCCACTTGAGCCATGACTTTTCTCACCCAATGGGGATCTTGTAACTGCTCAGCTCGCTGTTCGGCAAGACTGGCTAAATCAACACTATTATTGACACCCTTAGTCACTAATACACCGGGGCGATGTTTACCACAGCGCGGACCTTGACCAAAAGCAATCACTTCAGGAACAGCTATACCTAATTTCTTAAATAATGATAGATTATTATATTCCCGACGGACACGACTCGTACCCATGTATTTATGTAATTTGCGTCCTGATTTATAGTAAGATTTGACATAATAGCTCTCGCCATCAATGTCCACTTTACACACACGATTCATTTTATTATCAGCGATTACATCGCCTTCAATTTGAAATGTGGTAGAAAAATTACTAAAAAAATCGGCTAAAACTGTATCACGATATGTTTTGTTAAAACACCATACTGTTTTCATTTGATTCCCTTCCGATAAGCTTTTTTATTTAATTGCTGTGCTCGCTCATTCACAGCTTCAAATAGTGCTCCATGCTGCACTAATATCTCACGTAATGGTTTGTTGTAATAGTATTTTAAAAAGCGAAAAATATCGCTTCGAGTTAAACCTATATCTAAAACAGAGAAATACAAGCTACCCAAATCTTTCACCAACCAACGTGTTGGCACGCGAGAACGTATTTGCATACGATGTAAGTCAATGAGGTATAATTTATTTATTTTATCTCGCTGAGAATGATCTAATAAAAAATGACAAATATAAAAGTCACGATGATTCATGCCCTTTTGATGCATGATCCTGGAGATCTCAGCGACACGTTTAATCAATTCACGCTTAAAGGTTACACTGGGCGGTACACTGGCCCAATCTCGTGTTAAATCCTCTAGGCTGGTAACCTCGGTAATCTCGCGCGTCACAAGAAAAGATTGTTGTGTTGCTGGATTATTACCACGTCGACCAAAGGCGACGAAGGGTAAGGTATCGATACCACAGGCCTGTAGTGTCTGAATAGCTGCAAATTCTTGCTTTGCACCTAGTACGGCTACACGCCCTTGGAGTAATTCCTTGATAATCTCTAACCAACCCACACCAAAATGTAGTTTTACGAAATATGCTTGACCATTACGCGTAAAACGCACAACTTTACGGTTAGCTACTTGTCGATAAATCTGACCTTGCATTTGCATCATTTCATCAAAAAATGCCTCGCCGTTTGTTTGCTGGAAATTCTCATCGCCAATACACAGTTCCATTAGCCACCCCCAGCCGTATATTGCTGCTCGAGGAAGTCCACTACCATAGCCGGCATATCCGCTAATACATCACTTTGGCCATAGGCAATACCATTTTGTTTCCAAGTATCTCGTTGTGATGATGTGAGCATTTCACTAAGACTAGTATTTAATTCTACCTGTGAAAAAGGAGAACCAAGTACTTTGCCGGCCTGTGCCTGTTCAACATGCTGGGCATAACCACAGGTCTGTGTTGTTAAGACAGGTAATCCAGCTACAATTGCTTCGAGTAAGATAATACCTGCCGTCTCATAATAAGCCGGATGTAATAATAAATCTGCAGCTTGCAGAAAAGCAGGGATATCTTTTTGTCCCGGCAACCAACGGAATTGTTTATCTACTTTCAGCGACTTAGCCAAGCGTAAAAATGCGCTAGGATTATCCTGGCCAATGGCAATAAACTTAACTCGCTGCTTTAATTCTTCTGGTAAGGCCGCTAGTGCGTGCAGTGAACGGTCAAGCCCTTTGGTCTTGAACCCAGAACCCACGGTTAAAACCAGTAGTTCATCGTCCTTCACACCTAAGTTATTTCGCTTACGTTGGCGAACTTGCACTGCATCAGAGCCTGGGAAGCGATCACTACTGATACTAGGCGGTAATAAATGAAAATCTGCTTCAGCTTTAACATAATGCTGGGTGAAGTGCTGCTTTTGTATATCGCTCAAATATAAAATTTGCGTTTTAGCAGTAGGATCAAATGTAGCCGCTTCAAAATTCTCTAAACAACGATAACGCGGACTTAATCGATGCAATGGATAAAACCGACGTTGTTCTAATTTTTCAATAAAACACGGATCTGCAGCATAATAAACATCCAGTCCAGGCATTTTATTAAAGCCCAATACACAATCATAACAACGTTCTTTTAATTTTTTCTGCACGTGGTTGTAAAAGTTAAGATAGCGACGGTGATTTGTCACGCCTTTATCTGGCCCTACTTGAATACTCATACGTGCAGACTTATCGCCATACCATTCTAAGGCGTAAACATCTACATGATGACCACGGGCCACGGCACATTCAGCAATCCGCATAAAGTCGCGCTGTAGACCCCCATAGGGAAAATATTTATAAAGTATGAGTGCTAATTTCATTGTTACTTAAAGATAATGTTTGTAATTGGGCCTGCATCTGCTGCCATACACGTTCTGGATTAACTGTAGCAAAGCAAGGCGGCTCTATCTCATGTTTCCCTCGAAAAGTACAGGTTCGCGCTAAACATGGTGCACAGGCAAAATCCGCCGCTAAGTGTACTTGCTGTGCCCCCATAGTGCCTGTTAGTATTGGATCCGTAGGCCCATATAAGGAAATAGTCGGCAACGCCAATGCAGCAGCCAGATGACCTAAACCAGTATCCACAGCCACCGCCATTTTTGCATCTGCTAAAATACCCGCTACTTGAATTAAATTTAACTTTGGTAACACGTCAATCTGTGTGGAAATAGTGGCGATAGCCTGAGCGCGCTGTAATTCTTCAGCATTACCCCAAGGTAATAAAATATGATAACCTGCCTCAGTGACTTGTTTTGCTAACTGATGCCAATATTGTTCTGGCCAATGTTTTGTTGCCCATGTAGTACCGTGTAAGAAAACAATATAACCATCACCAAATTCATGTTTCGCTAAACGGTCTTTATCAATACCATAATCAGCCGTAGTCTTTGGTAAAGGATAACCGAGTACCTTCGCAAATAATTCTCTGGCTCTCACTACCGCATGCTGTTTAAACTCTACGGTAAATTTTTTTTGATAGGCAAGAGCGGCTAAGGCCTCGCGTGCAGAACCTGCATCTAAACCACAACGCACCCCCTTCGCCATACGAGTGACAAATGCACTTTTCACTAAGCCCTGAGCATCAATCACTAAATCATAATCGTGCTTTTTGATCTGCTGACGGAAGGTTTTCCACTCCTCGGTAAATAATGTCCTTAAGGGTTGTTTGCGCCAACGTCTTAAACTCACTGGGATAATCTGCTTAACTCGGGTATGCCAACTGGGAATTTCTTGAAAAGCTCGTTCTACCACCCAATCAAATTCTATATCAGGGATCGCCTGCTGTGCATCAGTTAATGCTGGTAAGGTATGGATCACATCACCCATGGAAGAGGTTTTAATGATTAATACCTTCATTCTACGGCTAACTCTTTTAAGGCTGATAATACTTTCTCAGCAGGCAATTGCTTTAAACAATTTAAATGTCCCAACGGACATTCACGTTGGAAGCAAGGACTGCAAGCTAAACCTTGCGATATCATACGCACATGGTCATTCAATGGTGGGGTAAACTTAGCACTTGAAGAACCATACACCGCAACTAATGGTTTATTTAATGCGGCAGCGATATGCATTAATCCCGAATCATTACTGACCACTTGCGTAGCCAGAGACATTAAATCAATAGCATCTGCTAAGGAAGTGCGTCCCGTTAAATCAACACATTGCTGCTCTGTTAGAGCTTGAATAGCTGCCGCAACAGGCTGATCTTTTTTAGAACCAAAGATCCAAACTTGCCATCCTTCTGCAAGCTTTGCCTTCACTACTTCGGCATATTTATCCTCCGGCCAGCGTTTCGCTGGACCAAACTCGGCGCCAGGACAGATAACTAATACAGGCACGCTAGGCGGCGTTAATGCATATCGCTGTAAAGCAACACTGACATTCTCCGCTGAAATTTGTAAGCTCGGTCTGGGATAAGGCTCATTAAGTGACTCAGCTTTACCAATACCTAAAGCCATAAAGCGTTCAATCATGAGTGGTAATTGTTGTTTATCTAAGTGTCGGACATCATTTAAAATCAAGCTACGCAACTCACGACTCCACCCTGTGCGTACGGGGACCTTTGCCCAATAGGGTACGAGTGCTGATTTAAATGAATTTGGTAATACAATAGCTTGTTGATACACTTCAGCGCGTAAAGATTTCCCCAATTGATAACGGGTTTTTAAGCCTAATTGACCATGACCTAAGGGCATAACAATGGCTTTATTAACTTCTGGCATACGCTCTAATAAGGGGCGACTCCAATCAGGTGCAATGACATCGATTAATACTTGTGGATTTTGCTGGCGTAATAATGTGAATAGCGTTTGTGCCATCACCATATCACCCACCCATGCCGGGCCAACAACTAAGATTTTATTATTCGAATTCATTCAATTTACCATTCATTGTGTCTTGAAGAAGTGTCATTACTCTTTTAAAAATGCTGTCGTTACGCATGAGAAGCATGAGGAATTTTCCGCCGATTTAGCTACCTAATAACAACATACTGTTCTTATTAACTCATCTATTTGGAGATTTATCGCTATGCCCAAAATGACAACAGATTATTCATCTAGGGAACACAAGCACTACTACTTAAGCAACCTCTTCTTCTAAAGTAAACTCCGCCCTCGCAATAAGGGCAAACAGCTTTACCGGTTTCCTCAATGGGTAAATATACCCGTGGATGCGCATCCCATACTCGCATATCCGCCGTCGGGCATGAGAGAGGCAAATCTTTATGTGAAACGGTATATGTCCGTTTTGTATTTGCCTGTTGTTTTCCTGCTTCTGTCATATGTTTATCCTTAATGTTTACTCAACACTGCATCCCATATTTGCTGCACTGCTTGTTCAGCCTTATCTAACTCTACTCGCGATAACTCTACCAAATCATTCGGGATCGCCGCCCGATGTACTGCCTCTCTTAAGATATCATAGGCATTGATTAAAGCACTGGCTTGGACTGCCGTTAATAACTCTAACTCTGCCATATTGGCCAGTAAGCGGCTATTATCAGTGTATTTTACCAAGCTTGGGTAAGTATTCGCCCATATCAAAACCCAATATTGTACCATAAACTCAATATCTGTAATGCTTTCATAGTGCTGACTTACATGTTCAAGGCCACTATGACGATATTTATCACGCTCTTGTAGCATTTTTTGACGCATAGCTACCACTTCTTCAGCAACATTGACTGTTTCACGCGCTTGGCACAAAACATGACTGCGCACGTCCTCAAAGCACGCACTTAATTCCTCACAACCTGCTACTGGACGCGCTCGCACTAAGGCTTGGTGCTCCCATGTCCAGGCCTTCTCCAACTGATATTGGGTAAAGGCATCGATTCGGCTCACTAATAAGCCTGCTTTGCCTGATGGACGCAAGCGCACATCAATGTCATAGAGCATACCTGCATTGGTACGCAATTGTAATAAATGCACAATACGCTGCCCTAAACGCAAGTAAAACTCACTATTTGATATAGACTTAGCACCATCTGTGACAAACCCATCGGCACTATCATAGAGAAAGACTAAATCTAAATCTGAACGATAGCCAAGCTCTATACCACCCAATTTACCGTAGGCAACAATAACAAATTTTGGACAAATTAGCGGACCCGTTTCATCCTGTGGAGCACCATAACTTTCCGTGGATTGTTGCCAGGCTAATTCAAGTACTTGTCGTAATACCGCTGTGGCAATCCCCGTTAAGTGCTCGCTCACTCGCGCCACGGGTAACTGGCCTCGCACATCCGCCGCCGCAACTGCTAATTTTTTAGCCAACTTAAAGCGGCATAGTAACTCCATATGCTGCTCAAAATCTGATTTTGGCACCGCCAAAAGATACTGATGCAACTGGGTTTCGTAGCCTTGTAAATCTAATTTGCCCGCCCGAAAGCTATCATCCAATAATTCGTCCAACAACAAGGGAAATTGCGCCACCTGCTGAGCAAACCATGAGTTAATTGAGCACAATTCTACCAGCTGTAATAAGGCTTGTCGATTCTCTAATAGTAAAGTCAGGTAAGCACTGCGACGCACAATGCTGTCACACACCAGGAGTAAGCGTTCTAACATCAATGTCGGTGCAACTGCCTGCAACACTTCTAATAATAAGAATGGCATTAAAGCATCGAGACGTTGACGAGCAATCAACGAGCTTGAACGCACGCGATAGCTTTCACGAAATTTTTGCAGCATTTCAAATAAAGTATCGCGGTAAGGTAAACACAAGCACTTCATCAACAGACTTTCTACGTGCTTATCATCTTCATGCCCTTCCCATAAACGCGCCAAAAGCTGAACGGACGTTTGTTGCTGCAATATGCGATCAGTTGTAGACACTTCATCAGCAAACATCTTTTTAAAGGATGCTTGGACGGCATCTCGGTGTTGTTGTAATTGTGCAATAAAACTATCTGTATCTGCATATCCCATAGATATGGCTAAACGTAATTGTAATACCTCATCCTCAGGTAAATCTTGAGATTGCTGATCGGTATTCATTTGTAAGTGATTTTCTAAATCACGTAAAAAGATATAAGCTGATTCTAATTTTTGAATCGTTGTTGTATCTAACTCTTGCAGTGCTTGCAATGCATGCAAGCCGGAAAAAAACTGCGGTGTTCGCAAACGTGGATTTTGTCCGCCGCGAATTAATTGGAACGCTTGGACAATGAATTCTACTTCACGAATACCACCAAAACCGCGTTTAATATTATTTTCTAATCGCTGTCGGCGAGTTTCTTGGTCCATTAAATGCTTTAAATTACGTAACGCAGAAATCACACTAAAGTCCACATAGCGACGAAAAACAAAGCGGCTTAATAGCTGCATTAATTCATCGCTCACTTCATCTGCAGGCGTGACTAAGCGCGCTTTCATCAGAGCATAACGCTCCCAATCACGGCCCTGTTGTTGATAATACGCTTCCATAGCTTTGCACGTCATCACTAAGGGACCACTTTCCCCATAGGGACGTAAGCGCATATCCACGCGGAAAACGAACCCATCAGCCGTCATTTCATTAAGTAATTTAATAAAACGCTGTGCTAAACGGATGAAGAATTGCTCGTAGGTCAGTACAGAATCCTGCAGCGATAGCTCACCTTTTTCACCATAGAAAAAGATCAAATCCACATCGGAAGAAAAGTTTAATTCTTTGCCGCCAAGTTTACCTAAGGCAATGACATGTAGGAATTGTGGATGCCCCTTTGAATCTACAGGTACCCCATAAGTCTCACGGGCTTGTTGCTGTAAATAATCTAATGCACTACAAATACACGCATCGGCTAAAGCTGATAATTCCGCTAAAACTTCAGGCAATTCACTCCAACCAGCCAAATCACGCCAGGCAATACGCACCATTTCCCGATAACGAAATTCACGTAAATGACGGGCTAAGTCAGTCTCTGAACTAACTTGAGCTAAATTGACTGACAATTTTTCAGTATATTCATCTGCCGCATATGACCGTTTAATATCACCACTGGCAAATAACTCAGCAATCATTTGTGGCTTAGCAATACACTGCTTAGCGACAAAATCACTCACGCCCCATACAGCCACCACAGATTGCAAAAATGCTGTATCTTCAATCACAGGCAAGGCTAAGGTTTCGGTACTTTCACAGTATAATTGCCAATGGCGTTGAACAATATCATGGATGGCCGTTGGCGTATCTGCAAATAATTCTTGTGTGAGTGTAAGCACTGACATTGTGCTAAATATCCTGTATATTGACCCTCTCGATCGAATCACAAAGATACAGTATGATCCTCATACTGACAACCGCCAATCTACACACTGAAGGAACTCGACATGTCAAATAATGAACAGAAATTTCGCACTGAAACTGACAGTATGGGGGCTATTGAAGTACCTGCTGATCACTACTGGGGCGCGCAAACAGAGCGCTCTTTACATCACTTCGACATCGGCCACGATACTATGCCAAAAGAGCTCATCCATGCCTTTGGTGTGCTCAAAAAAGCAGCAGCCCTGACGAACCGTGATTTAGACAAGTTGCCTGCTGATAAAGCCGACTTAATCGCCAAAGCTGCAGATGAAGTCATTGCCGGCAAACTCAATGACCAATTTCCTCTACGTATTTGGCAAACCGGTAGTGGTACCCAAACTAACATGAATTCTAACGAAGTAATTTCTAACCGCGCCATTGAAATGGCCGGTGGTGTTATGGGGAGCAAAGATCCTATTCACCCCAATGATCATGTGAATATGTCTCAATCCTCTAACGATACTTTCCCTACTGCCATGTATATCGCGGCAGCAAAGGCGCTGACTCAGCAAGTACTCCCTGCAGTACATCATCTACGTAATGAAATTGATAATAAAGCCAAGCAATATCATGATGTGGTTAAAATTGGTCGTACTCACTTACAAGATGCGGTGCCTCTGACCTTGGGCCAAGAATTTTCAGGCTATGTGGCACAACTAGATGCGGACTTAGAGAATATTAACCACAGCTTACATGGCTTATATGAATTAGCCATTGGCGGTACTGCGGTCGGTACAGGTTTAAATACTCATCCAGAATTCGCACAACGCGCGGCAGAACATATTGCTCAGTTAACTGATTTACCTTTTGTCTCCGCGAAAAATAAATTTGCTGCCTTAGCATCACACAACGCCTTAGTTACTGCTAGTGGTGCACTGAAAACATTAGCAACCTCGCTCATGAAGATTGCCAATGATATTCGTTGGTTAGGCTCAGGCCCTCGCTGTGGTTTAGGTGAATTAATTTTACCAGCTAATGAGCCCGGCTCTTCTATCATGCCTGGTAAAGTAAATCCTACTCAATGCGAAGCCATGACTATGGTCTGTGTACAGGTGATGGGTAATGACACTGCTATTGGTATTGCTGGCTCTCAAGGTAATTTCGAATTGAATGTCTATAAACCCATGATGATTCATAATTTCATTCATTCAGCAAATATATTAGCGGATTCTTGTAAAATGTTCTCGCAATTCTGTGTAGAAGGCATTGAAATCAATAAAGCCAAGATTGACCATTTCCTACATGATTCATTAATGCTAGTAACCGCATTGAACCAAGTCATCGGTTATGACAAAGCCTCAAAAATCGCGAAAAAAGCTTATGAAGATAATAGCACCTTAAAAGCCGCTTGCCTCGAATTAGGCTTCTTATCAGCAGAAGAGTTTGATGCTGCAGTGAAACCTGAGGAAATGACGAGTCCGAAGTAAACAACCACGGGTAAACCCGTGCTGTTTCCTGTTTGTAATACCTGCGCGAACCAAGTTCGTGCTGCGGCGACTTAAGGGGAGTCTACGCTGACTCCCCTTAAGAATCCCCAGTCGTAAAGTACCCACAGCAAGCTGCGGGGAATCAAGTAACAGTACAATTATTTTACAAATTTAGCTTGACCTATGCGCCTCTATCTATATAATAGATAACTATGCAAAGTATGCATAGGAGCGCATAGGGATGGATATTTGGTACTTCCCAAGAACAGAACTGGCAGAAAAATATCTTAAAATACTGGATATTGGTATATCCTCAAACCTCGCTATTATTGCCCCCAGAAGAAAGGGTAAAACCTTGTTTGTGCTGCATGATATCTCCAGCTTGGCTAAAAAAGAGGGTTATATACCAGTGTATGCCAGTCTGTGGCAGAATATTAATGCCCCCCATGAAGGACTCATACTAGCACTTCGAGAGGCTCTGGAAGCGCTTGATAAGAAAATACCTTTTTCAAATATATTGAGCACCAAAATCAAAAAAACTTCGCTTGGCAATGAACTAATTGGCAAATTAGAGGTAGAACTCGCAGATGACCCTAAAAAGCCAGAGAATAAGGATTTAATGCTGCTTGATCAGCTACTCACTGAATTACAACAAAAAGCAAAGAAAAAAACCGTACTCTTGTTAATTGACGAAATTCAACACTTAGCAACATCGCCTCGATTTGACTCTCTCAATCATGCATTAAGAACCATGCTAGATAAACGCCAGGGTCAAGTGAAAGCCATCTTCACTGGCTCCTCTAGACACTACATGAATTTAATGTTTAATGAATCCCAATCACCATTTTACAATTTTGTTGAAATGGTACCCTTTCCAGATCTAGGTGATGAATTTATTGCATTCATCGCTGAAAATTTACAGGAAAGGCATGAGAAGTCTATCTCAACTAAAGAACTCCATACTATTTTTAATGCAATTGACCAATCTCCCTATTGGATGATGAAAGTAGTTAGTCACATGGTTACCTTTGATGATGGATTAAAAAACTCACTTAATTACGTATTGCAGCTAATTGATGCTGCTGAAGGCTTTGATCAGATCATTGCAAACCTTAAACCGATAGACAAAATTGTTTTTCTTGCACTATCCTCTGGTCAGAGTCCCTTTTCAAATGAACTATTACAGAAAATTGATCACGAAACAGCAGTTAAAGGTATATACCCTAATGTGCAACGATCATTACAACGATTAATCGAACATAATTTAGTAACACAAATTGCCAAAGGTGAATATGAAATTGAGAAACCAGGGTTTAGGCAATATCTTCTGAATAGAGAAGATAATAAGAACTGAGGGTTTAGCTATTGAGCACATCATACGATCTAACAAACAAGCAAACTAACTTACACATCCAAAATCTCGATCAACCTCAAGATATTGTCGATCATTATGAAGCACTCTTATCAGCACAAGAGCTTGAAAAAGCCTATCGTTTTGTCTTTCCTGAACATCAACGTCGCTATATCGTAGCGCGTGGTCGTTTACGAGAAATACTCGCTGAGTATACAGGTGAATCGCCCACTGATATCACCTTCGAATATGGTGAACATGGCAAACCCACGTTAGCAAACAATCAAGAAACTCTGTATTTTAATGTTTCACATTCTGAGGAAATGGCAATTTACGCCATTAATAAAACCTGCGAGCTAGGTGTTGATATAGAGCACATCAAACGCGAAGTAGATTTAATCAGTGTGGCAGAACGTTATTTTACTGAAAATGAAAGTCAAAAAATATTATTCCAACAAGGGTTTGATCAGACAATCAGCTTTTTTAATTGCTGGACACGCAAAGAAGCTATCTTAAAAGCCCTAGGACAAGGATTATCCTTCCCCCTCAAAGATTGTGAAATTACGGTGCTACCCAATGAGCCAGCTCAAGTTATACAGGTTGAAGGTCATTCAGACGCTGCAAAACAATGGTCTATTCATAGCTTTACACCTGCGGAAAATTTTATTGTCGCCGTTGTGGTGATGGGGGCATGTGAAGAATTTACAGTTATCGAATAACGTCATTATCTTCAATCACTCACTGACAAACCTTATATTTCTGCACAAACGCTTCAACAGCTTTTGCCATCTTGTGCGCTGGCATATTATTATGACCGGCACCTTGATAACCTATAAATTGCTTCGGCGATACAGCTTTATCATACAATGTTTGTCCTAATTTATAAGGCACAATATGATCGCTTTTACCATGCATTATTAGCAACGGTGTATCATGAATATAATTAATTTTGTTAATTGAAGCATATTCATCTTGCACTAAACCTGGAATATAAATAAATGGATATAAAAAAGGATAATGCCGTAAGGCTACATCGGAAATTTGTGTATAAGGTGATTGTAAAACTAAAGCACCTATTTTATTTTCCTCAGCGATTTCTACCGCCACCCCTGTACCTAATGACTCACCATATAAAATCACACACTGCAATGGCACTTGTTGCGCTTGAATAAAATTCATCGCAGCACGTGCATCATTATATAAGCCTTGTTCACTAGGACTGCCAGGATTACCGGCATAACCACGATAGCTTACCAGTAACATGCCATAGCCGTGCGCCATTAAATCTTTGGCAATCATTGCTCGATGGCCGAGATGCCCCGCATTACCATGGTAATACACTACTGTTGGCTTGCCTGGTTTAGCGGGGTGATACCATGCTTTTAAGTTCAGATTATCTACAGTGGTTAAAGTAACCACGCGCATATGCGCTAAGCCATAATGATCTGGATCAGGTGTGGTCTTATCAGGGTGGTAAAGTAAATGTCTTTGTAGTACAAACATCATTAAGATGACGGCACAAAAAATAAATAGTGCTGATTTAATAATATGCACTGATTTGCTCCCATGATGAATATGTACAATACTGTTAACATTTCTATATAAGGAATCATAGCATGAAAAT
Organism: Gammaproteobacteria bacterium; assembly: GCA_965230425.1. Classification (GTDB taxonomy): domain Bacteria; phylum Pseudomonadota; class Gammaproteobacteria; order UBA1113; family UBA1113; genus CBDDKW01. The sequence goes on along the minus strand of CBDDKW010000002.1, from coordinate 22,354 downwards.
TGCACTATTTGGTTACAAACCTTATGAAAAACCATTTTTCGAACAAGCTAATCAGGCTCATGGCTACACCATCCATTATTTCGAAGAACATCTCAATGAACGCACCTGCCATATGGCTAAAGATTTCAATATCATTTGTTGTTTCGTCAATGATAGCTTGAACGCCAACGTCTTGGAGCAACTGGGGCAACTTGGGGTAAAATTAATTGCCTTACGTTCTGCAGGATATAATCATGTGGACCTACACGCAGCTAAAACTCATGGCATCACTGTAGTTCGTGTCCCCAAATACTCCCCCTATGCGGTAGCAGAACATACCGTTGCCTTACTATTAACCCTGAATAGAAAAATTCATCGTGCTTATAACCGTGTGCGTGAATCAGATTTCTCTTTGCATGGTTTATTAGGTTTTGATGTACATGGAAAAACTATCGGTGTTATTGGTACAGGTAATATCGGCAGCATTTTTGCACGCATCATGACAGGTTTTGGTGTGAAAATTTTAGCGGCAGATCCCTACCCCAATCAGGAATTAGAATCATTAGGAGTGAAATACGTAGATAGCACAGAACTAATAAAACATTCTGATATTATTAGCTTACACTGTCCATTAACACCCGATACTCAACACATGATTAATGCAGATAACATCTCTAAAATGAAACCTGGCGTTATGTTAATTAACACCAGTCGTGGCGCATTAATTGATACTACAGCAGTGATTCATTATTTAAAATCAGGACACATCGGTCACCTAGCACTGGATGTTTACGAAGAAGAAGCCGACCTATTCTTTGAAGATCTATCCGATAAAATTATTACTGATGATATCTTCGCACGTTTACAAACCTTCCCTAATGTTTTAATCACCGGCCATCAAGCTTTCTTTACTGATACAGCCTTACATAATATAGCTGAAGTGACTTTGAATAATATTCATAGTTATTTGGCGAGTGAGAAATTAAAGAATGAGGTCAATATCAGTCTCACGTAGCTTATTATCTTCCATAGATTTTTCCTTGAAGCATCAAAAATATAGAAAGTTACTATAGATTATTTAAATATAAAAGAATATCCGTAAAATATACGTAAAATTCAGTAATTTTATTTCCTAGTAATATTTTGCCTGCGCGAACGAAGTTCGCGCTACGGCGACTTAAGGGGAGTCTACGCTGACGCCACTTAAGAATCCCCAAGCATAAAGTCCCCGCAGCAAGCTGCGAGGAATCAAGTTAAATTAGAATATTTTAATAAGCATAGAGATTCATGAGATTCATGAGATTCATGAGATTCATGAGATTCATGAGATTCATGAGATTCAATCACTCAGATAGTGAGTTAAATCTACTTCATATCAATTATATAAAATATAGTCAAAAATTTTGTTTTCAATCGCTTTTGCAATCAATTCTGATTTATTACAGCAATTTAACTTATTCTTTATACTTTCAGTGTAATACTCTACTGTACGTGGTGAAAGACACAAAATCTCCGCAACCTTTTTTGCAGTAAGGCCTTTTACAATATATAACAAAACTTGTAATTCTCTCCGAGTAAGTTGAGAAAAATCAAGTAGTTGCTTCGCAAATACTGTCTGCTGATTGACTCTTTTATCTTCTAAAATAGCACGACGCTTAAATGCCGAAACAGATATACTTGTCGGATTAAGCATACAGATTAGACCCAAAACCTTACCAGCAGTATCATAAATTGGTTGTTTAGTAGTTAAAATAACAATTTCTGGAAATCCTTTGCCTTGAAATAATTCAGTGCCTGACCAAAAACCCGTTTCAACAGCACGCTGATCACACAGAGTATAGTGCCTCGATAGTTCCTCTGGGAAAAAATCATAGTCACATTTATCAATTAACTCTTTCTCTCTGCGACAACCGGCAGCTTTATAAAATGATCTACTTGCTCTTACTATTTTCGAATCTGCATCTTTAACCACGAATAAACCTGAATCATGATTATAATCGACAACATTCATGACATCGTTCTCAAAAAGCATTTTTATCTCCTCGGCCAGAAATTAAAATACTCTACTGGTGCCAATCATTCTATGTCGAAAAATTGCATTTTTCAACTCAATATAAACATAGCGTTACAAATATAAATCATTGTGGCTTTGATGATTATCCCTACAGCACAAGATTATCTTGACCCCGTATAAATACTGGGTTTTTAGCTATTTTATAGGGCTGGCTATAGATCAGTTATAAGTAGCCCCAGCGCACAAAGCAACTAAAGTACTACTCATTTTCACTGTTTGCTTATCACTTTATGAGGGTATATAACTCGAAGATTTTATTACCCCACATTAAGTTCATATCTTATTTAATATCTTTAGAATGATTTTTATTTTCGATATACCTATAGCAGAAGAAGCTAAACCACGCACACCAAAACAAAGGCAGGAAGACATTATACACCTATTAAAAGAATCAGGCCCGCTTAGTGCAAAAGAAATCTATTGTAAACTTGGGCTGAGTATCAGTCTTAGAAGACTGAAAACAGATCTCTCAATGCTAAGGCAACAAGAATTGATCGAAAAAAGAGGAAAAGCTAGAAGCACAATTTGGCAAATTGCTACAGAATAAGTAAAACAGAAACCAAACATTCCGAGCAGCAATTGAGACACATGCCGTGCACTTATCAGGCAGCTATCAGGAAGCTATTGGGAACTTATCGGGAAGCTATCGGGAACTTATCGGGAAGCTATCGGGAACTTATCGGGAAGCTATCGGGAACTTATCGGGAACTTATCGGGAAGCTATCGGGAACTTATCGGGAAGCTATCGGGAAACTATCGGGCAGATATCGGACAGGATTCAGGCAGGATTCACGCAGGATTCATGCAAGATTCACGTAGGATTCACGCAGGATTCGGACAGGTATCGGCCAAGTATCAGGCGGATATCTGGCAGCTATCGGGAACATATTTTCCTGTGCTGTAGGGCTACTTATAGCAGGTTTATAAGTAGCCCTACAACACAAGACCCTCTAAAACCCGCATAAATACTAACTTTTTGACTGTTTTATAGGGCTAGCTATAGCTCAGTTATAAGTAGCCCTAGCGCACAAAGCATAAAAACCAACTAAAATATCAATCCTTCACCCGGGATACATACTCACCAGTACGGGTATCAACTTTGATGATTTCACCTTCTTGCACAAATAAGGGCACACGCACCACCGCGCCTGTTTCTAAGGTAGCGGGTTTACCACCACCACCTGACGTATCACCACGGACACCAGGATCTGTTTCAGTAATTTTTAAGGTAACAAAATTAGGCGCTGCAACACTTAAAGGTGAACCATTCCATAGGGTTAATACACACATATCTTCTTCTTTAAGCCATTGTAGTACATCGGCAACGGCACTCTGAGGGGCTGCGTGTTGTTCAAAGGTATCAGTCACCATAAAATGCCAAAACTCACCATCACTGTATAAGTATTGGGCGTCAATTTCCATAACATCGGCAGCTTCAATGGATTCACCTGATTTGAAAGTTCTCTCAATAACCCGACCGGTTTTTAGGTTACGAAATTTAACCCGGTTAAAAGCTTGGCCCTTACCTGGCTTAATAAAATCGTTTTCAATGATGCTGCATGGATCATTATCCAGCACCACTTTTAAGCCAGATTTGAATTGATTGGTACTATAGGTTGCCATTTTGTCTCCTTTTTGTACTATTTTTCAGGTTAAGCGCTAGATTATTTATCCACACAGTGCGCATTAAACAAACAATAATGCTATGCCACCCTAGGCAAATAATGCTAAAATCCGCCACCTTATATAATGAATTGGGTGCGATTGTAGCAGATTATTAAACACTCTTCACAGGTAAATTACCCATAGAGCCTGTGCAAACAATTAACTCACTTACACTACATAAACCAGGCATAACATGACAGATCCTTGGAAAATAGAATTACGTGAAGCAATCACTCAGCCAGAGACACTGTGTGAACTACTAGAGCTTGATCCCCAATGGTTAAAAGAAGCCATAGTGGGATCAGAATTATTCCCCCTACGCGTACCCCGCAGTTTTTTACAGCGCATCGAAAAAAATAATATTAATGACCCCCTATTGAAACAAATCCTTCCCTTACAAGCTGAACATAGCCTCACTCCAGGCTTTAATCGCGATCCCTTAAATGAGCAAGCCTATAACCCAATCCCTGGCCTATTACATAAATACCATGGCAGAGTGTTACTCACCCTCACCAGTAGCTGTGCAGTCAATTGTCGTTATTGCTTTCGACGTTATTTCCCCTATGAAGATAATAATCCTGGCCGCCAAGGCTGGCAACAAGCTATTGATTATATTCAAGAGCGCGAAGATATTTTTGAAGTCATCTTAAGTGGTGGCGATCCCTTAATGGCAACAGATCAGCAATTAACAGAGTTGATTACTGCACTAGATGCCATACCACATTTAAGCACATTACGTATTCATTCACGTATCCCAATATTTTTACCATCGAGATTAACTGATAATTTAATTGAAATACTCGAAAATTCACGCTTGCAAGCAGTGATGGTCACGCATTGTAATCATGCTAATGAAATTAACGCAGATGTAGCAATGGCAATAGCAAAATTAGCAAAGAAAAATATCAGCCTACTTAATCAAACAGTTTTATTAAAAGGCGTAAATGATAATGCCAAAGCCTTAATAGAATTAAGCAAGCGATTATTTGAGTTAAATATTCTACCTTATTATTTACATTGCCTGGATAAAGTGCAAGGCACTGCACATTTTTATATTGATGATCAGCGAGCTAAGCAATTGCATCAAGCTATGTTAGAAAGCTTGCCTGGGTACTTAGTACCCAGGCTGGTGAGAGAGGTGGCAGGGGTTAAGCATAAGCAGGGGTTTTAGCTAATTTACACTCGCTTCTGCAACCTTCTGACGATTGAGCGCCGAAAAATTTAAAGGCACCAGTATTAATTGCGGAAAACCTGCACGAGATACTGTATCACCAATAGCTTCACGTGAATAAGGATATAAAATTTCGGGACAAGACTCAGTTAATAGCTGCTGTAACTTCTCCTTCCCGTGACCTTGAATGGAAAAAATACCAGTATGTCTCACAGTAATAATAAATGCCGTAATATCTTGGCTCTTAACCGTTACTTTCAAGCTAAGGGTAACTTCATACATAGTATCGCCTAGACTTTCAACTTCTGTGGATATATCAAGCCCCAAATCAGGCTTCCAATCTACCTTAAAGATACTGGGCGCATTAGGTGTATCATGTGATAATTCTTTCATATACACTTTGTGTACAACAAACTCTTCTGTGTTACTCTTATTAGCCATGCTTTGTTCTTGCACTATAATACTCCATTTTATTCAATACTTAGATTATCATTAATTAAAGATAGAACTGAATTTCACCACCTGACTAGTTTTACTAATCTTTTTCTCTATTTTACTCTCATCTTCTGTAGGCTGAAATTTTAATTTCTGTAAATGCTCATTATACATACTTTCAAAATCAACAGGCATCAACTCTATCTCTGGAAAACCACCACGTCTTACAGAACTAAGAATAAGTTGACAGGCATAAGGATAAATCAGATTAGGACAATAGCTACCTAGGGTACGATAAAATCGATCTTTTTCAAAATTCTTAATTAGAAAGATACCAGCATGTTCAAGTTTTGTTAAAAAAACAATATCCTCTTCATGCTTTGCTGTTAAGTTTAACCTGAGTAAAACTTCATGCAGGTCATTTCGAGACTCCCCAACACTGATTTCTAAATGTAGGTCAGTTTCTGGCTTCCAAGTATCTAATGCTAGATGCTTGATAGTTTTTGTCTCGAAATTAAAATTTCTAATATAAATTTTTTTTGTTGTGAATGTTTTTTCTTTTTCACTCATAAATTAATACTTGTACCATTTTTGTTAAACAATCAGTTTTTGAATAATTTAACAGTATATTACTACATGACGATGCTACTGTCACATTCCTGGCCTATGGAATGGATGTGGATCTACTACATGTTTTCCTTTTCCTTCGAATTCATTTTCTCTTTCTTTCCTATCCTCTTCATTTTTACGTTCTTCCTCACCAATCCCCTCTTCTTTTTCATGCAACTCTTCTCTGTCTTTTTGCTCTTGCTCTAATTTTTCTAGTTCCTTCTGTGCATTCCGAATTGCATGAGGTTTGTTGGGATCAGGATGTTGCTCTATTTGCTCAATCTCATGCTGCTTTGCCTTAATATCAGCATCAACTTGCTCTAAAGCTTGTGCATTCTGTTCTGGGTTATACTGACCAGATGGCATATATTTAGAAAAATCTTGATTTTGTAAATACACTGTTCTAGCACTAATAAGCTTATTTTGCACCTGCAAATCAAATAGTGATTTACTCGTACGTGAGGAACTAGATGAGCCGCCGCTCGTAGAAACAACAGGTGGTCTCTCGTATGCATCATAATATCTATCAGCATGTTGCTCGACTGCTTGATTAACTATGTCTTTGACTAGATCAAAATTATCTTTATCTTGCAATAAATCATCGAATGGTGGTTTAGAAAACAATGTTGCTTTTACTTTTGCAGAAATCTCCTGCCTAATTTTTTCTCTGACAGCATCTTTACAAGCCGTTTTACCTGCAACAATCTCACTATCATCAGCAGGCGACTTGTCACCTGTCGGTGAAAATTCTGCATCAACAACTGTTTGTAATTGGTCACTGAGACCAGTTATATCGATTTTTTCTTTTGCTAGAATACTTCTCGCAACATCGTGGTAAGCGTCTTTTTGATACTGAGTAAACTCTCTAGTCCGTTTCTTGTCAAAGTCCTTAATTTGTTTCACTTCTTTCCAGGCTGTACGTAGAGTAATGAAAATTGTGAAAACTGATAATCCAACAGCCACCCAGCTAGCGATAGAAGTACCAACTATCCAGCTCTTTTGCGTATTTAACTGCTTAGGAGGGTCAAACTCGCCGTTAATACTTTTTCCGCCAACAGTACCTGAGACTTTGTAAACTTCTTGCTTGCCATCATCCTTTAACTCAGAAGTAAAGGTGATATCCATGTCTCGAGGTGCTTGATCAGTTTCTTTCAAATGAAAATTACTAACATCATCATCACCTGCTCTATCAGGATTAAGATTAAATTTATGGTCTCCTTCTTTGGCATTTTTATCGTGACCTAGGGTTATAGAGCCAGTAATAGGGTTAACACGCAAATATTTGTCACTGTTATTAGGCTTCTCAGTTAATTCATATGTCCCTTTCCATTTAATTAAATCACCTATTACTGGAGATAAATCAATTTCTGTAGTAATCTTTTGTTCACCTTTAACTTCAGTATCAGTAGTTGATTTATCAGACCAAGTTCCCTCAAATGTGTTGGGTAAAGTATGTCCTAAATTGTCAATCTTATCTGAAAATTTCACTTTTAAAGTATTGCCAGATGACGTACTGTTCAATACAAAATTGCCATTATCATCAAGCTCTGGCTGTAAACTGAATGTTTCATCGTTAACAGTGACTATTCCTCCAGTAGGCGTAATTCTCATTAATGAATTTTTGAGTGCATCAGAAGTAAACATGTAAACTCCATGCCACTTAATAAGCTGATCCAATAAAGGATTCACTGCTGCAGATTGCGTACCTACTGATGCATCACCATTTTGATCTGCTAGCTCAGTATCCAATTTTATAACATTTTGCGCTAATGTAGCCGGTGCTGGGGTAGACTGTTGAGAGATCTTAACAGTCAGACCTGTGTCATCCTCACTAAATGCTAGCACTTGATTACTTTGATCTTGTGCAGCAACGAGAAATTTTCCATCATTATCTTTAGCGCTCTTTACAACTTGATAAACTTTATCTTGATAAACAATCATAGGCTCTTGGGGCGAAACGTATAGGTATGAGTTATCACCAATCTTATAATATCCAGACCATACTTGGATATTTTCAAGCTGTTGATTCTCAATTAAGCTTTTAGCTGTATCATCATCCAGCTTTACACCATTTTCATTAAGAAAATCTTGTATTTTCTCCGGTGGAGCATTAATAGCGAATAAATTCATTAAATTGTAACTAAATTCTGGATCCTGTAATCGATCTATAAAAGTGTCCTCAATGCTTTTTGCAGCGATATTTTCCCATTTTCCTTCATTGCTATTAGCAGTATTTTTCATAGCTTATCTCCCTATTATAAATGAATGATCTCTAAGAATACCTTCACTCTTAACCTTTACGAGCATATTTGACACTTAGTACTAAATTTACATCTGTAATTTTATCAAGCCTAAGACCTTTTGTTTTCTGATCTGCAGTATCACTTGTCACACCAGGTATAAATAGGCTCCAACTTTTGTTGCTGATAGGGTCCTCCCCATCGACAGAACTAAATGGCCCTCCCCACTGTGTAAAGGGATTATCATCACTTGCTTCTGCGCCACTAGTCTCACAGTGGTAATATACTCTTGTATCTTTTTTCTGCCAGAATGGATATTTTTCTTCTTTATCTTTAAAATATTCTTCATTATCATCCCGAGGTTTGGCACTTTTTTGATATACAAAGGAAAAAGCACTATTACTATCCTTATCTCTACGATTAACATCTCGAGTAAAGTACCGGTAGTTATGCCCTGTATCGCGGACGATATCATCTGCACCTCTGTAAATTGAGCACTCATGCTCATTAGGTACTTTATCCACATCACTTTTGTCTGACATATTCAAGTACAATGACACTGCTTGTACTCTTACATTGTAGGCAAAAGCACCTTCTGGAAATTGGCTTTCTAGGTCATTACTCATTTCTAGTGGGACATCAAACTTGACAGTACACCCTTTCTTTGCGTTTTTATCTGTTGTATCTATAGTAGTCATATCTGTCATATTGATAGCTATAATGTCATTATTAGATAAAGAATAAACTAAAATTCCAGGAGTTCTTGGTTTATTACCCTCACTAGTATCGTTATACTTACCTATCAAAATATCGTAGACAATCTTTAAATTATCATGACTTAATTTCATTAGCGTGTAGCTACCATCACCAGCTCCACCACGTAAGAGTGCAATTGGATCGTCATCACTAGGAACGCCAGGATCACTACCATGGTCAGGCAAAACTTCATAACGATACAGACAGCAAGCTTCATATACAGCGCGTAAAGCAATTTCACGCTGCTGCATGTAAAGGCTTATCATCATCTCATCATAAGTAGGTGAAAAATATATAGGATTATACTCAGAAACTATATCGCTAGTATCATTAAAGATGCTTTTTTCGGCGCTTTCTTTCCTTTTTTGAGACTGATGTTCAAGAGTAATAGCAGTATTATATTTCAGGACTGCCTCATTCCTAGCTGTTATTAACTCTACGTATCGATCAAAATCATTTTCTAAATTTTCGGCTGCTTTCACATCATGTAAAGCCTTCTTAAACTGATCTAATATTTTTTTAAGGTCTTTTTGCTGACCCGATAGCTTTACAGCCCCAGGGTCAGTTAATGTGAGAGTACCATCAGGGCTTGATTTGTAGGATTCTACTAACTGTGAACATGTAGTAGCCTCAACTTCTTTAAGTTCATCAATCACATAATTTTTTTGAACATTATCTCCTTCATCATCTCTAATGGTTGTTTTAGCTGTATGCGCTAATTTAAGTGCATTTGCTGCCCACAGCGTAACGTCTTTTGGAGCAAAAGCGCAGGTAGTTAAAGCATCTAAGACATCGTCTGCATTTACATTTACGAGTTTTTTAATTTTTTCTTCCAATGCTTCAAAATCTTTTTTTAATTTATTTAGCATGCTCCCATCGTTAGGGTCATTTGGATTAGGACATAATTGCACTTGTACTTTATTGACATTTTTCCTGGCTTCTTCGGCTGCAGCAGTATAAACACTTAATTGTTCATCAATTTCTTTTATATAACGTTCATTATCCTCTAACTTTCCTAGATGCTCCTTAACATTATCTCGTGCACGCTCTCTTAATGTTGAATAAGCATTGAAACTCTGCTCCATGGTTCCATATGCGTCAAGAGCAGCATGAATGCTACTTTCCGCTGTGTTGCTTGTATACTTTGAGAACGTGGTCTTTGATTGGACATAAGTATAGGAGTTACCAAAATAATCAAAATTTCCTTGTATTTGGTTTCCCAAAGTCAGTACTTGACGATGAATGTCACACAAAGTATGAAAACTTTTAAATGCACCAACTGATGCCTCGTTGTCATCATAAAATTGTTCTAATTCTGATTTTTTTTCCTGTCTTTTTTGATTATCACTAAGCGCAAAAATTTGAGTCCTATCTTGTAATCTCTGTAGCAAACAAGATAAATCAGTTAATAATGTTGGAGTTGGGCTGTGACCAATAGCAAAGTAAAGAGTTTTAGCGTACTGTAGAGTCATCAGACACTGCATAGGGTGCACAAATATGAAGCTTTGCTCAATAAGTCTGCTTGTTTGACTTAGGGTAAGTGTATTTACATGCGTAAATGTATAAATAGGACGAAAGCTACCTGTATTAGCAGGTACTTTATTTGATACGCCATCTTTCCCTGTACCAACACCTGCGCCATATTTTCCATAATGACCTGGCTCAACATCTGCTTCTAATTGGTCTGTCCAACCATCGGCTTTAGGTTTCAAAGAATTAAAGAGTAATTCAAGATTCTCCGATACTTCCTCTTGGTTAGCACCAGATTTAATTAACTCTAGTATATCTTGAGCGGTTTTAGTACCATCTGGAGTAAGTACATCTTGGCTGAAATAGTGCTTATATTCTGACGCCCTTGCTAACAAATCAGCTAATGTATGCTGAAATTCGGTTTTTTTACTTGGGTCATTTGTGAGTTCTGCTAATTGTCGTAGTAAACCGACTAAATAAGCAAGAGGGTTTTGCATCCATAACTGAACCGTGCCACCATTACCAGCATTACCACCATCCTGTCCATTACCATTATTGGTACCTGCCATACCATCTTTGCCATCAGCACCGTCCCCACCATGTGCTGATAGAGATAGATTCAAGACTGTAGGGTCATACTGTATAACTTCACTAGCTAATGTAAATCCCTGTATATTTTTTGTGTCCTCAAGAAAAACTTGTATCTCCCCTGCAGGTTGACCATTGATTTTATTTAATTCATCTGCATCGGTAACTGTAATATCCTGTCCTTCACCATCATCGCCGTTAACACTGATGCCAGCATCTTTACTATTATTCGTGTTAAGGCTGTGTGCCGAAACTAAGATATTTCTTGCTTTTAAAGTTATAGCTTTGGTTTCATCTTGATCTGTCTCTTTATTTCTGGTTTTCCCTGTTAATATCACATCTTCACCATAGACAAATAACTTACTGTGATCTGGTGCGCCAGTTGCATAATCAGTGGGTAAGACTGATCCTGTACCAAATGATAGATAATCTGTTTGCTGGCCGTCAGGAACTGTAGCTTGGCAACTTAGTATTACTGTATTATCTCTGACCGTATGTGAGGCATATGTATCGTCTGGTAATTGGATATGTGCTGCCTTTTCTCCACCTGATGGATCTGATCTTTGTTCATCGCCTGTATTTACTGAACCTTCCATATTTAAATTCCTATTAACAAATTTGAGTTTCTATGAAAAACTATTTTTATAGATTGTGCTTCCTTTTAATGTGTCTTCTATAGCAGCTTGGAGTACATTCTTTTCAGTCTCTTGAGGCGTTCCATCTTTAACGAGCTTTCCTGAAAAAGTAATATCTTTATCACTGGCTGATATTTTGTCAGGAATCATACCATCAGTAAAACTTACGCTACTAGATTTTGATAAGACATATTTTTCATATTTCTCTTTATAGTTACTACGATATGTTTGATAATCGCTGTCACTTTCATCCTTTCTCTGTAAACGCGGTTGTTTGAAAAATAATAGATTATTACTACCGCTCGTATCCTTTGGCAGCTTGCTCTCGTTTATGCCATCTGTATGTCCATCCGCTGGTAAGGTTATTGATATACGACTTTGTTTGCTCAGATTAAATGTTTGATCTGTGATAGGTTTATCTTCACTCCCTTTGTCATCCCCACCATCTTTACTGGCTTTACTATCTTGTTTTAATACATCAAAGTTAGCTGTCAGCACATCTAAAACTACCTTTGTATCATTAGAATCATCAAAATTAAAATGGACTGTTAAGTGTATGTTACCTTTAACTGTATACGAAGTTGGCTTTTCAATTTTGCCTTCGTAAGGGGTATGTAAAGTCTGTATTTCGGTATAATCAGGAAAATTTCCAAATAATACAAAATCATAAGGTGTTGCTAAGCCAAAATCAGCATCCACATTAAATACATTGACACCGGGGAAAAGCAGGTTTGTTTCTTGGAAATAATTAAAACCCGGTAGTTTTAATTCAACCGTTGGAAAGGTAAAATTACCTATATGGTTAGAAAACTGGTCTGCGCCACTAGAATGATGAGACCAAAGTTTATATTCATCTGGTGGAGTATGCTCAAATTCTAGTTTATATGCTTGCTTCATATCTTCTGGGCTAAATGTTATTACATCAGATTTAATTTCATTCTCAGATGATAACTTAAAATTAACGCTCTTTGTCCAACTAAGGCTGAAAAAATTATTTTTGTAATTAACAGGATCATCATCATGTGAACCAAATGTAGAAGCAAATGATGCAACATATTTATATGTAAACTTTTCTCTGGTGTTTACAGAAAAATCTGTGGTTTTCATATTAAACTTAAGTGATACATCCGGAGTTATCGCAAATTTCTCCATAGTAGTTTTATCTGTCTCTTTATATGCTTGGCTCGTATATGAAAATTCACTCACGTTAATTGTCCCTAAACTCGTAATTTTTACATTCAAGCCACTGCCATCAGGCTCTTTCCCACAGGCATTAGTAAAATAGTATTTATCACCCCCAAGCGTCTTATCTAACTGCGGAGTTAAAATACCCTTGGCAACCATGTTTCCTGAAAAAAATATCGACGTAGTTGCATCTTTAGGTACTGGCATTAACTCTTCACCCTCTTTGTCTGTGAAGGTCCAGGCTTCACTACCTTGACTGCCCTTGTAAAGAAGTGTTCTAGTATCATTCCCATCTTCGTCTTTCTTTTTTTCTGATAGCACTGCAGTCTGTACGCCTAGCATGAGTACTGATTCAGATTGTGCATCATCATCTGCATTATTAGTTTGTATAGAAAATCTAAAGGACTGTGGTACTAAAATATATTCATCATCGGGTACATCGGATGGTTGTAAATTAGTCACGCCTGCTAATTTGTAATGAATTAAATGCTCACCCCCATCGCCTTTGCTTTCTTTATCATCTCCATCGTCAGTTTTTTTACCCTCGCTTGTATCGTTTGTTTGACTAGCTATACTCAAGCAATTAAGCAAGGCCTCTCGTATTGCTGTATAATTTAAAGGGTCTGTCAATATTTCGTCACTGACATTGAAATTAACGTGTTCTCCTGATATCACCCGTGCACTGAAATTAATAATTGTATGGTACTTTTCTTCATTTGTATCGAATGTTATCACTTTATCATTAGATGATACTTTACCTGTCTTACCTTGCAAACATTCCACAGGGACTAGCATTCTGATTTCATCAGTTGGCGATGTTTCTAAATCAAATGCTTTCTTTGTAATCGTGAGTATATGTTTCCCATCATTGGTGATTGAGATTTCTTTTCCTTCATCCTCACCGGTTTTTTCGTCTTTGTTATCTTTTATAGTTATGGCTATCGTTCCTGATCCTATCCTACTTAATTTTGTGCCTGTAGCATCAGTAGCTGTCTCATCAATTGTTTGTTCTTCTTGTTTCTCTTTATTATTAACATCAGCTTTATATATTATGTTGTTATCTGAAAAAATCACTCTATCGTTACCAATCGAAATCACCCCATCTGATGAAATCTCTATATCTGGCTGGATCACTATCTTGCCATCATTTGACTGAAAGTCAGGTTGTGGGAGATTTTTATCCAAATTATAGGCATAAGCATGATAATTACCTGATAATATTGGCAAATGAAATCTGCAATTTCCAGATTCAAGAAACTCAAATCTTGGAAGACCCAACTCCAAAGCAACTTGATAGAAAAATGGTGGCACATGCAAACTACCTGGTGAAATAAAAGAAAATGACTTGAGCCGCATTATCGGATCTTTAGGATGGGTTTTTCCTTTGTAAGATTGCTCTATAACAAAAGCATTTAACTGACTCTCAGTGTACGAAACCATCACATCCCACTCTTTTGTGAGTGGTTGACCAACCATTTTATTAACGAGTTCATCTTTTGTATATGTTGGAACAATATCATTTGCATTTTTAGCTGATGATGTTTTTTTTGAATCTTGTGGCATTTCTATCTCCTTACTTTTCAAACAATCATTCAATTATTATGAAGACAAAATAAAATCTTTCGGTGAGTGACATTCTGTGAACTCTGACACAGTTTCATCGCTAGAAAGTAAACATTCTGCCGAAAAAAACCTTACATCAAATTTCACTCCAACAATGCTGTTAAAAAGTATATCTGTTACGCGCTCTGCCAACACACTGAAAGTAGCATATATATCAGGTGCTCCTCGTGTACTATCATCTATCTTCACTGCTTGAGAATTCGATGTGAATGTTAAGGCATACTCTTTATCAACGACATCCGCACTAAGTTGTCGCATAACTGTACAATGGATAGTATGCCCATTGTAACGATTTGCGAAAGGGGTACCGCCCTTAGCACCCCAACTTGGAGTTGCTGACCATTGTGATTTTAGTCGTAGTCGTCCATCTTTACAGTTCTCCGCTGATAAAATATTGTGACACTCAATGCTGACCTCGCAGCTAGTTACATAGGTATTCTCATAATCAAAAGTGGAAAGTGCATCAGGCTTTATTTTATATTTTTTAGTTCCGTCTTTTGGTATCCGCTCATTAGAATCTGGCCGTGGATCGATGCATTCTGGCTTTCCTATACTATACAATGCATCGTAAGGCTTTTTGTCTAAATATAGACGCTTGAAATAATCTATCACTGTCTTCTGACGTATTATCAGTGTCCTCTCACAGGCCCCAGGAACCGGCAGAATTTCTTGTGATTTATTATTCCCCTCAAACGTGAAGTTAGTTTTCCCATGCTCATCATTCACTGAAATTGCAATCATTAATACCGATGCATTTTCTTTCGTTTGTGCTCGGAATATAAAGCTTTTGGGCTTTATATCTGAACTAGCCGGGATATCAGACAGCTTTGAATTATTAACTGTCGCTAATGAATAATCAATCTCAGAAATATGATTAAAATGTTCTGTTACAGTACTAATGATGCCAGTCTTTATCTTCTCTATCTCACCTGGGATATCTTTTGGAAACTCAACCTCTACTGTAGGCGAAAGATCTTTGAACTTTACAGCAACATGGTATTCATCATTCTCTTCACGAAAGTTAATGACTGTTTCTGATGTCTCAGTAATAGTATAGTCACTACCTTTAACCGCATGCAAAAGTGTGCTCATTTTTATAACATTTGTCTGTTGTGATAACTCTATTTCTTTATCTGCATACTTTAATTTTGTTAATGGTATTGTCACTAAGCATTCACCATGGCTATCCGTGTGAAAGTCCAATAGTGGTGCTCCCATAGAAACTTCATATGATTCTTGGACAGGAGGGCCGAAAGGCGGTTTGTGCTCCAAGCTAAATTTCACGTTTTTAGATTGCGAGGATTCTTTATACTGATGAGCCATAATCTCATTAACTTTTTCTAATCTGTATGAACATATCAAATCCCACTCATGAGTTGTGTCTACACCAGCCATGGCTCTAAGAAGTTCTTGCTCACCAGGATAAGCATATACTTTTAATACTTTCGATTGAGAATAATAGTGAACTGCGGATTCATCTACATACTCCATAATTTCGTTGTCAGGTGATACACAAATCACGCTAGAAGGTGAAGTAGCTTGTTCTCCATTTGATATAATCGAAAGGTCATAGCTACTATTAACCAATAGAGGACTCTGGTATTTATCATGATTCTCACAACATAATACAGCACCAATGGCTTTAAAATTATTTTTACTACAAAATAATGTGTACCTGTTCTTCAACTTCCGTGTATAAAATACAAATAGACTGGAGCTTATAGAATCGCTTTTTTGCAAAGCAACTTTAAAGTTCTTTGCTTCTTCATCGAATTTGCCTATATATGTACTATATTTCCCGCTTTCTGGGGCTTTTATCGCAGGTGCCAACATTTTCAACGGGAAACCACGGATGTTAAAAAATGGCATAAAATGTAGATGGTTAGTTTGATTATTAACATCATCCACTTTGGTTACATAGAACACAAGCGGCAGATCATTATCATGTATTGCTGCATCAATTAAGCCTATTGACGGGTCAATCTCAGGCAATTCATATATTTCTGATAAATCTTGATCATGAAATGGTCCTGACTCACCATCTCTATAAAGATGATGGAGATGATGGTCATCTTCCGACAAATACACCACATGCAGGTTCCCCTTTATAAGCTTTACATGCAATGCATTAGGCACATCTGCGACCTTAGGTGCTTTAGTACTACCTTCTCCCTGCCCTGTCCAATTTTCAATTGATACAACTGGACCACTATTAAGTTGTTCTGGAGCAGATAACTCATGATGAAAGTGCACTAAATTACCACTATCAGAGCGTCCAAAGACATAGGTGTGGTTAGAATCAGTCACTGCCTTTAATAATGTTGCATTCGACAACAATTTATCATCTGTGCCTACAGCTTTTTGCGACCAATTGCATAACCTGTAGCCAGTCCAGGTTGTCCAGTATATTTGGCAAAGCTCACGTTCTTTATTCAGATAAAACACACTTTGAATACCAGTCTGTTGGAAGCTCAATGGCGTATACAGCGCTACGGGATCGGTGCCCTGCTGTGCTTTATCGGCATCAGGCACTCCGGCAGCTTCTGACCAGTTGTCCTGAAAGTAACCTATGTCTTTACTCCCTTGCCGTTGGATCTCTCCTTTTGAATCAAAATAAAATACCTGAGAAAATTTTGTATGTACATTTGGATCTCCATCTGATACATACATCGTTGCTAAATTTGATTTAATATCTGGATTTGGCATGAATATTACTCCTTGTAGTACATAGGGTACGCAATCCCTTGAAAGCGCCCTCTACGTTGTTACGCATGTGTAGCTTTATTTCCAGTTCTGGTTTCCTAGTGTTAAATAAAAATCTCCCAGGCTAGCTGCGGGGACTCACGTTAAACCAGGGGCACTTGAAAGTATTTTTATTATGAAACAACTATTATTTTTAGTTTAAAAATATCAATTTCTTAGCTCTAGTAACTCGGCTCGTTATCAAGTCTTTCAATTTATAATTTAATCCTTGACTAAAAGCATATTTACTTACCTCTCACTTAAAATATTCATTTTTTATTTACGTAAAAACGAATAAATCATGCTTATTTGCTTATTTGCTTATTATTATGATTCATAATGTCTCGCCTGAAACACTAACTACCGTTAGTTAACTCGGCAATATTCACATATTACCGGATTAAATACAAGAGCTATTTAGGGATAAACGATTCATTTTTTTCTGTCGGATAAATTCTTAGCTGAGCTTATCAAAATCATCCCACACGGAATCGTAATCTTCTAATTCATCTTCATGGGTGATTTCTTCTGAGACGGTGACTTCTTCTTTGATGGTGTTAATTGTTTCGTAGGCAAATTGGCTGAAGCTATCATTTGACATCAGTAATTCAGTAAATTTTATTTCTGCTTCTAAACTTTCACTGACGATATGGGCTTCTTGACCTTCATGTACATCTAAAGGTGGAATAATTAAAGTTGCCGCTTGACCTAGATTAATTAATTCTGGTAGTAATAGTGCACGTAAATATTCTGTTTTTGCCGTACCACGTAATTGTACTGCCACAGCCATTGCACTGGGTGAAAGTACTTGTACGCCAATCTTTGTATCTTTATGTTTATTTTGTTTGACCCAACAAATATTGCCAATATGCCATTGGTGAGGTAATTTGTGACTTGGTTCACGTAAGCCAATAATCTCGCCGGCTTGTACTTCAGTTACATCTTCTATATGTCTTATTAAACAAAAGCCGCCGGGACTGGCATTAATCAATTTCCAGCTTTGGGTTTTATATTTTGGTTTGACTATATCCGATTCTATTTCTAGATTTTTACCAAACTCTACTGCTTGTGGGGTATGCTCAAACAAAGGCTCCCATGGGTCATAATAATCTGTGACTATTTTTTCTTCTTGTTTAGGTTTTTCTTCAGTTTTTATACTGAGATTTGTTGGTGTGCTGCCTGGGAATGATTGGGCAAAGTTGATTGTGTCTGGCATAAACGATTGCTCATCATTCAGAAAATAGTGAGCTGATGATAAACCTATACACAAGTCCATTTCACCCTGTATAGTTTTGCGTGGGAATTTTCTTGATTTGAATGCACCCCACACATCAACTAAATATTCTAAAAATGTTATAGACATTCTCGATATATCAACTTTGTTTTGATCAGCATCATGCTGTTGCTTGATAATATTTTTCACGTGGGTAATGAGTGGCTTGGTATCCAAACCGCGAGCAAATTCTGAGTTTCTATCATCGTTCATTAAAACACGATGTCTTGGCCCTTTATCTAAATCAAGACGGAATAAGAACACAGCATCATCGAAATTATCTTCGATAATATCTGCCTTCTGTGCCCATTTGGTCAGGGTTTGATGTAATATTTCTACTTCTTTATAACGTAAGTGATAGGGATTTGCTGCGGATAGTAATAAGCAGTGCTTATAGGTATTATCAATCGTCGTTTGTAATAGAGAATCTGTATCATGTTGATATTCGATAGTAATATTGCCTAAATCTCGCGACTCTGCATGTAAATACAGTTTATGCAATTTGCGCCATAGATTCGCAGGTGCTGTTGAATAAATTTGATAACAAATGATTAAAACATTGGTGAGATGTAACATTGCGCGATGGATGGTTTGCGCATATAAACTTCGCATATCTTTTATATCGGGTTGTTTTAATATTTTACCAATAATCATGGCATAGAGAGTCGCATAGCGATTTTCTAAAGATTTTGCTAAATGTATGATTTTAGGTTTTTGGCTCGTGGTTATTGATGTTTGGCCTAAATAGTATTTGCGCAGAGCATCCCAGAGGAAAACCATTGTCGGTTGAAAATTTTCTAAGGTAGTAAATAATTCCTTAGCAGATAGCTCATCGGCAGGCATATCACCTAAGTAGGTAAAGACCATCTCTGCAGATTTACCTACATTGGCAATGGGTAGTGCATTGATCCAGTTGACTGTTTCTTGCACGTATTTGTGTTCAGTTGCATCGGTCAAAGACTTATCCCCACGGTTCTGATTGGATTCATACTAATAATATAGTATTCGGGTATGGGTTTGCAAAAAAAATCCCCCGAGGCAAGCCTCGGGGGATTTTTTTTCCTAATCGTATTTCGCCTGCGCGAACCAAGTTCGCGCTACGGCGACTTAAGGGGAGTCTGCGCTGACTCCCCTTAAGAATCCCCAAGCGTTAAGTGCCCGCAGCTTGCTGCGGGGAGTCTGGCTAAATAACATACTCCGAGGCAAGCCTCGGGGAACTAAGTATTACAGCGTAGAGGCTTAAGGTTTATTGAAGTATGCAGGTTAGTCAAGTCGGCAGGAGATTCCTCTCAGAGGCTATCGCCACTGTTCGGAATGACAACTTACTTTCAAATATGAAAAGAATAGCTGTCAGCTAAACCATTAAGAAATTTGACTCATTGAAAGCAAGGCTCTACATGTTCTTAATGCAAATAATGTATTTCTTCTAAAAAACCCACCACTAAGGCTACCAATGCGAGCACCAAAGCAATGCTTAGTGCGGGTTTACCTCCAGGTAAACGAAAATCAGCTTGTATATTTAGGTGATAACGACCGCGCCAAACCATAAAGATAGGTAATAAGGCGAGTAAGATAATACAAAAGCTGCCGGCATACTGTAAAGCTAGAATAAATGCTCCTGGATAGAACAGAACTAACAGCAAAGGCGGTAGGAACGTTGCTGAATAAATGATTAAGTTGCCCTTACCTTGTTTCTGTTGTTTTAAGCCATCGGCTAGAAAATCTGATAAGGATAAGGCTACACCTAAAAATGAAGTAGTGACACATACGGCACTAAATGCACTGGCAAAACTCATGATAATACTATTATGTACTACATGCTGTATGGCTAAGACTAAGTTCGTGATGGTATGGTCTGTTTTGATGATTCTGGCTAAGCCTGTATCGCCATCGATAGGAACCGTGCCTAGGATCACTAGATCCCAAGCAATGTATAAAATCAGTGGTATAACACTGCCTATTATTATCACTTGTTTTAATTGTTTAGTATTACCTGAAAAATAAGTGCGTAAACTTGGCACTAAACTAGCAAAACCGAAGGACGTGATCACTACCATGACAGTGCCTAATACATAACGTGGATGGCCACCAAGTAATAGTATTTTTTGTACATAGGGACTGACTAAAATAAGCAAGGGGAAAAATAATACAAACTTAAAGCTCATTAGGCCACGGTTGATATAATCCGTTGCTTGCGTGCCTTGATAAACCACCGCACCGAGCAGAGCGGTGATAACAAAGCTGTCTATCCATGTGGGTAATTCAATATGAATATAGGATAATAAATGATGGAGTACGTCACCACCCCCAGCAATATAAGCAGCGAGTAATGAATATAACAGTAATAAATAACTGATCCAGGCAATCAGTTGTCCAGGCTTGCCAAGAGTTTTCTTGGCCATGGAAATCATATTGCTATTTTCAGGCAGCCATAAATTGACTTCTAAAATTAACAATGCGCAATAGGCCATGAGTGACCAACAGACAAAGAATAAAATGGTGGAACTAATGAAGCCACTTTGTGCAGTAGCCACGGGTAAGGCGAGGATACCGGCGCCGATCGAAATACCAACTACCAGTAAAATGCCACCGATTGTTTTTCCCATTGTTTGTCCTATTTCTCTACAGCTTCAATCCGATCTACTTTTTGATAACCGCGTGGTAACTTGTTACCTCGGCGGCCGCGTTCACCGTAGTAATGCTCTAAATCACTGTGCTTTAATGTTAAGTGGCGTTTGCCTGCGTAGAGTTTGAGTGCTTGTTTTTCCGATAATACGGCGATGCTGATGACATATTCCTCTCTGCTTGCAACCCGTGCCGAGGGAATGCTAATAATTTTATTGCCTTTACCTTTAGTCAATTGCGGCAAATCTTTAATTGGGAATAGTAACAATCGACCTTCATTGGTCACTGCTGCAATACTGTCTTTTTCTAAATCTTTTATTGCCTGTGGTGGTAATACTTTTGCGCCATTAGGAACTTTTAAGATAGCTTTACCACTACGGTTCTTACTACATAATTCACCGAAGTTCACACTAAAGCCATAACCGGCATCGGAAGAGAATAAGAACATGCGATCATCAGCTCCCATGATGGTGCTAACGAACTCTGCACCTGCAGGTGGTTTTAATCGACCTGTGAGTGGCTCACCTTGGCCTCGTGCTGAAGGCAATGTATGTGCGGCTAAGGTATAAGTACGCCCTGTTGTGTCCACAAACACACAGGGTTGATTACTACGGCCGCGGGCTGATGATAAGTAATCATCACCTGATTTATAATTCAATGTGGTCGGCTCAATTTCATGGCCTTTTGCTGAACGTACCCAACCTTTTTGTGATAATACGACGGTCACTGCTTCTGCTGGTACCATATCTTCTTCTTTAATGGCTTGTGCTTCGGCACGAACGACGACTGGCGAACGACGTGGATTACCGTATTTCTCGGCATCTTCTTTGATTTCTTTTTTCAGTAAGGTGGTTAAGCGGCGTTTTGAGTCAAGAATTTGTTGTATATTATCGCGTTCTTTGGCCAATTCATCTTGCTCACCACGGATCTTCATTTCCTCTAAACGGGCTAAATGACGTAATTTTAAATCTAAGATAGCATCGGCTTGTTTTTCAGTGAGCTTAAAGCGCTTCATTAATTCTGCTTTTGGATCATCCTCATTACGAATAATGGCAATGACTTCATCAATATTTAGATAAGCAATTAATAAACCATCTAAAATGTGTAAGCGTGAGAGGATTTTATCGAGACGATATTGTAGTCGACGTACAACAGTTGCTCGGCGGAACTCTAACCACTCTTGTAAAATCTGTTTAAGATTTTTAACTTGAGGCTTACCATTGATCCCTAGCATATTTAGATTAACGCGATAACTGCGCTCTAAATCTGTAGTAGCAAATAAAT
>CBDDKW010000001.1:0-24779 GCA_965230425.1 Gammaproteobacteria bacterium | reverse complement strand
CTTGCAGGGGCTTGGCAATACGGGCCATGGGCCGCTTCATTAAAGAATCATCACCTACTAGCTGCGCTTGAATATTTGCGCCAGCTAATAAGCCTGAGAGTAAACGTATGGATGTTCCGGAGTTACCTAAATCAATGGCTTGAGAGGATGCATGCAAACCAGCAAAGCCTCTCCCATGAATAGTCACAGCACCTTGATTAGGACCTTCAATGTTAATACCTAATTGTTTGAAAGCACGTAATGTTGCTAAACAATCTTCGCCTTCGAGGAAGCCATCAATATGACTAATCCCATGAGCCACAGAGGCAAACATGATTGCCCGGTGCGAGATAGATTTATCACCTGGTACCTGTAAGTCGCCCTTTAAACAGCCTCCAGGTTGTAAATTGAATACATCCATTGTAGCAATTCACCTTTTATTCACTCGTATCTTCAGCAGCAGCTTCTGCTTCGTCATCTTCCATTTCATCGATGAGTTGGATCCCCACTAAATGCTCGTCATCACTCACATTGATCAAGCGCACACCTTGGGTATTGCGGCCAATACGAGAAATTTCATCAACACGCGTACGTACTAATACGCCCTGATCGGTAATAAGCATCACTTCACGGCCTGGGAATACTTGAATTGCACCTACCGCAGAACCATTACGTTCATTGATTTGAATAGAGATCACCCCTTGACCACCGCGACCGATAGCACGATATTCGTCTACCGGAGTACGTTTACCATAGCCTTGTTCCGTGGCAGTGAGAATACTACCACCCTCTTGAACAATCACTAAAGAAATTACCTTTTGATCTTCTTGAAGCTTAATACCACGTACACCGCGCGCGACACGCCCCATTGGTCTTACATCACTTTCTTTAAAACGAATTGCCTTACCGGCAGTGGTAAATAACATAATATCTTGATTACCGTCAGTTAAGGCTGCACCGATTAAACGATCATCTTCATTTAAATCAACGGCAATGATGCCACTTGCGCGTGGTCGTGAGAAATTATCTAAACTGACTTTTTTCACGGTACCATGTTCAGTGGCCATGAAAACATATTTATCTGCATCATACTCACGGATAGGCATGATGGTACTAATGCGCTCACCAGCTTGTAGAGGCAGCAGATTTACAATGGGTTTACCCTTTGAGGTACGGCCTGCTTGTGGTAATTGATAGACTTTCATCCAGTAAACTTTACCGAAACTAGAGAAGCATAAAATGGTATCGTGAGTGCTAGCAATCAATAAGTTTTGCACAAAATCTTCATCTTTTACTGCCGTTGCCGTTTTACCTCGACCACCACGGCGTTGCGCGGTATACATATCAAGAGATTGTAATTTCGCATAGCCTTGGTGAGATAATGTGACAACCATATCTTCTTCTGGAATTAAATCTTCTGCCGTTAAATCTTGCTGGCTACTTAAAATTTCAGTGCGTCTTGGATCAGAAAATTGTTGTTTTGACTCTTCTAACTCTGCTTCGATAACACGCTTTAAACGATCTGGATCTGATAAAATCTCTAATAAATCAACAATCTTACTAATTAAATCTTGGTATTCATTATGGATTTTATCTTGTTCTAAACCTGTTAAACGATGCAAACGTAAATCTAAAATTGCCTGCGCTTGTTCAGGTGATAAATGGTATTGATTGTCGATGAGACCATACTCTGGTCCGATAGACTCTGGGCGCGTAATATTTTCTACTGCCCGCTCTAACATTGCCTGTACAGCACCAGGCTTCCAGGCGGTGCTTAATAATTTCTTCTTAGCTTCAACAGGATTTGGTGAGCCTTTAATTAAAGCAATAACTTCTTCAATATTGGCTAAGGCTATCCCTAAACCTTCTAAGATATGAGCACGATCTTTGGCTTTACGTACATCAAAAATAGTTCGTCGAGTCACCACTTCACGTCGATGTGAAATAAAGGCCTCTAAGACTTCTTTTAGATTTAGCGTTTTGGGTTGGCCATGACTCAAGGCCACCATATTGATGCCGAAAACATTTTGCATTTGCGTTTGCGTGTAGAGATTATTTTGAATCACTTCAGGTACTTCTCCACGTCGCAATTCTATCGCAATACGCATACCATCTTTATCAGATTCATCGCGTAAACCGGTAATACCATCAATACGTTTGTCTTTAACTAACTCGGCAATTTTTTCAATTAAGCGAGCTTTATTGACTTGATAAGGCAATTCAGTAACAACGATGGTCGATTTATTATTTTTTTCATCGGTTTCTATGTGAGTCTTAGCACGCACATAAATACGACCACGCCCCGTTCTATAAGCCGACACTATGCCTGCTCTACCATTGATGATCCCTGCAGTTGGAAAATCTGGTCCAGGGATAAATTCCATGAGTTCATCTACACTCAGCTCAGGATTTTTTAGTAAGGCAACTGTACCTTCAATGATTTCGCCCAAATTATGCGGTGGGATATTCGTTGCCATACCAACGGCAATACCGGAAGAACCATTGATCAGTAAATTAGGTAAACGCGTAGGAAAAACTGCAGGTGCTGATTCGGTACCATCATAGTTAGGCACAAAATCTACGGTTTCTTTTTCTAAATCTTCCATCAAGGAATGGGCAATACGGGCTAAACGCACTTCGGTATATCGCATGGCTGCTGCCATATCACCATCTACAGAACCAAAGTTACCTTGTCCATCCACGAGCATATAGCGCATAGAGAAGGGTTGCGCCATACGCACAATAGTGTCGTACACCGCAGTATCACCGTGAGGATGGTATTTACCAATCACGTCACCGACAATCCGTGCAGATTTTTTGTAAGCTTTATTCCAATCATTATTGAGTTCGTGCATAGCATATAGCACACGTCGGTGTACAGGTTTTAACCCATCACGTACATCGGGCAAAGCACGACCAACAATGACACTCATTGCATAATCTAAATATGATTGTTTTAATTCATGCTCAATGGTAACCGGGGTTATTTCCTTGGTTAAATCACTCATCTACAGGCCTCATTTCTTACAATAACTGCGCCATATTTGCCCAATTTGGCTAAATTTATTACGGATCCTTAAACAACCAACCCGGTTGATAAAAATCACAACGGCGAAAGCGGGATTTTAACACAAACTCCCTTTAAAGTCAGAGATTTAAGCAGGATATGGCGAATAAAATGCCCCTCAGAGAATGAAGACGAGGGATAAAAAGTTTTCAATTTGGTCTTTTGAGTAAGGCTCGGCTAATAAAGAAAAAAAGAACGAATATGATAGCCTTATCCGCTTAGCAGGTATCTATGCTACACTGCAAATCTGTAGATAATGACTAGGCTAGTTAAGTAACCATGACAACACAACAAAACTACGATCCGGAAGAAATTGCTAAATTTTCCGCCATTGCTGATCAATGGTGGGATCCTCAAGGTCCCTTTAAAACCCTGCATGATATTACCCCACTTCGCCTGGGCTTTATCCAGGAGCAGACCACTCTACAAGGGAAAGCCTGTCTCGATGTAGGCTGTGGTGGTGGACTGTTGAGTGAAGCGATGGCAGAGCAACAAGCTCAAGTCACTGCGCTAGATTTGGATAGTGTGGCTATCGATGCTGCAAAAACGCATTTACAACAACAAGATTTTAATGTTGATTATAAGCAGTGCGCTGTAGAAGAACTTGCTGCAACTCAACCTGGAAGCTTCGATAATGTCATCTGTATGGAAATGTTAGAGCACGTGCCTGATCCACAAGCCATTATTCAAGCCTGTAGTGAATTGACAAAACCCGGTGGCAAATGCTTTTTCTCCACGCTTAATCGTAATCCTAAAGCCTATGGCTTAGCCATCCTCGGTGCAGAGTATATCTTACAACTCTTACCTAAGGGCACCCATGATTATCAGAAGTTTATTAAGCCTTCTGAATTAGAACAATGGTGTCGCGATGCTAATTTAAGACTGATTCATATGCAAGGCTTAAGTTATAACCCTTTCAAGCAACAATATCGTCTTTGCACGGATGTCTCTGTTAATTATCTAGTGTGTTGTGAAAAAGGTTGAAGAAATAAAAATCCCCGAGGCAAGCCTCGGGGTATTTTATTTCCTAGTAATATTTCGCCTGCGCGAACCAAGTTCGCGCTACGGCGACTTAAGGGGAGTCTACGCTGACTCCCCTTAAGAATCCCCAAGCGTAAAGTGCCCGCAGCAAGCTGCGGGGAATCAAGTTTAATATACTCATGATCAAGCTATTCCGAATACTGCTAATGCTTAGCCTTGTTTGCTCCGACTTGCTGATGAGCGCAACAACTGCGACGCAGGGCTAGGCTGTGATAATCTAATTCCTGGAGTTTTCTTAAATAAATCCCGTAATAAATTACACAAAAGTCCAATACCGTTTATAAATGCACCATCAACAATTTGATTACGCTGCAAATAACTGGCCACAACATCTTGACCACGTTGACAAATATCATCTAGATGAATATACCCCCCACCTAGTGCAACCCTTAAATCACCATAGAGGCTAAACCTGGTATTAGGGGGATTAACGCCATGTATACCCATGACGGTGCTTAAGAAAGTATTATGCGTGATAAATAATACATTCACTTTATCTTTAGATAAATCCGTAGAATCTATCAACTGCGTAACATCATAGAGACATAAAGCCATCTGCAATTGCAAAATGCTCGCATTCACACAAAGTGTATCATTTTCAATAGTAACTACATTTCGGATACAATCCATTAACTCAGAATATTGTTGAAATAAATATACGCGCTGATCACACTGTTGTTGCAATTTTGGTGCTAATTTTTCATCAACATTATGCACGATATCTGTAAGCAATACTCTACCTACGCAATTAATGTAATCGTGGCAGCTTGACTTGCCCCCTAATAAGTCAGATACCGTGGCTTTTATATCCCCCCATAGATTGGTAAATGCTGATGTTTCTGCTTTAAGATCAGCTAAAGCTTTTCGTTGTGGCACCGTCGGTGCTAGCCCAATTAATAATTTTGAAAATTTCTGAGTCATTCGTGTTAAATGAGGATACATTAATAACTCAGCGTGAGAGCTAATACCTTTATTCTGCTGATAGTACATAAAATAATAACGCTGAATATAAGCATTTAAAGCAGTATGAGTTGCTTGCATAAACACATTCTTATGCTCAAAGAAATGCCCATACACGAGGAAATGTAAATACTCAAAAATTGGAATATGCGCAGGGTAACTATAATCATCATGTCGAGAGAAACGCTTTATATCACTCTCGCTAATGCCTAAACCTTGCAATATAAAACCACATATCTTTTTAAAACAATCTAATTGATAATTTATTTGATACTGAGTAATAGGTTCACCACTGACCCGGTACATTTTCAATAGGATTGGCATGATATCTGGCAATAAATCGACAAAGCTGTTTTGTTTGTCCACATGCCATAATAAATCAATCAAATGATCATAGAAGGACTGTGTCCCCATCAATTTTAAGGGATGCTTGCGGCGTCCTGTACTTTGCTTCCCTTGTGCGGCAGAACTTTGTAGCCTATTACTACCAGTATCATTTTCCTCATAGCGTTGGAAAAATTGCATACGACCATCACGCACCATAGGCTGTCTATTACCGCCTCGATTGCCCAAGGGCGTCAAATGACCATTGCTACTCCCTACATCAGAGTGAGGTTCTCTAGCATTAATTTGGGGATTTGGAGTATCAGGAGCAAGCCTTATTGGTTTAGCTTCAGGAATAAATCTTATTTGTTTATCTTTATGTTTTATATACTTAATAAATTGCCGTTTGAATTCTGCATAGCCGCTCATGATGTTTAGCCTTTTTCAATATAAGTTATTATTTTATCGTTATTCGCTAAATACAATTGAAATGTATGAATATGCTCTCCTTTAGCAGACATCACTATCTTTCTGAGAGATGCCTGATAAATTTACATTTTTGGAAGGATGACTGGGTTAGCCTTTCTTCACGTTGCTATAACCAAGCCTGACTCATGAATCACTCTCATAATCCAAACACTCTTTAGTAACTATTCTTTCTCCAGACACACATTCAAATGAAACTGTATTGGTTTCACTAGCATATAAACGTATTTTAAAATCCTCATCTGGGCTGAGTTTAGCTAAAAACTTTGCTACAGGAATTGCTGCGACACTCGAAGTAGCCTCCTGTCGTTCAAACACATCCATTACATGTCGCAAAATAACTACATCTGACACCGCAGAGCGACCTCGGAAGTGTCCCTCAATCGATGAACGCTTCTTTGCAATTGTCATTGTCTCTGACTCGAAAGAGCTTTTAGCCAACTTTCTCTCCAATTAACTCTATATAAAGGTCAGGTATTGTACAACACATAACCTTTTTTGTCATTAGAATTTAGTTAATACTGTTCATAGTCTTGCCTCGCACTGAGTTGCGGAATATCTGCTGTTAGCAAGGCAAAAAATCATATTGCGCATATTATTTTTATCACTTAAATAAAGATAACCTCGCTGCCATTTTCAATAGTTATCCATTACTAGGTCTTGTATGCACTGTCATCAATAAACAATCCATAATACCATCCTCTTATTACTGGCTCAATACTAGCGTTTCAATCGCCATACTTGAAAGTTGACAGCAACACCTGCATCTGAACAACTTCGGAAAAAATCTATTCACATCTACAACTAGCAAATATATTTTATAGTCACATCATGAGCTGAAGCCTAAATATCGCAAACGCCACGAGGAAAAGAAAAAGCAAGCAACAAATATTGCAAACAGCACACCAACTGCCGGCAAAATTGTGCTTAAGCTAGCATGTCTCACAAAAATATCGATGAACGCTGAATGTGCCCAATGCAGCGGTGATAATAAACCAACTTTTTGAATAATGGTTGGTAATAAATAATTAGGTACGATAATACCGCCAATGGCGGCGGCAATGACGACTAAAAGCGCACCCAGTACGGAGGCTTGCTCATAGCTTTTTACGAAACAGCCAACCAGTAAACCTAAACCAACTGCCGATAAAGAAGTCGCTACCCCAATAAACAACACCAGACCATAATGAGGTCCCACTATTAATTCAGGTGTGCCTAATAAGGGTAAGATATAAGCTCCAAGGACCAACATCAGAACTAATTGAACAAGATTAATAAACAAATAAGTAATAGTTTTACCAGTCAGTAAAACCCAATAAGGGCCGGGCGCCGCAAAAATGCGCGTTAAGATACCCAATTCCTTTTCTCTGATAATAGTAGCGGATAGAGGCACAATAATAAAAAACATACCAAAAATCGCCCAACCAGGCACATTTTGCTGCACAACATTGGGCCGTATATGACTATCCCTATGGGCATATGAAACATGGATAAGTTTTGATGGCTCTGATCGTTCTTGTATTTTTGTACCAAGCAACTCATGGGTTGCCTCGGTCATGGCTTCAATTTGTAATTTTTGAATTACCACATTAATCGCTGTGGTAATCATTTGTCGCACTGCAGGTTGAATATTGGGATTAAAAATGACTTGTATTTCATGCTGCAGATGACCCTGTTGCACTAAACCTACCAGGCGCTTTTGACTATTCACTTCATATGATTTTGTTGCACCTTTAGGAATAATAATTAAGGCTTGGAAATTCCCTACAGCCACCGCTTTTCTAGCACCTTTCTCCTTAAGAGGATGACCATTAACGTGATCAATTAATTTAAAAACTTTGTGTTGAGAATGTAATTCGCTCATCGTACTGCCCAAGGCACCTTGCCTGTCATGATTCACAAGCAGGATTTTCACCGCATTACTTTTACTGCTAAAAATAGAGTGACTTTGCACGAGAGTAATAATAAATACAAACAACAATGGCATGATAAATAATAACAACAATGCCATTTTATCGCGCCATAAAATATGCAACTCTTTTTTACATGACTCAATAATTTTTCTCATTTAAGCTCTCAATCCTGCCCCGGTGAGTATCAAAAAGGCTTCGGCTAAGTCAGTAGACTCCGGCGTTAAGTTAATAATCTCTTGTACCGTACCCTGAGCGACAATTTTACCTGCATCAATAATAGCTAATTGCGAACACAATCGCTGCGCTTCCTCTAAATAATGAGTGGTATAGAAAATAGTCATGCCCTCTTGATTAAAGCGTTGCAGGGTATTAAATATGACATGCCGAGATTGCGGATCAACATTTACTGTAGGCTCATCTAATAATAAAATCTCAGGTTGATGTATAATCCCACAAACAAGATTCGCCCGTCGTTGCATACCGCCCGAGTACTTACCCACTAGCTTATGGGCAAATTTTTCAAGGCTCGCAACCTCGATACAATATTCGATGCGCTGACGTAAATATTGACCTTGTAATCCATATAAGCTGGCAAAATACCGCAGATTTTCTACCAAGGTCAATGAAGGATACAAGGCAATATTTTGCGGCACAATTCCTATGGATGATTTAATCTTTGCGGCTTCAGTGGCAACATTCATGCCGTTGACTTGAATCTCACCAGAACTAGGCTTAAGCAAGCCCGCTAAAATATTAATAGTTGTAGTTTTACCACTACCATTAGGACCTAATAATCCCATAAATTCGCCTTGCGCTACCGACAAATTCAAACCATCCAACGCATGACATTCATAATCATAAGTCTTATGTACATCTTTTAATACAACAATTGGCTCAACCATCTTGTCTATAACACCTTAACTGGGGTAATAAACCATCCTGTTGTAGACATGAACAGGCTAAACGATTATTACGGCTATCATATGCTGCCAGCACAGCAGGCAAATCCAGTAGCACTAAATCAGCTACCTCACCCACATAAGTATCAAGCTCGGCATCGGCAAACTGGCATTTAGCCAAACCAGTACGTGAGCTTTTTAAGGCATTAGCATGTACTGTAAGGCCATGATCAATGACTGTCACCACGACGCGCGCTGTAATATAGTAGCTATTTGACACTAATTAATTACCTATATAGAGATCCTATTGCCAATGAGGCGTTAAAATCAAACCGAGCATAAGTTAAAATTACCCTTTAAATTCAATAAGATAGAATGACTTATATGCTTATTTTTAACTTTAGAATAATATTATCAGCTACGGATTTTAGCGAAACTAGGCAAAAATTGCACGTATATCACATATTTAAGGTTTTATAGGACAGAGATTTTTTGTTACAAAGACAGTAGAATAAAAAAGACTTGGCACCAACCAGAGAGCGAGATAGGATAAAGTACCAAGTCTTCGAGAAATGAGAGCAGGCCCGACACCAACCAGAGAGCGAGATAAGATAAAGTGCCAGACCTGCAAAGAAGAATGACCTAGCACCAACCAGAGAGCGAATAAGATACGGTGTTAGGTCATAAAACTCTCTAAACAATGAGTGGTCATTATACAGACAATTGCTTATTTGGCCATTTCTGTTTCATTAATGAGCGTTTCCATATTAGAAACTTACCTAGTCCCCGTATGCCTTTGAAATAATCTCATAGACATCCTCAGATAAATCTGCACTCTTTAAAATCCGCTGCATGGCTTTGCGCATATTTGCCTGTCTAGCAGGATCATAACGCCAGCAATGGCTAAAGGGTTCGCTCAAGCGAGCGGCCACCTGTGGATTTAAGCGGTCAAGAACAATAATTTTATCTGCAAGAAAATCATAACCTGCTCCGTGAGCATCATGGAAATGCTGGAAATTACGTGTGGCAAAGCCACCAATCAAGCCCCTAACCTTATTAGGGTTCGTCATTATAAAAGCAGGATGTTTACATAAATTCTGTACCCGTTGCAATGCACCAGGTGCACTTGACTGGGCTTGTAAGGCGAACCATTTTTCTATCACCAGAGCTTCCGTTTGCCACTGTTGATAAAAATCTGCTAAGGCTTTGTCTCGTTGTGGACAATCGATCTCAACAAGTGCGTGTAACGCAGCAATTTGGTCGGTCATATTCACTGCTGACTGATATTGGGCAACTGCGATATCAATCACTTCATTGGAACCACCCTTTGCCAACTGCAATAAACATGTATTTTTCAAGGCACGTTCAGCTACAGCCCGAGTTTGTGAGGTTGTTTCATGATATGCTGCATTTTGCATATAGAGGTTTAACCAAGCCTGCTTAAATTGCTGCGCTAATTGAGTATCAATAAAAGTAAATACTGCAATTAACGCTGCCACATCAATGCTATCTAAAGACTTTACATAGCTTTCGATACTTGGCAATGTGAGTAATTCAGCATGAAAACGTTTATCTTCAAGCTTAACATTTAATAAAAACTCAAATGCCTTTGTGAAGTGTCCGGATAAAGTTAAATGCTCGCCTTGCTGTTGCTGTCTAAGTAACTCCGTCACTTCCTTGGTGAACAATAATTGCATTGCCTCCCAACGATTAAAAGGATCTGTGTCATATTGTAGTAAGTTAAGCAACTGTTGTTCAGTCCAAGCATAGTCTATTTTTACCGGCGCTGAAAAACCTCGCAGAAATGATGGCGTTGGTGCGCTAGACACGTTATTGAACACAAAGGTATGCACGCGGTCACGTATCTCCAAAGTAAACTCTGTCGCCCCATGCTGCTCAGCATAATCACAGGCAATAGGCTGCCCCTGGGGATCTAGCAAGCCCATTACAAAAGGCAAATACAAAGGCTGATTTTGTTTATTTATGAATGGATGTTGTAAATTCTGGGTGATTTTTAACTGATAAGATTGCGCTTGCTCATTATAGGTATCAATGATTTCAAGTGTAGGCGTGCCAGCTTGGCTGTACCAACGTCTAAATTGCTGCAAATCCACTTGATTCGCATCTTCCATGGCTTTGATAAATTCTTCAATCGTCACTGCTTCACCATCATGGCGAGAAAAATACAAATCCATCCCATGTCGAAAACAAGGACCGCCAATCAATGTCTTGATCATACGTAGTAGCTCTGATCCTTTATGGTATATAGTCATAGTGTAAAAATTATTAATTTCAATATACGCATCAGGCTGCACTGAATGCGATAGCGGCCCACTGTCTTCAGGAAATTGTTGCTCGCGCAAGACCTTCACATCATGGATACGCTTCACTGCAGAAGCACTCATATCAGTACAAAATTCCTGTTCTCTGAATATAGTTAAACCTTCTTTTAAACTAAGCTGAAACCAATCACGACAAGTTACTCGATTACCCGTCCAATTATGGAAGTATTCATGACCGATGACAGCTTCAATCATTTCATAATCATAATCAGTGGCTGTTTTTTCATCGGCTAATATATATTTGCTATTAAAGATATTTAAACCTTTATTCTCCATAGCCCCCATATTAAAATCGCTCACAGAAACAACATTATAAATATCTAAATCGTATTCACGGCCATAGTTTTTTTCATCCCAGGTCATTGCTGACTGCAAACACTGCATAGCATGTTTACTTTTGTCGCGATAGCCTTTTTCAACATAGAAATTCAAGGCAACTTTACGCCCTGATTGAGTGGTAAACTCACCACTTAATTGATCCAAATCAGCAGCAACGAGAGCAAATAAATAACTAGGCTTTTTAAAGGGGTCTTGCCAGGTAACCCAATGCCGCCCCAAATCTAAATCCCCAGCATCAATTAAATTACCATTAGAAAGCAGGATCGGATATTTTTCCTTATAGGCAATGATCGTGGTAGTAAAATGAGCAAGCACATCCGGCCTATCTAAGTAATAGGTAATCCGCCTAAAACCTTCGGCTTCACACTGGGTAAAGTAACCATTCTTAGCCGTATACAAACCACTTAAGGCAGTATTCTCTTCAGGTTTTAAAGTGTTGACTATTTCTAAGCTAAAATGCTCAGGTACATTTAAAAGTCTTAAGCCCTTTTCTTCCAGACGATACTGTTCAGCACTCAGTTCTTGCTCATCAATACACACAGATTCAAGCTGAATGGATTCACCGTGTAAAAACAATTCATTCGCAGAACGGCTCGTATTTGGGTTCTTACTAAGCTGCATCTTTGAGTTGACTGTGGTAACTGTATCTCCTAAGTCAACCTTAAGATTGATATGTGAAATGAGAAAATCCGGTACTTGATAGTCCTGTAAATAGGTTGTTGTACTCGATGCTGTTGTGCTCATGGCGCGCTTCCTTATATATAGGCCTATGATCTTTCGGCAATTTTACCCTACTGATACCGTAAAAAAAACTGTACTGCAAAACCTGACTAAATTTAGAACAAGGCTATACTTTATAAAAAGGTATATCGGATAGGAGGAGTTAGCAAGATGGATATTTTTGACAATTTTCAGTCTCGCTATGAAAAATTTAAAGAAGATGAAATGTCTTTGCAAGAATACTTAGAATTATGCAAAGAAGATCCCAGCGCCTATGCGAATGCTGCTGAGCGTTTATTGCAAGCCATTGGTGAACCTGAATATATAGATACACGCAAAGATCCAATTCTCAGTCGTATTTTCGCTAACAAAATTATTACCCGTTATCATGTTTTCGATGATTTCTTTGGCATGGAAGAAACCATCGCCCAGATCGTTTCCTATTATAAACATGCAGCCCAGGGCCTAGAAGAGAAAAAACAAATATTATATTTACTAGGCCCTGTTGGTGGTGGTAAATCAACGCTTGCAGAACGTTTAAAACAATTGATGGAGAAATGTCCTTTTTATGCTTTAAAAGACTCACCTGTTAATGAATCGCCTTTGAGTCTATTCTCGGTAGATGAAGACGCACCCATACTGGAAGAAAAATACGGTATTCCTAAACGCTATGTGGAAACCATTATGTCACCATGGGCAGTGAAACGCTTACAGGAATATAATGGTGATATTAGCCAATTCCGCGTCGTTAAATTACATCCATCAACACTCAAGCAAATTGCAATTAGTAAAACTGAACCGGGTGATGAAAATAATCAAGATATTTCATCCTTAGTAGGTAAAGTAGATATTCGTAAATTAGAAGAATTCCCACAAAATGACCCTGATGCCTACAGCTATTCTGGTGGCTTATGCTTAGCTAACCGTGGATTGTTAGAGTTTGTGGAAATGTTTAAAGCTCCCATTAAAGTATTGCACCCCCTGTTAACGGCGACCCAAGAGGGTAATTACAACGGTACTGAAGGTTTTTCATCCATCCCCTTTGATGGCGTTATACTCGCACATTCCAATGAAGCTGAATGGCAAAGCTTTCGTAATAATAAGAATAATGAAGCTTTCATTGACCGCATTAATATTGTCAAAGTGCCCTACTGCTTACGCTACAGTGAAGAAATCAATATCTATAAAAAACTTATTGAGAATAGTTCACTTAATTCTGCACCCTGCGCACCAGACACATTAAAGCTAATGGCACAATTTTCGGTGCTCTCCCGCTTAAAGGAACCTGAAAACTCCAGTGTCTTTTCAAAAATGCGCATCTATAATGGTGAAAACCTAAAAGATACAGATCCTAAGGCTAAGTCATTACAAGAATATAAAGATTTCGCTGGCGTTGATGAAGGCATGGAAGGTTTGTCAACACGCTTTGCTTTTAAAACACTCTCAAAAGTGTTTAATTTCGACCATACTGAAATCGCCGCAAATCCAGTGCACTTGTTCTATGTGCTTGAAATGCAGATTGAGCAAGAACAATTTCCAACCGAAACGAGAGACCGCTACCTGCGCTATCTTAAAGAGTATTTGGTACCTAAATATGTTGAATTTATCGGCAAGGAAATTCAGACAGCTTATCTGGAGTCTTATTCTGAATATGGCCAAAATATTTTTGACCGCTATGTTACTTTTGCTGATTTTTGGATACAAGATCAAGAATATCGCGATCCAAACACCGGTGAAATCTATGACCGAAACTCATTGAATCAAGATCTAGAGCAAATTGAAAAACCAGCAGGGATCAGCAATCCAAAAGACTTCCGCCATGAAGTGGTCAATTTTGTACTACGAGCACGGGCTAATAACAAAGGTAACAATCCTGCCTGGAATAGCTATGCAAAACTTCGTAATGTCATCGAAAAGAAAATGTTCTCTAATACTGAAGACTTACTGCCTGTAATTTCATTTAATTCAAAAGCCTCTGAGGATGAACAGAAAAAACATACTGACTTTGTCAACCGCATGAAAGAAAGGGGCTATACCACGAAACAAGTACGATTATTATCAGAGTGGTATCTGCGTGTTAGAAAATCATCATAGGTAAATTATGACACAGATTATTGATCGACGTAAAAATGGTAAAAATAAAAGCGCTGTCAATCGACAGCGTTTTATTAATCGCTTTAAAAACCAAATTAAAGAAGCGGTAGCCAATGCGATTAGTAAACGGAGTATCACTGATATTCAAAGTGGTGAGAAAATTATTATCCCTAAAAAAGATATCTCTGAACCTGTTTTTCAACATGATCAAGGCGGATTTCGCAACCGCTTATTCCCAGGCAACAAAGAATTCATGCCTGGAGATCATATTAAGCGGCCCTCATCCAACAGCGGTGGTGGCGACAGCAAAGCCAGCAATCAAGGTGAAGGTACTGATGATTTTGGTTTCGAGATATCAAAAGAGGAATTCATCGACTTATTCTTCGAAGATTTAGAACTGCCTGATTTAGTCAAACAAAAACTCGCTAAAGTTCCAGCATATGATTCCGTTAATGCCGGTTATACCACTTACGGCGTACCTGCTAATATTAGTATTATACGCTCCTTAAGAAACTCTATAGGTCGGCGCATCGCCTTTCGCAGTGTTTATAATAAAAAACTAAAAAAACTAGAAGCTGAATTAGCTGCATTAGATAGCGAAGACGAAACAAACGAAACACTCATTACTGAGCTGGAGCAACATATACACGCACTTAAAATCCGCCGCAACAGTGTGCCATTTATTGATACTTATGATCTGCGCTTTCGTAATAAAGTTAAAGTCCCGAAACCCAACACCAATGCTGTGATGTTTTGCCTGATGGACGTGTCAGGCTCAATGGATGAAACAAAAAAAGAAATAGCCAAGCGATTTTTTATTTTACTGTATTTATTTCTCACTAAAACCTATGAGAAAATAGATATTGTCTTCATCCGCCACCACACTACTGCAAAAGAAGTGGATGAGCACGAATTCTTTTATTCACGTGAAACTGGTGGCACAGTAGTCTCAAGCGCCTTAGATGAAATGAAAGACATTATACATAAGCGTTATCCCGCTGGAGAATGGAATATATACGCGGCTCAAGCCTCTGATGGTGATAATTGGAATGCCGACTCACCGCGCTGCCAAGAATTATTAACAAAAGATATATTACCCAGCTTACAATACTTTGCCTATGTGGAAATCTTACCTCGTCATCACCAAAGCTTATGGCGAGCATATTTAGCTGTTAAAGAATTTCACAAAAACTTTGCCATGCGCAATATCAATTCCATCAAAGATATATACCCCGTGTTCCATGAATTATTTAAAAGAAAGGAAGCATAACCGTGAGTAAATTTTTATCGACAAGCTCAGAGTGGACCTTTGATAAATTGGAAGCCTACGATGCGGAAATAGCCCGCATCGCTCAAAGCTATCAACTAGACACGTATCCTGTTCAATTGGAAGTGATTAATTCAGAGCAAATGCTTGATGCCTATTCAACCGTCGGCATGCCCTTAGGCTACCATCATTGGTCCTTTGGTAAACATTTTGTTGACTCACAAAAGAAATACAAACACGGGCACATGGGATTAGCCTATGAGATGGTAATAAATTCTAACCCTTGCATCGCTTATCTCATGGAAGAAAATTCCATGACCATGCAAGCCATGGTCATTGCTCACGCCTGTTATGGCCATAATTCATTTTTTAAAAATAATTATTTATTCAAAACCTGGGGCAATGCAGATTCAATCATAGATTATTTACTCTTCGCCAGAAATTACATTAGCGAATGTGAAGAAAAACATGGCATAGATAAAGTAGAGTCCTTGCTAGACGCCTGTCATGCCTTAATGAATCAAGGCGTGGATCGATATAAACGTCCTGCACAGCTATCTATGCAAGAGGAAAAAGCCCGTCAACATGCCCGCGAGGCTTACTTACAATCCCAAGTAAACGATTTATGGCGCACCATACCTAATCTCATGGATCAAGAAAAACAACAGGCCAACAATGGTCAATTTCCCTCAGAACCGCAGGAAAATTTACTCTATTTTATTGAAAAAAATGCTCCCCTATTAGAACCTTGGCAACGAGAAATTATTCGCATTGTTCGCAAAGTTGCTCAGTATTTTTATCCGCAGCGACAAACAAAAGTCATGAACGAAGGTTGGGCGACATTTTGGCATTACACTATTATCACGCAACTCCATGCAGAAGGCTTTGTGGATGATAAATTCATGCTTGAATTTTATCATTCACACACAGATTTGATTACCCAGCTACCCTTTGATCATCCTCATTACTCTGGCATTAATCCCTACACCTTGGGCTTTAACATTTTTCAAGATATTCAACGCATCTGCCAAGATCCCACAGAAGAAGATAAATTCTGGTTCCCTAATCTAGCCAATACTGACTGGATTGAATCACTGCATTTTGCCATGGAAAATTTCAAAGACGAAAGTTTCATTGCGCAATATTTATCACCCAAAGTCATTCGTGATTTAAAATTATTTTCAATTTTAGATGATGACAAGAATGAACACTTAATCGTCGAAGCTATCCACAATGATGAAGGCTATCAAACCGTGCGCCAGGGTTTATCCAATCAATATAATGTTAGTAGTATTTTCCCAAACATTCAGATTGTTAATGTGGACATTAAGGGTGACCGTTCAATTACTCTACACCACATTCAGCACAATCGCATGCCGCTGCACGACTCTAGTCAGGAAGTACTGAAGTATCTGTATCAACTTTGGGGCTTCGACATTATATTACACACAGTGGACAGTAAAGATAATATTCTTAGCACAACTATGTTTCCACCAAAAGACGAAGCAGAAAAAGAAAATACAGAGAAAACTGCTTAACCCTGTCACTACTTAAATCCTCCCGCTTGGGCCGAGCACTCATTGCTTCCAACACCATGACACATACCTAAAAACTAGGTAAATTTCGTATTCTCTTGCTAGCTAAGTTAATGAGAACAAACTAAATTTAACTTACCCACAGAACCTGTGGATAAGTTTGTGGAAAAACAAATTTTTAAGGCGTAAAAGGCGCGAAAACAAGCCTTTTGTGACAAATTGGACACACTTTGCACCGAAATAAAAATATCGTTATAATTCAATTGGTTATGCGAACTACTTCATTTTTATTCAAACTTAATTATCAATGGAATGTTACTGTACCGTTACAAACCAGTTTCTGTGTATAACACCCTAATAAATGCTACGGATCTCTACCCATTTAGCACTGAATACGGTAATCTCGGACTTGCGATGAATGCAGGCTGGCACCAATACCTAGGAAACTAACTACCACCCATGTTTGAACAATTATTAACACATTACCAAGAGGGTGATTTACTACTTACCGCCAACCAGCGGCTTGCGACCTACTTACACGCCAGTTATGACCGGCTACAAACTAAGCAGCAGCAAACCGTATGGACATCACCGACTATCTACGCCTTTAACACTTGGCTAGCCCAACTCTACCAACAAGGCTTAGATGCTGGCCACATCCACCATTATCTACTAAATAACAGTCAATGCTTGGCCCTATGGGAGCAAATTATTTTAGCCTCACCCGCAGCCGACTATCTCTTGCAACCCCATGGCACAGCACAGCGCGCTTTAAAGGCGTGGCAATTATTACAACAATGGCAAATTCCTACACAACAGTTAGCGGACTTTCACGTACCTGACTGTGACATGTTCTTGCAATGGTCCTCAGCCTATATCGCAGAGTGCCAAAATAAACAATGGCTCGATAGCTCCATGCTGAGCCAGTTACTATATCCATTAATTGAACAAGGCCACTATGAGATCGGCAACCGTATTACCTTGATTGGTTTTACCGAGATCCCACCGCAGTTACAACAATTACTCACTGTTCTCAAGCAAAAACACATACAGGTTGAATTCTTCCAAGCAGAATATGCCGGTGAATGTCAGCAAACCAGCTTACTCAGCACCGAGCAAGAAATTTACGCCATGGCACAATGGGCAAAGACTCAATCTGCAGACTGCGAACGTATTGGTTGTGTGGTACCGAACTTAGCAGACATACGACCCAGTATTGAACGCATCTTCGCAACCACCTTCCAAGCTGAAGGTAGTAACGCAGAGCAGCAGCCCTATAATATTTCCGGCGGTAGTGCCTTAAGTGATCAATCACTCATCCACTGCGCGCTAACAGTGTTAAGCCTCAATCAACCCAGCTTAGCCCTTAGCCAAATTAGTGCGCTGTTGCTGTCGCCGCACTTAGGCGCGAGTGAGCTAGAATACGCCGCCCGTGCACGATTAGATGCGCAACTCCGTAGTCTTAACCAAACAGCTTTTAGCTTTAAACAATTACTCTATATTTTGAGCAACAATACCACTACCACGAATAAGCAAGAATGCCGCTATCTCACTCATGCACTTTATGAATTACAAAAACTTCTACCCAAGGCCGAACTCAAACAAAAGCCCAGTGCCTGGGTCGCCCTGTTCCAGCAACAGTGGCGTTGTCTAGGCTGGCCTGGTGATCGAGGTTTAAATAGTACGGAATATCAAATTGTTGAGCGTTGGCAACGCTTGCTGCTGGAAGCAGTGCAATTAGATCTTATTTACCCAGACATTGATTTTGCAGCCATGCTGAAGATTATGGAAAATTTAGCTCGAGAAACCCTCTTCCAAATCCGTACCGAAGATACCCCTATTCAAGTACTAGGCTTATTAGAAGCAACGGGTATGCCCTTTGATAAGCTCTGGATCATGGGCTTACATGATGCCCAATGGCCACCAGCACCGGAACCTAACCCTTTCATCCCATTATCATTACAAAAGCAATTAAAGTTACCCCACGCCAGTGCTGAGCGCGAGTATGAATTTAGCCAATTACTCATGGATACCTTCATCAAACACTGTAAGCAAAATATTATTTTTAGCTACCCACAACGTGAGGCAGATACCAGTTTACAAGGCAGCCCGCTCATCACCCATTATCCTCATGTAGACGCTACTGAGCTAGCCAGCTTAGCACCTAAATACCGTGAAAAACCTGAGTATGCCTTATTAGAATATTTAAACGACGAATTTGGCCCAGAGATTATCGAGAAAAATGCCGTGAATGGCGGCAGCTTTCTATTTAAATTACAAGCCGCGTGTCCATTTCGCGCCTTTGCTGAATTACGCCTCAATGCTAGTGCCCTAGATTACCCCAGTCCTGGCATTGATCCCATGACCAAAGGTAGCCTAGTGCACCGTTGCTGTGAATTATTATGGCAAAGCTTACAATCCCATGCACAACTGCAGGCCGCCAACGAAGCCACCCTACAAGATCTCATCAGCAAAATCATTAGCCAAGCTATCAATGAGTTATTCCCTCATGAACAGCAACCCTTGCGTTTACTCCAATTAGAAACACAACGATTACAACAATTATTACTCAATTGGCTAGAACAAGAAAAACAACGCCACCCATTCACCGTGATTGCCACAGAACAAACCCTGGAAACGCGCTTTGCTGATTTGCAGATTAACTTACGCGTGGATCGCATTGATGAATTAGATGATGGCCGTTGGTTAATTATCGATTATAAAACTGGCAGCAGCACCCCACTGGACTGGTTTAGTCACCGACCTAATGAACCACAATTACCTTTGTACTGTGTTATTCACTCAAGCAGTCAAGAACAACCCATTGCGGGTTTATTATTCGCGCAAATGCGTCAAGACGATTTACGCTTTAAGGGTATTACTGAAGAGGCAGACTTAGTCAATCAAGTAAATAGCTTTAGTAAACTGAACAACGCCGATAAAGCCGAGACTTGGTCGCAACAAATTGCCGAATGGAATGATTGCTTGCATAGCTTAGCCCAGGAATTTAGTCATGGCTATGCCGCGGTAGCACCGAAGAACCCAGTAACCACCTGCGCCCATTGTGATCTGCATACTCTGTGTAGAATTAATGCAACCGATGTGAGCAGCATTGAACATGAAGCGGTAGCTGAGGAATAAACATGACAAAAACAACACAACAAATTCCTGATGCAGCAGCACGTGAACGAGCCTTAGATCCAAGCCAATCTTTTATTGTGCAAGCCCCGGCAGGATCCGGTAAAACCGAATTACTTACCCAACGTTTTTTAGTATTACTCAGCCATGCGGAAAAAGTACCAGAAGAAATTGTGGCTATTACCTTTACTAAAAAAGCAGCCGCGGAAATGCGCAGCCGTATTATCATGGCACTACACAACGCGGCACAAACGGATACCCTACCTGAACAGGCACATGCGCAACAAACATGGAAATTGGCAAAACGCGTACTTCAACGCAACCATGAATTACAATGGCAATTACTGGATAATCCTAACCGCCTACAAGTACTTACCATCGACGCCTTGTGCGCCAAACTCACACGGCGTATGCCACTGTTATCACAATTTGGTGCCCAACCCGATATCACCGATGATCAACATCACTTGTATGAGCAAGCTGCCGATGAAATATTAAGTCACCTAGAAGAGGACTTGCCTTGGAGTGACGCCATCGCCAAACTCTTACTGCATATTGATAATGATACTTTTAAAGCTAAAAAATTATTAATCAATATGCTCTACTGTCGCGAACAATGGTTGCCGCACTTAGTGGGCAATGATACCGAGGCATTCCATACAGAACTCAACCAAGCCTTAATACGGATCGCTGATGATGCGCTACAATCTTTAGCGACACAACTTGAAAAAATCGATCCCGATCAGTCTCTACGTCAAGAATTACTCGCCTTATTGTACTTCGCCGCAGAGCAAATGAATCATCTGCAAATGGATAATCAATTAGCAGATTTATTACATTTACAACAATTACCCAACTGCCATATCAGTGCCTATGAACAATGGCTCACCATCGCCAAGTATTTGCTTAAAAAGGACTATGATTGGCGCAAAACTGTCACTAAAAACCAAGGCTTCCCTGCGGCTAGTTCAGCCACAACAGAGGCAGAGCGCGAACAATTAAAAAGCATGAAGCAGCGTATGTTGGCTATGTTAGCCACCCTCGGTGAAACCGAAGGCTTACGTTATGCCTTGGAAAATCTCTTGAA
This sequence comes from Gammaproteobacteria bacterium, assembly GCA_965230425.1. Taxonomy (GTDB): domain Bacteria; phylum Pseudomonadota; class Gammaproteobacteria; order UBA1113; family UBA1113; genus CBDDKW01. The sequence continues at coordinate 3,588 of CBDDKW010000001.1, read as the reverse complement.
AACCCCGGGGTTAATTTATTCGCCCGAACAATGGGATATGATTTGTCAACTTAGCCATTTATTGCCGATTCTTGTGGCCCAGTTAACCGTAATTTTTCAAACCCATGGCAAAGTAGATTTTACTGAAATTGCTAGCCGCGCTTTACACGCTCTTGGCACTGATGACGCGCCTACGGATCTTGCCCTATTCTTCGATTATCAAATCCGTCATTTACTAATCGATGAATTCCAAGACACATCTATTTCCCAATACCAACTGATTAAGCGCTTAACCACGGGCTGGCACAAGGGTGATAATCGCAGCTTATTCTTAGTAGGCGACCCCATGCAGTCGATTTATCGCTTTCGCCAGGCGGAAGTGGGCTTATTCATGCGTGCTCGTACCGAAGGCATCGGCCATATCGCCCTGCAGCCACTGAAGTTACAAGTTAATTTCCGTTCCAATGCTGACATTGTTAATTGGAATAATGATTTCTTTAGTTTTGCTTTTCCTGCTGTTGAAAATATTGCTCAAGGTGCGGTGAGTTATCATGCCTCGGTACCCTTTAGCCAAGTCAGTGCAGATAATAATATACAATTATTGCCACTGATTAATAGTGATGACGAAAATGCAGAAAGCTTACAAATCATTCAAATCATCCAGCACATCAAACAAGCGCACCCAGAACATAGCATTGCCATCTTAGTACGCGCACGCACCCATCTTTATGATGTTTTGCCGTGCTTACATCAAGCCAATATTAAATTTCAAGCTATTGAAATCGAACGGCTGGCGGATCGTACTGTGGTGCAAGATTTATTAGCTTTAACTCGCGCCTTACTCCACCCTGCCGATCGGATCGCCTGGTTAGCTATTTTACGTTCGCCTTGGTGTGGTTTAACCCTAGAGGATTTATACGGTCTCGCCGGTACCGATACAGGACGTGAGTTAACTGTGTGGGAACAACTCAATCAAACAGACACTGACTTAGGCTTATCCGCGGATGGCTTAATCCGCGTACAACATATCAGGCAGATTTTTCAGCGCCATTTACAACAACGTGGCCGCCTGCCGATGCGCACTTGGGTAGAAAATATTTGGCAAGACCTTGGCAGTCATTATTATTTAGATGATCCCCATGCCGAACATGATGCTGAGGCATATTTTAATCTCTTAGAACGTTTAGAAACAGCCGGTGGTATTACTGACCTTGAATATCTTGAGAAGCAATTATTACACTTGTATGCTGAACCTAATCCTCATGCAGATCCCAGCATTCAAGTGATGACTATTCATAAGGCCAAAGGTTTAGAGTTTGACCATGTGATTATTCCCGGATTAGAGCGGCGTGCTGCTGCGGATAAATCGCCACTGCTGGCCTGGATGGAACGCCCTCTAGCAAATGGTCAGAGCGATCTCTTATTAGCTCCCATTAAAGCCAGTGGCCAAACTGAGGATCCTATCTTCAACTATATTCGCGACCAGGATAAAAGCAAAAGCTATTATGAAATGTTACGCCTACTCTATGTAGCCACCACCCGCGCGAAACAGCAGCTTTACCTATTCGCATCACTGTATCAACAGGCTGATGGCGAATTCACTGCACCCCATAAAACCAGTTTTTTATATCATTTATGGCCGCTGTTTTTACAGAACTTAACAACGCAAGAACAGCAAGCAGCAGTCTGCACAGATATAATCACAGAGACAGAGGATGCACTACTTGAAACTGCACCAGCAAACTTGCAACGTTTTAGCAGTGCCTGGTTCCAACAATTCGGTCGCAAGCGACCGCAATTGTTTCCTGATATGATTTCGCCTGCGCGGGAAACCCGCGCCGACGGCGACCCAAGGGGAGCTTGCGCTCTCCCCTTGGGAAACCCCAGCGCCCTGACTCCCCCGCAAGCTGGGGAGAGTTCTTTCTTTGAGGAACAAGAAGCTATCACCACAGCTAGCTTCCGCCCCCCCAGCCAGCATTGGTGTATAGACTATCAACAAGAACAAGCAAAACACACCGGTACTCTGGTGCATCGCCTATTACAACAAATTACCGAGCAAGGCTACCAACACTGGCAAACTAAAGATTTAAACCACTACCAACAAGCTTGGCATCATGCACTACTGCACTTAGGGGTATTACCTGAACAGGTACCTGCTGCTCTCATGGCTACACAAAACGCCATAGTCAATATCCTTGTCGATCCCAAGGGCTGTTGGATTTTAGACAATAGCCATACTGAATCCGCCTGTGAGCAAGGCTTTACCCTGCAACAAGCACATGACAGCCAGCATTTTATTATCGACCGCACCTTTATTGACGACACAGGCAAACGTTGGATCATTGATTATAAAACGAGTCAGCCTCAAGACCAGACTGAAAACATTGAGCAATTTTTGCATCAGCAAAAACAAAAATATGCTGCCCAATTACAACAATATGGTGATATACTATGGCAACTAGAACAACGCCCCATTGGCTTAGCATTATATTTTCCATTGATTCAACAATGGATTGAGTGGGAGTATTCACAATGACAGATCTGGGAAACAAATTAGTAGTAGGTATTTCTTCACGTACCTTATTCAACTTGGACGAAAGCCATGCCATCTTTGAAAATGAAGGTATCGATGCTTATCTGCAATATCAAGTAGACAATGAAAATAAAATTCTCGAACCTGGCGTTGCCTACCCACTGGTTAAAAAGCTCCTTAATCTCAACGACCCAGAAACTCAAGCCAGCTTAGTAGAAGTGATTTTACTGTCACGCAACAGCGCTGATACCGGTTTGCGAATTTTTAATAGCATTAAAGAACATGACTTGAATATCACCCGCGCGGCATTTACCAATGGCAAAAGTCCTTACCCCTATGTGTCTGCCTTTGGTTCACATTTATTTTTATCCACCCATGGTAATGATGTCCTGCGAGCATTAAATGCTGGCTGTGCGGCAGCAACCTTATTACCCTCTTCAACTCAGCAAAGCCATTCCAGCCAATTACGCATTGCCTTTGATGGTGACTCAGTGTTATTTTCTGATGAAGCTGAACGCATCTTTCAACAACAGGGCTTAACCGCCTTTAAAGAAAGCGAAACCAAAGCGGCGAAGACTCCTTTACAGGATGGTCCCTTTAAAGGTTTTCTCGACGCTTTACACCGTATTCAAGGTAAATTCCCCACGGATGAATGCCCATTACGCACGGCCTTAGTCACGGCTCGCGATGCTCCCGCTCATGAACGCGTGGTAAATACCTTACGCTCCTGGAACATTCGTATTGATGAAGCTTTATTCCTCGGCGGTATGAATAAGGGTGAATTCCTCAAAGCCTTTGCTGCGGATATTTTCTTTGATGATCAACAGGGTCATTGCGATGCCACGCGCGAACATGTTGCCACGGGTCACGTTCCTCATGGTATTATTAATGAGGCTAAAGGCTAAGATGCTCTATCGATTACTGCGTCCATTATTGTTTTTACTACCGGCAGAAACAGCTCATCACCTGACCTTAACCCTATTAAATTGGGCTTATAAATTAAATTTACTCAAAACACCACAATATATCACCCATGAACCCTTACATTATTTCGGTTTAGATTTTCCTAATCCAGT